>NZ_QQAU01000005.1:0-590981 GCF_003350445.1 Lentzea flaviverrucosa
GAGGCGACCGTGAAGCTGGCCACCGCCGCACCGGACTGGGTAAAGCGCAGTTCGGGATCGGCAGTCAGGTTCCCGACCACCGTGATCGTCGTCTCACCAGCCATGTCTTGGGAGCTCCCCTAGTCGAGGTTCGTCAGGCCCTGGCAGCGGCCCTGGCCGCTGACTTGGCCGACTTGGCGTCCGACTTGGCCTTGGCCTTGGCGGCCAACTTGGCGGCCTTGGCGGGCTCGCGGCGCAGGACCTTCGTCCGGAGCACCGTCTCCTGCAGACCGAGCTGGCGGTCCAGTTCCTTCACCGCGTCAGGCGTCGAGGTCAGGTCGAGCACCGCGTAGATGCCCTCGCCGCTCTTGTTGATCTCGAAGCTCAACCGGCGCTTGCCCCACACCTCGACCTTCTCCACGTTTCCGCCCGTGGTGCGGATGACGTTGAGGAACGTGTCGAGCGACGGTGCGACAGTGCGCTCGTCGAGACTGGGGTCGAGGATGACCATCACTTCGTAATGACGCATGAGGACCACTCACCTCCTGTGGACTCGCGGCCACGGGCTTTCCGTGGCAGGAGGGTCGTCGCGTCAGCAACTGACAAAGGTTAACAGAGCGCGTCCGGCGACTACGCAGGGGTGCGACGCAGTGCCCAGGTCCGCACCAGGGCGCCCGTGACCAGGGCGAGCATCAGCACCGCGACCAGCACCGGAGCGCCGACCCCGCCGGGTCCGCTCAGCCTGGGCAACGCCGTGGCACGACCGGCGGCCTGCACCGAGTCGCCCTCGACACCGGTGCCGTTGGACGCGCGGGGCACCTGCGAGCCGTACCGCACACCGGGCGACGGCGAGTAGAGGCCGGGCATCGCGAACGGCAGCGAGCCGTAGCTGAACAGCGGCACGCGGCCGAAGTTCGAGCCGATCGGGTAGAGCGAGAAGTCGCGGTTGCTGGGAGCGCCCGCGCCCACGCCGGGAACGCCGGGCTGGGTGCCCGGCTGCGTGCCGGGGTTGGTCTGAGGCTGCGGCTGGGGCTGCTGACCAGGCGGTTTCGGTGCGCCGGGGATGGCGCCCACGGCCTGCTGCGAGGCATCCGCGACGGCCTTGGCGCCGTCCTGGACGGGCGCGGCGACCTGGTTGACGCCGACCACCGTCACCTGGCAGCCCTGCGTCAGCGTCGCGCGCACGGTCTTGTCGAGCGTGCCGAGGATCGGCCCGAGCAACGGGATCTTGTTCACCTCGGCCATCACGGCGTTGGCGATCGTGCCGCCGCTGATGGTCGTCGTGCCGACCTGCACCGCGCCGATCGGCATGGGCTTGGCCTGCGCGAACGCCTGCTTGAACGGCTCGGCGAGCGGCGGCCCGAGCAACGGGACGGCGCGCACCAGGTCGGTGATCGGCTGCGTCACGGCGGCCGGACTCAGAGAGACGGGGGTGCCGGGCGCGCCCTGCACGGTGGTGGCGCAGCTGCCGACCACGATGGGTTCCGCCGCGTGCGCGACCCCGCCCACCGAAGCGGAAGCCAGGGCCAGCAACGCCGTGGCGGCGACGCTCAACAGCCTCATGCGAACCCCTTTCCTACTCTCTAGTAACGACCGTAGGTCCTGGTGGTGACGTAGACCATCCCCAGTTTTTCCAATTACTCCTATCGGCGGCGGCTGCGATGGCGTTATGGGCGCCGACTACCCTCCTGCGTATGCGCATCGGGGCCCATGTACGCGACGACGACCCGGTCGGCGCCGCGGCCGAACGCGGGGCCGAGGTCGTCCAGTTCTTCCTGTCGGATCCCCAGGGGTGGAAGAAGCCCAAACCCCACCCGCAGGCGGAGGCCCTGCTCGCCTCCGAGCTGGACGTGTTCGTCCACGCCCCGTACATGATCAACATCGCGTCGCTGAACAACAAGATCCGGATTCCGTCCAGGAAGAACGTGATCCAGCACGCGGAGGCCGCCGCGACGGTCGGCGCCAAGGGCCTGATCGTGCACGGCGGCCACGTCACCAAGGGCGAGGACCCGGCCGAGGGCTTCGCGAACTGGCGCAAGTTCTTCGAGCGCCAGGTCGCCGAGGGCGGCTTCGCGGTCCCGGTCCTGATCGAGAACACCGCGGGCGGCGACGGCGCCATGGCGCGCACGTTCGACTCCCTCAAGCTGCTCTGGGACGCGGTCGGCGAGTTCGGCGCGGGCTTCTGCCTCGACACCTGCCACGCGTTCGCCGCCGGTGAGGACCTGGTCGGCATCGTCGACCGGGTGAAAGCGATCACCGGCCGGATCGACCTCGTGCACCTCAACAGCTCGCGCGACGAGTTCGGTTCCTCGCGCGATCGGCACGACAACATCAAGACTGGCACCATCGACGCCGACCAGTTGGCGGCCGTGGTCGCCACAGCCGGATGCCCCGTCGTGGTGGAGACGCCCGACGAGGGCCAGGCCGACGACATCGCCTTCCTGCGCGACCGCGCCGGCCGGTGAAGACCGTGCACGAGGTGGTGAGCGTGACGCCCGAGCGAGGCGACGCCGGGCGTTCCGTGAACCGTTTCGGCAGCGCTGCCGCCGCCGTGCTCGTGTTGCTTTGCGGGCTCACGCTGCTGCTGGGCTTCATCAACAAGGACCGCTGCACCGGTCCCGCGTTCGACCAGTGGGGCCGCACGCAGCCCGACTACGACGAGCGCAACAAGCAGGACGTCTGCTACTCCGACATCCAGCACCTCTGGATCGGGCGCGACATCGACCGGCACGTCTTCCCGTACGTCGACGGCAACATCAACGACAAGGGCATCCTCATCGGGGGCTCGGTCGAGTACCCGGTGCTCTCCGGCCTCCTGATCTGGGCGGGTGCGATCTTCGCGCACACCGACGCGGAGTACCTGCTCTACTCGTCGCTGCTGATGGCGCCGTTCGGCCTGCTCACGGGTTACCTGCTGGGCAAGCTGGCCCGCTGGCGCGCGTTGCTGTGGGCGATCGGGCCACCGCTGGTCCTCTACGCGTTCCACAACTGGGACCTGCCGGTCGTGCTGTGCTCGGTCGCCGCGGTCTTCGTGGTGCACCGCTGGAACCGGCCGCTCGTCGAGAGAGCCGTCGTCGCGTCCGTGCTGCTCGGGCTCGGGTTCGCGTTCAAGGTCTACCCGGCGGCGTTCGTGCTGCCGCTGATGCTCTTCGTCGCCACCGGCGGCTGGCGCGGCCAGGAGATGCCCGCCGGCAAGAAGGCCGACGTGGCGGGCGCGGTCAAGGTCGGGCTCGCGTCGATCATCACGGTCGTGCTGGTCAACCTGCCGTTCGCGATCGCGGGCTACGACGGCTGGGCGGCGTCGTTCGAGTTCCAGTCGCTGCGCCGGGTCGACATCACCACGAACTCGGTCTGGTACTGGGGCCTGCGGCCGTTCATCGGCGACGACGCGATGCAGTCGCTGGTCGGCGTCATCTCGCCGATCACGATCCTGCTCTCGTTCGGCATCGCGGCCGGCTACGGCTGGATGCGGTTCCGGCGCGAGGGCAGCTACCCGTGGATCGCGGTGTCCGGCGCGATGCTGTGCGGCTTCATGCTGCTGCACAAGGTCCACTCGCCGCAGTACACGCTGTGGCTGGTGCCGTTCCTCGTGCTGCTGCGCGTGCGGCTGGTGTGGTCCTTCGCCTACTTCGTGGTCGACCTGGCCATGGGCATCGGCATCTTCCGCTGGTTCTGGGCGATCGAGTTCGGTCAGCCGGCCGGGATCTACGACAGCTTCTCCGCGCAGGCCGTGATGATCGGCGTGTGGGGCCGGGCCGCGTTGCTCGTGGCGCTGTTCGTCGTGTTCCTCAAGGCCAGAGACGTCACCGAGGACGATCAAGAGGACCTGAAGTTCATCCGCGGAGCTGTAGCAGCGAAGGCCTGATCCGCCGCAGACTTCACTCGTGAGGCTGATCATCGTGCTGGCGTTGCTGCTGGCCTGCGGTGCCTCCGGCGTGCCCGTGCGCTCGGAGGTGATCCGCTGGCTGCCCGTGTGGCAGGCCGTGCCCACGCTCTCGGGCACCGTGCCGGACCAGAGCGTGCGCACGACGGTCGACCTCGCGGCGGGCGGCACCTCGGTCCGGGTGCGCCTGTCGAACCTGATGGGCATCAGGCCGGTGCGCGTCGAGCAGGTCACCGTCACCGCGAACGGCGAGACGCGGCAACTCACGTTCGGCAGGTCCAAGGGCGTCACGATCAGGGCGCGCGACGAGGTCTACAGCGACGCCGTGCAGCTCGAGGTCACCAAGACGCTGGAGATCAGCACGTACGCCCCGGCCGGCACGCCGTGCCAGGCCCGCGCACATCGCACGATCACGTCCACGCGTGAGCAGATCTGCCTCGTCTCGGGGGTCGAGGTCGCGGGCTTCACCGCGCCGGGTGCGGTGGTGATGTTCGGCGACTCGATCACCGAGGGGTTCTACGAGAACACCTGGCCGTCGTTGGTGCGGAGCGACTACGCGGTGCTGAACGCGGGCATCAACGGCAACGGCGTGGTGCTGGGCAACGCACCGATGATCACGCGTGTGCAGCGGGACGTCCTGTTCAGCGAAGAAGTCCGCAAGGTCGTGCTGCTGGGCGGCATCAACGACATCCAGAGCGGTGTCAGCGCCGAGAACGTCATCGCGGGCATCCGCAGCGTTCAGCTGCGGTGCCGCAACGAGGGCGTGGAGTTCCACGTCGGCACCATCACGCCGTGGCGCGGCTGGTACACGTGGACCGAGGAGAGGGAACAGCAGCGCCAGAAGGTGAACGCGTGGATCCGCGCCACCTTCCGCGACGCCATCGACTTCGACGAGGCCGTGCGCGACCCCGCCGATCCGCTCAGACTGCGTCCGGAGTTCGACTCCGGTGATCACCTGCATCCGAACGGGAACGCATTCGGTGCGATGGCGCGCCTCGTGCGGGTGTGACGAGCTGCCGGTCCGGCGCGTCGGCCAGCACGCCCGCCAGCGGGTCGTCGCCCGCCTGCCGCACGAGGTCGCGCTCCGGGTGGTAGATCTCCTTGAGGATGATCACGCACAGCAGGACGACGGCGGCGTCACGCAGCACCACGGCGCCGAGGAACCAGTCGATCGGCAGGCCCTTGTTGTCGGTGCCGAGGTAGAAGTACATGCGCGGCGCCCACACCAGCGCGTCGACCGCCATCCACGCCAGCAGCAGCTTCCAGCGCGGCAACGCCAGCACGGCCAGCGGCACCAGCCACAGCGAGTACTGCGGGCTCCACACCTTGTTCGTCAGCAGGAACGCCGCCACGACCAGGAACCCCAGCTGCGCGAGCCTTGGCCTCGTCGGTGCCGAGAGCGCCACGTAGGCGATGCCGGCGCAACACACGAGGAACAGCACCATGCTGACCGTGTTGAGGATCGTCGGCGGTTGTCCCTGCGTCAGCCCGGGGTCGAAGCCCTGCCACCCCGTCCACTGCACGAGCACGTTGTAGAGCGTGTCCGGGTCCGCGTTGCGTTCGGTGTTGAGGCGGAAGAACTCACGCCACCCGGTCTGCGACGCCGGGTTCAGGGCGATCGGCGCGTTGACGAGCGCCCACGCGCCTATGGCCGCCGCCGTGGTGGCGAGGCCGACCTTGATCCTGTTGGACCGCCAGCACAACAACAGCAACGGCCCGAGCAGGAACAACGGGTAGAGCTTCGCCGCACCACCGAGCCCCAGCAGCACACCGGCGAGCACCGGCTTCTTCCGCGCCCACGCCAGCAGGCCGGCCGTCGCGAACGCCGTCGCGATCGTGTCGAAGTTGGTGAACGCGTGCACGACGACCAGCGGCGACACAGCGACGATCGCCGCGTCCCACGTCCTGCGCCGCGCGATCCGGGCGACCGAGAACACCGTCACCAGCCACGCCACCGCCAGCCAGAACGCCGTGACGTTGAAGAACACGATCACCGTCATCGGCAGCCCCGGCACGAGCGCCACGAGCCCCTGAGCCACGCGCGCGTTGAGCCACATGAACAGGCCGGTGACCACGGGGTACTCCATGTACCGGACGTGCTCGGTCGGCTTGCCCTCGTCGTCCTTCCACGACGTGATGTACGGGAAGGCACCGCGCTGGTCGAGCCGTTCCGCGGTGTAGAGCGGCACCGTGTCGGAGTAGCAGAGCGCGGTGAACTGCTTGCTGCCCCGCCAGTCGAGCTGCACGACGCCCTTGTCGTCCGTGTACTGCTGGATGCACGGGGACTTCTGCACCCATCCCAGCAGCAACGTGACCACGGCGAGCATCAGGATGACCCGCAGCGCCGTCCAGAAGTAGTTCCGGCCGACCTGCGCGTGCTCGCCGAGCGGACCGCCGAAAGGTCTGCTCAGGCTGCGGGCGAGGGACTCGGTCCACGTCGGTGCGACGCGTTCTTCGCGGGTGAGCGAGTCGGTTTCCTCGGCGAGGTCCGTCTCGGAAACCTCGGCGGGACGCTCGGCAGGGCTGCTGGGCACGGGGCGGATGTTACGGCCAAGACCGTTTCGCCGTGGTCAACATCCCAGGTACCGCACAAAGCGAAGGGGCCCGGTGCGTGTGCACCGGGCCCCTTCGCGGGTCAGCCGTCTCCTGGAGCGCCGCCTCTGGGGCGGCCGCTGGTCGACGGATCGGGATCGCCGGACGGATCCGGGCAGTTGATGCCCGGGATGCAACCGGGGTTCTGCGGCTTCGTCTGCGACGGCTTGGTCGGTTCCGTGGTCGGCGACGGCGGGGTGTTGCTCGGCTGGTTGTTGTTGCTGCTGGGCGGAGGCGACGGCGGGTCGGACTTGCGCGGCGGGTTGAAGTTGCCCAGCGGGACCGGCTTCGGGAACGCTTCCTTCTGCGCTCCGGCGAGTGCCCCGTCCATGAACTTCTTCCACATCAGGCCGGGCAGACCGGAGCCGAAGACGGCCTTGCCGCCCTTGTCCTTGATGGCCACGTTGCCCTGGTCCTTGCCGACCCACACGGAGGCGGACAGCTGCGGCGTGTAGCCGACCATCCAGGCCTTCGAGTTCTGGTCGAGGCTGCCGGGGAGCTCGTGCGTACCGGTCTTGCCGGCGCACGGGCGGCCGCCGGCGCACGCGATCGCCCCTGACGGGATGTCCTTCAACGTCTCCGTGACGTTGTCGGCGATGTCGCGGCTCTTCGTCTCGACCGGGTCGAACGCCGGCACCGGCTGGTCGACGTGCTGGTAGAGGACGTCACCGGTGGGGCCCACGATCTTCGTGACGAAGAACGGAGCCCGGTACACGCCGCGAGCCGCGAACGTCGCGAAGGCCGAGGCCATGTCGAACGGCCGCACCTGGGCGCTGTCGGCACCGATGGAGATACCGGCGGTGGGCGGGTTGCCGCCCTCACCGACCAGGGTCTGCTTCTCCTGGCCGCCGACCTTGACGACCTTCGGGATGCCGGCCGCGTGCGCCGCGTCCGCCACTGCCTTCGTGCCCGTGCCCTCCGGGCCCGCCACCATGTCGTAGAACACGGTGTTGAGGGACTCCTTCATGGCCTGCTTGATCGGGCACTGCTTGCCGCACTGGCTGTTGCCGGCGTTGCGGATCTCGACACCGGCGATCTTACGCGGCGTGGCGTCGTAGGTGTCGCCGATGCCCTTGCCCATCTTCAGGGCGGCCACCAGGTCGAACGGCTTGAACGACGAGCCGGCCTCCTGGATCGTGCCCTTGGCGTAGTCGATGCCCTTGAGGCCGTCCTTGCCCGGGTAGTAGGCCCTGACGGCACCGGACTGCGGCTCGATCGCGCTGAGCGACGTGCGCAGCTCCGGGTCCTGGCCCGCCATCACCGAGTTCACGGCGTCGAGCGCGGCCTGCTGCATCTTCGGGTCGATCGTCGTGTGGACGGTGACGCCGACCTTCTGCGCCTTCTCCATCGTGAGGCCGACGAGCTCGCTGTCGATCTCGTTCTGGACCTGCTGGCTCACGCGGGCGAGCGGTCCGTCGAGGCTCGCGGGCTGCGTCTGCTCGAACGGCAGGGGCGCCGGGTACTGGCGGGCGTCGTAGTCGGCCTGGCTGACCCATCCCTTTTGAAGCATCTGCTTCATCACGAATTCCCAGCGCTTCTTCGCGTGCTCCTCGTCCTCGGACCAGGAGGGGATCTGGATCATGCCCGCGATGAAGGCGGCCTCGGAAGGAGTGAGGTCCTTCATCTCCTTGTCGTAGTAGACCTGCGCCGCGGCCTTCATGCCGTTCGCGCCACGACCGAAGTACACCGTGTTCATGTACGCGGTGAGGATCGTCGGGTGGTCCGACTCGTTGCTCATCTTGTAGGCCTTGACGAGCTCGGTGAACTTACGAGTCAGCGTCGCTTCCTCGTTGCCGGTCGCCTTCTTGATGTACTGCTGCGTCAGACCGGAACCACCCGAGCTGCCACCGGTCGCCTGGATCCAGACGGCGCGGGCGATGGCCTTGACGTCGAAGCCGGGGTTGTCGAAGAAGTCCGCGTCCTCCGCCGCCATGACGGCGTTCTTGACGGTGTCCGGGAGCTCCTCGTACGTGAGCAGCGTGCGGTTCTGGCCGGGCGAGGTGATCTTGCCCATCTCGGTGTTGTCCGAGTAGAGCAGGGTGATCGTCTTGTCCTGTTCGGCCGCGATGTCGTTCGGCCGGGGCCAGTCGACGAGCGGGTACGCGACCGCGATGGCGATCACCGGGCCCAGGAGCATCAGGCCGATCGAGACGAACGCGGCGATCCGCACGCGCTTCCAGATCTTCTTCTTGCGCAGACGACGCTCCTCCTCTTCGGTGAGCTCCGGCTCGTCGTCGTAGTACTCGTCGTCGTCACCGTCGTGCACACCGGCCATGAGGAACTCGTCGTCAGGCTCGCGGTGGGTGATGAGCTCGGGCTCGCGCTGCGTCGGCCGGTTGACCGGCGGCAGCTGCGTGGTGCGGTCCGCACCGGGGGTGCGCGGGGGCACGCCGGGACGGCCGGGGCCACCCTGCGGGCCACCGGGGCCGGCCGGGCCACCGGGGCGACGGGCGCCGGGAGGCGGGGCGATGGGCATGCCGCCGGGAGGCGTCGGAGGACGGTTGCCCGGAACACCGGGACCGCCCTGAGGGCCGCCGGGGCCGCTCATGGGGCCCTGCGGCCGCCCTGGCCCGCCCTGCGGCCCACCAGGAGCGCCCTGCGGACCGCCTGGTCCGTTCGGGCGGCGTGGGGGCTGCTGCTGTGGGAAACCACCAGGTGGCGTGCCACCCTGGGGAGGGCGCGCGAAACCACCGGGTGGGGTACCCGGACGTGGCTGATTCGGGACATCGCGCCTCGCGCCGCCGCCGTCCGGGTCGTCCCCGGTCGGCCACTGCGGCTCGCCTCCGCGCTGCCGGTCATCATGCTGGTCGTTCACGTGAAAAGGCCTCCCAGACCGGCGTGCATCAGCACACGGTTCGGTGGTCGTACTTCATTCGGAGCAGTGTCACCTGTGGGTCATTCCGACGCAGTCCTCCTGCGTGGCTCTTCCAGCCCACGCTTCCCCAGGACGTATGACTGCACCAGGTGGTTCCAACTGCACGTGCGACAAACTTCAACTAGGTACACGGAGAACTCGTCGAAGAGGTTCGCCATCTTCACCAGTTCTTCAGGCGTCCGCGCCGAGCCGGCCGCGTGCTTGAGCTCGTCACCGTAGACCCACGACACGTGCGTCAACGGTTCCTTGCGGCACACGGGGCAGGGCACATCGGTCGCCGTCCCGTGGAACTTCGCAGCTCGCAGCAGGTACGGGTTCGCGTCGCAGACCTCCATGGTGCCCGTGCGACCGGCATAGACCTCCGCCAGCAGCGCACGCCGCTGCAGCGAGTAGTCCACCACCTGCCGTTGGGTCAACACGAGACCAGAGTACGTGCCGGGCGCTTTTCGATGATGGGCCGTTCAGGGCAGCAGGCCCCGACGCGGTATCACGGTGTGCCACATCCCACAGTTGCGAGGAGCCATCGATGTATCGAGCCGATATAATCACCTCACCTATCGGTGCAGGTGCGAGGAGGTGACTCGTGTTCGAGTTCGCGCTGCTCGGCCTGCTGCACGAGGCGCCCATGCACGGCTACGAGCTGCGCAAGCGCTTGCATGACCTGCTCGGAGCGTTTCGCGCGTTCTCGTACGGATCGCTGTACCCAACACTTCGGCGACTCCAACGGGCGGGCCTGATCGTGGAGGAGGGGCCGGAGGAATCGGCTCTTTCTTGGGGACGTCGGGCTCGCAAGGTCTACAAGTTGACTCCCGAGGGCAAGGAGCGGTTCGCCGATCTCCTGGTCAACGCGGGTCCGCAGACCTGGGACGACGACTCGTTCGGAGTCCACCTGGCGTTCTTCTCACGCACGCCGGCAGACGTCAGGATGCGCATCCTGGAGGGCCGCCGGCGGTGTGTCGAAGAACGCAGGGAGGGGCTCCGCGAGCGGCTCACGCGCACGGGTGAGCAGATCGACCGCTACACCCGTGAGCTGCACAGCCAGGGCCTGGAAAGCACGGAGCGCGAGGTGCGGTGGCTCAACGAGCTCATCGCGCACGAGAAGTCCGAGCAGGACGAGTAGCGATTCACTGTTGATCAAGGAGGACTCGGCAATGGGCGAAAACCGCCGCACCGTTCGAGTGGCCATCGTCGGGGTTGGCAACTGCGCGGCGTCGCTGGTGCAGGGCGTCCACTACTACCGGGACGCCGACCCGAGCACCCGCGTGCCCGGTCTCATGCACGTGCAGTTCGGTGACTACCACGTGCGCGATGTCGAGTTCGTCGCCGCGTTCGACGTGGACGCGAAGAAGGTCGGGGTCGACCTCTCGGAGGCCATCGGGGCCAGCGAGAACAACACGATCAAGATCGCGGACGTGCCGCCGCTCGGCGTCGTCGTGCAGCGCGGGCACACCCTCGACGGTCTCGGGAAGTTCTACCGCGAGACGATCGAGGAGTCCGACTCCGAGCCCGTCGACGTCGTCGCGGCGTTGCGCGAGGCCGAGGTCGACGTGCTGGTCTCGTACCTGCCCGTGGGTTCCGAGGACGCGGACCGCTTCTACGCCCAGTGCGCCATCGACGCCGGTGTCGGCTTCGTCAACGCCCTGCCGGTCTTCATCGCGTCGGACCCGGAGTGGGCGGAGAAGTTCCGCGCGGCCGGTGTCCCGATCGTCGGTGACGACATCAAGTCCCAGGTCGGCGCCACCATCACGCACCGCGTGCTGGCGAAGCTGTTCGAGGACCGCGGCGTCCAGCTCGACCGCACCATGCAGCTGAACGTGGGCGGCAACATGGACTTCCTGAACATGAAGGAACTGGAGCGACTGGAGTCCAAGAAGGTCTCCAAGACCCAGGCCGTCACGTCCCAGGTGGACCGCGACATGGGCAAGCGCAACGTCCACATCGGACCGTCGGACTACGTGGCGTGGCTCGACGACCGCAAGTGGGCCTACGTGCGCCTGGAAGGCCGCGCCTTCGGCGACGTGCCGCTGAGCCTCGAGTACAAGCTGGAGGTCTGGGACTCCCCGAACTCCGCGGGCATCATCATCGACGCCGTTCGCGCGGCGAAGATCGCCCTCGACCGGGGCATCGGCGGCCCGATCCTCTCGGCGTCGTCGTACTTCATGAAGTCCCCGCCGGTGCAGTACTCGGACTCCGAGGCGCACGAGGCCGTCGAGAAGTTCATTCGCGGCGAAGTCTGATCTGTTGGGCCGCCCTCCTCACGAGGGCGGCCCTTCCTTTCACCGCTTCGAGAGCCGCAACTTCTGCCAACTGCCGTCCGCGGTCCACCCGCCGTCGACGGGCAGCGCGACCCCGTTGATGTACCGCGCGTTGTCGCTCGCCAGGAACCGCACGGCCTGTGCGATGTCATCGGGCGCGGCGAACCGGTTCATCGGCACGTGGTCCGTGATGTCCTCGTCGACGTAGAACCCGCCGGCCTGCGACTCGACGTCCATCTCGGTCTTGACCCAGCCGGGACACACGGCGTTGACCCTGATCCCCCGCCCGCCCCACTCGACGGCGAGCGTGCGCGTCAACCCGATCAGCCCGTGCTTCGTCGTGTTGTACGCGGCCCGGTCCGCCACGCCCTGCAACCCGGCGACGGACGCGATGTTGACGACGCTGCCGGAACCCTGGCCGAGCATGATCCTGCCCAGCGCCTGCGTCAGCAGGAACGGCCCGGTCAGGTTGACCGCCATGATCCGTTCCCACTGCTCGAGGCTCGTGTCCTCGAACGGCACGATGCCGGCGATCCCGGCGTTGTTGACCAGCACGTCGACCCGGCCGTACGTGCCTTCGACGTGATCGGTCAGGCGCTGGACGTCCGCGGCGCTCGCGACGTTGCCGACGATCCCGTCCTCGCTCTCCTGCAGGTCGAAGCCGACGACGGCGAACCCGTCCTCGCGCAGCACGTCGGCGATCCGCAGCCCCATGCCCTGCGCCGTGCCCGTGACCACGGCAACTCGTTGCGTCATGCCCGCCACGCTAGCCGTGCTTCCGCTAGGTTCGGCCGGTGCGCACGCTGCTGGTCGCCCTCCCCGGCCTGGTCCTCGCCGGCATCGGCCTGACCCACCCCCACCACTTGGACGCGTCCACCGCGCAGTGGTGGCGGGACATGCACGTCATCCTGGCGGTGATCTTCCCGCTTCTCGGTGCGGCGCAATGGGTCCTGCTCGATGACACCCCCAAGTACGTCCGCTACCCGGGCCGGGTCCTCGCGTTCGGTTTCGTCGTCTTCTACGGCGCGCTGGACGCGTTGGCGGGCATCGGCGGCGGCGCGATGACGCTGGCGAACGGCGGTCGCACCAGCGCCGACGAGCCGTTGTTCAAGATCGGCAACCAGCTCGGAACCGTTGGCGCGTGGTGCTTCCTGGCGGCCAGCGCCGCGCTCGTGGTGTGCGCGCTGCTCAAGTACAAGCTCAAGGCCCTGCCCGGAGCGGTCTTCCTGCTGTTGGGCAGCTACCTGTTCCTCAGCAGCCACATCTACTGGCCGAAGGGCGTCATCGCCTGCACCTGCATCGCGATCGGCCTGGCCGCGATCAGCTACGCCAGCGCGTCCGGCAGGTCGGTGATCGAGGACAGCACTCGCACCTGAACCAGCACGTCCTCGGCGGGCGGGAAGTGCGGGTTCGGCACGGCGAGCACGGTCATGCCCGCTGCCAGGGCTGCCTTCAGGCCGTTGGTCGAGTCCTCGACGGCGTAACAGGATGCCGGTGGGACCCCGAGCTGTGCGGCGGCCGCGAGGTACACGTCGGGCGACGGTTTCCCGGCGGCGCACGATTCCGACGACACGGCGACCGGCACCGGCAGGCCGGTCACCTCGAGGAACACCTTGATCAGCACGGCGGGTGCCGACGATGCGATCGCGACCGGGAAGCGTGACGCCACCGCGCGAACCGCGTCCACCGCGCCCGGGATCACCGGCAGGTGTGCGGCGTAGGCCTTCTCCATCTCGGCGATCACGCCGGCGGACGCCTCGGCGGGCGTCAGCCGAACGCCCAGCGACACCAGGTACGCGCCCCACTCCGGCGTCGACATCCCCTGCATGGCACGGGTCGCCTCAGGAGTCCACGTGCCGCCGTGAGCAGCCGCGAACGACTGGCGCACCTCGTCCCACACCTGTTCCGAGTCGATCAGCACGCCGTCGAGGTCGAAGATCACCGCATCCACGCCCTGAACCGTACCTTGTGACGCACTGTACTTCGCGATGCTAAGTAAAATAAGTTAGGATGGCGAAGTGAATTTCAAGGCTCAGCCCAAGCAGGTGTGGATCACTGCGTTCGCCGCCGTGATCGCATTCATGGGGATCGGGCTCGTGGACCCGATCCTGCTGTCCATCGCAGAGGGTCTGCACGCAACACCGTCGCAGGTCACCCTCCTGTTCTCGTCCTACCTCGGCGTCCAGGTCGTGGCGATGCTCTTCACCGGCGCTGCGACGGCGCGGTTCGGGGCCAAGCGCACGCTCGTCGGCGGGCTCGCGCTGATCGTCGTCGCGACGCTGCTGTGCTCGGCGGCGGGGAGCATCGGCCAGCTCGTGGGGTTGCGGGCCGTGTGGGGGCTCGGCAACGCGTTCTTCATCGCCACCGCGCTCAGCGTCATCGTCGGTGCGGCCAGCGGCGGGCAGAAGGCCGCGATCCTGCTCTACGAGGCGGCGCTCGGCCTCGGTCTGAGCGTGGGGCCGTTGCTCGGGGCGCTGCTCGGCAGCTTCTCGTGGCGCGGGCCGTTCCTCGGCACCGCGATCCTCATGGCGGCCGCCCTGATCCTTTGTGCAACGTTCCTGGCGAAGGACTCGCACCTCGAACGTCCGAGGATCAGCCTGCTCGACCCGCTGAAGGCCCTGCGGAACCCCGTCCTGCTGCGCACGTCGATCGGAGCGGCGCTCTACACGGCCGCGTTCTTCACAGTTCTCGCCTGGTCGCCGTTCGTCCTGCGGTGGGGCGCCGTCGAGATCGGACTGATCTTCTTCGGCTGGGGTGTGTGCGTCGCCGTGTCGAGCGTCTTCCTCGCGCCACGGCTCGCGGACCGCGTCGGCGAGAAGGCCGCGATCATCGGGTCTGTGCTGGCGTTCGCCGTGCTCATGCTCCTGATGGCGGTGCCCAGCAAGCCGTTGCTGGTAGTCGCGGTGATCGTGAGCGGCCTGGTCAGCGGGCTGCTCAACACGCTGTTCACCGGCACCGCGATGAGCGTCAGCGACGCGCCGCGGCCGGTCGCGAGCGCCGGGTACAACTTCCTGCGCTGGCTCGGCGGTGCTCTGGCCGCGACGTTCGTCAGTCACCTGGCCCAGCCGTTCGTCGTCGCCGCGGTCCTCTGCGTCGTCGCCGCCGGACTGCTGGCGCTCAACCGGACGGACACAAGGGACGTTCCGTCCGAAGCTGTCCTCGCGGGTGAACAACTTGTGGGTTAACAAAGCATGAACGGAAGCCTACGGTCGGTGCTGGTTCCCGCACCGACCGTAGGAGGCCACCACCATGATCCCTCTGCCACTCGTCAACCACCGCGTCGGCAGAGCGGCGGTGACATGCGAGTACCGCTGCGGGGACGCGTGCTTCCACGAGGTCCCGAACACCTCGGGCAACCCCTACTTCGGGGATCTGGTCAGCCGCCGCACCGCTCTCAAGGCGGGTGCGGTCGTCGCGGCCGCCGCCACCATCGCCACGCCGGCGACAGCCGCGGCCGCCGCCGAACCCCAGCAGTCCCAGGGCCGCCCACCCAGGGGACTCGACTTCAAGCCCGTCACGGTCAACACCAAGGACGAGGTCGTCGTCCCCGAGGGGTACGAGCAGGGAATCGTGATCCGCTGGGGCGACCCGCTCTTCCCCGGCGTCCCCGAGTTCGACTTCGACGACCAGACCGCGGCCAAGCAGGCCAAGCAGTTCGGCTTCAACTGCGACTTCGCCGCGATCCTGCCGCTGGACCCGTTGGAACTGACCGGGATCATGGTCACGAACCACGAGTACACCAGCGAGCCGTTCATGTTCCGCGGCTACGACCCGAACAACCCCACCGAGGAGCAGGTGAAGATCGGCTGGGCCGCGCACGGCCTGTCGGTGTTCATGATCAAGCGCTCGCTGTTCTCCGGCCACTACAAGGCGAAGTTCAGCAAGTACAACCGCCGCATCACCCTGCACACGCCGTTCGAGGTGCGCGGGCCGGCCGCGGGCAGCGACCTGCTGAAGACCTCGGTGGACCCGACGGGCAAGAGGGTTCTCGGCACGATCAACAACTGCGCCGGCGGCGTCACGCCGTGGGGCACGATCCTGTCCGGCGAGGAGAACTTCAACCAGTACTTCGGCAACGCCGCCGGCCGCAACGACCCGAGGCTCACGAGGTACGGCGTCACCGGCACGGCGACCACGCGCAAGTGGGAGCGCTTCGACAAGCGCTGGGACCTCGCGCAGGAACCCAACGAGGTCAACAGGTTCGGCTGGGTCATCGAGCTCGACCCGAACGACCCGGACTCCACGCCGATCAAGCACACGCACCTCGGCCGGTTCAAGCACGAGACCGCGAACATCCGCGTCGCCGACGACGGCCGCATCGTCGCGTACTCGGGTGACGACGAGCGGTTCGAGTACATCTACAAGTTCATCTCGAACGGCAAGATGAAGCGCGGCAACAGCAAGGCCGCGCGCCGCCACAACATGACGCTGCTCGACGACGGCACGCTCTACGTCGGCAGGTTCTCCGGCGACAGCCCGGTCTCCGAGATCGACGGCACCGGAAAGCTGCCCAGCGACGGCAAGTTCGACGGCACCGGCGAGTGGATCCCGCTGGCGGCGGGCAACAGGTCCTTCGTGCCGGGCATGACCGCCGAAGAGGTCTACGTCTTCACGCGCATCGCGGCGGACAAGGTCGGCGCGACCAAGATGGACCGCCCGGAGGACATCCAGTGCCACCCGCGCACCGGCACGGTCTACTGCGCGCTCAGCAACAACGTCGAACGCGGCGTCACCGCGGGCAAGGAAGGCGCGACCGAGCCGAACCCGCGCGTCAACAACCGCCACGGCCAGGTGCTGGAGATCGTCGAACGCCGCAGCGACGCGCTCGCGCTGACGTTCAACTGGGGCCTGTTCCTGGTCTGCGGCTTCCCGGAGGACCCGAACACCTACTTCGGCGGCTACGACAAGTCCCAGGTCAGCCCGATCTCCAGTCCGGACAACGTGGCGTTCGACCGGCACGGCAACCTGTGGATCTCCACGGACGCGGACGGCAAGCTCGACGGGCTGAACGACGGCCTCTACGGCGTGCCGCTGGAAGGCCCGGAACGCGGTCACCTCAAGCTGTTCCTCACGGTGCCGCGCGGCGGTGAGACGTGCGGTCCGGTGATCGGCGAGCGGGTGATCACGGTGTGCGTCCAGCACCCCGGCGAGGTGGACGGCGCGAGCGCCGACAAGCCCGTCTCGAACTGGCCGGACCGGGGCACCTCGCGGCCGCGTCCGTCGGTCGTCGCGGTGTGGCGCAAGGGCCGTCGTCAGCTGGGTGAGATCGGCTGATCACCCTGCGTGCTGTGATCGTTCGGGAGTAGTACGAGTTCGCCTGTCGTTCACCTCCTGGACGGCAGGCGATCTCGTTGGGCTCTTAGGTTCGGCCAGTTCCCACACTGACCGATCTCGGAGGCCTGCGTGTCCTCACCCACCGATCGGGGCCGTCGCCTGCTGCCCCTGCTCACGGCCAATCACCCGCTCGGGCGTCAGGCCGTCACCTGCGAGTTCCGCTGCGGCAACGCCTGCGCCCACGAGGCGCCCAACACGACGCAGAACGCGTACTTCGGTGACGTCGTCAAGGAGGTCGTGAGCCGCCGCGGCATGCTCAAGGCCGGTGCGGTCGTCGCGGCCGCCGGTGCCGGCGCGCTCGCGTTCTCCGGTGCGGCCGCCGCCGCTCCGGCCCACGCCGACGCCGAGGCCCTGGGCCGCGGCGGCAACAACGGCAACGACGGTCTGAACTTCGAGCCGGTGCAGCCCAACACCCTCGACCAGATCAGCGTGCCCCAGGGTTTCCAGCAGGACGTCGTCATCCGCTGGGGTGACGGGGTGCTGGACGACGCGCCGAAGTTCGACTTCGACAACCAGACGCCGGAGGCGCAGGCCAAGCAGTTCGGCTTCAACAACGACTTCTGCGGCCTCGTGCCGGTGCCCGGCTACCACGACAGCTGGCTCATGGTGAGCAACCACGAGTACACGTCCGAGACCTACATGTTCAAGGACTGGGCGCCGGACAAGATCACCGAGAAGCACGCCAAGATCGCATGGGCCGCGCACGGCCTGTCGGTCGTGATGGTCGACCGGGACCCCCGCACGGGCAAGCTCTTCGTCTGCCCGGACGACAAGAAGAAGTACAACCGCAGGATCACCCTCACCACGCCGTTCGAGGTGAAGGGCCCGGCCGCCGGTTCGAAGTTCCTCAAGACCTCCGCCGACCCGACGGGCCGCAGGGTCCTGGGCACGCAGAACAACTGCGCCGGTGGCGTCACACCGTGGGGCACGATCCTGTCCGGCGAGGAGAACTTCAACCAGTACTTCGCCAACGCGAGCCAGGTCACCGACCCGGACACCAAGGCCAAGTTCGCCCGCTACGGCATCAGCGGCGGCGCGTCGCTGCGCCAGTGGGAGCGCTTCGACAAGCGCTTCGACCTGGCCCAGGAACCCAACGAGGCCAACAGGTTCGGCTGGATCGTCGAGATCGACCCGCTCGACAAGAACTCGACCCCGGTCAAGCACACCGCCCTCGGCCGCTTCAAGCACGAGGGCGCGAACGTCATCGTCGCCAAGGACGGCCGCGTGGTCGCGTACATGGGCGACGACGAGCGCTTCGACTACATGTACAAGTTCGTCACGGACGAGAAGATGCAGAAGGGCGCCTCGAAGCGCGCCCGCGAGCACAACAAGCAGTTGCTGGACAAGGGAACGCTCTACGTCGCCAAGTTCACCGGTGACAGCCCGGCCGCCGAGATCGACGGCACCGGCAAGCTGCCCGCCGACGGCGAGTTCGACGGCAGCGGCGAGTGGATCGCGCTGGCGCACAACGACAAGTCGTTCGTTCCGGGCTTCACCGCCGAAGAGGTCTACGTCTTCACGCGCCTGGCCGCGGACAAGATGGGCGCCACGAAGATGGACCGCCCGGAGGACGTCGAGCCCTCGACGCACAACCGCCGGATCTACGCCGCGCTGACCAACAACACCGACCGCGGCAAGGCGGGCAAGGAAGGCCCGACCGAGATCAACCCGCGCAACGGCAACAAGCACGGCCACGTCCTGGAGATCGAGGAGCGCCGCAGCGACAACACGGCGCTCACGTTCTCCTGGAAGCTGCTGCTGGTCTGTGGTGACCCGAAGGACCCTGGCACGTACTTCGGCGGCTACGACAAGTCGCAGGTCAGCCCGATCTCCTGCCCGGACAACGTCGCGTTCGACACGCACGGCAACCTGTGGATCTCCACCGACGGCAACGCCCTGGGGTCCAACGACGGCCTCTTCGCGGTGCCCGTCTCCGGCAAGCGCCGCGGTCAGGTGAAGCAGTTCCTCACCGTTCCCAAGGGTGCGGAGACCTGCGGCCCGGTCATCACCGAGGACTTCGTGCTGGTGTCCGTGCAGCACCCCGGCGAGATCGACGGCGCCTCGGCCAACAACCCGCTGTCGCACTGGCCTGACGGTGGCACCTCGCAGCCGCGTCCGTCCGTCGCGGTGGTGTGGCGCAAGGACCGTCGCAAGATCTGCGACTGATCCCGTGATCCGGTGCGGCCGCCCGTCCGCGTGACGGGTGGCCGCACCACCAGCTGAGACGGTACTGAACCGGTCCGCAAACCCTCCCGTACGACCGGAGGTGATGAAACGTGCTGGCATCGTCCTGGTCTCATCAACTCTTCTCGGCATCCTCCTGGGAGGTGCCGGCTCCACCGCCGCGCCGACCCCGGAAGCCATGAACGGAGCTGACGCGAGGGTCGCACCCGCTGTTCAGGTCCCGTCCGGCAACAAGCTCGTCGCGAAGCTCTACGCCAAGGGCGTGCAGACCTACACCTGCACGGCCGGAGCGTGGAAGGGCCTGGAACCCGCCGCGACACTGGCGGACCGGCTCGGCAGGGCGGTCGGACTGCACTCGCGCGGTCCGGTCTGGGTCTCCACCGTCGACGGCAGCGCGGTCGAGGCCGCCCCGGTCGAGGGCGCCCGCAACGAGGTTTCCGGAGCCGTTCCGGAACTCCTGCTCAAGGCCAAGTCCACCAGGGGCGAGGGAACGTTCGCCGGCGCCAGCTATGTGCAGCGCCTCGCCACCAAGGGCGGCGTCGCACCGGCGGGCGGCTGCACCGAGGGCGCGCAGACGTCCGTGCGTTACGAGGCGCTCTACACCTTCTCCGTCCCCGCCCTCTGAACGAGCGCGACCACCGCTGCCGTGATCATCGTGATGCCGACGACCCAGAGGCCGGTCTTCTGGGTCCCGGTGATGTCACGCAGCCAGCCGGTCACGTAGGGCGCCGCGAAACCGCTCAGGTTGCCCAGTGAGTTGATCAACGCGATTCCACCCGCCGCCGCCGCGCCGCCCAGGAAGCTCGTGGGAAGCGCCCAGAACGTGGGCAGCGCGGCGCAGACACCGATGGCGCAGACCGAGACCGCCACCATCGCCGCGATGGGGTTGTCCAGGTAGAGCGCCACGGGGATGGCCGCTCCGCCGAGCAGCATGGGCGCGGCGACGTGCCACTTCCGTTCTCCGGTGCGGTCGCCGTGCCTGGCCCACAGGACCATGGCGACCGCGCCGAGGACGTACGGAATCGCGTTGATCAGCCCGCGCTCGACGATCCCGGCTCCGGGCGCCAGGCCCTTGATGATCGTCGGCAGGAAGAACCCCAGCGTGTACAGCCCGTAGACGATCCCGAAGTACACGAAGCTCAACGCCAGGATCCGCGGGTGCGTGAGGGCCTTCTTGAGCGGCCAGTGCTCCTCGGCGGGCTGCTCCGGAGCGTCGTCGGGCTTGTCCGGCAGCCAGAACCACGTCACGAACGCCAGCGCGATCGCCGGCAGTCCCTCGATGAGGAACATCGTGCGCCAGTCCGTCCACTGGATCAGCAACGCGCTGAACGTGGACCCGACCGCCGTCGAGATCGGCACCGCCACCATGAACAGCGCGACGATCCGCGCCCGCTCCCTCTGCGGGTAGAAGTACGTCAGGTACAGGATGATCCCGGGGAAGAACCCGGCCTCGGCCACGCCGAGCAGGAACCGCAGCGCGACCAGCACGGTCCCGTTGGGCACGAACGCCATGGCCGTGGCGACGATCCCCCAGCTGATCATGATCCGCGCGATCCACTTGCGCGCGCCGAACCTGTGCAGGGCCAGGTTGCTCGGCACCTCGAGCAGCAGGTAGCCGATGAAGAACACCCCGGACGCGAACCCGAACACCGTCGCCGAGAGCTGGAGCTCCTCCGACATGCCGTTCGGCCCGGCGAACCCGATGTTGACCCGGTCCAGGTAGTTGATGAAGTAGAGCAGGCACAGGTAAGGCAGGATCAACTTCCTGGGCACTATGGTCCCCCCATGAGTGATCGTCCGGTCGCCCTCGTCACCGGGGCATCCAGCGGAATCGGCTCGGCCATCGCCAGAAGTCTGGCCTCGACCCACGACCTGCTGCTAGGCGGCCGCGACGAGACGTCCCTGTCTCTGCTGGCCGCCGAGCTCCCCGGCGCGCAGGCCTGGCCGTTCGACCTCACGAACGCCGCCAGCGCCGACCTGGCCGCCGTCTCACGCCTCGACGTGATCGTCCACAGCGCCGGCATCGCCCTGCTCGGCCCGCTGGCCGAGGCCACCCAGGACGACTGGCGCCGCACGTTCGACGTGAACGTCTTCGCCGTGGCCGAACTGACCAACCTCGTCCTGCCGCAGCTGCGCGCCGCCTCCGGCCACGTCGTGCTCATCAACTCCGGCGCCGGCCTGAACGCCAACCCGGGCTGGGGCGTCTACGCGGCCTCGAAGTTCGCCCTGCGCGCGTACGCCGACGCCCTGCGCGGCGACGAGCCGTCGTTGCGCGTGACCACGGTCTACCCCGGCCGCACCGCCACGCCGATGCAGGAGGACGTGCGGCGCCACGAGGGCGGCGAGTACGACCCGTCGAAGTACATCGACCCGGCCTCGGTGGGGCGGGCGGTGGCGTCGGCCGTGCTGGCGACGCCCGACGCCCACATCACCGAGATCAACGTGCGGTCGCGACCGCACTAGTGGCACGCCACTGGTTGTCCACAGGCTTGTCAACAGCCTGTGGCTAGAGGTTGACGCTGCGCAGTCGCCGTGCCACCGCGGCGACTCCGGCCTGCGCCTCGTGCCGGTCGACCCGAGTCGACTCCCCACCTGCGACGACGTGGTCACCGGCGACCCACACGTCGGTGACCCGGCGCGACCCGGACCCCCAGACGAGGTTCGCCAGCAGCTGCGCGTCCGGCGCGTCCAGACCGGGCGCGAAGGCGGGGTCGTCGGCGGCGATGTGCACGACGTCGCCCCAGCGCCCTGCCTCCAGCGAGCCGATGTCGGCGCGGCCGAGCGCGTCGGCCCCGCCGCGAGTGGCCATCAGCAACGCCTGCGCGGCCCCGAGGACGGTCGCGTCCATCTTCGAGACGCGCGCGAACAGCCCGGCCAGCCGTGCCTCCTCGAACAGGTCCAGGTCGTCGTTCGACGCCGGCCCGTCCGTCCCGAGTCCGACGGAGACCCCGGCGGCCAGCATCTCCGGCACCCGCGCGATCCCCGAGGCGAGCTTCGCGTTCGACCCGGGGCAGTGCGCGACGCCGACGCCGTACGAGGCGTACAGCGCGATGTCGTCGTCGGACAGGTGCACGGAGTGCGCGGACAGCACGCGCCCGCCCAGCACGTCGGAGGCCTTCATCAACGCCGGCACCGAACCGAACTCGGCGCGGGCGGCCTCGTCCTCGAACGGCGACTCGGCCACGTGCACCATGAACAACGCGCCCCGCGCCCGAGCCTCGGCCGCGATCGAAGTGAGCTGGGGAGCCGACAGCGTGTAGGCGGAGTGCGGCCCGTAGGCCAGTTCGACCCGCTCACCAGGCCCGAACCGCAGTCCGTCGGCGTCGATCCACGCGGAGATCTCACCGGTCAGCGACTTCCAGTCCATCCCGGGCACGTCGAGGATCGCTCCGCCGAAGACCACCCGCGACCCGGCCGCCAGCACCGAGGACACCAGCTCAGGGCCGTGGAAGTACATCTCGGTGGAGGTGGTGACGCCGTGCCGCAGCATCTCGACGGCGCCGAGCAGCATGCCGGTGCCGACGTCCTGGGCGGTCATCCGCGCCTCGTTCGGCCAGATCTGCTCCTGAAGCCACCGCAGCAGCGGCAGGTCGGCGCCCAGGCCGCGCAGCACCGTCATCGGGCTGTGCGCGTGGGTGTTGATCAGGCCGGGCAGCAGGATGCCGGTCAGCGAGCGGACTTCGCCGTCGAAGGCGGGGGCATCGGAGAGGGCACCCACGTAGGTGATCCGGCCGTCGACGACGTCCACGACCGCGTCGCGCAACACGGCGCAGGACGGGTCGCAGGGCAGGACCACCGGGGCGTGCAGACGCAGTGACATGGGAAGAATCCTGCCATTGTGATGCCGATCACAAGCATGCATACATCCGAACGCGATGGGCATCCTCGCTGTGTCGGGCGCGGGCCGACCCCCAGGGTCCGCCCCGGCCTAAAACTTCTCCCCAACCAAGGGGCCCGTCACGCATGCTGCGACGGGCCCTTTGTGCATCCAAGAGCAACCACGGGTAGGACAGGGGCGTCTCAAGATCATGTCGAAGAAGCCGTGCACGTCCAGTGGACAGTTCCGCCGCGCGCAGAAGCCCGCCACCCCCAAGCCGCCGACTCGCCGCTGAGTTGGCATGATCACACCCCACGACCGGGCGTGATCATGCGGAGGCATTCAGTGGCCGACATCGACCCTCAGAACGACGACCAGCAGAGCGATGTCGAGATGACTCAGGAGTTCGAAGTCATCCGCGACGACATGTGAGCTAGCTGATCGGCAGATCGGCGCGGACCGTCCACCCAGTCGGTTCGCGTCGGCCTGCGGAGAAGGTGCCGCCCAGCAGTTCCGCGCGCTCGCGCATGCCGACGAGCCCGTAGCCTCCGGATCCGCCCACGGGCACGCCGGACGCGACGCCGTCGTCGACCACGTTCAGGTGCAGCACACCGTCACTCGAGGACAGTGAGACGTCCACAGAGGACACCGCTGCCGCGTGCTTCTGGGTGTTCGTCAACGATTCCTGCACCAACCGCAGCACTGACCGCGCCAGCTCCTGCGGCACGGCGTCCCGCAGGTCGAACGAGAGCCGCACCGGGAGCCCGGACTCCACCGCCAGCGACCGCACGTCGTCCACGAGGGACGAGGACGCGGCCGGTGTGGAGGACTCGCCGTCCCGCAACGTCCCGACCAGCCGCCGCATCGCGGTCAGCGCCTCGTGGCCGGACGCCTCGATGGTCGGCAGCACCTGCTCGGCTGCGGCGCGGTTGATCTGGCCGGCCTGCGCGTGCACGACGATCGCGGTCACGTAGTGAGCCACCACGTCGTGCAGTTCGCGGGCGAGCGCCAGCCGTTCGGAGTTCTGGGCCGCCGCAACGGAAGCAGCCAGCTGAGACGTGCGTTCGTTGTCACGGGCCCGGAAGTACAGGCCGGTGCCCACCGCGATCACGAACATGAGGACCGCGCCGAACAGGTAGCTCCCCGGGTCGGGTTCGTAGGTCCGGTAGTCCCGCGGCGCCACGACCGGATAGCTGATGACCTCCGCGGCCACCATCGCCGCGAGGACGACCGCGGTGCCCGACGTCGCGTACCAGCGCGGTGCCTCGCGCACGACGATCGCGATGGTCGCCATCGCCGCGCCCGTCACGGAGATCGACGCACCGCTGATGAAGAAGTGCGGCTGCATGGACAGGTCGAAGAACCGCAGGTAGACGGCGGTGAAGACGATCGCCGCGGCGAGGGCCAGGGTCGCGTCGAAGGGACGCCGGGGCGCCAGCACGGCGATCGCGCAGATCACCGCGACGCCGGGGGCCTGCCACCAGGGGTTCGTGTAGTCGGCGGTGAACAGCTCCAAGCCCGAGATGAAGGCCAGTGAGAGCGCCAGCGGCCACTGGCGTTTGGCGAGCAACCGCCAGTTCAGTTCCTTGCTCTCCACCCGACACACGGTAAAGCCGGAAGGCTGATCCCGCGTCCGACCGGGGTCTACCGAAGGGTCAGCCATAAGGCTGACTGGGCGACCTGCGGAAACACCCTCACGGCGGATGCCGGATTACGCCGGGGTCACGGACTCTGGAGGAGCGAAAGTCGGGGAAAAGGAGGACGTCATGTTGTCAGTTGTGTTCACTTGGGCCGCCGCGGTGGTCGGCCTGTTGGTCCTCGCCTTGATGGCCCTGTCAGGCGTGATGATCGACTCGAAGCACTAGGTCCCGAACCGGCGTGTGATGGGGAAGTCAGACGCTGGTCAGGGAATGTTGCTGGCGGAGCAGCTCCGCCAGCCTGCTCGTCGGCTGAGGGCGGGTCTCGTCCAACGCGGCCGTGAAGCGCGCCGGAGAACCGGTCCGTGCGCGCGCCGCGGCTGCGGTGTCGAGCCGGAACGCGGGCCGTGCGGCGGAAGGCCGTTGACGGGAACGCAGCCACGCTAGGCGGTGCAACGCTTCCGCGTGGTGATCGGTGATCGTGACAGCCGCCTTGTCGAACGAGTGCAGCACTGCAGCGTTCAGGTGAACGGTCGCGAGGTCCCGCCACAGCGTGCGTTCGGACGAGGTGTCCAAACCCAACGCATCGGCAACCTCACGCGCCACACCGTAAGCACCTTCATCAGCCAATGACCGCGTGCCGATCTCGGCGCCGACGAACCACGAGTTGAACGGCGCGGCGGGGTAGTGCACGCCGCCGATCGACAGCCGCATGTTCGAGATGACCGGAACCGCGTGCCAGCGCAGCCCCATCTCGCCGAACCACGGCAGAGTCGGGTGCTCCAAAGGAACTTCGTGCACGATCTCGGACGGCAGCGTGAACAGCCGCGGGCCCTCGTGCTGCGTCTCCACCACCAACGGCAGCAGGTCGAAGCGTGAACGCCGCACCGGCGGACGCCACCCCATGCCCTGCATGGTCTCGGTGAACTGGGTGTACCGGCGGTCCCCCATCCCGTCGGCGTACCCGGCGTACCGGATCAGCTGCTCGTTCCAGATCACCGGCCCGGGCGAACCCGGTGCGTCCGGCGCGAAAACCGTGACCAGCGGCCGGATCTCGCCGCCGTTGGTCGACAGCCGCAGGTGCTCGACGCACTCGCCGGCGACGGCGGCGGCGTTGCGGTAGCCGCGCAGATCGCGGACTTTCAGGCGGCGCCAAGGCACACCCGAGGTGCACCAGCCGGAATCTCGCAACGCGATCCGCGCGCCGTAGGCGAGTTCGTTGGTGGTGTGGCGGTAGGTTCCGGTCTCGGTGATCTCGGCGCGCACCTGGGCGATGCGGGCGGACAGCGAGCCTGCGTCGGAGTGCGCCGCGTGGAACATGCGGACGAACTCCTCCGCGACGGGGAGGACGTCGGGGGTCACGGAGCGAGACGCTAAGCCCGGAACAGCCTCACGCGTCACTGCCACTCGGGGCATTTCGGGTGATCAACACCGGCCACTCCAACGAGTGAACGCGAGACCCAGGGTGTTCACTCGATCGGCTTGAGGCCTCGATCAGGTGAGGTCGTTCCGCCGGAACATCAGGTCGTGCGAGACCCGATCCTCGTTCACCGCACGCTGTTCGAACTTCGTGACGGGCCGCCAGTCCGGCCGCGGCGCCCAGCCGTCGTGCACGTTGGTCAGCAGCCGCTCGCCGGAACAGACCTCCAGCATCTGTTCCGCGTACTGCTCCCAGTCCGTCGCCAGGTGCAGCACGCCACCGGGCTCCAGCCGCGACGCCACCAGCGCCACGAACTCCGGCTGCACGAGCCGGCGCTTGTGGTGCTTCTTCTTCGGCCACGGGTCCGGGAAGAAGATCCGCACGCCGTGCAACGACGCGGGCGCGATGTGGTCGGTCAGCAGGTCGACGGCGTCACCGCGCAGCACGCGCAGGTTGTCGAGCCCACCGAGGTGCTCGGCGCGCAGCAGCAGCTGGGCGAGTCCCGGCTTGTAGACCTCGGCGGCGACGTAGTTGAGCTCGGGCGCGGCGGCCACGAGCTGGGAGGTGGTCTCGCCCATGCCGGAACCGATCTCCAGCAGCACGGGCGCTGAACGGCCGAACCACGAGTCGAAGTCCAGGGGCCCCTCGGGCAACGACTTGACGTCGTTGCCCATCTTCTCCCAGTACGTGTCCCAGGCACGTTCCTGTCCCACGGTCATGCGCTCGCCGCGCTGGACGAAGCTGACGATGGAACGGGGGAACTCAGGCCTGGTCACGACGGGACATTCTAGGTCCTGTCCTGTAGGGCCGTTCGATGAGAGTCACGGTCGAGAGACCTGGGGCGGTGCCGCCGCGGCGCCCTCATACCGGGCGTATCCGGGTGTTGCGATGGTGCCGCCTCCGGGGCCCTCGGCCGCGACTGTCGCGGACGAGGCCTGCAGGACAGGGCCTAGGCAATGAGTTCTATGTCCTCGATCTGAGCACGCAGGTCAGCAACGGTGAAGTCGATGGCCTGGGGCCGACCGGCCCCGCGATGGGCGGGAACCAGGTGCACGAACCCGCGGTGCGAGTCGGTGAACTGCACGGTTGTCGGGGTGGCGGGCCCGTAGACACCGCTCTCGGACGGCACGTACTCCCAGTACCCGACCTCGCCGAGGTCGACCCAGGGCACGAACACCCAGCCGGGACGGGAGGAGAGCAGTTCGCTCACCGCGTCCTCGATCGCATAGCCTTCGGCACGGGAACGCAGCCGTCCCCGGTCCAGCGCGCGCAGCCACCACGGCGCGGGTGCGTCCTCGACGTCCCGCACCGAGCGGTACATCGCCAGGACTTCGCTCTCGGAGGCGCGGCTCACCCACGAACGGCGCGCGTCTGCAGGGGTGAGGGCGATTTCGGAAGGGTTGGGGGCTTCGAGCGCACTGTTCCACTCGAGGCCGAGCATTGCTTCCACACGGACCACTGGCCACCTCCGCAGCGGGGATAACCCCATTGAACGTGAACTCAAACGCCGGTGATGTCCAGAATGCGGCTTTTCACGGCTTGTTAACAGCACCCTTACGCAACGTGTGACGCCAGGCACGTTGCGGTGTGAGGTGGAAACACGATGTAGCTGACGTGCACCTGGTCTCCGCGCTCGCCGTCGCGCTGCCGTTGCTGCTCGCCGCGCAGACGATCGAGGAGCAGGAGTGGCACCTCGACGCGCTCGACGTCTACTCGGCGCAGTCCCAGGCCCGCGGTGACGGCGTGATCGTGGCGGTGATCGACTCCGGCGTCGACGCCCAGCACCCCGACCTCGTCGGCCAGGTCCTGCCCGGAGCGGGCTTCGGCCGTTCCAAGGGCACCGACGGCACCACCGACGTCGACGGCCACGGCACCGGGATGGCCGGGATCATCGCCGCGACCGGCCGGGACGGCGGGGCGCTCGGCATCGCGCCCGGCGCCAAGATCCTGCCGATCGCCAGTGCCGACGAGAAGGAGCAGTTCGGGCTCGACGTCGTCGCCGAGAGCATCAGGTGGGCCGCCGACCACGGCGCCAAGGTCGTCAACATGTCGCTGGGCTTCTCCAGCTCGATGACGCCGACGCTGGTCAAGGCCGTGAACTACGCGATCGAGAAGGACGTCGTCCTCGTCGCCGCCACCGGCAACGACGGCAAGGAGGTCTCCGCGCCCGCCAACATCAACGGCGTGATCGCGGTCGCGGGCACGACCAGGGAAGGCAAGCCCTGGGCGGCGTCCAACGTCGGAACGGACACCGTGCTCGCGGCTCCGGCGGCGGGCATCGTGACCATCGCGCCGCAGAGCGTGTACGCCAGCGGTTATGCCGAGATGGACGGCACGAGCGCGGCGTCGGCGATCGTGTCCGGCGTCGCCGCGCTGGTCCGTGCGAAGCACCCGGACATGGCGGCGAAGGACGTCGTCAACGCGCTGGTCAAGACCGCGACCGACCTGGCGGAGCCCGGCCGTGACGCGGCGACCGGGTTCGGCATGGTCAACCCGATGGGCGCGCTCACCGCGCAACTCCCGCCGGTGGAACGCAACCCGCTGCTGCCACCGTCGCCCTCGACCACGCAACCGACTCCGGCGCTCACGGCCCAGCGTCCCCAGCAGCCGGTCGACGTGGAGGACCGGCTGCCGTTCGTCGCCGCCGTCGCGGGCGGCACCGCCGTGATGACCGGGCTGCTGATCGCGTTGCCCGCCATCAGGTCACGGCGTCCCAAGCCCGTCAGTGCGCGTGATACTCCACCGACTCCTTGGTGAGCTGCATGAAGGCCTCCTCCAGCGAACCGCGCTGAGGACTGAGCTCGTGCAGCACGATCTGGTTCTCCGCCGCGAGCTCACCGATCTGCTGCGCCGGAATCCCCTGCACCACCAGGCTTCCGCTCACCGAGTCATCAGTCACCGTCGCGTGCGCCGCGAGGATCTCGCGCAGCTTCGCGGCGTGCGGCGACCGCACCCGGACGGTGTCCTGGGTGGCGTCGGCGATGAACTGCTCGGTGGAGGTCTGCGCGATCAGCTGACCCTTGCCGATGACGATGAGGTCCTGGGCGGTCTGCGCCATCTCGGACAGCAGGTGGCTCGACACGAACACCGTGCGGCCCTCGCTCGCGAGCCGGTGCATGAACTGCCGGATCCAGAGGATGCCCTCGGGGTCGAGGCCGTTGACGGGCTCGTCGAACAGCAGCACCTCGGGGTCGCCGAGCAGCGCGCCCGCGATGCCGAGCCGCTGCGCCATGCCGAGCGAGAACCCGCCGGCGTTCTTGTGCGCGACCTCGGTGAGGCCGACGACCTCCAGCACCTCGTTCACCCGGCTGACCGGGATCTTGTTCGAGACGGCGAGCCACTTGAGGTGCGAGCGCGCGGAACGGTTGGGGTGCACCCACTTCGCGTCGAGCAGCGCGCCGACCTTGCGCAGCGGCTGCTTGAGCTGGGCGTAGTGCTTCCCGTCGATCCTGACGTCGCCGCCGGTGGGGGTGTCGAGGCCGAGGATCATCCGCATGGTCGTGGACTTGCCGGCGCCGTTCGGGCCGAGGAAGCCCGTGACGCGGCCGGGCTGGACGGTGAACGACAGGTCGTCGACGGCCTTCGTCCTGCCGTAGTGCTTCTGCAACCGCACTGCTTCGATCATGACCTCTCCCGGTTCGCTCGACAGAACTGACAGGGACCTGGGTCACCCCCCCGACGGATGACCCAGGTCCCTCTCCCCCTCATTCGGAACAGGTCACGCGTCCCGCCGCTTCGCGACGATCAGTGCGACCACCAGCATCGCGACGGCGATGCCGGCGAAGTAGGCCAGCGATCCCCACTGGCTCAGCTTGAAGTCGATGCCCGCCCCGCCCTGCTCCGGGCTGTCCGCGCCCATGGTCAGGAAGTGGGTGGCGTTCGTGAACGGCAGCCAGGCCTGGATCTTGATGCCGACCTTCGGGATGAACCCGATCAGGCCTTCAGCGGCCATCTGCCAGACCAGCAGGATCGAGACCGCACCGGCCGTCTGGCGGACCAGGATGCCCACGGCCACCGCGATGATCGCGCCGATGGCGTAGACGATGCCGACGCCGGCAACGTGCCGCCACTCGGCGGCCGTGTTGATGGAGAGGTCGGAGTTCGACGAGAGCAGCTTGGCGATGCCCACCGAACCGAAGGCGATGATCTCGCCGAGCACACCGGCGATGAACGCGACCACGACGGTCTTCGCGACGAGCGCCGAGGTGCGGTTCGGCACCGCGAGGAACGTCGAGCGGATGGTGCCGAAGCGGTACTCGGTGGTGACCGCGATCGCCGCCATCACCAGCACGACCGCGATGGCGAGCTGGGCGCTGCCGATCTGGGTCAGGCCGAGCGACACCTGCTCCTCGCTGGCCGCCGCGATGATCGCGGTGAGCCCCACGCCCAGCACGATGGCGAGCGCGCTGCACCAGTACGGCGAGCGGGTCGAGAAGAGCTTGATTCTCTCAACTGCCAACAGGGTCATCAGACTCACTTCCCGATCTCTGCGTGGTACTCGACAGCATCGCCGGTCAGCTGCATGAACGCCTCTTCGAGCGAACCACGCTGGGGGCTCAGCTCGTGCAGGACGACGCCGTTGGCAGCGGCGATGTCACCGATCTGGTCACTGGTTGCACCCGATACGGACAACGCGCCGTCCGCACCGTCACGAACGGTGAAGCCCTTGTCGACCAGCAACGGGCCGAGCTTGGAGAGCTGAGGGCTGCGCACGAGGACGGTGTTGCCCGTCGCGCTGTCGATGAACTCCTGCGTGGTGCTCTGCGTGATCAGCTTCCCCCGGCCGATCACGATGAGCTCGCTGGCCGTCACGGCCATCTCCGACAGCAGGTGGCTCGACACCAGGACCGTGCGGCCCTCGGCGGCGAGGTTCTGCATGAACGTGCGGATCCAGAGGATGCCCTCCGGGTCGAGACCGTTGACCGGCTCGTCGAACAGCAACACCTTCGGGTCGCCGAGCAGTGCCGCGGCGATCCCCAGCCGCTGCGACATGCCGAGCGAGAACCCGCCGGCGTTCTTGCCGGCGACCTGCGTGAGACCGACGGCCTCCAGCACCGCGTCCACGCGGCTGTTCGGCAGGTTGTTGGACTTGGCGAGCCAGCGCAGGTGAGCGCGGGCGGAGCGGTTCGGGTGAACCCACTTGGCGTCGAGCAGCGCACCGACGGTCTGCAGTGGACGGTGCAACTCGGTGTAGGGCTTGCCGTCGATCAGCACGCGGCCTGCCGTCGGACGGTCGAGCCCCAGGACCATGCGCATGGTGGTCGACTTGCCGGCGCCGTTCGGACCGAGGAATCCGGTCACCCGTCCAGGATGGACGGTGAACGACAGGTCGTCGACCGCGACCGTCCTGCCGTATCTCTTGGTGAGGCCGATTGCCTCGATCATTGGCTGTCCCCTCTCGGTGATGGGACTACCTTGACGTTCCGAGGGGTCATCCCACATCGGCCTGCGGTCTGCGCGTGCGTCAACTTCCGTCGTCCGGTGGCGCTACCTCCGTCGTAGTTGAATGAGCCACATGGGATACACGGAAGCCCCGGACGGCTGGTGGCGCGAGTTCGTCCTGGCCACACCCGCCCGCACCGCCAAGCTCGCGGTCACCCGCAAGGACGGCTCGCCGCACGTCGCCCCGGTCTGGGTCGACCTCGACGGCCCGGACGTCGTCTTCCTGACCGCCCGCGACACGGTCAAGGGCAAGTCGATCCTGCGCGACGGCCGCGTGGCCCTGTGCTTCGACGACGAGCAGCCGCCGTTCAGCTTCGTCACCATCACCGGCCAGGCCGTGGTCGACGAGGACCCGGACCAGCTCAAGTACTGGGCGGGCCGCACCGCCGCGCGCTACATGGGCGCCGACCGCGCCGACGAGTACGCCGAGCGCAACGGCGTGCCCGGCGAGATGGTCGTGCGGGTGAAGGTCGACAAGGTCGTCGCCATGAAGAACGTGTCGGACTGAATCCTGTTGCCGTCCTGGCACCGGTTCCGCGACGCTGAACCGGTGCCAGGACAGAAGAAGCGCAAGAACCGCGAAGCGGAGGCGAGCCGTCGTCTCGCCGCGCGCACTGCGCCGGGCACGGGGCGATGGGTCGTGCACTTCGAGACGCAGGACCACGCGGAGTACCGCGAGTACGTGCGCCGCCTGCGCGCCGTGCCGGAGCAGGCCGGCCTGACGCGGGCCGACCTGGAGGTGGCCAGGCTGGACGCGCTGTGCGGCCGCGAGGTCCACCCCACCACGTACCGGCTGAGCGTGTTCGTTCCGAACCCCTAGCCGGGGAAGAAGCGGTTCAGCACCTGGGCGGCGCCGTCCTCCAGCACGGTCGGCGCCACCTCGTCCGCCACCGCCTGCACGTGCGCCGGCGCCTGCCCCATCGCGACGCCGAGCCCGGCCCACTTCAGCATCTCGACGTCGTTGGACCCGTCCCCGATCGCGAGCGCGTCCGAGGCGCTGATGCCCAGCTGCGCGACGAGCTCGTCGAGAGCCGAGCCCTTCGAGACGTCCGGCGGCACCGCGGTCAGCCACGCCTCGGTGTGGTCGACGGACCACTCGATGCCCGGCAGTTCCAGCTCGCGGACGGCGAACGCCAGCTCGGCCGGCGTGTGGTCGAGCCAGCGCATGACCAGCCGCGAGGTCGGCACCGCCATCTCCTCGAACGTCACCCAGGTCGTCTCACCCCACAGGTCGCCGGGCAGGAACTCGCCCAGCGACAGGTTGCCGACGCCGAGCTGCTCGACGGCGAACACGGACCCCGGCAGCAAAGCCCGCAACGTCTTGATGGTCGGCCCGGGGTCGAAGGTCACGCGCTTGGTCACCTCGCCCAGCGCCGGGTCCCACCACACCGCGCCGTTCGAGCAGAGCGCGTACGAGGCCGGCAGTTGCGGGACCACCGCCCTGATGCCGACGAGGCTGCGGCCGGTGCAGAGCACGACGACGGCGCCGTGTTCGGTGGCGCGGGTGATGGCCGCTTTCACGGCGGGCGCTATGTGGTTCGAGGCGACAGCGGTCAGGGTTCCGTCGATGTCGAGCGCCACCAGTTTCGGTCTCCAGGTCACGTGTCGCCACCCTATGCGAAGGTTAGTGAATTGTGGTTCACTAACGGCGTGGCACGACCTCGCACCATCACCGACGAACGGATCCTGAACGCCGTCGCGGCCGTCATCGACCGGCGCGGACCGGAGTTCACCGTCGCGGACGTGGCGGCGGAGGCCGGGGTGTCGGTCGGGGCGGTGGCGAAGCGGTTCGGGTCCAAGAGCGGGCTGCTGCAGGCGCTCACCAAAGCGGGCACCGAGGAGGTCACCCGCAGGATGCGCGCGGCCGGCACCGTCCGCGACGCGCTGCTGACCTGGTTCGACCGGCTCGCCGACCCGGTGGTCGCGACGAACAACCTGGCGCAGCTCGGGGTCGACCTGATCGACCCGGAACTGCGCGCATTGCTGGCCCGGCACTACGCGGTGCTGGAAGAAGAGCTGGAAGTCCTCTGTGCGGCCGAGGGGTTGCCGCCGAACGCGGCCCGCGTCCTCGCCGCGCTCGTCTACGGGATCTCGATGGACTGGTCGGTGCGACCGCGCGGCGACCTGCTGGCACGCACGGCGGAGGACATCGACCTGGTGCTGGAAGGGATGCGTTGATGGCTACCTGGGCGGAGTTCACGGCCGAACAGCCCGACATGGCCGCGTTCGTGCAGGGCAGGTTCGCCGCGGACCGGCACGCGTTGATCGCGACGCTGCGCAAGGACGGCTCACCGCGGATCAGCGGTGTGGAACCGGACTTCGCCCGCGGTGAGCTGTGGGCGGGCATGATGCCGAACTCGTTGAAGTCGAAGGACTTGCGGCGCGACCCGAGGTTCGCGCTGCACTGCACCACCACGGTGGCCTCGATGACGGAGGCGGGCGACGCGAAGATCAGCGGCACCGCCGAGTTCTGGACGGACAAGGACGCCTATCTGAAAGACCTGTTCGACCGCACGGAGTGGCAGCCGAAGCCGGAGGAGATCGACCTGTTCCGGTTCGACGTCACCGAGGTCGTGCAGCTCACCGTCGAGGGCGACGGGATGATCGTCCTCTCCTGGCACGAGGGAAGGGGAACTCGCCGTGTCGAAAAGAAGTGATCCCGATCTGAGCGGGAAGGTCGCGGTCGTCACCGGCGCCACGCGCGGTGCGGGACGGGCGATCGCCGTGGAGCTGGGGGCAGCGGGGGCGACGGTGTTCGTCGCCGGCCGCACCACGCGGACGCAGCAGTCCGAGGTCGGGCGGTCGGAGACGATCGAGGACACCGCCGAACTCGTGGACGCCGCCGGTGGTAAGGGGATCGCGGTCCGGTGCGACCTCACGAATCCGTCCGATGTGGACGCTTTAGCCGCGAAGATCGACAAGCTCGACATCTTCGTGAACAACGCCTGGGGCGGCGAGAACCTCGTCGAGTGGGGCAAGTTCTGGGAACACGACCTCGACAGGCAGCTGCGGATGTGGCGCAACGGCGTCGAGACGCACCTGGTGGCGTTGCACAAGCTCATGCCGATCCTGATCAGGTCCGACGACGGGCTCGTGGTCGAGGTGACCGACGGCGAGGACGGCGAGGCGTACTTCGTGAACCTCCCGTACGACGCGGTGAAGAGCTCGGTGCGCCGGTTCGGTGAGGTGCTGGCGAAGGATCTGAAGGACCACCCGAACGTGACGGCGGTCGCGGCCACGCCGGGGTTCCTGCGCTCCGAGCAGATGCTGGAGGGCTTCGGCGTCACCGAGGCGAACTGGCGTGACGCGATCGAGAAGGTGCCGGACTACGCGTTGTCCGAGACGCCGCACTACCTCGGCCGCGGCCTCGCGCACCTCGCGGCGGACGAGGACCGCAAGCGGTTCGCCGGGCAGTGCCTCTCGTCGTGGAAGCTCAAGCGCGAGTACGGGTTCACCGACCTCGACGGCTCGCAGCCCGACTGGGGCCGCTGGTACGACGAGGTCGTGAAGCCGCGAATGGCGGGACAGACCGTGGTCGCCGACCCCGAGAAGTACCGCTAGGCGTCACCGGGACGGACGAGACCGGTCTCGTAGGCCAGCACCACGGCCTGCACCCGGTCTCGCAGTTCCAGTTTCGCCAGGATCCTGCCGACGTGCGTCTTCACCGTCGCCTCGGACAGGAACAGCTTGCGGGCGAGTTCGGTGTTCGACAGGCCCTTCGCGATCAGCACGAGCACCTCGCGCTCGCGTTCGGTCAGCACGTCGAGCACCGAGGCGTCCCGGAGCTCACCGCCGCCGTCGCCGAGGAACCGGCCCAGCAGCCGCTTCGTCACCGACGGCGAGACCACCGCGTCGCCGGAGGCCACCGCGCGCAGCGCCGACACGAGGTCGGACGGCGGGGTGTCCTTCAGCAGGAACCCGCTGGCGCCGTTGCGCAACGCCGACAGCGCGTACTCGTCCATGTCGAAGGTGGTCATGACCAGCACCTTCGCGGAGTCGGCCTCCGCGATGCGCTTGGTCGCCTCCACGCCGTCCATCACGGGCATGCGGACGTCCATCAGGACGACGTCGGGCCGCAGCTTCTCCGCCATCTGCACGGCGTCGAGGCCGTCTGCCGCCTCGCCGACCACGTCGATGTCTTCCTGCGCGCCCAGCACCATGCGAAAGCCCATCCGCATGAGTTCCTGGTCGTCCACCAGCAGTACCCGAATCACTCGATCACCCTATGCGGCTAGCGGGAATGTCGCGCGCACGCGCCAGCCCCCGCCGGGGTTGGGACCCGCCTCGAACTCCCCACCCAGCACCGCTGCCCTTTCCCTCATGCCGATCAGTCCGTTGCCGCCGGAGACCTTGACCACGTCGTGGGGTGTGCCGTACCCGTCGTCGGTCACCTCCAGCCGCAGTTCCTCGGGCGAGCGCGCCAGGCGGACCAAGGCGGTGGTCCCTGCTCCGGCGTGCTTGATGGTGTTCGTCAGAGCTTCCTGCACTATCCGGTAGACGCTCAGGCCGACGCCCACGGGCAGGTCGTCCACGTCACCGTTGATCTCCAGGCGCACCGGCACGCCGGCGGCCCTGGTGTTCTCGGCGAGTTCGACCACACCCCGCGCGTCCGGCTGCGGGGCCCACTGCGTCTCGGCCTCCTCGCTGCGCAGCACGCCGAGCAGGCGGCGCATCTCGGTCAGCGCGAGGCGGCCGGTGTCGGCGATCGTGCGGACCGCGTTCTCGGCCACCTCCGGCTGCGACCTGATCGTGTACGCGGCGCCGTCGGCGTGGACGATCATCACGCTCACCGCGTGGGCGACGACGTCGTGCAGTTCGCGGGCGATCCGGGATCGCTCCTCGCCCACGGCGATCTTGGCCTGCTGGTCGCGTTCGGTCTCGAGCAGCACCAGGCGTTGCTCCATCTCCCGCTGGTAGGCGCGGCGCGCGCCGATGAACTCGCCCATCGCCCAGCTGAACCCGAAGATCACGAAGACCAGGAACACCAGGAACACGGCCTGGAGCTCGCCGACCTGGAACACCGCCCAGAGCAGCGTGCCGGCGAGCAGCCAGCCCAGGTAGATCAACGCCGTCTTGCGGTTCGTGTTCGCGACGAGCGTGTACAGCGCGATGGCCAGCGCGAAGTCGGACATGCGGACCGGGATGCCGTTGATGCCGCCGTGCGAGAAGAGCTGCAGGAACCCGCCCGCGAGGATCAGGTAGCTCGTGCCGAGCGGGTGGTGCCGGCGGAACGGCAGCGGCCCGAGCATCAGCAACGTCACCGCGAGATAGGCGGAGAACGACACCCCCTGGTCGACCACTGTGGCCGCGATGCCCATGTCGAAGAGCAGCAGAATTCCGGCGATCAGGGAGTCCCCGAACGCCGGATGACTCTTCATCCACAGACTGAACCGCCGCACTGGACAAGGTTAGGTGCGGACCGAACCTTCGCGCGTCGCGCCACGGGTTGACGCCGCGTACGACTTCAGTGTGAGTTATTGTGTCGAGGGGTTGATACAAAGTTCGGGGGTTCGCCATGTACGACGTCCTGTGGGCCGCTGGCGTTGGGTTGTTCCTGCTGGTCGCTCTGTGGCCGACGCAGTCGACCGGCAGGCGCCTGCTCAAGAGCTGGAAGGTGTCCGACCCGACGCCGGCGCAGATCGACGACGCCATCCGGTACCTGAAGCGGCGGCGCCTGCTCTACCCGTGGCTCTTCGTCGGGATGTCGTTCGTGCCGTTCGCCAGCGGTCGCGGTGTCGGGTCGTTCGCGGCGGTCGTGCTCGGGGGCACGCTGCTCGCGGAGTTGATCGCGTTGTCACTGCCCCGCGAAGGCCGGCAGCGGGTCGCCACGCTCACGCCGCGCGGCCTGTTCGACATCGGCTCGCAGTACGTGCTGATCGCGTACGCGGCGATCGTGCTGTTCGGGCTGGCCTGGCTGCTCGTGCGGCTCGAGATCGCGCAACTGCCCGTGTTCGTCGTGTCCGTCGCCGCGGTCGCGGTGGTCATGTGGGCGGCGGTCGCACGCCCGGCGGACGGTGACGAGGAGGTCGACCGGGCGCTGCGCACTCGCAGCGTGCACGTGTCGGCGGGCATCGGGGCGGCGATGGTCGGCGCGCTCGTCGGCGGCTCGTTCCTGCTGGCCGGCGTCGTCGCGTGGGTGCTGATGGCCAACACGAACGTCGTGTCCAAGAAGATTGTCTTGTGACCGCACCCCGAATCGTCGTCGACGTCGAGAACGGTGTCGCGCCCTGGCGCCAGGTACGGGACCAGCTCGTCCGGTTGATCAACGGTGGTGTGCTGCCGGTCGGGTCCCGGCTGCCGACGATCCGGCAGCTCGCCGCGGACCTCGGCCTGGCCGCCGGCACGGTCGCGCGGGCCTACCGGGAGCTGGAGACCGGTGGTGTGCTCACGACAGGACGAAGGCAGGGCACCGTGGTGGCTGCCCTGCCTTCGCATGCACCGGACCCGCTCTCCGCCGCCGCGGCGGAGTTCGTCGCCATCGCTCGGTCACTCGGCGCCAGCGAGGGGGAGGCGCTGAACGCCGTGCGAGCCCATTACTTGGGTGAGTAAGGCGACTCGATCTTGGGTGCGGGTCGCGGTTCGTTGATGTGGGCCTGACGTTCCTCTTGCCGTTCCTCGTAGATGCGGTGTTCCTCGGCCATCTGGTCAGCGAGTTGCTGCTGCATCTGGCGGTCCCGGATCCTGGCCAGGATCGCCATCGTCGCGCCGTGGGCCAGTGCCAGCAACAACAGCACCAGGCCCAGCTGCACGACCACGTCTTTCACCGGGTCGCCGGTGTCGACGTCGATGATCGACACCAACGCCAGCAGGCCCAGCACGACGAGGTGGAACAGCACGGTCGTCAGCTTCATCATGCTGCCGGCCTGCTCTTCGTCGTACGCGGCGCGCTTGAGATATCCCTTGCCACCGCGGTAGATCAGCTGGCCGTCGACCACGACCAGGACGATCCCCAGTACTAGGAACGTCACGTAGCTGTCACCCATGCGCTGTGGCTACCCGCACACGCTCGCACACAAACCGTGGCACGATCAGTGCCCGTGACGGCGTTGCAGGGACAACAACTGGCCGGTCCGCTGTGCGCGGCGGTGGCCAACCTGTGCGTTGCCCTCCAGCCCCAGGTGTCCCCGCGGACCGCCGCCGGTTTCCAGGAGGTGCTGCGCCGGTTGCACGCGCCGTTGCAGGTCGCGGTGGCGGGCAGGATCAAGTCCGGCAAGTCGACTCTGGTGAACGCGTTGATCGGACGCCGGGTCGCGCCCACCGACATCGGCGAGTGCACACGGCTCGTCACGCGCTATCAGTACGGCACGGTCGACCGCATCGAAGTCGTGTTGCGAGACGGCAGGCGGCAGGTGCTGCCGTTCGACGCGAACGGCATGATCCCCACTTCTCTCGGCTTGGACGGCGTCTCGCACATCGAGGCGTACCTGACGAACGCCGTGCTGCGTGACATCACCGTCATCGACACACCAGGGCTCGGTTCGCTGGACGCGGCATCGGTCGCGCGCACCGAGGAACTGCTGGACCCCGTGTCGCGCAACGCGGTCGCCGGTGCCGAGGCTGTTCTCTACGTCGTGACGCAGGGCGTGCGGGCGGACGATCACTCGACGCTGGCCGCGTTCACCGCCGCGACCGCCTCCCGCGAGGCGGGCCCGGTCAACGCCATCGCCGCGTTGAACAAGGTCGACGCCGTCGCGCCGGAAACCGTCGAGGGCGCCGACGGTGACCTCTGGCGCGCCGCGCAGATCCTCGCGGCGAAGCAGGCCGAACTGCTCAGGCCGCGCGTCGCCGACGTGCTGCCGGTGATCAGCCTGCTCGCCGAGTCCGCCGAGACCGGGGAGTTCACGTCGGCCGACGCGGAGGCACTGAGGGCGTTGGCGGCCCTCGACGCGGACACCCGCACGATGATGCTGATGTCCGGAGACCTCTTCACGTCGTGGGAGTGCGACGTCGCGGCCGGTGTGCGCTCCCGGTTGCTGGAGAAGCTCGACCTCTACGGCATCGGCCAGGCTCTCCTGGCACTGGACGCCGAGCCCGCGCTGCCCGCCGGGGCGTTGCGGCGGGTGCTGTTCGACGCGTCCGGGTTCGCCGCGGTCCGCGGCCGGCTCGACGCGGTCTTCCGGGCGCGGGCCGACGGCATCAAGGCCGCGGCGGCGCTGGCGTCGGTCACGTCGCTGGCCTCGGGCGATCCCGGTGAACGGCAGCGCGTTCATGACGCGATCGAGGTCCTGCTGGCCCGTCCAGAGGCACACCAGCTGCGGCTGCTGGAGGCGTTGACGCTGGTCTCGTCCGGTGCGGTCGCGCTGGCGCCGGACCTGACGGAGGAGGTGCTCCGCGTCGGGAGCACCCCGGACGTGGCCGCACAGCTCGGCTTGCCGGGCAGACCAGGCGCGGAACTCGTCGCGTTCGCGCTGGAACGGGCCGGGTGGTGGCGTTCGTTCGCCTCCTTCGGCGCGACTCCGGCGCAGGCTCGGGTGGCGCACGTCGTCCACAGGGCGTATTTCCTCATCTGGCAGCAACTACGTGCTGGGGGGCACCGATGAGCGTGAACGGAACCGAACGCACCGATCTGGCGTCGGACGACGGTGTGGAGACCATTGCCGACGAGCTGCTGGACCAGGCGCTGGCCGAGCGCCGCGCGCTGGTCCAGCTGTGCCTGTACGCACTGGACCGCGCCAGTGCGGGCGTGGTCGCACGCATCGAGGAAGGCCTGTCGTCCATAGGCGTCGTGGCGCTGCGGGTGGACGGTGAGCGGTTCGACCCGTCGCAGCACGAGGCCGGTGGCGCCGTGCCGACCGACGACCTGTCGTTGCAGGGCTTGGTCGCCGAGACCGAGGTGCCCGGCTTCTGCGACCGAGGCCGTCTCCTGCGGGCTCCGATCGTGACGGTCTACACGTCCCGATGAGCAACCTTTCGCAGACAGTCCGGCAGACCCGCGAACGCCTCACCTCTCTCGTGCGCGAGCTCGACCCGTCGATGGCCGACTGGGTGGCTCGTAGCGCGGCTCCCGAGGTGTCGTCGGTCGTGATCGTCGGCGAGACGAACCGCGGCAAGTCGTCGCTGGTCAACGCCCTGCTGTCGGCTCCGGGTCTCTCGCCGGTCGACGCGGACGTGGCCACTTCCACCTACCTCGTCTTCCAGCACGGCCCGTCCTGGGCGGCCCGAGCCTGCTACCCCGGCCTGCTCGCGCCCGTCAGCTTCCCGCTGCCCGCGCTGATCAACTGGGTGTCCGCCGCCCACGACCTGCCGGAGGGCGAGCTGCCGCCGCGCTACGTCGAGGTCGACGCCCCGATCCCGCTGCTGGAACGGATGTCCGTCGTGGACACCCCTGGCGTGGGCGGCCTGGAGTCGGTGCACGGCGAACTGGCGCTGGAGGCCGTCACGTCGGCCACCGCCCTGATCTTCGTCGTGGACGCCTCGTCACCGTTCACCCGCGGTGAGCTGGACTTCCTCAAGCGCGTCGGCGACCGCGTCGAGACCGTCGTCTTCGCGCTGACCAAGACCGACCAGTATCGGGGCTGGCGCCAGGTCCTCGACGCCGACAAGGCGTTGCTGGCCGAGCACGCCCCGCGGTTCGCCGACGCCACCTTCTACCCGGTGTCGTCGCGCATGTTCGGCATGGCCGCCCAGGCCCCGAACCCGGACGCGGCCTCCATGCTCCGCGAACGCTCCGGCATCTCCGCCCTGCAGACCGCACTGCAGGAACTCGTCACGGGTCGCGCCGGCATGCTCGCCGAGGCCAACGCCCTGCGCGCGTTGTCGACCGTGCTGGCGGAGCTGGAAATCCGCCTCGAACATGAGAAGCGCGCTCTGTCCGTGGGCGAGGACGAGGCTGTCGTCCTCCGTGCCCGCCGCGAAGAACTGCAGACCGAACGCCGTTCCTCGACCCGCGGCTGGCAGGTCCGGTTGCGCGGCGAGGTCCAGCGGGCCCGCATCGAGAACTCCCACGAGATCTCCCGCCAGATGCGTGACCTGCAGACCTGGTACCGCCAGGCCATCGACGCGGCCGACCGCACCAGCCTGACCACGTTGCCGCAGCAGGTGGACACCGCACTGCAGGTCGTCTCCGGCCGGATCTCCACAGCTCTGTCCGTGCGCCTCTCCCAGGTCACCGACGCCGTGCTGGCCGCGCTGTTCAGCGCGGAGGAACTGACCCTGATCCGCGGCCAGTTCGCCCGCGGCGAGCAACCCCCGGTCGTGTTGCGCCCCAAGGAGAAGCGCCCGCCGACGGCGGAGGACAAACTCCTGGTGTTCATGGGCGTGTCCGGCGGCCTGGGCGCGGGCAAGCTCGCCGTCATGCCGCTGGCGGGCCTCGGCATCGCCGTGCTGAACCCGATCGTCCTGCCCGTCACCATCGCCCTGGGCCTCGGCGCGGGCTGGTGGATGGCCCGCACCCGCACCCACACGGCTGAAAAGCAGCACGTCAAGCAGTGGCTCTCGGACGCCATCGCCGACGCACGCTCCACAGTGGACCAACTGGCCGCCGAGCAGCTGATCGAGGCCGAACAGGCCCTGTCGCTCGCGCTGGACGAGGCACTGGCCAAGCGCATCGAGGCCATCGAGGCCGAACTGCGCGAGGTCGACCGCGCGTTGCGGATGGAGGCCGGCGAACGCGGCCGCGAGCTGCAGGCCGTGACCCGGCAGCTCGCCGAGGTGGAGCAGGGGCGCTCGAAGGCCGAGGAGCTGCTGGGCCGGATCAGGTCCGTGCGAGACCGGGCCTGACTCCGCCGGAGGTCGTCGACACGGGCGCAAACGGTTGGCGGCGGAACCAAACCGGCATAACGTGGGTCATACCGGTACATGAGCAAGTAGGAGGTGTGTCCCGGTGTACATCGACGAGAACGGTGCGGCCGACGCCGAGCTGAAGGTCACCGTCGAGGATGAGGAGTACACCGCCGACGTCACCTTCGACCTCGACCACGACGGCGTGAACGACTCCGCCGTCGTCGAGACGGACGACGGTGGACATCTCGCGTTCACCGACACGAACGGCGACGGTGACGCCGATCTGATGAGCACGTTCGACAAGGACGGCAATCTCCTGAGCCAGGCGCGGTTCGAGGAGAATTCCGGTGAGTGGGTTGCCGTCGACCCGAGCGATCCCCGGCAGGAAAAAACGAATTCGTCTCCCACGCAGGCGATTGTCGTGGACACCGACGACGGTGAACGAAACGTCGGGCAGGCCACCGAGGACACCGACGGGGACGGCAAGGCCGACACCGCCGTCGTCCGGGACGACGCCGGCGACACGTGGTTGTTCACGGACAAGAACGGCGACGGCAAGGCCGACGTGGCGACCGAGATCACACGATCCGGCGAGGTCACGATGTCGGAGCACCGCGGTGACGACTGGGTCGAGGTCGAGCACGGGCACATCGAGTCCGACGGCCGGTACGTGACCGACTCGAAGAGCGGCATTCTGGACGACTCGGACGACTGGCTGGAGGAAGAACGGTTCGACGGAGTCGTCCGAATCGATTCCACAACCGGTCAGTGGATCAGTCCGAACTGACCCTCTAACTGAAGCGCAGGTCACAGGCCCCGGTGTGGTGAGAACCGCACCGGGGCCTCTTGTGTTTTTCCCACCTCAAGCCGGCCTTAACGCCGTCCGAGTGCTGAATCGATTCCAGAATCGGTTTTGTGAGGGAAGCGACAGGCTGGGGGTGCTTTACCTGCCATTCACCGGGCTAACCTCGGTCCATCCCCTTCCACGTACGCCCGGCCCCACCGGGCGTCGTGAGCTATTCCCGAGGACGACGAAGTCCTGCACCGGACCACCACGTGCTCGGGTTGCCGAGGCGTTCAGTCAGGAGACGAGACGAGATGACGGCAGTGACCATTCCCGGTCTCGAACACGCACCTACCAACCACGCGCGTCTGCTCGCATGGGTTCAGGAAGTCGCTGAGCTGACCTGCCCTGACGAGGTTGTTTGGGCTGACGGGTCTCAGGGCGAATGGGACCGTCTCACGAAGAAGCTCGTCGACGCCGGCACGTTCGTGCCGCTCAAGAAGAAGCCGAACTCGTTCTGGGCGGCCTCGGACCCGACGGACGTCGCGCGTGTGGAGGAGCGGACCTACATCTGCTCCGTGCGCGAGGAGGACTCGGGCCCGACGAACAACTGGATGGACCCTTCAGAGATGAAGGCCATCATGACGGAGCTCTACCGGGGCTGCATGCGTGGCCGCACGATGTACGTCATCCCGTTCTGCATGGGCCCGCTGGACGCGGAGAAGCCGATGCTCGGTGTCGAGATCACCGACTCGGAGTACGTCGTCGTCTCCATGCACATCATGACCCGCATGGGCAACAAGGCCCTGGCGCTGTTCGGTGAGGACGCTCCGTTCGTCCCCGCGCTGCACTCGCTCGGCGCTCCGCTGGAGGCCGGCCAGGAAGACGTGCAGTGGCCGTGCAACGACACGAAGTACATCTCGCACTTCCCAGAGACCCGGGAGATCTGGAGCTTCGGCTCCGGCTACGGCGGCAACGCCCTGCTCGGCAAGAAGTGCTACTCGCTGCGCATCGCCTCGGCCATGGCGCGCGACGAGGGCTGGCTCGCCGAGCACATGCTGATCCTCAAGCTCACCTCGCCGGAGAACAAGGCGTACTACATCGCCGCCGCGTTCCCGTCGGCCTGTGGCAAGACGAACCTCGCCATGCTGGAGCCGACCATCCCCGGCTGGAAGGTCGAGACGCTCGGCGACGACATCGCCTGGATGCGTTTCGGTGAGGACGGCCGCCTGTACGCGGTGAACCCGGAGAACGGCTTCTTCGGCGTCGCGCCCGGCACCGACTACCACACCAACCCGAACGCGATGCGCACCATCGCCAAGGGCAACTCGCTGTTCACGAACGTCGCGCTGACCGACGACGGCGACATCTGGTGGGAGGGCATGGGCGAGCCCCCGGCCCACCTCACCTCGTGGAAGCACCAGGACTGGACGCCCGACAGCGAGGAGCTGTCGTCGCACCCGAACTCGCGCTACTGCACGCCGATCGAGCAGTGCGACATCAAGGCGCCGGAGTGGGAGGACCCGAACGGCGTCCCGATCTCGGCGATCTTCTTCGGTGGCCGCCGCGCCACGACGATCCCGCTGGTCACCGAGTCGCGCGACTGGCAGCACGGCACCTACATGGGTGCCACGCTCTCGTCCGAGACCACGGCCGCCGCGGTCGGCAAGACCGGCGTCGTGCGCCGCGACCCGATGGCGATGCTGCCGTTCATCGGCTACAACGCCGGCGACTACTTCCAGCACTGGGTCGACCTCGGCAAGCGCGCCGACGCCGACAAGCTGCCGAAGATCTTCTACGTCAACTGGTTCCGCCGGGGCGAGGACAAGCGCTTCCTGTGGCCCGGGTTCGGCGAGAACTCGCGCGTGCTGAAGTGGGCCATCGAGCGCCTCGAGGGCAAGGCCGCCGCGCAGGAGACGCCGATCGGCTACGTGCCGACCGCCGACGACCTCGACCTCGAGGGCCTGGACGCGTCGCGTGAGGACATCGAGGCCTCGCTGGAGTTCAACGCCGACGAGTGGCGTGCCGAGATCCCGCTGGTCGAGGAGTGGTTCGCGAAGATCGGCGAGAAGGTCCCGACCACGCTCCGCGACGAGCTGGCGAACCTGAAGCAGCGCCTGGGCTAGTCAGCCCGAGGTGTTTCGAAGCCCCAGCGGTCAACGGCGACCGCTGGGGCTTCTCTTTGGGGTACTACTGGTGGCGTGACGCAGAACGACTTCCTCGGCGGCCTCAACTTCGACGGTTCGAAGCGCGATGTGGAGGTCGGCCCGTCGACGGGCATCGTGCGCTACTACCCGGTGCCGGCCGCCCCGCCCGCCCGTCCGTCACGATTGCGTTACGCGCTCGTGTTCGGCCTCGGTTTAGCCATCGGCGTGGTCGCCGGCGTGGTCCTGTGCAGCAATTTTCTCTGAATCACCGCAGCTCATCGTCCACAAGAGACGAAGTTGTCCACAGGTGTGGACGGCTTTGTGCACATGTTGTGGATAGCTGTGGACAAGCCTGGGGACTTCTCCCCCGGTCGTAGGAATGGTCTTGCTCCAGGAATGAACCTGGCCCCTTCCGGGAACGTCTTGAGTACGTGATGGCGGTCACAAAGATCGTCACTGAGGCGGAGAGGGAGGTGTGCCGTGGGAATCGCAGGAATCGCGATGCTGGTGCTGTCCCTGGCCGCCGTGCTGATGGTCGTGGTCGCCGAATCAGTTCGGGAGCGGGTTGTCGCGGATGCCGAGGAGGGTGCCGCCGAAGGTTCTGGTGGCCTCCGCGTAGCAGACGGCGTTGGTCCAACCCTCTGACCAGGCCTGGGAACCGGGGTTCCGCCACGCGGGGAACACGTCCGAGCGCTTGGTCGAGCCCAGGTAGTCGTGCACGGCCTTGGTGCACTTCTCGTTCGCGATCGAGTTCATCTGCTCCTTGGACGGAGCGGGGTCGGTCGACTTGCCGAGTGAGACGACGCCACCGGGCACGGCCTCGGCCATGTGCGCGGTGGCGCAGGCGACGACCTTGACCTCCTGGTCCTTCGACGGCGAACCCTGGGTGCAGGTCTGGAAGGTGCCGAAGCCGTTGCTCTTCAGCACGTCCTTCACGGAACCCTTGCGCGCCAGCGGCTTCTCGTCCGGGCTGATCTCCACGACGGTGCACAGCCGCCAGCGCTGGCCGTCCTTCCAGCCCTGCTCGTTCGGCCAGAACGCCCAGACCCGCAGCCGCGTCGAGTCCGCGTCGCCGCTGCCCAGGTACTCGGTGAGCGTCTGGCGGCACGGCGGGAGCGCGGCCTTGCGCAGCGCCTGCGTGTCCGGGTAGGTCGTCGGGAGGCCGGTGAGCTCACCGACGCTCATGACCTCGGCCTCGTGCGAATCGGTGCACTGCAGCACCTTCAGCTCGTAGGCGTTCATGCACTGCCCTGCCTTGGGCAGTGCGGGTGCGGAGGCGGAGGCGGTCGAAGGCAGAGGTCCGGGGACCGCCTGCCCTCCCACCTGGATCGCGCACGCGGACAGGGTCAGCGCGCTCAGGACAATTGCCACCGCCAGCCGCACACGAGTCACACCACAGAGACTAGGGCCTTCACCTGTTCGGCGATGTCCCGACGCTGTTTTTCGAAGGCCGGATCGGTCAGCGCGGCCGGGTCGGCAGGCTGTCCGAGCACTGGCGTGTGCAGGTGTCCACCGAGGACGTTCGTTGCGCCGTAACCGATCCGCAGCCTGTTGGCCCGGTACATGCTCTCGTTCGAGAGGTAGTCACCACCGCCGCCGGACGCCGCGACCCTGCCCGGAGTGGGGTTGTCCGTGCGGCACGACTGCTGGGAACCGACGACGACCCACTCGCAGAAGGCCGGGTTGTAGTTCACCGCGAACGGGCCGGTGCCCGCGTCGATCATCTTCTGGAACGGCAGCGTCGTCTCGATGAACTCGTTGCCGGGCTGCGGCCAGCCGGCGGCGTTCGGGACGCTGCCGAACGAGCCGACGTTGTTGTTGTCCGCGAAGCCACCGCGCCACCGCGCCGCCCACCGTTCGACGTCGAACCGGCCGGGCCTGCCCTGGCTGATCGTCACGAACGCGTCGGGCTTCTGCTGCAACGCCGAACCGTAGAACTGCTCGACGACTCCCTCGTCGAACCCGCCCCACAGCACCGGGAGCACCGCGGCCTGCAGGACGACCTTGCCGGTCGGCGTCGAGATCTCCCGGCCGTCGAGCTGCAACGCCGCCGCACCGGCGGGGTTGGCGCGCCGCACGTTCACGCCGGTGAGCTGGAACGGGTCGAAGCCGGTGACGGCGATCCTGCGCACGCCGGGCCTGCTGGGGAACGCGGAGTCGCTCAGACCCCGTGAGGCCCAGTCGAACCGCTGGACGAGCTTCGCGCGCTCGTTCGGCGGCAGGGCGAACTTCGGTTTCCACTGACGCAGCGCGGAACTGAGCTGCAGCCGGGCCCAGTAGAGCGGGCGGTCGTCGTAGGCGTCGTGTGTCACGGGTGTTGTGCTTTGCGCGCGGGCGACGGCGGCCTTCCACAGCGCGTTTCCTTCGCGTTCCACGAACTGCTGCGCCTGCTTCGGCACGATCTGGCGGCAGAGCTTGGCGGTGAAGTCGGTGACGCGGCCGTCGAACCCGGCCAGCTCCACCAGCGACGGGCCGACGGCGGGGCCGCCGACGACGAGCGTGTCGTCGAGGCGCTGTTCCTCGACGGTGAGCGGTGCGGTGGTGTCGTAGCAGTTCGCGTCCTGCGCGTGGGCGACGGCAGGACTCAGGGTGAGGGCGATCGCGGTCAGTCCGACCAGTCCGGCGATGGTTTTCACGTACTCGATCCTCAACGCAAAGGGCCACCCGTCGTAACCGACGGGTGGCCCATAGTGTCGACGACTGCGTCTCAGTGGGCAGCGATGGGCTTGACCCTCGGGTTGTCCTCGTCGACGTGGTAGTCGGACGGGTCCGTCTGGTCCGTGCCGTTGAACCACTTGGCCTTCTTGGCGATCAGCGTGACGACCACCGCGACCAGCAGGTTGACGAACAGCGCGATGATGCCGACGTAGATCTGCGTCGTCGAGGCGCCGAACGGGTGCCACCCGAAGATCGAGATGTTGCCCAGCGGCAGCGCGGAACCGGCGAAGTGCGCCTTGCCGATGGCCGGGTTGCCGATCGTGTAGAGCAGCCACATGCCGTAGCCCATGCCCGCGAACCAGCCGGCGACCAGGGCGTAGACGTGGAACCAGCGCGTGTACAGCGCGATCGCGACCGCCGGCAGCGTCTGCAGGATCATCACGCCACCCATGAGCTGCAGGTCGATCGAGAACTGCGGGTCGACGAACACGATGAACGCGACGGCGCCGAACTTCACCACCAGGCTGGCGAGCTTGGCCTGCTTGGCCTCCTCCGCCGGGGTGGCGTCCTTCTTCATGTACTCCTTGTAGACGTTGCGCGTCCACAGGTTCGCCGCCGCGATGGACATGATCGCCGCCGGCACGAGCGCGCCGATGCCGATGGCCGCGAACGCGATGCCCGCGAACCACGACGGGAAGTTCGCGCCGAAGAGCTCGGGCACGATCGTGTTGGTGTCGGGACGGCCGGTCGCCTGGTTGACGATCGGCTTGGTGCCCGCGCTGATCGCGACGAAGCCCAGCAGCGCCAGCAGACCCAGCAGCAGCGAGTACGCCGGCAGCGCGACCATGTTGCGCTTGATGACGTTGCGGCCGCGGCTCGCCAGGATGCCGGTCAGCGAGTGCGGGTAGAGGAACAGCGCGAGCGCGCTGCCCAGTGCCAGCGTCGCGTACTGCAGCTGGTTGGTGCCGGTGAGCAGGATGCCGTCGGCCTTGCTCGGCGTGGCGTCGAACTTGGCCTGCGCGTCGTTGAAGATCTCGCCCCAGCCGCCGAACTTCGAGGGCAGGTAGATGATCGCGACGAGGATGACCAGGTAGATCAGGATGTCCTTGACGAAGGCGATCAGCGCCGGCGCCCGCAGACCCGACTGGTAGGTGTAGAGCGCGAGGATCAGGAACGCGATGAACAGCGGCAGGTGGCCGAGGATGCCGGAGCCGTTGAGGCCCATGCTGCGCAGCACGGCCTCGAGACCGACGAGCTGCAGCGCGATGTACGGCATGGTCGCGACGATGCCGGTGACCGCGATGATCAGCGCCAGCCAGTGCGAGCCGTAGCGGCCCTTCACGAAGTCGGCGGGCGTGACGTAACCGTGCACGCGGCTGACCGACCACATCCGCACGAGCGGCAGGAAGACCAGCGGGTACAGGATGATCGTGTAGGGCAGGGCGTAGAACCCGAGCGCACCCGCGCCGAACATCAGTGCCGGCACCGCGACGAAGGTGTAGGCGGTGTAGAGGTCACCACCGACGAGGAACCACGTGATCCAGCTGCCGAACTTGCGGCCGCCGAGGCCCCACTCGTCGAGGTGCTCGAGGGTGTCGCCCTTCTGCCACCGCGCAGCCAGGAAGCCCATCACGGTGACGAGCAGGAAGAGAGCGCTGAAAACGATCAGCTCGGTCCACTGCATCAGTTCGCTCCCTCGTCCAGGTCGTCCACGCCGAGCTTGTCGGGCTTGCCGGTGACCACGGGCTCGTCCTTGGTCTTGACGTAGACGAGGCCGACGCACACGACGCCGAGCGGGACGAACAGGAACTGGTACCAGTAGAAGAACGGCAACCCGAAGATCCTGGGCTCGTCCTGGTTGAACCACGGCGTGATGAGCATGAACAGCGGAAGTATCAGCAGCAGGTTCCAGTTGCTCCAGCGCAAGCCGGTCTTGTGCTCCGACGGCATGGTGGCCCTCCGTGTACGCGGTGTTGCGCGGATGTTAGGCCTGATGAAGGGTGCCGTCAGCCTCGTGATCGCAATCGTTGCCTTCGCCTTAACGTTCTCTTTGGACTAATCCGCCACAAGACGGCTGACGAGGTCCTGTTCGGCGGCGTCGAAGTACTCGTCGAGCTGCTGGACCGCCTGGTCGACCGTGCCGTTGTTCAGCAGTTCCACGATCTTGCGGTTCCACGGCAGGTAGGTCTGGTGGAAGGCCTCGACCTCGTGCGCGACGCGGAAGGCGAGCATGAGTTCGGCGAAGAGCCGGTCGGACTCGTCGCTCAGGCGGGCGCTGCCCGCGAGGCCGACGATGCCGCGGTGGAACTGGATGTTCGCGCTGCCGGTCTTGGTGAAGTCGTTCTTCTCGGCGCGTGCCACGGCCTGGCGGACCGGCGCCCGCACCGCTTCCCGCTGTGCGTCGCCGACGGTGTGCCAGAGCCTCAGCGCGCCGCCCTCGATCACCCGGCGTGCGGCGTAGAGGTCGCGCACGTCGTTGCCGGTCGGGCGGCGGACGAAGACACCGCGGCTGTGCTCGTGCACCAGGATCCGGTCGCGCGTGAGCAGCCGGAACGCTTCCCTGAGCGTGTTGCGGCTGACGCCGAGCGCGCCGCCGATCGCTTCCTCACTCAGGCGCAGGCCCGGCTCCAGCTCACCGAGGAGCACCCGCTCGCGCAGCATGTCGGCGACCTTCTGCGCGGTGCTCGCGCGCTCCAGATCCGCCTTGCTCTGGGCCAGCGTCGACACCCACGTCTCAGTCACCTCGGCAGTCTATTTCCAGGATCGTTCGATTGCCCTATCGTAGAATCGTTCAACAATCCCACAATTCACCGAACGAGCGCGCATGGGAGGACGGCCATGGACCTGAACGCGGACCTGGGCGAGGGCTTCGGCCACTGGACCCTCGGCGACGACAGGGCCTTGCTGGCCGTCGTGACCAGCGCGAACGTCGCCTGCGGCTACCACGCCGGCGACGCGGACACGATGCGCGAAACCTGCGCCTCAGCCGCCGCGGCAGGAACGGCGGTAGGCGCCCACGTCGGCTACCGGGACCTGGCGGGCTTCGGCCGCAGGTTCATCGACGTGGCCCCGGACACGCTCACCAACGAGGTCCTGGCCCAACTGGGGGCTTTGTCGGCGTTCGCCCGCGCCGCAGGCACCCGCATCTCGTACGTGAAGCCACACGGCGCCCTCTACAACACCCTGGTCCGGCACGAAGCCCAGGCAGACGCCGTGGTCGACGCGGTCCGCCTCTTCGACCCGACACTCGCGGTACTGGGCCCACCAGGCGCGGTCTGGCTGAAGCGAGCCTCGGTAGCAGGCCTGCGCGTCTGGCACGAGGCCTTCGCGGACAGGGCCTACACCGCCTCCGGAACCCTGGTGCCGCGCGGCGAACCGGGAGCCGTCCTGCGCGACCCGGCCGAGATCGCGGCCCGCTGCGTCCAACTGGCGACCGAGGGCTGGATCCGCAGCGTCTCCGGCCGCCCGGTTCGAATCCAGGCCGACTCGATCTGCGTGCACGGCGACACCCCGAACGCCGTGGAGATCGCCCGCACGGTCCGCTCTGCCCTGGAGACGGCAGGAATCGCGGTAGGCCGCGTGGAGTCACCACTGCGCCACACCCGCCAGGCGGTCTGACGCGCTCTGCAACGCGCCGGCCGCTCCAGCCCAGTCAGCCTGCGGCCTACCTGCTCAGCGTGCTGCCGCCGCCCAGCGACAGCCCCGGCGATCGCCGTCCCGGCGGCCTGACCGGCACGTTCGAACGCCACCAGCGCAGCGTTGTGGTCCGGTGCCGGCCAGCCAACCGGCACGTCTGTGAATCGCCCCGGCCCAGCCAGCCCGCAGCCTGCCTGCCCAGCGTGCTCTCGCCGCCCAGCGCCAGTCCCGCCATCCGCCCGCCCAGCCAGCTCGTCCGCGCAGCTCAGCCGCCCGGCCGCCTCACCTGCCTACTCGGCCCGCCTGCCCGAGCCCTCGGCGGTCACACCGACTGGCGTACCAGCGCAGCCGCCCCACCGGTCCGGCCACTCCGCCCAACTCGGCCACGCGCACCTCGAGCCCGGCCAAGTAGGAGGGCCCGGCGTGGGTCTTCATCGTCCGTCCGTCCGTCCAGCCAGCTCGTCCGTCCAGCCAGCACCACCAACATGCCGACCACCCAGCCAGCCAGTTCGCCTGGCCAGCCCCGCCTGCCTGCTCGGCCCGCCTGCCTGCTCGGCCCGCCTGCCTGCTCGGCCCGCCTGCCCGAGCCCCCGCCGGTCACACCGACTGCCGAACCAGCGCAGCCGCCCCCACCAGCCCGGCCTCCCCACCCAGCTCAGCCGCCCGCACCTCGAGCCCGGCCAGGTAGGACAGCCCGGCGTGGGTCTTCAACGTCCGCCGCACCGGCTCGAACAGCAGCTCCCCGGCCTGCGCCACCCCACCCCCGATGACGGCGAGCTCCAGGTCGCACACCGCGGCAGCCCCGGCGATCGCCATCCCGACGGCCTGACCGGCACGTTCGAACGCCGCCAGCGGGATCTCCTCGCCGGACAGCGCGGCGGCGGCCAGCAGGGCGGCGTCGGCGTGGTCCGGTGCCGGCCAGCCCGCGTGGCGTGCCCAGGCCACCATGCGCGGGCCACCGGCGATGGTCTCCGCGCACCCGCGGCCGCCGCACGTGCAGGGTTCGCCTTCGGGGTCCACGACGATGTGGCCGATGTGGCCCGCGTTGCCGGTGCGGCCGCCGAACGGGCGTCCGTCCAGCACCAGCCCGCCGCCTACACCCGTCGACACGACGAGGCCGACCATGAACGTGCTGCCCTGGCCGGCGCCGCGCCAGTGTTCGCCCAGTGCCATGCACACGCCGTCGCCCGCGAGTTCGACCGGGACGTCCGGGAACAGCGACGCCACCGACGACCGCAGCGGGAACTCCTGCCAGGACGGCACGTTGATCGGCGAGACGGTGCCGGCGGTGGTGTCGACCGGGCCCGCCGAGCCGATGCCCACGCCCGCGACGGCCGAGTCCCCGACCACCTCGGAGATCACCGAGACGACTGCGTCCCAAGGGTTTTCGGATGGCGTCGGCACACGCGCGGAGCGCACCACCGAGCCGAAGGGGTCGACCAGGGCGGCGGCGATCTTGGTGCCGCCGAAGTCCAGTGCCAGCACCAGATCAGTCACGGTGACGCAGCTTAACCAGCCACTTCGAGACGGATGGGCGCAGTGGTCCGGACCAGGTCGCCCGCGGCCACGCGCACGACGGCGGACCAGGTGCACGGAGTGGCCCGGGGTGGCGCCGCGAAGGTGAAGTCGAGCGGCAGCCGTCCCTGAGCGGGGAGCAGGCCGCCCACGCAGAACGGGCCGGTGAAGTCCCACGACGAGCGCGGCGACAGCAAGCGGGCCTGCACCGGCAGGTCGCCGTGTGCGCCGGAAGCCATGATCACCCGGATCAACGACGATTCCCCTGGTCTCACCGACACCACCGACGGTGAAGAAGCCGTCCACAGGACTTCGACGGGATCATCGGCGTCCCACTCGGGCACCGTCAGCAGGGCGACGTCGTAGACCTCGAACGGCAGGCCCTCCAGGGTGGCCCGCACCGGGTGGCAGCCGGGAACGAGCGACGGCACCAGTTGCACCTCGGCCGAGACGTGACCACCGGCGGGAAGCGACACGGGCAGCGTGTCCCAGGAAGCCGACCAGCCGTCGGGCAGCACGAGACGGACGACGCCCGAGAACGCCGGACCGTCCGACACGGCCACCACCCGCAGCCGCGTCGGACTGAGCACCTCCAGGTGGACGTTTGCCGGCAGACCGCCCAACGGCGCGGGCTCGTGCAACCAGTAGCGCGCGAACACCGGCGTCACAGCAGGGGAAACAGGCCCCAGCGGTTCGGCCACCGGCGGCGGCTTCCTGGCAGCCCCCAGCACGCCGAACAACGAGGACGGACCCAGGTGAGCAACGTCGTTCCACAGCGTGAAGGTCGTGGACCCGACCATCTTCTCGCCGACCTCGCTGTGCCAGACGCTGACCGGACCGAACAGATGGGGCGCCTCCTGAGCAGACCCGTCCACGGCGGAGAGAGAAGCGATCGGGTCGTACGACAGGACGTAGTGAGTGGAGGCGATCTCGGTGCCGAAGCCACGCTTCCAGCCGTGGTCGACGTCGTCCTCGACCAACTCGTACGTGCAACATCCACGTGCGGGCACATCGCGCGCCAAGAACGTCACGGTCACACCGTCGACCAACGTCGGCAGCGCCACACCGTCCAACTCCACGTGCACGTTCGAAGCGGACGGCAGATGCACGGACACGATGTCGGTGCAGGGAGAAGGCAACGGGTTCCAGACGGTCACTGAAAAGTCCGCAGTGGACGTCAACGCGGCCAGAGAACGCGACACGACCTCGGACCGCAGGTCGAAGGCCTCGCGAGGGTGTGCGAGGGCGGCACGCTCCAGCGCGGCTTGCGGAAAGGCCAATCCGGTCAGCCGAGCGAACACGGCAGCGGGCGAGTCGTCCACAGGTGCGGGCGGCACGGGCACAGACCCGCGCACGTAGTAGTCGCGCGGCAACGAGCAGATGATCCGCGGCCACGTGTAGCGCGCGCTCCAGTCGTGGTGGATCGCGGTGACCCACGGGTTCGGAGCCTCGCGATCGGAACCGACCGGCAGCATCACGTGCGGCGCGGTGACCCCGGCCCGCAACTCCAGGAACGAGGCGTAGACCGACCGCTCGGCCTCGCCCAGCGACGAGGCCGTCAGCAGCGATCCGGGCGGCAGCAGGGACAACGTCGGTGGCACACCGACCACATTGGACTCGGACCCGACGACCTCGACCCGGCCCTCGGAGATCAGCCGCAGCAGCAACGAGCGGTGCTGCGGGAACGTGTCCCAGTACGGCTGCAGCAACTCGACCGACGTCACCGCGAACCGGTAGGCGAGATCGGTCAGCGCCAGGTCCAGATGGGCGCGCACAGCAGCGAACGGCGCGTCGCCCGCGACGTGCCCGACGAGGTGCACCGTCCACCCCGGCGAGCCCACGACCAGCGAGAACGCGCACGACTCCTCGCCGGTGGCCGACCGTACGACGGCCTGGGCGGGCACCACGGCACCGGGCGGGTGCTCGGACACGTCGACGGCGAGCTCGTAGCCGAACGGCCCCGGCACCAGCGATCCGCCGTGCCGCGGCGAGTGCAGGCCCGGCCCGGACACGTGCGCGTGCACCGGTCCGGCCGAGGTGGGCGAGGTCAGCCGCACCACCTGCAGCAGCGCGGTCCGAGGCCCGACGAACAGCTCGGTGGACTCGGCGGCGATCACCGGACGATCGCACCACTGTTCACCAGGCGGCGAAATACCCCGATGGTGGCGTTCTACCTCTTCAACATCCGGGTCAGACCGGCGGCCACGGTCGTCGCCAGGATCCAGCCCGTCACGATCAGCCCGGACGCGATCCACTGCGACGCGCCCGGCGTCTGCCAGCGGTTCTTGTTGCCGAAGTCGACGATCGGCACCACCAGGTCGATCGTGTAGAGCCAGGCGTTCCACGGCAGGTGGTCGTCGTCGTTGATCTCGGTCAGCGGCCCCTTGAGCTGGAACCAGATGCTGCCGACGACCCACGCCGCGATCAGCCACCCCAGCGCACGCGCCGGCCGGTAGCCATAACCGACCATCGACCGCTGCAGGAAGCTCCACACCAGCACCAGCGGACCGAAGAACCGCATGCCCTCGGCGACCGCCTTGTACCGCAGGCGTTGCTTCTCGATCAGCACGGTCGAGGCGTGCTCCTCGTTGCCCGCCGCGGTCAGCATCTCGGCGAAGTGGTCGTACGGGCGCGGGTGGTAGCTGCGCCGCATCGCCTGCCGCAGCCAGCGCAACCGTTGCTGCACCTGGTCGTCGTCGCGCAGGTCGATCGGATAGGCGAGCGAGTCGTAGCGGAAGTCGTCGAGGTCGATGAAACCTGTGGCGTTCCAGACGTTCTCGTTGTCGTCCAACGAGGTGCAGCGCGCCTGCCGCAGTGTCACGAGACCCTTGGGCGGCGACACGACGTTGAGCATCAGCTCCTGCACCTGCATGCCCATGGCGTTCAACGCGTGGCTGTCGAGCTTGTAGCCGAGCACCGCGCCGTTGAAGTTCGCCATCCGGCCGATCACCGCGCGACGGCACCGCACGCCGCCGTGCGCGACGAACTCCTTGTCGCCGCGCGCGCAGATGAGGTCGCGGCCGATGGTGGCGCCGCCGATGTCGAGCGACGGCTTCTCGCGCGGCTGGTGCCGGTACTTGCCCGGCTTGATCAACCGGCTGCCGCGCAGGTCGAGGTTCGCGCCGACGGTGATGCCGCGCAGCTCCAGGCCGCCGGCCACGTCCGACTCGCGCACCACGAAGTTGCTGCCGATCTGGGAACGGTTGGCCAGCACGGCATCCGCGGCCGGGTTGTCCACAGTGGCCCGTTCGATGGTGATGCTGCCGCGCACGTGCGTGTCGACCATGCGCAGCTGGCCCTTGATCCGCACGCCGCGGCCGACGACGTCGCCGCCGATCTCCGCGCCGTCGACGTGCAACGCGCGGCCCGAGCCGGTCGGGTCGGTGCCGACCGACGGCGGTGACACGGCGTCCAGCACGGCTTCCGCCAGCGAGAACGTGCCGCCGATCTTCGCGTTCACCGCGCGGACCGTGCCGTGGCTGGTGAAGCCCCGGTCGAGCGCCAGGTCGCCGGACACGTCCACGCGGTCGAGGAAGAGCGTGGCGGACGGGTCGGCGTGCGGGTCGCTGGAGGCCGTGAATTCCGACCCGCGCGAGAGCGTCGCGCCGCTCAGGGAGAGCGTCGAACTGATCCGCGCGTTGGCCAGGAACACCACGCCGTGCGAGGTGAACGCGCCGAGGAAGTTGCCGCCGACCTGCATGCCGTTGCCGTTCAACGTGTAGCCGTCGGCGTTCTCCAGCACCGCGCTGCCGAGGTTGACGTTGCCGCCGATGCGCGCGCCCGCGAGCCGCACCTCGCCCTCGGTGACGATGCCGAACCCGAGCAACGCGCCCGCGACCGTCAGGCGGTCACCGTGCAGGCACAGCCCGCCCGGCACGCTGAACCTGGTGTCCCGCAACAGGACCGAGCCCGCGATCTCGGCGTCGGTGAAGTCGGTCAGCCCCGAGACGCGGCAGTCGAGCAGCGACACGTCGTTGCCGCTGCTCAGGTTGCGCGCTTCGAGACCGGGCAGGTCGCAGTCGGTGAACGAGATGCCCGCCAGGTTCGCCTGCCGCAGGTCCGGCGCCGCCTCGAACTGGCAGCGCTCGAACTCCAGCACGTAGGGCACCTCGACCGCGCGCAGGTCGAGCACGTCGGTGACCACCCGGTCCACCACGCGGATGACGGGTGGGGTGCTCGGCTTCCGCCGAGGCAACCTCCACCCGCCGCCACCAGAGTTGTCGTTCTCCCCCAAGAGCCCCCGCAGCACTTCCGCCGCGGCGACTTTCCCCCTCGCCACCAGACCAGGCTAGCCCGTGCGGGACACGGGCTAGGCCGGGTCGCGCGGGCCTTGGTGCGTCGGGTCGAGCACGCGGGCCAGGAACTCCTGGGTGCGCTCCTCCTGCGGGTTGCCGATCACCTCGGCCGCCGGGCCCTCCTCGACGATGTAGCCGCCGTCCATGAAGATCACCTTGTCGGCGACCTCGCGGGCGAACTGCATCTCGTGCGTCACGACCAGCATCGTCATGCCCTCGTCGGCGAGCTGGCGCATCACGCCCAGCACGTCACCGACGAGCTCGGGGTCGAGCGCGGAGGTCGGCTCGTCGAACAGCATCACCTCGGGGTCCATCGACAACGCGCGGGCGATCGCCACGCGCTGCTGCTGGCCACCGGAGAGCTGCGCGGGCATCGCGTTGGCCTTCTCCTTCAGCCCGACCCGGTCGAGGTTGCGCAGGGCGACCTCCTGCGCCTCCTTCTCGCCGCGCTTGAGCACCTTGCGCTGCGCGACGGTCAGGTTGGCGAGGACGTTCAGGTGCGAGAACAGGTTGAACGACTGGAAGACCATGCCGATCTTCGTGCGCTCCCGGTCGATGTCGACGTCCGGGTCGGTCAGCTCGGAACCGTTGACGACGATCTTGCCGCCGTTCGGCTCCTCCAGCAGGTTCACGCAGCGCAGCAGCGTCGACTTGCCGGAACCCGACGGGCCGATGATGCAGACCACGTCACCGCGGTTGACCGTGACGTCGATGCCCTTGAGGACGTCCAACGAGCCGAACGACTTCTTCAGCCCGGTGATCTCAACGGAAATCTCGCTCACAGGACGGACACCTTCTTCCCGCCGGAGCGGCGCTCCAGGTACCTCGACAGGTACCCGAGAGGCAACGTGATGATCAGGTAGCACAGACCGACGACGAGGATCGGGGTGAGCGACGGGCTGCGGCTCAGCGTCTCCCGCCCGAACTTCGTCAGCTCGTACTGGTCGCGGGCCAGTCCGATGATGTAGATCAGCGAGGAGTCCTTGGTCAGCAGGATCAGCTCGTTGGTGAGCGGCGGCAGGATGATCCGGAAGGCCTGCGGGATCACGATGGTGATCATCGCGCGGCCCTGGGACATGCCCAGCGAGCGCGCGGCCTCGACCTGCCCCTTGGGCACGGCCTGGATGCCGGCGCGGATGGTCTCGGCCATGTAGGCGGCACCGACGATGCCGAGCGCCAGCATGACCGTGGAGTAGATGTCGAACTGGATCTGGAACGCGAGCGGCACACCGAACGCGAGGCCGATGAACACCAGCAGAGCCGGGATGCCGCGGAAGAACTCGATGTAGATCGTCGCGATCCAGCGGTACGGCGCGATCGACGAGAGCTTCATCAACGCGAGGACGAGCCCGAGCGCGAGGCCGAACGCGAAGCCGAGTGCGGTGTAGATGAGGGTGTTCTTCAACGCGATGGTGATGACGTTGGGGAACATGTCCCCCATCGTCTTGAAGTTGAAGAACGCCGTGCGGATCTGCTCCCAGTCGGCGAGGAACGCGATCACCAGGGCGACGACGACGAGCAGCGTGTACTGCGAGTACCGGAAGTACTCGGCCCGCTTGCGCTTGGACAGCGCCATGTACGACTCCTAGCGGATGTGGTTCGGACGCGAACGGGGCGGCGTCGTCCGCCGCCCCGTCAGCTCAGATCGCTACTTCTTCTCCGGCTTCTTGCCGAACCACTTCTCGTAGATCTCGTCGTACTTGCCGCTGTCCTTGGCCTTCTTCAGGACCTCGTTGACCTTGGCGGCCAGCGCGGTGTTGCCCTTCTTGATGCCGATGCCGTACTGCTCGTTCGTGTCGAACTCGGCGGAGACGGCGGTGTCCGGGAACTCCTTGACGTAGTCGAGGAGCACGCCGTTGTCGTTGATGGCGGCGTCGACGGCACCGGTGCGCACGGCGGTCTCCATCAGCGGGAGGTCCTCGAACTGGATGACCTCGTAGCCGTTGGCGGCCTTGTTGTCGTTCGCGTAGATCTCACCGGTGGTGTCCTGCTGGACACCGATCTTCTTGCCCTTGAGGTCCGCCAGCGCCTTGATCGGCGAGTCCTTCTTGACCAGCAGAGCCTGCGAGGCCTCGAAGTACGGGTCGGAGAAGTCGATCGCCTGCTTGCGCTCTTCCTTGATCGTCATACCGGCGGCGGCGAGGTCGCACTGGTTCGCGTTGAAGCTCGCGCCGGACGTGATCGTCTCGAACTGGGTGTCGAAGATCTCCTGCTTGACCTTCAGTTCCTCGGCGATCAGGTCGACCAGGTCGACGTCGAAGCCGACGGTCTTGTCACCTTCGGTGTACTGGAACGGCTTGTAGGACAGGTGGGTGCAGGTGACGAGCTTGCCTTCCTTGACAAGCTTGATCCCACCGTCGGTGGTGCCACCGCCGCTGTTCGTGCTCGTCGCGCATCCGGCGAGCGCGGTCAGCGCAAGGGCCGCTGCGGGCAGTAGGGCGAGCACGTGCCTGGATCGACGAGCCACTGCGTCACTCCTCGTAACTGTCGCGGACGAGTGAACGGGATCCTGCCACTCGGGTGACGCGGTGGACAGCACGTGGGTGTTACAGGCCACTCCCTTGCAATGATTTTGCGTCAAATCGGTCTTCTGGGCACAGAATCTTGCGTGATTTAGCCCAGATCACACAACGTCTTCACGTATTGCGCACGAATGATAACCATCTGCGAGCGTGTCCTTGATCAGGATTTGATCACGACGGCGCTGGTCAGCGTGTTCTTTCGGTCAGCAGACCCGCCACCAGAGCGGTCCAGCCGGTCTGGTGGGTGGCCCCCAGGCCCTCACCCGTGTCCCCGTCGAAGTACTCGCTGAAGGTGACGTGGCTGCGCCAAAGAGGTGACTCGGTGGCCTCGATCCGCTTGCCGTCCGACGGCCTGCGCCCGTCGTGGTCGGGCAGGAAGAGCCCGACGAGCCGGTCGCTCAGCTCGTCCGCGACCTGGCCCGCGGTGACCCAGCGCCCTGAGTGCGTCGGCATCTCGACCTGGAACATGCCGTCGTGGAACGCGCAGACCGTGCGCAGCGCCTCCACCAGCAGCGCGTTGGTGGGCAGCCAGACCGGGCCGCGCCAGTTCGAGTTGCCGCCGAACATCGGCGTGTGCGACTCGCCCGGCTCGTAGCCCATGCGGTGGTCCTGGCCCGCGACCTTGACCTCCAGGCCCTCGCGGTGGGCTGCGGAGAGGCTGCGGATCCCGTGCGGAGACAGGAACTCCTGCTCGTCGAGCATCCGGTGCAGCACGCGCTTGAGCTTCTGCTCGTCGAGCAACGACACGAACGCACCGCGCTCGTAGTGGAAGTCGATGAACTGCCGCAGCTCGGGCCGTCTCTTGAGCAGGTGCTCCAAGCGGCTCGTGAACCCGTGCAGGTCGCTGAGCACCCACGGTTCGAGAACAGCGCTGGCCAGCAACGGGATCAGGCCGACCATCGACCGCACGCGCACCGGCTCGGACTCGACCTCACCGTCCGGGCGGCGCCGCGAGACGCGGTCGTAGCAGAAACCGTCCTCGTCGTGCCAGATGCCGCCGCCGTGCGACCCGAAGTGCGTGAACGCCTCCGCGATCGACAGGAAGTGCTCGACGAACTTCGTCGCGACGTCCTCGTAGGACTCGTCGTCGCGCGCCAGTTCCAGCGCGATCTGCATGAGGTGCAGGCTGTACGCGGCCATCCACGACGTGGCGTCGGACTGCTCCAGCCGCCACTCGCCCAGCATCGGCTCGGACCGGTTGACCGGCCCGATGTTGTCCATGCCGAGGAACCCGCCCTCGAACAGGTAGCTGCCGCCGGCGTCCTTGCGGTTGACCCACCAGGAGAAGTTGAGCAGCAGCTTGTGGAAGATCTTGGCGAGGAACCCGCGGTCCCTGCTGCCGTCCGCGCGGTAGACCTGCAACGCCGCCCACGCGTGCACCGGCGGGTTGACGTCGCCGAACTCCCACTCGTAGGCGGGGATCTGGCCGTTCGGGTGCATCATCCACTCGCGGCAGAACAGCAGCAGCTGCTCCTTCGCGAACGCGGGGTCGACCAGCGTGAACGGGATGGTGTGGAACGCGAGGTCCCACGCCGCGAACCACGGGTACTCCCACTCGTCCGGCATCGAGATCACGTCGGCGACGTCGAGGTGCCGCCAGTGCACGTTGCGCGCCTCGGGCGTGCGTCTGGAACTGGGCGCCTCCGGCTTCGTCGGGTCGCCGTCGAGCCAGTCGCGGGTGCGGAACCGGTAGTGCTGCTTCGTCCACATGAGACCCGCGAGCGCGCGCCGCAGCACGTGCTTCTCCTCGGGCCTGGCCTGCGGCGCGATGGCGTCGTGGAACTCGTCGGCCTCGATCTTCCGCCGCTGCACGGTCTCTTCGAAGCTCGGCCCGAACGGGTCCAGGTGCCCGTCGCCGCCGACGAGCCGCAGCCGGACCGTCACCGTCTCGCCGGGCTCCACGGGGTCGAACGAGTACCAGGCCGCGAACTTGGTGCCCGCCACCCCGGCGTCGTCCGGTCCCACGACCTGACAGCTGCTCGTGCTGCCGCGCACCACGTAGTCGCAGATGCCGTCCTTGGTCCACGGCGACGGGTTGCGCTCGGCCCCGAAGAGCGACACCTCGTTGGTCTCGTTGTCCGTCATGAGCATCGACGGCGAGTCGTCCAGGTGCAGCGTGTACCGGCCGAGGTTGCCGTGGTCAGCCGTGACCTTGCGTCCGGCCGTGGTGCTCGCAACGAGCTGACACGGCCGCTGGTCCCGGCCCCACGCCCACGTGTTGCGGAACCACAGCTGCGGCAGGAGGTGCAACGGCGCGTCCTCGGGCCCGTGGTTCGTAGCGCTGATCTCGATGCAGATGTCGTCCGTCTCGGCCTTCGAGTAGGTGACCTGGACGTCGAAGAACCGGTTCTCGTCGAGCACCCCGGTGTCGCTCAGCTCGGGCTCGCGGTTCTCCCGGCCGGCGTGGCGCGCCATCTCCCGCAGCCGGTCGTAGGGGAACTCGCGCTGCGGATACCGGTAGACCACCTGCATCCAGGAGTGGGTGGGCGTCCCGTCGGTCACCCACCAGTGCTCCTTGGCGTCCTCACCGTGGTTGCCCTCTTCGTTGGTGAGGCCGAAGTACCGCTCCTTGAGGATCGGGTCCTTGCCATTCCACAGGGCGACGGCGAAGTTCATGAACCCGTGCACGTCGCAGATGCCGGCGATGCCGTCCTCGCCCCACCGGTAGGCGCGAGCACGGGCGTGGTCGAACGGGAACGACGCCCACGCGTCACCCTCGGGCGAGTAGTCCTCGCGGACCGTGCCCCACTGGCGACCGGAGAGGTACGGCCCCCACAGCCGCCACGGCGAGGTCGGTGTCTCCGACTCCGCGAGACGCGCCCGCTCCGCTTGTTCGCCCATCGCCCCAGTGTGGGACACCAGGTAGGACGGCCGGTCGGGCCCGGGTGTGGTCTGAGTCCTACCTCACTAAACCTCGGCTGGAACGGAGACCGGGTGTGACCTGATCGGCGCATTTCGATCGCGTCCGAACGAGCGCACGATGCGGGGGTGACCGAGGACGAGGTCTTCGAGCAGGCCGTCGAGGCGGCGCTGCGGCCGGGCGGGCACGGGGAACCGCCCGGTGATCCCGAGGCGCTGCGGGCCGTGCTGCGGGAGGCCAAGCCGTGGATCGTCGCTTCGGCGCGTGCTCACCACGACCGCTACGCGGAGCTCAGGGTCGGATCCACGCGCGCTCTGGCTCGTGCCACGGTGAAGCACCCGTTCCTGTGGCGGTGTCTGCTGCTCATCGTGATTCCGGTGACCGAGTGCCTGCTCGCGGCGCTGTTGTTCAAGCACGGGGTCAACGGCAACCCCGCGCTGCCCGTTGTCCGGAACACGGCGATCGCCGCCGGAATCGCCGTGGTGGTGCTCGGGGTGTCGTACCTGACCGTGATCGGAAGGACGGTCGCGTGGTTCTGGGGAGTCCTGGGGCTGGGCTGCATCACCCTCGCCGTGGTCGGCGCGAACCTCGTCGCGCTGACCGTGGGCCCCTGGTTCGCGCTGTTCGCCACCGTGCCGCTCGGGGCCCTGGCCGTCTGGGGCGTGGGCCACCTGACCGAAGCCCTCAACGCACTCTTGCCACCGGCGATGCTCGCCGCCAGGTCCGCCGCGGCGGAGCAGGCGCTCGGAGAATGGCGGTCGGCGATGCTGAACGACGGCGTGCTGCCCGCACTGCGCGCCGAGCTGGGCGGCACTCGGATCGTGCCCGGCACCGAGCTCGCGTTCGGCGACGCGCGGAACCTGCACCGGGGTGGGTCGCTGATCAGCCACCAACCGGTGCCGGCGGGCAGGGAGCTGGCCGAGCTGGTCGACACCCTCGACGGCGGCAGCTTCGCGCTCGCCGGCCCGCGCGGTTCCGGCAAGACCAACCTGCTGAGGGCGTTCTGCCAGGGCGCCTACCGCCGGCAGGGCCAGGCCGCCGACCTGAGTGTGCTGGTCGCGGCACCGGTCGACTACGTCCCGCGCGAGTTCGTGCTGCACCTCTACGCGCAGGCCTGCCACGCGGTGCTCGCCCATCTGCGCGAGGCCGCTCCCAAGGCCGTCCCGCTTCGCCGGCGGGTCCGGCACGACGAACGGCGGCGGCTGGCCAGGTCGGCGCAGCGGGGTCTCCGCGACATCGCGTACGTCCAGACCCTCACCGGTGAGACCAGCGGGAAGTTCGGCTTCCGCGGTGCGGAGCTCGCCCACAAGCGCGCGAGCAGCCTGACCGGCCGTCCGCCGACGTATCCCGAGGTGGTGGACGACTTCCGCGGGTTCGTCGGCGCCGTGGCCCGCACGCTGGACCCGGTGCGCGTGGTGATCGCCATCGACGAGATCGACCGCATCGGTGCGGGCGAGCCCGCCCGCAGGTTCCTCAACGAGATCAAGGCCGTGTTCGACGTGCCCGGCTGCTACTACCTGATGTCGGTGTCCACCGAGGCCCAGCACGACTTCGAGCTCGCGGGCATGGGGCTGCGCAGCGTCTTCGACAGCTCGTTCGACGAGGTCGTCAGGGTCGACTACCTGGACTTCCAGCTCGCCCGCGGCCTGATCAGCAGGTCGGTCGACGGGCTGCCCGAGGTGTTCGTGGCGCTCGCCTTCACGTTCTCCGGGGGACTCGCCCGCCAGCTCACCCGCTCGGCCCGCGCGATCGTCCGGCAGGTGCGGGGCACGTCGCTGGCGGCCGTGGCCGAGAAGCTCGTCGCCGACGAGCTGGACCGGGTGTGCAAGACGACGAGCGACGCGCTGACGGCGCTGGACGATCGCGACGGCGTGACGAAACTGCTGCGAGTGCTCGCCGATCCGGACCCGGACCTGCACGTCCTGCGCGAACGGGTGCAGGCCTCCTACACCTCGGAGCACACCGCGATCGGTGATCTCGCGGACAGGGCGGCGGCACGGATCGCGTTCCTCGCCGTCGTCCGCGACTACTTCGCCGACGACCTGACCGAGGTCGTCCCCGCGCAGGTCGACGCACTCGCGAGAGCGCGCCGCTACGCGGGGAGCAACCCGGCCACAGGCCTGGCCCTGCTCGAGGAGTTCAGCTCTGCTTCGACTGCGCGTCGAGCACCAGGGCGATCGCCTCGGTGACCCGGGCCGCGTGCGCCAGGTGCAGCCACTCGTCGGGCACGTGGCAGTTGGAGTCCGGTCCGATCGCTCCGGTCACCACGAACTGCGCGTCCGGGTAGGCCTCGTGCAGCAGGCCCATGAACGGGATCGAGCCACCCAGCGACACAGTCCGCCATGGCGCGCCGAACACGTCCTTGCCGGCGTCGTCCAGCACGGCGGACAACCAAGGTGCCAGCTCAGGCGCGTTCCAGCCGTCGGCGAACTCGACCCGTGAGAGCTCCACGGTCGCGCCGTAGGGCACGTCGGTGGTGAGCTTCTGCTTGACCGCTTCCAGCGCAACGGCGGCGTCGGCCGTCGGCGGCAGGCGGAACGACAGCACCAGCGTCGTGAACGGGCGCAGCACGTTGCCCGCGTCGTCCGGCAGGGGCAGGCCCTCGGCGCCGGTGACGGACAGGGTCGGCCGCCAGCCGGAGTTCAGCGCCAGCTCGACCTCGTCGTCGGACATCGGCCGCAGGTCACCGACGCGCGGCACCGCACCCCACAGGGCGCCCGGTGCGGCCTCGACGGCCTCGCGGACCTCGGCCAGCCGGCCCGCCGGGATCTCGACGTGCATCTCCGGCACGAGGACCTCACCGGTCTCCGAGTCCTCCAGCCGGTCCAGCAGCACCCGTGCGATCCGGAACGACGACGGCACGATGCCGGACGCCATGCCGGAGTGCAGGCCGCCGTCGAGCACCCGCACGGTGGCCGTGACCTGCACGAGCCCGCGCAGTGACGTCGTCAGCCACATGCGGTCGTAGTCGGAGCCGCCCGAGTCCAGGCAGACGACGAGCGACACGCGGCCCAACCGTGAGGACAGGTGCTCCAGGTAGGCGGGAAGGTCGGGCGAACCGGACTCCTCGCCGGTCTCCAGCAGCACGACACAACGGGCGTGCGAACCGCCGGCGGCGCGCACGGCCTCGATAGCGGCGATTGCGGCATATCCGGAGTAACCGTCATCGGCCGCGCCACGGCCGTAGAGACGTCCGTCACGCAGAACCGGGGTCCACGGACCGAGGCCCTCGCTCCAGCCGCCCACCGGCGGCTGCTTGTCGAGATGGCCGTAGAGCAACACCGTGTCGTCGGACGAGTTACCGGACGCGGGCACGTCGACCACCAGAAGCGGCGTACGTCCCGCCAGTTGGACGACTTCCAGCACCGCTCCCGGAATCGCACGTGACTCGATCCAGAGGCGCACGTGCTCGATCGCGGCGGCCAGTTCGCCGTGCTCTTCCCAGGCGGGGTCGAACGCGGGCGAGATCGCCGGCACGGCGACGAGCTGAGACAGGCTCGGGACGATGTCGTCGTCCCAGAGCGTCCTGACGGTGCTGGTCACAAGTGAGCGGTCCACCTCTCGATCCTGTCACGACTCCGCCTCCGCTCGCGTCCGTAGCCTCTACTCGGAGACCCGCAGCTAAGTTAACGATCGGTAACCGGGACATCGGCGTCCGGTGATCGGACGGCCTAGTCGGAGGACAAAAGGTCGAACCTCCGACTGTTGTCGCTGATCAGAACGTTGACTCGTGTGTTACGAAGTGGGACGGGTCTCACCAACTCGGGTGAGGCCGTGTCAGGATGTGGTCGTAAGCCACCGTCACCGTCGACGGCTGCCTCCGGCCCCACAGGGTTGGCGGCGACCGCCGACGTCGCCGCACGAGGTCGTCACGAGCGATCAGGCGGTCGGAGAAGACAGAGGAGAAGGCGCATGTCGTCCCCTGAGCAATGGACGCACCCTGAGCCGGATGCAGCGCCGGCCGCCACTGCCGCAAAACCGACAGCGGAACAGGTGATCGCAGGCTTGCGAGCGACAGACGAGGGCGGTGCCGACCTGGTGCAGCTGCTCACCCCGGAGGGTGAGCGGGTCCAGCACCCGGACTTCGACATCGACATCACGCCGGAGGAACTGCGCGGTCTGTACCGCGACATGGTCCTGATCCGCCGGGTCGACCGCGAGGCGAACGCCCTGCAGCGCAAGGGCCAGCTCGGCATCTGGGTGCCGCTGCTCGGCCAGGAGGCCGCGCAGATCGGTGCCGGCCGTGCGATGCGCCAGACCGACATGGCGTTCCCGAGCTACCGCGAGCACGGCATCGCGTGGACGCGCGGGATCAACCCGACGGAGCTGCTCGGCATCTTCCGCGGGACCGACCAGGGCACCTGGGACCCGGTCGAGAAGCGCTTCCACCCGTACACGATCGTCATCGGCAACCAGGTCCTCAACGCGGCCGGCTACGCGATGGGCCAGAAGTTCGACGGCAAGGTCGGCGACGACGAGGGAGAAGCCACCATGTGCTTCTTCGGCGACGGCGCGACCAGCCAGGGTGACGTGCACGAGGGCTTCGTGTGGGCCGCGGTCTACGACGCACCTCTCGTCTTCTTCTGCCAGAACAACCAGTGGGCCATCTCCGAGCCCACCGAGCGCCAGTCGCGCCTGCCGCTGTACCAGCGCGCCCGCGGCTACGGCTTCCCCGGCATCCGCGTCGACGGCAACGACGTCCTCGCGACGCTCGCCGTGACGAAGTGGGCGCTGGACGAGTGCCGCCACGGCAACGGCCCGATCCTGATCGAGGCGTTCACCTACCGGATGGACGCGCACACCACCTCCGACGACCCGACGCGCTACCGGCTGTCGGACGAGCTCGAGATGTGGAAGCTCAAGGACCCGATCGAGCGCGTGAAGGTCTACCTGGTCCGCCAGCAGTGGGCCGACCACGAGTTCTTCGAGGGCGTCGAGGCCGACGCCGACAAGCTGGGCGAGGAGCTGCGGGAGTTCTGCACGAACATGCCCGACCCGCCCGCTGAACGGATCTTCAGCAACGTCTACGCCGAGGGGAACCACAACCTCGAAGCGCAGCGCGACGAATTCCTCGACTACGTCTCGGGTTTTGCTGGAGGTGAGCACTGATGGCTGCTCCGACCATGGACCGTTCCTCGGCTGCTGCTCCGGCGTCCCCGGTGCAGACGCTCACGATCTCCAAGGCGCTCAACATGGGCTTGCGGGCGGCCATGGAGGCCAACCCCAAGGTCATCATGATGGGCGAGGACATCGGCAAGCTCGGTGGCGTCTTCCGAATCACCGACGGCCTGCAGAAGGACTTCGGTGAGCAGCGCGTGCTCGACACGCCGCTCGCGGAGTCCGGCATCATCGGCACCGCCGTGGGCCTCGCGATCCGCGGCTACCGCCCGGTGTGCGAGATCCAGTTCGACGGCTTCATCTTCCCGGGCTTCGACCAGATCGTGTCGCAGGTCGCGAAGCTGCACTACCGCACCCAGGGCAAGATCAAGCTGCCCATCGTGATCCGCGTGCCGTTCGGTGGCGGCATCGGTGCGGTCGAGCACCACTCGGAGTCGCCCGAGTCGTACTTCGCGCACACCGCCGGCCTCAAGGTCGTCTCGTGCTCGAACCCGGCCGACGCGTACTGGATGATCCAGCAGGCGATCGACAGCGACGACCCGGTGCTGTTCTTCGAGCCCAAGCGCCGTTACTACGAGAAGGGCGAGGTCGACACCACGGCCCAGCCCGGCAAGCTGTTCGAGTCGCGCGTGCTGCGCTCCGGCACGGACGCGACGCTGGTCGCGTACGGCCCGATGGTCAGGACGTCGCTGGACGCGGCCAACGCGGCAGCGGAGGACGGCACCTCCCTGGAGGTCATCGACCTCCGCACGCTGTCGCCGCTGGACCTCGCGCCGGTCTACGACTCGGTGCGCCGCACCGGTCGCCTGATCGTCGTGTCCGAGGCGCCGTCCGAGTCCTCGATCAGCAGCGAGATTGCAGCGAAGGTCCAGCAGGAGTGCTTCTACTCCCTGCAGGCACCGGTGCTGCGGGTGACCGGTTTCGACACCCCGTACCCGCCCTCGAAGCTCGAGGAGGAGTTCCTCCCCGACCTCGACCGGGTGCTGCACGCCGTCGACCGCTCTCTCGCCTGGTAAGGGGACAACCGGAAATGCCGCAGTACAAGCAATTCCCCCTGCCCGACACGGCAGAGGGGCTGACCGAGGCCGAGATCCTCACCTGGCACGTTAAGCCCGGTGACACCGTCAAGGTCAACCAGATCATCGTCGAGATCGAGACGGCCAAGGCCGCCGTCGAGCTGCCGTGCCCGTGGGCCGGCGTCGTGACCGAGCTCCTCGCGGAGCCCGGTCAGACCGTCGAGGTCGGCGTCCCGATCATCACGATCGACACCGACCCCGGTGGCGCGGCCGCACCTGCCCCGGCTCCGGTCGCGGCGGAGTCGAACGGCGCCTCGTCCGGCAAGATCGGCGAGGAGATGCCGGGCGGGCGCATCGCGACGCTCGTCGGCTACGGCCCGAAGTCCGGTACGGCCAAGCGTCGCGCCCGCAAGGACGCGCCCGCCGCAGCACCGGCCGCAGCCGTCGTGGCCCCGCCCGCGCCGGCTCCGGTCGTGGCACCCCCGGCTCCGGTCGTGGTCGCAGCTCCGGTGCAGGCTCCCGGCGGGTACGTGCCGCTGGCCAAGCCGCCGGTGCGCAAGCTGGCCAAGGACCTCGGCGTCGACCTGCACGCGCTCACGGGCTCCGGCCCCGGCGGCGTGATCACCCGTGAGGACGTCGAAACCGCTGTCTCCGCACCGGCTGCCGCTCCCGCGCAGTCCGTTGTGGACAACGGCTCGCGCGAACGCCGGGTGCCCATCAAGGGCGTCCGCAAGGCGACCGCGCAGGCGATGGTGGACAGCGCGTTCACCGCACCGCACGTCACCGAGTTCCTGACGGTCGACGTGACGCCGATGATGGAACTGCGCGCACGCCTGAAGAACGCGCCGGAGTTCCGCGGCGTGAAGCTGACGCCCCTCGCGTTCTGCGCGAAGGCGATCATCCTCGCGGCCCGCCGCACGCCGGACGTCAACGCGACGTGGGACGCGGCGGCGAACGAGATCGTCTACAAGGACTACGTCCACCTGGGCATCGCGGCGGCGACGCCGCGCGGCCTGGTGGTGCCGAAGGTCCGCGACGCCGACCGGATGTCGTTGAAGGAACTGGCGATCGCGCTCGACGAGCTCGCCACGGTCGCCCGTGAGGGCAAGACGTCGCCGGCCGACATGATGAACGGCACCATCACGATCACCAACGTCGGCGTCTTCGGCGTCGACACCGGCACGCCGATCCTCAACCCCGGCGAGTCCGCGATCCTCGCGCTGGGCGCGATCCGCGACATGCCGTGGGTGGTCGACGGCGAGATCAAGATCCGCAAGATCTGCCAGCTCGCGCTCTCCTTCGACCACCGCGTGGTCGACGGGCAGCAGGGTTCGCAGTTCCTGGCCGACGTCGGCGCGCTGCTGGCCGAGCCGGGCATCGCGATGACGTACTGAAAGCCGGTCGTGAGTGCTTTCCGTTGCTGTGGCAACGGAAAGCACTCACGACCTTTTTGCTCTACTGCTGAACGGTGGCCCTGACGGCTTCCAGTCGCAGGCCTGCACCCGTGGTGCCGACGACGTTGAGCTCGCCCGCGGGCTTGCAGCTCTCGCCCGTCCACCCGACGTCCTGCACGTGGCCCTCGACGCACAGGCTCCGTGCGCCGTTGCTGAACGAGAGAGCCTCGATCCTCCGGTTCTTGCCGGTCGTGCCGACCTCGGCGGACAGGCCGTCCGGCAAGCAGACCTGGTCGCGCCAGCCTTCGTCCTGGACGTGTGCCCGGACGCAGGTCAAGCCGCCCGTGTTGTAGGCGGTGACACGGATCGCCTCGAGTCTGAAGTTGAGGCCGGTCGAACCCGCGAAGGCCCAGTCACCGTCGTTGTCGCAGTTCAAGGGCTGCCAGCCGACGTCCTGGACGTGGCCGCTGAAGCAGATCACCGGAGCCGGCGCCGCCTCCGCGGCACTCGCCGGTGCGCCCAGGGCGCCGAGCAGAGCTGCGCCACCGATGGCGACTTTCAGTGCACGCGAAAACCCGCGCATGTGTTCCCCCAGAGAACGATCAGGTCGGCGCGCACCGAACAGACCTTCGACGAAGGTCGTGAATCGATGTTTGCCCCCAGGCGATACCGACGCGGCCTACGGTTTCACAGCTCACGCGACTCCGTCACTAACCCGTTCGGTCTAACAGGTTGACTCTCCAGCAACTGGAGACTGCAGAGTTGTCCCCGTGACGCGCTACCAGATCGGCGAGCTCGCCAGGATGACCGGACTCACCGTCCGCACCATCAGGTTCTACTCCGACTCGGGCCTCATCCCGCCCACGGACAGGACCACCGGCGGCTACCGCACCTACGACACCGACGCGCTGGCGAGGCTGAAACTCGTCCGCACGCTCAGGGACCTGGGCGTCGACCTGCCGACCGCGGGCCGCGTGCTGGCCCGTGAGGTGTCGGTGACCGACGTGGCGCGTGCACACGCAGACGCGATCGACGCGCAGATGAAGACGTTGCGGTTGCGCCGCGCCGTCCTGCGCGCCGTCGCCAAGGGAGGGGAGATGGAACTGATGAACGAGTTGGCACGCATGTCGGACGAGGAGCGCCAGCGCATCCTCGACGACTTCTTCGAGGAGGTGTTCGGGCCCTACGAGCTGGATCCGCAGTTCGAGCAGCACATGCGATCCGTGCGGATCGAGCTGCCGGACGACCCGTCGACCGAGCAGCTGGAGGCGTGGGTCGAGCTCGCGAAGCTCGTGCAGGACCCGGACTTCCGCGCGACGGTCAAGCGGATGTCCCAGCAGCACGAGGAACAGCGCCGGGCCGGGGCGGACATGAGCCCGCCAGGGGACGGTCAGATGGAGGCGTTCAACTTCGCGATCGCCCAGGCGCGTGAGGCTCTCGACGCGGGCATCACGCCGGAGTCCGCAGAGGCCCGCGAGGTCGTGGAGCGCGTGAACGCCAACTGGGCGGAGGCATTGGGCCTGCCGAACGACGACAGCCTCGTCGAACGGCTGCGCGAGCTCTCCGACTTCGCGGACCCGCGTGCCGAGCGGTACTGGGTCCTGATCGCGAGGATCAACGGCTGGCCCGCCATGCCGGACCACTCGCGCGAGCGCGCCTGGCTGCGCGAAGCCGGCCAGCCGTTCGGCTAGACCTCTGAGATCCTGCGGGAACCAGCTGGGCGCCCAGCTCGTTTCCGTGGCAACGAAGGGGGAAACGTCATGTCTGCTCTGTTCGAAATTCTCGGGGGCGTGCTCGGCGAGGCGTTCGGCCCGTCCGGCGACGACCACACGCGCGGCGACGGCGACGTCTTCCTGGACGGTGAATGGCAGGAGGGCGAGCTGTTCTTCGGCCCCACCAAGATCATCTGGGACGAGCGGATCGTCTTCAGCAACGACGAGGGCCGTGTCGAGCAGATCGTCGACCAGGACCCGCCGCACCCGAACTTCGTGGTGCTGCACTTCCGCCGCCCGCAGGACACGGTGCTGCTGGCCGTCCACAGCCGCGAGCTCAAGCGCGTGGGCGCGGTCCTGACGCTGCCGCTCTGACGGCTCTCCTCGATCCTGCGGGCGGATCCCAGCGAACCCGACGTTGAACCCGGCCCAAATGCGAACGCGATGGCTGCCAGCACGTCGCCCACGTCGGCAGCAACGCCACGCCATAGCCGCCCCGACACGACGATGATCACGCGGACGCAACGGCGGCCCATCACTTCAGCCCCTTCACGACACCACCCCGCAACGCATGCACGAGACGTCAGGCGAATGCAGCCCCTCCCGACCAACGCGGCGCTGACCCGCGGTCACCTACACGTCCTCCGGCAGGTAGCTCGCCGAGTCGCTTTTGGACTCTACGTGCAGACACGACGGACACTGCTCGCGGCTCAGGCAAGGGGCTGCGGCGGCTATCAGTAACACGTTCAAGAACGCCACGATCCCCATAACGCCGACCTACCGGAGTTGATCAGCGCAGCGGAACACGGTGTTAGTCAAAGCGACCGCTTCGTTACGTCCGCGACACCTGGTGTGACTGAAGGTGGATCACACATCCCAGCAGTCTGGGACATTGCATGCAGCAGCGCGGCCTTCGCAAGGGCATCGACGAAGCAGCGGTTGGAGACGTTAAACGGAGCAGCAGGGGCGAGAGACGCGTGGACACGGCGTGAAGCCCAGCCCGTCGACGCAGAGCCAGGTGACGCGCGGTCCTGTCCAAGGCGACGTCGACTTGTCTGCCTGCACGCCTCTGAGCGGCGAAGGCTTGACCGCAGCTAGATCCTGCGATGTTCGTGGCGCGTATATAGCTGCCGTCACCGCTGCATGGTCGTAAGCTGACGGCTCTCACCCTAGATGGAAGGGGGACGTGTGCAGTCTTGTCACTTCTGCGAGCAGTCGGAACCTGCCTACAACCCGTCACGCCTGGTAGACACACCGCTCACCCAGACCGACTCGTTCGTGAGTTGGGCATCCTTGGGTGCCTTGGTAGAAGGCTGGGTCTTGGCGTTGCCACGTCGTCACCATCTCAACTTGGGTGAATTGGGCAGTGATGAGGTGCGAAATTTTGAAGAATTTTGCGCAGACCTCAGCCGTAGCGTTTCGAGTGTGTACAAGTCGCCAGTGTACGAGTTTGAACATGGTGCGACTTTTCGTGGCTCCGCAGTCGGCTGTTCAATCGACCACGCTCATCTTCATTTGGTCCCGGTTTCCCTAGATTTGCGCCGGCTCGCTGTCGAGCGCGCTCCAAGCTTGCTCTGGGAGTCAGTGGACTCTGTTGCGGAAGCGCGAATGAAGTGCGCTCCCGGTGAGTCGTATCTTTACCTGCGTGAACCAGGTGGTCAGCGCTACGCTGCGCATGGCAAGAATATTCCCAGTCAGTTCTTTAGGCAGCTGATTGCTCAGGAGCTTGATCTCGGCGAACCTTTCTGGCGTCGCGACAGCAGGCTGACCACCTCAAATAATACTGTTTTGCGACTACTTGAGGCGACAGGGAGAGCACACAGTGGCTTCGTCTCTCTCGGAACCTGATCCAGGTGAAACGTCGGATGCGCAACCTGAGGCACCTACTGCCGAACATGGCTTTGCTCCTCAGGATCTGACGGATGGCCGTCAGCCAGGGCAATACTTAAGTAGATACCAGGACAAGATAGCTCGAAGGTCCATTGCCGTTGAGTCGATATATGTTGCAGTAATCCTGACTGCAGCGCCGATCGGAATGCTGATTGTCGTCACGCGAAGCCTCACCTTAGGTCTCGACGAGGCCGTCTTCAAGACGATCGCCCATTATGCGTACGCTTGGCTGGGAGGCATGCTCGGTGGATGCCTCTTTTCAGTGAAATGGCTGTATCACTCTGTTGCCCACGGCACCTGGCATCAAGACAGGCGATTGTGGAGACTTTTTACTCCGCATCTTTCTGCGGGACTCGCATTCGCGGTCGTATTGCTCATAGAAAGTGGCCTTCTGGCAGTACTCAACGCTGCCTTCTTTAAGGACGGCCGCACTGTTGTTGGCCTGGCTTTCCTGGTCGGCTATTTTTCTGACTCCGTCGTCGCCAAGCTCGCTGAACTAGCCCGCAACCTTTTCGGCGACTCAAGAGGAGTGGCGAAAAAAGAAGGTGACGAGCAGCGGCAAAATGGTTCGTGAGGCGATATTTACGAGAGTGGGGTCGAAGGCGAGCCATGAAAAATGACCCAAGTGCTGGTATGTATAAGTACTCTTTGGACTCCCAGGCGCAAGAAGTAAATTCGGAAGACTACGGGCAGAAAGCAGCTGGCCTGTCCGTGATGCCAGCTCTCTGGCGTCCTCCAAGTATATTTCTGCACAGATCACTTCATGAAGATTTCTCTTCGATCGCCTCGCGAAATCTCCTCGATCAGGCTGTTGATCTGTTGGTCGAATGCCTGCCTGACCAGCTTGTATTCAAGTTTTCTGAGGATCTTCGTGGAGCGTGTGAGCGCAGGGGGATTCGGTATAGGGGGAGGTTTCTGCTTCGGACGAGTGGTCCCGATGAAGGCATCGATATGCGGGGCTTGCTGACCTCGATTGAATGTGCGGATGATCCAGCGAGTGTGCGCGCGACCTTGATTAAAATTTGGGAGGAGGCGACGCGATCTGGTGAGCACCGTGCGATCGCGGTCGTTATTCAACCAATGCTGGTAGCGTCAGCGGAAGGTCATCTCTCAAATGAGCGTCGAGTGGCGAGAAGGAATGATATCTGGCTGTGTGAGGCAAATGTAAAAGGTCGCCAGCTGCTAGAGCGTTTTACGCCGAAACCGGGCGTGGCCGACGATCAGATGCCACTCGTGGCTCCTGATGAGTCGCTGCTCTTTGAAAATCTGTGGCGCGTTGCGCGATACTACTCACAGGCGAGTCGAAGGCTCCACCTCGAATGGATCTGGGCAGATGAGATCCTGTTCTTGGTTCAGCTCGACCCAGAAGTCGCCATCGAAGGAGCTGCTCCGGCGAGTGCCTGGGCTTCGAGCCCGCCTCTTGCGGCTTCTTCCAGGTTTGAAGTGGTCGGACTGGCAAGCGATGCAGAGCCCACCTCGCAAAAGTTGCTTGTTCAGCGGGAGTACGCAGAACTTGGACTCCCTACGGCGACACTCTATGTCATACACGGTTCGGATCTTGTTTCTTCGAAGACAAACGATACTGGATTCCTCGAATTATTGAGGCGCGACCTTGGGATCATGGTAAAGGGTGGCGTGGTTGCTCGCACAGACATTGATGGCGACGCGCAATTCATGCTGCCACGCACCAGCACGGTCTTGTCGGTTGAAGTGCTCGAGGGATTTTTTTCGGACGTTGTCGAACGCATGGAGTCCGAAAGGGTGGACCCCGCGTCATGGCGGGTTCTTCTTCATCGCTTCATTCCTGCTCAGGCGTGCGCGTGGGCTTATGCGGACCCGACTACAGATCGAGTTCGAATAGACTCGACATGGGGAGTTCCTGAAGGTCTTGCCTGGGGAAGTCATGACTCGTTCGAAGTGCAGTCTTCAACAGGAGAGGTAGCTAAGAGAAGTATTCGATACAAGGAGGGCTACCTGGATGTCGGGCCTGACGGCGATTGGTTTCCGAAGCGTGCAGGTGCGCCTTGGGACTGGAAGTCATCTGCCACTGACGCGCAACTCGCGAGGATCGCTCATGGTACCTTCGCTCTGGCGGTGAGAGAGAACTGTCCGACGCACGCAATGTGGTTCTTGGGTATCCGCCCCAACAGCGGTCACCCTGATTGCCTTCCTTGGTTCCATCACACTAATGATCTGAATATGGAGCTGACTCCCAGTATAGACGGGCGCGTCATCGAAAATGTTGTCCGCAGCCGAGAAGAATTGCGTCGCGTGGAGTTGCTGGCAAACCATGGGGAGATAGAACCAGGGTGTTGCATCGAGGTTATCCCGAATTCTGACCTGATTCGCGACAAAGGCTTCGTCTCGTTGCTCGCCAGTGTTGCACAACGATTCGGGCTTATTGTGGTGCTGAATGGAAGCCCGCTCTCGCATCCGTACTACATACTTCGTAGAGCCGGGGTCAACGTCACTTGCCGGGATTTGATGTCAGACGACCCGGGACGCGTGTTGCGTTTCGGGAAGCTCGTCCGTGATCAGATACCGGAGATAATCGAGTCGCGCGGGGAGGATGTAGAAACGCGTGAGGCGCCACCGGAATTTGCGCTAGACCTGTTAAAACAAAAGCTGATAGAAGAGGCCTTGGAAGTGCGGTCCGCGAGAGGGCTGCCCTCTCTTGTTGGAGAGATGGCTGATGTGCTGGAGGTGTTGTATGGGATGTGCTCGACTTTGGGTACAGACTTGGAAAATGTAATCTCGGTAGCTGCGGCCAAGCGTGCCAGACGAGGTGGTTTTGAGAAGGGTATTTTTCTTGTCAGTACTCAGGATCGCCCCGTTGTGGGCCGTTCGCGGTTGGGTGAGGAAAACAGGAAGACGTCCTCTGGTCCAAGAATCGAGCAGAGTTCTCTATTTCCTGAGTATGGTGACGCAGGTCAGTTCGAGGGCAATCTTCCCGTCCTCAGGTCGAACCGGGTTGTTGAGGTGCCAATAGTGCCGCCGGTGCGGCTGAGTAGACTTTCTCCAATTTACGAATTTCGAATCGACGGTATTTCGTCGACTATCGCAGTTTCGTACGGAGAGAAGTCGATCAAGATCGCGTTCTTGGGTGAGATTGAATCGCCCCCCGTGGAGCAGCTCAGGTTAGACCTTGATGAATGAACCTGTGGGACACCTCAGGATTTCCGATGCGGCAGGAGGAGTGGGTCTTCGCGCCAATGTGAGGTGTGTTGCCGTGGTCGAGGCGTTACGTGGGAAGCGGGCGACACGGAGGCGCCCGTCACCAGCTATCTGATCTGCATCCCGGAGATCGCCCGCGACACGACCAACCGCTGGATCTCCGAGGTCCCCTCGAAGATGGTGAAGATCTTCGAGTCCCGGTGCATCCGCTCGACGGGGTGCTCGCGGGTGTACCCGGCCCCACCGAGGATGTGGATCGCCCGCTCGGTCGCCCACACCGACACCTCGGACGCCTTGAGCTTGGACATCGACCCCTCGCCCGCGGTGAACGGCACGTTGTTGCGGCCCATCCAGGCCGCGCGCCACACGAGCAGCCGGGCGGCGTCGATCTCCATCCGCATGTTCGCGAGGTCGAACGCGATCGACTGGTTCTCGATGATCTTGCGCCCGAACGCCTCGCGGTCCTTCGCGTAGTCGAGGGAGTACTCGTAGGCGGCGCGGGCGACGCCCACGGCCATGGCGCCCACGGTCGGGCGCGTGGTCTCGAAGGTGGCCATCGCTGCCTGGCCGCCGGACTTCTGGCCTTCGCGGGCGCGGGCGAGGCGTGCTTCGACGCGTTCGCGGCCGCCGAGGACGCAGCGGCCGGGTACGCGGACGTCGTCGAAGAACACGTCGGCCGTGTGGGAGGCGCGCATGCCGTGCTTCTTGATCTTGCCGGGGGACGACAGGCCCGGGGTGCCCGGCGGGATGATGAAACCGGCCTGGCCGCGGGAGCCCAGCGACGGGTCCAGCACGGCGGTCACGACGTGGACGTTCGCGATGCCGCCGTTGGTGGCCCAGGCCTTCTGGCCGTTGATCACCCACTCGTCGGTGGCCTCGTCGTAACGCGCGCGAGTCCGGTAGCCGGCCACGTCGGAGCCCGCCTGGGGTTCGGAGGCGCAGAACGCGGCCAGCTTCGGGTCGCTCTCGTCGCCGAAGCACTCCGGCACCCACTCGGCCAGCTGTTCCGGCTCACCGGACGCGAAGATCCCCGCCACGGCGAGGCCGGTGCCCATCAGGGCCAGCGCGATTCCGGCGTCGCCCCAGAAGAGTTCCTCGGTCGCGATGGGCAGCGAGAGGCCGATCGGGTCGGCGAACCAGGTCGCGAGGGCCTCGAAACCGTAGAGGCCGATCTTCGCCGCCTCCTGGATCACCGGCCACGGCGTCTCCTCGCGCTCGTCCCACTCGGAGGCCGCCGGCCTGATCACGTCACGAGCGAAGCCGTGCACCCAGTCGCGCAGGTCGGTCTGGTCTTCGTTCAGCTCGAGCGAGAAGCCACCCACAAGAAGTCTCCTAAGCCTTCGGGATGTTGAACAGGCTCATGAACCCGGCCGCGAACCCCAGGTCGCCCTTGACCTTCAGCTTGCCCGTCATGAACAGCACGGGCGCGGAGGCGTTGCCGGTCGCGAGCTTCAGGAAGTCGGCGGGCGTCAGCGTCACGATGGCACGGGCCTCGCGCGTCACGCCCTTGTTGATGGTGCACTCGGCGTTCTCGATGATGGCCTCGTAGACGTCTTCCAGCACGTGGAAGTGCACGACGGCCTTGGTCGCACCGGCCCGGTCCGAGCGGAAGTGGACCTCCATGCGGCGGAACACCTCGTCCAGCACGCGCACGCGCAGCGCGGGATCGGCGACGACGGCCTCGATCTGGTCCTTCGAGGCGCGCGAGATGATGCGGGCGAAGTTGGACGGGTCCATCTTCGACAGGTCGAGGTCGGCGCCGCCGTCGGCCAGCGCGCCCAGGGCGTTCAGCAACGCCGCGAAGTCGTCCTTGCCGAGCTTCTTGGGGTCGATGCCGCGGGCGATGACGTCGATGTCCACCTCGGCCAGCGCCGGGTCGTCCGGCGAGATCTGCTGCAACGTGCTGATCAGCTCGGCCGGGCTGAGCTTCGCGATCGCCTCGGTGCTGAGGTCGAGCGTCATGGACAAACACCTCCTGGTACCTACTCGCGAGTAAGACTACTGGTGAGTAGATAGGGCGGCAAGCCGATCCGATAATCTTGCCGCTTCGAACCGAGGGGTGAAGATGCGCACAGAAGGTCGAGCCAAGCGCTTGCCACGCGCCGTGCGTGAGCGGCAGATCATGGATGCCGCCGTCGACGTATTCTCGCGGCTCGGCTTCCACTCGGCTTCCATGGACGAGATCTCCGAGGTCGCGGGCATTTCCAAGCCGATGCTCTACGCCTACCTCGGCTCGAAGGAGGAGCTGTTCGCGACGTGCATCCGGCGCGAGGCCACCCGCATGATGGAGGCCATCGCGACGGGCGTCGAGCCCGACCAGGAACCGGACGTGCAGCTGTGGAGCGGCCTGCGGGCGTTCTTCGGGTTCGTCGGCGAGAACCGGGCGAGCTGGATGGTGCTGCACCGGCAGGCGTCCAGTCAGGGTGGGCCGTTCGCGGTCGAGCTCATGGACATGCGCGCCCGTGCGGTGTCACTTGTCGCGGCGCTGCTCACCCAGTCCACGAAGGCGCCGGCGACCAAGCTGGAGGCGGAGTCGCTGGCCGCCGCGCTGGTCGGGGCCGGTGAGTCGCTCGCGGACTGGTGGCTCGACCACCCCGAGGAACCCGCCGGCGTCGTCGCTGCCCGCCTCATGAACCTCGTCTGGATGGGCTTCGGCGACCTGGTCGACGGCAACGTGTGGCATCCGCCGTCACGTCGTTGAGCCGACCAGGTGGGGCCCCTTGCCCCACACGGCGAACTCCCAGCCGTCAGCATCCTCGGTGGCCGAGAACTCGACGCGACCGGGGATGAGCAGTGGCTTCTTGAACCGGACGTCCACCGTCACGGCCTCGGGAAGCCGCCCCTCCAGCGCGGCCACACAACGGGCCTTCGTCCACATCCCGTGGGCGATCGCGCGCGGGAACCCGAACAGCTTGGCGCTCAACGGGTGCAGGTGGATCGGGTTGCGGTCGCCCGACGCCGCGCCGTAGCGCCGTCCGACGTCGGCGGGCACCCGCCACACGGCGGACCCGACCGGCCGCCGCAGTTCGTCGCTCTGTCCCGACGAGCCGCCGGTGCGTCGCAGGTAGGTCGAAACTCCCTGCCAGACACCGGAAACCGACGTCACCACGTCGACCTGGGTGCCCTGCGGGTGGGGCCGCAGATCGCGCGCGGACACCGTGATCTCCAAGGGCTCGTCCAACGTCAGCGGACGCGACTGCGTGATCCGGTTCGCGACGTGCACGAGGCCTGGCAACGGGAAGGGGAACCCGGCGCCGGACATCAGCCTCATCTGCAACGGAAAGCCCAGCACGTGCGGGTAGGTCAACGGCAACGCGTCGCGCAACCCGAACCCGCACACCGCGTTGTACGCCGCCAGGTGCTTCAGCGACACGTCGACCGTGGCCGAAACCGGTTGGGCGGCAAGCGTTTCCCCGCGCCGGAACGACGTCAGGGCGGCACGCAGCAGCATCAGGCCCCCAGGAGCATCTGGCCGCACACCCGCACGACGTTCCCGTTGACGCCACCGGATCCCGGCGACGCGAACCACGCCACGGTCTCCGCGACGTCGGCGGGCAGCCCGCCCTGCGACAGGCTGTTCATCCGCCGTCCGACCTCACGCGTCGCGAACGGCACCGCCGCGGTCATCTTCGTCTCGATGAAACCGGGTGCGACGGCGTTGATCGTGGCCCCGCGAGCGGCCAGCACGGGCGCGAGCGTTCGCACCATCCCGATCACGCCGGCCTTGGACGTGGCGTAGTTGGTCTGGCCGACGTTGCCCGCGATGCCGGCGATCGACGACACCCCGACGATCCGCCCGCCGGTGCGCAGCACGTCGCCGTCCAGCAGCGCGTCGTTGATCCGCTCCTGGCAGGCGAGGTTGACCTCCAGCACCGAGTCCCACAGCGAGGAGTCCATGCGCGCCAACGTCTTGTCGCGCGTGATGCCCGCGTTGTGCACGACGACGTCGACGCCACCGTGCCGTTCCAGCAGGTACGAGGTCAGCCGCGCGGGATCGCCGGTGATGTCGAGCTGCAACGCCGACCCGCCGACGGCGTTCGCGACCTTCGACAGCTCGGCCCCGGCGGCGGGCACGTCGAGGCAGACCACGTGCGCGCCATCGCGTCCCAGAGCCGTGGCGATCGCCTCGCCGATGCCCCGCGAAGCACCCGTGACCAGCGCGACCTTGCCGTCCAGCGTGCCGGTCGGCGAGTTGCCGGACACCTGGACGACCTGCCCGGACACGTACGCGGACCGCCCCGACAGCAGGAACCGCAGCGTCGACTCGGCACCGTCCTCCGCGCCGTCGGCCACGTAGACCAGATTCGCCGTGCCTCCACGGCGCAGCTCCTTGCCGACCGATCGCACAAACCCCTCGATGGCCCGTTGTGCCACGGAGTCCGGCGACCGCCCGATGACGACCACCCGTCCGCACGGCCCGAGCTGCGTGATCGCGGGGTGGAAGAAGTCGTGCAGCTGCCGCAGGTCCGTGACGGACGCGATCTCCGACGCGTCGAACACCAGCGCGCCGTACGGGGCGGGGCCTGTTTCCAGCTGCTTCAGGAAGGGCAGTCGGGAAGCGCCGCCGACCAGCGCCGGTGTGGCGAGCGCGGCGTCGCGGCGGAGTGGATGGGGGTTCGGCAGGCCGAGCCTGCGCACGAGCTGGCGCCCCAGCCCCGACGTTGCGAACTTCTGGTACCTGTCCACGTCACACAACCTACTCGCTAGTAAGTCTACCCGCTAGTAGGTAGTATGGCGGTATGCGAGTAGCGATCATCGGCGGCAACCGCATCCCGTTCGCCCGCTCGAACGGCCCGTACGCCACCGCGTCGAACCAGGACATGTTCACGGCGGTGCTGGACGGCCTGGTCAGCCGCTTCGGCCTGCAGGGCGAGCGGCTCGGCGAGGTGGTCGCGGGAGCGGTGCTCAAGCACTCGCGCGACTTCAACCTCGTCCGCGAGTCGGTGCTGGGCAGCAGGCTCAGCCCGGAGACCCCCGCGTACGACCTCCAGCAGGCGTGCGGCACCGGCCTGCAGGCGATCATCGCCGTGGCCAACAAGATCGCGCTCGGTCAGATCGAGGCGGGCATCGCGGGTGGCGTCGACACCACCAGCGACGCCCCTATCGGCGTGAACGAGAACTTCCGCAAGCTCCTGCTGGAGTTCAACCGCACCCGCAAGGTCAGCCTGCTGACGAAGCTGCGTCCCGGCCACGTCGTGCCGCACCTGCCGCGCAACGGCGAACCGCGCACCGGCATGTCGATGGGCGAGCACGCGGCCATCACGGCCGCGCGGTACGAGATCACGCGCGAGGACCAGGACGAACTGACCGCGCGCAGCCACCGCAACCTCGCCCGCGCCTACGACGAGGGCTTCTTCGACGACCTCGTCACCCCGTACCTCGGCCTGACCCGCGACCAGAACCTCCGCCCGGACAGCAGCGCCGAGAAGCTCGCGAAGCTCAAGCCCGTCTTCGGCGACACGATGACCGCCGGCAACTCGACCCCGCTCTCCGACGGCGCCTCCGCGGTCCTGCTCGCCACCGAGGAGTGGGCCGCCGAACGCAAGCTCCCGGTCCTCGCCTACCTGACGTTCGCCGAGACCGCCGCCGTCGACTACGTGCACGGCGATGAGGGCTTGCTCATGGCACCCGTGCACGCCGCACCGCGCATGCTCGACAAGGCGGGCCTCACGCTGCAGGACTTCGACTTCTACGAGGTGCACGAGGCGTTCGCGTCACAGGTGCTCGCCACGCTCAAGGCCTGGGAGAAGGAACTCGGCGAGGTCGACAGGTCCAAGCTGAACGTCAACGGCTCGTCGCTCGCGGCAGGCCACCCGTTCGCCGCCACCGGCGCCCGCATCGTGGCGACGCTGGCGAAGCTGTTGCACCAGCGGGGAAGTGGACGCGGTTTCGTGTCCATTTGCGCCGCCGGAGGTCAAGGGATCACGGCGATTCTGGAACGGTGACGCACTTAGGCTTGCCGAAGTCGACAGTCCCTCATGCACACTCACAGTGTCGCAGCGCTGCGACACTGGGGGTGGGGGAATGTGTGATCTGCAGGTCGATCCCGAGAAAGATCCGGTGCTGGCGCGCGCTCTCGTCGGCACGCTCCGCGACGAGTGGAGACCGGCCGCCGACGCGATGCGGTCGGCGCACGAGTGGGAGCGCCGCGCCTACATCACGCTGACGCTGGCAGCGGCGGCCAGGCGCCGGGTCGAGTGGCTCAAGAACTGGCTCAAGGCGCGTCCGGACGACCGCGATGCCGTTGCCGTGCACCACGCGATGGAGTCGCTCGACGGGAACTAGTCCAGCAGCGACCAGGCGGCCGTGCACGACGCCGACACGGTGATCTGCTGCGCCTTCAGGTTCAGCTGGTCGACCATCCCGGCGGGCCCGGCCATCTCGAACGACGCGGCGCCGCTCATCATGCGCGGCTGGTAGTGCGCGCCTCCCTCGGTGTCGCCGATCCGCAGCAACGGCCCGAGCCGCCGCCCCAACGCCGTCGCGTAGCCCTCGGCGCGTCGCAGCGCGTCCGCGACGGCTTCCCGTTGCGCCTCACGGATCGCCTCGGTGTCGTCGACGAGCGTCCACGACGGGCCGTTGATCCAGGACGGTTCCGCCTGCACGAGTTCGGCCAGCAGCGCGTCGAGGCGGTCCAGGTTCTTCACCCAGATCACGTACTGCTGGGACGCGCGGCTGCCGACGCGCTGGTTGTTGTCCCAGTTGTCGTGCACGGACAGCTGCCGCGACCGCACCTCGAACTCCTCGAGCAGCGGCTCGACGGCCGAAATGCGCTGGTTGAGCGTGCTCACCGCCTCGGAGCGCTCGGCGCCGAGAGCCTCGAACGTCACGTCCACCTGTGCGCGGTCGGCAGTGCGCTCGACCTCGCCCGTCCCCTTCGTCACGACTTCAGCCACGTGGGCCAGCCAACCGGCACGGTGGTTCATCCGCAACTATTGGTCTCTATTGCTCAATCACTAGATAAACGAATACAGCGGCATCCGGCCCCACTTCGAGGTTCGTCTGCGCGTCTCTAGAGGCGCCGCTAGAAACGCGGATACGGTGCGAGCCATGGACCCGGTGCGCAACCCGTTCGCTCCCGGTGCAGGCCAGCGGCCTCCTGAGCTCGCCGGCCGGGAGAAGGAGGTCGGCGCGTTCGAGGTGGTGCTCGAACGCGTGGCGCGCGGCCGTCCCGAACGCAGCCTCGTGCTGACGGGGCTGCGCGGCGTCGGCAAGACCGTGCTGCTCGGCGAGTTGCGGTCGATGGCCGTGAAGCGCGGCTGGGGCGCGGGCAAGGTCGAGGCCAGGCCCGACGCCGACCTCAGGAGGCCCCTGTCGGCGGCGCTGCACCGGGCGATCCGGGATCTCGCGGTCCGCCACCGCGCGCCGGACCGGGTCGAGGCGATCCTCGGCGTCCTGAAGGCGTTCGCGCTCAGGGCCGCTCCCGACGGCGCCAAGCTGCGCGACCGCTGGCAGCCCGGCATCGACGTGCCCGCGGCGTCCGGGCGGGCCGACTCCGGTGACATCGAGATCGACCTGGTCGAGCTGTTCACCGACGTCGCCGAGCTGGCGCAGGACGTCGGCACGGGCGTCGCGCTGCTCATCGACGAGATGCAGGACCTCAAGCCGGACGACATCAGCGCGTTGTGCGCGGCGTGCCACGAGCTGTCGCAGATCGGCGCGCCACTGGTGGTCGTCGGCGCCGGCCTGCCGCACCTGCCCGCGGTGCTGAGCGCGAGCAAGTCGTACTCGGAGCGACTCTTCCGCTACGTCCGCATCGACCGGCTCAGCCGCGAGGACGCCGACCGCGCCGTACTCGCCCCCGTCGAACGCGAGGACGCGGGGATCACCGACGAGGCGCTCGACGCGTTGTTCGACGCGTCCGGCGGCTACCCGTACTTCATCCAGGCGTACGGCAAGGCCGCCTGGGACGCCGCTCCGGCCGATCCGATCACCGCCACGGACGTCTCCGTGGCCGCTCCGGAGGCCGACGCGGAGCTGGCGGTGGGCTTCTTCGGCTCCCGATACGAGCGTGCAACACCCGCTGAACGCGAGTATCTCCGGTCAATGGCCGAGTTGACCGACGGAAAGGATGCGGGCGTCAACACCGCCCAGGTGGCCGACCACCTGGGTCGCAAGCCCTCGTCGCTGTCGCCCGCGCGGGACTCGCTCATCAAGAAAGGCCTGGTCTACAGCGCGGAACGGGGTCAGATCGCCTTCACCGTGCCGCACTTCGGACGGTTCCTGCTCGGCCGCGAGGAGTGACCTGGGGCACCCCGCCGTTGTCCGGCCGTTCACGTTGCCAGCCGATGATTCATCGGCATGTGCCCCAACTCACCGGACAATCGCGTGCTTTCACGCCTGTGTAGGTGCATACTTGGGTTACCAACCGAACAGACCTCACAGAGGGAAGTGCAGACCCAGATGAACTTCGCAGCGAAGCTCCGCGCCCGCCGTGCCGAGGCGCGTAACCGGAAGGCCGTGGCTCGCGCGATCGACATGGCGACCACCCCGTCCATGCGTCACGAGCTGATGGCCATCGCCCAGGCTCAGGTCACCACCCTCCGCTGACCAAGACCCGGCACTCGCGCGGCGCCCCGTCGCGAGTGCCTCCCCAAACGGGAACCCCTGGAGCACCTCCCGCGCTCCAGGGGTTTCATTCATTCTGTTAAACGTGATCCACGCCACAGTATGATGGCGTTGTAACAGCGCACGTCGGTCCGCCGATGTCACTGTTGACCTCGCGGTGCTGTCGGACCCCCGACCTGGCAGCACCGCGAGGTTTCTTGTTTGCTGGGGGCCATGGAGATCGCCGTGCTCGGCACCGGCCTCATGGGTGCCCCCATCGCAGCCAACCTCGCCGCGGCCGGACACACCGTCCGGGTCTGGAACCGCACGCGCGCCAAGGCCGAACCACTCGCCGCGAAGGGCGCCACCGTCGCCGACAGCCCCGCTGAGGCCGTCGAGGGTGCCGAGATCGTGCTGACGGTCCTGAACGACGGCGCCGCGGTCACCGCGGCCATGCAGGACGCCGCGCCCTCCCTGTCACACGACGCCGTGTGGATCCAGGCGTCCACCGTCGGCGTCTCGTACACCGAGGACCACATCGCCCTGGCGCGGTCGCTCGGCCTGGAGTTCGTCGACGCGCCCGTGCTCGGCAGCACGAAGCCCGCCGCCGAGGGCAAGCTCGTCGTGCTCGCGTCCGGTGCCGATGAACTGCGCGAGCGCGTGCAGCCCGTGTTCGACGTGATCGGTGCCCGCACGATGTGGGTCGGTGAGGCCGGGGCGTCGTCGAAGCTGAAGCTCGTCGCGAACAGTTGGGTGCTCGCGCTGACCGCCGCCGTCGGCGAGGCCGTGTCGCTCGCGGAGGCGTCCGGGATCGACCCGAAGCTCTTCCTCGATGCCGTGTCCGGTGGTGCGATGGACTGCGCGTACCTGCAGACGAAGGGCAACGCGATCATCGAGCGGTCCTTCCCGCCCGCGTTCACCGTGCAGAACGCGCTGAAGGACGCGTTGCTGGTGAACGAGGCCGCGGTGCGTGCCAACGTGCACCTCGACGTCGCGCAGGCGGCGAGCGCAAGGCTGAACCGCGCTGTCACCAAGGGACACGGCGACGAGGACATGGCCGCGTCTTACTACGCCAGCTACCGGTAAAGCCCGACGATCGGCCGGTCCGGCGGACGTGCGGGCTCAATAGTTTGGCCTGGTGAACAGACTCGCACGCTCCCTGCTGGCGTTCGGCCTGGCATCGGCGCAGGTCGTGGCCACCGCCGCAGTCGTGTCCGCCGCTCCCGACATCAAGGACCGCATCGCCGGCATCCCCGGCGTGCGGATCATCAGCGAAGGGACGTCCGGCACCGCGCGGACGTTCGTCCTCGGCATCCAGCAGCCCGCGGACCACCGCAAGCCGCGCGGCCTGAAGTTCGAGCAGCGCTTCTCGTTGCTGCACAAGGCGGAGTCGAAGCCGATGGTGCTGCACACCAGCGGCTACAACCTGTCCGGGACGATCAGCCCGTCCGAGCCCGCCCGGCTCGTCGACGGCAACCAGATCAGCGTCGAGCAGCGGTTCTTCACGCCGTCGCGGCCCGCTCCGGCCGACTGGGACGACCTGAACATCTGGCAGGCCGCCAGCGACCACCACCGGATCGTCGGCGCGTTCAAGAAGATCTACGGCGCGAAGTGGCTGTCGACGGGTGCCAGCAAGGGCGGCATGACGTCGATCTACCACCGCCGGTTCTTCCCGCGCGACGTCGACGCGACCATCGCGTACGTGGCGCCGAACGACGTGGTGAACGACCGCGACGTCTACGGCGAGTTCATCCGCGAGGTCGGCGACGACCCGGCGTGCAACCGCCGCCTGGAAGGCGTGCAGCGGCAGGTCCTGCAGCACCGCGACGAGTTCGTCTCGCGGCTGGAGGCCAGGGGCTACACGTACAAGCAGTTCGGCAGCGCGCACAAGGCGCTGGAGATCCTCGTGCTCGACACGCCGTTCACGTTCTGGCAGTACGGCACGCAGGCGCAGTGCGCGCTGGTCCCCGGTGCGGGTGCCTCGGTCGACGACCTCTGGAACTTCATCGACACGACCGTGGGCTGGGACTTCTACACCGACGCCGGCGTCGCGCCCTACACGGCGTACTACTACCAGGCGGGCACGCAGCTCGGCTGGCCGGAAGCGGACGAGACGGCCGTGCGCGACCTGCTGCGCCACCCCGGTTCCTCGGTGCCGCGCTCGATGGTCTCGCCGGACATCAGGTTCCCGCGGTTCGACCGCTCGGCGATGCGGGACGTGGACTCGTGGGTCCGCCACCAGGGTTCGCGGCTGCTGTTCGTGAACGGCCAGAACGACCCGTGGAGCGCGGAACCGTTCCGCCTCGGCCGGGGCACGCGCGACTCGCTGTCGTTCACGGTGCCCGGTGGCAACCACGGCGCGAACATCGCGAAGCTGCCCGAGCAGGAACGCGCCGCCGCGACGGCCGCCGTCCTGCGCTGGGCCGGCGTTTCGTCCGCTCCCGTTGCGGCACTTGCCGTCGACGAGGGCCCGGACTCGCTGGACGCGCTGCGGGCGCGCCGGGGCTGAGGCACGCTGGAGGCGTGAAGCCGTTGCTCGTGGTCGACGCAGCCAACGTCGTGGGATCGGTCCCCGACGGGTGGTGGCGCGACAGAGCGGGCGCGGCCGAACGCCTCCGCGACGCCCTGCGCGGCCGTGACGAGGAAGTCGTCCTGGTCGTGGAAGGCAAGGCGCGCAACGTTTCGTCCGTCGACGACGTCCGCGTGGTCTCCGCGCCCGGCGACGGTGACGACACGATCGTCGAGGTCGTGCGCGCCGAGGGCGCCGGCCGTCCGGTGACGGTGGTGACCGCCGACCGCGAGTTGCGGCAGCGGGTGATGGCGCTGGGTGCCGAGGTGGCAGGTCCCACCTCGGTGCCGCGCAGCTAGTGCCTGTATCGAACCAGACTTCGACACAGGCACTAGAGCCTGAAGAGGCTCTCGAGGATCTGCGCCACGCCGTCCTCGGTGTTCGGCGGCGCGTGGTTGGTGCAGGCCTGCTTCACGAGCGGGTGCGCGTTGCCCATCGCGTACGCCGTGCCGGCCCACCCGAGCACCGACAGGTCGTTCGGCATGTCACCGAACGCGACGACCTCGTGCTTGCCGATTCCCCTGGTGTTGCACAGGGATTCGAGCGTGGCGGCCTTCGAGACGCCCGGCGGGCTGATCTCCAGCAGGCCGAGCCCGCCCGAGTGCGTGACCGAGACGTGCTGCCCGACGGCCTCCCTGGCGATCTCCATCATGTGGTCGACCTCGGCGTCCGGTGCCCAGGCGAGCATCTGCACGACCTGGTGCGCCTCCTCGAAGACGTGGTCGAGCAGCTCCAGCGTCCTGTGTGGATTCTTCGGCCCGAAGCCCTGGAAACCCGGTTCCGACAACACTTCCAGGCCGGTCTCGACCGCGATGCCGACGTTCGGTATCACCTCGGCCAACGCCTCGGACACCTTCCGCACGACGTCGAGCGGCACCGTCTGCGCGTGCGTGACCTCGCGGTTCGTCAGGTCGTAGATCATCGCGCCGTTGGAGCAGATCGCCGTGCCGGTCAGCTCCAGGTCCTGCACGAACCGCGGTGGTCGCGCCGTGACGACCACGACGTCCGCGTCGACGGCGTGGAGCGTGGCGCGGGTGCGATCGCTCAGCACCCCGCCCGGTTGCAGCAACGTGCCGTCGAGGTCGGTCGCGATCAACCTGATCATCGGCTGATTATCGGGCAGGGACTACCGGCCGCGGGCGAGAAGTCCGGAAGCCGTCACCTCGACGGCGCGGCGCACGACGTCGGTGAAGTCGACGCACATCACGGCCAGGGCCGGATCGGCGGCGTAGGCGTCGAGGACCGCCTGCGGGGGGCGGCTGGCCGGCCAGGCGGCGACCGCGACCAGCATGACCGTCCGCATCAGGGCGGCGGTGTCCTCGTCGCCCAGTTCGGGGAGGTGCGTTCCGGCGAACCGGACGAGCGCCTCGAGGTACCCGTGGACGGCGCGCTTGTGCTGGAGCGCGGTCTCGGCGGAGATGTTGTGCTCCAGCACGGTGGACTGGGCGCTGATCAGGTCGCACAGCGCGGGGCGGCGCACCAGCGAGGTGGCCAGGAGGTCTGCCAGCCGGTCTCCGCGTTCCCGGACGGTGCCGCCGCCGGGGAACGTCGTGGACTCCAGTTCCGCGATCCAGTCCGCGATCTCCGCCTCCAGCAGCGCCAGCAGCACCGCCTCCCGCGACTCGAAGTAGCGCAGGACGTTGGCCTTGGCCAGGCAGACCCGGCGGCTGAGCGCGGTGAGGGTCAGTTCGGCGACCGGCATCTCGGTGAGCATCGCGGCCGCGGCGGCGAGGATCTGCCGCCGCCGTTCGTTGCGCTGCTCGTCCGTGCGCGCCCGCTGGAAGCTCATGTCACGCATGTTACAGACCAGCGGTACTTTACTAAGATACCGATGGTCCTTTATATTGGAGGCATAAGAGACCGTCAGTCCTTAATGAGGGGTTCCGATGTACCAGGTTCCTGACCAGCACGGAAAGCGCATCGTCGTCACCGGTGCGAACAGCGGCACCGGCAAGGAGGCGGCCAAGCGGCTGGCGGGAGCCGGGGCCCATGTCGTCCTCGCGGTGCGCACCGAGGCCAAAGGCCGGCAGGCCGAGGCGGAGATCCTCGCCGCACATCCCGGGGCCAGGCTGGAGGTCCGGCGGCTCGACCTGGCCGACCAGGCATCGGTGCGGACGTTCGCCGAGGAGCTGATCGCCGAGGGCGAGCCGCTGGACGTCCTGGTCAACAACGCCGGCGTGATGAACGTGCCCGCGCGGACCGAGACCGTCGACGGCTTCGAGCTCCAACTCGCCAGCAACTTCCTCGGCCCGTTCGCCCTGACCGTCCGCCTGCTGCCGCTGCTGCTGGCGGCGCCCGCGCCGAGGGTCGTGACGATGAGCAGCGGTGCCGCGTACCGCGGGCGGATCGACTTCGACGACCTGCAGTCCCGCCGCCGGTACAGCCCCACGCTGGCCTACGCGCACTCCAAGCTGGCCGACCTGCTGCTGATGGTGCGTCTGGCGGACCTCGCGGCCGAGAACGACTGGCCGCTGCTCTCGGTCGGCGCGCACCCCGGCTACACCCGCACCAACCTGATGACCTCGGGCCCGCGCCTGAACGGTGGCAAGCCCGGTTTCCTCGAGTCGGTGGGGTACCGGGTCATTCCCTCGCAGGGGGTCGAGCAGGGCACCGAACCGCTCCTGCATGCGGTGGCCGACCCCTCAGCGGTCGCCGGTGGCTACTACGGGCCGCGCTGGGCGCTCGTCGGCCCGACCAGGCCCGCCTCGATGCCGCGGGCCGCCAGGGACAAGGCGCTGGCAACGCGTCTGTGGGCCGAGGCCGAACGCCTCACCGGTACGTCGGTGGAGGTCGTGGGCCGGTGACCGGAGGAATTCGGGCAAGATCGGTGCATGACCCATCGAGTTGACGACATGCCGTTGCCGGTTTGGCTCCCGGAGTCCGGTTCCGGCCCCGGCATCGTGCTGATCCAGGAGATCTTCGGCCTGGACGGGTACCTGCGCGGTATCGCGGAGAAGCTCGCCGCGCTCGGCTACGTCGTGGCCGTGCCCGAGCTCTTCCACCGCTTCCAGCCGGGCTGGGTCGGCGAGCACGACGAGGCGGGCATCGCGAAGTCGATGGAGGTCGTCGGCAACCTCGACTTCCCGCTCGCCGTGCAGGACGTCGTCAAGTCCGTGCAGTACCTGCGCGGACTGCCCGAGGTGACCGGCGGCGTCGGCGTGCTCGGCTTCTGCCTCGGCGGCACCCTGGCCTACGCCGCGGCCACCGCCTCCGACCCGGACACCGCCGTCTCGTTCTACGGCTCGGGCGTGCCGGACCAGATCGGCACGCTCGACCAGGTGTCGTGCCCGATCCAGTTCGTCTTCGGCAGCGAGGACGCGTTCATCACCGACTACCAGAAGGTCGTGGACGCGGTGCCGTCGCACGAGGGCGCCGAGATCCACCTGGAGGCCGCGGGCCACGCGTTCCTCAACCACCTGGGCCCCTGGTACGACAAGGACGCCGCGGACCGCGCGTGGGACGTCTCCGCGAAGTTCCTCGCGCGCACTCTGCCCGTCTAGGAAATGCACGGCACCGCGAGCTGCTGCGAGAAGAACCTCTCCAGCGGCTTGCGGTGCAACCGGCGCTCGACCGCGATCAGCTCGTTGCGCCGGTAGTGCCTCACCTGCGTGCTCGTGACGACGAACCCGTTCCGTTCGGTGGTGGGCATCTCGTCGTAGAGCAGCGCGTGTTGTCCTTGCGTCACAACGACGTCCGCCAGTCCGTCCGGGATCTCGCTCGCCCGCGTGGCGATCGTGGCCGCCAGCGCGTCCGGCCGGCTGCGCAACCGGCGGTGCGGCCACGGCACCCCGTGGTGCTCGGCCTCCAGCGACCGGTGCAACGCCCTGGCTGCGTGCCGGATCGCCTTGATCGAGTCGCCGCCGAGCACGTGCACGCCGGGACCGTCCAGCGCGGTGTCCCTGCGGAACCCGGCGCACACGACGACCTTGTCGTACCGCAGCTCCCCGGTGCCGTCGATCGTCGCGACGAACTCGTTGCCCTCCTTGACGATCCGCTGCACGGACCGCCCGACGGTGTGCGTGAGCCGTGCCGTGGAAGCGATGTTGTCGGCCGTCTCGAACGCGCTGGGCCCCCGCCCGACGATCAGCACGCGCCTGCCCGCGTACTCGGTCGGATCGGTGCTCGCGCTCGCGTACGTCTCGGCGTGCTCGAAGCCGGGAACGCCCGGCACATGAGGCTTCTTGCCGGTCGCGACGATGACGTGCCGCGCCTCGTACCGCCCCAGGTCGCTGACCGGCGTGCCGTAGCGGATGTTCAACGGCCGCGCGAAGTCCTCCAGATACCGCACCAGGTCGTTCGCGTCGGGAAAGGACCGCTTGCTGTAGCGCGCGAACGGCGCACCCTCGAACAACGAGTTGTCGTCCGTCGAGAGCACGCGGTGCCGCGGAAACGTCCGGAAGAAGCTCGCCGGCTCCGGTTCCTGCTCGACGATCAGGTACTCGCGGCCTGCACGGTGCAGAAAGCGTCCCATCTGCAAGCCCGCCGGACCCGCACCGATCACCAGGTACTCCACCATCACGCACCTCCCGGCGTCCTCTACGCCGATCACGGCGAAAAGGTTCAGGCGGGCGGTCCGCGTCCCATGATGAGGGCTACCGGCGGGTTCGCGTCAACTAACGTCCACTCCGTGGATTCCGGCCTGCCCTGGTCGATCAAGAGGCACATCGTCAAGGTCGCCCTGACCGTGGTGGCGGGCTCGGCAGCGTCGTGGCGCTGGTGGTCGCCTACCGCAGACAACGCATCAGCGAGTCCGCCGAGACCCGCGAACAGACCAAGCTGCGCAACGAACGCTTCGGCGCCGCCTGCAACCAGATCGGCAACGAGTCGCCGACGGTCCGCCTCGACGGCGTCCACGCCCTCGCCGCCCTGGCCGACGAGTGGAGCGCGCAACGCCAGGTCTGCATCGACGTGCTCTGCGCCTACCTGCGCATCCCGTACGAACCGGCGCTGGAGTCGGAGTGGTACCTCGACGCCGAGTCCGAGGACCTGGTCCGCGCGGTCCTGCGCTCAGCCGACTGCTCCGGCGTCCAGGTGCCGTCCGGCAAGTTCTTCCTGAGCCTGGCCCGGTTCCCGACCGGCTGGATCTCGTTCGACGGGATGGTGGTGAGCGGCGGCGAGGTCTCGTTCCGCGGCGCCCGGTTCACCGGCGGCGAGGTGGACCTGTCCGAGGCGGTCATCTCCGTGGCGCCGGTGTTCGACGAGGGCGAGAAGCCGGGCCTGAAACTGCCCTGAGCGTTTTTGTCGGTGCTCGCTGCCATGATCACCGGCATGGGTACCTGGGACATCGGACACTTCGACAACGACAGCGCCGCGGACTTCTCCGGCTCACTGGACGACGCACTCGAAAGCGAGCGCGAGAACATCATCCGCACCGCGCTGACCCGCACGATCGAGACCGAGGAGTACCTCGACAGCGACGAAGCGTGCGCGGTCCTGGCCTCGGCCGCCCTGATCGCCGCGCAGTGTCCGGGCGGTACGCCGGTCACCACGGCGTACGGGCCGAAGAAGCCGCTGCCGGTCTTCTCGCCGGACCTGCGGCCGCTCGCCGTCCAGGCGCTGGACCGCGTGCTCGCACCGGAGTCGGAACTGGTCGAACTGTGGGACGAAGCCGGTCACGGCCCGCTGTTCCGGAAGGGCGTCACCGACCTCAAGGCCGTCCTTCTCACCTGATGGACGCCGGAACAGCGCGACCGTCCACAGTGTTGGATACGGCCGTGACGACAGTGAAGCGCCGTGCCCGTGTCCGAGCCCCTGAGCTGGTAGGACGCGGCTGGCTGAACACCGGTGACACCACGGTCAGCCTCAAGGACCTGCGCGGCAAGATCGTGCTGCTCGACTTCTGGACGTTCTGCTGCATCAACTGCCTGCACGTCCTCGACGAACTGCGCCCGCTGGAGGAGGAGTTCGAGGACGTCCTGGTCACGATCGGCGTGCACTCGCCGAAGTTCGTGCACGAGGCCGACCCCGAGGCGCTCAAGGCCGCCGTCGAGCGGTACGGGGTGCACCACCCGGTCCTGGACGATCCGGAGCTCACGACGTGGCAGAACTACGCCGTGAAGGCGTGGCCGACGCTGACCCTGGTCGACCCCGAGGGTTACGTCGTGCACGTCGCCGCTGGTGAGGGCCATGTCGAGGCGCTGAGGACCATCATCGCGGAACTGGTCGAGGAGCACGACGCCAAGGGCACGCTGCACCGCGGCCGGGGTCCGTACCAGGCGCCGGAGCCGGAGGACACCACGCTCCGCTTCCCCGCCAAGGCCCTCGTGACGCCGAGCGGCACGATCCTCGTCAGCGACTCGGCCCACCACAGCATCGTGGAGCTCGAAGTGGACGGCGAGACCGTCCTCCGCCGCATCGGCACCGGCGAGCGCGGCCGGCGGGACGGCCTGAGCCCCACCTTCTCCGAGCCCGCGGGCCTCGCCCTCGTCCCCGGCACCAACCAGGTCGTCGTCGCCGACACGGTCAACCACCTCCTGCGCGGCCTCGACCTCGAGACGGGCGAGGTCACGACGCTCGCGGGCACCGGTGAGCAGTGGCGTGACGGTGAGACCGACGGGCCGGCCGACAAGATCGATCTGACGAGCCCGTGGGACGTGGCGTGGTGGAACGGCGGTGTCGCGATCGCGATGGCCGGCAACCACACGCTGAGCTTCTTCGACCCCGGGAGCGGCACCGTCAGGCGGCTGGCCGGCACCACCGTCGAGGGCATCAACGACGGTCCGGCCGAAGGGGCCTTCTTCGCGCAGACCTCCGGGCTCGCGGCGGACGGCGACCGGCTGTGGATGGTCGACTCCGAGACGAGTGCGTTGCGCTACCTCGAGAACGGCGAGGTCCACACCGTCGTCGGCAAGGGGCTGTTCGCGTTCGGGCACAAGGACGGCGACGCGGACGAGGCACTGCTGCAGCACCCGCTGGGCGTCACGGTCCTCGCCGACCACTCGGTCGTCATCAGCGACACCTACAACAACGCGATCAGGCGTTTCGACCCCGCGACGAACGCGCTGACCACCATCGCCACGGACATCGCCGAGCCGTCGGACGCGCTCCTCGTCGACGGTGAGCTCGTCGTCGTCGCGAGCGCCGCCCACCGGCTCGAACGGTTCGCGGCGTCCGCCACGAAGATCGACGGCGCGGCCCACGAGGTCAAGCGGCCCTCCACTGACATCGGGCCGGGCGAGTTCGAGCTCGCGGTCGTCTTCACGCCGCCGACCGGGACGAAACTGGACGAAAGGTACGGACCGTCCACCCGTTTGGAGATCACCAGTTCACCCCCTGAGCTGATCCTCGAGGGCGCGGGCGTCGGCACCGAACTGGTACGGGCGTTGCGGATCAACGATCAGGTCACGAACGGCGTTCTGCACGTCGTAGCGCAGGCGGCCAGTTGCAGTGACGATCCTGCCGACGAACACCCGGTGTGCCGTCTGACCAGGCAGGACTGGGGTGTCCCAGTTCGAGTTGTTGCCGATGCACCTACCCGTCTGCCGCTGCTGATGGGCGGCATGGACGAGGACGGTCCACAAGGCACGTAGACTCTGCTGGTGCCTGATGTCAAGCTCGAGATCCAGATGCTGTACGACCGTGTGATGGTCCGCATCTCGCCCGAGGACGGCGAGCGGCGTTCCAGCGGAGGCATCGTGATCCCCGCTACGGCCCAGATGGCGAAGCGGTTGGCGTGGGGTGATGTGTTCGGAGTCGGTACCAGCGTGCGCCACGTGAAGGTCGGGGACCGGGTGATGTTCAACCCGGAAGATCAGCTTGAGGTCGAGGTGCACGGCACCACGTATCTCGTGATGAGGGAACGCGATCTGCACGCGGTTGCGACGGAGCTCACCGAGCACGGTACTGGTCTGTACCTATGAGCCGCCGGTTCGTGATCGACGCCTGATAGCTGCACACATATGCCACCTCAGGAGAGACAGGGCAACGGGGAGAGCTGTGCCGTACGACGCTGACAAGACGAGAGCGATGCCTCCGGTGGGTCCCGGCGGCACGTCCTCGGAGCAGACGACCAAGATCGCACCGGTCCAGGTGGACGCCTCGACCGAGGCTTGGCCGTCTGAGGAGCCGGACTCGAACGAGCCGACCGTCACCGCGGCTGTGCCCGGTGTCGGGTTCCCGGCCGGCGAGGACGCCACGGAGTACATGAAGCCGGTGGCGCCGCCCGAGCCGCAGCCGGAGGACTCCGGCGTCTACGGGCCCGTGATGATCGAACCCGGCGAGGACGAGGTCCCGCCGAAGAACACGAAGAAGAAGGCGTTGATCGTGGCCGCGGCCGTGGTCGGCGCCTTCGGTCTGCTCTACGGCCTCGACATGCTCGTCTCCAGCGGCAACGTGCCGCGCGGTGTGACGGTGGCGGGCGTCGACGTCGGTGGCATGAGCCACGACGAGGCCGAGAAGAAGCTGCGCGACGAGATCGGCCCGCGCCTGGACAAGCCCGTCGCGCTCAAGGCCGGCGACGTCACGTCCGAGCTCGACCCCAAGGCGGCGGGTCTGGAGCTCGACTGGAACAGCACGATCGAGCGTGCCGGCAGCCAGCCGCTCAGCCCGTTCACGCGCGTCACCTCGTTCTTCACCAGCCGCGAGGTCGGTGTCGCGACGAAGGCCGACGACGCGAAGGTCTCCGGCGCGCTGGAGGCCCTGCGCCCCAAGCTCGATCACGAGCCGATCGAGGGCACCATCAAGTTCGAGGGCGCGAATCCCGTCGCCGTCGAGCCGCACGACGGCCAGAAGCTCAAGGCCGAAGACGCAGTGGGCGCGGTCGTCGCGAACTGGGCGTCGGGCAACCCGGTCGAGGTCCCGATGGACTTCACCCCGGTCAAGACGACCAAGGAGGGCGTCGAGAAGGCGCTCAACGAGGTCGTGAAGACCGCGGTGTCCGGTCCCGTCGTGATCAAGGGCGAGGGCAAGGACGCGACGCTCACGCCTGAGCAGATCGGCACCACGCTGGCCTTCGCTCCCGGTGAGGGTGGCGCGCTGAACGTCACGCCGAACAAGGACAAGCTCGCCGAGGTGACCGCGCCGCAGCTCAAGGACACGGTCAAGCAGGGCAAGGACGCGGAGATCGTCTTCGAGGGCGGCAAGCCGACGGTCAAGCCGTCGGTGGACGGCCTCGACCTCGACTGGGACAAGAACCTCCAGCCCTACTTCGACACGCTGAAGAAGACGGACGCGCGCGAGGTCAAGTTCGAGTACAAGCACACGCCCGCGAAGGTCACCACCGAGCAGGCGAACAAGATGGGCATCAAGGAGGTCATCGGCGAGTTCTCGACCGGTGGCTTCGCCCCGGCGTCGGGCGTCAACATCCGGGTCGTGGCCGAGAAGGTCAACGGCGCGATCGTGAAGCCCAAGGAGACGTTCAGCCTCAACAAGTACACCGGTCCGCGCGGTACCGCGCAGGGCTACGTCGAGGCGGGCATCATCGAGAACGGCATCCCCGGCATGGCGGTCGGTGGCGGTATCTCGCAGTTCGCGACCACGCTCTACAACGCGTACTACTACGCGGGCATGAAGGACGCGGGCCACAAGGAGCACAGCTACTGGATCACGCGGTACCCGAAGGGCCGCGAGGCCACCGTGTTCATGGACGGCGCGGGCAACAGCCTGATCGACATCGCCTTCACGAACCCGGACGACACGGGCGTCGCCATCCAGACCATCTGGACGGGCTCCTCGATCACGATCAAGCTCTGGGGCACCAAGAACTACGACGTCACCGGCTCGACCAGCGGCGACTTCAACCCCACGCAGCCGCAGGAGAAGAAGGTCAACAAGACCCCGTGCTCCGCTAGCAACGGCTCCCCCGGCTTCTCGGTGACGGACACCCGCACGATCACGGACCGCCGCACGGGCCAGACGCGCAACGAGTCGCGCACGGTCCGCTACGACCCGCAGTTCAAGATCATCTGTGAGCCGCCACCGCCCGGCGGCTGAGCATCTTTCAGATTGGCAGTGGCCACGCGCGGGTATTCATCCGTTCGTGGCCACTGTTGCGCAAGAGGCGCGAAGACATCCCGCCGTCCAGACCCTGGGGCGGGCGGGAATGGTGATGTACGGGGTCGTGCACGTCCTGGTGGCGTGGCTCGCGATCCAGGTCGCGTTCGGTAGCTCCGAACAGGCCGACTCGAAGGGCGCGATCAGCGACATCGCTCAGGGCGGCGAGTGGTTGCTGTGGACACTCGGCATCGGGCTCGTGTTCTTCGCGCTGTGGCAGCTGCTTCTCGCGTTCGTGGGCTACACGTACATCGGGAAGAAGCGGAAGCGGATCTCCAAGCGCATCGGGTCCGCGGCCCGCGCCATCACGGCGACCGGTATCGCGCTGGGTGCCTTCAAGTACGCGACGGGCTCTGGTGGCTCTGGTGACCAGAACCAGCAGCAGAAAGAACTCACGGCGCAGGTGCTCTCGTGGCCCGGCGGCCAGTTCATCGTCGGTGCCATCGCGATCGGCATCCTCTGGATCGCCGGTGTGATCATCTACAAGGGCATCAAGAAGTCCTTCGAGAAGGACCTCGACATGGGCAAGGCCCCGAAGTGGATCGAGCCGGTCGGCCGGATCGGCTGGATCGGCAAGGGCACCGCGTACGGCGTGATCGGCGTTCTCGTCGGACTCGCCGCGATCAACGCCGACCCCCAGCAGTCCGGTGGCATGGACAAGGCCCTGAAAACGTTGGCAGCACAGCCTTACGGCATGTTCCTGCTGTCCGCGGTGGCGATCGGCATCGGCGCGTTCGGCGTCTACTGCTTCGCCGCCGCGCGAGCGATCAAGGAGTGACGCCGGTGGCCGCGAGCCTGTGCCGATGCCGGGCCGCGGCCGCCTGCGCCCCCACCGTCATCGACGACAGCACCTGCCCCGGCGCCACGTAGAAGACGTTGGGACTCGCGGAGTCCGGCCCCCAGCCGGCGCTGCCGCGCAGCAGCAGGAGGTCACCGGGACTCGGGTTCGACCCCTCGAACCACGAGTCCTGCTCGGCCCCCGTGCGTTCCCACACGATCGCGGCCTTGGTGCCGCTCTTCGCCCGCTGGTACACCTGCGCGACCCTCGCCATCTCCGCTTCCGGCGACGCCTCGCGCAGCTCGTTCATGTGCTGCTCGTACCCGAACCACAGCGCGTCCTGGCGCACCTGCCGGTTCTTGAGGCGTCGCAGGACGATCGTCGCGAGCGCCACGACGCCGACGATCGCGAGCGACAGCAGCAGGTTCAGGAACACCGGCCAATCTTTGATTCCGAACGAGCGGCTGTCAACTGACAACGAAATCAAGCTGCATCGTGTGAGGTGATCGCGCTACGGTGCCGGTCATGTCGAGTCCTGAGGCATCCAGGGTCGGGTCTGCGGTCTAACCGTCAGCCCCGGTAAACCCTTCGTCCCTCGGAGCTCCTCCGTGCCTTTTTCGCTGTACCTGCTCGCCCTGGCCGTGTTCGCCATGGGCACCTCTGAGTTCATGCTCGCCGGGCTGCTGCCCGCCGTCGCCGCCGACTTCCACGTGTCCGTGGGTGCCGCCGGCCTGCTCACTTCGGCCTTCGCGGCCGGCATGGTCGTCGGCGCGCCGTTGATGGCCGCTCTGGCCCGCAATTGGCCACCGAGGCTGAGCCTGTTCGCGTTCGTCGCCGTCTTCCTCACGGCACACGTGATCGGCGCCGTCACCGGGAGCTTCGCCGTGTTGCTCGGGACCAGGGTGGTCGCCGCGCTCGCGAACGCCGGCTTCCTCGCCGTGGCCCTGACGGCCACCACGGCGTTGGTGCCGCCACACCAGCGTGGACGGGCGCTCGCCGTGCTGCTGTCCGGCACGACGGTCGCCATGATCGCCGGTGTACCGGGAGGATCGCTGCTCGGCACCGCACTCGGCTGGCGCGCCACGTTCCTCGCCGTCGCGGTGCTCTGCGTGCCGGCCGCAGCCGGTGTCCTCAAAGGGATTCCGTCCCGGCGGGAGCACACCGCTGCCGCGTTGCGACCCGAGTTGGCTCAGCTCCGGAAACCGCGGCTGGTGCTGGTGATCGCGCTCGCGGTGCTGGTGAACGCGGTGACGTTCGGCCACTTCACGTTCCTGGCCCCGGTCGTCACCGACGTCGCCGGGCTGGGCGAGTGGTGGGTGCCGGTCGTGCTGGTGTTGTTCGGCGCCGGCTCGTTCGCCGGGGTCAACATCGGTGGACGACTGTCCGGCTCCGCCGCACGCCCTGTCGTCGCGATCGGCGGAGTGCTGGTGCTCGCCGGGTGGTTCGGCCTCGACGTGCTCGGCCGCGAGCCGATCGTCTTGCTGCCCTTGGTGTTCGTGCTCGGCGTGCTGTCGTTCGCGGTGGGCAGCACGTTGATCGCGAGGGTGCTGCACCACGCGGCAGGAGCGCCGACGATGGCCGGTTCCTACGCCACCACGGCGCTCAACCTCGGCGCGGTGGCCGGACCGCTCCTCCTTGCAGCGCAATGAAAAACGGGTCCTCGCACCTCGGGCAGGAGGTGCGAGGACCCGTAGTCCCTTGAGAACGCTCAGAAAACGCTCTCGTCGATGTCCATCAGCGCGTTGTCCGTGGACTCCGCGATCTTGCGACGGGCGGTGAGCTCCGGCAGCACGGTCTTCGCGAAGAACGACGCCACCGCGATCTTGCCCTCGTAGAACGCCTTGTCCTTGGCGGACGGCGTGCCACCGAGCTTCTCCAGCGCGACCTCGGCCTGGCGCAGCAGCAGCCAGCCGACGAGGACGTCGCCCGCGGTCATCAGCAGGCGGACCGAGTTCTGGCCGACCTTGTAGAGGTTGCGGACGTCCTCCTGCGAGGTGGTCAGGAAGCCGACCAGCGCGCCGAGCATGCCCTGCAGGTCTTCGAGACCCTGCTTGAGCAGCGCCCGCTCCTCCTTCAGGCGACCGTTGCCGCCCTCGTTGTCGAGGAACTTCTGGATCTCGCCGTTGATGAACGTGAGCGCCTGGCCCTTGTCACGGATGATCTTCCGGAAGAAGAAGTCCAGCGACTGGATGGCCGTGGTGCCCTCGTACAGCGAGTCGATCTTCGCGTCGCGGATGTACTGCTCGATCGGGTACTCCTGCAGGAAGCCCGAGCCGCCCAGCGTCTGCAGCGACTGCGCCAGCTGCTCGTACGCGCGCTCCGAGCCGACGCCCTTGACGATCGGCAGCAGCAGGTCGTTGACCTGGGCCGCCAGCTTGGCGTCGTCGCCGCCGAGCATCACCTTGTCCTGCTGCGTCGCGGTGTACAGGTACACGGCGCGCAGGCCCTCGGCGTACGCCTTCTGCAGCATCAGGCTGCGGCGGACGTCGGGGTGGTTGGTGATGGTGACGCGGGGCGCGGTCTTGTCCGTCATGCGCGTCAGGTCGGCGCTCTGCACGCGCTCCTTGGCGTAGGACAGCGCGTTCAGGTAACCGGTCGACAGCGTCGCGATGGCCTTCGTGCCGACCATCATGCGGGCGTACTCGATGACGTCGAACATCTGCGCGATGCCGTCGTGCACCTCGCCCAGCAGCCAGCCCTTGGCGGGCACGCCGTGCTGGCCGAACGTCAGCTCGCACGTGGTGGACGCCTTGAGGCCCATCTTGTGCTCGACGTTGGTGACGAAGGCGCCGTTGCGCTCGCCCAGCTCACCGGTCTCCGGGTCGAAGTGGAACTTCGGCACCAGGAAGAGCGACAGGCCCTTGGTGCCGGGCCTCGCCTCGACGCCTTCGCCCTCGGGACGCGCGAGCACCATGTGCATGATGTTCTCGGTCAGGTCCTGGTCGGCGGACGTGATGAAGCGCTTCACGCCGTCGATGTGCCAGGAGCCGTCCTCCTGCTTGAAGGCCTTGGTGCGGCCGGCGCCGACGTCGGAACCGGCGTCCGGCTCGGTCAGCACCATCGTGGCGCCCCAGCCGCGGTCGATCATCAGCTGAGCCCACTGCTTGTCGCGCTCGGTGCCGTTGTTGTAGACGACCGTCGCGAAGCTCGGACCAGCCAGGTACATGTAGACGGCCGGGTTCGCGCCGAGCAGCAGCTCGGAGGCGGCCCACGTGACCGAGGGCGGGGTGCCGAAGCCGCCCAGCTCGTTCGGCAGGAACAGGCGGTACCACTCGCCGTCCCACACCGCCTGGTACGACTTCTTCAGCGACTCCGGCAGGGTGGCCGAGTGCGTCGCCGGGTCGAACACCGGCGGGTTGCGGTCGGCGTCGACGAAGGAGTCTCCGAGGACACCCTCCGCGAGGTTCTTCACCTCGGCCAGCACGCTGCGCGCAGTGTCCTCGTCGGACTGCTCGAACGGCCCCGTGCCGAGGTGGTCCTGCACGTTGAAGACCTCGAACAGGTTGAACTCGAGATCCCGGACGTTGCTCTTGTAGTGGCCCATCTCGTCAGCTCACTCCTCAGGGTCGCGGCGGGGTCGCCTACTGACCGGTAACAACAGAGTATTACTCGACAGTAACCCCGGCAAGGCCGACCACCCACTGGTGGCGAACCAGACAGTCCTCCGAGTGACCTGAATCGGACATGAGGGCCGGTCAGATGCGTACCGGGCGTTCGGGGACCATCTCGAGCAGCGCAGGGTTCGTCCGTTCGGCGAAGCTCACCGAGCGGGGCACCATGACAGATTCGTAGGCCCGCACCCCGTCTCGGACACCGTCCGCGGCGATCGCGAGCGCCAGTTCGGCGGCGTCCTGCATGGCGAGGTTCGCCCCGACGCCCAGTGGCGGCTGCAGGTGGGCGGCGTCGCCGAGCAGCGTCACGCCGGGCGTGTGCTCCCAGGTGTGGGGCACCGGCAGCGAGTACAGCGGGCGGTAGAACAGCTCGCCTTCGAGGAACGCCAGCAGCGACGGGTGCCAGCCCGCGTAGAGCTCCATCAGGTCGGCGTTGGAGGGCTTCCAATCTTCACGCGCGCGCATGCACGCGTACGCGCGGATGTGATCGCCGCTGTTGCGCTGTGACCAGATCATCAGGCCTTCGCCGTCGGCGACCATCGTGCCCTGACCGGTGAGGTCGAGCAGCCGTTCGTCGTTGTCGTGCCGCGTCTCGACGAACATCACGCCGGTGTACAGCGGCATGGCCGGCGACAAGGCCTGACGGACCCGCGACCAGGCGCCGTCCGCCCCGACGACCAGGTCGAACGTGGACGTGGAGCCGTTCAGGAACGTGACCTCGCCTGGTTTCGCCGAGTCGATGCCCCGACCCCACGCGACGGTTCCGGGCGTGAGCGAGTCGAGCAGGAGCCGGCGCAGCTGGCCGCGGTCGATCTCCGGCCGGAAGTCGCCCTCCGCCGGTTCGTGCTCGATCAACGCGGCCGTGGCGTGGTCGACCTTGCGCTGCTCCTGGCCCTCGAAACGGGCGAGCGCGCGCCACTGCTCGAACAGTCCGGCGGCGCGCACGGCCTCCTGGCCGCTGTCGGCGTGCAGGTCGATGGTGCCGCCCTGCTGGCGGGCCTCCGGCGAGCTCTCCCGCTCGAAGACGGTGACGTTCTCGAAGCCGTGCAGCTGGAGGACGCGGGCACAGGTGAGGCCGCCGATGCCGGCCCCTGCGATGGCGATGCGTGGTGAGGTCATGGCTCCATGAAAGCGTATCGACTACAAAAGTGCAATCGATACACTTTTGAACCGACTCAACTCTTGCGGTACGATCTGCGGGTGACCGAGCTCGGCCGCCGCGAGCGGAAGAAGCAGCAGACCCGTCAGTCGATCTCCGACGCGGCGACGAGGCTGTTCATCGAGCGCGGGTTCGACGCCGTGGGCGTGAAGGAGATCGCCGACACCGCGGACGTGTCGGTGACGACGTTGTTCAAGCACTTCCCCAGCAAGGAGGCGCTGCTCTTCGACGAGGACGAGCAGCAGGAGTCGGCGCTGGTCGCGGCCGTGCGCAACCGCGAGGGCCGGTCGATCCCGATGGCGTTGCGCGACCACTTCGTGCAGGCGGCGCGAGGGCACGCCGACCACCCGCAGTTCGAGGTCTTCCAGCGGCTGGTGCTGGAGACGTCCGCGTTGCGCGACTACGGGCACCGGATGTGGACGCGGCACCAGGGCGCGCTGGCCGAAGCCATCGCGGAGGAGATCGGCGCACCGGCGGACGACGTCAGGTGCGCGGCACTGGCCCGGTTCGCCCTGGAGGCGCGGGACGTGATCTTCGATCGGCCCGACCGCGAACGGGCGGCCGACGAGGTGTTCGGGTTACTCGAGCACGGCTGGGCGGCCGATCAGCAGGCCTGACCGGTAGGCGAGCGACACCGCGTGCGTCCGATCGCGTGCGCTGAGCTTGCGCAGGATGCCCTTGACGTGGGTTCGCACGGTCTCGACGGACACGATCAACTCGTTCGCGACCTGCTGGTTCTCCAGGCCGTCCGCGATGAGCGTGAGCACCTCGTACTCGCGCTTGGACAGCGTCGGCCGGTCCTTCGGGCGCAGGTCGGGGTGCACGTACCCGCGCGAGCGGATCGTCTCGGCGATCACCCGCACTATCTGCTCGGGCTGGGCGCTGCGCGGCACGACGCCACGGACTCCCGCCTCCAACGCGGTCGTCACGTAGTTCGCGTGCGAGTGCGCGTCCCGGACCAGTCCGATGACCAGCAGTGCCGGGTCGCGTTCGGCGAGCAGCCGGGCCAGATGGCCGACCGGGTCGAGCACGGAGTCGATGAGCAGCACGTCGGGACGCAGTCGTTCACGCAGGCGAACGGCAGCGTGCAGGTCGCCGGTCGCACCGAGCCAGCGCAGGCCGGGAGTCCGTCTGATCAGGGCGGACAGGCCTTCGCGGTAGAGCGGCACGGGATCGATCAGCGCGACGCCGGGGGCAGGCCGGCCGGGCGGGAGCATCAGCACCTCCGTTCGTGCATTCGGAGGAGAGACGTCGTTCCCTCGGACGTGTGACGCGGAATAGTCGGTTCACGTGGATGAACAAGGGTCACGAATGTGATTCAAGACGGCCGAAGGTCTTCCATCCCCCTGCAACAGTCTCGTAAGACCTACGTCACATATCCCGTGCGGATGTGCCAGGTTCCGCCGCCATGAGGCCTGGTGCTCTCGCGGGCACACGTGTGTGCACGCAAGGAGGTCACATGGGCACCCTCGATTGGATCGTGGTTGTCGGCTATTTCTTCGTGATGGTCGGGATCGGACTCTGGTCGCGCGGGCGAGTCCACAACATCGCCGACTTCTTCACGGCAGGCGGCAGGATGCCGTGGTGGTTGTCCGGCATCTCGCACCACATGTCGGGCTACAGCGCGGTCATGTTCGTCGCGTTCGCCTCTGAGGCGTACCGGCTCGGACTGACCGTCTACGTGTGGTGGTCGCTGACGATCGGCATCGGCGTCGGCATCGGTGCCTTCCTGTTCGCGCCGCGCTGGAACCGGTTGCGCTCGAAGCACGACGTCAAGTCGCCGCTCGAGTACCTGGCGAAGCGCTACAACGTGCCCACCCAGCAGGTCATGGCCTACGCGGGTGCTTTGCTCAAGGTCGTCGACATCGCCGCCAAGTGGGCGGCCGTCTCGATCCTGCTGCGCGGCTTCGCGGGTGTCCCGATCACCTGGGGCATCATCATCATCGGCCTGGTCACGATGATCTACTCCGTGCTCGGCGGCCTCTGGGCCGACGCGCTCACCGACTTCGGCCAGTTCATCATCCAGGCCGCCGCGGGCTTCGCGATGCTGTTCGCCGTCGCCGGCACCCTCGGCTGGGACTTCCCCGTGACGATCTGGGACAAGCTCCCGGACAGCCACAGCGACCCGCTGGCGGGCCCGTACACGTCGACGTTCCTCATGGCGCTCTTCCTGATCAAGACGCTCGAGTACAACGGCGGCATGTGGAACCTGGCGCAGCGCTACATGGCCGCGCCGTCCGGCTTCGCGGCCAAGCGGTCCGCGCTGCTCTCGTCCGCGCTGTGGCTCGTGTGGCCGCTCGTGCTGTTCTTCCCGATGTGGGCCGCGCCGCTGATCGTGCCGGGCCTCGAGGGAGCGCAGGCGGAGAACGCGTACATCGAGATGGGCAAGCAGATGCTGCCCGCGGGCATGATCGGCCTGGTCCTGGCCGGCTTCTTCTCGCACACCATGGCCATGGTGTCGTCGGACGCGAACGTCATCGCCGCGGTCATCAACCGCGACATGCTGCCCCACCTGTGGAAGAAGGTGAAGACGTTCTCCGCGGACAACCAGCTGAAGCTGGCCCGGATAACGACGTTCTCCTTCATCGGCATCAGCATGATCATCGCGATCGCGTCCGGAGGCCAGGGCTTCGTGCTCAAGGTGGTGGTCGACCTGGTCGCCGCCACGATGGGCCCGATCGCGATCCCGTTGATGCTCGGCCTGCTGCCGTGGTTCCGCAAGGTCGGCTCGACGGCGGCGATCGCCTCGGTCGTCGGCGGCCTGGGCATGTGGGCGTTCCTGTACATCGAGCAGCTGAGCAAGGCCGCCTGGGTCACCAAGGGCGTGCTCGTGTCGTGGCCGCTGCTGCTCTCGCTGGTGCTCTACCTGTCCATCGGCTTCCTGAAGAAGGAGCCCTCCACCGAGCGCGACGTCCTGCTCGACTCGCTCAACTCCGACGAGCCGGAGCCGGAGCGGGTGAAGGCGTAAGCCGTTCGTTCCTCATGATCCTCGCGGCGGCGCACCCGAACAGGGTCGCCGCCGCGAGCCACACGTAGGGCATCGGCGTACCGGTGTAGGTCTGCGCCGTGGCCGCCAGCACCACCGTCGCACCCGTGACCAGCCCGGTCGTGTGCGTGACCGGGTACTCGCTGCGCAGCACCGTGACGACCGCGAACGGCACGAGCAGGAAGCCGTAGGCCAGCACGCGCGTCAGCAGGTTGGCGTGGTCGGCGATCTCGTACCTGAGCGCGGGGAGGGCAAGCATCGTGAGGACCACACCCAGAGCGAGCCCTCGTGCGAGGCTCTTCACGCTTTGCCCTTGCCAGGAAGGCGTCATGCGCTACAGGACGTACGTGTGGCGCATCGGTTGCCGTGGCGTGCGTCATCGTCACGAGACTCTTCCCGCTCGCGCATGCACAGTGGGTGCATGGGTAAGTGGTCTCCCGCAGACGACGCGGAACTCGCGACGGGCTGGCGGCTCTGGCTGGAGCTGAGCGACCGCGTGTGGCCGGACCCGTCGTGGGACGGCACGCCGGCCGACGCCATCCGCCAGGTGCGGTCGCTGCTTGCCGTGTGCGAGGAGATCCGCCTCTCCTACCTGTCGGAGACCCCGCGGCCTTCCATCGCCCTGTTGCAGCTCTTGCAGTCGATGTCGTTCGTCGCGTCGTTCGCGGTCGACCTGTGGCACGACGACACGCACCCGTTGGACGTCGAGCGCGCCGAACTGCTGCACGGGGACTTGGCATCGTTCGCTGACCACGTGGCCGGTGTGCGCGCTGCTCTCGCACGCGGTGGCGGCTGGGCGGAACTCGACCGCCGGCCGTGGGGCCTGCCGGTCGACTGACGCTCCCAAGACGATTGACTCAGAAATGCTTTGGGGCCTTCTCGCGCGAGAAGGCCCCAAAGCATTTCTGCGGCGTTGACCCGACCTAGACGATCAGGTCGGCTTCGATGCGCTTGAGTTGGTGCCGGGCCAGCGCGAGGTTCGCGTTGTCCCTTTCCAGCACCAGGTACAGGAAGAGCGAACCCCTGTTCTTCACGCCGCCCATCAACCGGATCAGGTGGTACTGCCGGTGCAGCGTGATCAGGATGTCCTCGATGCTGTCGCTGAGTCCGAGCGACTGCATCACCCGGAGCTTCGAGCGAATGACCTCGGTGTTCCCGGCCGCTGCGATCTCCAGGTTCAGCCAGTCACCTCCGCCGCTCGTGCCGAGCGACATCCCGCTGTCGTAGTCGACCAGTGCGACACCGACAGCGCCGGAGATGGACATGGCTTCCTTCAGCGCGGTATCGATGTTCATCAAACTCCACTTCCCTATGTCTACTGGTGATCGAGGCGGCGCATCCGAATCGCCGAGACTCGGTCGTGTGCGGAAATGTCTCCAGAAGGAAGACATCATTGACGAGAGCCGTGAACCGAGCGTGGACATGGGCTGCGACCCTTTTTCGCACTGGTGCTGCTACGAGGAAAGGATCACGCCGACTCGCTCGATGACGGGCCGGGTCTCGTGCAGAAGACGGCCGAGGTTCAGTCCTTTGTCCCCGAGCACGACCATCAATGACAGCCGGCCGATGGCGTACACGGCCATGTAGCCCTCGCTGCCGAACACGACGGTCTGGCTGAGCGTGCCCAGGCCGATCACCTCCGCCGCCTGACGTGCGATTCCGAGATCGGCGGCGGCCAGCGCGGAGATGTGGGCGGGGTCGATGTTCTTCGCCACGTCGGCGACGATGGGGATTCCGTCGGACGCGGCGATGACCGTGTCGGTCACTCCGGCGACGTTTTCTCGAAGCTTTCGCAGTTCGGCGCTCAGAGCGTCGTAGTCCAATTCACTCCCTTTCAGAATCGGAAATGTCGAACCGCTCAGGACAAACATCACACCTCCGACGACCTCAGGGAGATTTCGAAATCAGGTCCGGCCTGCGTCCGTGGACGCAGTGCAGCCAGCCCCCAGTGCGAACATCGGAACGACGTCTCTGGCGGGGCGATCTCCAGCAGTCCGTCCTCGATCATCCGGGCGATCTCGACGGTGACCGGGTGAAGACCCCGGCCGAGCGCGAACGCCAGGTCCCGCGCGGTGCGCCGCCCGGTGGCGTGCGCGACGATCTCCCGTCGTTCCGCCGTCAGACCGGCCGGCTCCGCCTCGTGGGCGGGCACCACGCAGTCCCGGTACGGCGACAGGGACAACGCGGCGATCGCGTCCAGCCTTCGGGCGGTCCCGTCCAGCAGCACATCCGGCGCGACGCCTTGCGCCGCAGGTAGCAGCGGCGGATCGATGCACTCGTCGACGACGTATCGCTCGATCTCACCGACGGCCGTGGCGAACGCCCCGTCCTGCATGGCGGCCATCACCAGGCCCTGGAGCTCGGTGGCGCCGATCCCGCGGGCGACGAGAGCCGCCTGCAGGGATCGCGTCTCGACGCTCTCCACCAGAGCCGCGGTCCAGTCCCCTTCCTCGATCCGGCCCGAACTCAGCAGCACCATCTCCGCTCCGGGTGAGCCGGGACTTTCCACCGAGATCACCACACCGTCGCGGAAATGGAACAGTCCGCCCGCATTGCCCACAATGCGCAACGTGCCGGTGACTCGATCCGCGTGACACCGCGCCAGGGCTTGCGCGAGGACGTCGAATGCGGCTCGATTGTCGCGTCTCAGGGGTGACTCCGGGTTAATTCGGACTTACAGAGCGGGACTATCTGGCGAACTGATCATCCGATCGAGTGCGGAACTCGAATCGAAAGAGCGACCGCCAGGGCTACTTCTTACCTTCCGGCACTGCCAACCCATGCCAAGCGTCACCTGATCGAGTGAAGCATTCCAATTGAGACGGCAAGCGTTTCATTCGCGATAGATGAATCGCGCGAACTATCGCTCGACCGACCTGATGCGCTGCTGAACCGCTTCGACCAAGTCCTCACCGAGTGGTGCGTTGCTCAGCGAAATGCCGTTGTAGATCGCGCAGGGCACGCTCGAGCCGTCGGTCAGCACAACGCTGACGCGCTGCACGCCGAAGACGTTCTCGCGTTCGACGTCGGCGACCCGGTCCCAGGTGATGTGGTGGTCGCGCCCCGGGTTGCGCACGATGATCTTCTCCGGCGTGAGCGTCACGCACATGCGCCACGCCTGCCAGATGCCGAGCAGCGCGACCACGACGTAGACGCTGCCGGCCATGGTGACCCACAGCGAGTCACCGAAGTTGGCTGCGAGCCGCCAAGGCACCACCACCACGCCCAGTACCAGCATGATCGTGATGAACCAGCGCGCCCCTTGCCTGACGAATGTGATGTTCTCCCCCATGGCCGCAGGCTAGTGGCGCGGCATGTGCGGCAGGAGAAAAACACCGAAGCCGGTGCGGCCTGCGGAAAACGCAGGCCGCACCGGCTTCGGATTCGAGCGGGTGACGGGAATCGAACCCGCCTCTACAGCTTGGGAAGCTGTCGTTCTACCAATGAACTACACCCGCGTGAGCAAGCTCGCCGCCGATCATACACAGCGCGGGAACCAGCGGTGCGCCCGCTTCGGTTAGCCTGTCCGGGTGCTGCTGAGTGACCAGGATCTGCGCAAAGAGGTCGAGTCAGGCCGTCTCGTCCTCGACCCCTTCGACGCCGAGATGCTCCAGCCGTCGAGCTTCGACGTGCGGCTGGACCGGTTCTTCCGGGTCTTCAACAACACCAAGTACACCCACATCGACCCCGCACAGCAGCAGGACGAGCTGACGAGCCTGGTCGAGACGCCGGAGGGCGAGCGGTTCGTGCTGCACCCCGGCGAGTTCGTGCTCGGGTCGACCTACGAGATGGTGACGCTGCCGGACGACCTCGCCGGTCGGCTCGAGGGCAAGTCCAGCCTGGGCAGGCTCGGTCTGCTCACGCACTCCACCGCGGGCTTCATCGACCCCGGCTTCTCCGGCCACATCACGCTGGAGCTGTCGAACGTCGCGAACCTGCCCATCACGCTGCACCCCGGCATGAAGATCGGGCAGCTGTGCCTGTTCAAGCTGTCGAGCCCGGCGGAGCACCCGTACGGCTCGAAGCAGGCCGGCAGCCGGTACCAGGGCCAGCGCGGGCCGACGCCGAGCCGCGCCTACCTGAACTTCCACCAGACCGACACGCGCCGCTAGTGGTGTGGCTCGGAAGGTAGCCGGGCGAATTCGCGGTCAGACGCCGCGAGGTGCCCTGCTGAGCGTGAATCACCCAGCCGGCCTTCCGGGCCACGCCACTAGCTCAGGTCGCCGTACCGCTCCAGCACCCGCCGGCGCAGGTCGGGATCGGTGCGCGGGACGGGTTCGAGGAAGATCTCGTCCAGGTCGGTGAACTGGGTGCGCAGCTCCGAGGAGATGCGCACGCACGCGTCTTCCAGCTGATGCGCGGTCAGCGCGTCGTCGAAGTCGAGTCGCGCGCACAGCAGCACGCGGTCTGTGCCGATCGACATCGTCAGGACGTCCACGACGGCGTCGACCTCGGGCACCTCGCTCAGCCGGCGCCAGATCGCCTTGACCACCACGGGGTCTGCCTGCTGCCCGATCAGCAGGCCGCGGTTGGTGCGCGCCAGCACGTAGGCCACCGTCGCGAGCAGCACGCCGATCGCCAGCGACGCGACGCCGTCCCACACCGACGAGCCGGTCAGCTGGTGCAGGCCGAGGCCCGCGAACGCCAGCACCAGGCCGATCAGTGCGGCCGAGTCCTCCAGGAACACGGTCTTCACGGTCGGGTCGTCGGAGACGCGCAGGAAGTCCCAGAACCCGCGGCCGTGCGCGGCGGACTCGGAACGGACCTGCCGGAACGCCTGCGTCCACGAGATGGATTCCAGGACGAACGCCAGGCCCAGCACGACGTAGCCGACCAGCGGCCGGGTCTGTTCTTCCGGCTCACCGAAAACCGTGCGGAAGCCCTCGTAGAACGCGAACATCGCGCCCGAGGCGAAGATCGAGACCGCGGCGAGCAACGACCAGAAGTAGCGCTCCTTGCCGTAGCCGAACGGGTGGCGGCGGTCAGCCGGCCGGTCCGAACGGCGCAGGGCCGTCAGCAGGAGCGCCTCGGTGAACGTGTCGGCCACCGAGTGCGCGGCTTCGGAGAGGATCGCGGCCGATCCGGTCAAAACGCCCGCGACGGCTTTCATGACCGCGATGGCCAGGTTGACCAGCAGTGCGAGGACGACGGTCAAGTTGCTTTCGCCCGAGCTCTGCGGCTTCTCGCTCATGTCGATCAGCCTAGGCCGCACGGCGCGGAGCACCCGTTCACTACTGCATTCGAGTGACATCCGGCGGCGGGGGCAACATCGAGCGCGTCTGAGGTGTCTTACAGGCGGGATCCGCACCGGGGGGACGCTGATCACCAGGGGGTAAGACGGAACGGCCCGCGTCCGGGAGAGACGCGGGCCGTTCTGCGTTTCCGTCCTGTGCCAAGGGAAATCACAGTTGGATCACCGCGGCGACCGGCCGGCCCGCTCGTGCGACCCGGGTTCCGCGAGCTCGGGGAGAGCTTGCGGACATCGGGTCTCTGGGGGAGAAATGCGCAAGTTCACCGTCGGTCTCGTCGTGGTCGTGTCCGTTCTGCTCGCCGGTTCGCCGGCGTTGGCCGAGCGGCCAGCACCATCAACGGCGAGATCTGGTTCGACGTCAACGAGGACGGCGTTGGTCAGGCGGGCGAGCCGCCACTGGCGGTGCCGGCAACGTGTCGTGGGTGACTCCAGCCCAGGGAGCAGCGTCGCCCACGGGTACGTCACCGTCCTCGGCTGACGGAACTAACATCGCGGAATGGGCGAGCGTGGTGCGGACGACACCGATGCCGAGGTCGAGTCGTGGAGGGCCATGGTTCCGGCGATCGATCCGGTGGTCGAAGGCGTGGTCGACCGGGTGCACCAGATCAGCAAGTACCTCGACTTCCTCGCCGCGGAGATCGCCGCGCCGCACGGGCTGAACCGCGCGGACTACGAGATCCTCGCCCGGCTCTTCTGGATCGGGCCGCCGCACCGGCTCACGCCCAAGCAACTCGCGAACGGCACCCTGAGCCCGGCCACCACGATCACGAGCCGCCTCGACCGGCTGGAGAAGGCGGGCCTCGTGGTCCGCGCGCTCGACCCGAGCGACCGCCGCTCGTTGCCCGCGACGCTGACCGACGCGGGTCGCGAGGTCTTCCTGCGGATCGTCGCGGGTCAGGCGGAACGGGAGCGCGACCTCTTCACGGTGCTGCCCGGTGCCGACCTGGAGCACCTGCGCGACCTGTTGCGGCAGGTGATGGAGGTGCTGTCCGGCGAACTCGGTCCGGCTCACCGTCGTACGAGGCTCGCACTCGACAGCAAGGAGTAATTGCTACGAACTCGTACTATCCGATATCGTGCTAACTGGTGCGAGAGGGAGGGGTGCGAGATGGGTGGCTATCCGCTGTCGGAGTGACGTAGAACACGCAACGCTGATCCCCGGTGTTCCGATGTCCTAAATGGAGTAATTCGGACACTGGGGGAATCAGTGCGCAACACCTTCGCAGTCGCGGCGACGGCTGCCCTCGTGCTGGCTGCGACGGGCGCTCCCGCCCTCGCGCAGGACGAGACGATCAGCATCACCGGCCGGGTCTTCCTCGACCACAACGGCAATGGCACCTTCGACGCGGGTGACGGCGTGCGGGTCGGTGGACCAGGTGTCCGGATCACCGACGAGGACGGGCGCACGACCGACCTCCCGGTCGGTCCCAGCGGTAGGTACCGGGTCCAGAAGCTGCTCAAGTCCACGTACAAGGTGGAGACCCTCGACGTCGTCAACTACACCACCACCAAGAGCTCGTACACGACCTCGGAGACGGTGACCGACGGCGACTTCGCGCTGGTCGGTCAGGTCGCGAAGGGCATCGCGTACGTCGACGCCAACGGCGACGGAACCAAGCAGGCGGACGAGAAGCCCGTCACCGAAGGGCTCAGGGTCACGGGCAACACCAAGGACGGTTCCCCGGTCGACATGACCAGGACCGCGGGTGCGGACGGCGCTTACCGGTTCGACCTGCCGCTCGGTGACTACACGCTCACGGCTCCGCTGCTCAACAACGAGAACCTCGTCCTCGGCAAGCCCGCGGCCGCCACGGACATCGACTGGGCGACCGGTACCCGCAAGCTCACCGGGCAGACCGAGCAGGTCGACCTGCGCTACATCACCGCGGCGGCGAACATCACCGTCAGGGGTTCGCTCGTGCCCGCCAAGGACACCTACCTGGTCGGTGAGGAGATCACCGCGAAGGTGCAGCTCGTCAACACCGGCAACGCGCCGGTCATGCCGACCATCGGGCTGGGCCAGTTCCACGCGAAGGTGCTGCGGCACAGCGACAACCTCGAGGCGGAGAGCGGCACCCAGTTCGAGCTCGAACATCGGATCGTTCCCGGTGCGACGGAAGAGATCGAGCTGACGTTCACGCCCACCGGCACCATCTTCACCGCGTTCGAGCTGGTCGTGTTCGACCCGATGCGCGCGCTGAAGGACGTCGACACCACCGACAACCTCCTGCTGATCTCCACGAAGGTCGTCGAGAAGGGTGCGGAGACCACCGCTCCGACCACCTCGACCACCACCACTGCCGCACCGGCGACGACGACCACCACGCAGGCCGTGGCCCAGGCGGGCAACAAGTCGGGCCTCGCGTCGACCGGTGCGTCACCGCTGGGCTTCCTGGCCCTCGGCGCACTGCTGCTCGCGGCGGGCACGAGCGCGTTCTTCCTCGCGCGCCGCCGCCGTTCCTGATCACTGAAGTCTCTGGGGGACAAGTGAAGAAGCTCTTCGCCGTCACGACGACGGCTGCCTTCGTGCTGACATCGGTGGGTGCTCCCGCCTTCGCGCAGGAGGACGAGATCTCCATCGGCGGTCTCGTCTGGCTCGACCGCAACGGTGACCGGGTGGCCGGGGACGAGCCCGGTCTCGCCGGGGAGAAGGCCGTGAGGATCGCCAAGGCGGACGGTGGCGAGGTCGTCGGCGAGTACACGACCGACGCCGAGGGCAGGTACGCGGCGAAGGACCTTCCGGCCGGCAAGTACCGCGTGAGCTTCATCAGTGACCGGTACAGGCTCACCACCGTGCCGAACGTGGTCACCGAGGGCGGGGCCGTCGACTTCGGGGCGCAGGGCTACGGCGTCGCCGGCCGGTCCTTCTTCGACCGGAACGGGGACGGCCTGCGCCAGGCGGACGAGGACCTGCTGTCACCGGGAACGCTCAACGGCAAGCCCATCGCGGTGTCGCGTGAGGACGGTCAGTTCAGCGTCGAGGACCTGCCCGCCGGGGAGTACGAGTTCATCGCCGCCGACTACACGCAACGCGGTCTGGCGCTGGTCGAGCCGAAGGGCACCGAGCAGATCGACTGGGCCACCGGCGAGCTGCGGTTCAAGCTCGGCGAGCTCGAGGGCCCTGCCCCGCTCGACGCGCTGTACCTCGAGGCCAAGGCGGACATCGCGGTCTCGGCCGCCGTCACGCCGACCAAGGACACCCACACCGTCGGCGACCGCGCTCAGGTGGAGGTCACGCTGTCCAACAAGGGCAACGTGCCCGTCACGCCGTCGGTGGTCATGGCCGAGTTCGCGGTGAAGGTGCTGAAGCACAGCGACAACGTGAAGTTCGTCGAAGGCAGGCACGACGACTTCGAGACCACCCGCAAGATCCTGCCCGGCGAACAGGCCAGGGTGACGTTCGAGGTCGAGCTGAACGACGTCACGTTCGACGAGGTGTGGCCGATCGTGCGCTTCAACTTCGGCCACCTGAAGGACGTGGACCGCAGGAACAACGTCGCACGTCTGCCGATCAAGGTCGTGGAGAAGGGCGCGGAGACCACCGCCCCGGTCACGTCACCGTCCGAGACCACGGCCGCGCCGACCACGACCACCACTGCGGCTGTGGCCCAGGCGGGCAACAGGTCCGGCCTCGCGTCGACCGGTGCCTCGCCTCTCGGCTTCATCGGTCTCGGCGCGCTGCTCCTCGCGGCAGGCACGAGCGCGTTCTTCGTCGCGCGCCGCCGCCGCTCCTGAACACCGAATCCATTGGGGGACAAGTGAAGAAGTTCTTGGTCGTCACCACGACGGCCGCACTCGCGCTGCTCCCGGCGGCCACCGCCGCCGCGGCACAGGACGAGACGATCACCGTCGAGGGTCTGTTCTTCGTAGACCGCAACGGGGACAACGTTTTCAACGCCGGTGAGACCGTCAGGGCCAACGGGCCCGGGGTCGGTGTTTACACCCAGGGGACCAACGAACTGGTCGGCAACTTCGCGACCGGCCCGGACGGCCGGTACAAGGCCGTGCTGCCCAAGGGTCCGAAGTACCTCGTGCACAACCGGGAGCTGGACTACTCCTACACCGTTCCGGGATACGCGGCCTCCGAGTCGAGGACGGACGCGGACTTCCCGCTGCGCGGCATCTTCCTGAACGGCTTCACCTTCGTCGACGCGAACGACGACGGCGTGAAGCAGGACGACGAGAAGACGCACGGCGGCAAGGTCACCGTCGTGGGCAAGATGGCGAACGGCGTGGACTTCAACGCCGAGACGGAGGCCGCTCCGAACGGTGCGTACCTGCTCGACCTTCCGCTGGGCGAGTACACCGTCATCGCGCCGGACCTGAAGAAGAAGCAGCTGGCGTTGGTGAAGCCGAAGTCCGACGAGGACATCGACTGGCTGACCGGCCGGCAGGTGGTGCAGCGCAAGACCGAGGACCGCAATGTCCGGGTGGACCTGCGCTACTTCGCACCCAAGGCCGATTCCGCCCTCGAAGGCCTCACGATCACGCCGTCCAAGGACACCTACACCGTCGGTGAGCAGTTCGACCTGAAGTTCAAGGTGGTCAACAAGGGTGACGTGCCCGGGAAGATCTCGGTCGTGTTGTTCCAGCTCGCCGAAGGTGACGTGAAGCTGATCTCGCGCAGTGAGAACGTCACCGGCCGGATCGAGAGCTTCGAGTCGGTCGGCCAGATCCTGCCGGGCGAGTCGATCACCGTCGAGATGAGGTTCGAGTTCCTCAACACCGACCTCGGTGAGATCTACGCGTTCGTGCGCCCTGGCGTCGGCGGGTTCACCGACGTCGACACCACGAACCAGGGCCAGGAGGGCCGCAAGGTCATCAAGGTCGTCGAGAAGGGCGCGGAGACCACCACGCCGACGACGACCACCACCACCCCCGCACCGACGTCCACCACGACCACGCAGGCCGTGGCCCAGGCGGGCAACAAGTCGGACCTCGCGTCCACGGGCGCCTCGCCGCTGGGCTTCCTGGCTCTCGGCGCACTGCTGCTCGCGGCGGGCACGGGCGCGTTCTTCGTGGCGCGCCGCCGCCGGTCCTGACCACATAGGACCCGCCACGGCTAGTCTGCGCGGCATGGGCATCTTGGTGCATGTGCTGCTGACTGCCGTGGCGGTGTGGGTGTCGACCGCCCTCCCCGGCATCGACCTGGGCGAGGGTTCCACCGGGGCGAGGATCCTCACGCTGATCGGCGTCGCGGTGATCTTCGGCCTGGTGAACGCGATCGTGAAGCCGCTCGTGAAGTTCTTCGGCTGCCTGTTCTACCTGCTGACGCTCGGTCTCATCGGGCTAGTGGTGAACGCGCTGCTGTTCATGCTCACCGGCTGGCTGGCCGAGCAGTTCGACCTGCCGTTCCGCGTCGACGGCTTCTGGCCCGCCTTCTGGGGCGCGATCATCGTCGCCCTGACCGGCTGGGTGCTGAACGTGGTCTACGACAAGGTCACGGACAAGGACTGACACCGCGACGAAGAAGGCCCTCGGTCCACAACGGACCGAGGGCCTTTCGCTTGCCTGGACCAGCCTTGGCTAGGCCTTCGCCTTGTCCTCGTCCGGCAACGGCGTGCCGGTCGGGACCTCGTCGGTCGGCGTGTCCGGCTTCTCCGTACCGCGCTTCACGGACTCGAGCAGCATCTGCGCCACGTCCACGACCTCGACGTGCGCCCCCGCCAGGCCGTCGGACTGACGTGCGGTCACGCCGTCGGTCAGCATCACGCGGCAGAACGGGCAGCCCGTCGCGATCTTCGACGGCGCGGTGGACAGGGCCTCGTCCACGCGGTCGACGTTGATGCGCTTGCCGATCCGCTCCTCCATCCACATGCGGGCGCCACCGGCACCGCAGCACATGGACCGTTCCTCGTGCCGCGGCATCTCGCGCAGCTTCGCGCCCGACGCCCCGATGAGCTCACGCGGTGCTTCGTAGACCTTGTTGTGGCGGCCCAGGTAGCACGGGTCGTGGTAGGTGACGTCCTCGGTGACCGGCGCGACCGGTACCAGGCGGCGTTCGCGCACCAGCTTGTTCAGCAGCTGCGTGTGGTGCACGACCTCGTACGTGCCACCGACCTGCGGGTACTCGTTGGCCAGCGTGTTGAAGCAGTGCGCGCACGTCACGACGATCTTGCGCTGGCCCACCGGCCGGTCCTCGAACACCGCGTTGAGGACCTCGACGTTCTGCTGCGCGAGCATCTGGAACAGGAACTCGTTGCCGGCGCGGCGGGCCGGGTCACCGGTGCAGGTCTCCTCCGGGCCGAGCACCGTGTACTTCACGCCCGCCGTGTGCAGCAGCTCGGCGACGGCACGCGTGGTCTTCTTCGCGCGGTCCTCGAACGCACCGGCGCAGCCGACCCAGAACAGGTACTCCGCGTCGCCCAGCTCGCCCTCGAACACCGGCACCTCGAACTCGAGGCCCTCGGTCCACGCCAGGCGGTCCTTGGCGTTCTGGCCCCACGGGTTGCCCTTGTTCTCCAGGTTCTTGAACATGCCGCCGAGCTCGGACGGGAAGTTCGACTCGATCAGCACCTGGTAGCGGCGCATGTCGACGATGTGGTCGACGTGCTCGATGTCCACGGGGCACTGCTCGACGCACGCGCCGCAGGTCGTGCAGGACCACAGCACCTCGGGGTCGATGACACCCAGCTCGTCCGGGCCGCCGATCAGCGGCCGGTCGGCCTCGGCCATCGCCAGCACGTCGATGGACTCGAGGCGCTTCTTGTAGTCCTCGTACTTGTCCTCGGTCAGGCCGACCTCGTCGCCCGCCATGTCCCGCGAGCCACCGGCGAGCAGGTACGGCGCCTTGGCGTACATGTGGTCGCGCAGCTGCGTGATCACCAGCTTGGGGGACAACGGCTTGCCGGTGTTCCAGGCGGGGCACTGCGACTGGCAGCGGCCGCACTCGGTGCAGGTGGAGAAGTCGAGGACGCCCTTCCAGGTGAAGTCCTCGACCTTGCCGACGCCGAACACGTCCTTGTCCGGGTCGGCCTCCTCGAGGTCGAGGACCTTGCCGCCGGACATCATCGGCTTCAGCGCGCCCAGGGCGACGCCACCGTCGTCCTCGCGCTTGAAGTAGATGTTGAAGAACGCCGAGAACCGGTGCCAGGCGACGCCCATCGTGAGGTTCCGGCCGACCACGATCAGCCAGATCATGCCGCTCAGCAGCTTGACCAGCGCCATCACCGACACCCAGATGGGCGCGGCGGGCAGGATCTGCGCGAGCGGCTGCGTCACGAACGACGTCCACAGCGGGGCGACCTCCAGGCCGCTCGACTGCTTGAACGCCTTGACCATCAGGATGCCGACGCCCTCGATGACCACGACGGCCTCGACGAAGTACGCGGACTTGAAGTCGGAGCCCAGGAAGCGCGAGACGCGGTCGGCGCGGCGCGGGTGGTTGAGCTGGCGGATGATCGCCAGGGCCACACCGCCGACGACCGTGCCGAGGCCCAGCAGTTCGATCAGCAGCAGCCAGACCGACCACGTGCCGATGATCGGCCAGTGGAAGTGCGGGTCGAACACCTCGCCGTACGCCTCGAACAGCACGGCGGAGCCGATGAGGAAGCCCCACATCACCATCCAGTGCCACGGGGCGACCGAGCGGAACTTCGCCATTCTGGTGTGCGCGACGAACTCGACGATCATCGTCTTCATGCGCGGCACGAACGGGCCCATGCGGGTGCCGTCCGGCTGGCCGAGCCGAATGATCTTGATCTGCTTCAGCACACCGGCGACGAACACGCCCCAGGCGACGACGCTCACCGCCACGGCGACGAGTCCGAGAACCAGCTGGAGGGTCATGGCGGGATTCTAGGACACGTTACCGGTGAGTAACCACTTGGACGTGGCCGGGGTCTCCTCACGTACCGGTCAAGAATCCGGAAATTGATCGAAAACTTGTGGAACACTTGTTCAGGTAGTAGTCCTGAGCAGCCGGAGGCCGCCGTGTTGTACCTGTACCTCGCCGCGGCGATCGTGGCGGAAGTCGCCGCCACCGTCTCGTTGAAACTGTCCGAGGGCTTCACCAGGCTCTGGCCGTCCGTGGTCGTCGTCCTCGGGTACGCCATCGCCTTCACCGTGCTTTCGCGCGCGTTGAAGTTGGGTATGCCCGTGGGCGTCGCCTACGCCGTATGGTCCGCTATCGGCGTTGCTTCGGTCGCGATCATCGGCTGGAAGTTCCTCGGCGAAACCCTCAACCCCACGATGGTCATCGGGCTGGTCCTGATCATCGGGGGCGTGGTGACGCTCGAACTCGGGAGGACGCACTGACCGCGACAGCGGAGTTGCAGAAGGTCGACGGCCGCAAGGCGCGCGGCGAGAAGAAGCGGCGAGCCATCGTCGAGGCCACCCTGCGCGTGATCGAACGTGAAGGCGTCGCGGGCGTGACACATCGCAGCGTCGCCCGTGAGGCGGGTGTGCCGACGACAGCACCTACCTACTACTTCGCGACGCTCGACGACCTTCTGATCGCGACGCTGCTTTGGTCGGCGGAAGAGCTGTGCGATGACATGCTGAAGATCGTCGCGAGCGGCGGCAGCGCCCGCGAGATCGCGCGGAGCCTGGCGGAGGCGGTCAACGAGAACCGCGGCCGCACGCTCGCCGAGTACGAGCTGTACCTGCTGGCCGGCCGGCGTCCCGAGCTGAAGCCCGCCGCGCGCCGGTGGCTGGACCGGGCGGTCGAGGTGGTGCGGCCGGCGGACCCCCTCGCGTTCCGGGCGTTCCTCGCGGCCATCGACGGACTGCTGCTGCAGGGCCTGATCGCCGACGTTGCTCCGAACGAGGACGAGCTGGAGCCAATCGTGTCCTTCTTGATCCGCGGCCGCGACGATTTCACGGCCGCACCGAAGGAAGAATGAAGCCATGAGGTTCGCGCGAGAGGTGTCCGGCATCAGCCACGGGGTGAGCCTGGGGCTGCTCTCCGCGCTGTACGTGCGCGACTCGCTGGCGTTGTCGGTCGACGTCGAGCCGCACGTGCCGGGCCTGGACCCGTCGTTGCCGGTGCAGGTGCCGCCGGGCACCGACCGCGCCGCGGTGACCGCCGAATGGCCGGGCTGGTGGAACGACGCGCTGGACGCGTGCCGCCGGGGAGCCGAACCCACGACGCCCGAGGACGCCGAGGCGTTGCTGACCCGTCCGGCCAGCCGTGCCGTGGTGCTTGCGCTGAAGCCGGGCATCGAACGGCTGCACCAGGTGCAGAGCCCTGCCGCGTTGCCGATGGGCGACGTGCTGCGCGGCATCGAGTCGCGCATCGGCCGGTGGGCGCAGAGCGTCGAGCTGCACATCGCCGAGGTGCCGGTCGACGGCCTGCTGTGGGAACGGATCGCGCCCGCGCACGTATTGGCGTCGACGCGGTTCCTCAACGACCCGGCGCGCACCGCTCCGGCGTTGCGCGCGGTGCTCGAAGACCTGGTCTGAGACGGGTAGGGACAACCCCACCCCCGCTTCGGGGGCTTGCAGCCGTGTAGCCGGGCGCCGCCACCTCTAGTTTTGTGCTCATGATGAGGACGGCGCTGGTGGCGTTGCTTGCGGGGGCGGTGCTCACAGGGCTGACCGGCTGTGGCATTCGCATCATGAAGTACGAGTTCTCCGACGACCACGTGGTCGCGGGGACGATCACTTCGGTGAAGGTCCGCAGCGACCAGGACTCCGGGGACGTGACGATCCGGTACCAGCAGGGCCTGAGCGAGGCGAAGGTTCACCGCAGGGTCGAGCACGAGCGGGACAACAAGCCGTCGGGCGTCGCACACCGCGTCGAGGGCAACACGCTGGTGCTGGACGGCTGCGGCAACGACTGCGAGATCAACTACGAGGTCCTGGTGCCGTCCGCGGCCACCACGGTGGTCGGTGACATCGGTTCGGGCGACGTGATCATCGAGGGGCTGGCCTCCGTCGAGTTCAAGACCGGCTCCGGCAGGATCACCACCCGCGACATCGCGGGAGACGTCAAGGTGAAGAACGGGTCCGGTGGCTTCGAGGGCACCAGGATCGGTGGCGCCGTCACGGCCGACATGGGGTCCGGCCGGATCGCGCTGGACGCGGTCAAGGGCAAGGCGCTGCTCGACACCGGTTCCGGAGACATCGAGGGCACCTCGCTGGAGAACGAGGTGATCGCCAAAGCCGACTCCGGGGACATCGCCCTGACGTTGTCGGCGGCGAAGTCGGTGCGGGCCAACAGCGGGTCCGGCAGCGTCACCGTCCGGGTGCCGGGGGGCCCGTTCAGGATCACCGGATCGTCGGGCAGCGGTGAGCGTGCGATCCACGTGCCGACCGATCCCGGCGCATCGCTCGAGCTCAGCCTCACCGCGGACTCCGGGGACGTCCAGGTGTTCGCCGCTTGAGCTTGACCGGGGCGAATGTGTCGAGGGCCACTCCACATGGAGTGGCCCTCGGCGCGTTGTGAGGGAACAAGCAGACCTTGTCGGCCGTTGGGACAGTCAGAAAGCTTGAGTCGGGTAGGCTCAAGGTTGGGCGAGATGGCAAACTTGAGTCAGCAACGCTCAACAAGTACTAGCGGAAGGAACTCCAATGGCGCGTGCAGTCGGCATCGACCTCGGGACGACCAACTCGGTCGTCGCAGTCCTCGAAGGCGGTGAGCCGACGGTCATCGCCAACTCGGAGGGCTCCAGGACGACCCCGTCCATCGTCGCTTTCGCCAAGAACGGCGAGGTCCTCGTGGGCCAGCCCGCGAAGAACCAGGCCGTCACCAACGTCGACCGCACCATTCGGTCGGTCAAGCGCCACGTCGGCACGAACTGGCAGACCGACGAGATCGACGGCAAGAAGTACACCTCGCAGGAGATCAGCGCGCGCGTGCTGATGAAGCTCAAGCGCGACGCCGAGGCGTACCTGGGCGAGGAGATCACCGACGCGGTCATCACCGTCCCCGCCTACTTCGAGGACGCGCAGCGCCAGGCCACCAAGGAGGCCGGCCAGATCGCGGGCCTCAACGTGCTCCGCATCGTCAACGAGCCGACGTCGGCCGCTCTGGCCTACGGCCTCGACAAGGGCGAGAAGGAGCAGACCATCCTGGTCTTCGACCTCGGTGGCGGCACGTTCGACGTCTCGCTGCTCGAGCTCGGCGACGGCGTGGTCGAGGTCCGGGCGACCTCCGGTGACAACCACCTCGGTGGCGACGACTGGGACCAGCGCGTCGTCGACTGGCTGGTCGAGCGCTTCAAGCAGGCCAACGGCATCGACCTGACCAAGGACAAGATGGCCCTGCAGCGCATCCGCGAGGCCGCCGAGAAGGCCAAGATCGAGCTGTCGAGCTCCAACAACGCCTCGATCAACCTGCCGTACATCACGGTCGACGGCGACAAGAACCCGCTGTTCCTCGACGAGACGCTGTCCCGCGCCGAGTTCCAGCGGATCACGAACGACCTGCTCGAGCGCACCCGCGCGCCGTTCAACAACGTGATCAAGGACGCCGGCGTCTCCGTCGGCGACATCGACCACGTCGTGCTCGTCGGTGGCTCGACCCGCATGCCCGCCGTCGCGGAGCTCGTCAAGGAGCTGACCGGCGGCCGCGAGCCCAACAAGGGCGTGAACCCGGACGAGGTCGTCGCCGTCGGCGCCGCCCTGCAGGCCGGTGTCCTCAAGGGTGAGGTCAAGGACGTCCTGCTGCTCGACGTCACCCCGCTGTCCCTCGGCATCGAGACCAAGGGCGGCATCATGACCAAGCTGATCGAGCGCAACACCACGATCCCGACGAAGCGCTCCGAGACCTTCACGACGGCCGACGACAGCCAGCCGTCCGTGCAGATCCAGGTCTTCCAGGGCGAGCGCGAGATCGCGGCGCACAACAAGAAGCTCGGCATGTTCGAGCTGACCGGCCTGCCGCCCGCCCCGCGTGGCGTGCCGCAGATCGAGGTCACCTTCGACATCGACGCGAACGGCATCGTCCACGTGTCGGCGAAGGACCTGGGCACCGGCAAGGAGCAGTCGATGACGATCACCGGTGGCTCCGCGCTGCCGAAGGACGACATCGAGCGCATGGTGAAGGACGCCGAGGCCCACGCGGAGGAGGACAAGCGCCGCCGCGAGGAAGCCGAGGTCCGCAACCAGGCCGAGACGCTCGTCTACCAGACGGAGAAGGTCGTCAAGGAGAACGACGACAAGCTCCCGGCCGAGATCAAGGACAAGGTCAATGCGGCGATCGCCGAGGCGACCGAGGCGCTCAAGGGCACCGACATCAACGCCATCAAGACGGCGGTCGAGAAGCTCGCGACCGAGTCCCAGGCCATCGGCCAGGCGATCTACGCCAACGCTCCGGGCGCTCCCGGTGCCGAGGCCCCCGGTGCTGACGCGCCGGGTGCCGCTGGTGCGGGCGCCGGTGCCAAGGCCGGCCAGGACGACGTCGTCGACGCCGAGATCGTGGACGAGGACGAGAAGAAGTGACCGAACCGAGGCACGCCGCCCCTGACGAGGAGCAGCCTCAGGTAGTCGTGAACGACCGGCGCCGGATCGACCCCGAAACGGGTGAGGTCCGGCCGCCGGCCCACGCTGCCGACGAGGAAGGTGCTGCTCCGGCCGAACCCCTGGTCGCCGAGGTCGTGGACGAGGTGGCCGCCGAGCTGAAGACCCAGCTCGACGAGCGCACCGCCGACCTGCAGCGGCTCACCGCCGAGTACGCGAACTACCGCAAGCGGGTGGAACGCGACCGGGAAGCGGTGATCAACAACGCGAAGGCGTCCGTCGCCTCCGAACTGCTCTCGGTGCTGGACGACATCGAGCGGGCCGCCGCGCACGGCGACCTGACCGGTGCCTTCAAGGCGGTGGCGGACAAGCTCGTGTCCACGCTGGCCAAGACCGGTCTGGAGCCGTTCGCGCACGACGGCGAGGCGTTCGACCCGTCGGTGCACGAGGCCGTGCAGCACAGCACGTCCCCGGACGTCGACGGCCCGACCGTCACGGCCGTTCTGCGTCGTGGCTACACGTTCGGCGACAAGCTCGTCCGGCCCGCGCTCGTCGCGGTGACCGACCACGAGCCCGCCGCACCGTCCGAAGAAGCCTAGGGAGGAGGAGCCGTCCGGTGAGTCAGAGGGACTGGATCGAGAAGGACTTCTACCGCGAGCTGGGCGTCTCCTCCGAGGCGACCGCGGACGAGATCAAGAAGTCTTACCGCAAGCTCGCGCGCGAGCTGCACCCGGACGCGAACCCCGGTGACGCCAAGGCCGAGGCCCGCTTCAAGGCGGTCTCCGAGGCCTACGGCGTGCTGTCGGACGCGGCCAAGCGCAAGCAGTACGACGAGGCCCGCCGCCTGTTCGCGGGCGGCGGCGGGTTCCCGGGCTCCGGTGGCTTCGGCTCCGGCGGGTTCGACGTCAACGACCTGTTCGGCCGTGCCGCGCAGGGCACCGGTGGCGGTGGCCTCGGCGACCTGCTCGGCGGGCTGTTCAACCGGCGCGGCGGCGCGGCGGCGGGTTCGCCCACACGGCCGCGTCGTGGTGAGGACGTCGAGACCGACGTCCGCATCGACTTCACCGAGGCGGTGAAGGGCGCGACGGTGCCGCTGCGCCTGTCGTCCCCCGCCGCCTGCACGACGTGCAACGGCTCCGGTGCCAAGCCCGGCACCACGCCGCACACCTGTGCGACGTGTTCGGGTTCCGGCCTCGTCACGCGGTCGCAGGGCGCGTTCGCGTTCAGCGAGCCGTGCCGCGACTGCCGCGGCACCGGCCGGATCATCGACGACCCGTGCCCCGAGTGCGGTGGCGACGGCGTCAGCACCCGCACCCGCACGCTGACCGTCCGGATTCCTTCGGGAGTCGCCGACGGCCAGCGGATCCGCCTTGCGGGACAAGGCGAACCGGGGCGCAACGGTGGCCCGAACGGTGACCTGTTCGTGCGCGTGCACGTCAACCCGCACGGCATCTTCGGCCGTCAGGGCAACGACCTGACGCTGACGGCGCCGATGACGTTCTCCGAGCTCGCGCTCGGAACCACGTTGACCGTGCCCACGCTGGACGGCAAGGTTTCCTTGAAGGTGCCTGCCGGCACCGCCTCCGGGCGGGTGCTGCGGGCACGGGGCAAGGGGATCACGAAGCGGGACGGCACCGCGGGCGATCTCCTGATCACCCTGGAGGTCGCGGTGCCGAACAACCTGTCGTCCGAGGCCCGCAAGGCACTCGAGGCGTACGCCGAAGTGACCCAGGACCACGACCCGCGCGGCGATCTGAACGCACTCCTCGAAGGGCGGTGAGTTCGGTGGGTTTTCCGTTCCCGCCGGGAACTGATGAGGACACGCCGTTCTTCGTGATCTCGGTGGCGGCCCAGCTGTCGGGCCTGCACGCCCAGACCCTGCGGTCCTACGACCGGATGGGTCTGGTCTCGCCGGGCCGCACGTCCGGTGGCGGCCGCCGCTACTCGATGCGCGACATCGTGCTGCTGCGGGAAGTCCAGCGCCTCTCGCAGGACGAGGGCGTGAACCTCGCCGGCATCAAGCGGATCATCGACCTGGAGAACCAGGTCGATGCGCTGCGGTCGCGGGTCGCCGAGCTCCAGCAGGAGCTCGCGCAGGCCATGGCGGCAGCCGATTCCACGGCCGCCGCCGTGCACGCGTCCTACCGCCGCGACCTCGTGCCGATCCGGCAGGAGACCGCGCTCGTCGTGTGGAAACCGAAGCCCCGCAAATGATCGAGCGCCTGTACGACGTCTTCGCGATGCCGCGTCCGCGAGTGGTCGAGTTCTGCGACCACTGCCTCACAGCAGCGGACGTGGCGCCGTTCACGACCGTGCCGTTGCGCGAACTGACGGCCGAGCAGGTCGAGACGTACTGGTTGCGTTCCGGCAAGATCGGCGACGAGAACTTCGCGCGCTACCTGCTCCCGCGCGTGCTCGACCTGATCGCGGCCGGTGAACTCGACGCCGACTTCTACTGGTTGCGCATCGCGAACACGGCGCACGAGAAGGGCGATGCGCGCGAACGGCGGGCGATCGAGGAGTACTACGACGCCACGCCGCGCGCTTTCGCAGCCCTCGTCGAGGAGTGCACGGGCCAGAACGCTCCCGGTGAACGCCTCGCGAAGTGGGTCGCCGGGCGAGAGTCCCGCTGACTCACCGCTGCTCGAAGTAGAACCCGGCCTCCAGGTCCTCCAGGATGCCGGGTTCCTTCGTTTCCCAGCCCAGCAACGCTTTCGTGCGCGCACCGGACGTGGGCGCGTCCCGCGAGACCATGAACGCGAGCGGGCCGAAGTGCTCCTGGCCGCGTTCCACCGGAATGCTCTCGACAGGTACGTCCAGCTTCCGCCCGATGACCTCGGCGATCTCCCGCATCGTCACGGCCTCCTCCGCGACCGCGTGCAGCACCGAGCCCGCGGGTGCCTTCTCCGCGGCCAGCCGGTAGAGCCTCGCCGCGTCCAGCGTGTGCGTGGCGGACCAGCGGTTCGCGCCGTCGCCGGGGTAGCCGGAAATCCCCGTGGCACGGGCGGTCCTGACCAGGATCGGGATGAAACCGGCCGTGTCCAGTGCACTGTGGACGGTCGGCGGCAGCACGACGACCGAGCCGCGGACGTCCGCGGCGTCGATGATCGCGTTGCGCGCGGCGCCGCGCGGGCCCTCGCTGGAGACCCGCTCCTCCTCGGTGGCGGTGCGGCCGAGGCCCGAGTACGACAGCGTGCCGGAGGTGCCGATCAACGCCTTGCCGGTGCCGGCGAGCTCGTCTAGGAAGGCCTGGACGACGGCGAGGTCGGCGTCGGAGGCGCCCTGGTAGTCGCCCGCGTACATCTCGTCGTGCTTGAACGCCAGGTGGATCACGGCGTCCGCCTCGGCCGCGCCCTTGCGCAACCCGTCGAGGTCGTCCAGGTCGCCGAGCCGGACCGTGGCGCCCTGGGCGTCGAGCTTGGCGGCGGAGGCGTCGGACCGGGCCAGTCCGACGACCTGGTGTCCCGCTCGCAGCAGTTCCGGGACCAGCGCCGAGCCGACGTGGCCGCTGGCGCCCGTGACGAAGACCTTCATGGCACTTCCTTCAAGTGATGGGACTTGGTCTCATCACCGTAGCAGAGTGATGAGACCAAGTCCCATCACTTAGGATGTGGGTCATGGGTCGATGGGAGCCGGACGCGCGGGAGCGGTTGGTGCGCGCCGCGCTCGACCTGTTCAGCGAGCAGGGGTACGAGAACACCGCGGTCGCGCAGATCGCCGAGCGCGCGGGCCTCACGAAGAGCACGTTCTTCCGGCACTTCCGGGACAAGCGCGAGGTGCTCTTCGGCGGCCAGGACGTGCTGGCCGACCTGATGACCGGCGCGATCTCCGGTGCGCCCGCGGAGGCGGGGCCGCTGGAGGCGGTCGAGGCGGCGCTGCTGGCGACGGCAGGGACGTTCACCGACGAGTGCAGGGCGCACGGTCCGCAGCGGCTCGTGGTGATCGCGGGCAACGACGAGCTGCGCGAGCGGGCCGCGTTGAAGATGGTCGGGTTCGCCGTCGCGATGACCGACGCGTTGAAGCGGCGCGGGGTGCCGGAACTGGAAGCCGCCGTGGCCGCGGAGCTGGGCGTGCTGGCGTTCAACCACGGCTACGAGCGCTGGCTGGAGACCGGCGGGGACTTCGCGGAAGTCGCCCGCCGGACGTTCAGCGACGTGCGTGCGGCCGTCGGCTCCTTGGTGGCGTGACCCGGCCCGTTGGCGGGCCACACCACTAGAGCGAGCCGAGTAGTTCCTCGACCTCGGCGGCGATGCGGTCCAGCGCCTGGTCGTTGTCGTGCGCGGCGATCGCGCGGTCCATCCAGTCCGCGATCAACGGCATCTGCTCGGGCCTGAGGCCGCGCGTCGTGATGCCGGGCGTGCCGAGCCGGATGCCGGACGGGTCGAACGGCTTGCGGCTGTCGAACGGGACGGCGTTGTAGTTCAGCTCGATGCCCGCGCGGTCGAGCGCCTGCGCGGCCGGCTTGCCGCCGATCAGCTTGGACGTCAGGTCGATCAGCACCAGGTGGTTGTCCGTGCCGCCCGACACCAGGTCGAACCCGCGTTCCAGCAACGCCTCCGCGAGCGCCTGCGCGTTCTTCACGATCATGTGCGCGTAGTCGCGGAACTCCGGCTTCGCGGCCTCGTGCAGTGCGACGGCGATGGCGGCCGTCGTGTGGTTGTGCGGGCCGCCCTGCAGACCGGGGAAGACCGCCCGGTCGATCGCCTTCGCGTGTGCGGCGTCGGTGAGGATCATGGCGCCACGCGGGCCCCTGAGCGTTTTGTGCGTGGTCGTGGTGATCACCGGCGCGTGTCCGACCGGCGACGGGTGCGCGCCGCCGGCGACGAGCCCCGCGATGTGCGCGATGTCGGCGACCAGCAGTGCGCCGACCTCCCTGGCGATGTCCGCGAACGCCGGGAAGTCGATGGTGCGCGGGATCGCCGTGCCACCGCAGAAGATCACCTTCGGGCGTTCGGCGAGTGCGAGCGCGTGGACCTCGTCCATGTCGACGCGGCCGGTGTCCTTGCGGACCTCGTACTGGACGCTGCGGAACCACTTGCCGGTGGCCGAGACGCTCCAGCCGTGCGTGAGGTGGCCGCCCATCGGCAGGGACATGCCCATCACGGTGTCGCCAGGCTGCAGGAACGCCAGGTACACGGCGAGGTTCGCCGGGGAGCCCGAGTACGGCTGGACGTTCGCGTGGTCGACGCCGAAGAGCGCCTTCGCGCGGTCCTGAGCCAGCAGTTCGACCTGGTCGATGACCTGCTGGCCCTCGTAGTAGCGCTTGCCGGGGTAGCCCTCGGAGTACTTGTTCGTCAGCACCGAGCCTGTTGCCTCAAGCACGGCCGCCGACACGTCGTTCTCGGACGCGATCATGCGCAGTTTGCGGGCCTGGCGGTGTTCCTCGGCCTGGATCAGGGTGGCGATCTCGGGATCGACTTCGCGCAGCACGGCATCACTCCGTGCCGGGCACCCAGGCGTTCGGTGCGCTCGGCCGTCGCTTCCCGGTGGTCACTTCCACCCTCGGCACGCCAGTCGCTTTCGACGTGCCGAGTTTAGTCCAGCGTGAACGGGTCGTACTTGATCCGGTCAAGCGGAGTTCCGGCGACCAGCATGCGGGACACCGTCGATCTGATCATGGCGGGGCTGCCGCAGACCAGGACGTCGCGGTCTTCCCACGCGCCGTAGCGGGTGACCACGTCGGCGAGGCTGCCCTGCTCGACACCCCGGACGCCGGGGTCGGACTCCAGCACCGGCACGACCGTGAGCCACGGGTTCGTGGTCGCGATGCGCTGCAGGTTGTCCAGGTCGTAGAGGTCCTCGCGGGTGCGGCCGCCGTAGAACAGGTGCACGCGCGGGTTCTCGCCGTACTGCGCCATCTCGTCGATCATGGCGTGCATCGGCGCGACACCCGTGCCACCGGCCACCATCAGGATGTCCGTCCCGGACGTGCGGTCGACCGAGAGACGTCCCATGGGCGGCCCGATGCGCCACGTGTCACCGGCCTGCGTGTGGCCGACCACCGAGCGGGACACCCAGCCGCCGTCGACGGACCGGATGTGGAACTCGATGACGCCGTCCTCGCGCGGTGCGTTCGCCGGCGAGTAGTACCGCCACAGGCGCTTGCGCTGCGGCGTCTCCACGCTGACGTACTGACCGGCCTTGTAGCTGACGGGGTGGTCCGGTTGCAGCCGGACGACGGCCAGGTCCCACGAGACGCGCTGATGCTCCAGCACCGTCGCGTGCCAGTAGGCGGGCCCGTTGTCGGCGTCGGCCGCCTCCTGCATCGCCCTGGCCATGAGGGTGTAGGCCTCGGCCCACGCCATCTCGACCTTGGGCGTCCAGGCGGCGCCGGCGAACTTCTTCACCGCGGACAGCAGTGCCGTCCCGACCGCCTCGTAGTGGACGTTGATGACACCGAACTTCCGGTGGTCACGACCCAGCTGACGCAGGAAGGGGATGAGGTCGTCCGGGCGGTCGACCATCTGCACCACGTGCACGAGGGCGCGCAGCAGACGGCTGCGTTGCACCTCCATGTTCGCGGGGAACATCTCGCGTGTGGCAGGCGAGAGCGAGAAGAGCATCCCGTAGAAGAACTTCGCCACTTCTTCGGAATGCGGCTCCACCACGGCGAAGCTCTCCCGGATCATCCGCACCATCGCGGTGACACCAGGCGGGGGCTCTCGGTGGGGCGGGGTAGGGATGGGGCTCAGCACAGCGTTCGCAGTCATGGTCCGCGCGCAGTCTCCACGTTCTTCGTCGTCGTTCTGGGTGGTGCCGGCAAGGCACCGTTCGTCCTCGTCAAGCATCCGTCCCCCGACAGGGTGGACAGTAACCCCTGATCGGGCCGTTTGACTCCTTGATGCCACCTTCGAGCGAAGCATGGTCACTCTAGGTGAGTAGTTGTTACCGCAACAGTGTGAATGTGAGGGTCCTTCTGTACCGGGTTGCGCGCTTGCGTGCTTGGGTTGGGCGCGTGTCCCTGCCTGAGCTGACTGAAACCACCTCACCCGACCGTGTCGAGCTCCCCGGCTCACGCGGAGAGCACTTCCTCCAATGTGCCCTGGAGACGTCCGACCGCGCTACACGCTTCTACTCGGACCAGGTTCTCGATCACCTCAACCCCGCGATGGCCGAGTTCGTGGGCCGGATGGAGATGGCCTTCATCTCGACCGCTGATGCGGACGGGGAGTGCGACTCCTCGCTGCGTGCCGGGTCGGCCGGGTTCATCCGTGTTGTCGACTCCCGGACCCTCGTGTACCCCGAGTATCGGGGGAACGGGGTCATGGCCTCGCTCGGGAACATCATGGAGAACCCGCACGTCGGGATGTTGATGGTCGACTTCGCCGAGGACCTGATCGGGCTGCATGTGAACGGGCGGGCCCGGATCGCTCCGCTTGAGGAGTTCGCCTCCGAGGACGAGGAGACCGGTCCTGGGGTGAAGAAGGTCGAGCGGTGGGTGGTGGTTGAGGTTCGGGAGGCCTACGTCCACTGCCGCAAGCACATCCCGCGGATGGTGCCTGTGGATCGGGTTCGGCATTGGGGGACTGATGATGTCAAGAGGAAGGGTGGGGACTTCTTCGGGGTCAAGGCCGACAAGATGAGTGATGCCGGCGGGTGACGTGGGCTGCCGCGACCTTGTGGGTGGTTGGGTTGCGGGCGGCCTTGCGGCTGCGTGCGTTTTCCTGGGGGCTCTGCCCCCAGACCCCCGGCAATCTGATCGGGGGGTGGCGCCGCCTGTGGGTTGATGGCACGCCTGTTGCGTTGGGCGGCCGCCGGTTGCGTGGAGAGTGCGTTGTGGCGGTGGGGTCCCGTCACGAGTCGCGCCAAGAGCGGGCCACATGCAGGTAGGGGTGTCAAGCGGACGAAAAGCGTGTCCGCTTGACACCCCTACCTGCATGCAGCAAGAGCTGTGGCGCGACTCGTGACGGGACCCCACCGCCAGGCCCGCGCGGTAAAGACGGCTCGCCTTCGGCTTCGCATGCGAAGGGACGGCTCGCCTTCGGCATCGCGTTTGGGTGGGTGGCTCGCCTTCGGCTTCGCGTGCGACTTGGGCTCCAGTGGGCTGGGTGACCCTGGGTGTGATGCATCAGCCACTGAATTAGTTGGCCTAGCTAACTATCTCCAGATATAGTTGTATGACATCAACTAATTACTGGAGGTGTGCCGGTTTGACTCGGCCCTCGTCGCATCGGGAGATCCTCGAAGCACTGTCCGGCATCTGGGTGGCGTTGCTGGTCGCGATCCTCAGCTCCACCATCGTTTCGAATGCTCTCCCGACGATCCTCGCCGAGCTCAAGGGCACGCAGACCCAGTACACGTGGGTCATCACCGCGATGTTGCTGGCGTCCACCGCCAGTACGCCGTTGTGGGGGAAGCTCGCTGACCTCTTTGACAAGAAGAGGTTGTTGCAGGCTGCGATCGTGTTGTTCGTCGTCGGTTCTGTTCTGGCCGGGTTCAGCCAGAACATGGAGCAGCTCATCTCGTTCCGGGTCGTGCAAGGGCTTGGCATGGGTGGTGTGCAGGCGCTGGGGCAGGTTGTCGTCGGTGCGCTGCTCAGTCCGCGCGAGCGTGGGCGGTACAGCGGGTACACCGGGATGGTGATCTCCGCCGGGACCGTTGGCGGGCCGTTGGTCGGTGGGTTCCTCGTCGACTGGCCCGGGTGGCGGTGGTGCTTCTTCGTCTGCGTGCCGTTGGCGCTGGTGGCGTTGGCCGTGTTGCACAAGACGTTGCACCTGCCGGTCAAGAAGCAGCGGGTGAAGATCGACTACCTCGGGGCCACGCTGATCACCGGTGGTGTCAGCCTGGTGCTGATGTGGGTGTCGTTCGCCGGTAAGGACTTCGCCTGGGTGAGCCGGGAGAGTGCGCTGTTCGTCGGTGGGGCGTTGCTGGCGCTGGGTGGGGCCTACTTCGTGGAACGGCGGGCTTCGGCTCCGGTCATTCCGCTGCACCTGTTCAAGAACCGGACCGTGGTGCTGGCGATGCTTGGTGGTGTCGCGGTGGGCACGGCGATGTTCGGGGCCTCGGTGTTCATGGGGCAGTACTTCCAGATCGCGCGTGGGTTCTCGCCCACCAAGGCCGGGCTGTTGACGGTGCCGCTGGTGCTCGGGCTGAGCATCTCGTCCACGGTCAGCGGGCAGTTGATCGCCAAGAGCGGCAAGTGGAAGAGCTACCTGGTGTGGGGGTCGTTCTCGCTGGTCGCCGGGCTGGCGTTGCTCGGGACGATCGACCACCGGACCAACCTGGTGCTGATGGGGGCCTACCTGGCGCTGGTCGGTGTCGGGGTGGGGCTGACCATGCAGAACCTCGTGCTGGCCGTGCAGAACGGGGTCGGGATGGCCGATCTCGGGGCCGCCAGTTCCACGGCCACGTTCCTGCGGTCGCTGGGTGGGACGGCCGGCGTCTCGGTGCTCGGGGCGGTGCTGGCTGCCTCCGTGAGCACCAAGACGCTCGACCCCGGGTCCCTCTCCCCCGTGGTGCGGGACTCCTACGGTGACGCGATGGGTGAGTTGTTCCTGATCGCCGCCGGTCTCGCCGTGTTCACGGTCATCGCGGTGCTGATGATCAAGGAACAGCCGCTGCGGGACTCGATGGACGACGACGAGGTTGTCACCCCAACGGGTTCTGGTGCACTGACGGTCGCCACTGAAACCGGTTCACCTGTGGATACTGACCTGCGGATTGTGGACAAGTCGGCACCCGCTGTGGACAAGCTGCTGGTGCTTTCGGGTGACGGTGATCAGGAGGTCGCGGCGCGTTCGGCTGCGCTGCGTTCCACGCAGAACTCGTTGCCCTCGGGGTCGCGCATCGTGACCCAGCCGGTGCCGTCCGGCCTGCGCTGATCGTCGAAGATCGTCGCACCGATGCCGACGAGGCGTTCCACCTCCTCGTCGCGGGTGCCGTCGGTCGGCTGCAGGTCGATGTGCAGGCGGTTCTTGAGCTCCTTGTCCTCCGGGACGTTGATGAACAGGTAGCGGATGCCGCTCGGCAGGTGGATCAGGCACTCCGGGTCGCCGGGGTTGTCCTCCGGGTCGAGTGGCAGGTCCAGGACCTGGCCCCACCACGACGCGATGCCGTAGGAGTCGCGCGCGTCGACCGTGATGTTGTGGATGATTGAGGTCATGGCGCTGATCTTCGCCCAACCCGTGCGAGCGGCGGCCTGAATTTCGGGACGGACGTGTGATCTGGGCCGAGTTCAAGGTTGAGCGGAACACACTCAACTTTTCTGACGTTGTGCGGGATGATGGTCCATGCTTGAGGCTGACCACGAGGTGGAGGAATGGACGCTTTCAACCCGACGACCAAGACGCAGCAGGCCGTTTCCGCGGCGGTGCAGGCCGCGACGCTGAACGGGAACCCGGACGTGGGTTCCGTGCACCTGCTCAGTGCACTGCTGGCGCAGACGGACGGGTTGACCGCGCCGTTGCTGTCGGCGGTGGGTGCCGACCCGGCGCAGGTGCGCAAGGAGCTGGAGCAGCTCTCCCGCTCGTTGCCCAGCGCGTCCGGTTCCACCGTGTCCGCTCCGCAGTTCTCGCGCGACGCCGTGCGGGTGATCGGCAAGGCGCAGGAGCTCGCCACCGAGATGGGTGACGAGTACGTCTCGACCGAGCACCTGCTCGTCGGGCTGGCGCAGCACGGTGGCCAGGTGGCCGACCTGCTGCGGCGGCACGGTGCGACGCCTGACGCGCTGACCGAGGCCTTCGCGAAGGTGCGCGGCTCGGCGCGGGTGACGTCGGCCGATCCCGAGGGCACCTACAAGGCGCTGGAGAAGTACGGCGTCGACCTGACCGAACGTGCGCGCAAGGGCGAGCTCGACCCCGTGATCGGCCGTGACGCCGAGATCCGCCGGGTCGTGCAGGTGCTGTCGCGGCGCACCAAGAACAACCCCGTGCTGATCGGTGAGCCCGGTGTCGGCAAGACCGCGATCGTCGAGGGCCTGGCGCAGCGCGTCGTGGCCGGCGACGTGCCGGAGTCGTTGCGCGGCAAGAAGGTCGTGTCCCTCGACCTCGGCTCGATGGTCGCGGGCGCCAAGTACCGCGGTGAGTTCGAGGAGCGGCTCAAGGCCGTCCTGAAGGAGATCACCGACTCGGCCGGGCAGGTCATCACGTTCATCGACGAGCTGCACACGATCGTCGGTGCCGGCGCGACCGGTGAGTCGGCGATGGACGCCGGCAACATGATCAAGCCGATGCTCGCCCGCGGTGAGCTGCGCATGGTCGGTGCCACGACCCTGGACGAGTACCGCCAGCACATCGAGAAGGACGCCGCCCTGGAGCGCCGCTTCCAGCAGGTGCTGGTCGGCGAACCCTCGGTCGAGGACACGGTCGGCATCCTGCGCGGCCTCAAGGAGCGCTACGAGGTGCACCACGGCGTGCGCATCACGGACGCCGCCCTCGTCGCCGCCTCGACGTTGTCCGACCGCTACATCACCGCGCGCTTCCTGCCGGACAAGGCCATCGACCTCGTCGACGAGGCCGCGTCCCGGCTGCGCATGGAGATCGACTCGCGGCCCGTCGAGATCGACACCGTCGAACGTGCCGTGCGGCGCCTCGAGATCGAGGAGATGGCGCTCGCCAAGGAGTCCGACCCGGCGTCGATCGAACGGCTGCACGCCCTGCGCGCCGAGCTCGCGGAGAAGCGCGAGGCACTGTCGGCGCTCACGGCCAGGTGGCAGAACGAGAAGGGCTCCATCGACCGCGTGCGCGGCCTGAAGGAGCAGCTGGAGTCGTTGCGCGGCGAGTCCGAACGGGCCGAGCGCGACGGCGACCTCGGCCGCGCCGCGGAACTCCGCTACGGCCGCATCCCCCAGCTGGAGAAGGAACTCTCCGTCGCCGCGGAGTCCACACAGGACGCCGCGATGCTGAAGGAGGAGGTCGGCCCCGACGACGTCGCGGACGTGGTGGCGGCGTGGACCGGCATCCCGGCGGGAAGGCTCCTGGAGGGCGAGACCGCCAAGCTGCTGCGCATGGAGGACGAACTGGCCCGCAGGGTCGTCGGCCAGGCCGAGGCCGTGCGCGTCGTGTCGGACGCGGTGCGCAGGACGCGCGCCGGAGTGGCCGACCCGGACCGCCCGACCGGCTCGTTCCTGTTCCTCGGCCCCACCGGCGTGGGCAAGACCGAACTCGCGAAGGCGCTGGCGGCGTTCCTGTTCGACGACGAGCGGGCGATGATCCGCATCGACATGAGCGAGTACTCCGAGAAGCACTCGGTGGCCCGCCTGGTCGGTGCGCCTCCCGGCTACGTCGGCTACGACCAGGGCGGCCAGCTCACCGAGTCGGTCCGCCGCCGCCCTTACTCGGTGGTGCTGCTCGACGAGGTCGAGAAGGCGCACCCGGACGTGTTCGACGTGCTGCTGCAGGTCCTGGACGACGGCCGCCTGACCGACGGCCAGGGCCGCACGGTCGACTTCCGCAACACGATCCTCGTGCTCACCTCGAACCTGGGCTCGCAGACCATCGTGAACCCGTCGCTGACGGAGCTGGAACGCAAGGACGCCGTGATGGCCGTGGTGCAACGGCACTTCAAGCCGGAGTTCCTGAACCGCCTGGACGACGTGGTGGTGTTCCACGCCCTCGCCACCGAGGAACTTACGTCCATCGTGGACATCCAGATCGCTCGCCTGGCGGACCGTCTCGCGGCCCGTCGCCTGACGCTGGAAGTCACGGCGTCGGCACGCGACTGGCTGGCCCTGAACGGCTTCGACGCCATCTACGGCGCCCGGCCGCTGCGGCGGCTGGTGCAGTCGGCGATCGGCGACCAGCTCGCGAAGGAGTTGCTGGCCGGCGAGGTGCGGGACGGCGACACGGTGCGGGTCGACGTGCTGGACGACAACTCGGGGCTGATCGTGGGCCGCGAGGTCTGAGGTCACCTGGTGGGTGGTTTCCGTCGTTATCAGGGCGGGAACCACCCACGACCTGTTGACCAGGTGTTCGTGTGCTTGCGTGTGTCGATTGGGCACGCCCAGGTCACGACGCGCGGAAGTGATCTTCGTTCCTCGCCTCCGACCCACTAGGCTCTGGCTGTGGGCATACCGGCGTGGGTCTGGTTCACCGTCGCCGCGGTGGCGGGCGTGGCGGGGTTCGCCCTGCTCGCGACCGACCGGGCGCAACGAACCGCGCGTAATCGTGAACGGCGCCGTTGGGCTGCTCTGAGGGGCTGGCAGTTCGAGGAGACAGACCACGTGCTGCCTACCCGGTGGGAAGCCGGGGCCATCGCGTACTACGGCACGGGTCTCGCCCGTGACGTCGTCGCCGGCTCCACCTTCACCGCGGACGGGCGCAGGCAGGTCTACGTGCTCGACCACGAGACCGGCGGCAAGGTCAACTCGGTGCTGGTCGGCGTGCGCTGCCGCAGGGCGCTGTCGGTGGTGATCGAACTGTGGTTGTCGACGGTCCCGTTCCAGCGCGACAACGACAAGGTGCCGATGCCCGACCTGCTCGGGCCGGTGGGGTCGCGGTACGCGTTCGTCACGGACGTGCCGGCAGCCCGCAAGATCATCACGCCGGACCTGATCGACGCCGCCGAGGAGATCGGGGGCGACGTCACGGTCGTCTGGATGGAGAACGACTGGGTGCTGGCCGCCGCACCGCCGAACTCGTCGCCCGCGCGCCTCGAACGGCTGCTGCGCGACGTCGGTGAGCTCGCGGACGTCATCGACCCGTTCGACCCGGACCCGTCCGAGCGCGAGGAGCCGGTGGCCGAAGAGGACGAGGGCGGCGAGGTCTACCGCCCGTCGTTCGGTCGCAAGCAGCCCTGACGAAACCTTCACCGAAGCCGCTGCCGGACACCCGGCAGCGGCTTTTTCACGGCCGAAGCACGCCTGGGTCATGTGACGTTCGGTGATCAACAGGTTTACGTACCGCCTGTCGTGCCGCCTCGACCAGCCCTATTCCAGACCGCATCCAAAGTGTTGTGACCTACATCACACTTCGCTCCGTGTAAAACATTGGCGCGCGATTCAGATACTCCGTGCAGCAAGTCCGTCGTGTCCCGAACCCCCGGAGGGAAGCACGATGTACGGAGGAAAGATTGTCCCGGCCGCAGCCGTGACGGGTACGGCGTCCGTGGTGACGCTGGCCAACACGGGTGCATCAGTCGGTTGGTTGCTGTTCGGCGGGGTGGCGATGGTCGTTTCCGGCCTCGCCCTGCGCCTGTTCGTGCTCCGTCGTCCGGCGAAGCACGAAGCGTGATCATCGGCGGCCTTCGGCCCCGGCGACTTTCCGACTACCGTTCGGTGGCATGCCAACCGCACTGGTGACCGGATCGACCGTCGGGATCGGGGCCGCCTTCGCCCGCAGGCTCGCGGCCGAGGGATACGACCTCGTGCTGGTCGCGCGCACCGCGTCCGCACTCGAAGAACTCGCGAAGAAACTGCACGACCGCCACGGCGTGAACGTGGACGTCCTGCCGGCCGACCTCAGCGACCACGACGACCGGCTGAAGGTCGAGCAGCGGCTGGCCGAGTCGGCCGTCGACCTGCTGGTCAACAACGCGGGCTTCGCGAACACCGGCGAGTTCTTCGCCGCGGACGTCGACAAGCTCCAGGCCCAGCTCGACGTCAACGTCGCCACGGTGCTGCGCCTGTCCAGGGCCGCCATCCCGGCGATGATCGCCCGCGGCAAGGGCGACGTGATCAACGTGTCCAGCGTCGCCAGCTTCCTGCCCGGCCGCGGCACCAGCTACAGCGCCGACAAGGCGTGGGTGACGACCTTCTCCGAGGGCATGTCGCTCGCGGCGGAGGGCACCGGCGTGCGGATCATGGCGCTGGCCCCCGGTTTCGTGCGGACGGAGTTCCACAAGCGCGCGAAGATCGACATGTCGAAGACGCCGAGTTGGCTCTACGTCGACGCCGACAAGCTCGTCCACGAGGCGCTGCGCGACCTGCGCCGGGGCAAGCCGCTGTCGATCCCCGGTCTGCAGTACAAGGCGATCGTGACCATCTCGAGGCTGCTGCCGCGGCCCCTCGTGCGCAAGATGGCGTCGCGGTTCGCGGGCGGCCGCGGTCGCACCTGATCGGAACCGTTCGGCCTAACGGTGCGTCGGAGCCGTCGTGAGCGAACAGTTCCACGTCGAGCCGGACGAGCTGCGCGGGTACAGCGAGCTGCTGGACCGCAACGCCCAGCACTTCCTGACCATCAAAGACCACGCCATCTCCAAGGGCGGTGACACCAGCGGGTTCACCGGCCTGCTGACCCTGCTGCATCCCGTCGTGACCGGCGTCGCGCGCCTCTACGGCGAGACGCTGGACTTCGCGAACAAGACGATGCTCAAGGACGCCGAGGCGCTGCGGAAGTCGGCCGACTCCTACGAGAAGGTCGACCTCCACGGCGTGCAGCTGATCAAGCAGGCCGGGGGTGGCCGATGACCACGGCGTACGCGGACGTCCAGGACCCGTCGGTGGCGCTGAACGCCGCCGCGGAGAACCGCCCTGGCCGGCAGACCACCAAGGAGCTGATCGAGGCCGCCGGGTGGAAGCTGCAGGGCGTCAACTGGATCTACGAGAAGGTCACCGGCGAGAACCTGATCGAGTCGCTGATCAGCCCGCTGGTCGGCGACTTCGAGAAGATCGACGCCAACGCCAACGCGTGGGACCAGGTCGCCAAGGCGCTGGACGCCGTGCGGCACAACGTCGGTGACAGCGTCGGTCAGCTCGACCCGCACTGGAACGGCAGCGCCGCGCAGGCGTTCGAACGCCGCATGGACACCATGTGGGTCATCGCGATCGAGGCGGACTCCCAGGTCGCCCGGATCATCGGCAACAAGTTCCAGTCGATGGCGTCCGCGTGCCGTTCGGCCACGAAGATCGCCCTGTTCCTGCTCGACAAGCTCTGCACCATGCTGCTCGAAGCGGCGATGACCGCGGTGATCCCGGTCGTCGGCTGGGGCCGCGCGGTGTGGATGGTCTACGACGCGATCCAGATCGTCGACGCCATCCGCAAGATCATCCAGTCGATCATGACGCTGATCGAGGGCGTCCAGGGCATGGTCGACGGCATCGTGGCGATGGGCACGGCGCTGATGAAGCTCAAGGACGTCAGGGACGTGAACGACGCGCTGGACGTCGTCGACGGCGTGCAGGACGGCAAGCAGAAGTACGACAACGGCGTGGCCGCCGCGAAGTCCGGTGCGATCGGCGTCGGTCTCGGTGCCTACGGCCTCGGCAAGGCCGGTTCCGCGGCCTCCGGCCGGTACAGCACCCCGAGCTCGGGCAGCGGCGGCGGAGCCGCTGGCGGCGCTCCCGCTCCCGCCCCGGCACCCACCGGCGGTGGTCAGCAGTGACGTTCCCCTACGACCAGGCACGGCTGCAGGCCCTGTTCTCCGAGGTGGACTCCCGGGTCGACGACCTGGGCAAGGTCGCGACCGCCGCGTCGCAGGTGCAGCGCAGGTCGCGCGGGCTCTCCGAGCAGGACCTCCGCGAGATCGAACGGTTCGCGAAGTCGCCGGGCGCGCCGAAGGAGCTCAAGGACCTCCAGCGGCGCGTGGACGCAGGCGAGATGACGTGGGCCGACGTCGCCTCCGGCCGTGCGATCCACGACGAGGGCGTGCAGAAGGCGCTCGCGGTCGGCGTTCCCGACCTCCAGCGCGCCTACCAGGCGATCGAGGAGGGCCAGGACATCGACGACATCATCACCTCGGGCAACCCGGCAGCCCACCAGCCGCCGCCCCGCCCGCGCCGTGATGACGACGACGAGGACGACGGCCCGAGCCACTTCCGCAAGGACGCCTGGTAGCCGGCACCACTAGACGGGCCAGTCCACTCCGCCACTGCTGGTGTGGCTGGTCCCGGTACCGCGAACGACGTCGAAGGCGACCGCGCACGCGGTCGCCAGCGACCGCACCGGTTCGGTCACCGCCGGGTTGATCTGCACGACGTCCCGGCGCACCCGCGAGCCGTTGCGCTTGGCTCGCGCGCCGGTCTGGATCCGCGCGACGTCACCGAAGAAGCAGAGCTGCTGACCGTTCGCGTCGTGCAGTGACTGCTGCCACGCGCCGTGCGTCTTGATCGTCCCGATCAGCTGGCCCTGGGGCGTGGTCACGCGCACGTGCGGCCTGCGTCCGAAACCCTTGCTGATGTGCATGATCGATTGGCCGTGCGGCCCGACGACGTCGAGGTCGAACGCGGTCCAGCCGGAGAACCCCGTGTGCCGCAACGGCCGCTGGAGGCCGGGCCCGGTCCGTTCGCGGACGACGGCGACCGGCGCGTCCCGTTCGTCGAACACCTCGACGCGGTAGTGCGGCCGGGCCAGCAGGCTCATGAACGTCCACGGCTGTTCCACGTACAAGGTGCTCACGGTGATGCAGCGTACGAGGCGTCGAACGCGCGGGTGTGCGAAGCTGACGACCCGTGCGAACTGAAGTGGTCTTGGACGCGAACGCTAAGTCAGAACTCGCTCGTCTCGTGAGCGAATTGGCCGTGGTGCACGGCAAGGTGACTCTTTCCAGCGGCAAGGAAGCCGACTACTACGTCGACCTGCGGCGGGCGACGCTGCACCACGCGGCGGCCCCGTTGATCGGCAAGCTGCTGCGGCAGCTCACGTCGGACTGGGACTTCGTCGCGGTCGGCGGTCTGACCCTCGGCGCGGATCCCGTCGCCTACGCGATGATGCACTCCGCCGGCGCCGACGGTGACGTGCTCGACGCGTTCGTCGTGCGCAAGGCGAACAAGGCCCACGGCATGCAGCGCCAGATCGAGGGCATCGACGTGCGCGGCCAGCGGGTGCTCGCGGTCGAGGACACCTCCACCACGGGTGGTTCGGTGCTCACGGCCGTCAACGCGCTGCGCGAGCACGGGGCCGACGTGATCGGCGTCGCCACGGTCGTCGACCGCGGTACGGGCGCCAAGGAGGCCATCGAGGCCGAGGGCCTGCAGTACCGCTACCTGCTCGACCTGAACGACCTCGGGCTCGCCTGAGGTTTTATCGAGAGCGCTTCGAGCCACCCCGTCTTAGTCTGGAGGACGGGGTGGTGCGAATGGCTGGGTTCTTCGCCGAGGCGGTCATGCTGCTGCACTTCGCCGTGCTGGCGTTCCTGCTCGTGGGCGGGTTCCTCGCATGGCGGTGGCGCGGTGTGATCTATCCGCACCTGGCGATCGGCGCGTGGGCGATCCTGAGCCTGCTGGTGCCGGTGACGTGTCCGCTGACGACGGCGGAGGAGTTCTTCCGCGCCCAGGCGGGCATGCCGCCGCTGGGCACGGGTTTCATCGACCACTACATCGACGGCGTCTGGTACCCGGAGAGCGCGTCGACGCTGGTCCAGCTGGTGCTGGGGTCGATCGTGATCATCTCGTGGGTCGGCTTCTATGCTGGTCACCGTGCTGCTCGAAGGCTTTCACGCTGTTAAGCACGCGTTGCGCTTCGGCGCCGATGTGCACCCGCTGATCACGACGGACCTCGCCGCCGCGATCGGCCTCGCCGAGACGCACGCACCTGATCTGCGCGAGCGGTTCGCCGCCGCCACCGAGGTCGACCAGAACCACTTCAAGCTCAGGGTCGGCCGCACGCACCCGACGGGTGTGGCCGGGTTCGCGGAGAAGCCGGACCTGCCGTTCGACCGGGGCGCCCCGGTCGTCCTGCTCGACAACCCGCGCAACCTCGGCAACTTCGGCGCCGCCATCCGGGTGGCCGCCGGTCTCGACGCGGGGGGCGTGATCTCGACCGGTGACGTCGACCCGTGGCACCCCAACGTGCTGCGGGGATCCGCCGGGCTGCACTTCGCGCTGCCGGTGGCCAAGGTCGAGAGCCTCGACTTCGCCGGTGAGCTGATCGCGTTCGACGCGGACGGTGACCTGCTGAAAGGCCCGATACCCGACGACTCCGTGCTCGCGTTCGGGTCGGAACGCCACGGGCTGTCGGCAGAGGTCCGGGAGAAGGCCGCGCGGATCGTCCGGCTGCCCATGCGCGAGAAGGTAAGCAGTTACAACCTCACAACTTCTGTGGCCATGGGCCTCTACCACTGGGTGGTTCACCGAGCTTCTTGATCGGTCAAGCACGCACGATGACCAAGTGGCGATCGCGAAACTGCTGGCGGCACGCGCGGGTGTCGCGGAGCGCGCGGTGTACTCCAGGCACCTTCGGCGGGTCTGGGGTGTGCCGGGCACGCTCCTCGGGGCGCGGGCGTGGCCGCCGCTCTTCAGGGACAAGATCCACACCAGCTTCAACTACTGGTGGCAGGCGCACCTGCTCGACTGCATGATCGACGGCTACCTGCGCTCGCCCAACGAGCTGCGCAAGACGGCCGTCGCGAAAGTCGTGCGCGGCATCAGGGTCCGCAACATCCTCGGCTGGACCAACGACTTCTACGACGACATCGCGTGGCTCGGCTTGGCCCTGCAACGCGCCGAGCACGAGGTCGGCATCGCGAAGCCCAAGGCCCTGGACGCGATCGCCGTGCGACTGCGCGACGGCTGGACCGACCACGCCGGCGGCGGCATCTGGTGGAAGCGCAACGACGACTTCAAGAACGTCCCCGCGAACGGACCGGCCGCGATCTTCCTGGCCCGCCAGAACGAACGCACCGACCTCGCCCGCGCACGGTCCATCGTGGACTGGGTCGAGGAACACCTCGTCGATCCGGGCAACGGCCTCGCGTGGGACGGTCTGCACGTCCACCCCAACGGCGAGATCCGCGAGTACGAGAAGAACATCTACACGTACTGCCAAGGAGTTCTCATCGGCGCGTGCGTCGAGCTCGCCCAGCACGGCCAGCAGGGCAAGTGGCTCGACAAGGCCGCACGCACGATCACCGCCGTGCACGACGACCTCGCCACCAACGGCGTGATCCGGGGCCAGGGCGGTGGCGACGGCGGCCTGTTCGCGGGCATCCTGGTCCGCTACCTGGCCCAGGCCGCGCTGGTCGTCCCCGACCTCGACCCCGACCGGTACGAGACCGCGGACCTGGCCAGGGAGCTCGTCGTCCAGTCGGCGGAAGCGGCGTGGAACAACCGCGTGATGGCGGTGAGCGGGCCGCTGTTCGGTCCTGAGTGGACTCTTCCGGCCGTCGAAGCGGAGGGCCGCGACCTGTCCGTCCAGCTCGGTGGCTGGATGTGCCTGGAAGCGGCCGCCCTGCTCGAACGGCGCGGTCTGGACGTCGCTACGGCTTGAGCCAGCCCAGCAACGCCTTGGCGTCCTCGCGGAACTGCTCCGGCGAGTCGTCCCGCACGAACTCCAGCAGCGCGTTGCGCTCGACGCCGTCGCGGGCGAGCTCGGTCAGCACCGGCTTCCACAGGTCACGGCGCTCGGCGAGTGGGAACCGCTCCTGGAAGCCACCGGGACCCCACGAGAAGACGTGCGCCGTCACCGGTTCCAGCGTCCGCACCTCGTGCATGGCCGAGAACACGTCCTGGCCTCCACTGGGCTGCCAGTACGGCACCACGCCGTCGGCCTCGTCGAGCAGCTGCACCGTCGAGTCGAGCGTGTCCGTCAGCGTGTTCCGGTGGTACTCCAACGCGATCTTCGTGCCCATCGCCTCGGCGTGTTCCACGGCGTGTTGCAACGCCTCGACCACCGGCGCCCGGTCAGGGCACTCCTCCGAGCCGGACGTGCCCGCCCAGACCCGCACGAACGGCGCGTCCAGTTCGGCCGCGGTCTCCAGGATCGGTGCCAGGTCGGCCCGGTCCGAGACGCCCGCGCGGTAGTACGACCCGTACGCGGCCACCTTGAGGCCGGTGTCCAGCGCCCGCCGTGCCGCCGCGAAGTCGCCGGGCGGCACGTGCACGTCGCCGCCCCACTCGACGGCCTGCAGCCCGCACTCCGTCGCCAGCGCGCCGATCTCGGAGACCGTGAGCTGCCGGAACGTCACCGAGACGAGACCGGGGATCAGCATCCGCAGGACTGCCTGTGCCTCAGGGAGGGCGCGAGCCGGATGGTCTCCGGTGCCCTCTGCGGGTCGGCGATGCGGGAGAGCAGCAGTTTCACCGCGGTGCGCCCGATCTCCTCGACCGGCTGGGCCAGCGTGGTGAGCGGCGGTTCGATCAGGGTGGCCCACTCGACCTCGTCGTAGGCGACGACGGCCAGGTCGGTGCCGAGCTTCAGGCCGCGGGCCCGTGCCTCGTGCAGCATGCCGACCGTGACGAGGTGGTCCGCCGCGACGACGGCCGTGGCCGGGTCCTCCTGGTCGAGCAGCGGCGCGAGCCAGCCGCTCTGCGAGACCAGCGCCTCGTCCCACTTCAGGCCCGCGCGGCCGAGGCCGAGGCGGTAGCCGAGGATGCGTTCCTCGGTCGTCGCCACGCCCACCTGGCCGCAGACGATGCCGATCCGGCGGTGCCCCAGTTCCGCGAGGTGCTTGACCAGGCCGGAGGTGGCCTGCACGTTCTCCGGCCCGACCTGGTCGATGTCCTTGGCCACGGTCAGCCGGTCGACCAGCACCGTGGGGATGTTCAGCTTCTTGAGCTCCGGCAGCACGAGGCTTCCCCCGGCGCCGGCCGATGGTGTGAGCAGCAGCCCGTCGACTCTTCGCGAGCGCAGCATTCTGACCGCGGTCTGCTCGGATTCGGGGGTGTCCCTCGTGTCGATCAGCACGAGCGAATAGCCGTTGCGAGTCGCCTCGGACTCGATGGCGGCGATCAGCTCGGCGAAGTACGGGTGGGAGACCAGTGACACGGCCAGGCCCAGCGACTTCGTGCCGCCCATGACCAGCGATCGCGCGATGGCGTCGCCCGTGTACCCGGTCTCGTCGATCGCCTTCTGGACGCGCTCGCGCGTGTCCCCGGCGACCGGCCTCGTCTCGTTGATCACGTGTGACACCGTGGTGATGGAGACCCCCGCGAGAGCCGCGACATCCCGCATGGTGACCATGACCTGGGACCTTACCCGTTTGGAGGAAGCCCAGATGGCAGCCGTGCTGTGTGTCGGCCTCACAACTCTCGACGTGACCCAAAGGGTGGACGAGTTCCCGGATCCCGGGCAGAAGGTCCGCTCGCTCGGCGCGGTGCTGTCGCCCGGAGGTCCGGCCGCCAACGCGGCCCGCGCGGTCGCGGCACTGGGCGGGAGGTCCGCGTTGCTCACCTCACTGGGTGCCGACGCATTGGGTGAATTCGTCAGGGCCTCCTTGGACCCGGTCCAAGTGACCGCGGTGGCGGGCATGACGCCCGTGAGCATGGTCGTCGTCAGAGACGCTGATGGGGAGCGCACGGTCGTGTCCCGGAACGCGTTGGTGCCGGTGACGGCGCCGGATTTGACCGATCTCCTGGCTGCCGCGGACGTGGTGCTCTTGGACGGACACCATGAAGGCCTCGTGATCCCAGTGGCCAGACGGGCGAAAGCCGCGGGATTGCCTGTGGTGCTCGACGCCGGGAGCTGGAAACCTGTCCTCGATCACCTGTTGCCGCTGGTGGACGTGGCCGCCTGCTCTGCCGGGTTCGAGCGGTCCGAGGCCGAGGTGCACTCCTACGGGGTGCCGCTGGTCATTCGCACGCACGGTGCGAAGCCGGTCACCTGGTCGCGGAACGGCTCGGCCGGAGAGCTGCCCGTCCCCGCGGTGGAGGTGAAGGACACGAACGGTGCCGGCGACGTCTGGCACGGCGCGTACGCCTACGCGCTGGCGTCAGGCGCGGACCCGGTGGCTGCCATCGGCTTCGCGTCGGAGGCGGCCGCCGTTCGCGTCGGTGCGGTCGGGGACTGGGTTGAGGAGCTGGCACGGTGGCAGGACAGCAGGTCAGGTTCGACGAGCTGCTAGAACGGGCTCGGGTGCTCACCGATCAGGGTGAGCGCAAGATTCTCGGCATCGGCGGCGCACCCGGTTCCGGCAAGTCGACACTCGCGCGGAGGCTCGTCGAGGCACTCGACGGCCAGGCCGTGCTCGTCGAGATGGACGGCTTCCACCTCGCGCAGAGCGAGCTCGAACGGCTGCGGCTGGTCGAACGCAAGGGCGCGCCCGACACGTTCGACATCCCCGGCTACGTGGACCTGCTCGGCCGGATCAAGGCCTGCGGCCCGGACATGATCTACGCGCCGGAGTTCCGCCGCGAGATCGAGGAACCCATCGCCTGCGCCGTCCCGGTGCACCCGGACGTCCCGCTCGTCGTCACCGAGGGCAACTACCTGCTGCTCAACTACGACAAGTGGAAGCGCGTCCGGATCATCCTGGACGAGGCGTGGTTCCTGTTCATCGACGAGGACGTGCGCGTGCAGCGCCTGATCGACCGGCACCTGCGGTACGGGCGCACCTTGTCGGAGGCGGAGGAACGGGTGCTGCACGGCACGGACCACGTCAACGCGCTGATGGTGAACTCGTCGAAGGGAGCAGCGGACCTGCTGATCACCGAGGTGCTTTAGGGGTTCGTCATCCCCCTGAACCGCACACGATGGTGAAACAGCCGAGCGCGTCGTTGTTCGACACGTTCCTGCCGCCATCGATGACGGCGCCCTCCGGCGCCCACATCCCGTACTGACCGTTGTTCTCACTCGTGTTCCTGCGCACGGTGATGTCGAGTGGAATCGGCACGTCGATTCGCAGGCCATCGCGCCGGTTGTCGGCGAATGTGTTGCGTTCGACCAACAATGGGCCGTTGAGAGTCGACGGCGCCCGCACGGCCAGCCCTGCCTGCTGCATCTTCTCGAACCTGTTGCCGCGGATGATGCCGCTGACCGGCCGGTGGACGCCGAGCCAGTTGCCGGTGCTGAAGGTGTTGTTCAGCAGTTCGATCCGGCCGGTCGCGATCACCTCGGCGCCCTTGAGCTCGCTGCCCCGGATGGTCAGCCGCTCGAGCCCGCCGATGGTGAGGGCGTGCAGCGTGGTGTTGACGACGTCGGCCTTGAGGGCCCCGACGAAGTTGATGGCGTGCCAGCCGCCGCCCCGGAGGACCAGGTGGTCGGAGTAGATCTGGTTCAGGCTGGACGTGCTGTCCTGGAACTGGCAGCGCGTCCCGCAGAACAGTCGCCACATGGTGATCTTGCTGCGCACGAACGTCACCGTCGAGCCGGTCCAGTCGCCACCCGAGGCCGAGCTCGGCTGCCCCATGGTCATGTCGACGAACCGGGTGTTGGTCGCTTCGACCGCCTCGATGTTGCTGGGGATGGTGCCGTTCCGGACCGTCGTGCCGTCGACGTCGATCATCCTGATGGCGGGGGTGCCACTCAGGGTGTGTCCATTCAGGTTGATTTTCAACCCATTTGCGCCGACGATGAGTGCTGGCTCGTTTCCGCAGCCCCAATCGCCCATCAGTGTGAAGTTCGTCGTGATGACTTGACCACATTGCGGCATCGGTTGTGCCTGAGCCGGTGTTGCTGAGCCGAACAGTGCAATTAATACGGCGAATGAATGGAGTAATCGCATGACAGGCCTCCCCGCCCTTTATCTGAAAGGACAGGTAAGCACTGTTCGAGTGGTTTGTCGCTAGTTCGTTCCGACTTCGACCGTTTCGTCGATCGGCTTCGCCATCTCCTGGCGGTAGCGCCAGATCCCCCACCCGGTGCCACCGAGGAAGAACCCGACGCTGACGACGATCGCCGCCGTCTCGAGCCACGGGAGCGTCTGCAGGATGCCGGCGCCGTAGTAGCCGGCCAGCACGAGCGTCGGCACCCACGCGATGGCGCCGATGGTCGTGGCCAGCGTGAACCGCCTGAGGTCCATCCGCGCGGCACCGGCGATCATGGGTGCCAGCGTGCGGATCCACGGGATCCAGCGGGCGAGGACGACGGCCCAGAACCCGCGGCGGTCGAGGAAGTCGCCCGCGCGTTTCAGGTTCTGCCTGTTCAGCACCTTGCCGCCCTTCCGGGCGAGCACGCGCGTGCCGGTACCGCGGCCGATGAAGTACCCGACCTGGTTGCCGACGACGGCGATGACGAGAGCCGCGAGGGACAGCAGCCACGCCGACAGCTCGCTGTTGTGCGACGCCAGCACCACGCCGGCCGCGAACAGCAGCGAGTCACCGGGCAGGAAGAGTCCGAAGATGAAAGCGCACTCGACGAAGATGAAGCTCAGCACGATGATCCAGACGGCCACCGGACCCGCGGTCTCCAGCGAGGCGAATGCATGCGCCACGGTGAGCCAGCCTACGTCGTGCCGCGCCGGCGTCGCGGCGACGTCGAGCCGACGGATCGGCGAAATCTGGGTTGAGCACGCTGGGTCACCGCGTGAACTCCGTTCCGTTGGAATCACCTTCGAGTGAACCAGGCGAATCGAGCTAGCGTGGGGCGTATGGAGAGCTTGCTCGCTGAACTCCGCGCCGCAGTGGGTGACTCAGGGGTCCTGACCGACGCCGACGTCACCGCGAGCTACCAGCGCGACATGATGCCGCTGGCACCGCACGGCAGTCCGCTGGCGGTGGTGTTCCCGCTGAACACCGAGCAGGTCCAGGCGGTGGTGCGGGCCTGCGCGAGCCACCGGGTCCCGATCGTGCCCCGTGGCGCGGGCAGCGGTCTGTCCGGTGCCGCGAACGCCGTCGAGGGCTGCGTCGTCCTGGTCATGACCAAGATGGACGCGATCGTCGAGATCGACGCCGACAACCGCCTCGCCGTCGTCGAGCCCGGCGTGGTCAACCTCGACCTGCGCGGCGCCGTGGAGAAGCACGGCCTGTTCTACCCGCCGGACCCGAGCAGCTACGACTGGTGCACGATCGGCGGCAACCTCTCCACCAACGCCGGCGGCCTGTGCTGCGTGAAGTACGGCGTGACCACCGACTCCGTGCTCGGCCTGGAGGTCGTGCTGGCCGACGGCGAGGTGTTGCGCACGGGGCGCCGCACGGTCAAGGGCGTGGCGGGCTACGACCTCACCAAGCTCTTCGTCGGTTCCGAGGGCACGCTCGGCGTGATCACCAAGGCCACGCTGGCGCTGAAGCCCCTCCCGCAAGCCCCGGCGACGCTGGTGGCCGCGTTCGGCAGCACCGCCACGGCGGGTGCCGCGGTCAGCCGGATCGTCCGCGAGGGCCTGGTGCCGTCGCTGATGGAGATCATGGACCGCACCTCGATCGAGGCCGTCGAGCAGTACCTGAAGACCGAGCTGGGTGCCGGTCCTGGCTGCGCGGCGTTGCTGATCTGCCAGTCCGACGCGGGCGGCGAGCAGGCGCGGCACGAACTGCGGAAGATCGAGGAGATCTGCCTGGAGGCCGATCTCGTCTACGCGACCCACGACGTCAACGAGGGACGCGACCTGCTGACCGCGCGCAGGGCCGTGCTGACCGCGCTGGAGATCTACGGCTCGTGGCTGACGGACGACGTGTGCGTGCCCCGCACCCGCATCGCCGAGCTCATCCAGGGCTGCGAGGACATCTCCGGGGAGGTCGGCCTCAAGATCGCCGTCGTCGGCCACGCGGGCGACGGCAACATGCACCCGACGATCGTCTACGACCCCGCCGACGCCGACCAGTTCGCCCGCGCGCAGAAGGCGTTCGACGACATCCTCGCGGTCGGGCTCGCGCTGGGCGGCACGGTGACCGGCGAGCACGGCATCGGCAAGATCAAGCGCGAGTGGCTGGCGAAGGAGATCGGGCCGGTCGGCCTCCGGGTCCACCGCGAGATCAAACACGCGCTGGACCCGGAGAACCTGTTCAACCCGGGCTCGATGTTCTAGCAGCACGTCCGCTGAACAGTGGGAAAAGGCTCCTGAGCTGCCTTCTCCACCTCGGCGAGCATCCGCCGCCGGACGTCGGGACCGAGTACCCGCCCCCGCGTCAGCACGGTGTGGATCCGTTGCGTGTTGCGGATGTCGGACAGCGGGTCGCCGTCGAGCACGACGAGGTTCGCGGCCTCGCCGGGCTTGACCGCGGCGCCCCGCGTGCCGGCCTTCAACGCCGCCTTCGGCGACAGGCCCGCCTCGACCAGCAGTTCCAGTTCGTCGTGCACCGAGAAGCCGGAGAACGAGTACGGGTTGCCCGCGTCCGTGCCGAGCAGGATCTCGACGCCGTGCGCGTGCATCTCGGCGACCAGTTCCTGGCGGCGGCGGAAGAACTCGGCCTGCTGCCGGATCTCCTGCGGTGTCACGGGAACCCACCGCGTCAGGCTGTCGCGCCAGAGGTCCCGGTAGAACGCCGGCATGTACTTGATCCGCGGGTCGTTCGCGAACCGGTCCGCGGGGCTCGCGTACACCCGCATCGCGACCATCGTCGGGCACAACGCGGAGTTGTTGCGCTGCAACCGCTTCGCCAGCTGAAGAGCCTTGCCGCGGCTGTGCGAGAGAGTTGCCTGCCGTTCGAACTCCAGCACCTGCTTGAACCACGCGAACGGGTCCGCCGGATCGAGCGGCAGGTTCGCGATCGCCTGGCGCAGCTGCGTTTCCCGCGTGCTGGTGGCGAGCGGCAGGCCGTACATGTGCTCGAAGGTGCGCTGCCCCAGGTCACTCGCGTCGCCCAGCGGCACGTGGTTCGAGCAGTGCCCGGCGAACGTGATGGCCTGCCGGGAACATTCGTCCGCGATGGCCTCGAGCGTCGGGCGGTCCAGGTACGAGTAGACCTTCACGAAGTCCGCGCCCTTGGCGTCCCGCACGGCCTGCCGGCCCTCTTCGGGCGTGCTGACGATCAACGCGCCGGGCAGCGTCGAGTGCGGTCCGTCGATGATCGTGCTGCCGACGACCAGCCGGGGGCCGAACACCTCGCCGCGCTCGATCCGTTCGCGCAGCTCGTAGATCGGCGGGAAGCCCCACATCTCACGGATGCCCGTCACGCCGTTGACCAGGCACAGCGGCAACGTGATCCGGTCCAGGAACGCGCCGTGCACGTGCATGTCCCACAGGCCGGGGATGACGAACTTGCCGGCGAGGTCGAGCACCGTGGCACCACGCGGCAACGGCAGGTCGCACGAGCCGACGGCGAGAACCTTGTCGTCCGCCAGCACGATGGTCGTGCCGCGCCGGATGCCGGACGAGTCGATGAGCGTCACGTCGCGCAACGCGGTGATGCCCACCGATGCCTGTGCCCGGCCCGGCAGCAGGCCGGCACCCGCTGCCGCGCCGAGCCCGGCCAGCCATCCCAGCACTTCACGTCGAGTGGTGTCAGTCATGCCGTTCAACCAACACCTTGACGTTGCGTGAGACTCAAATCCTTTCGAGGAAGCAAAAGGCCCGCCTGTCGGAACAGGCGGGCCTCGCGGTGGTCGGTCTTCCGGCGGGTCAGCGCTCCACGCGGGGGATGATCTGCGTCGAGTCGTCCTGCAGCGTTGCCTGCATGACCTGGGTGATGTCGTCCGCCTCTTCCTGCAGGAGCGACTTCTTCTCCTTGCGCGCCTTGATCACCTCGATGATGATCGGCACGACCGACAGGAAGACGATGGCGAGCAGCGTGATCTCGAGGTTCTCCTTGATGAAGGAGACCTGGCCGAGGAAGTAGCCCAGGACCGTCAGGCCCGCGGCCCAGGCGACGCCGCCGATCGCGGAGTACGTGAAGTACTTCTTCGGGTCCATCTTGCCGACGCCGGCCATGGCCGTGATGAACGTGCGGACGATCGGCACGAACCTGGCCATGACGATGGCGCGAGCGCCGTACTTGTCGAAGAACTCCTGCGTCTTGTCGACGTACTCCTTCTTGAAGATCTTCGACTCGGGCTTGCTGAACAGCGCGGGACCGGCCTTCTGGCCGATGTAGTAGCCGACGACGTTGCCGACGAACGCGCACACCGTCAGCAGCACGCAGACGAGCCAGAGCGGGGTGTCGATGGTGCCCGCCGCGACGAAGAGACCCGCTGTGAACAGCAGCGAGTCGCCGGGCAGGAAGAAACCGACGAGGAGCCCGCACTCCGCGAAGATGATGAGGCACAACCCGATGAGCATGTACGGGCCGAGCCCGTTCAGCAGAACGGTGGGGTCCAGCCAGTCAGGGCCCAATGCAATCGTCACGGCGACAACGGTACAGGTCAGCTCAGGGTGATCACTGCGGCCACCGCGCCCGCTGCCAGGCCCAACAACAACGCGAGACCCAGGATCCACCACACCGGCATCGGGGAGCGGGGTTCGTCGGCGATTGGGACATGCGCGACAAATCCGGCGTTCGTGCTGGTCGCCTGCGCTCTCAACGCGTTGGTCACCAGTCGTTCCGGATCGTCCGCCATGCACCTAGTCCTTGACCCACTCGCCCCTGACCATCACGTCCCTCGGCTTCAATTCTGCATCCAGGACGACGATGTCCGCCGCACAACCCGGCTGAAGCTTTCCGGTGTCGAGGCCGAGGAGCTCGGCGCCACGGGTCGACGTCGCGTACACGGCCTCCATGAGCGTCAGCCCGCACGAGTTGACGGCGTTGCGGAACGCCACGTCCATGGTGAGCGTGCTGCCGGCCAGCGCGGCACCGCCCGCCAGCGTCGGCACCCCGTCGACGACGCGCACTTCGAGGCCGCCGACGTCGTACACGCCGTCACCGACACCGGCCGCCGCGATGGCGTCGGTGATCAGGATCGTGCGCTTGCGGCCCGCGTGCCGTGCGGCGAGGCGGACCGCGGTCGGGTGCAGGTGCACCAGGTCGCAGATCAGCTCGACGGTCACGCGGTCGTCGTCCAGCAGCGCGCCGATCGGGCCGGGCTCGCGGTGGTGCAGCGGGCGCATGCCGTTGAACAGGTGGGTCGCCACCGAGGCACCGGCGTCGACGGCGGGCCTGACCTGCGCCTCGGTCGCGTCGGTGTGGCCGATGGCGGCGAGGACGTTGTTGTCCACGAGCTGGCGCACGGCCTGGACCGCGCCCTCCAGCTCGGGTGCGATCGTGATCATGCGGACGGTGCCCTTGCCCGCGTCGAGCAGCTTCGTCACCGAGGTCTGTTCCGGCGGGCACAGGATCGCCGGGTCGTGCGCGCCGCAGCGGGCGGCGGACAGGAACGGGCCCTCCAGGTGGATGCCCGCGACCACGCCCTCCTGGGTCAGCTCGGCCAGCGCGGACACCTGGTCGGCCAGTTCCGGCACCGGGCGCGAGACCAGCGAGGCCAGCAACGTCGTGGTGCCGTGCTTGCGGTGCGCCGACGCGGCCCTGCGGACCTTCGCCGGGTCGGGGCTGGTGAACGCGTCACCGCCACCGCCGTGGCAGTGGATGTCCACGAACCCGGGCACGATCGTGCAACCGCTGACGTCGTTCACCGGGCCGTCGGGTGCCACACCCTCACCGACCGCGGCGATCCTGCCGTCGCGGACGCTCACCCACCCGTTCTCGAGCACTCCACCAGGCGTGACGACCCGACCACCGGTCAGGATCACGTCGACTGGTCCACCCCACGTGCTCATCACGCCTCCAGCGTGTCGATGGCCAGCAGCGCCGCGCCGAGGAAGCCCGCCTCGTCGCCGAGCGCCGCGAGCCGAAGCTCCGGTCGGCGCTGGAAGGCGATCAGGCCGTCCAGCCTTTCCCGCAAGGGATCCACCAGCAGGTCTCCTGCCAGTGCGAGCCCACCGCCGAGCACAACGGCCTCCGGACCGAGCAGCGTCGCCAGCACCAGGATCCCCCTGGCGAGCGCGTCCACGGCCTCGTGCCACACGGCGACGGCGTCCTGCTCCCCGTCCCTCACCCTGAGTGCGACCTCAGCGGCTCCCTTGACGGGGGTGCCGGTACGCGCGGTGTACCGGCGGGCGATCGCCGCGGAGGACGCCACTGTCTCCACGCAGCCGATCTGGCCACAGGCGCACGGCACGCCATGGCCGACGTTGACATGTCCGATCTCACCGGCGAAGCCCTCGCCGCTGTAGATCCTGCCGTCCAGCAGCAGCGCGCCGGCGATCCCGGTGCCGATCGGCATGATCACCGCGTTGCGCAGGTCCCTGGCGGCACCCATGCGGCATTCGGCCAGGCCCGCGGCACGCACGTCGTGGCCGAACGCGACGGGGACGCCGAGCCGTTCGGTCATGACCGCGCTGAACGGGAACTGGCTCCACGGCAGGTTCGTCGTGTACACGCCGATGCCGTTGGCCTCGTCCACGATCCCCGGCGCCACGATCCCCACGGCGTCGATCTCGTGCTCGGAGGCGTTGCCGAGCTCGTCGACGAGTTCGGCGATGACGTCGAGGAGGGGCGCCAGCTCGCCGGGAGTCGCCCGGCGCGCGTGCTTCTCCGCCGCCACCGACTCGGACGTGCCGGAGACGAGCGCCGCCTTGGTTTCGGTGCCACCGATGTCAACGGCGACCACGTGTCTGCGTGCCACGGGAACTGATCCTGCGGCATGGGAGGCCTATTGGTCTATACCAAGTACCGATTTGGGCGCGTGGTCTTACTGGCTGAAACCGCCCACATCGGGCAAAGCGGCCTCAGCTGGGGAAACGGTGAAGTTTGTTGCCTGGTGGGCTCAGCCCGCCATGATCTTCTGGAGGGCGTCCAACGCACGGGAAGCCGTCGACTTCACAGTGCCCTTCGAGATGCCCGTGGCCTCGGCGATCTCCGCCTCGGACAGGTCGCCGTAGTAGCGCAGCACGAGCACCTCGCGCTGCCGCGGCGGGAGCTGCTGCAACGCCTTGACCACGGCCTGGTGCTCCGCGGTCAGCATCGCGAGCGACTCGGCCGAACGAGCGTTCGCCACGTGCGGCGGCGTGTAGTCGCGGGCCGTCTTGCGCCGGCGCAGCACGCTGCGGGAGCCGTTGACCACGGCCGTGCGGAGGTAGCCGACCGCCGCCTGGGAGTCGCGCAGACCCTTCCAGTTGCGGTGCAGGCCGGTGAAGGCCTCCTGGACCACGTCCTCGGCCGTCGACGGCTCGTCGACCAGCAGCAGCGCGAGCCTGACCAGGCGCATGCGGTGCTGCTTGTACAGGTCCTCGAGCGTGAGGGGCCCTGTGGGAGGTCCTGCGACGCCGTCCTTGATTCGCAGGTTGGTCAGGGTGTCCTGCACGGTGCGCGGAGTTTCTTCGCCAACCACAAGGTAGGACGGTACCGGTCAGCTTCACTACGGTGGAGGCATGGCCCGCTTTGCAGTCGAATTGGTGTTCGGTCCCGATCGCGAGAAGCGCCTCGCGGTGCGCCCCGAGCACCGCGAGTACATCGCCTCCCTCGCCGAGAAGGGCGTGATCCTCGCGTCAGGTCCGTACGCGGACGACGCCGGCGCGTTGATCATCTACGAGGCCGCGGACGAGGCCTCGCTGAAGGAGATCATCGCCGCCGACCCGTACACGCCCGCGAACGTCGCGGAGTGGACCATCCGCGAGTGGAACCCGCTGATGGGCCCCTGGATCACCGGCTAGCAGCCTGCCCGCCCGGCCCGACCAGGCCTGATGTGTCGCTCGCGGCCATCTGCCGGTCGGCGTCGGCCACCTCCGCGACCGCCTGGCGGTCCACGACCACCGGCGTGAACGCGCGGAAGTACTTCAGCGCGCCGACCCAGCCGGGGACGTGGACCGCCTTCGACCGCTTCTCGATGCCCTTGACCACGGCCCTGCCGACGTTGCGCACGGGGTACTTCTTGCTGGCGAGCCCCGGCATGCCCTGGCGCAGCTTGCCGAAGACCGGGTGCTCGTCGGCGCTGTTGACCATGTCCGTGGAGATCCACGAGAAGTACGCGGTGCCGACGTCCACGCCCAGGTGCCTGACCTCGGCCCGCAGGCTGTCCGCAAACGCTTCGCAGCCCGCCTTCGCCGCCGAGTAGGCCGCGTTGCCGGGGATGTGGACGATCGCCGCGAGCGACGAGACGACCAGGCAGTAGCCGCGGCTCTTGATCAGGTGCGGCAGCGCCGTGCGAACCGTGCGCCACACGCCGAGCAGGTTGACCTCGATGACGCGCTCGAACGCCTTGGGGTCCATCGAGCGCACGAACCCGGTGGCCGCGATGCCCGCGTTCGCCACCACGACGTCGATGCCGCCGAAGTGGGCAGCGACCTCGTTCATGACGCGGTCGAGCACGTCCCAGTCCGTGACATCGGCTTCCCACGCCTTGCCGCCGGTCTCCCGCGCGACCTCTTCGAGCTGGGCTTTCTCCAGCCCGACGAGCGCGAGACGAGCCCCGCGCCCGGCCAGTTGCCTCGCCACCTCGGCGCCGATGCCCCTGGCCGCGCCGGTGATCAGTACCACCTTGCCCGTGACGTCCATGCTCGTCACGGTAACGCAACCTACTCCCGGTAAGCTACTGGCAAGTTAAATTGCGCTGAGACGGTCTGCCTCGGCCTGGGTGAGCTCCAGGGTCAGCACCGGGAGCAGGTCGCTGAGCTGCTCCAACGTTCGTGCGGACGCGAGCGGCGCAGCGACCGTCGGCTGCTGGGCGAGCCACGCCAGGGCGACCGCCGCGACCGTCGTCGCATGCGTCTCGGCCAACTCGTCGAGCACTTCGAGCACCTGCAGACCGTGCTCGTCGAGGTACTTCGACGCCGCGCCCGCCCGCGCGCTCTGCACCTCGACGCCCGGCCGGTACTTGCCGGTCAGGAAGCCCTTGGCGAGCGACCAGTACGGCACGGTCGCCAGGCCGTGCTCCGCGACGGTGTCCTGCAGGGCGCCCTCGAACTTGTCGCGGCTGACCAGGTTGTACTCGGGCTGCAGCGCCACGAACTTCGCGAAGCCCTCGCGTTCCTGGACCTCCAGAGCCAGCGCCAGCCGTTCGGCGGAGAAGTTGGACGCGGCGAGGTACCGGACCTTGCCGTCGCGGACGAGCTGGTCGTAGGCGGCCAGCGTCTCCTCCAGCGGCGTGTTCGGGTCGTCGAGGTGGTTGTAGTAGAGGTCGATGTGGTCGACGCCGAGCCGCTTCAGCGAGCGTTCGGCGGCGGTCAGCACGGTGTCGCGCTTCTGGTTGCCGAACCCGGCGAGCATGCCGACCTTGGTGGCCACCACGACCTGGTCGCGGTCGCCGCGCCTGGCCAGCCACCGGCCGATGATCGTCTCCGACTCGCCGCCGGAGTTGCCGTCGGCCCAGGCCGAGTACACGTCGGCGGTGTCGAGGAAGTTCCCGCCCGCCGCGGTGTAGGCGTCGAGCACGGCGAACGACTGGTCCTCGTCGGCGGTCCAGCCGAACACGTTGCCGCCCAGGCAGAGGCGGGACACGTCCAGGTCTGTGGTGCTCAAGATCGGCATACTGCGCAAGGTAGTCCGCCACGACGATTGGGGTTCGGATGCTGGGAACGTTCGGGGTCTGGGGTTCGCACTACGAATGGGCCGGGAAGATCGGCGAGATCGCCGAGCTCGAAGCACTCGGCTACGGCGCCTTCTGGATCGGCGCCTCACCGGACATCGCCCTGGTGGAGCAGGCGTTGGCCGCCACCACGTCGATGACGATCGCCACCGGCATCACCAACGTCTGGCAGACCGAGCCCGAGGCGATCTCCGCCGAGTTCCACCGGCTCGCCAGCGACCGGTTCCTGCTCGGCGTCGGCGCGGGGCACCGGCAGCTCGACCAGGCCTACGAGAAGCCCTACGAGAAGCTCGTGTCCTACCTCGACCGGCTCGACGTGCCGGCCGATCGGCTCGTGCTCGCCGCCCTCGGCCCGAAGGTGTTGAAGCTCGCCGCCGACCGGACCGCGGGCGCCCACCCGTACCTGGTGCCGGTCGAGCACACGGCGGAAGCGCGCAAGGCGGTCGGCGACAAGCTCCTCGCGCCGGAGGTGACCGTGGTCGTGGAGGAGGACCCGGTGGTCGCGCGGGCCATCGCGCGGGAGCAGCTGGCGGTCTACTTCACGCTCACGAACTACGTGAAGAACTGGCGCCGGTACGGGTTCTCCGAGGAGGACGTCCAGGGATCGGACCGCCTGCTGGACGCCCTGGTCGCGCACGGCAGCCCGGACCAGGTGGCCGCGAAGCTGCAGGCGCACGTCGACGCGGGTGCCGACCACGTGGCCGTCCAGTCGCTGAACGGCCACTACGCGGAACTGGCCGGCGCCCTCGGGCTCAGGCGCTGATCTCGACGCCCTTCCAGAACGCCACGTGGCCCTTGATCTGCTTCGCCGCTTCCTTCGGCTCGGCGTAGTACCAGGCCGCGTTGGTGTTCTCGGCGCCGTCCACCTGCAACGAGTAGTAGTTCGCGTCGCCCTTCCACGGGCAGTGGGAGGTGTGGTCGGTCGGCTTCAAGACGGCCGGATCGACGGACTCCAGCGGGAAGTAGTGGTTGCCTTCGACCACGACGGTGTCGTCGCTCGAAGCGATGATCTTGCCGTTCCACTGAGCGGTTGCCATGTCATCCACTATCCCCCTACCGGCGGGTAGCGCGGAGCGGCTGGTCAACTGCCACTTGATCGATCACTCTGTGATGGCGGCCACCGCGCCGGCCCCGTGACACTGCCTCGTAGGATGCGAGCTGACACCCGTTCAGGGCGCCTGAGGAGGACCACCGATGCCCATCGCAACTCCCGAGGTCTACGCGGAGATGCTGGACCGGGCCAAGGCGAACGAGTTCGCCTACCCCGCCATCAACGTCACGTCGTCGGAGACGCTCAACGCGGCTCTGCGCGGCTTCGCCGAGGCTGAGAGCGACGGCATCATCCAGTTCTCGACCGGTGGAGCCGAGTTCGCCTCGGGTACCAAGGTCAAGGACATGGTGACCGGCGCCGTGGCGCTCGCGGAGTTCGCGCACGTGGTCGCCGCCAAGTACCCGGTGAACATCGCGCTGCACACCGACCACTGCCCGAAGGACAAGCTCGACGGGTACGTGCGTCCGCTGATCGCGATCAGCCAGGAGCGGGTGGACAAGGGCGGCAACCCGCTCTTCCAGTCGCACATGTGGGACGGCTCGGCCGTCGCGCTGGACGAGAACCTCCAGATCGCGAGCGAGCTGCTCGACCTGTCCGCCAAGGCGAAGCTCGTCCTCGAGATCGAGGTCGGCGTCGTCGGTGGCGAGGAGGACGGCGTCGACAACGAGATCAACGACAAGCTCTACACGACGGCCGAGGACTACCTGAAGACCGTCGAGGCGCTCGGCGCCGGTGAGAAGGGTCGCTACCTGCTCGCCGCGACCTTCGGCAACGTGCACGGCGTCTACAAGCCGGGCAACGTGAAGCTGCGCCCCGAGATCCTCAAGCAGGGCCAGGACGTCGTGGCGGAGAAGCTCGGCCTCGCGGCCGGCTCCAAGCCGTTCGACCTGGTCTTCCACGGCGGCTCCGGCTCGCTGCTCGAGGAGATCCACGAGGCCGTGTCGTACGGCGTCATCAAGATGAACATCGACACGGACACGCAGTACGCGTTCACCCGTCCGATCGCGGCACACATGTTCGCCAACTACGACGGCGTGCTGAAGATCGACGGCGAGGTCGGCAACAAGAAGGCCTACGACCCGCGCAGCTACCTCAAGGCCGCTGAGCAGGCCATGGCCGCCCGCATCGCCTCGGCGTGCGAGCACCTCAAGTCGTCGGGCCGCATGATCGCGGGCTGACACCTGGCGTGACGAGGGCCCCGGCTGTGCGCCGGGGCCCTTTCGCTTTCAGCGGAAGGCTTCCACGTTCCGCTCGGCCCAGTCGGCGAACGTGTGCGGGGCGCGGCCGAGGACTTCCTCCACGTCCGGGCTGACCCGCTGCTCGTGTTCGGTCGGCGCGCCGAGGATGTCCAGGGTGTCGTCGGCGAGCTCGCCGGGCATGAGATGTTCCAGGCCCGCCTTGGCCTCGGCGCGGGTGAGCTCGTGGAACGCCACCGGTTGGCCCAGCGCCGCAGCGATGGCCGCGGTCTGCTCGCGCGGCGTGATCAGCCCGGGGCCGGTCAGCTCGTACACGCCGCCGTCGTGCCGCTCGTCCGTCAGGCAGGCCGCCGCGACCTCGGCGATGTCCAGCGGGTCGAGGATCGGCACGCCGATGTCGCCGAACGGCGCCGCGACCGTCCTTCGTGCGCGGACGGACTCGGCCCACCACAGGGCGTTCGACGCGAAGCCGCCCGGCCTCAGGATCGACCAGTCCAGCCCGGAGCCGCGGACGACGTCCTCCAGCTCACGCGTCGCGATCCGCGTCGGCCCGAACGGCCGGGTCGCCACGCCCAGCGTGGACAGCAGCACGATGCGCCGCACGCCGCTCGCCTTCGCGTGGTCGACGACGCCGGACGGAACCGCCCCGGCGACGTGCAGGTCTCCGGACAGCAGCACGAACAACGCCTTCGCCCCCGCCAGCGGGAGCGAGTCGGGACGGGCGAGGTCGGCCTGCACGTGCCGGACGCCCGGAGGCACCTCCGCCGCGTGCCGCGACACGGCCGTCACCTGCTCGCCGGCCTCCGCCAACGCCCTCGTCAGCGGCCTGCCGATGTTCCCGGTAGCGCCGGTCACCACGATCATTTCGAGCTCCTTCGTCGATGTGGGCACGACGCTAGGAACCGGGCTTACATTTCGTAAGGACGTACCTCTGGGTAAGCTCCCTACATGGCGGTCGGAGCTCAGTTCACGCGCCCCGAGAACAACGGGCGCTATGACGTGTTTCACACCAACTGCCCCGCGCGCGAGATGGTCGACCACGTCACCAGCCGCTGGGGCATCTGGGTGCTGATCTCGTTGCAGACCAACGACCTGAGGTTCTTCGAGCTGCGCGACGGCATCCAGGGCATCAGCGAGAAGATGCTGTCCCAGACGTTGCGCGGACTCGTCGAGGACGGCCTGATCTGGCGCAGGGTGGAGCCGACGACCCCGCCCCAGGTCACCTACGGGTTGACCGAGTTCGGGCGGGACGTCGGTGAGCCGCTGGCCGACCTGTTCGGCCGGATCACCAGCCGGCTGTCAGCGGAGCTGGCCGAGCTTCGGCCCTGACGCGAACAGCTGCGCCCTCGGCCGGTGGACCAGCATGTCCCCGACCGTCCACAGCACCGCCAGCAGCACGGCCGTGACCGCCGCCGACGAGAACGAGATGGGCGGCCCCCACAGGTACTCCTGCTGGAACCAGATGCCGACGTAACCGACCGTCGTGACGGCCGCCGAGCCGAGCACCGCGGCAGCCGGGGTCGGCATCTCCACCGCGTGCGCCGCGTCGATGGCCAGCGCGACCAGGATCAGGAACAGCGGCACCGCGGACTTCGGGAAGTCGATGCCCGCGAGCAACGGCCAGATCAGGCACCGGTACGCGACGTACCCGCCCGCGACCGCCGTGGCGGCCCACCGCCGTCCGATCGTCCGGCGCGCGATGACCAGCACGAGCGCCGCGGCGACCAGTCCCCACACCGGGTAGACCCAGTCGGCGATGGGCAGCGCGAAGTGCACGACCGCCTCCCGCCCGACCGGCACGCCGAGCTGGTCCGCGGCGAACTGCAGCAGGATCGGCTCGGCCTCGGCATTACCGCTGTCGTAGGCCTGCAACGCGCGCACGCCGTACTCCTGGTGCTGGTTGGGGAACCAGATGTTCTCCAGGAAGAAGAACCACAGCGCCACGAGCCCGAACGTCCGCGCGTTGCCCTCGGGGAAGTACTTCATCCACCCGCGGATCGCGCCGGCGAGCATCACCGCCGTACCCAGGTAGAGCAGCGCGTGCGACCCGCTCCAGCTCGTGATGTCGAGCCCGTTGACCCGGTGGTTGATGATGTCGATCGGCAGGGCCACGAGGAAGATCCCGCACCCGACCTGCATCAACCGGATGGTCGGCTTGTCGCCGCCGTACCCGGTGAACGTGTGGAACAACGTCAGCCCGACCACGATGACCGTGCCGACCGTGTTGATCAGGTGCGGCGGCGCGAGGTCGTCGCGCAGCCACTTGAAGTGCCACGAGACGTCCCACGACGACCCGATCAACTTGAGCAGGAGACCGACGAGCCACAGCTGGTAGAGCTGCTTGGTGAGCGCCGCCGGTGTCTCCCTGCCGGGCGCGCCCCGCTCCCAGTACTGGTCCCGGAACTGCCTAACCCCCTGGATCATCCGCACATCATGAGCTGACCGGTGGTGTCCAGGTAGGCGGAACGGCCCTGGTTTTACCCTGATGTTTCCAATTCGATGTGCTCGATGGGGTGAACGAAGTTGAACTTCTGCGGGCTGGATCGGCAAGGTGCACGGCCATGAGCTCTGACTCGACCGACAGTTACAAGGCGACCACGAAGCAGCGGATCATCGCCGGCGTGCTCGTCACCGTGCTGCTGCTGGCCGTTGTGGCCACCGTGATGAGGATGTTCGTCTGAGGGTGTTCGTCCAGCCCGGTTCCGGGGATGGGGCACGATGGGGCGCATGGTTGAGAACCTCCTCGGGCCCGAGCCGACTCGTCTTCCCGAACGTCCTGAGGCGCAGGCTGCCGCTGATGGCGGTACTGATCCCGGCAAGATCGTCCGGGCTTATCCGGACTTCTCCGAGGCGTGGGCGCTGCTGGCCGAGCGCGCTTTGCACGCCGGGGATCCCGTTGCCGCTTATGCCTACGCCCGTACCGGGTACCACCGTGGGCTTGACCAGCTGCGGCGGTCTGGGTGGAAGGGATTTGGGCCCGTGCCGTGGAGTCACCGGCCGAACCAGGGGTTTTTGAGGGCGTTGGCGGCGTTGGCGCTTGCCGCTCGGGAGATCGGGGAGGACGAGGAGTGGGACCGGTGCTCCAAGTTCCTCGCTGACTCGGATCCGGAAGCTCCGGCTGCGCTTGGGCTGGCCTGACGCGTCCCGGCTTGCGGGCGGCCTGGTTGCGTTGCGTGCTTTCCCTGGGGCTCTGCCCCAGACCCCGGCAATCTGATCAGGGGGTAGCGCCGCCAGCGGGCAGATGGCACGCCTGTTGCGTTGGGCGGCCGCCGGTTGCTTAGAGGGTTGTGTTGGCGGTGGGGTCCCATCACGAGCCGAGCCAAGAGCGGGCCACATGCAAGGAGGGGTGTCAACTCGACGAAAAGCGTGTCGAGTTGACACCCCTCCTTACATGCAGCAAGAGCTATGGCGCGACTCGTGATGGGACCCCACCGCCCGGCCCGTGTGGAAGGACGGCTCGCCTTCGGCTTCGCTGGGGAGGACGGCTCGCCTTCGGCTTCGCTTGCGATGAGACTGGCGGCCTGTGTGGGTGCAGTGAGAGTGGTGAGTTGTGGGAGCGGTTCGGGAAGCAGTCAGGCGTGGGTTCGGCCGGTGGCGTGGGGCCGCTTTGCCGATCGTCCAATGTGCCCTGTCCGCTGGGCTTGCCTGGATGTTCGCGACGCTCGTCATCGGGCATCAGCACCCGTTCTTCGCGCCCATTGCCGCTGTTGTCTGCCTTGGGGTTTCGCTGGGGCAGCGGTTGCGGAGGGTTGGGGAGCTCGTTGTTGGTGTGTCGGTTGGTGTTGGTGTTGGGGACGCGCTGATCAGCTGGATCGGTAGTGGGCCCTGGCAGATCGCGCTGGTTGTGGCGTTGGCCATGTCTGCTGCGGTGTTGCTGGACGGTGGTTCTGTCATCGCGTTGCAGGCCGGGAGCAGTGCGGTGCTGGTGGCCACGTTGCTGCCGCCCAGTGCTGGTGGTGGGTTCGATCGGATGATCGACGCGTTGACCGGGGGGCTGGTCGGGCTGGCGGTGGCTGCGCTCATTCCGGCCAATCCTGTGACGGTGGCTCAGCGGCAGTTGAAGGTGCTCACGAACACCCTTAGTGGGGCGTTGCGGGATCTCGCTGGGGCGCTCGACTCGAAGGATTCGGTCAAGGCTGCTGGGGTGCTGGCCGAGTTGCGGACCAGTCAGACGACCATCGACGACTACAAGGCGGCGTTGCAGACCGGTAGTGAGATCGCTCGGATCGCGCCTATTCGGTGGCGGTCCAAGGACGAGCTCAAGCGGTATCAGACCGCCGGCGGGCCGGTGGACTACGCGATTCGGAACACGCGTGTGCTTGCGCGGCGGGCCATGGCTGCGTTGAAGGCCGACGAGCCCATTCCTGACGGGGTGCCGGACGTGCTCAGGGACTACGCGGACGCCGTGGACTGCTTGAGGGGCGAGTTGGAGAAGGGTGCCGAGCCCAAGTTGACGCGCGAGGCCGTGCGGGACGCCGCGCGGGTGCTCACCGCGCGGCGCCTCGGTGGGGACGGGTTCTCGTCCAAGGTCGTGCTGGCGCAGATCCGCAGTGTCGCGGTGGACCTGCTGCAGGCGACGGGGCTGAGCCGGAGTGAGGCGATGGAGGCGTTACCGCCTCTCAGCCCTCCGGCCGGTGCAAAAGCCCGTGCAGAAGAGAGTGCACCTGTTCGTGATCGCGAGGATCCGTCAGAACGCACGAAGCGCCCGTGATCGCGTACCACTCTTCCGCGCCCTCGTAGCGGACCAGCGCACGGAGCTTTCCGTCGTCGGAGAGTTCCGTGCTCAGTTCCAGGTCGCCCGTGACCACGCCGACCTCGTCGGTCATCACGCCGCCAGGACCCGCTACGAAAAGCGAGGAGAGTGTTGGCATCAGCAGTTCGTCAGCATCCCGTTCAGTGCGGTTTTCTCGGCGCTGTTCACGCTGAGTCCCCAGGTCTTCTTCGTGCGTACCCACATCCTTGCGTATGTGCACTTGTAAGACGCTACCGACGGCTGCCACTTTTCGGGGCCCTGGTCGCCCTTGGCCTGGTTGACGTTGTCGGTGACCGCGATCAGCTGCGGGCCGTCCAGGTCGTTGGCGAACCTCTGGCGCTTCGTCTGGTCCCAGGACGCCGCTCCGGAGCGCCAGGCGGCTGCCAGGGGCACGACGTGGTCGATGTCCACGTCGGAGGCCGCGGTCCACGTCGCGCCGTCGTACGGCGAGAACCAGCGGCCCGACGTCGCCGCGCAGCTCGAGTCGGTCACCACGTTCGTGCCGTCGCGCTTGAGCACTGCCTCACGGGTGTTGCAGGAACCCGAGACGGTGGACCAGTGCGGGAACTTGTCGCGTGAATAGCCCGTCATCGGGCCGTCCGCGCGGACGGTGAGGGTGGCCAATTCGGTCCTGGCGGTGGATGCGGGAGGGATTCCTGGCGGTGTCGCGAGTGCAGGGGAAACAAAACCAAAGGTGAGAGCTGCTGTGGCAACTAGAACACCAATGGTTCGGTTAACTTTTGACATCGTCCCGACCTTCCTTGTTGGGAAGTGATCGGGACCTACCCTCAGTCACATTATGGAATTAGGCAATGCCTTCGAGTGACACTCAAGTGAATGACAGGTGCCACTACAGACCTCGTACGAGCCTCAAGTCCTCGGTGTGGCGGTACCAGGTCCACTTGTCGACCGGGCGCGGGTGCTTGTGGCCGTCCAGGACCGCCGTCGTGGGGAGGCAGCCGAGCTGGAACGCGCGCGGGCGGCTCACCCGGACCTTGGAGCCGAAGAAGCGCTTGTTGACGATCCGGACCTGCAGGCCGGCGCCGCGGTCCGGGTCCGGTGTGCACTCGATCCGGGAGGCCTGGCCGCGCAGCACGTTGTCCGCGTCGCTGTAGCCGACGCCCCGAACGGGTGCCAACACGCCGAGACCCATCAGCACTCCGCCGACGTCGTCGCGGACGAACGGGACGGGATCTACGTCACCGTTCAGGGCGATGTCGAGGGCACGTGCCGGGTCGGTCGAAAGCCCCCAAAGTGCGGCAACGGACGAATCGGCGAGGGGTACGTAACCCAGTGCCACCGAACCCAGCTTTTCCTTGCGCAGCAACCGCAGCGCGACCGCCGCGAGGTCGGCGTCGGTGCCCGCCACGACCAGCCGCTCTGCGTCCAGATGTGGATCTACGTGGTCCTTGCCGGGCCTCGCCGGGACGACGTGGACGTCGTCACGTTGAGCGATCATTGGCAACTGCGTGTTTCCGCAGGCCAACACGATTCCGCGCACGGTCATCTCCTGGTCTACCCTCACTTACCGGCATTCGCTCGAACCAGTCCAAGTGCTTGGAGTTTCACATGCCGGCCGTCGTGCTGATCGGTGCCCAGTGGGGCGATGAGGGCAAGGGCAAGGCCACCGACATCCTCGGTGAGCGTGTCCAGTGGATCGTTCGTTACCAGGGCGGCAACAACGCGGGACACACCGTCGTCCTCCCGGACGGCCAGAAGTTCGCCCTGCACCTCATCCCGTCCGGCATCCTCACGCCCGGCGTGAAGAACGTGATCGGCAACGGTGTCGTGGTCGACCCCGGCGTGCTGCTCACGGAGCTCGCGGGCCTGGAGGAGAAGGGCGTCGACACCAGCGGTCTGCTGATCTCGTCGGACGCGCACTTGATCATGCCGTACCACGTGGCCATCGACAAGGTGACCGAGCGCTACCTGGGCAAGGCCAAGATCGGGACGACCGGTCGAGGCATCGGCCCGGCCTACCAGGACAAGCTGGCCCGCGTCGGCGTCCGCGTGCAGGACCTGCTGGACGAGAAGATCCTCCGGCAGAAGGTCGAGGCCGCCCTGGACTTCAAGAACCAGGTGCTGGTCAAGGTCTACAACCGCAAGGCGCTCGACCCCGAGCAGGTCGTCGACCAGGTGCTGGAGCACGGTCAGCACTTCGTGCACCGCATCGCCGACACCCGCCTGCTGCTCAACCAGGCGCTCGACCGCGACGAGATCGTCGTGCTGGAGGGCTCGCAGGGCACGCTGCTCGACGTCGACCACGGCACCTACCCGTTCGTCACGTCGTCGAACCCGACGTCGGGTGGCGCGACGGTCGGTTCCGGTGTCGGCCCGACCCGCATCAGCACCGTGATCGGCATCCTGAAGGCGTACACGACCCGCGTCGGCTCCGGTCCGTTCCCGACCGAGCTCAACGACGACCAGGGCGAGTACCTGCGCAAGCAGGGCGGCGAGTTCGGTGTCACCACCGGCCGCTCGCGCCGCACCGGCTGGTTCGACGCCGTGATCGCCCGCTACGCCTCGCGCGTCAACGGCATCACCGACTACTTCCTCACCAAGCTCGACGTGCTGTCCGGCCTCGAGAAGGTGCCGGTCTGCGTCGCGTACGAAGTGGACGGACGCCGCACGGACGAGATGCCGATGTCGCAGACCGACGTGCACCACGCCGTCCCGGTCTACGAGGAGCTGCCGGGCTGGTTCGAGGACATCTCGCACTGCCGCTCGTTCGACGAGCTGCCGGCGAACGCGAAGGCGTACGTCGAGTACCTGGAGAGCATCATCGGTGCCCGTGTCTCGGCGATCGGTGTCGGCCCGGGCCGCGACCAGACGATCGTGCGCCACGACGTGCTCAGCTGACAGCTCGCTCCTGGGCCTCGGCCAGCTCGGTCCGCGTGACCTCCAGCTGGTCGAGGCCCTTCAGGAACTCGCTCGTCATCGACCCGTCGTCGGGACCGTTGTCCCGGAACACGACGAGGCACGACCGCGTGCCGTTCTCCAGCGCCCGCAACGCCTCTGCCCAGCTCGTGGCGATCTTCGGGTCCGGGGGTGCCGGGAACGGTTCGCGCAACACCGGCCCGAGCGCCTCGCACCCGGCCGCGATCGCCGCCGGGTCCGCGGCACGCACGCCCGTGAACACCTGCTCGCTGGCCCGTACGACGGCCGTCACCCGGTCCCGCCCGCCGCCGTACATCCACGTCCCCACGGCCACGTCCTGGTCGTTCTGAGGCCGCCCTGCGGCGGTTCCCAGGACGACGATCGCGAACGGCACCAGCACCGCGACGACGAAGGCGCGGAACACCGCCCGTGTGGCGGAGTCGAGCGCGAGCCCGGCGGGCGGCTCGGCCGGTCCCTCCGGAACAGCAGCCGGGTTGCGCCGGTAGCGCGTCCAAGCCCGCTGGACCGCGTGGAACAGCAGCGCCACCACCAGGAGCAGTGCCGGGCCGGCGGCGAGCCACCACAGCCGGTTGCCGAGGAACGCCGCCATGCACTCCCGATAGCTGTCCTGTGTGGACTCACCGGCGTCCTGGGTGAGGTAGAAGCCTGACCGCACCTGGCACCGGGCGTCGTCGAACGGGGTGGCCGTCGTCCACGCGTGCGCGTACCCGTCGAAGATCAGCAACGTGGCCGCGACCGCCAACAGAGTCAGCGACGCGAACCTGAGCGCGGTGCCGAAAGGCACCCCCGGTCTGTCGCCTTCCGGATCCATGGCGTGAATCGTGATCGCCGCGAGCCCGGCTGTCACTAAGCCGTTGGCAGGAAATATGTCCGTGCGGGGAACATCTCGATGTACGACGCGTTTTCACGATCTGGGCGTCGTTGACTCGTTTCGTGGGCTCGCCTGTACTTCCGCCCATGACCTTGTCCATGGCAGGAGTGGCCGCGCGGCCGAAAACCGCGACGCCCGTGCAGATGCGGAAGTTCAGACTGCCGCTGCGGTGGATCAGCCCTGTCGCGCTGGTTCTGCTGTGGCAACTGGCCAGCTCAACGGGTGTGCTGTCGCCCGACAAACTCGCTTCTCCGCTCACGGTCGCCGAATCCGCCGGTGAGCTGATCGCGGACGGCCAATTGGGCGAGGCGTTCGCGGTGTCCATCACGCGCGTGTTCTTCGGATTCCTGATAGGCGGTTTCGCCGGAGTCGTTCTGGGGCTCGCGTCCGGCCTTTCCCGCTGGGGCGAGACATTGCTGGACCCGCCCGTGCAGATGTTGCGGACGCTGCCGCACCTCGGCCTGATCCCGTTGTTCATCCTCTGGTTCGGCATCGGCGAGGAACCCAAGCTCGCGCTGGTCGCGGCCGGGGTGGCGTTCCCGCTCTACCTCAACCTGCACGCGGGAATCCGGCAGACCGATCCGGGTCTGCTCGAGGCCGCTCGCGTGCTCGGCTACAACCGGCTCGAACGGATCGTGCACGTCGTGCTGCCGTCCGCCGTGCCGCAGACCCTGGTGGGGCTGCGGATCGCGTTCGGCACCGCCTGGCTGTCGCTGATCGTCGCCGAGCAGGTCAACGCCGACGCAGGCCTCGGCTTCCTGATCAACAACGCCCGTGAGTTCCTCCGCACCGACGTCGTGGTCGTCGGCCTCGTGGTCTACGCGCTGCTCGGCCTGACGACGGACGCCCTGGTGCGGTTGCTGGAAAGGAGGATCCTGCGATGGCGAGCCCGGTGAAGCCGGCCGTGAGCGTTCGCGGTCTGCACAAGGCTTTCGGCGCGCGAACGGTGCTGGACGGCATCGACCTGGAGGTCGAGCCCGGCGAGTTCGTGGCACTGCTCGGCCGCAGCGGGTGCGGCAAGTCGACGTTGCTGCGCATCCTCGCGGGCCTCGACCGCGAGGTCGGAGGCGAGGCGGAAGTCCCCGGCACGGTGTCGATCGCGTTCCAGCAGCCGCGGCTGCTGCCGTGGCGCAAGGTCTGGCGCAACATCTCGCTGGGCCTGCACAAGCCGGACGGCCGCGCGGTCGCCCTGAAGGCGCTGGAAGAAGTGCGGCTGACCGATCACGCCGACGCCTGGCCGCTGACGTTGTCCGGCGGTGAGGCGCAACGGGTCTCGCTCGCGCGGGCGTTGGTGCGCGAACCGGACGTGCTGCTGCTCGACGAACCGTTCGGCGCGCTGGACGCGCTGACCAGGCTCGCCATGCACCACCTGGTGGAAGACCTGTGGACCAGGCACAAGCCCGCCGTGCTGCTCGTGACGCACGACGTCGACGAGGCGCTGCTGCTGGCCGACCGGATCCTCGTGCTCGACGAGGGCCGCGTCGTCGCGACCCACCACGTCGACCTGCCCCGCCCGCGCCGCCGGGCATCCGTTGTGGAGCAACGCACCCGCGTACTCGCTGACCTGGGAGTGGACGTTGAAGAAGCTGCGTGACAGAAGCCTGCTCGGCCTGCTGGCCGCGATCCTCCTCACCACCGGGTGCTCGGCGGGCACGCAGTCCGCGGACACTCCCGCCGCCGACGTCGTCCTCAAGGTCGGCGACCAGAAGGGCGGCGCCAAGTCGGTGCTGACCGCGGCCGGTCTGCTGGACGACTTCCCGTACAAGATCGAGTGGTCGACGTTCACCTCCGGCCCGCCCCTGCTCGAGGCGGCCTCCGCGGGTGCGATCGACGTCGGCGCGGTCGGCAACACGCCGCCGATCTTCGCCGCCGCCGCGAACGCCAAGATCGCCGCGGTCGGCGTTTCCAAGGGCCAGGTCGAGGCCGACGCGATCCTCGTGCCGGAGAACTCGCCGCTGCGCAGCGTCGCCGAGCTGAGGGGCAAGAACATCGCTGTGGCCAAGGGAAGTTCGGCGCACGGCCAGATCCTGCTGACGCTGCGCTCGGCCGGTCTCACGACCAAGGACGTCACGCTGAACTTCCTGCAGCCCGCCGACGCGTACGGCGCGTTCACCCAGGGCAGGGTCGACGCCTGGGCGGTCTGGGACCCCTACACCGCACAGGCGCAGCAGGAGGCCAAGGCGCGCGTGCTGACCACCGGTGAGGGCAGGTCGAACGGCTACGGTTTCCAGGTCGCCGGCAAGAAGGCCTTGGAGGACAAGGGGAAGAACCCGGCGCTGAAGGAGTACCTGATCCGCTACTACAAGGCCCAGAAGTGGGCCGACACGCACCGCGAGGAGTGGGCGAAGGCGTGGGCGGCGGAGACGGGCCTGAAGTACGACGTCGCCCTGGCCGCGGTGAACCGCAACGGCGACGCGGTGGTGAAGCTGGATGACACGGTGATCAGGTCGGAGCAGGAGCTCGCGGATGCGTTCACCGAGGACAAGACGCTGCCGGGCAAGGTCGACTTCGCGAAGTTCGTCGACACGAGGTTCCAGGGAGATCTGGCATGAGCATCACGCTGCACTGGTTCCTGCCGACGTCCGGTGACGGCCGCACGGTCGTGGAGCACTTCCACGCCAACCGCGCGCCCGCTGCCGGGGCACGCCGTGAGCCGGACATCGACTACCTGGCGCAGATCGCGCGCACCGCCGAGCAGGTCGGCTTCACCGGCGTGCTGACGCCGACCGGCACGTGGTGCGAGGACGCCTGGCTGACCACGTCCGCGTTGATCGCGCAGACCACGAAGCTGAAGTTCCTGGTCGCGTTCCGCCCCGGCGTGCTGTCGCCGACGCTGGCCGCGCAGATGGCCTCGACGTACCAGCGGATCTCGCGCGGCCGGTTGCTGCTCAACGTGGTCACCGGCGGCGATTCGGTGGAGCAGCAGCGGTTCGGCGACTGGCTCGACAAGGACCAGCGGTACGCGCGCACCGACGAGTTCCTCCAGGTCGTGCGCGGGATCTGGACCGGCAAGCCGTACACGTTCCAGGGCGAGCACTACCAGGTGCAGGACGCGACGGTGCTGGCCGCGCCGGACCCGGTGCCGCCGATCTACTTCGGCGGTTCGTCCGACGCCGCCCTGCCGGTGGCGGCCGCCCGCGCCGACGTCTACCTGACCTGGGGCGAGCCGCCGGAGGACGTGGCGGCGAAGATCGCGCGGGTGCGGGCGCTGACCGATCGCCCGATCCGGTTCGGCATCCGGCTGCACACGATCAGCCGGGACACGTCGGCGGAGGCGTGGGCCTCGGCCGCGAAGCTGCTCGACGCGCTGGACCCGGCCGCGGTCGCGCAGGCGCAGCAGCAGCTCGGTGCGTCGGAGTCCGTTGGCCAGCAACGGATGCTGGCACTGCACGGCGGTGACCTCAGCCGTGGGGTGCGCGGTCTGGAGATCTACCCGAACCTGTGGGCCGGCGTCGGACTCGTGCGTGGTGGCGCGGGAACGGCGCTGGTGGGGTCGCACTCCGAGGTCGCGGACCTCATCGAGGAGTACCACTCCATCGGGATCGACGAGTTCGTGCTGTCCGGTTATCCGCACCTGGAAGAGGCCTACTGGTTCGGCGAGGGCGTGCGGCCCCTGCTGGAGCAACGGGGGTTGCTCGACGGGGACCGCACGCTCGCACTGGCTAGCGCTTGACCTTGGCCTCGACGGCCGTGTCGGGGTTGTCCGCGAACACGCCGTCGATGCCCTGCTCGAAGAACAGGTCGTACTCCTCGAAGGCCCGGCCGTACGCGGCCGGGTCGGTCGAGGACCGGAAGTCCGCCGGCAGGAACGAGTTCTCGTTGCGGAACGTCCACGAGTGCACGACCAGGCCGACCCTGTGGGCGTCCTTGACGACGGTCGTCGGCGCCTTCAGGAAACCGTTGGCGTCACGCGGGATGATGATGTCCTTGGTGAGGCCGACGCCGTCCGCGTAGGTGCGGACCTCGCGCAGGCCCGCCGGGGTGACCAGGTCGGCGTAGGTGCGCTTGTCACCGGCCACGACGAAGTCGTACGGCGCGCCGGAACCGTTGACCAGCTGCACGATCGGCACGCGCAGCGACCTGTTGAGCTCCTTGAGGTTCGCGACCTCGAACGACTGCACGTAGACCTTGGCACTGCTGCGGTTCAGACCGTTGCGGTTGAGGACGTCGACGAGCTTCGGCTCCAGCGCGAGACCGATCGACTTGAAGTACGTCGGGTGCTTGGTCTCGGGGTAGATGCCGATCTCGCGGCGCAGTTCGCGGGACAGCCGCTTCGAGAGGTCGATGACCTCCTGCAGCGTCGGCACCTCGAAGCGGCCGTCGTAGAGCGTGTTGCGCGGGCGGATCGCCGGGATGCGTTCCTTGGCGCGCAACGTCTTCAGTTCAGCGAGCGTGAAGTCCTCGGTGAACCAGCCGGTGACCGCGACGCCGTCGATGGTCTTGGTCTTCTTGCGGTCGGCGAACTGCGGCTTGGCCGAGACGTCGGTCGTGCCGCCGATCTCGTTCTCGTGCCGGGCGACCAGCTTGCCGTCCTTGGTCGGCACCAGGTCCGGCTCGATGAAGTCGGCACCCATGCGCGCGGCGAGCTCGTACGCCGCGAGCGTGTGCTCGGGCCGGTACGCCGAAGCGCCCCGGTGCCCGATGACGATCGGACCCTTGTCGTCGTGTGCCGACGCGGAGGGCAGCGACGCCACCACCGCACCCGCGAACACGAGGACTACGGCGGCTAGACCTCTCCGATGCATCGTTCGACCTCCCGTTGGTGTTGAGAGCGCACTCAAGCATCGCAACACGAAAAGCAGGTGAACGGTTACTCACGGGACAGTGCGGCTTCTTCCAAGTCCAGCTCACGCAGCACGCGGAACAGCACCTCGTCGTCGATCTCGCCCTTGTCCCTGGCCTTGACGAACTCGTCACGTTCGGCGCTCAGCATCACCCGCCGCAGCCTGCGGTACGCGGCCGCCGGGCTCTCCTCCTCCTGCCGCCCGAGCCGTTCCCACGCGGCGTTGCCCCGGTGCTCGGCGAGCGATCGGAGCTGGTCGCGGACGTGGTCGGGGACGTCCTCGGTCTCCTGGTCGAGCCTGGTGACCGCGGCCTGCGCGGCCCGGTGCTGCACCTGCGCCTCGGCCAGCGCGTCCTTGCGGGCGTCGTCGCCCTCGAAGCCGATCTTGTTGATCAGCCACGGCAACGTCGTGCCCTGCAGCAGCAGCGTCGCGACCGTGACGACGAACGCGCAGAACAGGATGATGTCGCGGCCCGGGACGTCCTGCGGGATCGCGGCCGCCGCGGCCAGCGTCACCACACCTCGCATGCCGGCCCACGAGATCACCGTCACCTGGCCCAGGTGCGGCACGCCCTCGCGTTCCCTGATGCGTTTGTTGAGGTACACCGGCAGGTAGGAGGCCGGGTACATCCACACGAACCGGGCGAGGATCGCGGCCAGCAGCACCGCGCCCGCGCCGAGCAGCAGGCGCGGACCGAGCTCGACGTCGCTGATGATCGACGACACCTGCAGCCCGATGAGCGCGAACACGAACGACTCCATCAGCGCGTCCACCGAACGCCACACCGCGCCGTCCTGCAGGCGGGTCGTGTAGCTGCCACGTGGGGCGTTGTGCCCGATGTACAGGCCGGCGACGACGACCGCGAGCACGCCGGAGACGTGGAAGCCCTCTTCCGCGAGCAGGTAGGCACCGAACGGCACGAGCAGGCCGAGCGCGCTCTCCAGCACGCCCTCGCAGAGCCGTTTGCGCAGGAAGCGGACCACGACGCCGACGATCAGGCCGATCGCGATGCCGCCGATCGTCACCTTCACGAACATCCACACCCCGTCGAGCGGGTGCATCGCCGCGCCCGCCGCGGCGGCCACCGCGACCTTGAACGCCGTCAGCGCCGTCGCGTCGTTGATCAGGCTCTCGCCCACCAGCAACGTCATCGCGCGGCGCTGCAACCCGAGCTTGCGCCCGATCGCGACGGCCGCCACGGCGTCCGGCGGCGCCACGACCGCGCCCAGCACGAGCGCGGCGGCGAACGGCAGGTCCGGGAAGACCAGCTTCGCCGTCACGCCCACCACGAACGTCGTGAACAGGACGAGCCCCACCGCGAGGAACCCGATCGGCCGCAGGTTCGCGCGGATGTTGAGGTACGAGCTGTCCAGCGCCGCGCTGTAGAGCAGCGGCGGCAGCACCACCAGCAGAATCAGGTGCGGATCGAGCTCGAACTCCGGCACGCCCGGGATGAACGAGACGATCAGGCCGACGGCCACGAGGACCAGCGGCGCCGACCAGTTCAACCGGCGTGCGACGGCCGTGACGATCAACGCCCCGAGGAGCAGCAGCAGAAGCTCAGGCCCGTACATGCCGCTCATTCTGCGGAACGGGGGAAGTGATGGCCCGATCGCACGGGGGAGCGCTGCTCCAGTCTTTGCAGTTCCTTTGGAATGATCCTCTGCTGCTGTGATCGCCCCCACAGTACGGTCGGTCCGTGGCCAACCCGGACCTCGCCCGCATCGTCGCGGAGCACGACGAGGAGATGCCGTCGCGTTCGCTCTCACCCAGGTGGGAGCGGGCGCTGTGGATCGCCGGCCTGCTGATCGCCCTCCTGGTGCTCAAGCAGGTCTTCTTCCCGTTCGCCAAGGGAAGCCAGTACTACCTGATCATGTTCCTGGCGGTGACGCTGCCGCTGGTGTTCCTCGCGTACGGACGCGGGCACACGCCGCCCTGGTGGGACTGGGTGCTGGCCGCGCTGGCGTTCGTGGTCGCCGCCTACCCGCTGGTCGGGGGCTACGACGAGTTCCTCAACAGGCAGGGCCAGCTCTCGACGCTCGACGTCATCGCGGGCTCGGTGCTGCTGGTGCTGATCCTGGAGGCCTGCCGGCGCACGACCGGCTGGGTGCTTCCAGTGGTGTGCCTCGCGTTCATCGCCTACGCCTACTACGGCGGGTTCCTGCCGCCGGCGTGGTCGATCTCGCACTCCGGCGTCGACTTCCCGCAGATCATCAACGGCTTCTTCAACGACGCCAGCGGGTTCTACGGCACGCCGCTGGACGTCGCGGCGACCTACATCGTGCTGTTCACCATCTACGGCGCCGTGCTGAACGCTTCCGGCGCGGGCAAGTTCTTCGTGGACGTCAGCTTCGCCGCGTTCCGCAAGTCGCGGACCGCGCCGGGACGTACGGCGGCGACCGCGGGCTTCCTGCTGGGCACCGTGTCCGGCTCCGGCACGGCGACCACGGTGTCGCTGGGTGCCGTGACGTGGCCGATGCTGCAGAAGGCCGGATACCCCAAGGAGAACGCCGGCGGGCTGCTCGCGGCGTCCGGCATCGGCGCGATCCTGTCGCCGCCCACGCTGGGCGCGGCGGCGTTCATCATCGCCGAGTACCTGGAGGTCTCGTACCTGGAGGTGCTGGTCTGGGCGATCATCCCGACGCTGCTCTACTACCTGGGCATCGCGCTGGCCGTCGAGGCGGACGCGCGGCGGTTCGGGGCGCGGCCGGTCGACGTGGACGCGCCTCGGTTCTGGGACGTGCTCAAGCTCGGCTGGTACCACTTCCTGTCGCTCGGGATCATCATCGTGTTCCTCGCGATGGACATCCCGGTCTACAAGGCCGTCGTGTACGCGACGGGCGTGGCCGCGCTGTTCGCGTTGATCAACCACCGGCAAGGCTGGTTGCGGTTGATCGCGGACGCGCTGTCGGTCGGGGTGCGCTCGGCGTTCCCGGTGATCGCGGTGTGCGCGGCGGCCGGTGTCGTGACCTCGACGATCACCAAGACCGGGCTGGGGCAAGCGCTTGCGGGGTCGTTGGTGGACCTCGCGTCTCTTGTCAGTTCGGAACCTGTCGTGGTGCTGATGCTGACGGCGGTGCTCGCGGCCGTGGCGGTGTCGGTGCTCGGCCTGGCCGTGCCGGTGACGGCGTCGTTCATCATCTCGTGGGTCGTCATCGGGCCTGCGTTGATCACGCTCGGTGTCGAGCCGGCCGAGACCGCGATGTTCATCTTCTACTACGCGGTGCTGTCCGAAGTGACACCGCCGACCGCCCTTGCCGCCGTCGCGGCGGCGGCGCTGACCGGCGGCGACGTGATGAAGACGATGTGGCAGACGTGGAAGTACACGCTGCCCGCGTTCCTCGTGCCGCTGGCGTTCGTGCTGACCGACGCCGGCGCCGCCCTGCTGCTGCGCGGCCCGTTGCTGGACTCGGTGTGGGCGTTCGGAGCGTCCGCGCTCGGGGTGGCCGCGCTCGCCGTGCTGACGGGCGGCTGGTTGTTCGGGCCCGCGCGCTGGCCCGAACGGGCCCTGTGCGTGCCGGCCGCGTTGTTCCTGCTCTACCTGCAGCCGTTGACGATCGCCATCGGGGCCGGATTCCTCGTGGTGGCCGTGGCGGTACACCTGGTGACCCGTGGGAGGGTTCGTGATGCTGCGTAAGTACGCGATCGGTGCGATCGCTTTGGCGCTCGTGGTTTCCGGGTGTGGCGGCAAACGCACACCCACCACGCCGGACGCTTCGGGCGGCGGTGCGTCCTGCGAGGCGTCCGACGGCCGGATCACGATCGCGACCGGCAACTCCGGTGGCGTGTACTTCGTGGTCGGCGGCGGTCTGGCGAAGCTGATCTCCGACAACTCGAAGCTGAAGGCGTCGTCCGCCGAGACCGGTGCGTCGGTGCAGAACATCCAGCAGCTCGTCGCCGGCACCTACGACATCGCGTTCTCGCTGGCCGACACCGCGGCGGACGCCGTCAACGGCGCCGGGGCGTTCAACGGCAAGAAGGAGAAGATCGCGGCGCTGACGCGGATCTACCCGAACTACACGCAGGTGCTCGTCCGGGCGGACGCCGGGATCAACTCGATCGCGGACATGAAGGGCAAGCGGATCTCGACCGGTTCGCCGAAGTCCGGCACCGAGGTGATCGCGGGCCGCCTGCTGAAGTCGGCGGGTCTCAACATCGACTCGGACGTCCAGGCCCAGCGGCTCGACCTGACCAAGACCGCGGACGGCATGAAGGACGGCAGCATCGACGGCCTGATCTGGTCGGGAGGCCTGCCGACGCCGCAGATCACGGACATCACGACGTCCCTCAAGGACAAGGTGAAGTTCGTGGACATCACCCCGCTGCTGCCGGAGATGAAGAAGATCAGCCCGGTGTACGACACCGCGCCGATCCCGGCGGCGACCTACGGGGTGGCCGAGGTTTCCACGATCGTGGTGCCCAACCTGCTGCTCGTCCGCGAGGACTTCGCGGCCAACAACGCGTGCGCCGTCACCAAGCTGATCTTCGACAAGAAGGCTGACCTGGAGAAGGTCCACCCGGCCGTGAAGGACATCGCCCGGGACAAGGCGGCGGCCTCCGACCCCGTTCCGCTGCACCCTGGGGCGAAGCAGGCACTGGGCTGAACTACTCTCAGGCCTCGTGCGCGTCCTGGTCATCGGGTCTGGAGCCCGTGAGCATGCCCTTGTCCTCGCGTTGTCGCGCGACCCGCAGCTGACTGCTTTGGCGTGCGCGCCGGGCAACGCAGGCATAGGCGGGCACGCCGAGATCTACGGCGTCGACGTCGCCGATGCCTCGGCCGTCGCCGGCCTCGCGAAGGAGTGGAAGGCCGATCTCGTCGTCATCGGCCCCGAACAACCTCTGGTGGTCGGGGCCGCTGACGCGGTCCGTGCCCTCGGCATCCCGTGCTTCGGCCCTTCGAAGGCCGCCGCCCGGATCGAGGGCTCGAAGGCGTTCGCCAAGGACGTCATGAACGCCGCGGGGGTGCCGACCGCGCACAGCGAGGTCGTGGACAACCCGGCCCGCCTGGACGCCGCTCTCGGGCGTTTCGGGCCGACGTGGGTCGTGAAGGACGACGGTCTCGCCGCCGGCAAGGGCGTCGTCGTCACCTCCGACCTGGCCGCGGCCCGTGCGCACGCGATGACGTTGCTCGACGGCGGCCACCCGGTGCTGCTGGAGTCGTTCCTGGACGGTCCGGAGGTGTCGCTGTTCTGCGTCACCGACGGCGAGACCGTGGTGCCGCTGATCCCCGCGCAGGACTTCAAGCGCGTGGGCGACGGCGACGCCGGCCCGAACACCGGCGGCATGGGCGCCTACGCCCCGCTGCCGTGGGCGCCGGAGGGCCTGGTGGCCGAGATCGTGTCGCGGTGCGTGCAGCCCGTGGTCGACGAGCTGCGCGCTCGCGAGACGCCGTTCGTCGGGCTGCTGTACGCGGGCCTGGCGCTGACGTCGTCCGGCGTGCAGGTGATCGAGTTCAACTGCCGCTTCGGCGACCCGGAGACGCAGTCGGTGCTCGCACTGCTGAAGTCGCCGATCTCGGCCCTGTTCCTGGCGGCGGCCGAAGGTTCGCTGGCCTCGCTGCCCGCTCTGGAGTGGGAGAACGGCTACGCCGTGACGGTCGTGCTCGCGGCAGAGGGCTACCCGAACCTCCCGCGCACCGGCGACGTGATCACCGGCTCCGAGGCCGACGGCGTCCTGCACGCCGGCACCCGCCGCCGTGAGGACGGCGCCGTGGTCTCCGCGGGCGGCCGCGTGCTGTCCGTCGTGGGCACCGGCAAGTCGCTGTCGAAGGCCCGCGACCGCGCCTACAAGCGCATCGCGGACATCCACCTCACCGGCTCGCACCACCGTTCGGACATCGCGTCGAAGGCCATCGACGGGAAGATCACCTTGCCGTGACCCTCCTCGGGTGTGTGCTCGGCGGGGCCGTGGGAGATGGCCTGGGCGCGCCGGTCGAGTTCTCGTCGATCGACACGATCCGCCACCTCCACGGCCCGTCGGGTGTCGTCGACCTGCCGTCGCTGGAGATCACCGACGACACCCAGATGGTGCTCTTCACCCTCGAAGGCCTCCTGCTGGCCCGCCAGCACGGCGTGGACCCGCGCCTGACCGTGCGGGCCGCCTACGGGCGCTGGCTGCACACGCAGGGCGGCCCACCGGTCGCCTCCGACGGCTGGCTGATGGCGGACCGGCGCCTGCACTCACGGCGGGCGCCGGGCCACACCTGCATCACCGCGCTGAAGCACAACGAGAAGAACAACTCGAAGGGCTGCGGCGGCGTGATGCGCGCCGCCCCCGTCGCAGTCTGGTCATCCGACGTGCGCGAGGTCTTCACACTGGCCGCGGACACCGCCCGCATGACCCACCACCACCCGAGCGGCTACCTGTCCGCAGGCGCGTTGGCGGTGATCGTCCAAGCCCTCCTGGCAGGATCGGACCTGGTCTCGGCGGTGGCCGTGGCACGCGCCGAACTGGTCCGCTGGGAAGGCCACGAGGAACAGACCTCGTTGCTGGACAAGGTGATGGGCCTGGGCCCGCTGACCCCGGAAGAGATCGAGTCCGAACTCGGCGGCGGCTGGGTGGGCGAAGAGGCCCTGGCCATCGGCCTGCACGCCGCCCTGGTCGGCACGGACTTCGCCAACGCCGTCCGGCTCGCCGTGAACCACTCGGGCGACAGCGACTCGACGGGCTCGATCTGCGGCAACATCCTCGGCGCCCGCGACGGCGTGAACGTGATCCCCGCCGCCTGGCTGGCCGTCCTGGAACTACGAGACGAGATGGAACGCCTCGTCCTCAGCTGGTGACGGGAATCCACAACTCGGCAGTGGCCTGGTCACCGTCGATCTGCGTGCGCAACATCGACGGCCCCTCGACGCTCTCGTAGCTGTTGGACGGGAACCACTGCGTGTACACGTCCCGCCACATGTACTGGATCGTCTCGGGATACGGCCCAGTAGCCGTGAACACCGCCCACGTGTTCTCAGGCACCTCAAGGGTTTCCATGTCCTCCGGCGCCTCCTGGCTCGTCACCACCCCCTGGAAGTAGTCGAGCATGGCACCCTCCTCGACCCCTTCCTGGTTGAAGGTGAGCGCCAGCATCCCAGCGGGTTCCCCGTCACTGAGCGCCTTCATCCTGTCGAGCGCCGGCATCCCGATGCCCTTCACGAACTCGACGATCGCGGGGTTCATCCCCAGGTGCACCAACGGCACCCGCGTCCCCCGCCCGACGACCCGGAACGCGTCCTTCTCGACAACCCGGTACTCCATGCTCGTACTCCCCTCCACAACCAGCCTGAACGTGAGAATCTGCTGCGACTGCAACGCCTTCTTGCTGGCCCGAGCCTCCTGGGGCCCGATCTTGTGCATGGCCTTGAAGGCCCGCGCAAAGGCCTCATTGGACCCGTAGCCCCACTTGACGGCGATGTCGAGCAACGACTTCTGTCCACTCAGGACTTCGTTCGCCGCTTTGGTGAGCCGCCGGCGCCGGACGTACTCGCTGAGCGGAATCCCCGCCAGCGCACTGAACATCCGGCGCAGGTGGTACTCACTGGTACCCGCGATCCGCGCGAGCACCTTGACGTCGACCTCACCTTCGAGGTCGTCCTCGATGCGGGCCATGGCCTCGTTGAGTCGCTCCAGCACGTGCCCAACGCTATTGGGCTCGCCGCGTTCCCACCCGACTTGCTGTGCCCTATCCGATCGCCTTCCGCACCTCGTCGGCCGCCTTCTGCGCGACCGGCGTGAACTTGCCGATGAACTCCTCGGGCGCCTTCGACGCCCACGGCCCGTAGGGAGTGAGTCGCACCTGCGTGCGACCTGCGGTGAAGGAGTAGACCAGCGAGTCGCCGATCGGGAAGACGCAGGCGTCGGCGTCCCCGACCTTCTCCTGTGACGGAGTGGCTTTGCCGAGGGCCTGCCGTGCGGCGGAGTCCTGGGCGCAGTCGGGTTCGTTGATCGCCACCATCGCGGCGTCACGATGGATCGACAGTTCCATCTTCAGGCTGACTCCGCGCTCCCGCATGAGCCACTCCGGTGACGAACGCTGGCACATCTGGCTCGTCACGAACGCGTACTGCGTCTCAGTCTTGCTCTGGGGGAACTCCTTGCGCATCTCGTTCGCCCAGAACTCGGCCTGCACCACACCGGAGTCCTTGGCCTGGGAGACCTGCTCGAAGAACGCGTCGGTCAGGACGTCACAGGCAGCCGGCACGTCCTCGTAACGACCGGTGTAGGCGAACCTGGTCTGCTCCTTCGGAGCCGCGGCGAGGTTGAGCGCGATCTTCTCCACCAGCGCGGCGTGCGCGGTCTCGTGGTCGAAGCCCTTGTTGTCCCCGAGATTCGACGCGTGAACGAGCACCGCGGTCCTGCCGTCGACGCTGTAGACACGCGTGAAGTAGTCACCGGGGTCCTTCTTCGGATCGACGAAGGCCCTGAGCCCACCGATGGTCTTCGCGACCGCGTTGCCGATCACCTGGGCGGGCAGCGGATCGTTGAACGGTGCCTGTTGCACGGTCACGTTGAGGAACTCGGTACGCCCCGGCTTCACCACGTCGTACCGGCAGGACGAGATCCCGTCGCTCGCGTCTTCGGCCGTCGCCCGCACCGACTTCGGCACGAAGGTCTGGCTGTGCAGCCCGTGCGCGACGTCACCGAAGCCCGTCTCTTCGAGCAGCGTCACCGGCATGAGAGTGCAGGCGTCGATCACAGCCAGGTCGCCGTACCTGACGCCTTCTGGTGAAGTCCGCTGTTCGAGGATGTCGCCGTCAGCGGGTCCAGGATCTCCGGCAACGGCCGGAGCGTCGTCGTTTTTGATGAACACCGCCGCCGTGACCGCACCACCGACCAGCACCACTGCCGCGAGGACGGCCGTGATGATCAATCCAACGCGCTTCCTCTTCGGCGGCTGCTGGATCGGCGGTTGGGGGTACTGCTGGAACGGGTACGGCTGTCGTGGCGGAAAAGGCTGATGTGCTGGGTGTGGATGACCCGGACCGTTCACGTGTGCCCCCAGGCGGTCGATCGCGCTCGTCCTCTACCAAGTCGCGGAAAGTACCGGAATCGGCGCGATGCGCCACCAGGAACGACACTGAGCGTGATCTGGAACCGACGAGGGGTGGTCTTCGTCCAACTACAGGTACGTCTTACGCGGGCGTTGGTAGCCTGCGAAGCGGGACCGAACCGTTACCAACCGTACGGGGGTAGGACGTCGTGGCACAGGAGAACGTGGGGGCGGACGCCGTTCTCGGCGCCGTCGCGGGGGTCGCCGGTGGCGCGATCGGGGCCGCGGTCAACGCACTGCACTCGGCATCGGCCGCCCTGGACGGCCTGACGTCGGGTCCGTCCAGTCAGAGCTTCCACGTCAACGAGGGCAACGTCCTCAAGGCCGGCGTGATCATTCAGGACCAGGCCGCGGTGTTGGCGAGGGCGCTCAGGAAGGCCGAGTCTCACCTCGACGTCGATGTCAACAGCAGTGACTCGGGCATTGTCAGCTCGAACATCGCAGGCGCGTGGAATCGCCGTCTGACGATGGGCGATGACTCTTATGTCGGTCGCATCAGGCTGTACGTCGAAAGCCTGGACAAGTTGTCCGGGCAGCTCAGGGAATCGGCGAAGCAGTACGGTTTCTCCGAGGAAGAGATCACCACGACGTTCGGACCGGTGACGTGAGCAAGTCGATCCTCAAGGTCATGGCCGCGGCGTCCGTTCTCGTTGCGGCTGCGGCTTGTACGACCGGCGGTGTGGGCGGGACGCCTGGGCCGACGTCCGGTGGGTCTCCCACGTCGGAATCCTCGAAGCCCAACGCGGAAGTGCCTAAGCGCCCTGCGGATTTGAAGGTCAACGGCGTCGATCCGTGCAAGCTGCTCACGGCATCGCAGATGACGGAGATCAAAGTCGCCGAGGCCGTGCCGGACCAGATCGAAGTATCGGATTTGGGAAAGCAGCCCGGTTGCTTCTACGAAAATGGCGTCAAGTACGCCTACACGGTCGTCGGCCTGACCAACAGGGATATCCGGGCCTGGCTCGATGGCGGTGGGAACACCACGTCGAAGCTCCTGGACGTCGCGGGATTCGGCGCCGCTGAAATCATTCTAACCGGCACCGAAGGCGTCAACTGCGCCGTTGCGGTGGACGTTTCTGACGGTCAGGCGCTGTATGTGAACTACTCGCCGACCACCCAGAAGGGCGAGTCTCAGGATCAGCTGTGCGGCAACGCGAAGAAGGCGGCCACGCTCGCAGTCCAGACTCTCAAGACTTTGAAGTGAGGGGGAGGCATGTCGGGTAACGAGCGAATCGCGGACTTCAACTTCGACGGCTGGTCCAACCAGCAGCTCGCGGATGAGGTCCAGAAGCTCAACAACGGTGATCTCGCCCGCAAGTTCGCGTCGGCTTCCGATGTCCTTCGCGACCTGGCAGGCAGTCTTCAGGACGTGGACACCGAGCTGCGCAACCAGCTGAAGGTCCTCGGGATCGACTGGGGCGGCGCGGCCGGCGAGAAGGGCCAGCAGACGACCAAGGTCTCGGCGGAGGGCATCGGCGACGCCGGCGAAACGACCCAGGGCAACTCGGATGCTGTCGCGCGCCAGAGTGAAAGCACCACGACTGCTCGCAACAGCTCGCCTGAGTCCCAGACGCTTCGCGGCGACACGGAGCAGAACCTGGGGGACAAGGTCGGCGGCTTCTTCGGCATCGAGACCGACCACGCCGCCGAGGTAGAGGCGACCAACGCGGCGCGCCAGCAGGCCATCGACAGTCTCAACGGCTACACCTCGAACAGCCAGAGCGCGATGGATTCCTTCCGCACTCCCAACCCGCCGCCGGACATCGTCGTGGCCAGCGGTGCCGTCGCCACGCCCGTAGGCCCCCAGGTCGGCATGCCCACAGGCGGCCCTCCCGGCATCAACGGCGGCGGCCCCGGCTTCACCGGCTCGCCCGGCAGCCCGGGCTCGCCCGGCGTCCCGGTAGGCCCCATCCCGAGCACGCCCGGCAACGCCACCGGCGTCATGCCCGGCACCGGCACGCCCAACCCGCTCGCCGCGGGCCCCGGCCTGCCCAAGCCGATCGGTGTTCCGCCGATCGGCGTCGCCGCCGCGGCGGCCGCGGCTGCCGGTATCGCGGGTGGCACGACCGCCGCGCGTGGGGCACAGGTCGTCGGTGGCGGACGTGGTCCCAGCCAGGCTCCCAAGACGCCCATCGCGCCCACCGGGCCCAAGGGTGCGCCCAGCACGATCGGTGGCACCAAGGCCGGTGGCGGTGGTGCAGGTGCTGGTGGTGCCGGCGGTACCGGTGCGGCCGGCAAGGGACCGGGTGGCGCCATGACGCCCGGTGGTGCCAGCGGTGTCGGGCCTGACGCCAATCGCGGAGGTGCTGCGGCCGCCGGTAAGGGTGGTGTGGCCGGCAAGGGTGCCGGTTCGCTCATGTCGCCCGCCGCCAGCGGGGCCAGGGCCGAAGGCGAGGAGGACGGCGAGCACGTGCGCAAGTACGGTGTCGACTCCGACGAGATGTTCGGTGATGACCGGATGGTGGTTCAGTCCGTCATCGGCGAAGACCCGAAGGACAAGTAGATCCCTTGAGCTCACCAGGTTCTGTGGTTCTGTCCACAGTGGAGTTCGCCGTGGTCTGGGAGGCGCAACGCCTCCCGGCCGCGCACGTCGCGCTCGAGACGCGGATTCCTTCCATCACCCACACCGAGAAGTCCGAGGTGGTGAAGCGGGCCTGGGAGTCGCTGGAGGCGCGCGGTCTCGCCCGCAACGGGCGGGTCGTGCCCGAGCTCGCCGACGGGTTCGCGTTGCTGGCGAACCACCAGGTGTCGATCGACCTCTGGATCTGGGCCGACCGGCAGATCAGCGGCCTTGCGGCGGCGATCGGGGACGAGGCGATCCTGGCGGTGCAGGATCGTGACGAGATGTGGTTGATCGAGGCGCGCGGCACGGCGCTCGCCGAGGCCGCGGTGTCGGTCGCCGGCGAGATGCCCGCCGGGTTCGGGCGGTCGACCAGCATGCCTTATGACGAACTGGTGGCCGCCGCCAAGAACGTCGGGCTCGACGCTCAGGCGATGATCACCTCGCTGGAGCGGCGGGGCATGCGGCTCGGTGACGCGCAGGAGCTCGCCGGCATGCTCGACGGCATCTCCACGCGCGGGCAGTTCGGTGTGCAGCGCAACGGACGGCGTGCGGATCGTGTCGTTTCCTTCCACGACACGCACAACGGGCGCTATCTCCGTCAGCTCAAGCCGAGCAGCGACGGTCGCCAGTGGTGCACCATCACGCCGGTCGACAACCATCGGCTCGCCGGGGCGATCTGGGAGCTCCTGCAAGAAGTCTGATCACGGAACCCTCGAACGTGCCCGCCCGTCGAACTCGACGGGCGGGCATCGTCGTCTCGAAAGAGCGAATCGGCGCACCGCCTGACGCAATTCGTTCTAAAGTCGGTGAGCGGACGTTGAGGGGGTAGGGCGCGCATGGCTGCGACGAAGTTCAACACTGAAGCCATGGAACAGTGCCGAACAACCGTGAGCAGTCAAGCCGGACAATTCGGTGCGATCGGTGACGGCTTTTCCGGCCAGTACGGCAATCCGGACATCTTCGGAAAACTCGGTTCGTCCGGCGCCATCTCCGCCGCGGTGTCCGCAATGGACCAGGCGGGCACTCAGGAGTTCGAGGCGGCCGAAAAGGTGCTGCGCAAGGCCGAGGGTGCGCTGGACACGATCCAGACCAGCGTCGCGGACGTCGAGGACGCCAACAGGAACTCCTTGAGGGCGGTCTGACATGAGCGCGATGGACGAGGTCGCGGCACTGCCCGGCGGCGCGGAACTGGCCGCGCTCGCGGACAAGGTCGAGACCGCACAACCCCAGGCCGTGCGCGACATCGCGAACCGCTGGAAGCAGGCCGCGGGCAAGTGCGGCGACCAGACGAACGTCCTGCAGCGGTCGGTCACGCAGCTCGACGGCGCCTGGGAAGGCAAGTCCGCCGACGGTTTCGTCGCCTACATGGCCAACGTCACGAAGTGCGGCACCTCGATGGCCGAAGCGCTCACCAACGCCGCGACCGACCTGGAGGCGGCCGCGAACGCGCTGGAAACCGCGAAGACCTCGATGAGCCGCATCTGCGAGAACCTGCTGAGCCGCGCCCGCCACACGCGCCAACAACTCCACAACCAGCCGCAGGAGGACGTCGACAGCGTGATCCGCGGCTACTGCGCCGAGGCCACCAGCGACGCCCGACCCGTTGTCTCCCAAGCGGAAAGTGCGGTGAACGCCGCCGCCGGCACCCTGAAGTCCCGCCCTGGCGCGCTGACCCCGAAGTTCTCCTCACTCGAGGACCCGAACACCCAGTCCTTCACCCCGGCCCCCGGCAGGCCCGTCGAATGGGCCCCGACCCCACCGCCGGACGAGTCGACCAAAGCTTCGTCCACAACGGACACGCCGCCCGCGCCCGCCACTCCGCCGAACAACGGTGGCGGAGGCGGAGGCGGCGGTGCTTCCGGTGGAGGCGGCGGTGGCGGCGGCGGAGGTGAGGGCGGCGGCACGGGCGGCCTCGGCTCCAGCGGCGGCCCGCCCTCCGGCAGCCCGCCTCCCGGCAACGTCGAGGAGTGGATCCGCGAGGCCATCAAGATCCTCCAGGCTGCCGGGATTCCGGTCACCGAGGAGAACATCGACGAGATCTGGAAGATCATCGAGAAGGAGTCGAGCGGCAACCCGCACGCGATCAACCTCTGGGATTCCAACGCCCAGGCGGGAACGCCCTCCAAGGGCCTCATGCAGTGCATCGACTCGACGTTCAACGCGCACAAGCTGCCCGGCCACGACGACATCTGGAACCCGGTCGACAACATCGTCGCCGGCGTCCGCTACACGTTCTCGCGCTATGGCGGCTTCGAAGGCCACCCAGGCCTGAAGGCGATGTCCCAGGGCGGCGGTTACCAAGGGTATTAGCCCACTCGATCGGGTGAGCTTTGTCCGGAATCCGGCACTTCTTCGTCAGGTATCTCGTGACGGAGATGCGCCGGATTCGAGTTGTCCACACCCACACGGGTAGCGAATGTCCTGAAACACTGTTATCTGCGCCCGCATATTGCGGAAGCGCGGGGGTTGCGACCGAAGGTGCTGCGCCGCGAGACGTCGAGAGCCGACGTTGAGAAAGCTGACCGTGGGCACTGGGGGCATCGAGCGCGAACCTGGCAGTGGGGCGCTGGGGCGTCGAGCGCGAACCTGACAGGCGCGAGGTGCGAAACGGGCAGAGGTGAGGCGGGGTGGCGGGCGGTTAGCCTGACGGCATGCTGACCGTGGCTGCCCGCGCCGACGTCCCGCCCTTCCACGTCATGGACGTGCTGTCCGCCGCCGCGCGGAGGCAGCGGACGCACGGCGACGTGATCTCCCTGGCCGCCGGCCAGCCGTCGAGCCCCGCGCCTCGGCCGGTGCGGGAGGCGGCCGCGCGGGCCCTGGACGAGCACGCGCTGGGCTACACCGAGCAGCTCGGCATTCCGGAGCTGCGCGAGGCCATCGCCGGGCACTACAAGCGGCAGTACGACCTCGACGTGTCGGCGGACGACGTGGTGGTGACGACCGGGTCGTCGGGGGCGTTCACGCTGGCGTTCCTGGCGGCCTTCGACGCGGGTGACCGGGTGGCGCTGGCGCGGCCCGGGTATCCGGCCTACCGCAACATCCTCAAGGCGCTGGGGTGCGAGGTCGTCGAGTTGCCGTGCGGGCCGGAGACGCGGTTCCAGCCCACGGTCGAAATGCTCGATCCCGGGCTCAAGGGCGTGATCGTGGCCAGCCCCGCCAACCCGACCGGGACCGTGGCCGACGTCGAGCCGATCGCGGCGTGGTGCGCGGCCAACGGGGTTCAGCTGATCAGCGACGAGATCTACCACGGGATCAGCTACGGCGAGCCGCTGAAGTGCGCCTGGGAGACGTCGCGGGACGCGATCGTCGTCAACTCGTTCTCCAAGGCGTTCGCGATGACCGGGTGGCGGCTCGGGTGGATGTTGCTGCCGGAGCGGTTGCGGAGGGCCGTGGACTGCCTGACGGGCAACTTCACGCTTTGTCCTCCCGCGTTGGCGCAGTACGCGGCGGTCGAGGCCTTCCACGAGGACGCGTACGCGGAGACGGCCGAGCACCTCGAGCGGTACAAGGTGAACCGCGACCTGCTGCTCGAGGGGCTCACCGACCTCGGCATCGACAAGCTCGCGCCGGCAGACGGGGCGTTCTACGTGTACGCGGACGTCCGGCACCTGACGGACGACTCGATGGGGTTCTGCAAGAAGCTGCTCGAAGAGACCGGGGTCGCGATCGTGCCCGGGATCGACTTCGACCCCGTGGACGGGCACCACTTCGTGCGGATGTCGTTCGCGGGCGCCACGCAGGACGTCGAGGAGGCCCTGCGGCGGCTGAAGGCCTGGCTCTGAGCCAGGAGATCCTGGAGACCCGAGAGCAACAAATCCGGGTGGCCGGACGTTCACGGGGAGAGGAACGGGAGGTCCTATGTGGGCGATCATCGGGTGGCTGGTGGCGATCTGGATCGTGCTGGCCGTCGTCGGAGCCGTGGTGAAAGGCCTTTTCTGGCTCGCTGTGATTGGGGGACTACTCCTCGCAGGCACCGCGGCTTACGGTGCGATCAAATCCAAGCGCTGAACACTGGATTAATGCGAACGGACCACTCACCATGAGGCGGTGTTGTTAGCCAACGAGGCCCGCCTCGAGCGGTGGGAGCGAAAGGTCGAGTGGCCGTTGACGGCACTCGCCGTGGTGTTCCTCGCCGCCTACGCGTGGCAGGTTCTCGATGATCACGGGGCGATGCACTTCGTCCTGGAGATCGTGTTGTGGCTGGTCTGGGGCGTGTTCGCGGCCGATTTCGTCACCAGGATGACGCTGGCGCAGAACAAGGCGAAGTTCCTGAAAACGCACATATTCGATCTTCTGGCAGTGGTTCTGCCGATGGTGCGGCAGCTCAGGGTGCTGCGGTTGATCACGGTCATCACGCTGCTGAACAAGAAGTTCCAGCACAAGATCAGGCAACGCGTCAGCATTTACGTCGCGGGCGTGACGGTGATCGTCGTGTTTTGTGCGAGCCTCGCGGTGCTGGACGCGGAAAGGCACGCGGAGAACGCCAGCATCACCACGTTCGGTGACGCGCTGTGGTGGACGCTGACCACCATGTCGACGGTCGGGTACGGCGACCGCTACCCCGTCACGGGTGAGGGGCGGCTCGTCGCCGGGTTGCTGATGGTCGGCGGCATCGCGTTGCTCGGTGTCATCACCGGCACGATCGCCAGCTGGCTGGTGGAGAAACTGCGCGGCGTCGAGGAAGCTGAGCTCGAGACCGCGCAGGAACTCCGGAACCTACGGTCGGAGATCGCCGAACTCCGCAAGGAGCTCAACGCGCGCAGCGGAGGCTGACGTCCACAGCCGCGCGTCCCAGCCCGCGGCCAGTGCGCCATCCACATTGGACTGACGGTCGTCGAAGAAGATCACGTCCGACGAACCGAGCACGGACGACGTGTGCTCCCAGATCGCCGCGTCCGGCTTCGCGCAGCCGATGTCACCCGAGAAGACCAGGTGCCGGAAGTGCTTGGCCCACGACACCTTCTCGGCCAGCCGCCCCAGCGTCGACGGCGCGTTCGACAGCAACGCGAGCGGCACACCGAGTGCTGCCAGGTCCTCGATCAGCGCGACGGTCTCCAGCACCGGGTCGTCGAGCCAGCCCGCGTTGTCCATGGCGGTCAGTTCGCGGATCAGAGCGTCGTCGAGGCCCACTCCGAGCGAGGAGGCGATCCGCCCCCAGTAGTCGGAGTCCGATCCGCCGCGGTCGTAGGCGTCGCGGTCCCAGTACGCGGTCTCGAAGACCTCCAGCGTCACCCCGAGCTTCGCCGCCATGGCGGGCCGAGCCGGGTTCCGCTGGCTGATCACCTCGCCGAAGTCGAACACGATCCAGCGCATCTCAGATTTCCTCTCGCAGCCGGCGCAGCACCTCGGCGATGTCGGACGAGTCCACGTCGCCGTGCGTCACGAACCGGACCTTGCCCGACATGGGGCTGGCGAAGACCCCGACGTCGCGCAAGGACAACAGTGTCTTCTCCAGGTCGGGCACCGACGCCAGCACGATGTTCGTGGAGGGCTCCTCCACCTCCCAGCCCAGCGCCCTCAACCCGGAAGCCAATCCATTGGCATTGGAATGATCGGCCGCCAGGCGGTCGATCCGGTCGAGAGCCACTAGACCCGCGGCCGCGAGCACACCGCCCTGCCGCACTCCGCCGCCCAGCATCTTCCGGACGCGCCGGGCCTCCACGACGAACGACGCGGAGCCGGCCACGACCGATCCGACCGGCGCGCCCAGTCCCTTCGACAGGCACACCTGAACGGTGTCGACCCCGGCCGTCAGCGACGTCAGCGGCACCCCGAGAGCGACGGACGCGTTCCACAGCCGCGCGCCGTCGAGGTGCACGGCCAGCCCGATCGAGCGGGCGGCGGCGACCAGTGCGGCGTGCTCGCCGGCGGAGGTCACCGTGCCGCCCGAAGCGTTGTGCGTGTTCTCCAGGCACAACAGCGTGGTGCGCAGCCCGTAATAAGGGGACTCACCACCGCCGGCGGCGATCACGGCCTCTGGCGTCACGACCGGCAGCGCGTGCGGCATCCCGCCGGCCAGCCACGCGGCGGTGCCGAGCTCGGCGTCCAGCACGTGTGCGCCCAGCGGGGCCATGAACCGGTCACCGCGCTGCAGGTGCACGAACAGCGCGATGAGGTTGCCCATGGAGCCGGAGGGAACCCAGAGCGCTGCCTCGACACCGAGCAACCCGGCGACCCGTTCCTCCAGGGCGGCCATGGTCGGGTCGTGGTCCAGCACGTCGTCGCCGACCTCGGCCGCCGCCATGGCGCGGCGCATGGCCTCATCGGGCTGGGTGACGGTGTCCGAGCGCAGGTCAATGGGGGTCACAGCCTCGATCACATCACATCAGGTGAACGACCGAGGGGGTGATGTAGCTCTCGCCGGTGGTTCGTGCAACCGTTGGTGCCTCAGTTTCCGTCCAGTCAGTGCAACTCGAGGAACGAGCGGAGAGCAGTCCGCGTGGATCAGCGCGACGAGCAGGAGTTCGCGGAGTACTTCGTGGCTCGCCGTGAGGCTGTGCGCCGAACGGCATACCTGCTGTGCGGCGACTGGCACCGCGCTGACGACTTCGCGCAGACGGCCTTCGTGGCGGTGCACAGGAGGTGGCGGAAGATCCGGGACAAGCAAGCCCTCGACGCCTACGTCCGACGTACCGTCGTGCGTGCGGTGATCGACGAGTCACGCCGTCCGTGGCGGCGCGAGAAGTTCACCGACGAGATGCCGGAGCCGCCGACGACGGACAACGAGATCGGTGAAACCGTCGCGACGCGCGAAGCGTTGATGAAGGGTCTGCGCAGAGTTCCGCCCAGGCAACGGGCGGTGCTCGTGCTGAGGTTCCTCGAGGGCCTCGACGTCACGGCCACGGCCGAGGCGCTGAAGTGCTCGGAAGGAACTGTGAAGAGTCAGACCGCCCGAGGGCTCGCCGCACTGCGGGAAGCTCTGGGTGACGCCATCGACGACCTGCGACCGGCGTCGTGACCAGCGAGAGGAGGACGTAGATGGACGAGCAGAAGCTCGCGGACCTGTTCCGCGACGCGGCGCACGACGCACCACCGGCGTCCTTCGACGCGGGCGACGTGCGGCAGGCCTCGCGCCGAGCCACGCTGAAGCGGCGCAACTCGATCGCGGCCGGCACCACCCTGGTCGTCGTGCTCGGCTTCGGCGGGGTTTTCGCCGCCAACGGCTGGGTAGGCCAGGACACGAGCAATTCGAACAACGCGGGTTCTGGGCAGAAGCAGGACAACGCGGCAGAATCCCCGATGACTCCACTACAGGCGCAACCGCCCACGAACTTCGCCGGTGAAAGCAAGTCCACGCAGGGGGACGCGCAGACGCCGGGAAGCACCGGTCTCACGACCGGTGAAAGCGCAGTGCAGGGCTGTGCAGGTGTGGACCGAGAGCTCGCCGACGCCCTCGCCGTCGAGCTTTCGGTTCCACCGGACGTCGCGGTGCCGCCGTCGCTGAGCTGTTCACCCGACTCCCGCTCGGCCGCGTTCAAGATCGGCGAGCTGACCGTCACCGCGATCGTCACGCCGCAGTCGTTCGAGGCGCCCGCCGGTGCGGAGAAGCTGAAGACCGCCAAGGGGCAGGACCTCTACGTGTTCACCCAGGGCGACGGCGAGCTGAAAGAGCAGGCCAAGCGGTTCGCGGACGCACTGGCCCCCAAGTTCTGATCGTTCGCCCAGTACCCTGGCTCGACTATGACGGCAGCAACTCCCAAGGGTGAGCGCAGGCGGCAGGCGCTCGTGGAGGCCGCGTCCGGCCTGTTCGCGGAGGGCGGGTTCGACGCGGTCAGGCACCGCGCGGTCGCCGAACGCGCAGGTCTGCCGCTCGCGTCGACCACGTACTACTTCGACTCGCTGGACGAGCTGATCACCGCGGCCGTCGAGTTCCACGGCCGCAGCGAGCTCTCGAGCTTCCGGCACCGGCTCTCGTCGCTCCCGGAGCAGATGACCGACGACGTGCTCGTCGAGTTCATGCTCGACCTGCTCGTCGGCGAGGACGCGACCGACATCGAGGCCGTCCTGCTGCGCTACGAACGCCTCGTCGCGACCGGCCGCCGCCCCTACCTGCGGCCGTTGATGCGCGCGCTGTCCACCGAACTGCGCGGGCTGATCGCCGACGTGTTCGCCCGCTCAGGCCGTGACATCGACAGCGACCGGGTCGAGGAGCTGATCGCGCTGGTCGACGGTTCCGTGGTCAACTCGTTCATCGAGCTCAAGTCGGATCCGCGCGGGGTGGCGGCCAGGATGCTCCGTTCGGCTCTTTCGCGTCACGCGTGATGCAACCCCGCGTTCCTCCGATGCGTTCCCCTGGTTGAGGACGCGAGAGGGGAACGCATGCGCAAGGCCGACGAACAGGGCTTTCGCGAGTTCGCGGCAGCCAATGCCGCGTCTTTGCGACGTACTGCGTATCTCTTCTGTGGCGACTGGCACACAGCGGAAGACCTGATGCAGTCGAGCCTCATGAAGATGTACCTGGCGTGGAAGCGCATCAAGGACCTGGACAACCTGATCGCCTACGCCCGCAAGGTCCTGTTACGCACTTGGCTGGACGAGAAGCGCAGGCCGTGGCGCAGAGCCGAGCAGCGCGACGGGGAACTGCCCGACGCCGCGGACGCCACCGTGGACCCGGACACGACCAGCGCCAAGCTGTGGGCACGTGAGCTGGTGCACACCGCTCTGCTGCAGGTGCCGCCGCGTCAACGGGCGGCGCTCGTGCTGCGTTATTTCGAAGACCTTTCGGTGGCCGAAGTGGCAGTGGCCATGGGGTGCACCGAGGGAACGGTCAAGAGCCAGACGGCGCGTGGTCTCGCGACGCTGCGCACCATCGTGGAGAAGCTCGACAGCAGTTCGGGGAGGGTCGCGTCGTGAGTGAGCAGGAGATCCGCGAGGGAATGCTGCTGGCCGTCTGGGACGAGCCGCCGCTCGACTTCGACCCCGACACCCTGATCAAGCGGGTCGAGCAGAAAAAAAGTCGCCGGCGAGCGCTGGTCGCTGTGGGCGTGGCTACGGCGGTGATCGCCGTGGCGTCGTTCTCGCTGCCCGGCCTGCTGCCCCGCGACAGGGACACCCAGCTCGGCGCCGACACCAGGACGAACACGTCCGCGCCACCGAGCGAGTCCGCCGAGAAGAGGGCCCAGCGCATCGGCGACAAGCTCGTGGAGTCGCTCGGCGTCCGGATGACGAACTTCAAGGAGCTCTACGCGTCGTTCTCCCCCGGCCGGAACCCCGCCTACCCGCCGTACCAGACGAAGGCGCCGGAGTGGAAGCAGGACGAGACGGACTACGCGGGCTACCTGTACCTGACCGACGGCATCGGACCGACCGCGTTGCAGGTGAGGGTCTCCAAGAAGTCGTTCTCCAAGAACGGCTTCTGCGGCGGCGCGACGACGTGCCAGGAGGTCAAGCGGGAGGACGGGTCGGTCGTTCACACGGTCGAGCAGCTCTGGGACTCCCCCCAGGTCCAGCAGGCCGCTGTCGCGCGCGAGTTCGAGAGCGGGCTCGTCGTGGAGATCACCGCCTACGCGTACAACCCCTCGAACGGCAACGGGCAGCGCGAGACCGTCCCGGTGCGCGTGGGGGTGCTCACAGAGCTGCTCACGGAGCCCGGCATCAAATGGGAGTGAGTCCCGTGTGCACTAATCTGAGGGCGTGACGAAGCCCCGCATCGCCAACGTCCTCGCAGGTCGGTACGCCTCCACGTCGCTCGCGACGCTCTGGTCGGCCGAGCACAAGATCGTGCTGGAGCGCCAGCTGTGGCTCGCGGTCCTGCGGGCCCAGGCCGCCGCGGGCATCGACGTCCCGGCCACGGCGGTCGCGGACTACGAGCGCGTGCTGGAGCAGGTCGACCTGGAGTCGATCGCGGCGCGCGAGCGGGTCACCCGGCACGACGTGAAGGCGCGCATCGAGGAGTTCAACGCGCTCGCGGGCCACGAGCAGGTCCACAAGGGAATGACCTCGCGCGACCTGACCGAGAACGTCGAGCAGCTGCAGGTGCTGCGGTCGCTGGAGCTGATCCGCTCCAAGGTCGCCGCCGTCCTCGGCCGGCTCGCACGCCTCGCGGCCGAGCACTCCGACCTCGTCATGGCGGGCCGTTCGCACAACGTGGCCGCGCAGGCCACGACGCTGGGCAAGCGCTTCGCGACGGGCGCGGACGAGTTGCTGGTGGCGTTCAGCAGGCTCGACGAACTGATCGCGCGCTACCCGTTGCGCGGCATCAAGGGCCCGGTCGGCACGGCCCAGGACATGCTCGACCTGCTCGGCACCCCCGAGAAGCTGCAGGAGCTGGAGCAGACCGTCGCGGGCCACCTCGGCTTCGAGCGCGTCCTCACGAGCGTCGGCCAGGTCTACCCGCGCTCGCTGGACTTCGACGTCGTCTCGACGCTCGTGCAGCTCGCCGCGGCTCCGTCGTCGGTGGCGAAGACGATCAGGCTCATGGCGGGCCACGAGCTGGTCACCGAGGGCTTCAAGCCCGGCCAGGTCGGGTCCAGCGCCATGCCGCACAAGATGAACACCCGCTCGTGCGAGCGCGTGAACGGCTTCGCGGTGATCCTGCGCGGCTACCTGTCGATGGTCGGCGAGCTCGCGGGCGACCAGTGGAACGAGGGCGACGTGTCGTGCTCAGTGGTCCGCCGGGTTGCACTGCCGGACGCGTTCTTCGCGTTCGACGGGTTGCTGGAGACGTTCCTGACGGTGCTCGACGAGTTCGGCGCCTACCCGGCCGTCGTCGCCCGTGAGCTGGACCGCTACCTGCCGTTCCTCGGCACCACGAAGGTGCTGATGGCGGCCGTGCGCGCCGGTGTCGGCCGCGAGACCGCGCACGAGGCCATCAAGGAGAACGCGGTGGCCGTCGCGCTGGCGATGCGCGAGCAGGGCCTGGCGCAGAACGACCTGCTGGACCGGCTCGCCGCCGACTCCCGCCTGCCGCTCGACCGCGCCGCCCTGGACGCGCTGCTGGCCGACCGCCTGTCGTTCACCGGGGTGGCGTCGGCGCAGGTCGCGTCCATCGTGGAGCAGGTCGCCGCGGTCGTCGACAAGTACCCGGTCTACGAGCCGGAGCCGATCCTGTGATCGTGTCCGACCTGGTCGTCTACCCCGTCAAGGGATGCGGCGGGTACTCCGTCGCGTTCTCGGCCGTGGAGCCGACGGGGTTGCGCGACGACCGGATGATGATGCTGGTCGACGACGACGGCTTGTTCCTGTCGCAGCGCAAGGTCCCGGAGATGGCCGCGCTGCGTCCGTCCCTCGTGGACTCGGCGCTGTCGATCGGCGGCGAATCCTTCCCGGTCGTCGTCGACGGGCCGCGGGTTCCGGTGGTCGTGCACGTCTGGCACGGCACCGGGATCGACCAGGGTGACGCGGCCGCCGCGTACTTCTCCGATGCGCTCGGCAGGTCCGTGCGCCTCGTGCGGACGCCGCCGGACATCCACCGGGAGACGACGGGTGAGACCACCGGAGTCATCGGATATGCCGATGGCAACGCGTTGCTGGTGCTCTCGCTGTCCTCATTGGACGGGTTGAACGAACGCATCCTGGAGCGCGGCGGTGATCCCGTGCCGATGAACCGCTTCCGCCCCAACGTGGTGGTGTCCGGCTGGCCGGAGCCGCACACGGAGGACCGGGTGCGGCGGGCGGCGATCGGTGACGTGGAACTGGCCTACGCCAAGGACTGCGTGCGTTGTGCGGTACCGATGGTCGACCAGGAGACCGGCGTGAAGAACGGCCCCGAGCCGATCCGTTCGCTCGCGACCTACCGCCGTGACCCCGACGGCGGCGTCACGTTCGGGATGAAGGCGCAGGTCGTGCGCACCGGCGTGATCAACGTGGGGGACGAGCTCGACGTGCTGGAGTGGCGGGACTAGGCCTTCTGCCAGCGCAGCCTGTCGCCGCGCTGAGGATCCTTGCGGCACACCAGCTTCTCGCCGATCAGACCGATGCCGTTCGCGCCTTCGGGATCGCATCGCGCGCCCTCGTTGACCAGGAGTCCCTGCTGCGGGGGCTCGGTGGTCGTCGGCTGCTGTGCGGCGGGCGGAGGCTGCTGGACCGGTGGCGGCTTCGGTTGCGTCGTCCTCGTCGTGGTGGTCGTGGTCGTCGCGTCGGAGGACGACCCCTTCACCGTGATGTCGGCGACGTCCGGAGTCGGCACGATGGTCACCGACTGGGGCGTGCTCGCGTTGAGCGAACCTCCTGAGGCAGGAGACGAAATGGGGCTGGAGTCGAAGCTCCACCCGGCCACGCCCAGCACGATGAGCAGTCCCAAGCTTGCCAAAGCCGGGATCCACAGGGCCTTTCTAGGGAGCACGGGTGCACCTTAAGCTTCTTTTCCCTTGATCTGTAGTGGTGGCGGGGTGTACGTCGGTTTCAGGACAAGACCACGTAGGCTCACCGGCGTGCCTACGCTCGCTGACTACCAGCACGTCGCCCGCGGCAAGGTTCGCGATCTGTACGACGTGGACGACGAGCTGCTGCTGTTCGTCGCGTCCGACCGCATCTCGGCGTACGACCACATCCTGAGCTCGGAGATCCCCGACAAGGGGCGCGTGCTCACCGCGATGAGCGTGTTCTGGTTCGAGCGGCTCACCCCGAACCACCTGGTCGCGTTCGACGACCCGCGCATCCCCGCCGAGGTCCGCGGCCGCGCGTTGCTGGTGCGCAAGCTGCAGATGGTCGACGTCGAGTGCGTGGCGCGCGGGTACCTGACGGGCTCCGGCATGGCCGACTACACGGCGACCGGTGCGGTGTGCGGTATCGAGCTGCCGGCCGGGCTGGTCGAGGCGTCCGAACTGGAGCCGCCGATCTTCACGCCCGCGTCGAAGGCCGAGATCGGTGCGCACGACGAGAACGTGTCGTTCGACGTCATCGCCGAGAAGCACGGTGTCGAGCTGGCGTCGAAGCTGCGCGACCGCACGATCGAGCTGTACAGCGAGGCGCGCGCGTACGCGTTGACGCGTGGCCTGATCCTGGCGGACACGAAGTTCGAGTTCGGGCTGGACGCCTCGGGCGAGCTGATCCTCGCGGACGAGGTGTTCACGCCGGACTCCTCGCGCTACTGGCCGGCCGAGGGCTACGAGCCCGGCCGCGTGCAGCCGTCGTTCGACAAGCAGTTCGTGCGCGACTGGCTGACGTCCTCCGCGTCCGGCTGGGACCGGAAGTCGGACGTTCCGCCGCCTGCGCTGCCCGCCGAGGTCATCGACGCGACCCGTCAGCGGTACGTCGAGGCGTACGAACGGCTCACCGGCCGGTCCTTCGCTGACTGGCTTGCGTGAGTTAGCTCCGCTTTCACGCGGATGTCACCACGGCGTGGCGCACTCATACCGTGCACTCACAGCTCGTGGTCTCCCTGTCCGGCATCGGTCCGCAGACACTCGACCGATGCGCTGGTCTCGCCGCGGCCCTTGATCCGCGGCAGGTGCCGTTGTCGCTGCTCGTAGCACCTCGCGAGCTCGGCAGGGCACAGGAATGGGTGCGGCACCGCACCTCGCTCGGCGACGCCGTCGTGCTGCACGGCCTCGGCCAACGGCGGCTACCTGCCTATGAAGCCGGGTTGTTGTTGATGGGCGCGCGTCTGCAGATGGACGCCATCGGGCTCAGCGCCGACACGTTCGCGCCACGGCGTTGCGTGGCGTCGCCCGGCACGCTCATCGCGCTGGCCAAGCACCGGTTCCACCGCTGCGCCGACGCGCACGCCGTGCGCGAGGTCGGCAGCGGACTGGCGACCCTCGGCCGCCTGCACGCGTTGACCGAACGCACCAGCTTCGGTGAGCTGCGGTCGTTGGCGCTGGTCTACGCGGCGGCCAGGTCCGCGCGCCGCGGCGGGCTGACCCGGATCACCGTCGACGCCCGTGACCTGCACCGTCCTGGTGCGCGACAGGCCGTGCTCGACGCCGTGGACATCGCACTCGCCCACGACGCCGCGCCGACCACGTACGTCAGACTGCCGTCTCCTCGCCTGGCGTCAGCGGCCTGACCTCGGTGCCCTCCGGCTTGAGCATCTCGAAGAGCCGGTGGGCCATCTGCGGGCTCGCGAGCGTCTTCTCGTGGATCGGCACGGCGACACGCGGCTTCACGGCACGCATGAAGTCGACGGCCTCGCCGGTGCGCATCCACGGCGCGCCCGCGGGCAGGCCGAGCACGTCGACGTCCTCGTCCGGCACGAACAGCGAGTCGCCGGGGTGGTAGAACGCGCCGTCGCCGACCACGTAGCCGGCGTTCGGCACGATCGGGATGTCCTCGTGGATCACCGCGTGCTGCCCGCCGACGACCCGGACGGTCGTGTCGCCGATCTTGAACGTGTCACCCGGCCGGGCGACGGTCGCGTTCTCGACGCTGGGCGCCGTGCCCTCGTCGACGACGAGCTGCGCCCGCGGGTTGGCCTTGAGCAGCGCGGGCAGCCTCTCGGCGTCGACGTGGTCGAAGTGCTGGTGCGTGACCAGCACCGCGTCCAGGTCCTCCAGGCCCTCGAACCCCGCGGAGAACGTGCCGGGATCGATCAGGATTCGCGTCGACCCCGTGTCCAGCAGCACGCAGGCATGACCGAAATGGACAAGTTGCACGGAATCCTCCATTAACCGACGTTCGGCGGGCTGACACGGTCAGGTGACGTCGGAAGTATCAAATGGCATGAGGAAAACCCTGCAACTCCTCACGGCACTGGCGCTTGCCCTGCCGATGACGTCCATCGTCCCTGCTACCACCACCTCTACACCTGCCGAGGCTTCGTCGCCGCAGACGCAGCAGATCGGAACTGAGGAATCGGTCTCAGTCCGCGTGGGTGGCGCGAATCGTTCGACGGTCATCGAACGACCGGGGTCCGGGTACGTGAAGCTGCATTTCACGGACCTGCGGATCCTGCCCGGTGACGTGCTCACGGTGTCGAGCCCTGACGGCACCGAGAAGTACACGTACACGAGAGACCTGAAGGCCTCGCTGACCGCCACGCCCGACGCGTCGGGCTTCTGGGCCATGTCGATCACGGGCGACAGGGCCGTCGTGTCGGTGACGAACCCGCTGTCGCGCGTCCGGGTCGACAAGCTCACGCGTGGCTACACCGAGGCCGAGATGTCCTCGCAGCCGTCCGTGCAGAGCATCTGCGGCACGAACGACTACAAGGACGCGGTCTGCTACCAGTCCAGCAACCCGACCGAGTGGGGCAAGACCGCGTCCGTGGCGAAGCTGCTGCGCAACGGCAGTTCGCTGTGCACGGCGTGGCGGGTCGGCCCCAACAACCGCATGCTCACCAACGAACACTGCTTCACCAGCACCAGTGGCATCGAGGTGTGGTTCAACTACCAGTGCCCGACCTGCGGCGGCTCCGCTACCGCCACCGTCACGAAGGTGCTGGCGGCCCAGGTCCTGAAGTACAGCGCGGCTCTGGACTACACCCTCTTCACCGTGAACAACTTCGCGGCCATCAGCTCGTTCGGTTACCTCGAACTGGACGCGCGCGTTCCGGCCGTGGGTGAGGAGATGTACATCGTCGGCCACCCGGCCGGGAAGCTGAAGAAGTTGTCGTTGCGCGACAACAACAACGGCGGCGGCTACTGCGTCGTGCGCGCGGTGCGCGTGAACGGCAGCTCGTCGCAGTCCGACATCAGCTACATGTGCGACACCGAAGGCGGCTCGTCCGGCTCACCGGTGCTGTCGAGGCGCACGCACAAGGTGATCGGGCTCCACCACTTCGGCGGCTGCCCGAACCAGGGCGTGCGCATCGACCTGGTCGCCGCGCAGATCAACTCACTGCTGTGAGGATTTCCTGCTCTTCCTGCTGAGTGAGTCCGGCCTTGCGGGGCCGGTCCAGCCCGAGGCCGCGCTCGTACTCCAGCGAGTCGAGCGCGGTCTCGGCCAGCGGCCTGACCCGCAGCCCGTTCGCCAGCGCGTTGCCGACGTCGCGGCCGACCATCTTGGCCCACTCCTGCGGCAGCCACAGCGGCAGCGACCGGGGCCCGGCCCACGGGTTGACCCCGAGCTCCTTGAGCACGCTCTCCTTCACCGGCACGAGCTGCGTTCCCGGCTGCGCGGTCGCGCCGGCGATCTCACCGATGGCCATCTGGAACGGCATGACCGGCCCGGTCGAGTCGTACGTGCCGGTGACCCGCTCCTCAGCCGCGAACACGATCCACTGCGCCAGGTCCCGCGCGTCGATGTGCTGGAACCCCAGGTCAGGGCTGTCCGGCACGACCACCCGTCCGCCCTGAGCCATCCGCGCGGGCCAGTACCCGAACCTGTCGCTGGGGTCGTCGGGCCCGGTGATGAGCCCGGCCCTGACGATGAACTCCCGGCTCGCCACGGCCTCGCGCACCGCGATCTCGCTGGCCACCTTGACGCTGCCGTACCGCTCGGCCGTGAACTCCTCGGCCGGGTCGTCCTCCAGCGGCGGCAACAGCTCGTCACTGCCCGTCGAGTGGTCCGCGTAGACGGAGATGCTGGACACGAAGGTCCAGTGCGGCGTCGTAGACCCGAACGCCTCCAGCGCGTCCCGAACCCAGTTCACCGAGTACTTCGACACGTCGATCACCGAGTCGAACCGCTCGCCGGCCAGCGCGTCGAACGCACCGGGTTTGTTCCTGTCGACCGGGATCAGACGCGCGCCGTCCGGCACACCACCCGAGGCGCCGCGGGCCGCGCACACCACTTCGTGGCCCCGCCGGACCGCCTCTGCCGTGATGGCCTTGCTGAGGAACACGGTTCCGCCGAGCACGAGGATCTTCATGATCTCCAGCATCCGTCCGATCGGGCCGCGGTGCCACCGGTCTCGCTTTCGGCGAAATAGCTTGTTGGAATAGGTCCAATACCTGATCGTTCGGACCCGATCAGTTGGAGTTGGTGAACTGATGTTCGGGTTCTGCCGATGGACGTTCCGTGAGTCTGCATGCCTTCGTCGACGAGTCGCGACGAAACAACACGTACCTGCTGGCTGCTGTTCTCGTGGACCCCGGCGACTTGGCGCGTACGCGGAAAGCGCTGCGCCGGTTGCTGTTCCCCGGTCAGCGAAAGCTTCACTTCAAGAAGGAGAAGACCGATCGACGCAAGCTGATCGTGTCCAGGCTGGTGTCGATCGGTGCCACCGTTCACATCTACACCGGCAACTGCTCTGCCGGGGAGGAGATCGCGCGCCAGGAGTGCCTCATCGCGCTCATCGACGATCTCGTCGACCTGGACACGAGGAGGCTGGTGCTCGACAGCCGAGAGGAGCGCAATCTCCACGACGCGCAGACGATCCGCACGACGCTGGGCAAGCGGCCAAGCCACTCGAAGATCACCTACGAGCACCTCGAGAGTTGGCACGACGAGTTGCTCTGGATCCCTGACGTGGTGGCCTGGTGTCACGGTGCGGGAGGTGACTGGGCGCGGCGGGTGCGTTCGCTCGTCGCGAAGGAGACTGTCGTGGACAATTGGTCCAGATAGCGCAAAGCACGGCGGCCGACCGTCCGGACGGGCACCGTGCTCACTTCCTCGGCCTACGGGGCCTCGGCGAACTCAACTGTACCAAACCCACTCGCCGAGGCAAGCTCGTTCACCCGAAGGTGGACCGCCGCCGATGTGCCCCCGAACACGTGTCGGGAGGATGAACACACAGGTCAGATAGGCTCTCGAGGTACCGCCAGCCCCTCCAAACCCAGGAGCAGTCTGTCGTGGCCCGAGTCGTCGTCGACGTCATGCCGAAGCCCGAAATTCTCGACCCCCAAGGCCAGGCGGTGGCGAACGCGCTGCCCCGTCTCGGCTTCGACGGCGTCACCGCCGTCCGTCAGGGCAAGCACTTCGAGCTGGAGGTCGCCGACGACGTCGACGACGCCACGCTCGCCAAGATCGCCGAGACCTTCCTCGCCAACCCCGTGATCGAGGACTGGACCGTGCGCAGGGTCGAGGCATGAGGGTCGGTGTCATCACCTTCCCCGGCACCCTCGACGACGTCGACGCGCAGCGGGCCGTCAGATATGCGGACGGCGAGGCTGTGCCGTTGTGGCACGGGGATCACGACCTCAAGGGCGTTGACGCGGTCATCGTGCCCGGCGGGTTCTCGTACGGCGACTATCTGCGGTGCGGTGCCATCGCGCGGTTCGCGCCCGTCATGCAGGAAGTGATCGAGGCCGCGGACAAGGGGATGCCGGTTCTCGGGATCTGCAACGGTTTCCAGATCCTCGCCGAGGCGCATCTGCTGCCCGGCGCGCTCACCCGCAACCACAAGCTGCACTTCGTGTGCCGCGACCAGTGGCTCGCAGTCGAGAACAACACCACGGCCTGGACCACCCGCTACGACAAGGGCGCCGAGATCCTCGTGCCGTTGAAGTCGGGCGAGGGCGGCTACCAGGCCGATGAAGACACTCTCAAAGAGTTGGAAGACAACGGCAGGGTCGTCTTCCGGTACGTCGGCGACAACCCCAACGGCAGCCGCAACAACATCGCGGGCATCACGAACGCCAGGGGCAACGTCGTCGGCCTCATGCCGCACCCCGAGCACGCCATCGACGCGCTCACCGGCCCCACGGACGACGGACTGGGCATGTTCCTGTCCCTGCTCGACACGGTGGTGAAGGCATGATCGACACCGTCAAGAACGCCGAGGCGACGCCCGACCAGGAGCAGCCCTACCGGGAACTGGGCCTCAAGGACGACGAGTACGCGCGCATCAAGGAGATCCTGAAGCGCCGCCCGACCGACGCCGAGCTGGCCATGTACTCGGTCATGTGGAGCGAGCACTGCTCCTACAAGTCGTCCAAGGTGCACCTGAAGTACTTCGGCGACACCACGACCGACGAGATGCGCAGCAAGATGCTCGCGGGCATCGGCGAGAACGCCGGCGTCGTCGACGTCGGTGACGGCTGGGCCGTCACGTTCAAGGTCGAGAGCCACAACCACCCGTCGTACGTCGAGCCCTACCAGGGTGCCGCGACGGGTGTCGGCGGCATCGTGCGCGACATCCTCGCGATGGGCGCGCGGCCGCTCGCCGTCATGGACCCGCTGCGGTTCGGCAGGCCCGACGCCGAGGACACGAAGCGCGTCCTGCCCGGCATCGTCGCGGGCGTCGGCGGCTACGGGAACTGCCTAGGCCTGCCGAACATCGGCGGCGAGGTCGTGTTCGACGAGTCCTACCAGGGCAACCCGCTGGTCAACGCCCTGTGCGTGGGTGCGATGCGGGTCGAGGACCTGCATCTCGCGCACGCGAGCGGTACCGGCAACAAGGTCATCCTCTACGGCGCGCGCACCGGCCTCGACGGCATCGGTGGCGTTTCGGTGCTCGCCAGTGAGACGTTCGACGACACCGCCGGCAAGCGCAAGAAGCTGCCGAGTGTGCAGGTCGGCGACCCGTTCACGGAGAAGGTGCTGATCGAGTGCTCGCTCGAGCTCTTCGAGAAGGGCATCGTCGCCGGCATCCAGGACCTGGGCGGTGCGGGCCTGTCCTGCGCGACGTCCGAGCTGGCGTCCGCGGGCGACGGCGGCATGCACGTCCGGCTCGACCGGGTGCCGTTGCGCGCCACCGGCATGACACCGGCCGAGATCCTCTCCAGCGAGTCCCAGGAACGCATGTGCGCGGTGGTCGAGCCGGCCAACGTCGAGGCGTTCCTGGAGGTCTGCGCGAAGTGGGACGTCATCGCCACCGAGATCGGTGAGGTGACGGAAGGCGACCGCCTGGTCATCACCTACCACGACGAGGTCGTCGTGGACGTGCCTCCGCGCACGGTCGCGCACGAGGGCCCGGTCTACCACCGGCCGATCGAGCGACCCGCCGACCAGGACGAACTGCAGGCCAACACGCCGGACAGCCTCCCGAGGCCGGCGAAGGACGAGCTGCTCGCGTTGGTCAAGACCATGGCGGCCAGCCCCAACCTGGCCTCCAAGAAGTGGGTCACACAGCAGTACGACCGCTACGTCCGCGGCGGCACCGTCCTCGCGCAGCCGAGCGACAGCGGCATGATCCGGATCGACGAGGAGACGGGCCGCGGCGTGGCCCTCTCCACGGACTGCAACGGCCGCTACACGAAGCTCGACCCGTACGAGGGCGCGAAGCTGGCGCTGGCCGAGGCCTACCGCAACGTCGCGGCCACGGGTGCCACCCCGGTCGCCGTCACCAACTGCCTCAACTTCGGCTCGCCGGAGGACCCGGCGGTCATGTGGCAGTTCGAGCAGGCCGTGAAGGGTCTCGCGGACGGCTGCGCCGAACTCGGCATCCCGGTGACCGGCGGCAACGTCAGCTTCTACAACCAGACCGGCTCCACGGCGATCCTGCCGACGCCGGTCGTGGGCGTGCTGGGCGTCATCGACGACGTGCGGCGCCGAATCCCGACCGGGATCGGCGCCGAGGCCGGCGAGACGCTGCTGCTGCTCGGCGAGACGCACGACGAGTTCGGCGGGTCGGAGTGGGCGCACCACGTCCACGGCCACCTGGGCGGACTGCCCCCGAAGGCCGACCTCGAGCGGGAGAAGCTGCTCGGCGAGATCCTCGTCGCGGGCTCGCGCGACGGCATGATCTCCGCCGCGCACGACCTCTCCGAGGGCGGCCTGGCGCAGGCCCTGGTCGAGACGTGCCTGATCGGCGAGGTGGGCGCACGGGTCTTCCCCGAGGGCGACCTGTTCACCGCGCTGTTCAGCGAGTCCGCCGGTCGCGTGCTGGTCGCCGTGCCGCGCACCGAGGAGCAGCGCTTCGTCGACATGTGCACCGCGCGCCGCCTGCCGTGGCGCAAGGTCGGCGTCGTCGACCCGGAGTCGAACGCCCTGGAGGTCCAGGGCCTCGGCGAACTGCCTCTGGACGAGCTCCGTGAAGCCTGGGAGGGAACCCTCCCGGCGCTGTTCGACTGAGCACGAAGGGCCCCGTCCCAGACGGGGCCCTTCTCAGCTCGACGCGATCCGCTGCAACTGCTCGAACCTGCCGTTGAACAGGTTCTGGTCACCGGGGAAGTGCCCGGCCGCCTGCCACTGCCAGATCGTGTGGAAGTCGAACCCGACCGGCAGCGGGCCGAGCTTCGAGCTGTAGTGCGCGATCCACAGCGGGTTGTTGTCGCCGAACTTCACCGAGCCGCCGACGCACTTGTTCCACCAGCTCGTGGACGTGTAGATCGCCGGATGACGCTTGGTGCGCGCGTAGACCGTGTCGCTGAACTCCTTGACCCACGCCGTCATGGCGGTCTGGTTCATGTTGTAGCAAGTGTCGCCGTACGGGTTGTACTCCATGTCGAGCGCGGGCGGCAGCGTCTTGCCGTCGGGTGACCAGCCGCCGCCGTTCTCCACGAAGAAGTTCGCCTGCTGCACGCCGTTGGCGCGGTCGGGCAGTGCGAAGTGGTACGCCCCGCGGATCATGCCGATGTTCAGGGAACCGTTGTACTGCTGGGTGAACTTCGGGTTCCGGTAGTGGACGCCCTCGGTCGCTTTGACGTAGGCGAACCGGGCGCCTTTGTCCCAGGAGGACTTCCAGTCGACGTCGCCCTGGTGGCTGCTCACGTCCATGCCGGGCACCTTGCCCTCGGTGGGCGGCGACTCCGAGGCCGAGCGGAGGTCGCCCGTGCCTTCGTGTTTGAGGATCTGGGAACCCGCGGTGTGGTCCGCGGAGCCCTCGGGCAAGGGCGCCGCGGACGCGGGTGCCAGCGTCATGCCGGCGACGATCGCCACGATGCTGATCAAGGTCCGCATGGACTAGATCGTGCGACCATTTGTCGCAATTGGCTACCGAGGTCACCCGTCCAGGCGGGACAACTCCTCGGCGGACAACTCCAGGTGGGTGGCGGAGGCCGAATCCTGGATGCTCGCCGGTCGAGAAGCACCCGGAATGGGGACTACCACTTCGGACTTCGCGAGCATCCACGCGAGGCAGACCTGGTGGGCGCTCACGCCGTGGGCGTCACCGACCTCCTTGAACGGCCCGCTGAGCGCGCCCGCCTTGCCGATCCCGCCGAACGGGCTCCACGGCAGGAACGCGATGCCGAGCTTCGCGCACAGCTCCAGCTCGGGCTCGCTCGACCGGAACACCGGCGAGAACTGGTTCTGCACGGCCGCGAGTCGTCCGCCGAGGATGTCGTTGGCGAGCACGATCTCGTCCGGGTTGAAGTTCGAGACGCCGGCGTAGCGGATCTTGCCGTTGTCCAGCAGTTCCTTCAGCACGCCGACCGACTCCGCGATCGGCGTCTTCGGGTCCGGCCGGTGGAACTGGTAGAGGAAGATCTGGTCCACGCCGAGTCGTCGCAACGACCCGTCGACGGCTTTGCGCAGGTACTCGGGCCGTCCGTCGAGTTCCCAGCCGCCGCCCGGCACGCGCGTGTGCCCGCCCTTGGTCGCCACGAACACCTCTTCGGAACGGCCGCGCAGCCCTTCGGCGATGAGCGACTCGTTGTGCCCGAAGTCGGTGTCGTCGAGCGAGTAGGCGTCGGCGGTGTCGATGAACGTCACGCCCGCGTCCAGTGCGGCGTGGATGGTCTCGATCGCCTGCGCGCGCTCCGGCCTCCCCTGCACGGAGATGGGCATGCCGCCCAGGCCGATGGCGCTGACTTCCACTTCTCCGATACGACGCTTCTGCATGCACTCCACTCTGGACCCTGACGATTAAGCTGTCCAACGCAGAGAACTGATCTCATTGAGCACTGCGGGTGATGAATCGTGGAACTCAGGCAGCTCGAACACTTCCTCGCGGTCGCCGAGGAGTGCCATTTCACCCGAGCCGCGCACCGGCTGCGCATCGCCCAGTCGGGTCTCTCGGCGTCGATCCGCGCACTGGAGGTCGAGCTGGGCGCGCCGTTGTTCCTGCGCACCACCCGCCAGGTCGAGCTGACCCAGGCCGGACGGGCGCTGCTGCCCGAGGCGCGCCGGGCGTTGAGCAGCGTCGAGTCGGCCAGGGACGCGGTCGCCGCCGTCCAGGGGCTGCTGCGCGGCACGTTGTCCGTCGGCAGCCTGCAGTGCCTGCACGTGGTGCACCTGCCCGCGGTGCTGGCGCGGTTCCACGAGCTGCACCCCGGTGTGGAGATCAGGATGCGCCAGTCCGGCAACGCCGAACTGGTCGAGGAGGTGCGCGCGGGCCGTCTCGACCTCGCGTTCGTCACCCGTCAGCACAGGATGGCGGACGACCTGCGGGTGTCCACCTTGTCCAGTGAGCCGCTCGTGCTGGCCTGCGCACCGGACAGTCCCTTCGCCACCAGGGACTCCGTCGAACTCGCCGAGCTGGCCGGCCAGTCGTTCGTCGACTTCAACGCCGACTGGGGCACACGCGACGAGGTCGACCGCGCGCTGGCCGCCGCCGGGGTCGAGCGGCACGTCGCCGTCGAGGTCAACGACGTGCACTCACTTCTTGACTTCGTCGGGTTCGGTCTCGGGGTTGCGCTCGTTCCCCAGTCCTTCGCGGGGAAGTCGGACCTCGTCCGCTTCCTCGGGCTTCGCGGCGACGTGGACGTCCCCCTCGCGGAAACGGTCGTCGTCACCGGACACACCGTCGGCGCGGCCGCCCGGGAGTTGCTGGACATGGTCTTCGAGGCGCGGGCGGGCCGGCTGCGGGTTGCCGGATAGCGCCCAGCCTTCGTGCGTGGTCCGCATCGCCGTGCCGGGCAGCACCTCCAACTTGCCCGTCTGCTTCGGCGGCGGCGGGTCGGTGAGAGCGAGGAACGTGCCGACCGTCGTGGCGCGGAAGTCGACTTCGCCCTTGAACGTGGCCTCGGTGAACGCGAGGCCGCCGCCGAACTTCGTCTCCGTGATGGTCAGCCGCCCGTGGAAGGTGGCCCCGGAGAAGAGGGTGGGCTTGCGGATGTCCATGCGTGGCAACGTGGTGATGCCGTAGAACTGCGCCCGGCGCGCGATGAACCTGTTGACCCGCCTGCCGTCCAGCTGGAAGTACTCCAGGGCGGCGCCGGTCAGGTCGAGGTCGTAGTACAGCTTCTTCTTGTCGCCCCACGAAAGCACGTCGCGGATCAGCCGTTGCGCGGTGCGCCGGACCTGCTGCTCCCGCTGCTCTTCCCGCGTGAGTTCCTCGGGAAAGGTCGTGTCCGGATCAGCGCCGTTCAGGTCCCACGACGAGTGGGAGAACGGCCGGCGCAGGTACGCGCACAGGACGTCGAGGACGGTCTGCGTGTAGCGCGGCGTGGAGTCCGCCAGCCACACCAGCGAGTGCATCGCACCCACCCGCACCTGGTCGGCCTCGTTGCCGAGCATCTCGACCGAGCGCGCGAACCGTTCGTCGGCGACCTTCTCGCTCTCCAGGGAGTGCTTGCGGTCGTTGAGCCACAACGCGTATAGCGCGACGACCGCACCGCCCGCGACACCGGCGGTCTTCACGATCTCGACCGCGGGTGCCTTGACCACCCAGAGGAGGACCGCCGTCGCCGCGGTGACCACGGCGGCCGAGATGACTGCGAAAAGCCACTTCACGTCAGTTCCTCCACGCTTCGGGAAGATCGGCCTTCGCCGCGAACGCGCAGCCGTCCGCCTTCACGTCGGTCCACTCCGAGTCGGAGAACTTGGTCTCCCCGCCGAACTTCGTCTCCGTGAAGACCGCGAGCCCGCGCGCCTTGACCCTGCTGAACCACGCCTTGCGGCGGAAGTCGTTGTGGTGCATGTACAACCGGCCGGACACCTCGGCGTCGGTGAGGTACATGTCGCCGTGGACGACCATGTGGTGGAAGGCGTTGGACTCGTTGAGACGCGCGACCCGCATGATCAGGTCGCCGACCTGCCGGTACGACAGGTCCATGTACTCGAGGTGGGCCTTGGTGAGGTTGAGGTCGTAGCGGGCCGCGTCCTTCTCCTCCAGACGCGGCAGCAGGTCCTCGACGAGCCGCTGCGAGGTGAGCCGGACCTCGAGTTCGATCTCACTGGCGTCCTCGTCGTCCGGCGACCGCTTGTACGGCTGGCGCAGGTACGCGCAGAGGATGTCGAGCACGGTCTGGGTGTACTCGGTCCTGGACTTCGCGAGGCCCGCCAGCGCGTGCATCGCGCCCACCCGCACCTGTGCGGTCTCGTGGCCCAGCAGTTCGACGGCGCGCGCGAACCGCTCGTCGGCCACGCGGGACCTGTCGTGGTCGATGCGCTGGCTCTCGAGCTCCTGGCGCGCCTCCTCGACCTTGCGGCGCCGGTCGTTCAGCCACAACGCGTAGAGGGCGATGATCGCACCGCCCGCGAGACCGCCGGTCTTGATCGCCTCGTGCTTGGGCGCGCCGGGGTCCACGAGCAGCAACGCGCCGCCGACCAGCAGGAACACGCCGATGGACGCGAGCACGGTCGACAGCAGCAAACTTTTCCTCACGAGGTCGGCATTCTGCCAAGGACCGGGGGCATGATGGGTCGGAACGGTCCGAACGCGGGTGGGGTGAGCGAGTGGAGCGGCCGAACTGGGCGCCGGGGGACATCGACCTGGAGCGGCCCAGCGTCGCGCGGGTGTACGACTACTGGCTCGGCGGTGCGCACAACTTCGCCGTGGACAGGGCCGTCGCCCAGAAGACCTTGGAGACCATGCCCGAGTTGCGCGGGGTGGTCCTGAACCACCGCGCGTTCCTGCGCAGGGCCGTCCGCTACCTGCTCGGCCGCGGCGTCCGGCAGTTCCTCGACCTCGGCTCCGGCATCCCGACCGTCGGCAACGTGCACGAGATCGCGCAGGCCGCCGACCCCGGGGCCAGGGTCGTCTACGTGGACCTCGACCCGGTCGCCGTCGCGCACAGCCGGTCGTTGCTGGGCGGCAACGACCACGTCAGCGTGCTGCAGGCCGACGTCCGCGACTGGGCGGGCGTGCTGGCCTCGGACGAGGTGGACAAGCAGTTCGACTTCGACGAGCCGATCGCCGTGCTGATGATCGCGCTGTTGCACTTCGTGTCGGACGAAGAAGACCCGTGGGGCATCATCGGCGGCTATCGCGACCGCCTGCCGCCCGGCAGTTTCCTCGCGCTCTCGCATCCCGGCTACGAGTCGGGCGAGGAGACGGAAGCCTCCCGGCAGGCCCGCAAGATCTACAACCGGGACGTCGTGCGGACGACGTTCCGCGACCCGACCGAGATCAGCCGCTTCTTCGGCGGGTTCTCGCTGGTCGAGCCCGGTGTCGTCCGGGTTCCCGCCTGGCGTCCCGAGTCGTCGGCCGACGTGGAGGCGTCCGGGAGGAGTTTCCCGGGGTTCGCCGCGATAGGCCGGAAGGCTTAGAGATGACTCCGGACGGCGACCGGCCGTATGCTGCGCGTTCGTGGCGTTAGGTCCGAGAAGATGACCGATCGGGTTGACCAGCGGGTGCGCGAGGATCGCTCTCCTTTGAGCCCGGCCGTACTGGCCGGTGCCGAGGCGTTCGCGCGCGGCTGGGCCACAGCCGTCATCGGATCGAGCTACGTGCCGATGACCAGGGCCGAGGTCGCCCAGCACCTCCAGGACCTCACCGAGCGCCTGGTCGAGGCGCTGTTCGCGAGCCCGTTCCGCACCGCACCCGGCCACGAGATCGGCTCACGTCTGGTCGACGCGCACTTCACCGGCACCGACACGCTCGGCCGCACCGTCCAGCTGCTCGGCGACGACCTGCTCGTCGAGCTCGGCTTCCCCGGCGACGCCAGGCTGACGTCCCGCCTGAGCGCCCTGCAGGGCGCGCTGGCCGCCGGGTACGCCCGCGCGCTGCGAGAACGCACGCTCGCTGAGCAGGAGGCCATCAGGGCGGCCGTGCTGGACGCCCGCGACCAGGCCGAGTCGATGCTGCGGGCCTCGGAGGCCCGGTTCCGCGCCATGTTCACCGAGGCCGCGATCGGCATCGGCATCGCCGCCATCGACGGCCGGATCCTGGACGTCAACCAGGCCCTGCAGGACATGCTCGGGTTCAGCGTCGAGGAGATGCGCCAGTACAACGTGCGCGACCTCATGCACCCCGAGGACGCGGGCAGCGTGTGGCGGCTCTACGACCAGCTCATCGCGGGCGAGTGCGACCACTACCGGGCCGAGAAGCGCTTCCACCGCGCCGACGGCGAGCAGGTGTGGACGCACCTGACGTTGTCGCTGGTCCGCGACGACCACGGCGAGCCGCAGTACCAGGTCGCGATGATCGAGGACGTCACCGACCGGCACCTGCTGCAGAACCGGTTGCGCTACCAGGCGTTGCACGATCCGCTCACCGGGCTGCCGAACCGCGCGCTGTTCCTCGAACGCCTCGGGCGCGTGTTCAACAACCGGGCCAAGCACGTGCGCGCCGGCCTCTGCTACCTGGACCTGGACGGCTTCAAGGTCATCAACGACTCGCTGGGCCACGACACGGGCGACCAGCTGCTGGTCGAGGTCGGCCGCCGGCTCGACCACTCGGTGTCCGGTGAGGGCAAGCTGGTCGCGCGCATGGGCGGCGACGAGTTCGTGATCCTGGTGGAGGGCTCGTCCGGCGAGCAGGACATCGTGGACGTCGCGGACCGGGTGCTGACCGAGCTGGAGGCACCGATCCGCATCGCGGGCCACGAGCTGTCCGTGTCGGCGTCGATCGGCATCGTGGAACGGCAGCTGTCCGGCACGACCTCGGCCGACATGATGCGCGACGCGGACATCACGCTGTACTGGGCGAAGGCGGACGGCAAGGCGCGCTGGGCGTTGTACGACCCGGAGCGCAACGCCCGCGAGGTCGCCAGGTTCACGCTGTCCGCGACCATGCCGCGTGCCTTGGAACGCGGCGAGTTCTACGTCGAGTACCAGCCGCTGGTCCGCCTGGAGGACTCGACGGTCACCGGTGTCGAGGCGCTGGTGCGCTGGCAGCACCCGGAGTTCGGGCGGCTCGCGCCGGACCGGTTCATCGAGCTGGCCGAGGAGACCGGCCTGATCGTCCCCTTGGGACGGTGGGTGCTGCGCAAGGCCTGCGAGGAGGCGCGGCGCTGGCTGGAGGAGTTCGGTGACGCGGCGCCGTTCGTGTCGGTGAACCTGGCCGTGCGGCAGTCCCGCGACCCCGAGCTGGTGCGTGACGTCAAGCAGATCCTCGACGAGTGCGCGTTGCCACCGCACCACCTGCAGCTGGAGCTCACCGAGTCGGCGATCATGGGCACCGCCGACGAGCCGCTGGAAGCGTTGCGGGCGTTGTGCGACATGGGTGTGCGCATCGCGATCGACGACTTCGGCACCGGCTACTCGAACCTGGCCTACCTCAAGCACCTGCCCGTGCACGAGCTGAAGATCGCCGGCTCGTTCATGGAGGGGCTGCGGGCCGAGAACGAGGAAGACCCGGTCGACGCGCAGATCGTCGCGACGCTGGTGCAACTGGCGCACGCACTTTCGCTGGGCGTCACGGCCGAGGGCGTGGAGACGCCTGCTCAGGCCGCCCGGTTGCTGCGCCTGGGATGTGACACGGGCCAGGGCTGGTTCTTCGCGCGGCCAGGCCCGCCGGAGAACATCGACAGCCTGTTGCGTGGTGATCTCTAGCTCGGGGAACACCCCAGGGCATGAAGTCATTGGCCCTGGTCGTCCTCCTGCTGGTCATGTCAGCCCCGGTCGCCCGTGCGGCCGAAGTGGTCCCCCTGCCCGCGGACAAACAGGCGTTCGGCACGGCCAGATCCGCTGCCAGCCCGGTGTGGTTCACCCTCGGCCACCAGGGGCTGTCCGAGATCTTCTTCCCCGACCTCAGCACTCCCGCGACTCGCGAGACGCGGCTGCTGGTCGACGGAAAGCCCGGTCAGGCGCACACCGAGCCCGCCGACGACAGGTCGCTGACCTTCCGGCAGCACCTGCGCGGTGACGGCTGGCGTGCCGAGATCACCTACGTCACGGACCCGCAGCGTGCGGCCGTCCTCGCGGACGTGACGGTCACGGCCCAGCGCCCGGTCCGGCTCTCGGTCGAGCACGTACCGATGAAGGGCGCCAGTGAGGTCAGGACCACCCTGCCCACCGAGCCGGTGCGCCGCGCCCACGGCACGTTCGCGGTCGGCTTCGGAGACGGTGTCGCCCAGGCCGCGCTGGACCGGGGATTCCGCGCCAGCGCGAAGGAGTACGCGCGCGGCTGGCACACCTACCTCGACGCGCTGTTGCGCCCGAAGTCCGCGGACCGGCGGCTCTACGACATGTCGGTGATGGTGCTGGCGGCGACCGAGGACAAGACCCACCCCGGCGCGTCGATCGCGTCGCCGAGCTTCCCGTGGGCCTTCGGGTTCGACCGGGAACTGGCACCGGAACTCGGTCCGTACGCGCTGGTCTGGCCGCGCGACCTCTACCACGTGTCCACGGCCATGATCGCCGCCGGCGACCGCGGGTTCGCCGAACGTTCGCTGGACTTCATGCTGCGCGAACAGCAGGAGCCGGACGGCCACCTGCCGCAGAACACACGGGTGGACGGCACCCCGGTGTGGACCAAGGTCCAGCTCGACCAGACCGCGGCACCGCTCCTGCTCGCCTGGCACCTGAGCCGCGGCGACAAGTCCACAATGGACGCACTGCGCCGCTCGGCGGACTACCTGCTGAACTACCCGAACTCGCCGTTCAGCGAGCAGGAGCGGTGGGAGAACCAGGACGGCTACTCGCCCGCCACCATCGCCTCGGTCGTCGCCGGCCTGGTGTGCTTCGCGGACCTGCTGCAGCGCAACGGGGAGAACGCCGACCGGTACCTGAAGGCCGCCGACGAGTGGCAGCGCAAGGTGGAGGGCTGGACCGCGACGAAGACCGGGCCGTACTCGCCGAAGCCCTACTACCTGCGACTGACCAAGGACGGGCAGCCGGACCAGGGCACGAAGTACAACCTCGGCGACAACAACCCCACGGACATCGACCAGCGCGCCGTCGTCGACCCGAGCTTCCTCGAACTCGTCCGGCTCGGCGTGAAGCGCGCGGACGACCCCACCATCCGCAACACCGTGCGAGTGGTCGACCAGCAGTTGAAGGAACAGGGCTACTGGCACCGGTTCACGCAGGACGGCTACGGCGAGACCGCGGACGGCAGGCCGTGGGGCATCAACTGGCCGACGCCGACGCGCACCTACGGCAGGCTTTGGCCGTTGCTCAGCGGCGAACGCGGTGAGTACGAACTGCTCGCCGGCGACAAGGCCACTGCCGCCAAGCGTCTGCGCGAGATCGCCGCGACGGCCAACAGCGGGCTCATGCTGCCCGAACAGGTGTGGGATGGCCGGGGAACCGGCTCGGCCACCCCACTCGCCTGGACGCACGCGCAGTACGTGCGGCTGGCGTGGTCGCTCGACGCGGGCCGTCCCGTGGAACGACCCGCCGTCGTCGCGAACCGCTACGGCGCCTAGCGCTTGCTCACGTTGTGCCCGGAGAGCTGGACGACCGGCTGGGCGCCACCCAGGTCGGACGTCCGGTACTCGGCCCGGATCGTCTGGCTCTCACCGGGGAACAGCGTGATGTAGTTGTCGCTCCAGTCGACCGGCAGCACTTCGGCGCCGCCCTGACCCTTGCGCAGCGACGCCCGCATGAAGAACGCCACCGAAGTACCGGTGTTCTTCACGGTCACGCTCGTGGACTGCCTGCCGCCCGTGCCCGGCGTGGTCGTGGAGGTCACCGACACCTGACCGGCCCGCAACGAACTCAACGACTTCAGGTCCGTGTACTGGGCCTGCGGCGTGTACCACCAGTCGCCGGCGTTGTAGTTCAGCGTGTCCGCCTTGGTGGACAGCCAGTAGACGTTGCGGTCGACCTCCCTGCCCGTGGAGTCCTTCAGCAGCAGCCGCACGAAGTACGCGGGCGTCAGGCCGGACGGCTGCGGCAGCGTGCCGACCCGCACGGAACCGTTGGCCTTGGCCGGAACCGGGCGCGTCTCGTTCGCCTTCTGCGTGCCGTCGGAGTTGAAGACCGTCGCCTGCAGGCTCAGGCCCTGCTTGGCCTCCAGGCCCATGTTGACCACGGCGAGCGACTTGTCGTCGTAGGAGTACTGCGCGTGCAACGCCTTGTTGGCCGTCTTGGCGCCGAAGTACGACCCCGCGGTCGCGAGGTTGTAGTTGTAGAGGTGCCAGAAGAGCTTGGGCCACGGGTCGTTCTGCATCCAGTAGATGAGGCCCTGCGCCTGGTTCGCGCCGGTGTCGGAGAAGTCGCGGCCGAACGCCTCGAACTGCGCGCGGTTCGTCTCGTACTGCTGCAGCTGCGCCTTCTTGACGAAGTCGTCGACGGTGGACGGCTTGCCGTAGCGGTTGTCGAGCGCCGTGCCCCAGAAACCGATCTTGCTGAAGTTGGCCGATGGCGACAGGTGGTACTGCGTCGCGTTGTAGTCCGTCAGCTTGTTGATCTCGGCCTGGCCCATGAACTTCTTCAGCTCGTCCATCTCCGGGATGGCGAGGCCGGGGCCGATCTCGGACGCGAAGCCCGCGCTGCCGCCCTTCTGGTTGTTGTACCAGTAGACCGGCGGCTCCCACCAGTACGGGCCGTCCATCTTCATGCCCGAGTCACCGAGCTGCGGGGAGCTGCGGCGCGCGGCCGCGGTGACGATCGGCGTCTGCCAGTCGGCGCGCTTCAGGGCGTCCAGGTAGATCTTCTCGACGTCGGCCACCGGGGCCTCGTCCGAGCCGATCAGGAACGTGAACACGCTGGGGTGGTTGCGGATCCGCTTGGCCTCGCCCTCGGCGGACGCACCGGCGACCCTCTTGTCCTCCGCGGTGAACCCGCCGGTGTTCTGCCACTTCGAGCAGCACTCCCAGCCGGTCATCAGCAGGATGCCCATGCGGTCGGCCATGTCGTAGACCTCGTCGTTCTCGGGCTTGCCCTCGAGACGGATCGTGTTGAGGCCCATGGACTTCGTCAGCAGCATCTCGTCGGCGATCTTCTGCACGTTCGTGCGCAGGAAGAGGTCCGACGCCCAGCCGCCACCGCGGATCAGGATCGGCTTGCCGTTGATCTGGTACTGCAGGTTGCCGCTGATCATCTTCGAGGTGACCTCGCGGATGCCGAACGTCGTCCTCTGCTCGTCCGACTTGGCGCCGCTCACGGTCGCCGTGGCCGTCGCGTCGTACAGCGGCTGCGCGCCCATCTGGTACGGCCACCAGATCTGCGGATCGGTGACGTTGAGCGTGAACGTGACGGTCTTGGTCTCGTTCGCGGCCAGGCTGACGTTCTGGCTGTAGGTCTGGCCCGCCGCGCTGCCGGAGACGGTCGTGGTGACCGGGCTGCCGGTGTTGTTGCGCGCGTCGGCCTTCACCGTGACCGTGGCGGTGTTCAGGTTCGGCAACGGCAGGTCGGACAGGACGTGCAGACCGCGCACCGAGACCGCACCGCTCTGCGCGATGTCGACGTCGCGGAACAGACCCTGGTTGCGGTCGGGCGGGAGCTGCGCCCAGTCGATGAAGTGGATCACCAGGTCCTTGGCGGGATCGGACGGCGACGCCTTGATGGCGAGCGCGTTGTCGCCCTTGCGCAGCAGGCTGGTGACGTTGAACTCGAACGTCGGGTAGGCGCCGATGACGGTGTCCGTGCCGGCGACCTTCGTGCCGTTCAGCCACACCTCACCGCGGGAGATCACGCCGCCGTTGAGCTTGAGGAACGTGTTCACGCCCGGCTGCGGGTCGGCCTGGAAGACCTTGCGGTACCACCACGGCACCTTGAAGTCGCCGGGGTCGGCCTTCTTCAGGTTCTCCGAGTAGTTGACGTCCCCGTACCTGCCGTTCGCGATCAGGCCGGCCATCACCGTCGACCGCGCGGGCACCGTCAGCCACCCGGCGTCCGAGTAGCCGGTCCCGGAGATCACGCTGCCGGCCTGCGTGGCGGTGGTGCTGGTCTGCATGCGCCAGTCGGGGATCGTGGAGGTCTGTCCGGGGGCGGCGGCCACGGTGAGCGCCGTTCCCGTGCCGGGCACGGGGCCCGCGTTGGCTGAGGTGCCTGGCACGAGCAAAGCCAGACCCACCGCCGCCACGACCAGGGCCGGTAGTGGTCGGTTGCGCAGCATGTCGCTCCTCGACGCATCGGGGCGGCGGCGCTTCGGGGTATCGTAAAGAAGGTTTCCTTTTGCTTGGGGTGTCCGGCAATGCGCTCAACGGGTGACGCGGACCACGCCGTACGCCACCCTGCGTGCCCGGTGATCCGATACGTTGGCCGCCATGCGTCGACTCGCCATCCCGTTCTTGCTGGCAGCGGTCCTGGCCGGGTGCTCAACGACCGAGCCGGGCAAGCCCTCCGCGAGTGATGAGACGGGCTCCGCTCCGACGACCGGAACTCCGACCGGTACCGCGACCCCGGTGAACAGGCCCAAGGCCGTCGATCTGAAGACCGTCGAGCCGTGCTCGCTGATCTCCGCCGAACAGAGGGTGGCTCTGGGTTTGAGCAAGGTCGAACCGGGTAACCCGCTCCCCGATTACGGGGAGGGGAGCAAGCGGTGCAATCAGACTTATGCCTCGGTCAAGTTCGTCTCGAGCATTCACACGCTTCTCAACGGCGGCGTGGACAGGTTGAAGCAGACGACGGGTGAGTCGAAGCTCACCCCGCTCCAGGTCGCCGGGTATCCCGCGTACCTGGCGCAGCGGGAGGCGCCCGGAGGTGCCCCGGTCTGCGAGATCTACGTCGACGCCCACGACGGCCAGTTGTTGCTGGTGGACGCGGGTGGGGTCTTCGGGGAGAAGGGCAACACCCCGGAGGCGGCCTGCGCCCAGGCCAAGGCGCTCGCCGGGGCTGTCGGCACCGCGCTGGCGACCAAGTGAGGGTCGAGTAGAACTACTCGCCTTGTACCTGGAACCGGTCACTCGCGTAATGCATCAGAGCTAAAGTCGTCCCAAATGCACACATGGCCCGTTCCCTGAGGGCCGTACTGAGGAGGGTGTGCCGTGTTTCTCGCGGATGGTGGAGGTGGAGGCGTCTCGTCGCCCCCGGAGTTCGGGCAGCGCAAGCTGAAGGTGGAGCCGTCCGCCATTCCCCAGGCGAGGAAGGCCTTCGAGCAGGCCCTGGCCGAGTTCGAAAGCAAGATCACGCAGGCCGTCAACGACCTGCCCACCCGGCCCTGGGCCGCCGACCCGGTCAGCAGCGAGACGTCGAAGGCGTTCAACGACCAGACGTCGGACAAGGCCCTGGCCGCACTCGCCGCGTACAAGAAGCAGCTCATCGGCGTCATCGACCAGCTCAGGATGATCGAAGAGCAGTACCGCATGACCGAGGGCGACAACGCCGCCATGTGGGGCACGCGCCTTCGGGACCAGGGCTGAGAGGGGGACTGACCGATGACTGACCACCGCTACCAGGGGTACGCACACCCCGAGCTGTACAAGATGATCAACTCCGGTCCCGGCGTCGCCGCCTCCATCCCGGTCGAACAGGGCTGGAAGCAGATCGCCGCGACGCTCGCCCAGATCGACGCCGACCTGCACACCGGTCTGACCAAGATGGGTGCGGGCTGGGAGTCCGACGCCGCCGACTCCGCGCAGGGCGCGCTGTCGCCGCTGGCCCAGTGGGCCGGGTTCGCCGAGACCGGCGCGACGACCATGGAGAGCTCCGCGCGCCTGCAGGGCGAGTACATCGCCGAGGCGCGCAAGAAGATGCCCGAGGTCGTCCCCGTCACGACCGAGAAGCCCGGCTTCCTCGACTACGCCGGTGGCGCGCTGACCGGTCCGCTCGGCATGGCGCACGTCATCGGCCAGCAGCAGGACCACGAGCGGCAGGAAGCCGCGGCGGACAACGCCGCCGCCCAGGCCGTCAAGGTCATGGAGGACTACCAGTCGGACAGCCGCTGGAACTCCTCGACGCTCGGTGAGTTCCCGACGCCGCCGCAGGTCGTGATCGACACGCCGCCTCCCGGCGACACGGGCACCGGCAACACGCGCGTCGGCTTCACGCCGTCCGACGCCGGCCTGCCGACCGGCCACAACACGACCACGCCGTCGTGGACCGGCACGCCGACGCAGACCTCGTCGCAGCAGGTCTCTACCGGCTGGACGCCGCCGCCCACCGACACCACGCACACGTCGTGGACGCAGCCTCCGACGACGACGCCGCCTCCCACCTACACCCCGCCTCCCACCAGCCTGCCGCAGCCGACGCCGACCCCCACGCCGACGCCGCTCCCCGGCGGTCCGGTGTTCACCCGGCCCGGCACGGGCGGTCCCGGTGGCCCCGGCGGCACCAAGGGTGCAGGCGGCCCTGGTGGTTCCGGCGGTACTCGGGCTGGTCAGCTCGGGTCCGGACCTGGAGCAGGCAAGGCGTTCGGGTCGATGTCCGGTTCGCTCGGCTCGTCCGGCCAGCAGGCCGGCGCGATGAAGCCCGGCGGGATGCCCGGTGGCATGTCCGGCATGGGCTCCGGTCCCGACGCTATGCGCGGCGGTGCCGCGGGCGCTGGAGCCGGCGCGGGCAAGGCCGGTGCGGCCGGAGCGGCCGGTGCCGGTGGCGGCGCGCACGGCCAGCGGAGCGAAGGCGAAGAGGACATCGAGCACAAGGCGGCCGACTACCTGGTCGAGACCGACGACGTGTTCGGCGACGAGCGCATGGTCGCGCCACCGGTCATCGGTGGCCTGTCGGAGTGAGTCTGTTCGGCGCTCCGGCGGAGAGAGAACCGATCACTCTCTCCGCCGAGGAGTTCGACGTGCTGTGGGAACGCATGAACGTCGGCCCCATGCCGCTCATTCTGAAAGTTCCCACGCCAGGTAAGACGCGCGACGAGCGCACGCAGCTCGAGAACCGCGTCTACCAGCAGTTGGACCACCGGCGCCTGGGCAACTCACGCGCGCTCTCGTCCGAACTGGACGGGCTCCTGCGCATGTTCGTGAAGCCCGAGCGGGAGGCGGACGGCCGCCTCTGGCTCGGGCACAGCCTGCGCGTCCTCGCCGTCGCGAACGGCGACTGGGGCGCGCTGGCGACGTTGCGGGACGACCAGCTGACGTTCCAGCCGTGGGCGGGCTCCGGGCTCGCCTCGGCGGTGCTGTCGGTGCTGCCCGCACACCCCGCCGGCACGGGTCTCTCGGTGACGCTGCCCAGCGAGGACATCGAGAAGGCGATCGCGCGGACCGACGGTTCGCCGAAGTCGATGGAGGCCGAGTTCCGCGGCATCGGACTGCGCGAGGACGACGCGAAGGCGCTGGTGAAGATGTTCACCGGGCTCGTGCACACCGGGAACTTCGGCGCCGCCGCCCGTGACAAGTACGGCAAGCGCTGGCGCCCCGAGCGCGTGGTGGCGTTCTTCGACACCGAAGAGGGTCGCTACCTGCAGCAACGCCGTGCGTCGAACGGCCAGCCGCCGTGGAGCACGTTCACGCCGACCGACGCGCGCCGGATGATGCACCAGGTCGACGAGCTGATCTCCGAGGCGGCCCGTTCCGCGGGCGTCTGATCTCTGGTTTGATCTGACCACCGCCGCCGTGGCCAAGACCCCTTGGAGACGGCGAAATGAGCATCGACAGAAGGCTGTTCCTGCTGGCTACAGGGGCTGCACTGGTCGGGACGCCAGCGATGACGGGGACTGCCACCGCGCAGTCCTCCGCCTCGCTGTGGCAAGAGTTCGTTGCCAACCCGTACAACCACCCGCAGATCCCCAACATCGCCTACGCCGGCTACCGCACGGGCGAGAAGCCCGCCCGCCGTCCGGTGCTCGCGAACGTCCTCTTCTTCGGCGCCCGGCGTGACGGCTCGGCCGACGCCTCCGCCGCCATCAACAGGGCCGTCGAGTTCGTCGGCAGGCTGGGCGGCGGCACCGTGTACGTGCCGCCGGGCCGCTACCGCATCGACGACATCATCCGCATCGGCTACGACAACGTGGTGCTGCGCGGCGCGGGCAGCGCGAAGACGACCTTCTACGCACCCCGGTCGCTGGAGGAGATCGTCGGCATCAACCGCAGCCGTTACGGCTCGGAGAACTCGGCGTGGAGCTGGTCCGGCGGTCTGGTGTGGGTCTGCCACCGCGACCGCTACCAGCCGCTGGTGGACGCGATCAAGGCGCGCAAGTGGCCGTTCGAGGGCTGGACGGGCAACGAGCTGGAGCAGGGCTCGACGCTGACGGCCGTGACCGGTGCGGCCGCAAGGGGTTCGTTCGTCGTGAACGTCGAGAACGGACGTTCGCTGCGGGCGGGCCAGCGCGTGCTGCTGCGCCTCGACGACTCGAACTACTCGCTGCCCAGGCACATGTGCGGCGACGTTCCCGGTACCGCCACGTACAGGTGGGACGACAAGGACAAGCTCCTGTCGTACTTCCCGTTCCTGTGGCCGGTGCGGGTGGAGTGGGTGCGCGGCAACAGGGTGAAGCTCGCGCAGCCGTTGCCGCTGGAGATCCGTCCGGAGTGGAAGGCCCGCCTGACCACGATGGCGCCGGTCGTCACGGGTGCGGGCGTCGAGGGCATCAAGATCGAGATGTTCAAGGTGCCGACCCCGAAACACCTGCTGGACAAGGGGTACAACGGTGTCGCGTTCCAGTGCGCGTGGGACTGCTGGGCCGACGACGTGCACGTCCAGGACGTCGACAACGGCTTCCTCCTGGTGTCCTCCAAGGGAATTTCGCTGCTGAACACGCGTGTGTCCGGCCGGGGCCACCACCACGCGTACGCGGTGCGCGAGCAGTCCCACGACAACCTGACCGACGGTTTCGTGATCGAGGCGCCGTCCGAACCCTCGCAGGCGGGCGCGGGCAACCACGGCCTGAACGTCGAAGGCCTGTCGTGCGGCAACGTCTGGACCCGCGGCCGCATGGACCACGACGTCTTCGACACCCACCGCGGCCTGCCGTTCGCCAACGTCCGCACCGAGATCACCATCAACAACGTCGGCGCGCACGGCGGCAGCGCGAACGCGGGCCCGTTGTACGGCGCCCGTTTCGCGCACTGGAACGTCACCGTCACCAACCAGCGCGCCGGCAACGTCCGCATCGACCAGGTCGCACCCTGCAGCGCCACGGTGGCGATCTCCGAGGTCCGCGACTTCGGCCAGATCGACAGGCCGGACTTCACCGGCGAGCTGAACTCCCGCCTGGAGCTCTACGGCACGACCGACGTGACCCCGCGCAACCTCTATGACGCACAACGGAAGTTGCGCCGCTCATGAGCTAGCCATCTCGATCGGCAACGACCACACGACGTCGTTGAGGTCGGTGGGGAGCACGAGCTTCTCCACCGACCTCCCGATGCGCCGCGTCCAGCCCAGTTCGGTGAGCTCCAGCCGGTACGACGAGTGCTCGCTCGGCGTCGTGTCGGACAGCAGCAGGTGCTGGCCGTAGGTGCGTCCTGCCGTCGCCAAGGTCTGCAGGACCTCCCTGAACTCCGGCCGTTCCTCCAAGAGCCCGTGCACGCCGTCGACGCAGACCAGCAGCTCGGGCAACGCGAGTCCCGACGCGCGGTAGTCCCAGATGTTCCGCTGACGACTCTCCGCCAGCGTTCTGGTGCGTTGTTCGTGGTCTTCCAGCAGGTCGACGATGCCGTGCCGCACGTGCGGTGCGCCGTCCAGGCCTGCGAAGACGCCGTTGCCGTGGAAGTCGATGAGGACGACTTGGAGCTCGTCCGGTGAGTGCCGCAGCATCTGGCCGAGGACCAGCGCACGGATGCCTTCCGCGCGCCGTTCCTCCGGCGCGACCACGTCACCGTGCGGCCCCATCCCGTCCTGCAGGTGCTGCGACTTCAGGTCGATCTCTACCCGCTGCCCGTACTCGTCCACCCCGACGGCGACCCGGTACTGCAGCTTGACCGGCCGCGGCCGCCACACGTGCTTGTTCGGCATCTCGTGCAGGGTGAAGAAGTCCGGCACCGGCTCGTCCCGGAGCATCAACCCCGGCAACGACTTCGCCACCTCGTCGAGGTTCGCGGGCACCTCGCAGTCGTCGATCCGCACGTCCGCCACCTCGTGCGGGCTGTCGAGCAACAGCTGCACACCGGACTTCCCGACGTCCTGCGCGATGGCCAGCAGCGCCGCGCCGAGCTCGGTCCCCTCGAGCGCGGCGAAACCGCTGACGCAGACGAGGAGCTGCGGCAACACCTGGTCGAAGCCGCGGTGGTCGAAGACCGTCCAGGTGTTGCCGACGACCTCGAGCCGGCGTTCCGACTCGGCCAGCAGTTCCCCCGCGATCCGCGCGGGATCGCTTGCCGCGTCACGATGACGTGCCAGCACGTGCGGAGCCTGGTCGAGCCCGGCGAACACGTCCGTGTCGTGCGCGTCAATGAGGACCGCCTGGAACAACTTGGGCGAGTGCGTGGTCATCAACCCCAGCACCAGACTGCGGAACGCGTCCGGCGCGGTGACGCTCAGGTGCGATCCCGTCCGCCACTTCCCGTCGGCGAAGTGCGTGAGCTCCGCGACCACCGGCCTGCCGCCGCCGCTGACCCCGACCGGGACCTTCCACCACCGCCCCTTCCACGCGAGCGCCTTGGTGAACCGCGCCAACCCGTGCAGCGAGAGGAAGTCCAGCACCTCGACCCGCAACGGCAACCGCTCCGGCAGCTCGTCCACGGCCCGCGCGGTGATGATCACCCGCACGTTCCACGCCGCCGCCGCGATCCACCGGACGGAGTCGGCGAGCCCCGGATCGGTGTCACTGCAGTACTTCCAGTCGTCGACCAGCAGCGTCGCGCCGGGCTCGGCCCCGCGCTCGAACCACGCCAGCAGGTTCTGCCGCCGCCGCTCGTCGGAAGGCTCGAAGCTCACCGCGGCCCCAGCCGCCTCACCCCGCCCGATGCGGTAGAGCCCTTGCAGCGCGGCGGTTCGGCGCGTGACGAGGTCGGGCGGCCCGATGAGGGCGAGGTGGTTCACGGGAGCGCGATCTGGGCGGGGAGGCGGTGGGGCAGGGAGAGGCCGAAGCCGGGCCGGTCCGGCACGCGGGCGGCCTGAGCGGGGTCGACGAGCGAGGTGGCCGGGTCGTCCAGGCGGAACTCGACGGCGAACGCCAGGCTGTTCCTGATGAACGGCGGCACCTGGTCCCACGTGCGGGCGGTCACCACGATGTGGCGTTGCGGGTCGAGCGGCTCGCCGGGGCCGTCGAGGAGCTGGTAGCGACCCGGATCACCGAGCACGCCGGCGAGGGTGCGCAGCGTGGTGCTCTTGCCGGTGCCCGGTCTGCCGACGATGGCGCCGTGGCGGAGTTCCTCGGTGAACGCCGGCACCAGCACGTCACGCCGTTGTGCGAACGGATCGTCCACCAGGCCGATGGCACCGGGCGGCAGCATCTTCAGCGTGAGGTCCGGCTGGCTCTGGCGCTGCGGCGGCACCATCTTCAGCGTGACGTCAGCGTGGCTCTGGCGCTGTGGCGGCAGCGCGAGGACGTGGGCGGGCGGAGCGGAGCCGATCAGCATGTCCGGCAGCAGTTCCGCCCACTCCTCCAGGTCGTACGGCGGCGTCGCGGCCGGCCAGGCGGGGACCTCGGACGGCAGGGAGACCACGTCGCCGGAGTAGAGCAGGTAGACGCCGAGTTCACGGTCGGCACGGGCGAGAGCGTCCAGGACGCGCTCGTAACCAGGGACCCGATCGACGAGCACCTCGGCGCTGTCGGCGCAGACCATCAGGGCCGGAAACGGATCGCCTGACCGTGCGAGCCGCTGCCGGCGGTCGAGTTCGCCGGCAAGGCCGACGCAGAACCGCTCGAGCGTCTCGTCGTCGGCTTCGCCGGTGAGCGCGAACGCCACGTGCGGCGCCGCGTCCAGGCCGTCGAACACACCGACGTTCTTCATGTCGAACAGACCGAAGTTCAGATCCTTCGACGAGTGCGTGATCATGAGGCCCAGCAACGCGCTCAGGAGCTTCTGCTCGCGTTCCGCGGCCGGACCCGCGCAGACGCTGACGGGGCTGTTGACGTCGAGGTAGACGGGCCACCCACGTGCGCTGGAACCGACCGCGGCCTTCAGGTCGTCGCGCTGGTACTTGTTGCTCAGGTCGGGCTCGATCTCGTGCAGGCCGAGGAAGTCCGCGGCCTCACCGTGCAGGTGCCGCCGCAGCCGGCCGGGCACGTCCGCCCAGTTCCGCGCCGTGACGACGACCTGCACACCCCGGCCGGGCCCGAAGGCGGCGATCCACTCGACGGAGCCGACCAGTTCCGGGTCGTACCCGGCGCACAGCGCCCAGTCGTCCACCAGCAGCACCGCGCCGGACGGCGCACCGCGCTCGAACCAGTCCAGCAGGGTCCGGCAGCCAGGCTGGTCGGAGGGGTCGAAGGTGGCCGAGACGGGCAACGGGTCCGCGCCCCGCCCGATCCGGTAGGTCGAGATGTTCGGTGCCGCCGCCAGCGCCGCCGTCAGCCGTTCCCTGGTCGACTGCCCGGGACCGACGACGGCGAAGTTCCTGATCACAGCCCAGAGGTATACCAACAGCCCGGGGAGCGCCACTGCCCCTTCGCTAATGTGGGCGACGTGCCAGCCAAAGCCGTCGACCCAGCCGAGATGCGAGCCGCCGTGCAGGCCGTGCTCCCGTGGCTGCGAGGCGAAGCTGACCAGCCAGAACGATCCGCACTCGCCGCCGCCGTCCGGCTGAGCCTGCGCACCCTCGAACAGATCGCGCCCGGCCGCAGCGTCGAGGTGCGCGTTCCCCCGTTCGCGGCCGTGCAGTGCGTCGAAGGGCCGCGGCACACCCGCGGCACACCCCCGAACGTGGTGGAGACGGACGCCCGCACGTGGCTCGAGCTGGCCACCGGCGCGCTCGCCTGGACCGACGCGCTGGACGGTGCCCGGGTCAACGCCTCCGGTACCCGGGCCGACCTCTCACCCCTGCTGCCGGTCGTGAAGTTCTAGAACCACGACCCGATCGTCTTCACCGCGCCGCCGACGCCGTCGACGACGTCGCGCCCGAGCTCCACCGCGTTGCCGATCGTGTCGACCACGACGTCACCGGCGTCGCTCGCGACCTCGCCGACGGTGTCCACCGCGTGCCCGGCCGCGTCACCCCAGCGGCCGTTCGAGATGTCGTCCACGACCTGACCTCCACCGCGCCAGACGTCCTCGCCCATGTCGACGACCTCCTTGCCGGTGTTGACGCCCCAGTCGATGACCGGCCCGACACCGGGGATGTCCGAACCGGGCACCTCACGCGGCGTCGGAGCGTCCTGCCAGCGCTGCTCGGTGACGCTGCCGCCGTCGCCGTTGGCGATCCTGGCCAGGTTGCCGAGCGACTCGGAGTCCTTGTCGTAGTAGGACGAGTGGGCGTGTCCGATCCACGACTCGCCGGAGGTGCCGAACGTCTTCGCGCCGAACGAGGAGTCGTACGGACCGGTCGACGACCCGTCCTTGGTGAACCAGTCACCACTCGTCGCCTGGATGACCGGGTCGTGTTCCGTGCCACCGACGTAGACGTGCCCGCTCCCCGCTGACAACTGGTCGACGTTGGACGCGCCGACACCCGGCGAGCCGACGAACACGATGTCGTCCGCCTTCAGGCCGTTGTCCATGGCGGAGTAGCCGACGACCGTGCTGCCGTAGCTGTGGCCGATCACCGTGACGTGGGCGTTCGGGTTGGTGGTGCGGTAGCCCTCGACGTCCTTCGCCAGGATCTGACCGCCCTCGATCGCCTGCTGCGGATCGTTCACCTGGCCTGGCAGGAACTCCGGCGCGTCGTAGCCGAGCCACTGGATCGCGGCGCCGTCCGGACCCATCTTCTCGCTGAGAGCCGAGGCCTGGTCGAGGCCGAAGCTGCTGAGCGTGGAAGTGGTGCCGGGCACGCAGACCGCGACGTTCTTGGCGGTGTCCGGGTTGCCGAACGCGACGGCGATCGCGCCCTCCTTGGCACCGGCGCCGTCAGGGCTCCACGCGAGGACGTACGCCTGCTTGCCGCTCTCCATGGCCAGGTTGTCGGCCTCCCGTAGCGAGCCGTTCGCATCCTCCGAGTTCTTCGCGCGTCGTGCCGCTTCGTCGTACTGCGACATCAGCTGCGAGCCCTGGGCATCGTTGCGCAGAGCGCGCTGGCCCTCTGAGGAGTTCGGATCGACACCGAGTTCGCGAGCACGGTCGGCGAGCTGCTGCTTGAGCTGGTCCTTCTCCGCGTTGTACCTGGCCACATCCTCAGGGATCCGCTTGCGGTTCGCGGCGTCCAGCACGTCGGCGGGCAGTCCGCGGAGCTGGCCGAGCTCCTGGTACTTGGTGTTCTTGAGCGCGTCCTGCTGTTCCTTGCTGAGCGACTTCCACCAGTCGGCGACGGCCTTCGGATCGGAACCCGGCGGCGGCACCGGCGGCAGCGCGCCGCCCGCTCCTCCACCCTGGGCGGCACGGCTCCAGCCGCCGTCGGTGCGCGCGGACTCCTCGAAGCCCGGCGGGATCTTCGTGAGCGCACTCGCATAGGAGCGCAAGACGTTGTTGTAGCCCGATTTCACCTTGTCCAGGTGCTCGTTGACCTGGTTGGCGAGCTGGCGGGTCTGCTCGGCGTCCATGCCGGGAGGACGGCCGCGCCACACGCCGATCGCCTGGTCTGCGGCGCCACGCATCTGGCCATAGGCACGCGAAGCGGCCTGGACGATGTCGACGCCCGCGCCGAGCCGTTCGGCAGCGGCCTTGGCGGCGGTGGCGGACAACTGGGCGCGCGCGGTGAACTTCGTCGCGGCGTCACCGGTCCAGTCGCTGACGGCGGTCTTGCCACCGTTCGTGACGAACTCGCCCGCCCGGCCGACCGCGCTGATCGCACCTGTGATCGGGTCCGCGGCCGCGGCGATCCGGCCGACATCACCGGACGCGAGCCTGCCGTACAGGCTCTCGGGATCCGTGTAGCTCACTGACCGCCCCCCAATCCCGCGATGAGCTTCTTCAGCGCGGACGCGTGGTCCTCGTCCGTGCGCTGGTAGGACTCGGCGTTCGACACGAGACCCTCTGCCGCGTCGGTGTACCAGGAGGACCCGCGCCGCAGGTCCTGGGAGTGCGTGCCGACGAACTTCGACAGCGCGTCCGCGAACTCCGCGGCGGCGTCGACCTCGCCGAACGCACCCGCGTCGAGCCTGAGCATCGAGATCATCTCCGCCGCCTCGCGCACCGCGTCGGAGCCGTTGCCGAACTCCTTGGACGCGTTGCGCAGCAGCTCTGGCTCAACGCCGAACATCGCCACCCCCTGTTGGTCACCGATCAATGCGACGCAGATACATGATGGCCGGTTCCACTCTCGTCGATGGACCGTTTCGGGCACGATGTCGTTCATGGTGCAGACAGGGTGGACGGCCCAACGGTGGACCGCTGTGTTCATCGAGCAGGCCGAGTTGTTCCGCAGGGCAGTGGTGGACGCGGACCCGGCGGCCGAGGTGCCGACCCGGCCCGGCTGGACCGTCCAGGACCTGGTGATCCACCTCGCGCGCTTCCTGGAAACCTCCACCGAGTACCTGCGCACCGGCAGCCGCACCGCGATGCGGCCGACGCCGCCGCCTGCCGGGCTGTCACCGCTGCAGTACCTCGACCTGCAGCTGACCGCGGCCGCGGAGATCCTGACGGCCGCGCCGGGAAATCGCCCGGTGTGGACGTTCTCGCCCGCGGCGCCCGACCTGGCCTGGGTGTGGCACCGCCGGATCGCGCACGAGACGGTGCTGCGCCGGTTCGACGCGCAGACGGTCGTCCGCCAGGTCGTCGCCACGGACGCCGACCTCTGCGCCGACGGCATCGACGAGGTGCTGAGCACGATCGTCGCGGCCAATCTCGACGGCGACGTGCCGAGCACCGTGACCGGCACCGCGCTGGTGCGTCCCACGGACGTGCCGGAGTCGTGGCTGATCTCCCTGACAGCGGGTGAGGTGCCCGAACTCCGTGCCGCGGCCCCTGGTGAAGAGGGCGATGCACAGGTGACCGGCGAGGCCGAGGTCGTCTACTTCTGGCTCTGGAACCGCATGAACTTCAAGGAGATGACCGGCGACCGGCGCGTGCTGGACGTCCTCCAGGTCGGACGGGGGCACTGATGGGCAAGCTCGCCGCGGTGTTGCTCGGCTGCCTGCTGCTCACCGGATGTGCGGCGAACTGGCAACAGGACCTTCGATACAAGATCCTCTCGGTGAACAACAAAACCCCGACCGAGTACTTCGATCTCGAGTTGGTGGGCGACGCGCCCAAGGGCTCGCTGGAACCTGGGAAGTTGAAGAGCCAGCTCATGCAGACGAACCTGATCAAAGGTGCTGAGGTTGGCGATGAGGTCCTCTGCTCAGTCGAGCAGGAGAAGGGCAACGCGTTCGGCAACTCCAACGTCGTGACGCACCTCAAGAACTGCAAAAAGGCTTGATGCGCAAGATCATTTCGGCGCTCGCGGCCTGTCTGGTGCTGGCCGGCTGCGGGCTCGGCCGCTGGGAAGGCGAGATCCGCTTCGAGGTCACCAGCATCAACACCTGCTACGACGGCTACAGCGACGTCATCTGCGCCACCCGCGTCTACCTCGACGTCGTAGGTGACCTGCCCGCCGGCGCACCCCAGCCGAGGTCGTTCGAAGGTGCCTTCGTGGAGCCGGACGACTTCGCCGACGAGTCGAAGGTGCGCGACGAGGTGGCGGTGGGCGACGAGATCATCTGCGTGGGCCAGGAACAGTCCGAGGGCTTCGAGTACCTCAACGGCATCCCGCTGCAGCTCTCGAAGTGCCGGATGGCATGAGTTTCATCACCTCACCAGGGGTCTGGAGGGGGTAGTTGGCCCCCTGCTCCACTTACACTCGGGGTGAAGCCAGCCCCATCGTTAGGGAGCCAATTCGGTGGTCGACGACCATTCCCAGTCCGAACAGGAACCCCGTGAGGAGTGCGGCGTCTTCGGCGTCTGGGCTCCGGGTGAAGACGTCTCCAAGATGACCTACTACGGGCTCTACGCCCTGCAGCACCGCGGCCAGGAGGCCGCGGGCATCTCGGTCGGAGACGGGGCGCAGGTCGTCGTCTTCAAGGACCTCGGGCTCGTCAGCCAGGTGTTCGACGAGCAGGTCCTGCAGAGCCTCAAGGGCCACGTGGCCGTCGGGCACTGCCGATACTCCACCACCGGGTCCACGACCTGGGAGAACGCGCAGCCCACGTTCCGCACCACCGCCGCCGGTTCGGGGCTGAGCCTCGGCCACAACGGCAACCTCGTGAACACCGCCGAGCTGCTGGAGAAGGCCAAGAGCCTCGGCATCGTCGAGCGCAACGGCGCCACCACCGACTCGGACATCCTCTGCGGCCTGCTCGCCCACGCGGCGGCCGACAAGGGCATCGAGCAGGCCGCGCTGGAGCTGCTGCCGACGGTCAAGGGCGCGTACTGCCTGACGTTCTCCGACGAGTCCACCCTGTACGCGGCGCGTGACCCGCACGGCGTGCGCCCGCTGGTGCTCGGCCGGTTGGAACGCGGCTGGGTCGTGGCGAGCGAGACCGCGGCGCTCGACATCGTCGGCGCGAGCTTCGTGCGCGAGGTCGAGCCCGGTGAGCTGATCGCGATCGACGGCGACGGGCTGCGGTCCACCCGCTTCGCGACCCCCGAGCCCAAGGGCTGCATCTTCGAGTACGTCTACCTGGCCCGGCCGGACACGACGATCTCCGGGCGCGGCGTCCACGCGACGCGCGTCGAGATCGGCCGCCGCCTGGCCAAGGAACACCCGGTCGAGGCCGACCTGGTGATCCCGGTGCCGGAGTCCGGCACGCCCGCCGCCATCGGCTACGCGCAGGCCAGCGGCATCCCGTACGGGTCTGGTCTGGTCAAGAACGCCTACGTCGGCCGGACGTTCATCCAGCCGTCGCAGACGATCCGCCAGCTCGGCATCCGGCTGAAGCTGAACCCGCTGCGCGACGTCATCCGGGGCAAGCGCCTGGTGGTCGTGGACGACTCGATCGTGCGCGGCAACACCCAGCGCGCGCTCGTGCGCATGCTGCGCGAGGCCGGTGCGCTCGAAGTGCACGTGCGGATCGCGTCGCCGCCCGTCAAGTGGCCGTGCTTCTACGGCATCGACTTCGCCTCGCGGGCGGAGCTCATCGCGAACGGCCTGGACGACGACGGCATCCGCCGCTCGGTCGGCGCCGACTCGCTCGGGTACGTGTCGCTGGAGCAGCTCGTCGCGGCCACCGAACAGCCCAAGTCGCGGCTGTGCTCGGCCTGCTTCGACGGCGAGTACCCGATCGAACTGCCGCAGGACGCGCTCATCGGCAAGCACCTGCTCGAGGGGCTCAAGGGCGTGTCGGGCTCAGCCGCTCCCGTTCTGGCGAGCGGCTATGGTGCCGAAGACGCCTTGCGTCGTCCCTGAGCTCCCAGATCCAAGTGGAAGAAGTTGACGTGACCGACAGCGCCAAGGCCACCTACGCCGCCGCCGGAGTCAGTATCGCCGCAGGTGACGAGGCGGTGGAGAAGCTCAAGCCGTGGGCGGCCAAGGCGCACCGGCCCGAGGTGCTCGGTGGCATCGGTGGCTTCGCCGGCCTGTTCCAGCTGAAGCTCGACCGCTGGAAGGAGCCGATCCTCGCGTCCTCCACGGACGGCGTCGGCACCAAGATCGCGATCGCGCAGGCGCTCGACAAGCACGACACCGTCGGCATCGACCTGGTCGCCATGATCGTGGACGACCTGGTCGTGTGCGGCGCCGAGCCGTTGTTCGTGCAGGACTACATCGCGGTCGGCAAGGTCGTCCCGGACAGGATCGCGTCGCTGGTCAAGGGCATCGCCGAAGGCTGTGTCCAGGCCGGTTGCGCGCTGCTCGGCGGCGAGACCGCGGAGCACCCCGGCCTGATGGGCGACGACGACTACGACATCTCCGGCACCGGCGTCGGCGTGGTCGAGCACTCCAAGCTGCTCGGCCCCGACCGCGTCCGCGACGGCGACGTCGTGATCGCGATGGGCTCGTCCGGCCTGCACTCCAACGGCTACTCGCTCGCCAGGCACGTGCTGCTGGAGATCGCGCGGATGCCGCTGGAGGGCCACGTCGAGGAGTTCGGCCGCACCCTCGGCGAGGAGATGCTGGAGCCGACCAAGATCTACGCCAAGGACTGCCTGGCGCTGATCGCCGAGACCGAGGTCCGCGGGTTCTCCCACGTCACCGGTGGTGGCCTGGCCGCGAACCTGGCCCGCGTGCTGCCGGAGGGCCTGCACGCGACGCTCGACCGCGGCACCTGGACGCCCGCGCCGGTGTTCCAGCTCATCGCCCAGCGTGGCCGCGTGGAGCGCGAGGAGATGGAGAAGGCGTTCAACATGGGCGTCGGCATGGTCGCCGTCGTCGCACCCGAGGACGTCGACCGCGCGCTGGCCGTGCTCACCGCCCGCCACGTGCCGGCGTGGGTGCTCGGCGAGATCACCAAGTCCGAAGAGGGCGGCGCCGCACTGGTTGGCGATCACCCCCGTTTCTGAGGCAACCTCCTGACTCGGTCGTCGCGTACTAAGCGGCGACCGAGGAGGGGCACTTGGACCGCGACCGCGAGTTCGGGGAGTTCGTCGACGCACGCGCGCTCGTCATGCGTCGCACGGCCTATCTGCTGTGCGGTGACTGGCATCGAGCCGAGGACATCGTCCAGCAGGCGTTGATCAAGATGTACGTCGCGTGGTCGCGCGTGCGCAAGGACAGCGTCGACGCCTACGCGCGCAAGGTGCTGGTGCGCACCGCCATCGACGAGACCCGGCGCGGGTTCTTCCAGCGCGAGCGCATCGTCGACGCCGTGCCGGAGAGCGCGGTCACGGACGCCACCACGGATCTCGACCTCCGCCGTGCCCTCGGCGCGTTGCCCGCGGGACAACGCGCCGTCGTCGTGCTGCGGTACTGGGAGGACCTGAGCATCACCGAGACCGCCCGCATCCTCGGCAGGACGGAGGGCACGGTGAAGAGCCAGGCCGCCAAGGGCCTCGCCGCGTTGCGCGACCTGCTGGAGAACGAGCCGGCGTCGCGGATCTACACCTCAGAGGTGATCCGCAGGGGCAGGACCAAGCTCGTCCGCCGGCGCACGGCGATCGCGGGGGCGATGGTGTTCACGCTGCTCGCCGGGGCCGGCGTGACCGGGTACCTGGCGGCGATGCCGCACGAGGCGTCGGCACCGGCGACGTCCCAGGACGCCGGGGGTGTGGTCGACCGCAACGCAGAGCTGACCAAGGTGCTGCGCAGGCAGTACGCACTGCCTGCCGGTGTCACCGCCGAGGACGTCCCCGAGATCAGGGCCGGTGCGTTCGTGTTCTTCACCCGCGACACCAACACGCCCGACAACAAGCGACGAGCCGTGGCCAGGCTGCGGGACGCACAGGGCGTCGGCGGCGTCACGATCGCGATCGGCCGTGCCACGAGCCCCGACCCGGGCAACTGCGACGATCCGTCATGCCGCATCGAGGAACGTGACGGCATCAGGATCCGCAGCATCCAGCTGCCGAGCACGACCCCGGGTGCGCAGGTCGTGTACGTCGACGCCATCCGCCCCGACGGCACGAGCATCATGCTCAGCAGCGACAACATCGGCCGCTTCAGCAACGGGGTGTGGGGCGATCCGGACATCGGCGGCGCTCCGCAGCGGTCCGCGCCGCTGCTGGACCGCGAGGAGCTGATAAAGATCGCGACACTTCCGGGTCTGACCTTCTAACCTGGAGGCATGAACGACGTGACCGTGACGAGGACGCTGGTGCTGCCGGCGTCCGAGTTGCGCGAACGTTTTTCCAGGTCAGGTGGGCCGGGCGGGCAGGGAGTGAACACGGCGGACAGCCGCGTGGAGCTCTCGTTCGACCTGGCTGCCTCGCCGTCGATCCCCGCTCACCTCAAGCAGCGGATGCTCGACCGGCTGGCCGGCAGGCTCGTCGACGGCGTGCTCACGATCGCCGCCTCCGAGCACCGCGCGCAGCTGCAGAACCGCGCCGCCGCCCGCGAACGCCTCGCCGTGATCCTGCGCGAGGCCGCCGCGCCGCCGCCTCCGGTGCGCAGGGCGACCAAGCCCACCAGGGGTTCGCAGGAACGCCGCATCGCCTCGAAGAAGCGCCGCGCGGACACCAAGCGCGGCCGCGGCCGTTCAGGCGCCTGGGATTAGCGCGTAGATTCGTTCCGGCCGCCCGGTTCCGCCGTATCGCAACCGGACCTCGGCCCGTCCCATCGACACGAAGTGCTCCAGGTACCGGCGCGCGCTGACCCGTGCGACGCCCGTCGACGAAGCGCACTCCGACGCTGACAGCCCTTCCGGGTGTGAGCGCAGCGCGTTCTCGACGAGCCGCGCGGTCTCCGGAGTCAACCCCTTGGGCAGCAACGGTTTCGAGCTGGGCCGAGCGCCGAACACCTGGTCCACGTCCGCCTGCCCGGCCGAGTCCAGCCGGTGCAGCTTCTCCCGCAACGACGCGAAGTGCGCGAGCTGGTCGCGCAGGGCCGAGTAGTCGAACGGCTTGATCAGGTAGTGCAGCACCCCACCGCGCATCGCACTGCGCACGGTCTCGACGTCGGTGGCCGCTGTGATCACGATGACGTCCACGTCCTCGTTGGCGCGCAACGACTTCAGCACCTCCAGGCCGTTCACGTCCGGCAGGTAGACGTCGAGCAGCACGAGGTCGGGCTTCAGCTCCCGCACCAGCCGCAACGCGTCCCCGCCGGTGTGCGCGACCCCGACGACCTCGAACCCGCCGGTGCGCGCGACGTAACCGCTGTGCACCTTGGCCACCATGAAGTCGTCGTCGACGACCAGCACCCGGATCACCAGGGCAGCCTTGCCGTGAAGACCGAACCGGACACGCTGACCGAACCGCCGCGCCGCAGGCACGCCCGCCTGATCAGCGCGAGCCCGATGCCGCGTTCGCCGTGCGATGCCGCCTTGGTCGTGAACCCGTGCCGGAACACCTCGTCGGCGAGTTCCGGCGCCACGCCGGGACCGGAGTCGCGCACCACGACCTGGACCTCTTCGTCCAACTGCGTCACACCTACCTCGATCCACTTCCCCGCGCCGTTCGTGTTCAGCGAACCCAGCGCGTCCAACGCGTTGTCGACGAGATTCCCCAGCACCATCACCAGGTCCGCCGACAACGCCTCGTCGACCCTGCCCAGCACGCTGTCCGGGCCCATCCGCAGCGCCGTGCCGCGTTCGGCCGCGAGCGACGCCTTGGCGATCAGCAGCGCGGCCACGGCGGGGTCGCCGATCGACTCGCCGACCTCGGCCCGCCACTGGTCCTGCGCCGAGCTGATCTGGTGAATGTAGTTGGTGACCTCGTCGTACTCCTTGAGCGCGATCAGCCCGGCGATGGTGTGCAGCCGGTTCGCGAACTCGTGCGCCTGCGCCCGCAGCGTGTCCGTCGCGTGCTGTGAGGCGTCGAGTTCATGTTGCAGCGCAAGGAGTTCCGTGCGATCTCGCAACGTCACGACGGCACCGTCGCCGCCCTCGATCGGCATGCGGTTCAACGTCAGCACGACGCCCTGCCGCAGCACCAGCTGGTCGACGCCGGTCGCCCGGCCGGTCAGCACGTCGCGCAGCCGGGCGTTGAGCTCCAGCTGTTCCACCGAGCGGCCGACCGCGTCCTCCGGCAACGCCAGCAGGTCGCTCGCGTGGTCGTTGACCAGCGTGATGCGGTGCTGCCCGTCGAGGCCGACAACGCCCTCCCGGATGCCGTGCAGCAACGCCTCGCGGTTCTCGACCAGCGCGGTGATCTCGTGCGGCTCCAGCCCGAGCGTCTGGTTCTTCACCCGGCGGGCCAGCAGCAACGACCCGGTGACGCCGATGATCAGCGCGATCGCCAGGTAGCGCAGCACGTCGACGGGCTGCTCCAGCGCTCCGGCGAAGACCCCGGGGTTCTCCGCACCCGCGATCACGATGCCGTTGACCCGGCGGCTCTGCGGGTCGAACACCGGCACGTGCGCCTCGATCGAGTCGCGGACCGTGCCCGTCCAGGACCTCCCCTCCAGCGCGGTGGTCCTGGTGTCCAGTGTGGACCCGATCTGGGACGGGTCCGGCGAGGCGATCACGAGCCGCTTGTCGTTGAGGATGAGCACGTAGGAGGCACCGGACAGGCTGCGGGCGGTCTCGGCGGGCGCGGACAGCTCGCGCCAGTTGCCCATCCGCTCCTGGACCAGCGAGTTCGCGGCGACGGTCTCGGCGACCGACAGCATCCGGCGTTCCTCGTTGGAGCGAAAGTTGTTGCCCGTCTGGACGACTGTCAGCGCGCCCACCGCGCCCAGTAGCAGCGTGACGACTACGAGTTGCCATGCGAGGAGCTGACTGGCCAGGGAACGGCGGCGACGCATGAGACCTCCCGTGACCAGAAAGACCGAAAGAAACCTTAGAAGCGCAAGAGCGACATCAAGGTTTACACCAGAGCAACATGTCCAACCACGCGGACGAGAGGCGGGGATCACAGTGTCGGTGAAGGTGTGGGTGGCGGTGGCGGCGGCGTTGCTCGCCGTCCTGCTCGTGCCACCGCTGCTGACGCCGGGTGCGGACAGCGGCGAAGGCAGTCAGGTGCGGGCGTTGCGGGTGCTGGTGCCGAACGCGCCGGGCGGCGGTTACGACATCACGGCGCGCACGGCGGCGAAGGCCATGGAGGACGCTGACCTGCTGCGCAACGCCGAGGTGTTCAACCTCCCCGGCGCCGGCGGCACGGTCGGACTCGGCCGTACGGTCGGCGAGCGCGGCAACGGCAAGCTGATCATGTCGATGGGCCTGGGCGTCGTGGGCGCGGTGTACACGAACAAGTCGCCGAACTCGCTGCTCGACACCACGCCGATCGCGAAGCTGATCGAGGAGCCGGACATCGTCGTGGTCGCGAAGGACTCGCCGTACACGTCGATGCAACAACTCGTCGACGCCTGGAAGGCCAACCCCGGCACCGTGACGGTCGGCGGCGGTTCGGCTCCCGGCGGTCCCGACCACCTGGCGCCGATGCTGATCGCCAAGGCCGTGGGCCTGCCGCCCAAGACCGTCAACTACATCCCGTTCGACGGCGGTGGCGAACTGCTGGCGTCGGTGCTCGGCGGCAAGGTCGCGTTCGGCGTCTCCGGCGTCGGCGAGTACCGCGACCAGATCCAGGCCGGCACGTTGCGGGTGCTCGCGGTGACGAGCAAGGACCGCATCGAGGGCGTCGACGCGCCGACGTTGCAGCAGTCCGGTGTGGACGTCGAGTTCACCAACTGGCGCGGCATCGTCGCTCCTCCGGGCATCTCGCCGACCGACAAGGCGAAGCTGGTCGAGGTGTTCCAGAACCTCCAGAAGACGCCGCAGTGGAAGGAAGCGCTGCAGCGCAACGGCTGGACGGACGCCTTCGCGCCGGGAGACGAGTTCAGGACCTTCCTGGAAAACGAGAACAAGCGGGTGGCAACGGTGCTCAAGGACTTGGGGCTGGCATGACGACCGTGACGAAACCGGAGCGCAGGAGCTGGCTCCGCGACCACTCCGAGCTGGGCATCTGCGCCCTGCTGGTCGTGCTCGGCGTGCTGGTGCTCACCGACGCGCTGCGCATCCCCACCGACTTCGCCCAGCGCGGCCCGGTCGGCCCCAAGGCCGTGCCGATCCTGGTCGGCTCGCTGCTGCTGCTCGTCGCCGCGCTGCTCGCCCGCGACGTGCTGCGCGGCGGCAAGGGCGAGGCGGAGGCCGGCGAGGACGTCGACCTGTCCGCACCCGCCGACTGGCGCACGGTCCTGCTGCTGTGCGGCGCTTTCCTGGCGAACGCCGTGCTGATCGGCGTGGTCGGGTTCCCGATCTCCGGCGCGATCCTGTTCTGGGGCGCGGCCTACGCGCTGGGCAGCCGCAACCTGGTGCGCGACCCGTTGCTCGCGGCCGGCCTGTCGATCTTCACCTTCGTGGTGTTCAACAACCTGCTCGGCGTCCCCCTGCCCGGTGGCCCGTTGATGGAGGTGTTCTAGGTGGAACAACTGCTCGACGGCTTCGCGACCGCGCTGACGCCGACACACCTGCTGCTCGCCGCGATCGGTGTCCTCCTGGGCACCGCGATCGGCGTCCTGCCGGGCATCGGCCCGGCCATGGCGGTGGCCCTGCTGCTGCCCGTCACCTACGGCATGGAGCCGACCGGCGCGTTCATCATGTTCGCGGGCATCTACTACGGCGGCATGTTCGGCGGTTCGACCACGTCGATCCTGCTCAACACACCGGGCGAGAGCGCCGCGGTCGTAGCGGCGTTCGAAGGCAATCCCATGGCCCGCAAGGGTCGTGGTGCGCAAGCGCTTGCCGCCGCTGCCATCGGCCACTTCACCGGCGGCATCATCGGCACGATCCTGATCGTGCTGCTGGCCCCGTTCGTCGCCAAGCACGCCGTCGACATCGGCGCGCCCGACCTGTTCGCCGTGATGGTGCTGGCGTTCATCGCCGTCACCTCGGTGCTCGGCGCGTCCCGCATCCGCGGGTTCGCCTCGCTGCTCATCGGCCTGACGCTCGGCCTGGTCGGTCTCGACGAGATGACCGGCCAGCAGCGCCTCACGTTCGGCTCGCTGCACCTCGCCGACGGCATCGACATCGTCGTGGTCGCGGTGGCGCTGTTCGCGGTCGGCGAGGCCCTGTGGGTAGCCGCCCACCTGCGCCGCAAGCCGTTCGAACCGATCCCGGTCGGCCGCCCGTGGCTGTCGAAGGCGGACCTCAAGCGCACCTGGAAGCCGTGGCTGCGCGGCCCGGTGATCGGGTTCCCGTTCGGCGCGATCCCGGCCGGCGGCGCGGAGATCCCGACGTTCCTGTCGTACGTGACGGAGAAGCGGCTCTCCAAGCACAAGGACGAGTTCGGCAAGGGCGCCATCGAGGGCGTGGCGGGTCCGGAGTCCACGGCCTCCGCCTCCGCCGCGGGCACCCTGGTCACGATGCTGACGCTGGGCCTGCCGACCACGGCGGTCGCGGCCGTCATGCTCGCGGCGTTCCAGCAGTACGGCATCCAGCCGGGCCCGTTGCTGTTCCAGCGCGAGTCAGGCCTGGTGTGGGCGCTGATCGCGTCGCTGTTCATCGGCCTGACCCTGCTGCTGGTGCTGAACCTGCCGCTCGCGCCGCTGTGGGCGAAGCTGCTGCGCATCCCGCGTCCGTACCTCTACGCGGGCATCCTGTTCTTCGCCTCGGTCGGCGCCTACGCGGTCAACGCGGACATCTTCGACCTGCTGCTGATGTTCGTGATCGGCCTGCTGGGCTTCGGCATGCGGCGCTACGGCCTGCCGGTGCTGCCCGCGATCATCGGCGTCATCCTCGGCCCGGCCGCGGAACAGCAGATGCGCCGCTCGTTGCAGCTCTCGGACGGCTCGCTGACGGGTCTGGTCAACAGCCCGATGGCGGTCGTCGTCTACGTGGTCATCGTCGTGATCCTGTTCTTCCCGCTGCTCAAGAGGTTCCTGCCGAAGCCGCCCGCTTCGGCGGAACCGGAACGCGAGAAGGTCGACGCCTGATCGCACGCGAAAGCCCCCGCTCTCCCGGCGGGGGCTTTCGCTTGTCCCGGCTCAGCAACCGAGCGGGGGCTTTCTCATGCGCTGCGCACGATCAGGATCGCGAACGGTCTCTCGTCCTGCGGGCCGCGCACCGCGAGCTCGGTCTGCTCGCGCAACGTCGCCCAGAGCTCCATCACGCGGGCCACCTGCGGCTCCGGCATCCCGCAGATCGTCACGAACGCCCGCACCTGCTCGGGTTTCGTCGGCAGCTTGCCGCGCCTGAGCAACGAGTAGACCTGGCTGCGCGGCAGCCGTCTGCCCGCCCGGCGGTGGACCTCCGGCAGGGTCAGGCCGGACCGGACCTGGATCGTTCGCAGCAGCTCGACGAACTCGGCTTCGGTCGCCGCCCGCAGTTCGGCGGTCGAGGTCGCGATCAGCGGCTGCACGGGCGGCGGGTCGATGCCGAGTTCTGTTCCGAGAATCGCGTTCATCTCGCGGTACGCCGCGATCGCCTCCGCGCGCCTCCCCGGTCTCGACAGGCCGAGCAGGAGCTGCGGCCAGAGCCGGTGCAGGCGCTCGAGCGGATCGCCCTCCGGGTAGGTCACCGCTGCTCTTCCGGCCAGATCACCACGGGGTTCACGGGCGGCAGCGGGCCGAACCTCGCGGTGAACGGGCGGCTGCGGCCCAGGGTGACCGTCACGGCCAGCACCGCGGCCGTCGTGGACACGGCGACGACCGGCGAGTGGTCGTGCGCGAGCATCCACGCGGTGAAGATGAACGCGGCCGTCGCCAGCATGACCGTGCTGGCGCCGGAGGTGGAGCACCGCCGGCGCGGGTGAAGAGCCCCGTTGTAAGGGGTGGTGGTCATCAGAAACTCCTGGATGGGGTCGGCGCAGGCGTCACCGCGCGCCGGGGTGGACCAACTGATTTGCGGAACAGCGAAAAGCCGGATGTGTGGAAAGCGTCCGTGCGGGCAATTGGCGTTGCCACCGGACCCGGCGACATAACGGCTTGAGCACGAGCATGTCACTCACACGGGTGATTGCCAACTGAATCGCCGTCCAGGTTTTTCATGTCCCCCGTGCAACGGTGTCCAGCTCCGTCCAACAAGGTCCAACTGGCCAGTTTCTGACCACTTTTCCGCAGTCGCTGACCACGAGGTGGTCGATTGGTCGTATTGTCCGCGTCCAATGACGTCCAACTCCCTGGCCGGAGCTGTGGCGGGCCGTTAGGCTCGCGAGCGCGCCGGAATGCTATTCCGGTGGCGAGAAACCCCTGGCCGAGCTTTGGACCAGCTGAGCAGCGGGGTACGGCCTCCCGTTGGCGCGGGAGGCCGTCACGCGCCGCCACTGCTCCACCCAGCCGTCGAGCGCCTCAGGCGGCTCTCCGCAGCCGGTCAGGAAGGCTCTCAGCGGTTCTTCCTGCTTCGGGGGCCGGTAGGTGCACATCGCGTGTGCGCTGCTCTTCGCCAACGCGAGGTCGCCCGCGTTGATCGAGACCTGCCGGCACGACAGCTCTCTCGATGTGCGCAGCTGGTTGAGTGCGCGGACGAATTCGATTCGGGTGGTGGCGCGGCATGCCGTCGCGAACGGACTGTCGTCCTCGCTGGGCGACATCGTGTTCGGTCCTCCTGCTGAGGCGTTCTTCTCCCTTTGTGCGGGTGTAACGAACGGGGCGGCGCCCGCGAAAAGGGAGCGGTGTTCGACAGTGTGAACGCGGATCTTACCTCCGTGTCCAGCACCTTTGTCGAACCGATCAGTCGTGTCCTGATATTCCAAGATCAGCGAAACTGCGGACGATTTCAGCAGGACAATCGTTCGCTTAGTTCATTTCTCCAGATCAGCGAGTCGTTCGGGTCGTCATTGGTTCGTACCAAATGCGAACGGCCGCCCCGTTCGCCTGAGGCGGACAGGGCGGCCGTTGCTCCGAACGGATCAGCCGTGGGTCGGGAAGCCCAGGTTCACGCCGTGCTGCTGCGGCCACCGGGCCGTGACGGCCTTGGCCCGCGTGTAGAACTTCACGCCCTCAGCCCCGTGCACGTGCGTGTCGCCGAACAGCGAGTCCTTCCAGCCGCCGAACGAGTAGTAGGCCATCGGCACGGGAATCGGCACGTTGATGCCGACCATGCCGACGTGCACGCGCCGCTGGTACTCGCGGGCGGCAAGCCCGTCACCGGTGTAGATCGCCGTGCCGTTGCCGTACTGGTTGGCGTTCACCAGTTCCAGCGCGTCCTCGAACGTCTCCGCGCGCACGACCGTCAGCACCGGCCCGAAGATCTCGTCGGTGTAGATCGTCATGTCGCGGGTGACGTGGTCGAACAACGTCGGCGCCAGCCAGAAGCCGTTCTCCGCACCCTCGGGCGCGTAACCCCGGCCGTCCACGACCAACGAGGCGCCAGCGGCCTCACCCGCGTCCACATAGGACCGGACGCGGTCCCGGTGCACGCCGGTGACCAGCGGTCCCATCTGGGCTGAGGGATCAGTGCCCGGCAGCACGGACGGGTGCAGGTCGCGGGTCCGCGAGGCGATCTTCTCGACGAGCTCGTCGCCCGTCTCGCCCACGGCCACGACAACCGAGATCGCCATGCAGCGTTCTCCCGCAGAGCCGTAGCCCGCGGAGACCGCGGCGTCGGCGGCCACGTCGAGGTCGGCGTCGGGCAGCACGACCATGTGGTTCTTGGCGCCGCCCAGGGCCTGCACGCGCTTGCCGGCCGCCGTGCCGCGCGAGTAGACGTGCCGGGCGATCGGGGTCGAGCCGACGAACGACGCGGCGGCGACGTCCGGGTGGTCCAGCAGCGCGTTGACCGCGAAGGCGTCGCCCTGCAGCACGTTCAGCACGCCGTCGGGCAGTCCGGCCTCGCCGAACAGCTCGGCCAGCCTGATGGACGCCGACGGGTCGCGCTCGGAAGGCTTGAGCACGAACGTGTTGCCGGTCGCGATGGCGATGGGGAACATCCACATCGGCACCATCACGGGGAAGTTGAACGGCGTGATGCCCGCGACGACGCCCAGGGGCTGCCGGAACGAGTACGCGTCGACACCGCGCGAGACCTGCTCGGAGTGCTCGCCCTTCAGCAGTTGCGGGATGCCGCAGGCGAACTCGACGACCTCGAGGCCGCGCTGCACCTCACCGGACGCGTCCGAGAGCACCTTGCCGTGCTCGGACGTGATGATCGCGGCGAGCTCGTCGCGGTGGGTGTGCAGCAGGTGGCGGTACTCGAAGAGGATCCGCGAGCGCGTCGACAGCGACGACTCGGACCAGGACTGCGCCGCCTTCAGCGAGGACGAGACCGCGAGGTCGACGTCCGCCTGCTCGGCCAGCACGACCTGCGCGGCGACCTCACCGGTGGCGGGGTTGAAGACGTCAGAGGTCCGGGACGACACCCCGGTGGTGCGGGCGCCGTCGATCCAGTGGGGGATGGTGCTCAACGCGGTCCTCCTGGGGGAGCTGTCGTGCTGCGGACTACGAGCGAGGGGTTGAGGAGATGGCGCACGGGTTCGGTGCGCTCTTCACGGACGCGCTGCAGGAGCGCGTCGGCGGCCAACCGGCCGAACTCGGCACGGGGCTGGTCGATCGTGGTCAACGAGATGTGGCGCAGAGCCGCCAGCGAAGTGTTGTCGTACCCCACAACGGAAACGTCGGACGGCACGCGCAACCCGGCGTCCTCCAAAGCGGAGATCGCGCCGACGGCGTTGAAGTCGTTGCAGGACAGGATGGCCGTGGGCAGAGCATCATCGTCGAGCAGCCCACGGATCGCCCGCGCCCCGGCAGCGTCCGTGTACTCGGACGACACGACCTGCGGCACGAGCCCGTGGGCTTCCATTGCGGCGACGTACCCGCGCCGCCGAGGGCTGGCCTGTGTGCCCTCCCCGCCGTCCAAATGAGCAATGCGCTTGTGCCCCAATGAAACCAGGTGCTCGACAGCCAGTCGTGCGCCCGTCTCGCCGTCGTCGTTCACGGTATCCACAGTGGACACGCGCGACGACCGGGCCACGAGCACCACCGGAAGTTGTTCGGCGGCCTTGCCGATCGCGGTCGCCGGCACCACAGGCGACAGCAGGATCAGCCCGGCGGGCCGGAAGGACAGCAGCGATTCCAGGGCCCGGCGCTCACGGGCGGGAGAGCGGCCGCCGGTGTTGATGATGATGTCGAACCCCTGCTCGCGCGCCACCTCGTCGATGCCGTCCACGACCTCCGCGAAGAACGCGTTGTGCAGGTCGGACACCATCACGCCGAGAACCGTCGACGTGCGCGAGGCCAGTGACCGCGCCATGGCGTGCGGGGAGTACCCCAGTTCCTCCGCGGCCTTCAGCACAGCGCTGCGTCGCAACTCGCTCACCTTGGGTGAACCGCGCATCACCAGCGACACCAGTGCGCGGGACACGCCCGCCCGCAGAGCGACGTCTTCCATCGTCGGCCTGACCACTTCGCAACCACCTCCCCTCTTGACACCCTGTGGCCGAAGTTACAGGGTTAGAGCGCTCCAACCAATAGAGCGCTCTAACACATCTCGGCGATGAACAGGGGAAACCTGCGATGCGGATCGGAGTAGCGGGTGTCGGCAGGATCGGCACCATGCATGCGACCAACCTCGCCGCACTGGATCGAGTCGACGAGGTGCTCCTCTTCGACCCGGTACCCGGCAGGGCAGCGCAGGCGTCGGCCGACCTCGCCGGGACCAAGGCGGTGGACGACCTCGACAGCCTCCTGGGCAACGTCGACGGCGTCCTGCTCGCCACCCCGACGAACACCCACCCCGAGATGCTCCGCGCGGCCATCGCGCAGGGCGTCCCCACGCTGTGCGAGAAACCGATCGCGAGCGACGTCGCCGAGATGGCCGCGCTGATCGCGGACGTCGAGAAGTCCGGCGTCGAGGTGCTCGTGGGCTTCCAGCGCCGGTTCGACCCGGCCGTCTACGAGCTCCACCGCCGCATCCGCGCGGGCGAGGTCGGCGACATCTACCTGGTCAGGGCCGTCGGCAACGACGCGAACCCGCCCGACTTCTCCTACCTGCCCGCCTCCGGTGGCATCTTCCGCGACCTGCTGATCCACGACCTGGACTGCGTGCCGTGGCTGGTCGGCCAGCCGGTGGTCGAGGTCTACGCGAGCGGCTCGGTCCTGGTGCACCAGGCGTTCGCGGACGCCGACGACGTGGACAACGCCGTCGTGATGCTGAAGTTCGAGGGCGGCGCGCACGCCACGCTGGCCGGCGGACGGCACGACCCGGTCGGCTACGACCACCGCATCGAGGTCCTGGGTAGCAAGGACTCCCTGGTCGCGGGCGTCGACGCGCGCACACCGCTGAACTCGCTGGAGCCCGGCGGCCACGTCGCCGGACCGGACGCCTACCCCGGTTTCCCGGAGCGCTTCCACCGCGCGTACGTCAACGAGATGAACCTGTTCACGCAGGTCATCAAGGGCGAGGTCGCGAACCCGTCCCCGGCGCGAGAGAGTTTGATCAGCCTGCGCCTGGCCGAAGCTTGTGAGCAGTCGCGCCGCAGTGGCGCACCGGTGCGGATCGAGGGGAACTAGGCATGGCGAAGATCGCTGGGGCACCGATCTCCTGGGGCGTGTGCGAGGTTCCCGGGTGGGGCGAGGTGCTGCCCTCGGACACCGTTCTCGCCGAGATGCACTCCCTGGGCCTCACCGCCACCGAACTCGGCCCGCCCGACTACCTGCCGGCCGACCCCGACCAGCTCAAGACGCTGTTGGGCAGCCACGACCTCACCCTGGTCGGCGGCTTCCTCGCGGTCACGCTGCACACCGGTGCCCAGTCCACCCTGGACGAGGCGGACCGCGTCGCCGCGATCCTGAAGGCGGGCGGCGCCGAGGTCCTGGTGCTCGCCGCCGCGACCGGGCTCGACGGTTACGACGAGACACCGAAGCTCACCGACGACGAGTGGAACACCCTCGTCGCCACCTGCGCGAAGATCCGGGAGATCGCCGCCGGGCACGGCCTCCAAACCGTGCTGCACCCGCACGTGGGCACCCACGTCGAACGGGAGGCGGAGGTCGACAGGTTCCTCGCGGACTCCGATCTCCAGCTCTGCCTGGACACCGGCCACCTCCTCATCGGTGGCACGGACCCGGTCGAGCTGGCGCGCCGCTACCCGGACCGGATCGGTCACGTGCACCTCAAGGACGTGCGTGACGAGATCGCGGCGAAGGTGCGCAGCGGCGAGCTCAGTTACACCGATGCCGTGGAACAGGGCATCTACGTGCCGCTCGGGGACGGCGACGTGGACGTGGAAGCGCTGGTGAAGCTCGTTCAAGAGGCGGGCTACACCGGTTGGTTCGTGCTGGAGCAGGACACCCAGCTCAAGCACGGAAGTCCAGTGGACAAGCCACTGAAGGACACCGGGCGCAGTCTCGCGCACCTCAGCAAGATCCTCTGAAGGGACTGGAGACGATGAAGTCTCGTCTGGTCATCCGCGCGGGCGTTGCTCTCGCCGGTGTTGCTCTACTCGCCGCCTGCAGCGGTCCCACGGGAACCAACACCTCAAACACGCAGAACAACAGCGCACCGGCCACCGGGGACCTCAAGGTCGCCGTCATCACGCACGGCACCGCGGGTGACGCGTTCTGGAGCGTCGTGAAGGTCGGTGCCGAGGACGCGGCCAAGCAGCTCGGCGTCGGCGTCACCTACAACTCCGACGGCGACCCCGGCGCCCAGGCCAAGCTGATCGACAACGCCGTGTCGCAGAAGGTCGGCGGCATCGTCGTGTCGATGGCGAACCCGGACGCGCTCAAGACGTCCATCGACAACGCGGTGAAGGCCGGCATCCCGGTCATCACGATCAACTCCGGCAGCGCGAAGAGCGCGGAGTTCGGTGCCATGGCGCACGTCGGCCAGGAGGAGTCGATCGCCGGTGAGGAAGCCGGCAAGAAGCTCAAGGCCGCCGGCAAGACCAAGCTGCTCTGCGTGATCCACGAGGCCGGCAACTCGGGCCTCAACCAGCGTTGCGACGGTGCCCGCAGCGGTTTCGGCGGTGCGGTGGAGAACCTCCAGGTCGACATCTCCAACCCGACCGACATCGAGGCCCGCATCAAGGCCAAGCTGCAGTCCGACACCGCCGTCGACGGCGTGCTGGCGCTCAACCCGCAGGTCGCCGTGAACGCGGCCTCCGCGATCAAGGGCGCGAGCTCCAAGGCGCAGGTCGCGACGTTCGACCTGAACGCCGACGTGGTCAGCTCGATCAAGGCGGGCGACGTGCTGTTCGCCGTCGACCAGCAGCAGTACCAGCAGGGCTACCTGCCGATCGTGATGCTGAAGCTCTTCAAGGACAACGCCAACACCCTCGGTGGCGGCAAGCCCGTCCTCACCGGTCCCGGCTTCGTCGACAAGTCCAACGTGGACAAGGTCGCGGAGTACGCCAAGAACGGCAAGAGGTAAGGAGGAGGCGGGGAGATGACCGTGACGGCCACAGCTCCACCGGCTGCCGACGAACGGCTGGGCAAGCCCAGGGCGATGGATCAGCTGATCAAACGCCCGGAGATCGGCGCCATGCTCGGCGCACTGCTGGTGTTCCTGTTCTTCTCCGTGGTCACCGAGCAGTTCCTGAGCGTGGGTGGTGCCGCCACCTGGCTGGACGACGCCTCCATGCTCGGCATCATGGCCGTCGCGGTGGCGATGCTCATGATCGGTGGCGAGTTCGACCTGTCCGCCGGCGTCATGACCGCGTCCACCGCGCTCGTCACGGCTCTCCTCGCCACCCAGCTGGGACTCAACGTCTGGCTGGCGTTGCTGGTGTCGCTCGCCTTCGCACTGGCGGTGGGCGCGCTGAACGGCTGGCTCGTGATGCGCACGGGCCTGCCGAGCTTCATCGTGACGCTGGGCAGCTTCCTCGCGTTGCAGGGCCTCAACCTCGGCATCACGCGCCTGGTGACGGGCAGCGTGCAGGTGTCGGGCATGCGCGAGGCCGCCGGGTACGAGTCGGCGGGCTTCCTGTTCGCCTCGACGTTCCAGATCGGCGGCACGAGCTTCTACGTGTCGATCATCTGGTGGGTCCTGTTCACCGTCGTCGCGTCGACGGTGTTGATGCGCACCAAGTTCGGCAACTGGATCTTCGCGATCGGTGGTGCCGCGCAGAGCTCGCGCGCGGTCGGTGTGCCGGTCGTGCGGTCGAAGATCCTGCTGTTCATGACGACGGCGTTCGCCGCGTGGCTCGTCGGCTCGATCAACATCCTGCGGTACGCGAGCGTGCAGGCGAACCAGGGCATCGGCCTCGAGTTCCAGTACATCATCGCGGCGGTGATCGGCGGGTGTCTGCTCACCGGAGGCTTCGGTTCCGCGGTGGGCGCGGCGATCGGCGCACTGATCTTCGGCATGGCCCGGCAGGGCATCGTCTACGCCGGCTGGAACAGCGACTGGTTCCAGCTGTTCCTCGGCGTGATGCTGCTGGCCGCCGTGCTGGTGAACAACATGCTGCGCCGCCGAGCGGAAAGGGTCCGGCGATGACGTCCCTCATCGAGACCGAGAACATCGGCAAGACCTACGGCAGCGTCATCGCCCTGAGCGATGTGTCCACCGTGGTCAACGCGGGTGAGGTCACCTGCGTGCTCGGCGACAACGGCGCCGGCAAGTCGACCCTGATCAAGATCCTGGCCGGTGTCCACCAGCACGACCAGGGCTCGTTCAAGGTCGAGGGCGAGGAGATCAAGTTCTCGTCGCCCCGCGAAGCCTTGGACCGCGGCATCGCGACCGTGTACCAGGACCTCGCGGTGGTGCCGCTGATGTCGGTGTGGCGCAACTTCTTCCTGGGCTCGGAACCGACGACCCGCTTCGGTTTCCTGGACAGCAAGAAGGGCAAGGCGGTCACCAGGAAGGCGTTGTCCGACATGGGCATCGACCTCCGCGACGTCGAGCAGCCGGTCGGCACGCTGTCCGGCGGCGAACGGCAGTGCGTCGCCATCGCCCGCGCGGTGCACTTCGGCGCCAAGGTGCTGATCCTGGACGAGCCGACGGCCGCGCTGGGCGTGAAGCAGGCAGGAGTGGTGCTGAAGTACGTGGCCCAGGCGCGTGATCGCGGCCTCGGCGTCGTGCTGATCACCCACAACCCGCACCACGCCTACCCGGTCGGCAACCGGTTCCTGCTGCTCAAGCGCGGCCGTGCGCTGGGCAGCTACGAGAAGTCCGAGATCGACATCAACGAGCTGACGCGCCAGATGGCCGGCGGCGCCGAGCTGGAGGCGCTGGAGCACGAGCTGCGGGGTGCCGAGGCGTGACGTCTCTAGAAGTGCTGACCGTGGGCCGGGTCGGGGTGGACCTGTACCCGGAGCAGTCCGGGGTGCCGCTGGCCCAGGTCAGCACGTTCGCCAAGTCGCTCGGCGGGACCGCGACCAACGTCGCGGTCGCCGCCGCGCGGCTCGGCCGTCGTGCCGGTGTGCTCACCAAGGTCGGCCCGGACGGCTTCGGCACCTACGTCCGCGAGGCGCTGGAAGGCTTCGGGGTGTCGTCGAAGTACGTCGGCACCTCGCCGGACCTCCTGACACCGGTGGTGTTCTGCGAGCTCAACCCACCCGCGGACCCGCCGCTGCTGTTCTACCGCCTGCCGGTCGCGCCGGACCTCACGATCGGCGAGGACGACGTGCCGTGGTCGCTCACGCGCGAAGTCCCGCTGCTGTGGGTCACCGGCACCGGGGTCTCCGCCGAGCCCGCTCGCACGTCGCAGCGGATGATGCTGGCGAACCGGGCCCGCAGCGGGCACACCGTGCTGGACCTGGACTACCGCCCGATGTTCTGGCCGGACGTCAAGACCGCGCGTGCCGAGATCAGCTGGATGCTCGACCACGTGACGGTCGCCGTCGGCAACCGGACCGAGTGCGAGATCGCGGTCGGCACGTCCGATCCCGATGAAGCCGCTGATCGGCTCCTTGGGCACGGAATCTCGCTGGCGCTGGTCAAGAAGGGCGCCGAGGGCGTTCTCGTGGCCACGCCCGAAGGTCGCTGGACCGTCGAGCCGAACCCGGTCGAGGTCGTCTGCGGGCTCGGCGCCGGTGACGCGTTCGGCGGCTCGGTGGTGCACGGCCTGCTGTCGTGCTGGGACCCGGTGAAGATCGCCCGGTACGCCAACGCCGCCGGTGCGATCGTCGCCTCCCGCCTGGCCTGTGCGGACGCGATGCCCGACCAGGAAGAGATCGAGGACCTGCTGTGATCACCGATGGCCAGTGGCGCGAACTGTTGTGGCGGCGGGCCGAGGACCCCGGCTCGATCAGACGGGCCTACCAGTCGCGCAAGCGGCGGAACTCGTTGCTGAACGGCAAGTCCACGCTGTTCCTGGTCGCGGCGGACCACCCGGCGCGCGGTGCGCTCGGCGTCGGCGGCGACCCGATGGCGATGGCCGACCGGCGCTCGCTGCTGGCCCGGTTGCTGACGGCGTTGGCGAACCCCGACGTCGACGGTGTGCTCGGCACGCCGGACGTGATCGAGGACCTGTTGCTGCTGGACGGCCTGAACGACCGCGTGGTCATCGGCTCGATGAACCGCGGTGGCCTGGCCGGTGCGGACTGGGAGATCGACGACAGGTTCACCGCCTACGACGCGTCGTCCATCGCGACGTTCGGGCTCGACGGCGGCAAGATGCTGCTGCGCCTGGTCGACTCCGACCCCGGCACGATCCCGACGCTGGAAGGCTGCGCGCGAGCCGTCACCGAACTCGCCGAGCACGGCCTGATGGCGATGGTCGAACCGCTGCCGTACAAGCGTGACCACAACGACAAACTGGTGCTGCAGAAGGACTCTGCGGCTCTCTCCCGTGCCTCGGCCGTCGCCGCCGGACTGGGATCGACCTCCGCGTACACGTGGCTGAAGCTGCCCGCGCCGGAGGAACCGGAGATCGTGCTGGACACCACCGCGTTGCCCGCGCTGGTGCTCGGTGGCGTGCCGTCCGCGAACCCCCAGGACGACCTCGCGTCGTGGGGCCGGTCGCTGGGCCATCCGACCGTGCGCGGCCTGGTCGTCGGCCGGGCGTTGCTCTACCCGCCGGACGGCGACGTAGCTGCTGCCGTTGCCGCCGCCGCCGAAATCCTGCGTACCGCGAAGGGGGTCACGGAATGACCTTGCACCGTCCACACGGGACTCTCTCGACCTCGACCGACGTCATCTACCTGACGCCGGAGGACGCGAGCTGGACCTACACCGGCCTGCGCGTGCTGAGGATCGAGGCCGGCTGGGTGCGCACGATCGAGACCGGCGAGTTCGAGGCGTTCGTGCTGCCCCTCGCCGGGTCGCTGACGGTCGAGGTCGACGACGAGCGGTACGAGCTGCAGGGCCGTGAGTCGGTCTTCACCCGCGTCACGGACTTCGCGTACGTGCCGCGCGACGCCTCGGTCAAGCTATCCTCTGTGGACGGCTGCGAGATCGCACTTCCGATGGCACGCTGCGAGAACCGCCTGACGCCGAAGTACGGCCCGGCCGACGGTGTACCCGTCGAGGTGCGCGGCTCCGGCAACGCGACCCGCCAGGTCACGAACTTCGGTGTGCCGGGTGTGTGGGACCACGCGGACAAGCTCAACGCGTGCGAGCTGATCACCCCGGACGGCAACTGGTCCTCGTACCCGCCGCACAAGCACGACGAGTCCGAGCCGTGCGAGGTGAACAACGAGGAGATCTACTACTTCCGCATCGCCGACCGTGATCAGGTCACCCCGTCCCGCACGGGTTTCGGCTTCCACCGCACCTACACCGACGACGGCGCGATCGACGAGGACGTGACCGTGCGGGACGGCGACGTCTTCCTGATCCCACGCGGCTACCACGGCCCGTGCGTCGCGGCGCCGGGATATCCCATGTACTACCTGAACGTCCTGGCCGGTCCGGGTTCCGAGCGCTCGATGGCGTTCTGCGACGACCCGGCCCACACCTGGATCCGCGACAGCTGGGCGACGCAGGAACTCGATCCCCGTTGCCCCGTCACGACCGCAGAGGGGCGGGCCAAGTGAAGCTCACGACCGCGCAGGCGCTGGTCCGCTGGATGCTGGCCCAGCGCACCGAACTCTTCGACAGCACGGTCGCGCCGCTGTTCCCCGGCGTGTTCGCGATCTTCGGCCACGGCAACGTCCTCGGCCTCGGCAACGCGCTGGAGGAGGTCCGCGACCGGATCCCGGTGCGGCGCGGGCACAACGAGCAGGGCATGGCCCTGGCCGCCGTCGGCATCGGCAAGGCCACCCACCGCCGCCAGGTCGGCGTCGCCACGTCGTCGATCGGCCCCGGCGCGCTGAACATGGTCACCGCGGCCGGCGTGGCCCACGCCAACCGCCTGCCGCTGCTGCTCCTGCCGGGCGACACGTTCACCGGCCGCGCCCCGGACCCCGTTCTCCAGCAGGTCGAGCACTTCCACGACCCGACCGCCACGGTCAACGACGCCTTCCGCGCGGTCAGCCGCTACTTCGACCGCATCACCCGTCCCGAACAGCTGCTCTCGACGTTGCCCCAGGTGGCCAGGGTCCTGACCGACCCGGCCGACTGCGGCCCGGTGACGCTGGCGCTGCCGCAGGACGTCCAGGCGGAGTCGTACGACTTCCCCGACGCGCTGTTCGCCCCCGTGATCCACCGCCCGCTGCGCCAGCGCCCGGACCTGCTCGCCCTGGCCGAAGCCGCGTCGGCGATCCGCAACGCCTCCCGCCCCCTGCTCGTCCTGGGCGGCGGCGTCCGCTACTCGGGCGCCGCGGGCCGCGCTCTCCGCTTCGCCGAACAGCACAACATCCCGGTCGTCGAAACGACGGCGGGCCGGACGCTGGTCCCGCACGAGCACCCGCTGCACGCCGGCCCGCTGGGCATCACCGGCTCGACCTCGGCCAACGTCCTGGCAGGCGAGGCGGACCTGGTCATCGCCGTGGGCACCCGCCTGCAGGACTTCACCACCGCGTCCTGGACCGTCTTCTCCCCGGACGCCCACCTGCTCTCCCTGAACGCGGCCCGCTTCGACGCCGTGAAGCACGGCTCGTTCGCCCTGGTCGCCGACGCCGACGAGGGCCTGCGCGAACTCACCGACGTCCTGGGTTCCTGGCAGGCTCCTGCGGACTGGGCAGGCCGCGCTCAGACCGAACGCGGGAAGTGGGACGCCCACATCACCTCGCTGCGCACACCGTCCACCGCTCTCCCGACGTACGCCCAGGTCGTCGGCGTCGTGAACGACGTCAGCGAACCCACCGACTACGTCATGACGGCGTCCGGCGGGCTCCCCGGCGAACTGATCGGCGGCTGGCGCGCCACCGGCGAGTCCACGATGGACGTCGAGTACGGCTTCTCCTGCATGGGCTACGAACTGGCGGGCGCCTGGGGAGCCGCGATCGCGCACACCCAGGGCGTCGTCACCACGCTGCTCGGCGACGGCTCGTACCTGATGCTCAACTCCGAGCTCTTCTCGGCGGCCTTCGCGGGCCACGGCTTCGTGGCCGTCGTCTGCGACAACGACGGCTACGCCGTGATCCACCGCCTGCAGACGGGCCAGGGCGGCGCGGGCTTCAACAACCTGTACGCCGACTGCACGACCGGCCACCCCGAACCCCCGCGCACCGACTTCGCCGCCCACGCCTCAGCGATGGGCTGCGCGGTCTTCCCGGTCGACTCGCTGGCCGACCTCGAAGGCGTCTACCGCAAGGCGCGGGAGGTCGCGGTCGCCGAGAAGCGCCCTGCCGTCGTCGTGATCCGCACGCACCCGTCGTCGTGGACCGAGGCAGGGGCCTGGTGGGAGGTCGGGGTGCCCGAGGTCTCGCACCGGTCGGAGATCGCCCAGGCCCGCGAGGAAGTGCTGGAGGGCAAGGTCAAGCAGGTCCGCTATCTGAGCTGAACTCCAACAGCGGATACCGCCGGACGGTGGTCATCGCGAGGATGACTCTCCGTGAGCAAGCGGATGTTCAGGCTCGGGGCGGTCACCCTGTTCGTGCTCGGTGTCGTGCTGCTGGTGCCGCAGACCGCTCCGCGATCGACGTCGCTGCTGCTGCTGGGCGGAGTCCTGGTCGTCGTGGGTGGTGCGCTGGGCTGGCACCAGGTCAGGGACGGCCAGGTCATCGACCGGTACCGCCGCGCCGTCGAGGACCTCGGCAGTGACCACGCCGAGGTCAGGCTCGGCGGGCTCCACTCGCTGGAAGAGGTCGCGAAGGACTCGGCCAGGAGCCGGCTGCTCGTGGACGACACCATCGGGGACTTCCTGCGCGAACGATCTCCGTGGACCGCCGCGGAGCAGTCGCCGGCCGTTGTCGGAAGTCCGGCGCCGGACGTCGAGACGGCTGTGGTGATGCTCACCCGCAGGCCCGGCGCGGCGGTCGACCTGTCGCACGTCGACCTGCGCGGCGCCGACCTGGGGAAGCTGGAGCTGGCGGGAGCGGTGTTCCGCCGGGCGAACCTCGCCGGTGCGCGACTGCTCGGGACCCGTCTGGACGACGGTGTCCTCGATGCCGCGGACCTCCGCGCCGCGGACCTGCGGGGAGCCTGCCTGCGCAGGGCCTCGCTGCGGGTCGCCTGCCTCGAAGGCGCCGACCTCCGCGCCGCCGACCTCACGGACGCGGACCTGCGCGGCGCCGACATGCGCGCCGTCAACCTGGACAAGGCGGTCCTGACCGGGGCGCGCGTCAACCGCGGGACGCTGTGGCCTCCGGACTTCACGCCCGCCCGTGTCTCTGCGTCGCTGTTCAGTGACTGAGATCCCTCACATCCGGGAACAACGCGCCGGCCTCGGCCCTTGAAATATTCGTAGCGAAACGAACGTTCTGAGGGAGCTTTCCGTGAGCCTGTTGTTCTCCCCGCTGACCCTGCGCTCGGTCACCCTGCCGAACCGCATCGCGGTCAGCCCGATGTGCCAGTACTCGGTGACGAAGGAGGACGGCGTGCCGACCGATTGGCACCTCGTCCACCTGGGTTCCCGCGCGGTCGGAGGCGCCGGCCTCGTCATGGCCGAGGCGACGGCGGTCGAGCCGCGCGGCCGGATCTCGCCGCAGGACACCGGCATCTGGAACGACGAGCAGGTCGAGGCCTGGAAGCCGATCACGAGGTTCATCAAGGAGCACGGCTCGGTGCCCGCGATCCAGCTCGCGCACGCCGGGCGCAAGGCGATCGGTGACTGGGTGCCGGTGGCGCCGACGACCGAGCCGTTTCCCGGCGGAAACACGCCGGAGAAGCTCGAGAACCACACTGGGATCGTGAAGGCGTTCGTCGACGGCGCGCTGCGGGCGATCGAGGCCGGTTTCGAGGTCCTGGAGGTCCACGCTGCCCACGGCTACCTGCTGCACGAGTTCTACTCGCCGCTCACGAACGAGGGCAGCATCGAGGAACGCATCGCCCTGCCCGTCGAGGTCACCGCCGCCGTGAGGGCAGCGGTCGGCCCGGAGGTGCCCGTGATCGTGAGGATCAGCGGCACCGACTGGGTCGACGACGGCTGGACTGCCGACGACAGCGTTGTGCTGGCACAGGCGCTCAAGGCCGCGGGTGCGGACCTGATCGACGTGTCCAGCGGTGGCAACACCGCGCAGGCGGAAATCCCGATCGGGCCCGGCTACCAGGTGCCGCTGGCCGAAGCTGTGCGACGCAAGGCAGACGTGCCCACGGGTGCGGTCGGCCTGATCACCGAGGCGACTCAGGCCGAACAGATCTTGACTGACGGTTCCGCCGACCTGGTCCTGCTCGCGCGCGAACTGCTCCGCGACCCGTACTGGCCACTGCATGCGGCACAGCAGCTGGGTGTGGAGGTCAGGGCGCCGAAGCAGTACGCCAGGGCGTTCTGAAAGAGCCCTCAGAGTTCAAGGGCTGGGCGCCGGTGAACCGGACGCCCAACCCTTGAACTCCGAAGGCTGAATTCAGCGACGGTAATCGTCGTAGTCGTCGTACGGGTCGTCGTGTGGCTCATCGCCACCACTACTCCCGTTCGGCGACCTTTCATCAGTCGACAGCTCGCGCTGCAACGCAGCGAAGTCGGTCTCATGAGAGCTGTATTTGAGCTCCCTGGCGACCTTCGTCTGCTTGGCCTTAGCTCGGCCGCGCCCCATGGCTCGACCCCCTCGCACAGGGACGGGGGCGGCCGGGGGAACGGCGGCCCCACTCGTCTCGACAACTGATTCCTGGTAACTACCGTACCGTGCCGATGGGGTTCCTCGCGACGCGGTAGGCGTGACACGTACCGCCAAATCTCGCGGCCCCCCTCGCGTGGAAGGATGCACACGTGCCAAGACCGTTCGTCGCCTACCTACGGGTGTACGAACCGTTATCGGTGTTGGACGCAAAGCTAGCTTCCAAGGTCGAAAAAGCCCTGGAAGCGGGCCCTGTCCCCCGGTCGGAGGTAGGAGACCGGGAAAGAGAGCTGTGGTTGCGATCACAGTTGGGACAAAAGCTCCTCCCGGGCGAGTCGTACGACGTGATGACGATCAGTCCGGCCGAGGTTCCGACCTCCGAAGCCGCCCGTGTCGGTCCCGGGCCGCTCGTCTGCCCGCTCGACCTCAGGGCCCGTTCCGCCGCCGCTCTGGTCGGCTTCCTGGCCTCCACGCCGCGGATCCTGCAGGACGAGGCACTCAGCCTCTCGTCGGAAACGGTCCGTTCGCGCGCGTCCGCCGTGATGGCCGAGCTCTCCGCGGGCGCGGTCCACGTGATCTCCACGACCTGGACGATCCCGCTGCCGTGGTTCGCCCTCGTCGACCCCGCCCAGCGCCGCGTGGTGCTGGCCAGCGCCCAGGACGACCCGGAGCGCCAGGTGTCGTGGCGCGTGGCCATGGCCGACGCCAGGCGGCGGATCGCGCGGGCCCTCGAGGTCGTGAAGCGTTCGCTGGGCGATGACGGGCCGGCCAAGGTCCTCGCCGACACGGGCCGCTGGCTCGAGCACTTCCACCCGCACTCGGCCGTCGAGCTCGACTACGGCGGCCTGGTGCAGCTGCTGGAGGACAAGGACCTCCTGGAGGACACCTCGGCGGCCGACGTGAACGCCATCATCGACGCCCTCGAAGCGGACGACGCCGAGGAGGTCGCGTTGCGCTACGAGACGCTGCGCGAGTTCTGGGGCGAACTGGCCCGCAGGGAACGCCACGGCTGAAGCAGAATCCGCGCGGCTACGGCGGCCACCGCTGCCAGCACCATCGCGGCGGGCCACGCCACGTGCACCGCGACGAAGCTCGCGACGAACGGCGTCAGTGCCGCGCTCAGGTAGTTCGCCGAGTTCTGCATGGCGATGGCGGTGGCGCTGCGGCCCTCCGGCGCGAGCTCACCGGCCTCGGTGACCGCCAGCCCGTTCCAGCACAGCGCGAACAGGCTGGTCGGGACGAGGACGGCGATCAGCAACGGCAGCGGCGCCTGGTCCAGTGCCGCGACCAGCACGAATCCGACCGCCGTGAGCACGGAGATGATCTTCAGCGGCCCGATCCGGCTGCGTGCGCGATCCGACCACACGCCGACCGCCAGCCGTCCGGCACCGCCGAGCAGCTGCGCCACGGCGAAGACGGCCGCTGCCGCCGTCACGCTCATGCCGCGGTGTCCGTGCAGGAGGGGCACCAGCAGTGCCGTGGCGGTGAACTGGGGCACCACCAGCAGCCCGCTGGCGAGCGACAGCCGCAGCAACCGGAGGTCCTTGAGCACCAGCCCGTGGTCCGTGCCCGCCCGGACCGCGCCGGGTGGTTCCCGGACCAGCAGGGCCACCGCCAGTGCCACGAAGGCCGTCACGCCGGCGAGCGCGACGAACGCCGTGGGGATCCCGGCCGAGATCGCGATCCCGGGCAGGACGGCCGCGGTGAGCGCGGCGCCGAGCGGGGTCGCCGTCTGCCGGACGCCCATGGCGAGGCCGCGCGACTCCCGGCTGAACCACGACATCACCGCACGGCCGCTGGCCGCGTTGACGCTGGCGCCGAACAGCCCGGTGCCGAGCAACGCGAGACCGGCGATCCAGGCGTTGCCCAACGCCACGGCGAGAAGACAACATGCGGCACCCACGCCGCCGATGGTCATCACGAGCCGTTCGCCGCGTCGGTCCGCGACGACGCCCCACGGCACGAGAGCGATCATCGTGCCGAGGTTGACCGCACCGAGAAGTAGCCCGACCTGGGGCAAGGTGAGGGAGAAGTGCTGCTGGAGCTGCGGGCTGATCGCGGGCAGGCCGAGGAACACGGCCGCGTTCGTGCCCTGCGCCAACGCCCCGACGGACAGCACGACCCAGCGATACCCCATGGGGGCACGCTAGGTCGGCTGCTCAGTAAGTGGAAAGCTCGTCTTATCTCTTGGGACGGTGGTGGCCGCGCTCGGCGGCCAGCAACTCGTCCACCGACGCACTCCCGCGCTGGTAGCGCGCAGCGATCTCGGCGTTGAGCCGGTCCACGACCACCTGCACCTCGCGCCGCCGCACCGACACGGACGCCTCTTCCGAGATGAGCGTCTCCAGCACGTCGCCGAGGCGATCGTCGGTCAACGAGCTCACGTCGGAGAGATCCACGTCGGAGATGAGCGCTTCGACGTGCCGGTGGTGCGCATCAGCCCGTGACGGCTCATGGGTCTGATACCGGCCGAGACCGGTCGCGGGACCCACGGCGTTTGTGGAGAGGATGGTGGCCAACTGGTCGACCACAGCCGAGCCGCCCGAGCTGCGGCGCTCCTGTTCCGCACGCACGATGTCGATCCGCGCGTGCAACAACCGCCGCAGGTAGGACAGATCTGTCTCTTCCTGCGCAGCTTCGTCGCGGAGTTCGCGCACCTCGACGAGCGGGCGCTGCTCGACGCCCTCCGTGTAGTCGGGGGCGAGCACCCTGTCGATTCGGCGGCGCCCGCCAGGACGCACCTCGATCACGTGTCCATCCTGCGGTAGATCCTCCCTACCCGCCAACACATCCCATGCACCAAACTTGTCTCAAATGTGCACGCCCAGCAGTTTTCGCGCCTCGTCCGGGGTCAAAACGGGTCGCTGGGCGATCTTGGAGAGACCTGCGGCACGTGCCACGAGCTGTGCGTTGTCCCGCACCGGCACCCCCCGCGAGTAGCTGATGGTGTCTTCCATACCCACTCGGAGGTGGCCACCCGCACCCAAAGCGGTGAACATCACGGGAAGGGTCGTCCGGCCGATGCCGGTGGCGGAGAACGTTGCCCCGTCCGGCAGGGCGTTCACCGCGGCGACCAGCGTCGCGGCGTCACCGGGCATCCCGCCGGGTACGCCCATCACGAAGTCGACGTGCACGTGACCGCCCGCGGGCAGGCCGTGCTGGTCCAGCAGGCGCTTGAGCGACGCGAGCTGCCCGATGTCGAAGATCTCGTACTCCGGGACGATCGAGCGCTCCTGCATGCCCTTGTGCAGGGAGACGATGAACTCCCAGCGGTTCATGAACACGTCGTCACCGAAGTTGACCGTGCCCATCGTGCAGGACGCCGAGTCCGGCATCGCCTCGAGCACGCGCAGCCGGTCCGACTCGGGGTCGTGCACCGACCCGCCCGTCGAGAGCTGCACGACGAGGCTCGTCTCGGAGCGCAACGCCTCGACGGTGGCCTTCAACCGGCCGAGGTCCAGCGACGGCTTCGCGTCCTCGCCACGGATGTGGACGTGGATCATCGCCGCGCCGACCTGCTCGCAGCTCTGCGCCGTCTTGACCAGCTCTTCCAGGGTCACCGGAAGCTGCGGGACGTCGGCTTTCGCGTGCTCCGCTCCGGTGGGAGCGACAGTGATCAGCGTGCCCTGTGACATGCACCGGACTTTAGCGGTCCGGTCACCAACCTCCACCGTCGCTTTCGGCGCTCAGCAGGGCGCCTCGCGACACCGCCCCCGCACCCCCATGTGCCCGATATGAGGGGCGCGGGGGCGGCGTCACGATGCACCCGTCTGACCGGCGAAAGCGCAGGTGGAGGCTGGTGACCGGACCGCTGGGCTCAGCCCCGCAAGTTGCGAACAGCTTCCCGGCCCAGACCGGGCGTGTCCGCGGGCACCGAGTCGGGGTCGATTCGTGCCGGAACCTCCCGTTCGGGAGCGCCTGCGACGAGTTCGGCCTCGATCGGTACGGACCGTTTGACCAGCGCCAACGCGACGGCGCCGAGTTCGTGGTGCAGGGTCACGGTGCCCACCCGGCCGACCACGCGCCCGTCCAGCGTCACCGGGTCGCCGGTCTCCGGCTGGGCGTCGGCAGAACCATCCAGGTGGAGTAGGAGCATCCGCCTGGGCGGGCGTCCCACGTTGTGGACCTTCGCGACCGTCTCCTGGCCCCGGTAGCAGCCCTTGCTCAGGTGCACGGCCGGGTCGATCAGGCCGACCTCGTGCGGGATCGTGCGCTCGTCGGTGTCGATGCCCTGCCGGGCGCGCAGCGACTCGACCCGCAGCGCCTCGAACGCGTAGCTGCCCGCCGGACGTGCGCCCGCGTCGGTGATCCGCTGCCACCAGTCAGTGAGCTCGGCCCGCGGGACCAGCAGGTCGACCGCGTCCCGGCCCGGCCACGACGCCCTGCGCACGAAACCCTCGCCGAGCGCGTCCACGTTCGACGGCATCGGGATGCCGAGCTTCTCCAGCAGCGCGGGCGTCTCCGGCCCGGTGATCGTCAGCAGCGCGAACTCCGCCGTGGCGTCGCGCGGCTCCACCTTGGACCAGAAGACCATCTTCTTCAGGTACGCGAGCAGGTCGTCGACCTTCTCGACGTCGAGGAACACCGTGCCGCCGACGTTCGCGACGACCATGTGGTGCTCCAGGCGGCCCTGGGCGTCGAGGATCAGCGCCTCGGTCGCCACGCCCTCACCGAGCTGCTCGAAGTGCTGGCTCGTGAGCTGGTGCAGCCACTTGAGCCTGTCCTCGCCGGGGATCGCGATGACACCGCGGTTCGAGCGGTCGACCACGACCACCGAACGGGCGGCGGAACGCTGTTCGGCGAACGGGTCGCCGTAGTGCCAGGCGACGCCGGCATCCGTGGAATCGTCGGGCGGCGGGACGGCTCCTGGGAGGGTCACTCGATCTCCTGCTCCTGCTTCAAACAGTCGCGGCACGTGCCGGACAGCGCGAGATGGCTTGCATCAAGTTCGAACCCGTCGCGCTCCCGCAATGTTCCGACCAACGGGTCGAGAAGCTCACACGGGATTTCCTGGATCGAACCGCACACGTGGCACACGAGGTGCACGTGCCGGTGATCTTCGACCGAGTAGCTCGGCGCACCGTGGCCAAGGTGCGTGTGCCGAACCAGTCCGAGCCGGTCGAGGAGATCTAGCGTGCGGTAGATGGTGGTGATGTTGACCGTCGGCGCCGTCTCCTGGACGCGCTGACAGATCTGCTCGGGTGTCGCGTGTTCCAGCGACCTGACCGCGTCCAGCACGAGCTGACGCTGCGGCGTCATCCTCATACCGCGGTCGTGCAGCGTTTTGCGCAGGCCTCTTGCGGTCTCCACGTCAACCATGTTAGTTGCCGCTAGTAGGCTCGGCGCATGCGCGTGCTGGCACTGCTCGACGGAACCCTCGCTGACCCCGACTCGCCGCAGATCCGCGTCGAGGACCTCGGACTCATACGCGGCGACGGCGTGTTCGAAACGATCCTCGTGGTCGACGGGAAGCCCCGCGAACTCACGCCCCACCTCGACCGGCTCGACAGGTCCGCGGCCATGCTCGACATGCAGCCCCCTCCGCGTGCGGAGTTCGAGCGCGCGGTCGAGCTCGTCATCGGCAACTGGACCGGCGGCGAGGAGTTCGCGCTCAAGCTCGTCTACACCCGCGGCGTCGAGGGCGGCGACGGCACGCCCACCGGGTTCGCGCTCGGCATGGAGATCGGCGCGAAGGTGCTCAAGCAGCGCGTCGAGGGCCTGTCCGCGGTGACCCTGGACCGGGGCATCGACGCGGACCTCGCCGACCGCGCGCCGTGGCTGCTGCTGGGCGCGAAGTCGCTGTCGTACGCGGTCAACATGGCCGCGCTGCGCGAGGCCGAGCGCCGCGGTGCCGCCGAGGTCGTCTTCACGACGTCCGACGGTTCGGTGCTCGAGGGCCCGACCTCGACGCTGATCCTGGTGCGCGGCAAGACCCTGGTCACGCCGCCGTCGAAGCTCGGCATCCTGCCCGGCACCACGCAGTACGCGTTGTTCCGCGCCGCCGAGCGCGCCGGCTGGACCGTGCTCGTGGAGCCGATCCAGACCGGCGAGCTCTACGACGCCGAGGGCGTCTTCCTCGCGTCCAGCGTCCGCAAGATCACGCGGGTGACCGTGCTGGACGGCAAGCAGCTGCCCGACTCGTCGGCCCTGCTCACCGAGCTGCAGGACCTGTACGAGTCGGAGTACTGAGCTACCTGCGTCACCTGAGTCCGGCGTCGACCGCGGCCATCAACGGGCCGCGGTCACCCGACATCTCCCAGAACATCGCGCCGAGCAGGTTCTTCGACTTCAGCCACGCGGTCTTCTTCTGGATCGACCACACGTCGTCGAAGGTCCACCACTGGTTGCCGGTGTAGCAGGACGTGGCCACGGCGACCTCGTCGTGGAACACGGTGCAGTTCGGCACGGACGCGACGAGGTTGGCGTACCCGCGCGTGCCCGACTCCTCCGGGAACTGCCCCGTTGCCGCACCTCCCGCGGTCTGCCACTCACCGTTCTTGCCGCCGTTGACCACGTTCTGCCAGCCGCGGCCGTAGAACGCGAGCCCGAGCGTGATCTTGCGCGACGGCACGCCCGCGTCGAGGTAGGCCTGGACGGTGCTCTCGACGCTGAACTTGGTCGTGTACGGGTCGTCCGGGTCCGGGTAGAGGTTGCCCTGGTGGCCGGTCCTGTTGGGCTCCCACGAGTTGTCGCTGCCGGAGCCGTGGAAGTCGTAGCCCTGGACGTTGAAGATGTCCATCGACTGCGCGACCCGCCCGAGCTCCCAGCCCGCCTCGATCTTGGCGGGGTCGGCCGGGGTGAACGCGGTGAGCTGGTAGCGCTTGCCCGTGGTGGTGCTGTACGCGTCCATCTGCCGGCGGAACTCCTCGATCAACAGGGTGTTGTTCACCTTGTCCTGCGGGCCGAAGTGGTTGCCCGCGTGGCCTTCCGCGCCCGGCCACTCCCAGTCGAGGTCGAAGCCGTCGAAGATGTTCGCCGCGGTGCCGGGGCCGCCGGCGCCGTTGTACACGGGCAGGTTGCCCTTGAGGTAGACGTCGATGCACGACGCCACGAACTTCTTGCGCGCCGCGTCCGTCGCCGCCACGTCCGAGAAGTACTTGGAGTACGTCCAACCGCCGAGCGAGATCAGCACCTTGAGGTTCGGGTGCTTCGCCTTGAGCTTCTTGAGCTGGTTGTAGTTGCCGCGCAACGGTTCCCAGCCGCTGTCCGCGACGCCGTCCACGGACTGCGCCGCGCTCATCGGCCTGCTGTAGTCGGCTTCCGCGTCGCCCGCGCCGTCACCCTGGTTCGGGTCCTGCGGGTTCGGGCTCGTGCCCTTCGTGACGCCGTGCAGGCACGTCAGGTTGACCGGGTCGATGTTGCCGAACGCGTAGTTGACGTGCGTCATCTTCGCGGCGTCCATGTCCTTCACGAAGTACTGGCGTCCGTAGATGCCCCACTGCACGAAGTACCCGACACGGGCGTAGCCGCCGACGATGTCACCAGTGCGCTCGTTCAGCGCGTTGCTCGCGGCGGACACGTTGTCGTAGAGGTCCCGTGCCTTGACGGTGAAGGTGTAGTTCGTGGACGGCGACAGGCCGGTGACGACCGCTGTTGTGCCGGAGACCGTCGTCTTCACGGTCGTGCCCACGTAGACGTCGTAGTTCGCGACCCCGCTGTTGTCCGTGGAGGCGTTCCACGCCAGCGTGACGCTGCCCGCGTCCTTCGCCGTCGAACGCAGGGTGCCCGGCGCGGTCGGGGGCGTGGTGTCGTTGGCCGGGTTGTTGGTGGTGACGCTCAGCGTGGTGCTCGGGGCGCTTTGAGTTCCCTTGGTGTCCTTGGCCCGCACCGTGAACGAGTACGCGGTGTTCGGGTTCAGGCCGCTGATGATGGTCGACGTCGTGGTGGAGCTGCCGGCGAGGTTTGCGCCGTTGTAGACGTCGTAGCCGGCGATCGGCAGCGAGCCCGGTGTGGAGGCGTTCCACTGCAGGCCCACCGTGCGCGTGGTCTTCGTCGGCGACGCGAGACCCGTTGGCGTGCCAGGCGGAGTGTCCGCGCTGCCGTCGCAGTTGGCGTTGTTGATCCGGCACGTCACCGGGTCGGTGTTCTGGCTGATCGAGAACGCCGGGCTGTACGGCTCGGTGCTCGCGCCGGCGTTGATGGTCTTGTTGTAGTGCGCCGGGGTGATCGTGACCTGGTTGCCGTTCTGGGCGACCGTGCCGTTCTGGCCGTTGCTCACCGTCACACCGCTGGGCAGCGTGAAGGAGATGGACCAGTCGGAGACGGCCGCGGCGGAGTGGTTGCGGACGACGAACTTCGCCGCGCCCCCGGCCACCGAGTACTCGGCGGTCAGCCCGGTCGGCGCCGGCGGTGCGGTGCCGCTGCCGTCGCACGCCATGTTGTTGATCGTGCAGGCGGTCGGGTCGGCCGCGGCGCTCAGCGTGAACGCCGGGCTGTACGGCTCGGTGTTGCGCCCCGGCGGCAGGTTGTTGATGTAGAAGGCCGGAGTGAGCGTCACTCGCGTGCCGTTCTGGGTGATCGTCGCGTTCTGCGGGGCGCTGGCCGTGACACCGGCCGGCAGGTCGAACTTGACCGACCACCCGTTGAGCGCGGTCGTGCTCGCGTTGGCGACGACGAACTTGGCACTCGTGCCGGTGCGGGAGAAGGTCGCGGTGATGCCCGTGGCGGCGTTTGCAGGGGACACCAGGGCCAAGGCGGCTATCAGAACTGCTAGCAGGGCAGGGATCCGGCGCATGCGGAACTCCAGTTTGGTAGAGATTCCGCGGCGGCTGCCAGTCACGGTATTTGGTCTGGACCACTCCGTCAACGGCCCCCGCGCTCAGTCGACCGGCCGGAACCTGACCTCCGTGCCCGGCCGCGCCTGACCGAGAAAACGCAGGTAATCGTTGTCCACCACCCCGATGACCGGGTAGCCGCCCGTCGTCGGATGATCGTTCAGGAACACCACGGGCTGCCCGTCCGGCGGCACCTGCACCGCGCCGGTGATCATCCCCTCGCTGGGAATCTCCCCGTCACGACGATTCAGCTTCGTTCCGTTGAGCCGCGCGCCCACTCGGTTGCTGCGATCCGACACCGTCCAGGACCCCTGCCGCAGCTGGGTTTCCGCGTCGTCGAACCAGTCGTCCCGCGGTCCGAGCCGAATCGGGATGACCAACGTTTGCAGCGCGTGGTGCGGCGGCACCACATCGGCACCTTCGGGCAGATTGGGTGTCCCAAGATGCAGGACGTCGTTGTCCCGCAACGGGTCTGGACCGATTCCGGAGAGCAGGTCGGTCGAGCGGCTGCCGAGTTCCTCGTCGACCTCGATGCCGCCGGACAGCGCGAGGTAGTTGCGCAGGCCGGTCTGCGGAGTGCCGATCTCCAGGACCTCGTCCTGCTTCAGGTGGATCGGGTGGTGCGAGTCGGCGAGCCTGCCGTTCACGTGGACCTCGGTGGGCGGTCCGGTTACGGCGACCGTGCAACTCGCGTTGGCTTTGAGCGTCAGGCCGCCGAGTAGTAGTTCGAGTCCGGCCGCGCTCTCGGGGTTGCCGACGAGGCGGTTGGCGAGCTTGAGCGAGACCTGGTCCAGCGCGCCCGACGGGGGCACGCCCAGGTGCGCGTTGCCTGGCCTGCCGAGGTCCTCGACCAACGCCTGCGGACCGGTCCTGATGATCGTGACGCTGCGCTTCATGCGACCACGAACTTCACCTGGTCGCCCGGCTGCAGCAGTGCGGGGGTCTCGGCCCTCGGGTCGAACAGGGTCGTCTCGGTGCGGCCGATCAGTCGCCAGCCGCCCGGTGTCGGCCTGGGGTAGGCGGCGGTGAACTCGCCCGCTATGCCGACCGAGCCCTGCGGGACCTTCGTGCGCGGGGAGTCGAGCCTTGGCTGCTGGAGTGCCTCCGGGAGGCCCGTGAGGTAGCCGAAGCCCGGTGCGAAGCCGCAGAACGCGACCTCGTAGGTGGCGGTGGTGTGGAGTTCGACCACTTCGCCCGGGGTGATGCCGGCTGTTTCGGCGACGAGGGCGAGGTCCGGGCCGTCGTAGACGACCGGGATGGTGATCTCGCGTGAGTGCTTCGCGGGGGTCTTGGTCAGGTCGATGGTCTTCAGCGCGTCCCTGACCTGGGGCAGCGCGCCCTTGACCAGGACTGTTCGCGCGGCCGGGACCAGCTCCTCGATGCCGTCGAGGTGTTCGAGGGCGGCGCGGACGGCCGCGACCTCGCTCAGTGAGTCGACCTCGACGAGGAGCGCGTCGGTTCCGCAGCGCCGCAGAAGCATGAGCCCATGTTACGGGGAATCGTGGGATTGTTGAACAATCCGACACGCGAATCGTTCAACAATCCAGCGATCCAGCAAGCCGAGCTAGCCGAGCTAGCCGACGACGCGCTTCAGGTGCGCCGACGCGTGCGGCTGCATCTCCTGGCCCATCATGGCGCGCTCCTCGACGTACGCGAGGTCGCCGTTCACCACGCCGTACAGGCGCTGCGAGGCCTTGACGTCCTTGGCCGTCGCGGAGCGGATGACCGCGTCCGTCTCGAACTCCCAGGAAGTCTGCGTGCGCACCTTGCCGTAGTACAGCTCGACGATGCCCGTGTTGTGCGTCAGCAGGAACTCGATCGTGTCGTCTTCCTGCGGGCGCCAGAAACCCTGTTCTCTCGCCGCCGGGCGGATGACCTCGCCGGCCTCGTTCAACAGCCACGACCTCGCCTCGTACACGAGGAACGGCCGGCCGTCGTGGGCGAACGTGATCTGCTGGCCGAAGCGGAACGGGCCGTCGATCGTCGGGTAGACGATCTCGCCCTCGCCTCGCCACACGCCCACCAGCGGAAGGACGCCCAGGAGGGCGTCGTGCAGGTTCGCGCCCTCGCGCAGGTTCGCCGTGTCGCCCGGGACGGGCATGTCGTCGAACTGGGGGAGGTTGCGCGCCCTCGTCGCGGCTGCCCGTTCCTCGGCCAGGCGGATGGCCTCGTCGCCGCTGCTCATCGCTGGTCGGAGTAGAGGCGGTAGACGACGTAGCCGGCGAACCACATTACGGCGATCGTCACTAGCACCAGGAGTCCGGTGAAGATGTGTTCCACGGTGTGAGGATATCTCGCTGGTGGTGACGTGCAGAGTTGTGGTGGTGGAGGACACCGGGAGCGCCGCGATGCGACCTGGTGGGTGGTCGCCTTTGCGTGCCGCGATCGGGCGGGTGGTCGCCTTGCGGGCGGCGACCTTGCGGGCGGCGACCTTGCGTGCGGCGACCTTGCGTGCGGTCACCTTGCCTGCCGCGACCGGGCGGGTGGTCGCCTTGCGGGCGGCGACCTTGCGGTTGCGTGCTTCCCCTGGGGCTCTGCCCCAGACCCCGGCAATCTGATCAGGGGTCCACGCCGTCAGCGGGCAGATGGCACGCCTGTTGCTTTGGGCGGCTTGCTGTTGCGTAGCTGGGTGGCGTCGGTGGTGTGTCCCATCACGAGCCGCACCAAGAGCGGGCCACACGTGAGGAGGGGTGTCAAACGGACGAAGAGCGTGTCCGTTTGACACCCCTCCTCACGTGCAGCAAGAGCTGTGGCGCGACTCGTGATGGGACACACCACCCCTCTGGCTTGGCTCAAAGCGAAGAGCCAAGCCTCGGCTTCGCCGTCGGAACGGCTCGCCTTCGGCATCGCGGGGATGCCAAAAGGCCCCGGCGGTGTCACACCGCCGGGGCCCTCGGTCATACCTGCCAGGTCTTGCGACCTGCGGTCCTAGGCGACCGCGATCTGCACCGCGTGCACGCCGGGGCCCGAGGCCGACACGTCGGCCTGGCCGTTGCCGGTGCGGTGCAGCGCGCGGACGGTCCAGCTGCCCGGTGCCGCGAAGAAGCGGAAGTCGCCCTCCGGGGAGGTGACCACCTCGGCGGTGAACTCGCCGGTCGAGTCGAGCAGGCGGACGAAGGCGCCGCCTACCGGGGTGCCGTCCGAGACGACCTTGCCCTCCAGGACGGTTTCCGTCGTGGAAGCGTCGATCGTGCCGCCCTGAGCGGGGGCGCCGCAGCCGTTGGACATGGTGATCAGGCCTCCTTGCCGGAACCGAGTTCGATCGGCACGCCGATGAGCGAGCCGTACTCCGTCCAAGAACCGTCGTAGTTCTTGACGTCTTCGTGGCCGAGCAACTCGCGCAGGGCGAACCAGGTGTGCGAGGAGCGCTCGCCGATGCGGCAGTACGCGATGGTCTTGCGGCTGCCGTCGAAGCCCGCCTCGGCGTAGAGCTCGCGGAGCTCGTCGTCGGACTTGAAGGTGCCGTCCTCGTTGGCCGCCTTCGACCACGGGACGTTCACCGCGGACGGGATGTGGCCGCCGCGCTGGGCCTGCTCCTGCGGGAGGTGGGCCGGGGCGAGGAGCTTGCCGGAGAACTCGTCGGGGGAGCGCACGTCGACGAGGTTCTTGTTGCCGATCGAGTCGACGACCTCGTCGCGGAAGGCGCGGATCGAGAGGTCCTGCTCCTGGGCCTTGTAGGAGGTGGCGTCGCGGACGACCTCCTCCTTGTCCAGGGGACGGCCGTCGAGTTCCCACTTCTTGCGGCCGCCGTCGAGGAGCTTGACGTTGGTGTGGCCGTAGAGCTTGAAGTACCAGTACGCGTAGGCGGCGAACCAGTTGTTGTTGCCGCCGTAGAGGACGACGGTGTCGTCGTTGGAGATGCCCTTGGCCGAGAGCAGCTTCTCGAAGCCCTCGCGGTCGACGAAGTCGCGGCGGACCGGGTCCTGGAGGTCGTTCTTCCAGTCGATCTTCACGGCTCCGGGGATGTGGCCGCCGTCGTACGCGGTGGTGTCCTCGTCGACCTCCGCGAACACGACGCCGGGCGCCTGGAGGTTCTCTTCGGACCAGGCGGCCGAGACCAGCACGTTCTCACGGCTCATGGGAAGTTGCTCCTGTAGTAGTGCGTGTCGTCATTGCGGTCGAGCGAAGGCTGGTACGTACCTGCGCAGCACCAGGTACATCTCGCACCCGAGGCACAGGCCCAGCGCCGCGTTGAGCAGTGCTGCGACCAGGGCCATGCCGGTCGCCACCATGCCGAGCGTGGTGAGGCCGGTGGCGTAGCCGAGGGTGCCGATCAGTGCGAAGACGAAGCCGACTCCCTGGGCGAACCGCAGCGGGGCGGCTTCCTCGCGTTCGGAGGTCGGGGTCAGGCGCGGCTGGATCGCGTAGCGGTAGACGTGACCCCACGGGTTCAGCTTCAGCGAGATGAACGCGCACATCGCGAAGAGCACCGTCTGCGCGGCGAGGAGACGCCACCAGCCGGTGAGCAACACGATCGCGAGGATGACGGTGGTCATCCAGGCGGAGAAGCGCGGTCCGCGCGGGTCTACAGGGGAGTCTTTGGGCACGACGACCTCCGGGCGAACGGACGAGAGGAAACAGTCCGGCAGAGGTAGCTGAAGGGCGTCAAGCAGCCCGGTTCAGCTCGTCGTGCGACACAGGCTGCTGCGCGTGCGGCACAGGTCAACCGCGCGTCGCTTCGTGAGCAGCAAGGTCATGCCAGCGAGGGTAGTCCTCAATCCCTCGGTGCGGGAGGTATGTCCATCTGGTGGAACAATGCAGATTCACCCGACCGGATTAGGGCAAATGCGGCCGCAGCGCCGCCAGCAACGAGTCCCGTTTCGGCACGCCGCCGACTCGCAACACCTCGGTGCCGTCCGACGTCAGGGCGAGCGTCGTGGGGGTGCGCATGACGCCGAGCTTCGTGGTGACGTCCGGGAGGTTCGTGACGTCGAGCTCGGCGTGGGTGAGGCCGTCCGTGCGGTCGGCGAGGTCGCGCAGGACGACCTTCGCGTGCCGGCACGGCGCGCAGAACGTGGTGGAGAGCTGGACCAGCGTCACCCCCGGCGCGAGCAGGTCGCGCACGGGGGCTGGCAGGTCGACCGTGTCCTTCGAACGGGAGATGCGGCCCTCGCGGACCTTGAGCAGCACACCGATCGCGCCGGCCACGGCCAGCGCGCCCAGCAGCGCCCACACACCAGTCATCGTTGGACCAACGGTACATCCGCGATCTCGCCGGACAGCTTGAACGCACCGCTCTCCACCTCGACGGCGGTGGGCGTGGCACTGAACGGCAGCGTGCCCGGGTCGATCTTGATCGCGAGCGCCTGGCGCAGCTGCGGGATGATCTGCTTCAGCGAGGCGTCGTCCAGCTCGATGTCGTCGATGTTGATCTGGATGGCACCGCTGACCAGCGCGATCTGGCCGTACGCGGTGAGCGTGATGACCTTGCCGGCGACGTTGGTCTGGCCGGAGAGCTTCACCGCGGCGGTCGTCTTGGGCGCCTTCGGGTCGGCCGGGGTCTGCGTGGCGACGCGGTTGTCCGGCTCGATCGAGAGCTTGTCGAACGGCGTCACCTGGTTCGCCAGCCGGTTCAGGTCCATCGCCTTGATCCGGACGCTGCCCTTGACGGTGTCGATGGTCGCCTTGGAGACGTTGCCCGCGAGCAGGTCCGCGAGCTCGACACGGGTGTGCAGCAGGTCCGCCTCGACGTCGAGGTCGCGCAGGTCGACGCCCTGCTGCTCGTTGCGGATCGGCACGCCGTACGCGCGGATCTCGACGTGCTGGTAGTCGCCGCGCAACGCCTGCAGGATGAACGGGAACCCGTTGATGCGCACCGCCGGGTCCTCGTTGAGCTGCAGCTTCTCCCGCATCCGCTGGGCGATCTGGTACTCGCCGGCCGCGGCCAGCGCGAAGTCGGCGGCGACGAGCAGCACGCCCAGCACGATGACCGTGATGACGAGGAACTTCCCGCGACGGGACTTCTTCTTTCGCGGCCGTGCGGGGGTCTGCGCAGTCATTCCTCGTCCTCGACGTTAACGGCGATCCATGCCGCCATCCGGTCTACCAGGTCTGGAGTCGCGGCCGATTCGGCGTGCCGCATGCCGGGTTCGATCCACAACTCGGCATGTCCGGAGGACGCGCGGTGCAGCGACCTGGCGTGGTCCACGGAGAAATAGTGGTCCAGGTCACCGTGCACGATCAGCAGTGGGGTCGGCGTGATGCGTCCGACCACCTCGAGCGGACTCTCCGGCGCTTGTACCCAGCTGCCGCCGAGCCGAACCCCGAGCGCCCGCGCCGCGAGCTTGCCGTGCGGCTGCTCCAGCAACCAGTGGACCCGGCGCATGGGAGCGGTCTCGCGCGACCACCACCGGGCGGGCCCGCTCACCGAGACGACGGCGTCCGGCCGGCTCTCCCCCAGCGCCGCGTGCCGCAGGACGATCGAGGCGCCCATCGAGAACCCGATGGTCGCGATCTTCGAGTACCCGAGTTCGCGTGCCTTGAGGACGGCGGCCTCGATGTCGTGGACCTCGTCGGCGCCGACCGTGCAGCGTCCTTCGGAGCGTCCGTGCCCGCGGAAGTCGAACGCGACGACGCCGGCCTTCCTGGCCAGCCGGGCGAGCACGCGGGAGACGTACGGCCTGCGCACGTTGTTCGTGAACCCATGTCCCACAACGAAAGCGAGGTCGCCTTCACCCTTGTGGTGGACGCCGTGCAGACGCACCCCATCGTGTGACATGGATGTAACAGGCGTGACGCTTGTGGAAACAAGTGTGAGCACGGCTTCTTGACCTGGGACTTTCTCGGGGTGCACCGGTATCGTCTCCGTCATCCGCAGGCAACGGGGCCCGGTCACCGTACGCCGCTGGTCTGGTCATGGTGACCGTCCACGGCCGATTTGGAGGGCGCCGCGATGAGCATCGACGTGCTTCTGCTGACGACAGACCCGGACCCGGAGGCGGTACTTCCCGCGCTGGCTCTGCTTCCCCACGCCGTGCGCCCCTTGCGCCCCGAGGTCTCCGCGCTCCTCGAGGCCGGACCTCACGACATCGTGCTGATCGACGCCCGCACCGACCTGGTCGGCGCGCGTTCGCTGTGCCGCCTGCTCGACTCGTCCGGTGTGGACGTGCCCGTGGTGGCCGTCGTCACCGAGGGCGGTCTGGTCGCGGTCAACTCGGACTGGTCCGTCGACGAGATCCTGCTGCCGAACTCCGGCCCCGCCGAGGTCGACGCCCGCCTGCGCCTGGTCCGCTCCCGCCGCGGCACCACCGCGCCCGGTGGCGACGGCGCGATCCAGCTGGGCGACCTCGTGATCGACGAGGCCACCTACACCGCGCGCCTCAAGGGCCGCCCGCTCGACCTCACCTACAAGGAGTTCGAGCTGCTCAAGTACCTCGCGCAGCACGCCGGCCGGGTCTTCACCCGCGCCCAGCTGCTGCAGGAGGTCTGGGGCTACGACTTCTTCGGCGGCACCCGCACGGTCGACGTCCACGTGCGACGGCTGCGCGCCAAGCTCGGCCCCGAGCACGAGGCTCTCATCGGCACGGTCCGCAACGTGGGCTACAAGTTCGTCCGCCCGCCGCGTCCCGGATCGCCGCGCCGCCCGGCCGAGATGACCGAGGTGGAGATCGACGACTCCGCTCGCGTCCTGGATGAGCGTTTGATCGCGCGGTAGGTTCGCCGGTGTGGCGCAACTGAGCTGGTTCGAGGAGCTGACGGCCGACCAGGCCGCCGAGGTGACGGGTCTGCTGGAGGCAGCGAAGGGCACCGATGGCGTCGCCCCGGTCGGCGAGGCCGTGCGACTGCGGATGCGCCCCGGCGCGACAGGCAGCAGGCACCTCCTGGCGCACCTGGACGGCGAGCTCGCCGGGTACGCGCACGTCGACCTGATCGGCGACTCGGGTGGCAACAAGGTCGCCGAGTTCGCCGTGCACCCGAAGCATCGCCATCAGGGCGTGGGCGAGGCGCTGGTGAAGGCGCTCCCGCAGGAGTCGCTGCGGATCTGGGCGCACGGTGGCCACCCGGACGCCGAGAAGCTCGCGGCGAAGCTCGGCTTCCGCAAGGTGCGCGAGCTGCTGCGGATGCGGCTGCGCGTCGAGAACGACCTGCCGGAGCCCAAGCTCCCCGAAGGCATCACGATCCGGCCGTTCGTCCCGGGCAGGGACGAGGCCGCGGTCGTCTACGTGAACCACCGCGCGTTCGACTGGCACCCGGAGCAGGGCGCGATGTCCATCGAGGACGTTCGAGCCAAAGAAGAAGAACCCTGGTTCGACCCGGAGGGCTTCCTGCTCGCGTTCGACGCCGAAGGCAGGCTGGCGGGCTTCCACTGGACGAAGGTGCACACGCCCGAGCTCGGCGAGGTCTACGTCGTGGGCGTCGACCCCGACCGCCAGGGCGGTGGCCTCGGCAAGGCGCTGACCCTCGCAGGGCTGCGTCACCTGCGCGAACAGCACGTCAAGGAAGTCATGCTCTACGTCGAGTCGGACAACACGGCGGCGGTCCGCGTGTACACGAAGCTCGGCTTCACCCTGTGGGACGCCGACGTCCAGTACGCCCGGTAGTCAACGTACCGTCACAAAACGCATACGCGCTGGTCACGCCATCACTCTTTTGGCCGTGTGACCCGTCACTTCCCGTTCGGTGTTCACCTCCCGTTCACCCTGACTAGGTGGTCTGTCCATTCTGGCTACCTACCTTCCGTAGCGAGCGGCGGCGTCCGTCGCGAACCGCTAATGCTTTCCGCAAGGTGGAGGACCAAGGTGAAGATCCAGCGGCACGGTGCCGTTCTCGGCCTCGTCGCGGCCAGCGCGCTGCTGCTCAGTGCGTGTGGCAGTGACAACAACGCGCCGACGGGTGGCACGAACCCCTCGTCGAACGCTGCGTCTGTCCCGGTCGAGTGCGGTGGCAAGACCAAGCTCAACGCCGAGGGTTCCTCCGCGCAGAAGAACGCGGTCGACGCGTTCGTGCAGGCCTACCAGGCCGCCTGCCCCGGTGTGGACCTCGCGTACAACCCCTCGGGCTCCGGCGCGGGCGTGAAGAACTTCAACGCCGGCCAGGTCGACTTCGGTGGTTCGGACTCCGCGCTCAAGGAAGGCGCCGAGACCACGGACGCGGCCAAGCGCTGCAAGGAGAACCCGGCCTGGAACCTGCCGCTGGTCTTCGGCCCCGTCGCCGTCGGCTACAAGGTCTCCGGTGTGGACAGCCTCGTGCTGGACCCCAAGACCATCACCGCGATCTTCTCCGGTGCGGTCAAGAAGTGGAACGACCCGGCCATCAAGGCGCTGAACGGCTCCGCGACCCTGCCGGACAAGGACATCTCGGTCATCTACCGCTCGGACGAGTCGGGCACGACCGACAACTTCCAGAAGTACCTGAAGGTCGCCGGCGGCTGGACCAAGGGTGAGGGCAAGCAGTTCAAGGGCGGTGTCGGCGAGGGCAAGGAGAAGTCCGCCGGTGTCGGCCAGGCCGTCGGCTCCATCGACGGTGCGATCACCTACGTCGAGTGGTCCTTCGCCCAGGACAACAAGCTCTCGATCGCCAAGATCGACTCTGGTGCCGGTCCCGTCGAGCTGACCGCCGAGTCGGCCGGCAAGGCCATCGACGGTGCGAAGATCAAGGGCGAGGGCAACAACCTGGTCCTCGACCTCGACTCGATCTACGGCTCCAAGACCGCCGGTGCGTACCCGCTGCTGCTCGCGACCTACGAGATCGTGTGCTCGAAGGGCTACGACGCCGACACCGCCAAGGCCGTCAAGGCGTTCCTCACGGCTGCCGCCACCACCGGGCAGGCCCAGCTCGCCGACGCGGGCTACGTGCCGCTGCCCAAGGCGTTCCAGGACAAGCTCCTGACCGCCGTGAAGGCGATCGCCTGAGGTTGATGCGAAACTTCGGCTGACACACAGACGCGATGAACGATCCCGTCGTGGCCAAGCGCCCCGCCGGCTCCGGTGACACCGGGGCCGAGCGGGGCGTCGCGGCTGCTCCCACCGCCTCGGAGGCTCCGATTCCCCCGACACCGGAAGCTCCAGTTACGACCAAGGCACCTCACGTCCGGCCTGGTGACCGCATCTTCCGCGGCCTGGCGACGGGGTCCGGTGTCTTCATCGTCGTCCTCATCGGCGCGATCGGCCTGTTCCTCATCCTGCAGGCCATCCCGTCGCTCGGGCTGGACAACGTCAACTTCCTGACCAGCCGCGAGTGGAACACCACCGATCCCACGAACCTGCGGTTCGGCATCCTCGACCTGACGCTCGTCACGGTCGTGGTCGCGCTGGTCGCCCTGCTGATCGCCATGCCGATCGCGCTGGGCATCGCGCTGTTCCTCACGCAGTACGCGCCGCGCAGGCTCGCCCGGCCGTTCGCCTACGTCATCGACCTGCTCGCGGCCGTGCCGTCGATCGTCTTCGGCCTCTGGGGCCTGTTCGTGCTCGGCCCCGTGCTGTTCCCGTTCTCCGAGTGGCTGATCGCGAACCTCGGCTGGATCCCGATCTTCGCCAAGGGCAACGTCAACGTGCAGCTCGGCGGAACCATCTTCACCGCCGGCATCGTCGTCGCGGTGATGATCCTGCCGATCATCACGGCCGTCAGCCGCGAGGTCTTCGAGCGCACGCCCACGATGCACGTCGAGGGCGCCATCGCGCTCGGCGCGACCAAGTGGGAGGTCGTCCGCACGACGGTCCTGCCGTTCGGCAAGGCCGGTTACGTCAGCGCCTCGATGCTCGGCCTCGGCCGCGCACTCGGTGAGACCATCGCCGTCGCGATCATCCTGAGCACCGCCACCAGCTCGTTCGGCTGGTCGCTGTTCGACGGTGGTTCGACGTTCGCCTCGAAGATCGCGCTGGCCGCGCCCGAGTTCAACGACGCGCGCTCGGCCGGTGCCTACATCGCCGCCGGTCTGGTGCTGTTCGTGCTGACCTTCGTCGTGAACGCCATCGCGCGCTCGATCGTCGCCGGCCACAAGGAGTACGAGTGAGCACGAATCTCGCGGATCCTCAGCGCCTCGCGACGCCGCCGACGTTCCAGTCGGTCAGCGTCAGCCGCCGGATCAAGAACGGCATGGCCACCGCACTCGTGTGGGGCGCGTTCCTGATCGCGATCATCCCGCTGGTGTGGGTGCTCTACACCGTGATCCAACGCGGCTTCCCGGTCATCCTCGACGGTGACTGGTGGCAGAAGTCCATGTCGGGCCTCCTGGCCCGGCAGCAGGGTGGCGGCGCGTACCACGCGATCTACGGCACGCTGGTCCAAGGCCTCGTCTGCGCCGTGATCTCCGTGCCGATCGGCATCATGGTCGCCATCTACCTCGTCGAGTACGGCGGCCGCTCGCGGCTGTCGAAGGCGACGACGTTCATGGTCGACATCCTGACCGGTGTCCCGTCGATCGTCGCGGCGCTGTTCGTCTACACGGTCTGGATCACGACCTTCGGCCTGAGCCGCAGTGCCCTGGCCGTGTCGCTCGCGCTGGTGCTGCTGATGGTGCCGGTCATCGTGCGCACGACCGAGGAGATGCTCAAGATCGTCCCGGACGAGCTGCGCGAGGCGTCCTACGCGCTGGGCATCCCGAAGTGGAAGACGATCGCCAAGATCGTCATCCCGACCGCGCTGTCCGGCATCCTGACCGGCATCATGCTGGCGCTCGCCCGCGTCATGGGTGAGACCGCACCGGTGCTGGTGCTGGCGGCGTACGCCCCGTTCATCAACTACAACCTGTTCGACGGCCCCATGGCGTCGCTCCCGTTGATGATGGTGAACGAGCGCAACAACCCGACGGCGGCGGGCTTCGACCGCATCTGGGGCGCGGCGATCACGCTCGTCGTGCTGATCACGCTGTTCAACCTCCTGGCGACCGTGATCTCGCGGTCGCTGGCGCCGAAGACGAAGTGAGCGGGCGAACATGGCCAAGCGACTCGACATCAAGGACCTGAACCTCTTCTACGGCAAGTTTCACGCCGTGGAGAACGTCTCGCTCGCGGTGCCGCCGAAGAACGTCACCGCGTTCATCGGCCCCTCCGGCTGCGGCAAGTCGACCGTGCTGCGGTCGCTCAACCGCATGCACGAGGTCGCTCCCGGCGCCCGCGTCGAGGGCAAGGTGCTGCTCGACGGCGAGGACATCTACACGTCCACTGTGGACCCGGTCGAGGTGCGCCGCACCATCGGCATGGTGTTCCAGCGCCCCAACCCGTTCCCCACGATGTCCATCCGCGACAACGTGGTGGCCGGGCTGCGCCTCGCGGGCCTGAAGGACAAGAAGAAGCTCGACGAGGTGGCGGAGCGCTCGCTGCGCGGCGCCAACCTCTGGAACGAGGTCAAGGACCGGCTCGACAAGCCGGGCGGCGGCCTCTCCGGTGGTCAGCAGCAGCGTCTGTGCATCGCGCGTGCCATCGCGGTGCAGCCCGACGTGCTGCTCATGGACGAGCCCTGCTCGGCCCTGGACCCGATCTCCACGCTGGCGATCGAGGACCTGATCACGGAGCTGAAGAAGGAGTACACGATCGTCATCGTGACTCACAACATGCAGCAGGCGGCGCGCGTGTCCGACCAGACCGCGTTCTTCAACCTGCTGGGTGTCGGTCAGCCCGGACAGCTGATCGAGGTGGACGACACGGAGAAGATCTTCTCCAACCCCAGCCAGAAGGCGACCGAGGACTACATCTCCGGCCGGTTCGGCTAAATTCGCGGGTTGCACTATCTTGCTGGCGTGAGCCCGCAGAGCAAGAGCCGCAAGAAGAAGCAAGGCAAGGCCCCCGGCCGCAGGCCCGAGCAGCAGTCCCCGTACGGGGCGCTGCTCGAGTCGGCGGCCGCGGTGCGTTCCGAGTCCTGGTTGCTCGCGGACGCCTGGGCGAGCGAGCTCTACGCGACGCTCTGGCTCGCCGGGTCCGGCACCGCGCCGCTGATCGAGGCGCTGCAGGCGATGGACGACCCCGCGGCGCTCACCGCGTTGCGCGCGCTGGCGGGCGTGGGCTCGGAGGAGAACAGGGCCGCCTCGTTCGCCGCCGCGGAAACCGTTGCGGCACGCGGCATCGCCGAGCCGGACTGGTACGTCGCCGGCACCGTCCCCGACTTCCGCGACGCCTTCCTCGTCACGAACCTGCTGGGCGACGTCGAGGTCATCGCGATCACCCAGGAACGCGCCGGCGTCGGCGAGACCGTGCTGTTCATGCGCCAGCCGGTGCTCGGCGCCACCGCGATCGAGCTGTTCTCGACGCCGGACGAGGGCACCGTCGCGTTGCTGGAGGACATGATCGCCTCCACGCCCGAGGCGTTCCGCGACGAGATCACCCCCTTGAGCGCCACCGGCGTCTACGACCTGGTGTGGCCGGACATCGAGCAGTTCTGGGAGGACGGCCCGGACGAGGAGGCCGAGGAGGGTCTGATGGGCGAGGAGGACGTGCGGCACCCCGTGCAGCTCATCGCCCTCGCCGACGCCCGAGTGAGCGCGTTGGTGCCCAAGGAGTACGAGATCCCCGCCATCAGTCCGGAAAGGACGGACGAGGTCGTCGGCGCGTTCCTGGCCTCGGAGCACGGGATCGCCGACGTCGAGGCCGCCCGGGCGTTCGCGCGGATCGTCGTTTCCGCTGCGGTGGAACAGAACCGGGATCCCGTCGTCTACGGGCCGGCGTCGCTGACCGCCGTGCTGATCCTCAACGTGGCCGCGAAGCTGCACGTGTCCGACGCGGACCTGGCGCTGCTGCCCGAGATCGTGCGCGCGTGGGCGTACTTCACGGTGGACGCGAGGAATCTGCCGCGTGACGAGGCGCGGGCGGTGTGGGACGAAGAACTGCCCACCGTGCTCGCCGAGTTCTCCGAGGCTTACGCCGATCCGGAGCTGGTGGCAGAGCGCGATGGGCAGTTTCGCTGATTTCCGAATGATCTAAAGGTTGTCGTCGCCACCGTAGCCGGGCATCCGGCCGGTGACGACGAAGACCGTGCGCTTGGCGACCGACACCGCGTGGTCGCCGAAGCGCTCGTAGAAGCGGCCGAGCAGCGTCACGTCGACCGCGGCGGGAACGCCGTGCTGCCACTCCTTGTCCATGATCACGGAGAACAGGTGGCGGTGGATGTCGTCCATCGCGTCGTCCTCGTCCTCGAGGCTGCGCGCACGGTCGACGTCCTTGTTGCGGATGATCGACGCCGCCTCGTTCGCGAGCTTGACCGCGATCCGGCCCATCTCGGTGAAGTACGGCTGCACGTCCTCCGGCAACGCCGACGCCGGGTGCCGGCGGCGCGCGGCCTTGGCCACGTGCAGCGCCAAGTCGCCCATGCGCTCGACGCTCTCGGCGGCGTGGATCACCGCGAGAACGGTACGCAGGTCGGTCGCGACCGGTGCCTGCAGAGCGAGCAGCGCGTACGACTGCTCCTCGATGCTGGAGCGGACGTCGTCGACCTTCTGGTCGCCGCTGATGACCTGCTCCGCCAGGCCGAGATCGGCCTGCAGCAGGGCTGCGGTCGCGTTCTGCATCGCCTCGGCGACCATGCCGGTCATGTCGGCCAGTTGGTCGGCGAGCTGTTCGAGCTGGTCGTGGTAGGCCTCGCGCATGGCGCTCAGCCTACGTCCCGACCATCGCGGCAGCGACATGCCAGGATGAACCGGAGGTGAACCCCAGGCGAATCACTTCGCCGCGCAGGGGTCCTGTGCCGCGTTCACAATGGACAGATCGGTGCCGGGCTGACCTTGCGGTTGTCCCTGCGGAGCGCCCGGCTTCGGTGGCTGGACCTTGCCGTCGAAGCCCTTGCCGATCACCAACTGGACCGCTCCGCCCATCTCGGGCGACTCGACCAGCTCCGCACCGGGCACCGCGGCCTTGAGCGTCGCGGCCTTGTTCTCGTTGCCCTTGGCGAACTTGATGATCGTCTTCGGTGCCTGCTCCGGCGCGTTGTCCCGCTTGACGACCTTGAAACCCTGCTGCACCAATGCGTTCGCCGTCCTGCCGACAGCACCGTCGTTCGACGAATCGCCGTTGAGCACCTGGATGCTGACCTCCTTGGGGTCCACCAGGGTGCCGGGCTGCGCGGGAGCGTTGGTGTCGCCGGCCTTGGGGTCGGTCACCTTCTCCTGCGGCAACGGCGTTCCGTCGATGATCGTCTGGAACAGCGCCTTGATGTCGTCGTCCTTGAGTCGCTCGATGTTGTCGGTGTTCGCCTTCGTCGGGCCCTCGTCGGTCCAGTGCGGCATCGTCACGAACGACACGCGGCCGGCGTCGAGGCTCCGCAGGGAGTTCGCGAGCTCCAGCAGCGAGGCGACGTCGATGTTGTCGCCGACCGTGGACTTCGTGAGCGCGTTGATGAAGTTGTTGAGCTTGGTCGGGCTCAGCAGCACCTCGTTCGACAGCGACTGGCGCAGCATCGCCGACAGGAAACCCTGCTGCCGCTTGATCCGGTCGAAGTCGGTACCGCTGTCGCCCTGGGCCTGGACCTTGCGGGCGCGCACGTACTGCAGCGCCTGGTCGCCCTTGAGCGTGTGCTTGCCCGGCTTGTCGATCACCACGCCGAGCTCGTCGTCGACGATCTTCGTGGGCGTGCAGATCTCCACGCCGCCGATGGCCGTCGACATCTCGCGGAAGCCCACGAAGTCGATGCTGACGTAGTGGTTGATGTTGAGGCCGCTCAGCTGGGTCATCATGTTCGCGACGCACTCGGGTCCACCGTCGTTGTAGACGGAGTTCGCGAGGACGCCCTTCTCCGGTGCCAGCGGGCCCGCGTACTGCCCGTTGTCCGGGTTCCAGCTGCGGCACGCGGGACGGTCGACCCGCACGTCGCGCGGCAGGGACACGACGACCATGCGCTTACGGTCCTTGGGGATGTGCGCGAGCATGATCACGTCCGACCGCGCGCCACCCTCCTGCGCCTGCGTGCCGACGTTGTCGCCCGGCTTGGCGCCCGCCCTGGTGTCCGAGCCGACCAGCAGGAAGTTCTCGTCGCCGAGCTGCTTCTCCGCCTGTTGCACGGCCTGCGAGTTGCCGCCCAGCGCGTCGATCTTCGGGATCTTGGAGTCGGCCCACTGCATCGCGGCCCAGCCGATGCCCGTCGACGCGAACACCACGGCCGCGGCGGCGATCGCCCCGACCCTGGCGGTGCGCATCAGCTTGCGCTGCTTGGGCGTGCGGCCGGTGGGGCGCTGCGCGCCGTCCTCCTCGTCGGGGACGACGGGTTCGGCGAACTGGGTCGCCTCGTCGACGAGCTCACCCTCTTCGCCGTCCTTGACCCACGGCATGAGCTTGGCGCGCCGCTCCTTGCGCTGGCGCTCCTGCTCGAGCAGTTCGTCGTGCACCGCGGAGAACCGCGCGAGGGTGTGGTCGACCTCGCGACGCTTCTTCACGTCGTCGCCGATGGCCTCCATCTCGGTGGTGAGGCTCAGCGGGTCCATCTCTTCGCGCTTCTCGACCTTGGCCACCCCCGCCGCAGGGGCGATCTGGGTGGCCTCGGGACCGGGCGCGTCGGCCTTGGGCTCGCCCGCGGGCTCACCGAGCCGGTTGGCGAGGCCGCCGGGAACCGGCCGCGGACCACTCGACTCCGCCCGCGGGGGCATCGGCCGGGAACCGCTCGACTCCGCGCGTGACGGCATCGGCTGCCTGCCCGGCATGTCCCCGTTCGGGGGCATGGGGCGGCGGCCGGCGCTGTCCGGACCCTCACCGGGGACGGGAGGACGCGGGATGCCGGTGGAAGACGGTGCGTCGCCCGGCAGGAGGCGGCGAGGTGCGGGGCCGTCCGGCGACCCGCCCGGTGCGGGGGGACGCTGGAGGGCGCCTGGCTGCGAGACCTCGCCCGGAACCGGCCGCTTCGGACCTGGCTGCGAGGCCTCACCGGGAGCCGGCGGGCGGGGCATGCCGTTCGAGCCGACGTCGCCGGGTACCGGCGGGCGCGGGATGCCGTTGGACGACGGCGCGTCGCCCGGCAGGAGCCTGCGCGGCGGTGCCCCGTCGGGTGCCGGTCGGCGGACCGCTCCGCCGGCCAGACCTGCCTCGGGCGCACCACCGGGCGCGGGACGCCGCGGGATGCCGTTCGAGGAGGGCGCGTCGCCGGGAGGCATCCGCCGCGGGTCGCCGGGAGCCGGCGGCCTGGGCATGCCGTTGGCGGTGACGTCGGGCGCAGGGGGGCGCGGGATGCCGTTGGACGACGGTGCGTCGCCGGGGGCGGGCCGCCGTGCCGGAGGCATTTCGCCTGGTGCCGGGCGTCGGGCGGGACCGCCTGGCTGCTCCCCGGGCACCGGGCGGCGCTGCATGCCCGTCCCGTCGGGCCTCGGTCGCTGCCCGGTCTGGGCTGGACCCTGGACCGGGTTCTGGACAGGCCTCTGCCGTGGTCCGGTCTGCTCACCGGGCACGGGACGCGGACGCGTGCCGGTCTGCTGGGCACCGTTCGGCTCGGCGGGGGCGTCGGGCCTGCGCCGCCTGGCGTTCGGGTCGCCGGTGAAGTTCTGCGGGGCTGCCTGCTCCGGCCGCGGGCGCGTGCCCGTCTGCTCACCAGGCCGGTGAGCTGCGGGCGGCTGCTGCCGCGGTGCCGCAGGAGGCTGCTGCGGGTGGGCCGGGGGATCAGGCAGTGCACGCCTGCCCGTGGCCTCGGGGGGTTCCGGCAGGGCACGCCTGCCTGTCGTGGGTTCGTCGGGCGAGCCTGGCGGGACGGGCCGGGGGATGTTCGTCCTGCTGTGCTGCTCGATGAGCTCCGAGACGCTCAGGCCCCCAGAGCCTTCCATCGAGCGACGTCTACGGCCGGTCGGCTGGTCGTGCTGGGGATCCTGATCACCACGGGAAGAGGGGCCGCCACGTCGGGGGTCGTCGGGCACCCAATCTCCCTTCTGGGTCAGAAGCAAAAGCGGTTCGTCATTACGAAGTGACGACGACCGGGACACAAGGGTTGCATCATCGGCGTGTCAGTCGTGTCAGTTGCGCCCGCGATACTACGGATGCAGGCGACTTCTGACGACCACTCCGGGTGATACAACTGCGATCTCTACGCGATTACGAGTAGGGCGCTTGCCCTGAACGGGTGAGCCAGCTCACTCAGTAGTAACCGAGAACACGTGACTCGGTGATCGCACGCCTGCCTGAGGCAGCACCCGCGAGGCGAACCCGTCCGTCGGCACGGTACGCCACCGCGTTGCGTCCGGACTGCTTGGCCGTGTAGAGGAGGCTGTCGGCGCGCAGCAGCTGCTGCTCGGCGCTGACCGCCGGCCGTTCCGGCGCCTCGTCCGCGGCCGGTTCGTAGGCGAGGCCCGCGCTGACGGTCACGCGCAGCCCCGGTGCGACGTCCTGCCACGGGTGACGCTCGACACGTTCGCGGGCCGCCTCGGCGATCTCCACGGCGGCGGTGGCGTCCACGCGGGGCAGCACGAGCACGAACTCCTCGCCGCCGTAGCGGGCGCAGAAGGCGCCTTCCGGCAGGCCCTGCTGCAGCAGTTCGACCACGCGCTGCAGCACCCGGTCGCCCAGGAGGTGGCCGAACGTGTCGTTGACCTGCTTGAACCAGTCGAGGTCGATCAGCGCGATGGCGAGCCCGTCCCGGCACGCTCCGTGCTCGGTCAGCATGTCCATCAGCCGTTGGTCGAGGTAACGGCGGTTGTAGGAGTCGGTGAGGCTGTCGCGCAGGCTCTGCTCGCGGGCCTCGGCGTGCTCCCGGCGCAGCAGTTCGACCTCGCGGCGCAGCTGCTCCGGAACGTGCGGTTCCTCGACCTGGTCGGCGTGGACGAGGTCGAGCGCGGAACGCAGGTGCTGGTACGCCTGGCGCCACTGGCCGCGGGAGGCGAGCAACGTCGCGATGGACTCGTGCAGCGCCACCAGGTCAGGACCCTGCTTGTCGACTGGGGCGTCGGCCTGCTGGATCTCTGCGGTCTCGGGTCGCAGTGCGGTCATCGCGGTCACCTCCTTACCTGCCAGGTGTCGTCCCCCAAGGGGCGGCGCTTGAGCTAGAAGGACGTGTGGGGGTGGGATTTCCCCCGTCCGGTTGACCGTCAGCTGCTCCGATCCAGTGAGCTTGGAAGATCAACAACCCGTTCAGCCACCGAGGCAGGGCGCGAACCCGTACACCTCGTCGTCCAGGAGCACCACGTGCATGGACCCGATCTGGCTGCCGATCGCCTGGTCTTCCTTGCGCAACGTGATGGTCACCGCGACGACGTACACGTCACCCCGGGGATGAGCCTTCTCACCGGGGGGTGCCCAGTCGGCGTCCATGCGAAGCGTCCCCCACGTCGGCTCGACCTTGATCGTCGCGCCGCGCAGGTCGCACGTCTTCTGCCGGAAGTCCGGGTGCTGCGTGTCCTTCAGCAGCTTCGACTGCTGGGACGCACCCTCCTCGCCCGCCTTGTTGACGCGGGCGTAGTACTCCTTGAACTTCGCGCGGCCGTCGTCGCTGAGCCGCACCGGCCGTGCCGTGCCCGCGACCGGCCCACCGCAGCCCGCCAGCAGCGCGAGCGCGAGGAAGAGGACCGCGACGCGTTCAGCCACCGGAGTGCATCACGTCCGCACCGGACGGCACCGTGGCGTCCTCGGGGTCGTCCAGCCACCCCTCGGGCAGCACGACCTTCGCCGACGAACCCTGCCTGCCGCGCGGCCCCTCGGCGTTCTCGGGGAACGGCACCGACTTGTCGAGCGTGCCGATGAGGTCGTCCAGCTCCTGCAGGCTCGACACCATCGCGAACGCCCGGCGCGTGTCGCCGCCGACCGGGAAGCCGTGCCAGTACCAGGCCATGTGCTTGCGCAGGTCGCGCAGACCCTTGTGCTCGCCGTCGTGGGCCGCGAGCAGCCGCGCGTGGCGGCTCAGCACCTCGGCGACCTCACCGAGGTTCGGGCCCTGCGGGATCGGCTCGCCGCGGAACGCCGCCTGCAGGTCGCGGAAGAGCCACGGCCGGCCGAGGCAGCCACGCCCGACGACCACGCCGTCGCAGCCCGTCTCGGCGACCATGTCGAGGGCGTCCTGAGCGCTGAAGATGTCGCCGTTGCCTAGCACCGGAATGCTCGTCACGGCCTCTTTGAGCCGTGCGATGGCCGACCAGTCCGCCTTGCCGGAGTACCGCTGCGACGCCGTGCGCGCGTGCAGTGCCACGGCCTGTGCGCCCTCGTCCTGCGCGATGCGCCCGGCGTCGAGGTACGTCAGGTGGTCGTCGTCGATGCCGATGCGGAACTTGACGGTGACCGGCATGTCCCCGGCGTTGCGGACCGCGGCCCGCACGATCTGCCGGAACAGCTCGCGCTTGTACGGCAGCGCGGCGCCACCGCCCTTGCGCGTCACCTTGGGCACCGGGCAACCGAAGTTCATGTCCATGTGGTCGGCGAGGTTCTCGTCCACGATCATCTTCGTGGCCTCGCCGACGTTCTTCGGGTCCACGCCGTAGAGCTGCATCGACCGGGGGCTCTCGCCCTCGTCGAACGTGATCATGTGCATGGTCATCGCGTCGCGCTCGACCAGGGCCCGCGCGGTGATCATCTCGCAGACGTAGAGCCCTGCCCCGTACTGACGGCACAGTTGCCGGAACGCCACGTTGGTGATGCCGGCCATGGGGGCCAGCACAACGGGCGGGTCGACGGCGAACGGGCCGATCTTCAGCGTGGAGGGAACGGACACGCCCTTCAGGTTACGGCACTGACCTGCCGCGATCTTCACCGAGAGTGACCGCGACGGCGTCGAAGACCGCCGCCTGGCTGCGATGTTCGTCACGCTCATCGCCGGCCCGCCGGTGTAGCTGCGGGCATTGTGAATGCGGATCGGTGCCGTCGCCGGTGACGAGGCAGCCACCGAGCGCGACCAGACCCGCGTCCGCCATGCTGACCAGCACGGCAGCGGATTCGTTGCGGCGTAGCGGACTTCACCGAACGCGAACACCCCCGGTGCCCCGATCGGGTGTCAGACCCTTCTGCCAACATGCAGTCGGAGGTGGCGTACCTGTGGGGGCGGTTGAACTGATCAGGTCCGGGTTCGAGCGGTTCTTCGTCGACGGGCCGGTGGGCAAGTCGACCGGCGGCGGTGAACAGCAGGTCATCAGCGTGCGGCAGGTGGGTGAGCTGGCCCTGCCGACGGGCAGGCTCGTCGCGGCCGACCCGTTCGTGGTGTGGCCGGACGACGCCGAGCCGTTCACCGACGTGGTCGAGCCGGGCAGCTACCCGGTGTCGGTCTCGCTGGTGTCGTACATCGACGGCGACGGCCTTCCCGACGAGCGGCAGGGTTACCGCGTCGCGGCCGCCAGGGTGACGGTGAAGGACGAGCCCGCGTACTCGTGGCGTCCGGCCGTGACGGCGGGCGAGCACGTGCCCATGCTGCCGGTGATGCCGGAGTTCGGGTACGACGTGAAGTCGAGCACCGGCGCGTTCTTCGACCTCGCCGCGGCTTCGGCGCTGGACCGGCTGGCCAGCGACGACGAGGCGGGCAACTGCGACCTGATCGACGCGCTCGGCGCGGTGGGCGGCGGCCGTGGCCCGGCCAACGTGACCGACGCCAGGTCCGGGTTGAACGTCGTGGCGTTCTCGACGGGCTGGGGCGACGGCGTCTACCCGACCTGGGTAGGCCGCAACACCGCAGGCGACCCGGTCGCGTTCGTGACCGATTTCTTCGTGATCAACCGCGTATAGGCCCCGTTCGAACGGCCTAGTTACGCCGTTTCGGCGTTTCGACAGGTCAGAGGCGGGTACGCGGAGACGATGAGCGAAGCAGAGGAGTCGGACCAGCGCAGACTCGCCCGCAACCTCAACGAGCTCCTCCAGGAGCTCCGCGTGGCCCAGGCGGGTGTGCAGATCCTGTTCGGCTTCCTGCTCTCGATCGCGTTCACCGGGAAGTACGAGTCCGTCAGCAGCTACATCCGCGTCACGCACCTCGTCACCGTGCTGTGCGCCGCCGTGGCCATCGCCTTCCTCACGGCCCCCGCCGCGTGGCACCGCGTCCTGTTCCGCCAGGGCCGCCGCGAGGAGGTGGTCCGCTCGGGCAACACGTTCGCCCTGACCGGTCTGGCCTTCCTGGCCCTCGCGATGACCGGCACGGTCCTGCTGCTCGCCGAGGTGATCCTGGGCGGCTGGCCGGCGGTGCTGGTCGGCGCGCTGGCGTTCGTCATCTTCGCCGGCCTCTGGTTCGCGCTGCCGATCGCCTCAGCCCATGGTGCTCAGGACGGCGAGCGCTCCTAGTCCCACCGCCACCGGCACCGCGATCAGCACGTTCTTCCTCGTGGGCCGCGGCTGCTCCCTCAGCACCTGAACCCCCAGCGGCACCAACGCGACGCAGAGACCGACCGTCCCGACGATCGACAACACCTCGGTGCCCTTGAGCACGCCGAGCGGCAGCAAGCCCATGGTCGCGAGCGCCACCGCCCGGACCTTGCCGAGCACGCCACCGCGGTACGTCCCGATCGCCAGCACGAACCAGCCGAACATGATCGTGAAGGACAGGAAGCTGAACAGGTGCAGGTCTCCGTACCCGCGCGCCACCAGTTCCGTGGCTCCCTCGACCCCCAGGCGCCTGGTGGCGCTGAACGCCGCCTGGTCGACCCCGGCGTGGAACGTCCGCGCGAAGAGCCCGATCGTCACCAGCACCCCACCCCAGGCCGCCCACCTGGGACTTCGCACTCCGATCCGATCCGCCAGGCACGCCACCGCCGCCCACATCACGACGTTGCCCGCCAGGAACGCGGTGTAGGCGGCCTGCACCAACCCCGGATGCTCGGCCACCGCCCGCAACTGGTCGGGGAAGAAGAAGTGGAACGGCGACCGCAACAGCGTGCCCGCCAGCAACAGCACCGGCCCGGCGATCAGCGCCGCGCCACCAATCCACCCGTTCGGAAACCTCATGGCCGTAGACGCTGTCACCGTCGTGACGACTTCTGATCGGCCCGCGGTCCGACTCGCCACTCGGCCCGTGGTCCTAGACCCCTAGGTGGCACCCTGCTTTCTCCCTGATTCCCGGAACCGTTTCCCCGCAACGGGTCCGGCGCTCTCTACCGTCAGCACATGAGAGCCGCCGTGCACACGAGCTTCGGCCCACCGGACGTCGTCCAGGTGGTGGAGAAACCACTCCCCACCCTGCGTCCGGGTGACGTCCTGATCAAGGTCCACGCCACGACGGTGACCTCGGCGGAGTGCGCCATGCGCCGCGGCGAACCGTTGTGGGGCCGCGTGATCCTCGGCCTGCGCCGACCACGTGCGGCACTGCGCACCCTGGGCCTCGAGGTGGCCGGCGTGGTGGACTCGGTGGGTTCCGCGGTGACGGGTTTCCAGGTGGGCGACGAGGTCTTCGGCTTCACCGGCTTCGCGGTAGGAGCCCACGCCGACTACGTCCGCCTCCCCGCCACCGGCTCACTTACTTTGATGCCTTCGAGTCTGACTTTCATCGAGGCCGCCGCCGCGGTGGACGGCGCCACCACGGCCCTGTTCTTCCTGCGCGACAAGGCGAAGGTCCGCCCCGGTGACCGAGTCCTGATCAACGGGGCGTCCGGCAGCATCGGCACCTACGCCGTCCAACTGGCCAAACACCTGGGCGCCACCGTCACCGCGGTCTGCGGCCCGTCGAACGTAGAGCTGGTGAAGTCACTGGGCGCCGACGAGGTCATCGACTACACCGCGCACGACTTCACCTCCGACCTGGACACCTACGACGTCATCTTCGACACGGTGACCAAGTCTTCGTTCCGCGCGTCTCGACGCTCTCTGCGCGCCGGCGGCACATACCTCCCGACCACCGGCCTCAAGAACAACCTCTGGGCACTGTGGACGGCCCTGCGCGGCGGCAAGCACGTCATCGTCGGCATGTCCGTCAACAAGCGTGCGACCTTGCCCGTGATCAGCTCCCTGCTGCACGACGGAACGCTGCGCGTGATCGTCGACCGCACCTATCCGCTGGCCCGGATAGCCGACGCGCACCGCTACGTCGACGCAGGTCACAAGCGCGGCAACGTCGTGGTCACCGTGGCGGAGTGACCCGGTAGGCCGCCGACCCGTTGTGCAGGAACCGCGCCCGCCCGCTCCCGTCCTTCCCGACCAGCGAGAACACCTGGTAGCCGTCGCTCGTGGGAGTCACGGCGATGACCGAGCTGTCGCCGTACCGCACGACATCGACGCGTTTCGCCCGGCCGAGTTCGGTGCGCGGCCGGTAGACGAGGACAGCCCGACCGTCCTCGGTGGTGAGCGTGATGTCGTACAGCTGGTTGCGATAGGTGCCGCGCATCCAGTCCGCGATCTGTCCGGGCTCCGCTGCAGGAGTTGGCGGCGTCTCGATGCTCTCCAGCACCTCGGCGAAGACCTCGCGCGCCAGCAGTTCGCTGTCCGCGCTGTTGGTCAGCACGGCCACCGCGGTTCCGGAGCCCGGCACCACACGCAGAAAAGCCTTGTGCCCCTTCGTAACCCCGGTGTGGCCGACCACACCGTCCCGGTAGAGCATCCACCCCAGTCCCCATCCGAGGACCCCGCTTCCGAAGTCCGGCACGGCCTCGACCTGGGTGTCCCGCAGCACCGCGAGCTTCGGGTCGTCGAGGTGCAGCCGCACGAACCGCAGCAGTTCCCGAGCGCTCATCGCAAAATCCGACGCGCCGGGCGCCGTGCCGTGACCCACCTCGGTGACAACGGTCTTCAGTTCCAAGGGCTCCACCAGGTGTTCGCGCAGCACGTCGTGGAACGGCCTGCCGCTCAGCACCTCCACCAGCCTGCCGAGCACCACGAACCCGCTGTTGGAGTAAGAGAACACCGTGCCGGGCGGAATGGGGTGCTCCGCCGCCGCGAGCGCACTGGCGTACCTCTCGAGCGCGTCGTCACCGTGCCCGATGCCGAAGAAGTGGTTGCTGTCGAGTCCGCCCATGTGCGTGAGGAGGTGACGCGCCGTGAGTGACGGCGTGAACCCAGACAGGTAGCGGCAAACCGGGCGATCGAGGTCCAGCCGCCCTTCGTCCACCAACCGCTGCACGAGCGTCGCAGTCCAGATCTTGGTGATCGAACCGACCCGGAACGCGGAGTCGCTCGTGACCTGCTCCCCGCTGCCGGACAGACCTGCGGCCTCGTCCCAGATTTTCCCGGCTTTCAGCACGGCCACCTGGGCGCCCGGCACGTCGTACTTCGCGATCAGCTCGCCCAACCCCATGCGAAAAAACTACGGACGACCATGTCGATTCGAGGTCTGGCCGTTCGACACACAGGTAGATGGACCGGAAAACCGGGATGAGACCTACGCGGTGATGAGAGAGACTCGGACGTACCGATGAGTTCCTTCGACGCTGCAGGTCTTCTCCGGTGTCACGAAGAACCTGATGCCAGCTACCGAGTGAGGGCCTGACATGCCTGCTGCGATCCAAGACCGACCTACCGCCCAAGCGGGCAAAACACCGCTGGTGGTGCGTCTGCTGGTGCTGGCGACGTTCGTCGTGATCCTCAACGAAACGCTGATGATCAACGCGATCCCGCGCCTGATGGAGTCACTGCACGTGACTGAACAGGCCGCGCAGTGGGTTTCCACCGCGTTCATGCTCACCATGGCCGCCGTGATCCCCGTCACCGGCTGGTTCCTGCAGCGAGTCACCACCCGCCAGGGCTACGCGATCGCGATGGGCGTCTTCCTGGCCGGCACCGCCCTCTCCGCAGCGGCACCGACGTTCACCATCCTGCTGCTCGGCCGCATCGTGCAGGCCGCAGGCACGGCCGTGATGATGCCGCTGCTCATGACCACGCTGATGACCGTCGTCCCGGAACAGGACCGAGGCCGAGTCATGGGCAACGTGACCCTGGCGATCTCGGTGGCCCCGGCCCTCGGCCCGGCCATCTCCGGCCTGATCCTGCAGCTGGGTTCCTGGCGCCTGCTCTTCGTGGCCGTTCTGCCGATCGCCGGCGCCGTGACCTACTTCGGCCTCCGCCACCTGGACAACATCGGCGAACCCCAGGTCAGCACTCTCGACTGGGCATCGGCAGCCATGGCAACCCTCGGCTTCGGCGGCCTGGTCTACGGCCTGAGCCTCTTCGGCGAAGGCAAGTCCAACCTCGGCCCGAGCATCGGCATCGTCATCGCGGGCGCAGCCCTGATCGCGTTCTTCGTCCTCCGCCAGCTCAAGCTGCAGCGAACCGGCGCCCCGCTGATGGACCTCCGCACCCTCACCCACCGCACCTTCGCGCTGTCCCTGGCCCTCATGTGCATCGCGTTCCTGGCGATGATGGGCTCGATGATCCTGCTGCCGCTCTACCTGCAGAACCTGCGAGGCCTCACCCCGTTGCAAACGGGCCTGCTCCTCATGCCCGGCGGCCTCGCCATGGGCATCCTCGGCCCGAAGGTGGGACGCATCTACGACCGCCTAGGCAGCCGCCCGCTGGTCATCCCGGGCTCGATCGGCATCGTGCTCTCCCTGGCAGGCTTCACCCAGATCTCGATGACCATGCCGTACTGGCAGGTGCTGGCCCTGCACGCCCTCCTGATGGTGAGCCTGGCAGCAACCTTCACCCCGATCTTCACCCTCGGCATGGGCGCCCTCCCGCCGAACATGTACCCGCACGGCAGCTCGATCCTCGGCACCCTCCAGCAGGTGGCAGCAGCCCTGGGCACCGCCCTGGTCGTCACCGTGATGTCGGCCCGCGCCACCAGCCTGGTCGCTGAGGGAGCCGCGGCGGGCGCGGCACAGTTGAGCGGCATGAAGGTCGCGTTCGTGATCGCGACGGTCTTGGCTGCGGCGACGATCGTTGTGGCGTTCCTGCTGCCGAGCCGTACCACCACGTCCGGTGACATCGTGGCCCACTGACTTGTCTGGCTTCTACGGCCTCGGCACGTTGGAAACGTTCGGTTGAGCCTTGGACTTCGCTCGGTGGCAAGGTGACTGGGCAGTGGGACGGCGCTCTTGCAAAGCGAAACCCCCAGGCCTGTGACCTGGGGGTTTGGTGGGCCGCCAGGGACTCGAACCCTGAACCCGAAGAGTAAGAGCCTTCGCTTGGCGTTGTTCGCCGATCTTCCTCGACAGTGCTCACTACCTGCGCGGATGCAGTCCTGAACTGAGCACTGTGGACAGTCGCTTCTCGACGTCTATCGACGTTTTACGAGACTAAAGCGCATCATGATCTTGGTCCTCCTGGACCGCCCACACCCCTGCCATCATCCCGACGCTGAGCCTCGAACGCGGCCGGTGGTGCTGGGTCAAGGTACTCGTTCCAGCCTTGACGCGGCGCTGCCGGCCGTTGTCATGCTCGCGGCGTCGGAATGGCTCGGCCTGGCGCTCTCTGGGCGTTCCCGCTGCTTCGTCTGGTGCCTGATCGGTGGCAAGGCGGCGCAGCCGTCGCGGCAGTCGAGCGCCAGGACCAGCAGTCCGCAGTGACCCTGACGGCGCTCGTAGGGAGCTGCTGGACGACATGGCTCCACGAGCGAGCTCATCGGTTGGGGCAAGACCGGAGGACGGCGCGCTGCGCCGCCCGGCCGACCGGCGCAGCGAAGCGGATGCCGGGAGTGCCGGGATGGAAGGTGTTCGCCGTACGCGCGGAGCGTGCCGCCAGCGGCGGCCTTGATCCCGTAGAGCCAGATTCGGCAAAGCAGTTCATGAGAACACTGGCTCGTCATACAGACGGGACGACAACACGTGCTGGCGTGTCGTGGTCCACAGCAGCCGCAGGTCGCTAGATCCGTCATACCGTTCAGAGTGAAGTCGTGACAAAATGCTGTGCACCGCATGCGCCTGGTGAAAGGATCTTCTTCGTGGATCTGCTTGAAACTTTCATGGCCCAGTATGCGAAGGAGTTTGACTACTATGACCAGGTCGCACGTTTAGCTGCCCGAAAGGTCGAGGCGGGCTTGCAATCCGAAGGTGTGCGTGCGATTGTGACGAGCCGAGCCAAGACTATCGTTCGCCTAAAAGACAAGCTTATGAAGAGAAACGCTCGAAACCCTTATTCGTCGATCGATGAGATTTATGAGGGTATTGCTGATCTTGCGGGTGTTCGCGTGGCTCTGTATTTTCCTGCAGAGCGAGAAAAGGTGGGTAACCTAGTACTCAGGCTGTTTGAATGTCAGCTTATAAGAGACTTCCCTGTCGGTTCCGAGTCCTCCGATCGACGGTTTTCCGGTTACTCTGCCACCCATTATAGAGTTCGTCTTCGTGCCTCAGAGCTCGATGAGTCTGAGCGGCGTTATGCAACGGCCAATATTGAGATTCAAGTCGCGTCTGTGCTGATGCACGCTTGGTCTGAGGTTGAGCATGATCTCGTATATAAGCCGTTCGAAGGGCAGCTGTCGGAGCAAGAGTATTCATTGCTTGATCAGCTGAATGGGCTCGTGTTGGCCGGTGAGATAAGCCTTGAACAATTGCAGCGTGCAGGAGAAGTGAGAGTGGCGGAGTCTGATCGCCCGTTCTCAAATCACTACGAACTTGCCGCGCATCTGCTGAGTAGCGCGTCAGAGATCAGCCCCAATGAGATCACGGATCAGGGCATGGGCCGAGTAGATCTATTGTTTGCGTTGATAAACAGGCTCGGTCTTCGGACGCCGAATGACTTGAAGCCCTATCTTCTGTCTATTCACGGCGACCTCGAAAAGCGACCCCTATCCGACCAGATCATCGATAGCGTACTGGGTGAAGACGAGTCTCGCTATGACACATATCGAGAAGTTCGAAAGAATTTTGAAGGGCTTTCGGATGGGGTGTCTGATAAAGATAAGATCTATTTCGACTCCGGAATGTTCCTGGGAAAATGGGCACAGCTTGAGCGGCTGATGCACGATCTTATCCCTAGTAAAAATGGAATAATGGCGCCAGCTGCCACGGTAGGAAAACTTCTATCTGAGGGAATTGTTGACCTAGATACTTATATGGAGATCGATCGGCTTCGCCGCTTCAGGAATGTTGTGGTCCATGGCCTTGAAATCCCTTCTGATGTCCGTATCGGCGATTTGACTAAAAGGATCGAAGCTATGATTTCGAAGCTTGAGGAGTTGGGGTGATAGCGTTGGTGCTTTAGTCTAAATATACTTCCTTGGGTTACGCAGGGCGGGGTTGTCGAGTTCTCAAATTTGGAGGTGGCGTTGGAATTCGATCCGTATCTCCTTGCGCGCTGGTGCCTTAAGAGCGATCTTCCGCAGCGCTGGCAGCATGTTCAGGGAGTTGCTGCCAAATCGCGTGCGGCAGGTCACTTGTTCCTGGATGATGAGCGTTCGTTGCTTATCGCAGCTGCGCTACTGCACGACATTGGCTACAGTCCCAAAATTGCGAATAGCGGATTTCATCCGTTGGATGGCGCTCTGTTTCTTAAGAGTATTGGAGCTCCACGGCGCCTATGTGCTCTCGTGGCCCATCACTCATGCGCGCATCAAGAAGCCGAACTGCGTGGGATGTCGGCTGAGCTGGCTGAATGGAGTGATGAAGGGACGAGTCTTCGAGATGCACTCTGGTGGGCGGATATGACCACCACTCCCGATGGTGTATCAACTAACGTTCACGACAGAATTGAAGAGATTCAAGAACGCTACGGACCCGAGCATGTCGTCGCTTTTTTCATTCGGCAGGCTCGGACTGAAATCGTTGCTGCAGTGGAGCGTACCGAGGAACGGCTCCGCGCGGCAGGCATCGACTACACCGCGAAGTAGGGCGTCGAGCGCTCCTCGAACCCGTGCTCGATCCGAAGCCGGATGGACGGGTGGATGTTGAGCGCGTCGAGGTCTCCGCGGCTTACCCAGTGAACTTCGCTGGACTCGTTACTCGTCCGCAGTTCGCCGCCGATCGGCCGCGCTCGGAAGCAGATGGAGAACTGCTGCCGCACCTCGCCGTCCGTGTACGCGATGACGTGTGCAGGGTCGGAGTACACGCCGATGATGTCGACGGGTTCGACGTCGATCCCGGTCTCTTCCTTGACCTCGCGGATGACCGTGTGGCCGATGGTCTCGCCGACGTCCTGCGCTCCACCGGGGATCGAGTACAGGTCGTTGTCGGTTCGCCGGATCATCAACAGCCGGCTGTGCTCGTCCTGCACGAACGCTGTGACCGCCACGACGATGTTGGTCGCCTTCGGTGCGTTCGGGTCGTTGTAGTGATCAGTGCGAGCCATGCTTACCTGCCTACCACTTCGGCGGCTTCGCGCCATCCCAGACGCCTTGGAAGCTCTCGGCGTACGTCTCGAACAGGTCGCCGCCGGACAACCGCCGTAGGTGCAGGACCGGCGCGTGAGCTGCCATGAAGCCATGCACGTGTGTGTTCACGAGCATCTCGTCATCGAACCGGTAGATCGAGTTGTAGAGCGTCGTGCCATGAACCCGGATCTCCATGCCGGACACCTCGGCCAACGGCTTGTAGACCGCGAGAGCGTTCCGGATCTTCGCGCCAAGCGTGGTCTTGCCGATGCCCTCTTCTTCGCTGCGGCGCGCGACCTCTCGGCTTGCGGGGTCCCCGAGCAGCAATCGGATCTTGACGCCGCTCTCTGCCTTCTGGCGCAGCGTCTTGATCAGGGCTGGGTTGTCCACCAGGAACATGCCGGCGTAGACCAGGATTGAGATGCTGATCTTGGACTGCTCGATCAGGTGTCCCCAGATGTCGTGCGACACCGCGTGGCGGTGTGCGTAGACCTGCACGACTTCGGACTCGTTGATCTCTTTCTTCTTCTCCGGCGCGACGGCGTCCGGCCAGAGGTAGGTCTCTGTCTCGCGGACCATCGCGGCTATGGCGTGCCGGTGGCGTGGATACGGCGTCCGGTCCTGCGTAATCCACCGTTCGACGGTCTTCGGGTCTACGCCGGTTGCCTTGGCAACTTCATCGAAGCCCAAAGTGTTGCGCAGCAACGCATCTCGCAGGCGTTGGTTCGGCATGTGCCACCCTCCGTACAACTAGGGACGACTTCAATGTAGCCGAGACGTCTGTAGTTGTCCTGTTGTGTGGTGTTGACGTCCTCTCGATTCGTCGAAAGTCGTAGGTGTCGAGATGTCGGGGAGCGGCCCCGACCGGCACAAACGTCAGGAGAACGACGATGGCGATCACAGGTGGGAGCAGGTTCCCTGCGGGTCACGACTTCGTGTTCCCGAGGGGTGCGCTCGTGATGGGCGTCGAGCCGGTGCTCAAGTTCCAGTCGGCTGAGGAGCGCGCCAAGGGCCTCCCTGTCGAGCAGGAGAAGGACAAGGAGACCGGTCAGCTCGTGTGGTCCGTCCTGGTGATCGACCAGGCTGCGGAGCGCAAGGCGGACGCTGCGGTCACGGTCAAGATTTCGGCACCTCACCAGCCGGTGCCGCCGGAGGCGATTCCGGGTACGGACATCCGCCCGGCGATGTTCGAGGGCCTGACGGTGACGCCGTGGATCGATGACAAGGGCTGCCGTGGTGGCCACGTCGGTGAGCGTCACCGCTGCCGGGCGAAGCTGGGCTACAGCCTGCGGGCCACCGGCATGAAGGCCATCGTCGCGGCCAAGCCCGCACCTAAGGCGGCGTGATCCGTGCCCGACTTGATGCGCCTGCACCTGACGGCGAACCTGCCGATCCGGGTGGAACCGCTCGTCTTCGCCGGACGGGTCGAGTTCCGGCTGGGCAACGCGTTCCCGGCCGTCCTGGTGGTCGACGCGGAAGCGCTGCCCCGGCTTGCTGAGGCGGTCGCGGAGGGACAGACGGCTCTCGATGCGGCGCGAGGTGGTCAGTGATGGGGTTCAACGCCACCTGTACACCCGGTCAAGACGCGGGCGCGGCCATGATCCGGGTGACGCCCGAGGTTCCGGCGCTGGCCATCTACCTCGACCCGGTCAACATCGCGATCCAGCTCCCGCCCTTCCCCGGCGGCTCGGACGTGCTGATGCGGTTCTGCCGGGAGTTGTCGCGTGAGGCGGCCAAGCTGGCTGATCACCTCGGCAACCAGGAAGGGCGTCACGCGCTCGCGGAGGAGGCTCCCGATGCCCGCAGTTAACGCCATGCACTGGGGGCTTGCGGAACAGGCTCGGACGCTGAGCGAAGCGCACGACGTGTTGAGCAAGCTCCTGCCCAACCCCAAGTCCGCGCCCGACGTGTTGAAGGACTACTACCTCCGCTCGGCCGCCATCTACGCACGCGTTGCTGAGACCGACCGCAGTCACCACCACGAGGCCATGTACTGGGCGAACCGTGAGCGCGAGAAGGGGGAGGCGATCAAGGTCACGAAGACGGCGAAGAAGTAGCGAAAGTCCTTATTGGACAGAGCGCGTGACTCTGCTGGGTCACGTGGCGATGCCGCACGTCTTGTTGCGGTGCAAAGAGAACGTGAGACGCAGGAGCGGAACCCGGCTACCAACCTCGCCGCTCCTGCGTTGTCCACCCAACTCGGGAGTGAACAACGATGAGCGTAGAGCCTGAGCGCATCCGTGCGCTAGACAGGGCCACAAAGCAACTGTTGTGGGATCGAATGATCTCCAGCAAGCAGACCGTTTCCAGCTACGTCGTGATGCTCGACGGTGGCTCGTTGGAGACGATGGAACTCACGGCCGCACAGGCTGAGGGCTTCGAATGCCTGACCTGTAAGACGCAGTGCTCCACAGGTACGGAAGCCTTCGTGCCCGTTGGACGCATTCCAAGCGTCGGCAGTGTCTTTCAGTGCGTCGCGTGCGCTGGCGGTGCGCGATGAAGGGCAACCGCTGGGTAGACCCCGCGCCGTTCGAGGGCGCACGTCCGCAGGTCCCTTGGTGGGTATGGCTTCCCGGCTGGGTCAAGCTTGTGCTCGCGCCGTTCGCACTGGTCTGGCTCGCCGTCCGCCTGGTGGTGCGGTTGGCCGTTCTGGCGGTTCGATACCCGGTCGCAGCCACGGCTGGCACCGGCGGCTTCGTCGCATATCGCCAGTTCGGCCTTTCGCCGCTGGTGATCGCGTTGCTGTCGCTCGTGTGCGCCTTGACCGTCTGGTACGGCCTCGATCGGGGCTCGTTTCTCCGGCACGGCTGGTACCGCGTCCTTACCGAGTGGCGGCGGCTCACGGTGTACGTGCCGCAGTGGCGCACCGTGATGCGGCTTGCTGAGCTGTCTAAGGACAACCGGGGGCGGGAGTACCGGCCGAAGCTGCGCCGCGTGCGCTCCGAGGGCTGGCGGGACAAGGTCCGGGTGCGCATGATCCCGGCGCAGTCGCCGGAACAGTGGGAGCTGCGGCGGGAGAACCTGGCGCACTCGTTCAACGCGCGGTCCTGCCGTGTTCGTGTGCTCAAGCCTCGCGTGCTTGAGCTCGACTTCATCCACGCTGACCCGCTGGCGCGTCCGGTCGCGGTGCCGCAGCTCGCCGATCCTGGAGAGGTCGACCTCAAGCGCGTGGTCGTCGGCCGTACGGAGACCGGCAAGCCCTGGCGGCTGAGGCTGCTCGGCTCTCAGGTGCTCGTGGTCGGAGTGCCCGGCGCTGGCAAAGGCTCGGTGCTGTGGTCGATCGTCTGGCAGCTCGCCCCGGCCATCAAAGCCGGCATGGTCCGGCTCGTCGGCATTGACCCCAAGGGCGGCATGGAGCTGGGGCAGTGTCCGGACGCGTTCGAGAAGGTGGTCTACGACAACGGCCCGGAAGCTGTTGCCCTGCTTGAAGAAATCGCCGCAGAGGTCAAGGAACGCGCCACTCGCTACCGGGGCATCCGGCGACTCTGGGCGCGCAGCACGGGCGAGCCGTTCACGGTCCTCATCGTGGATGAGCTGGCGGACCTGATTGCCTACCAAGCGGACCGGAACCTCCGTGAGCATGCGACGCGGGCTATCCAGACGATCACCTCGCAGGGCCGCGCACCCGGCTACGCCGTCGTCGGCCTGGTCCAGGACCCGCGCAAAGAGATCGTCGGCTTCCGGCACCTGTTCACGACTCGTGTGGCGTTGCGCCTCGATGAGCCGGTGCAGGTGGACATGGTGCTTGGGGATGGCGTTCGGCAACGCGGTGCGGCTGCCCATGAGATCAGCGAGAACACGCCCGGCGTCGCCTGGGGCAAGGAGGACGGGCAGCGCGAACCCGAGCGTGCACGGGCCTTCAACGTCACAGACGCGGACCTGGTCGAGCTGGGCGTCTACCTCGCTCCAGCCACTGTCCACGAGTTCCCCGAGCTGACTGACGGGAGGGCTGCGGCATGACCGAGTACCTGACTCGCTCGGAGCGGATGAAGCAGCCGGCCGCGCTCGATGTGGTTCGTGCTGTCGCTGAAGAGCACGGCGTCTGCATCCGGCCGTTGGCCAAGGAGCGGATCGACCTCGACACCGGACGCGTCGACATCGTGCCCGTGCCGTGCGGCTCGACCGTGGCCAGCGTGTGCCCCACCTGCGCGGAGAAGAACCGGCGTCTGCGCATGGCGCAGTGTCGCGAGGGATGGCACCTGACTGAGGAACCCGACTTCACACCGGATGCTCCGAGTGATGATCAGAGGGAGTTGACCGCCTACCGGGCTGACCTCGTCAAGGCTTACCGCCTGGCCCTCGATGAGGGTGACGAGGTCGGGGCCGAAGAGGTCCGGGAAGACGTTGCGGAGGTCGACGCCGAACTTCGGCAACTCGGAGTCCGCGGTTCACTCCCCTCCCTGGAAGTGCCGCTGAAGGCAGCTCGGAAGCGGTCGACCAAGCGGCGGCAGGACGCGCCCAATCTGCCTCGGCGGCCGGTCAGCAAGCGCACGGTCGGCAAGGTGTTCGGAGGCAAGTACCAGCCCTCGACGTTCCTCACGCTGACGCTCGACACCTACGGCAAGGTCCGGAGCGATGGCACGCCTGTTGATCCGGCCACCTACAACTACCGGCGTGCTGCTCGGGACGCGGTGCACTTCGCGGCGCTGCTGGACCGGTTCGTTCAGAACCTTCGGAGGTGCGTCGGCTGGGAGGTTCAGTACTTCTCGGCGGTCGAGCCGCAGAGGCGGTTGGCTCCGCACTGGCACGCGGCGGTTCGGGGCAGCATCTCGCGGGCTGAGCTGCGGGCGGTTGCTGAGGCCACGTATCACCAGGTCTGGTGGCCCGAGCACGACGAGATCAAGTACAGCGGTGACAACCTGCCGGTCTGGGACGTCCGGGCCAAAGGGTTCGTTGATCCGCAGACTCGAAAGGCCTTGCCTACCTGGGAAGACGCCATCGACCAGGTGGAGCGACCCGCACACGTCACGCGGTTCGGGGTGCAGGTGCACTCCAAGGGCATCCTCGGCGGCACCGAAGAGGCCGGCCGCCACATCGGCTACCTGACGAAGTACCTCACCAAGAGCATCAACGAGTGCTTCGACGCCCAGACCGCTCGGCAGGAAGACCACGCCGAACGGCTGTGCGCTGAGCTGGCCGTGACGCCCTGCTCGCCGCAGTGTCCCGTGTGGCTGCTCTACGGCGTCCAGCCTCGTGGGGCTCGACTGTCCACGGTGCCGGGCAAGTGCAAAGGCAAGGCGCACAAGCGAACCACGCTCGGTGTCGCCGGTCGTCGGGTCCTCGTGTCGCGCAAGTGGTCCGGGAAGTCGCTCGCTGACCACAAGCACGACCGGAAGACATTCGTTCGGCAACTGCTCGCGGACGTCGGCATCAAGCCCGAGGACCAGCCCCAACGGGTCGTCTGGAACAACGTCGAGCCCGGTGACCCGAACGTGCCGCCACGGGCGCACCTGCTGTTGAGCGCAGTCGCAGAGCGCCGCAGGTGGAAGGCCGAATACACGGCCGCGCTGCTCGCTTCCGCCGGACCTCCGGGGAGTTCGGCAACACCGCACGCTGCTTGATCTAAGGGGGAACATCATGGAGACACACCAGTTTGAGCCACTGTGGACAGTCAGTGACGTTGCGGCCTACCTGAACGTCCCGGTCCACACGCTCTACGGCTGGCGGACGAAGAACTACGGCCCGCCCGCTCGGCGCTTGGGGAAGCACCTGCGGTACCTGCCGTCTGAGGTGCGGAGCTGGTTCGAGCACCTGCTTGAGGAGGCTGCCTGATGCCTCGTCCACCACTCGACATCGGCACGTACGGCAAGATTCGTTGCAGTCAAACGGAATCTGGCTGGATCGCGGTTGCGAACTACCGTGACTTCGACGGCAAGACGCGGCCGGTACTCCGGCGGGGGAAGACCAAGCCCGAGGCTGAGCGGAGGCTCAAGAAGGCGTTCACCGAACGCAAAGGTCCAGTTGGAGACTCGTTGACGCCTGACAGCCGGTTCAAGGAAGCGCTGGAGATGTGGCAGGCGAAGTTCCAGAAGCTCGTGGACATGGGCAAGCGGTCGCCTAGCAGCCTCGACACCTACTGGAGCGTCCTCGGCCGGCATGTCCTGCCGGGTCTCGGTGAGCTGCGGATTCGTGAGATGAGTGTTGCGCGGATCGATGCGTTCCTGGGCACGGTCTGGCGGTCGGTTGGTGTCGACAGTGCCAAGACGGCTCGCTCGGTGATCTCGGGTGCCCTGCGGATCGCTGTCCGGGACAAGGCGCTCGACACGAATCCCGTCCGCGATACGGACCCGCTGGAGAGCGGTCGGAAGAAGAGCCCGAGGGCGCTCACGCGGGAGGAGCGCTTGTTGTGGCTGGACATGCTGGAGTCCGACCCGGTGGCGGTCCGGAAGGACCTGCCTGACCTCTCGCGCTTCATGATGGCCACGGGCGTGCGTATCGGTGAATCACTGGCCGTCTACTGGGACGACGTCGACTTCGTGGCGGGCACGGTCGACGTGAACTACACGGTGATCCGGGCCAAGGGGCTCGGGTTGATCAGGAAGTCGACCAAGACAGAGGCTGGTGAGCGGACGCTTCCGCTGCCCAGGTGGGCGCTCGACATGTTGCGGCGGCGACGTGAGGTCACGCTGTTCCCGGACGGGCCGGTCTTCCCGAACAGCCTCGGTGGGCTGCGGGACCCCTCGAACACCCGTCGGGACCTCCGCAAGGCTCGTGGCGGCGATGAGTTCGCGTGGGTCACGTCGCACGTCTTCCGGAAGACGGCGGCCACGATTCTCGATGATGCGGGGCTCTCTGCGCGGGTCGTCGCGGACCAGCTTGGGCACGCTCGGCCGTCGATGACGCAGGACACCTACCTGGCTCGGAAGGTGGTCGATCGAAAGGCCGCTGACGCGCTGGAAGGGGCACTCGACCGGCCTGAGCAGGACGAACCGGGAGAGGCCGGAAGTTGAGAGTCGAGGAGTAAAGCGCATCAAAGGCGCATCAGCGATCTTGAAATGCGAAACCCCCAGGCCTGTGACCTGGGGGTTTGGTGGGCCGCCAGGGACTCGAACCCTGAACCCGAAGATTAAAAGTCTCCTGCTCTGCCAATTGAGCTAGCAGCCCTCGCCGGGACAGCCTACCGATCTCCACCTCCGCATGTCCTCCGGGTTCCCAACCTCACGGTTGACGCGAGTTCGCGTCCCTGGCCAGGGGCGCGGGCATGGCGCGGGTGCCCTGGAGTCCGCCCGAGAACCGGTTCCCGCCGGGGTAGAGCCTGCTCCACCCCGGGAACGGAAGCGTGCGTGACTGCGCCGGCACCACCCTGATTGGCAACCTGTTCTCACCACGGCAAGGGGAGGCACAGGATGAAGAAGACGCTGGTAGGAGTGCTGGCAACGGCCATGTTGTTCACCGGGACGGCGATGGCCGCGTCGGCGAGCGACGTGCAGAAGCAGCTCGACGGGCTCACGAAGCAGCACGAGTTCCCGGCGGCGCTGGCGACGATCACCGACGGCAACGGTCGGACGGTCGCCTACACCTCGGGGACGTCTGAGCTGAACAAGCGCACTCCTGTTCCGAGGAACGGGCAGGTGCGTGCCGGGTCCAACACCAAGGCGTTCGTCGCCGTGGTGGTCATGCAGCTCGTCGGTGAGGGCAAGGTCGAGCTCGACAAGCCGATCAACCACTACCTGCCGGGCGCTGTCAAGGATGACCGGATCACGGTGCGGCAGTTGCTCAACCACACCAGCGGGCTTGCGAACTACACGAACTACATGGGGCTGGAGAAGTTCGAGGAGCAGCGGCACCGCTACTTCGAGCCGCGTGAGCTGCTCGACATCGGCAACGCGCATCCCGTCACCAACCAGCCTGGCGAGAAGTTCAAGTACAGCAACACGAACTACGTGCTGCTCGGGCTGTTGGTCCAGAAGGTCACCGGGCGTCCGGTCGCGGAGAACGTCGACCAGCGCATCGTGCGGAAGCTGAACCTGAACGACACCTACTGGCCCGGCGTCGGTGAGCAGGGCATCCGCGGCAAGCACGCGCACGGGTACTCCAAGACCGGCAACGGTATCGAGGACGTCACCGAGATCGACCCGTCGTGGGGCTGGGCGGCCGGTCAGATCATCTCCACCACCAAGGACCTCAACGCCTTCTACCGCGGGCTGCTGAAGGGCGATCTGCTGAAGAAGGCGCAGCTGGACGAGATGAAGAAGACCGTCGACACCGCGGGTGAGATGTGGCCTGGTGTGGAGTACGGGCTCGGCATCGCCAGTGCGCCGCTGTCCTGTGGCGGACGGTCTTGGGGTCACGGTGGTGACATCCACGGTTACGAGACTCGGGGTGGGGTCACGGACACCGGCAGGGCGTTCTCCGTTGCTGTCACTGCGTTGCCCGGTACGTTCCAGGACACACCGGAGGAAGCCGGTAAGGCTCACGAGGCTGTTCTGGCCACTGTGGACGCTGCTTTGTGTGGTGCCAAGTGATCGCGGTTGCCGCGCTCACGGCGCTCACTCTCCTCGTGCCCCAGCAGCTCGACCAGATCGTCAGGGACGGCACGCCCGGCGTTGAGGCTCATGTCAACGGGCACAACCTCGCCAGGGGCAACGCGCCGGTCAACGGGCAGGTGCGCATCGGGAGCATCACCAAGTCGTTCATGGCGGTGGCCACGCTCCAGCTCGTCGCTGAGAACGGGGTCGAGCTCGACAAGCCCGTCAACCGGTACGTGCCGCACATCAAGGACAGCCGCATCACCGTGCGCCAGGTCCTGCAGCACACCAGCGGGCTGCCGGACTACGTCATCCAGGTCGGCGTTCCGAAGATCGCCGACATCCGCGACCGGTACTTCGCGCCGCACGAACTGCTGGACGTCGCCCTGAGCCAGTCGCCGAGGTTCCAGCCGGGTGAGAAGTACGAGTACAGCAACACGAACTACGTCGTCGCCGGGCTGCTGATCCAGAAGGTCACCGGGCGGCCGGTCGGCGAGGCCGTCCAGAAGGTCATCACCAAGGCCGGGCTCAAGGACACGTACTGGCCGAACCAGGGCGAGCAACGCATCCGCGGGCGGCACGCCCAGGCCTATGCGCTGAGCGATCTGCTCGACCCGAAGTCGAAGGTCGTCAACGCGACGGAGATCGAGACGTCCGCCGCGTGGGCTTCCGGTGCGATGGTCTCCACGCCCGCCGACGTCGCCAAGTTCTACAAGACGCTGCTGCAGGGTGGTCTTCTCGCGAAGCCGCAGCTCGACGAGATGCGCAGGACCGTCGCGGTCGACGAGAAGAGCGCCTACGGGCTCGGCCTGGAGAGCACCGAGCTCAGCTGCGGCGGGGTCTGGTGGGGGCACGGCGGGTCGATCCACGGCTGGGCGTCGCTCGGCGGTGCGACCGACGGGGGCAAGAACGCGGCGGTCACGCTCACCGCGCTGCCCGGCACGTTCGGGGACGACCCGGCGAAGAAGTTCCAGCAGGTGTTCGACGTGATCGACACCGCGCTCTGCAAGAAGTGACGTCAGCGGGCGTACCGGAGCACCCAGAGCATGTCCTGCTCGGTCACCGGTTCGTCCGCGACGCACGCCATCAGCCAGTCCGTCAGCGCCTCCGGATCGATGCCCGCCCCGATCAGCACCAGCTGAGTCGGGGCGTCGTCGACTGGCGTGAACGAGACGTACGCGCCGACGGTGTGGAGCATGAACGTGCCGAGGGGGAACCGCACGAAACCCTTGGCGCGGAACAACCCCTCTGGCCTTGCGCTCAGGAAGTCCATGAACAGTTTGGGGTGCAACGGATCCGCGGACTCGAAGGACACGCTGTCGTACAGGGCGTGCGCGTGCGTGGAGTGGTCGTCCAGGTCGTCGAACGACAGCTGGCGCGGGCCCAGGTCCGGTGGCCGCACCTCGAACAGCAGCGCCGGGTCGATCCGGCCGAAGGACACCGGGAGCACCGGAGCGGAGCAGGGCAGCGCCGGCGGTGACGAGACCCGGTCGACCTTGTTCAGCACCACCAGGTCCGCCAGCGCGAGGTCGCGGGAGAGGTCCGGTACGGCGTCCAGTTCCACCGCGTCGACCACGTAGATCAGCCCGCCGTACGACACTCCCGGCGCCTGCAGCACCATCCGCACCATCGCCGCCGGCTCGGCCAGGCCGGACGCCTCGATCACGATGACGTCCAGGTCCGCCGAGGCCAGGCGGGTCAGCATGCCGTCCAGTTCGGTGCCGTCGACGGCGCAGCACAGGCAGCCGTTCGACAGCGACACCATCGAGTCGACCTGGGCCGAGACGGCGAACGCGTCGATGTTGATCTGGCCGAAGTCGTTCACCACGACGCCGATCCGCGTGCCGCCGGACGTGCGCAGCAGGTGGTTGAGCAGGGTGGTCTTGCCGGAACCGAGGAAGCCGGCGAGCACGACTACGGGGATCACGACGTTCCAGGCTAGCCGGTGAACTCCGCGTTCCTCTCCAGCACCTCGTCCACGGTGCCGTCGAACATCGGCGGGTAGATCACCAGCTCGTCCACGCCGAGGTCCTCGTACTCCCGCACCACCGCGGCCGACAGCGGGACCTGCGTGGACACGCTGATCCGGAAGCCGTCGGGGCGCTCGGGGAACCGGGCGAGGTGGCCCCTGACGTCGTCCGGCGTCCCGATGCCGAACCAGCCCTGCCCGCGCGTCACCGCCCGCCGGAACGCCGAGGGGCTGTGCCCGCCGACGACCACGCGCACGTTCGACGGACGCGGGTGGGCGTCGATGCCGGAGAACGACACGAACTTGCCCGCGAACGAGGGCGCCGGGGCGTGCCACAGCTGGTCCATCGCGTCCAGGTACTCGTCGGTCCGCGCGCCGCGATCGTCGAACGAGACACCGATCGCGGTCATCTCCTGCGGCACGTAGCCCGCGCCGACGCCGAGCGTGAACCGCCCGCCGCTGAGCAGGTCGAGCGACGCCACCTGTTTGGCGAGCACCAGCGGGTTGCGCTGCGGCAGGATCACGATCCCGGTGGCGAGCTCCAGCGTGGACGTGACTGCTGCCACATAACTCAGGTGGGCCAGTGGATCCACGATCACGGTGTCCGGTTCGGACGGTGACGGGTCGACACGCGGTGACGGCAGCACCACGTGGTCGGACGCCCACCAAGATCGATAGCCGAGCGATTCCGCCAGTCGGGCGAGCCGCCGCGTCTCGTCCGGCCCTGCCGTGTTACCGATGTTGAGCCCCTGCACCCCGATGTCCATGATCGAGCAAACCATCGATTTCCATCGATCATTCCCGAAAGTGCAACGGATCAGGCACTTCGCGCATCAGAATGACGAGAAGGGGGGCGATGATGACCGAGTTCCTGGCTGCCGCGCTGGCGTTTCCGACCGTGGTGTTCAGCTTCTTGTTGCTGATAGTGCTGGCTTACTGGCTCACGGTGGCGTTGGTGGGCCTGGACTTCGACGCCCCGGTGATGCCGATCTCCATCTCGATGTTCGTCGTGGTCACGTGGTTCGCCGCGCTGGTCGGCACGGTGCTCACGCCAGAAGGCTCGCTCCGGTACGCCGTCCTCGCCGGTTCGCTGCTCGTGGGCGCGCTCGTCACGAAAATCCTTCTCATCCCGGTCAAGAGTTGGACGAAACCGGAGAAACCGGCGTCCCGCAACGACTTCGTGGGCCGCACCGCGATCGTCAGGACGTCCAGGGTCACCGAGCGGTACGGGCAGGCCGAGGTGACCGCCGACGACGGCGGCACGGCGGTCGTGCAGGTGCGAGCGGCGCAGAGCACCGAACTGATCGCGGGCCAGACCGCGCTGATCTTCGACTACGACGCAGAGGGCGAGTTCTTCTGGGTCGTGGACATCACCACAGGGGGCTGACAATGGGTGCGATCTCCACAGGGCTGATCGTGATGATCGCCTTGATCGCCGTAGTGCTGATCTTGGCGTTGATCACGCTGAGCAGACTTTTCAAGAAGTGCGAGCAGGGCAAGGCGCTGATCGTCTCGAAGATGCGCAAGGTCGACGTGACCTTCACGGGAACCGTTGTGCTCCCTGTGCTGCACAGGTGCGAGACGATGGACATCTCGGTGAAGACCATCGAGATCCGCAGGGCCGGCAACGAGGGCCTGATCTGCAAGGACAACATCCGCGCGGACATCCGCATCACGTTCTTCGTGCGGGTCAACAAGACCGTCGAGGACGTCATCAAGGTCGCGCAGGCGATCGGCACCGAGCGCGCGAGCCACGAGCAGACGCTGCAGGAGCTGTTCAACGCCAAGTTCTCCGAGGCGCTCAAGACCGTCGGCAAGCAGCTCGACTTCGTCGACCTCTACACCCACCGCGACGAGTTCCGCGACCGGATCGTGCAGGTCATCGGCACCGACCTCAACGGCTACAGCCTCGAGGACGCGGCGATCGACTACCTGGAGCAGACGCCGCTCAAGCAGCTCGACCCGGCGAACATCCTGGACGCGCAGGGCATCCGCAAGATCACCGAGCTGACCGCGATCGAGCACGTCAAGACCAACGAGTTCACCCGCAACGAGGAGAAGGAGATCACGCGCCAGAACGTCAGCGCGCGTGAGGCGATCCTCGAGCTCGAACGGCGCCAGGCCGACGCGGAGATCAAGCAGAAGCGCGCGATCGAGACCGCCCGCGCGCAGCAGGAGGCGGAGACGCAGAAGGTGCAGGCCGAGGAACGCCTCAAGGCCAACACCGCGTTCATCCGCACCGAGGAGCAGCTCGGCATCCAGACCGAGAACAAGGCCCGCGAGATCGCCGTGGCCGAGAAGAACCGCGAGCGCGTGATCGCCGTCGAGACCGAGCGCATCGAGAAGGACCGCATGCTGGAGGTCATCGCCCGCGAACGCGAGACCTCGCTGCGCATGATCGAGAAGGACAAGGAGCTCGAGCACGAGCGCCGCGCGATCGCCGACCTGGTGCGCGAGCGGGTCGCCGTCGAGAAGACGGTGGCCGAGCAGGAGGAGAACATCAAGCGCCTGCGCGCGGTCGAGGAGGCCGAGCGCGACCGCCAGCAGATCATCATCCGCGCCGAGGCCGAGGCGCAGGAGTCGCTAGTCAAGGACATCAAGGCCGCCGAGGCCGCGGAGCAGTCCGCGCAGCACAAGGCCCGCGAGGAGGTCGTGCTCGCCGAGGCGCGCAACAAGGCCGCCGAGCTGGACACCCGCTCCAAGATCCGTCTCGCGGAGGGCACGCAGGCCGAGGCCGCCGCGAAGGGCCTGGCGGACGCGATGGTCAAGGAACGCGACGCCGCCGCGTCCGAGGCGTTCGGTCGCGCCGAGGCCGTGGTCGACCGCGAGAAGGCTCTCGCCGACGCCGAGGGCATCAAGGAACGCCTCAAGGGCGAGGCCGAAGGCCTGTCGCACAAGGCGGAGGCGATGGCCGCGCTCGACACCGCGACCCGCGAGCACGAGGAGTACCGGCTCCGGCTCGAGGCCGAGAAGGAGATCCGCCTCAGGGGGATCGACGTGCAGCGCGAGATCGCCGAGGCCCAGGCCATGGTCCTCGCGGCCGGCCTGGAGAAGGCCGACATCGACATCATCGGTGGCGACACGATGTTCTTCGACCGGATCGCGAGCTCGATCACCGCGGGCAAGCAGGTCGACGCCTTCGTCGGCGGCTCGGACGTCGTGCAGTCGCTGGGCTCCAAGTGGATGGACGGCTCGGCGAACTTCCCCGAGGACCTGACCAAGATCCTCAGCTCCTTCACCACGGGTGACGCGCAGAACATCGCCGCCGCCATCGCGCTCACCCAAATGGCCAAGAACAACGGCCAGAACGCATGACCGTTCTCGACGCCGGCACTTATGAGGTGCTGCGGGCCCGGCTGGCCGAGCAGGCGGCCGGGCTCGCAAGAGACACCGAGGCGCTGAACGCCCAGCGCGTCGAGACGTTCGGCAGCACGGCCCTCGAACTCGTCGCCACCGAGCGCATCCGCACCGAGAACAACTGCGTGCCGCGCGACATCGTCGCGCTCGGCGACGTGATGCTGTTCGGCTACAACGTGTTCATGGGTCTCAAGCCCGAGACCAAGGTCAACGACGTCTTCGCGGTGCACGGCAGGGACTTCGCCACGGTCGAGGCGGAGTTCCTGCAGGACCCGAGGTTCCGCAACGACTTCGCGGAGCTGTACCGGTACTACCGCGAAACGCGGCTGCTCCAGCTGCGCACGGTCGAGTCGCGGCTGCTCGCGGTGTTCCAGACCGGCGCGCAGATCGAGGACATCCGTGTACTGCGCTGGGACGTCAAGGTCGACGGCACGGTCACCTACGTCGACAACCGGGGCGACCGCGACCACGTCTTCCCGCCCTCGCACGACTTCACGTGGGTCGAGACGACCCGCGAGCAGCACGTGCTGGGCCGGCACCCGCACATCGCGATCGACGACGAGGTCTTCGTCGAGACGGTCGGCGGCACGCTGACCGTCAAGATCGAGAACAACACCGAGTCCGGCCAGGGCGTCTACGAGGAGCCCGTCGACGAACCGCTGCAGAGCCTCGCGGACGCCGACGTGCACTACGCCCGCGTCGGCCCGCTGATCCTGCTACGCGTCCTGCCGTACAAGGAAACGGCGTGGCGGCACCTCGTCTTCAACACCCGCACCAAGGTCGTGACCCGCCTCGACGGCATCGGCCAGGCCTGCCAGCGCCTGCCGGAGGACCAGGGGATCATCTTCCCCGGCGGCTACTACCTGGTCACGGGCGCGGACAAGACGTTCGACGTCGACACCGACGAGCTGGAGTTCGAGAGGGTCGTCCGGTCCGCCAACGGCGAGGACGTGCTGTTCGTCTTCCACGCCCGCCGCGAGGGCCGCAGCCTGCTGCTGCCCTACAACGTGATCCGCAAGGAAGTCGCCACCCCCATCACCTGCCACGGCTACTCGCTCTTCGCCGACGGCACGCTGGTGGTGTTCCGCGAGACCAGCTCAGAGGCCGTGCGCGTGCACCCGATGCAGGTGTGGCGCACGCCGTTCGTCGTCGACGAGGAACTGCCGGACCAGGCGGGACCGCTCGCCCGCATCGGCAACGCCGAACTCGTCCGCGGCATCTCGGACTGCCTGTCCATCACCAGGATGAGCGCCGAGATGACCCCGAGCGTGCCGGTGTTCGAGGGCCTGATCGCCCTGTGCACCAGGGTGATCGACAGCGTCCACTGGCTCGACGAGCTGGGACTCAAGCAGGACGTCCAGGCCGTGCGCGCCACGGCCGAGCAGGTGCTGGACGAGTTCGAGGCCGTCCGCACGCTCACCGAGCACGCCGCCGAGCAGCTCCACCAGGCCGCGGAGAAGCTGGCGAGCCTGATCAGGCTCGCCAGGTCGGCGGCACCGCGCAGCGCCGACGAGTGGGTGCGCCTGCTGGCCGACCTGCGGTCCGCGCAGGGCCGGCTGATCACCCTCAAGGACCTGAAGTACGTCGACGTCGAGGAGATCGACCGGCGCGAAGCCGAACTGGTCGAGGAACTCGGTGCGTCCGCGCGCAGGGCTGTCGCGTTCCTCAGCGGCGAGGGCGCGTTCTCCCAGTACCACGAGGAGATCGACCAGATCGCGGCCGCGGAGCTGCAGACCGCCGCCGAGGCGAAGCCGTTGCGCGAACGGCTCGCGCAGCAGCAGGCCGGGCTGGAGGTGCTGACCGAGGTCGTCAGCACCCTCGACGCCGCCGACACCACGACCCGCACGCAGATCCTCGCGAGCATCGGCGAGGTGCTGGCCGCGGTCAACCGCGCCCGCGCCACTGTGGACGGTCGCCGCGCCCAGCTCGCGAACGCCGAGGGCCGCGCCGAGTTCGCCGCGGAGTTCGCGCTGCTCGGCCAGGCCATCACCGGCGCGCTGTCGGTCGCGGACAGCCCGCAGCGGTGCGACGACCAGCTCGGCAGGTTGTTGCTGCAGCTCGAGAACCTGGAGTCGCGGTTCGGCGAGTTCGACGACTTCCTCGCCCAGGTCGGCGCCAAGCGCACGGACGTCTACGAGGCCTTCTCCGCCCGCAAGCAGACGCTGCTCGACGAACGCGCCCGCAGGGCCGACAGGCTCGTCCAGTCCGCGGAACGGGTGCTCGGCACGATCCGCCGCCGCGTCGGGAAGCTGACCTCGAACGACGAGATCAACACCTACTTCGCCGGCGACCCGATGGTCGCCAAGGTCCGCGCCGTCGCCGAGCAGCTCAGGGAACTCGGCGACGCCAGGGCCGACGAGCTCGACGCGAGTCTGCGCGATGCCCGGCAAGAGGGAGGCCGGGCACTGCGCGACCGGGCCGATCTGTACGACGGCGCGTCGATCGTGCTCGGCCGTCACCGCTTCCCGGTGACGACCGAGCCGATGAACCTCACCCTCGTGCCGCGCGACGGCAGGCTGTTCTACGCGGTCACCGGCACCGACTACCGCAGCGAGGTCACCGACCCCGCTTTCGAGGCCACCAGGCCGTTCTGGGACCAGTTGCTCGTCTCGGAGACCCAGCACGTCTACCGCTCCGAGCACCTCGCGGGGAGTCTCCTCGCCGAGGGCCGCACCGACGTCGCGAACGCCGCCGCGGAACGCTACGACGAGGGCTACGAGAAGGGCGTCCACGACCACGACGCAGAGAAGATCCTCGCCGTCCTGCAACGACTTCACGCCGGTGCCGGGCTGCTCAGGTATCCGCCGCGGAACCGGGCCGAGGCACAGGTCTTCTGGTCCGGGCAGCCCGAGGACCGACGCGCGGTGTGGACGCGCAAGGCCGAGTCGCTGGCCCGCGCTCGTACGATCTTCGGTGGCACGCACGGGATTCCGGAGCTGTGCGAGCAGTTCGGGCTCGAGGACCTCACCGCCGAGTACCTGTTCGAGGAACTCGCCTGCGAGCCCAGGGGGTTCGTCACCAGCAAGGCCGCCCGCGCGGTGATCGACAGGTTCCGCGGTGTGGTCACCGAGGAACTGCACGACCGCGACCTGATCGAGGCGTGGCTCAGCGCGTTCCTGAAGGACGAGGACTGCCCGGAGTTCCCCGAGGTCGTCGCGATCCTGCTCACCGACCTGCCGCGCTACGACTCCAGCGCGGCGCTGACCGAGACCGTCACGGGCCTGCTCGGCACGCACCCCCGTGTGCGGCAGCAGTCGATGGAACTGCGCCTCGACGAGACCCTGACCAGGCTCAGGTCCTTCACCGCCGAACAGGTACCGGCGTTCCGCGCCTACCAACGCCGGCGTGACGAACTGCTGGCCGCGGAACGCCGCAGGCTCAGGCTGGACGACTACCAGCCGGGCGTGCTGAACACGTTCGTGCGCAACAGGTTGCTGAACGAGGTCTACCTGCCCTTGATCGGCGACAACCTCAGCAAACAGCTGGGCGACGGCACCGGCCTGCTGATGGTGATCTCCCCGCCCGGCTACGGCAAGACGACGCTGATGGAGTACGTCGCGAACCGCCTGGGCATGGTGTTCGTCAAGGTCAACGGCCCGGCACTCGGCACCGGCGTCACCTCGCTCGACCCGGAGGAGGCACCGAACGCCACCGCGCGCCAGGAAGTGGAGCGGATCAACTTCGCGTTCGCCCTGGGCAGCAACGTCCTGCTGCACCTCGACGACATCCAGCACACCTCACCGGAGCTGCTGCAGAAGTTCATCTCGCTGTGCGACGCCCAGCGCCGCGTCGAGGGTGTCTGGGACGGCGAGCCGCGCACGTTCGACCTGCGGGGCAAGCGCTTCGCGGTGTCGATGGCCGGCAACCCGTACACCGAGACCGGTCGTGCGTTCCGGGTGCCCGACATGCTCGCGAACCGCGCGGACGTGTGGAACCTGGGCGACGTGCTGTCCGGCCGCGACGCGCTGTTCGCGTTGAGCTACCTGGAGAACGCGTCCGGCTCGAACCCGACACTGGGCGGTGTCGACGTGGAACCGTTGGTGCGCCTCGCGAACGGCGAGAGCGTCCGGCACGAGTACGAGACCGTCGAGCTCGAACGGATGCTGTCCGTCGTGCGGAAGCTGCAACGGATCCAGCAGGTCGTGCTCAAGGTCAACCAGGCGTACATCGCGTCTGCGGCCGAGGAGTCCGAGCGGCCGTTCCTGTTGCAGGGCAGCTATCGCAACATGAACAGGATGGCCGCGCGCATCGTGCCGGCGATGAACGACGACGAGGTCGAGGCGTTGATCGACGACCACTACCTCGGTGAGGCCCAGCTGCTCGGCGCGCTGGCGGAAGCGAACCTCGCGAAACTCAGGGAGCTCAAGGCCTAATTGTCGTCGTCACAGCTCAGCTCGAACCGGTCGAAGTGGTCGAACCGGCCACCCTCCGGCCCGCGCAGGTCGATCGGTTCGAGCTGGTGCTCCTCCAGGAAGTCGCAGAACTCCCTGGCGTCGAGCGGCCACTTCAGGCAGTGCTTGAAGTCGTCGCCGAAGAGCTCCGAGTCGCACCGCAGCAGGTCGTGCAGGTTGGGCCGGGGTTTGCCCGGTGGCGGTGGAGGCGGCGGTCTTCGCCCCGGATGTGGAGGCGGTGGCCGGTCGGCGGCACCGGGCGGGGGCGGTGGGGGTGGTGGCGGCGGAGGCGGAGGTTGCGGCCGCTGGACCCCGACGGCGGAGACGGTGGTGGTGGCGGTCGCGGTGACGACCTCGGGTGGCAGGGGCGGCGGTGCGACCAGGCGGATGTCGACGGGCTTGTCCGGGGGTGCCGCGAACAGAGCCGCGATCAGGGCAGCGCCCATCACCGCGACCGCAGCTGCGAAGTAGCCGCGGCGTCTGACACCAGTCATCGCTTCCGCTCCCCAGGTTCCGCCTGCCCGGTAGCCGCCGTCCCCGTGGAATCGTTGCGCCCGCTAACGGTGTTACAGCTCAGCCCGTCTTGTCCGGCCCGGCGGAGCTCAGCGAGATCCGCAGGATGACGCGCTGCTCGCGCTTCATCGAGGCCCGGTAGTCGTTCCAGTCGGAGTGCTCGCCGGAGATCGTCCGGTAGTACTGGACCAGCAGGTCCATGGCCTCGGGCAACGGCACGACCGTCGCGGTTCCGTTGAGCTGGATCCAGCGGCCGAAGAAGCTGTCCGGCAGCACGCACAGCGAGACGTGCGGATCGCGTTCGACCTGCTTCGTCTTGTACGCGGTGGCGCGCGTGGAGACGAGCACGTCGCCGTTGTCGTCGAGCGCGACGAGCACCGGCGACATGGCCGGCGTGCCGTCGGACTTCAGTGCGCAGAACACCGCGCGGTGCTGACTGCGGAGCACTTCCCGTGCCTGGTCCAGGTCCATGGTCTTCATCCTGGCGAGGCGGGACGATGTCCGCATGCCCGACCCGAATTCCGTGAGCTGGCAGTTGCACGACGACCCGACGATGTGGATCGCCGGGATCGCGAGCCTCTACCTGCAGGCACTGCACCCCAGGGCGGTCGCGGGTGTAGTGCAGAACTCGAACTTCCAGGCCGATCCGCTCGGCAGGCTCAAGCGCACGGCGGACTTCGTCGACCTGGGCGTCTACGGCACCGACGCGGAGATCGCCACCGCTGCGGCACGGGTGCGGGCCACGCACCGGAACCTGCGCGGCGTCGTCGACGGCCGGACGTTCCGCGTGGACGAGCCCGAGCTGCTGCTCTGGGTTCATTGCTCGGAGGTTTCCTGCTTCGAAACAGTGCTCGACCGCGCGGGGTACGGGCTGTCCGGCAGGCAGAAGGACCTCTACTACGCCGAGCAGCGATTCGCAGCCGCTTTGGTCGGATTGCACCCGGATGAAGTACCGGGATCCAGGCGCGAAATGGCCGAATACTTCGACCGGATGCGTCCCGTTCTGCGCCGAACGACCGATTCCGATGTGATCTACGACTTCTTGCACGGCCCTCCGGTGCAAGGGTGGCTCCGCCACGGCTTGCCCGTGTACCGGGTTCTCGTGGGCCACCTGGCCTATTCGGTACTACCCGACTGGGCGCTCGAACTGCACGGCCGCGAGCCGTACGCGCATGCCGACCGCTGGCTGCGATTGATGCGCCGAGCTGCGCTTATGGTCCCCGGCAAGATCAGGAGACTCGCTCCGCCCGGCCATCTGAAGCGGGCGATCGAACGTCACGGCAGGCATGTGACACCCAGCAAAGCGAGGCTTCCGTAGTTGTCATACATCACAGTCGATCATCGCCGCAGGTCCGTAGCATTGCGCACGAATCCACAACACCCCCGGAAGGCCTGTCGTGATCCGTCGTGCCGCGCTCCTGACTGCCGTAGCGGTGTTCGCCACCGCCTGTGGGAGCGGTGACACCACCACAGTCATCGGACGTGCCGACTCCGGGAAGCTGACCATCGGCATCCGTTACGACCAGCCCGGCATGAGCCAGCGCCGGCTCGACGGCCGGTACGTCGGCTTCGACGTGGACGTCGCCAAGTACGTGGCGAACGAGCTCGGGGTGGAGGAAGGTGGCATCACCTTCAAGGAAGCCCGTGGCGCCGCCCGCGAGTCGATGCTCGAGAACGGCGAGGCCGACCTGATCATCGCCTCGTACTCGATCACCGACGCCCGCAAGGAGAAGGTCGCCTTCGCCGGCCCGTACTTCGAGACGGGCCAGGGCATGCTGGTGCGCTACACCGAGGATGCCGTCCAGGGCCCCGAGACCCTGAACGGCCGCAAGCTGTGCTCCGTCAAGGGTTCCACCTCCGCGCAGAAGGTGAAGTCGGACTACTCGAAGAACGTGCAGCTCGTCGAGTACGGCCAGTACTCCGACTGCGTGATCGCTCTCATGGCGGGCAACGTCGACGCCGTCTCGACCGACGAGGTCATCCTCGCCGGGTTCGCCGCGGAGAACCCCGAGCTGCTCAAGCTCGTCGGCAAGACGTTCTCCAAGGAGCGCTACGGCATCGGCGTCCCGAAGGGTGACGCCGAGTCGCGCGACGCCGTGAACGAGGCCATCGAGAAGATGATTTCGAGCGGGGAGTGGAAGCGGGCCCTCGAACGCAACGTCGGTCCGTCGGGTTACGAGATCCCGCAGCCACCCCAGATCACCGAGAAGAGCTAGCCGATGGCGGCGGACTTGGCGGTCCAGGCCGCCCAGTCCAGCGTCCACTGCCAGTAGTCGTTGTGGGCAGGCCCGTTCGGGTCGGCCAGCCCGAGTTGCACCGTGGAACCCACGACCTCGACCGGGTCACCGACCATCGTCAGGTCGAAGAAGATCCTGGCGTTGGGACCGGACAGGTTCGCGCACCCGTGCGACACGTTCTCCTTGCCCTGACTGGGAATCGTGTCGTTGTTCTCGTGCACGAACTCGCCGTTCTGCGAGATCAGCACCGCCCACGTGACCGGGACGTCGTAGTTGTACACGGTGCTCTTCATCCGGCGTGAGGCTTCCTTCTGCTGCACCACGTGGATGCCGGACCGGGTCACCCTGCCCGGGTCGCTCTCCTTGCCGTACGACGCCGGGAGGTCGTGCAGCAGCACGCCGTCCCGGTAGATCTCGAACCGCTTGGTCTGCGTGTTCGCCTTGGCCACCAGCGCCCGGTCCGCGATCTTGAACTGCGCGTGCACGTCGTTCTTGCCGAAGGCACCCCCGCCGAACGGCACCCCGTAGACGTTCGCGTCGAGCGCGACCTCGGTGTTCGGCTTCCAGTACTCCTTCGGCCGCCAATGCGCCTCGGTGTCGGACAGCCACGCCCACGCCCCCTCGGTCGGCACGGACGTCTTGACCGTCATCGCCTTCTGCACGGAAGCCTTGTCCTGCACGGGCGCGCTGAAGGTCACCTTCAACGGCATCGCGACGCCGTAGGTCTGGTTGTCGTCGACGTTGAGCTTCGCGCTGGTGAGCCGCTGCGGCTTGATGGTGCGGAACGACCCGGTGACAGGGACGTCGGTGCCGTCCTCGCCCTTGGCCGAGCCGGACCAGGTGTAGGCCTTGTCGTAGCCCAGGTCCTCGGTCGCGACCCAGCGGCCGGCGGAGAGTTCCCCCTTCACCACCTTGCCGTCGGCACCCGTGAGCACGACGGAGGTCAGCGCGCCACCGGTCATTCCGACCTCGAATGGTCCGGCAGGGCTGATCCCCTCGCCCGATGCCGGCGTCACCGTCAGTACTGCCTTCGCCTTCTGCTCCGCAGCCGGTGCAGTGGCCTGTGAACCGGCCCCAGGCGCACCGTCGGGTGCGGCACTGCAGGCGGTCAATCCCAGTAGTAGAGCCAAAACCAGTGGCCGGATCACGTGTCTCCCCAAGATCCCCTCGTCCAACGAACATGAGGACGCGCGGCGGTGGAACACGTTGCTCGCGAATTGCGATCACCCACCCGGACCAGCGGCTTTCCTCCCTTTGAGGCACCTGACCGGCCGGTAATGACCTGTAGTGCTATGACCAATCACACGTTAGGCTGACCCGCGCAGGCCGTGGTTTCTGTGTTCGTGCTTCACACGCTCGCGGAACGACACGCGGGCGTGCGGTGCGCTCTCAGCGAGTTTGCCTAACGCCCCCGGGACGGCCGGGGTTGCACGGTGCAGCCCCAAGCTTTCCTGCGATGGAGGCAGGTACATGGCACAGGGCACTGTCAAGTGGTTCAACTCCGAAAAGGGCTTTGGTTTCATCGCCCAGGACAACGGCGGCGCTGACGTCTTCGTCCACTACTCGGAGATCCAGGGTCAGGGTTTCCGCACCCTGGAGGAGAACCAGCGAGTGGAGTTCGAGGTCGGCCAGGGCACCAAGGGTCCGCAGGCCCAGAACGTCCGCGCGGTCTGAGGTTTGTAACACGCCGCAATTGAAGTCGTACGTGAGAAGGACCCTCGACCGGGCTCGGTCGAGGGTCCTTCTTCGTTGTTCGCTGGGTCTAGTGGCCGCGCTGCCGCGCTTCCCACTCCAGGCGCTGCATGACCCACTCCGTGGCGAGAGCCTGCGGGGAGGTCTGACGTTCGGCGGCGAGTTCCTTCAGTTGCTCGTTCGCCATGAGTTGCAGCCTCAGCTGGTACACCTGCGCGCTGCCGAAGCCCGAGGCGGTGGTCTCGTTGTCCGCGTCCGGGGCCAGGGCGGCCAGGTAGGAGGTCAGCTCTTCGTCGTGCGACGTCTCCGGTTGCTGCGGTTCGTCCGCGGGGCGGTGACGGCCGGACTTGGAGCGTCCGAGGGATCCAATGGGCACCGGGACACGATAACGGCTCGGTCACGGAAGCCAAACCCCTGTGAGCCGGGTCACCCCAAGGTGTAAATGGCTCTACTCAGAGTGGATCTCCGGTGAGCACCGGGGCAGGGCGTCCGCGGAGCTGCGGAGGCCCCCGCGCCAGGGGGAGGAACGCGGGGGCCGGAGGGGATCTCCACAGGCGCTGACCGGGGGTGTGTCAGCTTTTGGATTGTTGCACGCGCACGCGCTCGTTGGGGAGTGTTCACCACGAGATTCTTATGCCGCCGATGAGCGGAAACCCCGTAGTCGCAAGCTGTTGGTAACAACGAACACGCTGCTGAAGGCCATCGCGGCGCCCGCGATCATGGGGTTCAGCAGACCGAGGGCCGCGAGTGGAAGTCCAGCGACGTTGTAGGCGAACGCCCAGAAGAGGTTCCCCTTGATCGTGCCCAACGTCTTGCGGGACAACCGAATCGCGTCGGCCGCCACCCGCAGGTCACCGCGCACCAGCGTCAGGTCGCTCGCCTCGATCGCGACGTCGGTGCCGGTTCCCATGGCCAGCCCCAGATCCGCGGCCGCGAGGGCCGGCGCGTCGTTCACGCCGTCGCCGACCATGGCCACAACTCGGCCCTGTGCCTGGAGATTCCGGACCGCTTCGACTTTGCCGGACGGCAGGACGTCGGCGATGACCTCGTCGATGCCCACCTCGGCGGCGACCTCCGCGGCCACGGAGGCGTTGTCGCCGGTCAGCAACACCGGCCGCAAACCGAGTGCCTTCAGTTCCCGAATCGCTTGTGCGGACGTGGGTTTCACGACGTCCGACACGACGATGAGCCCGACAACCTTGTCATCAAAGGAAACCGCGACAACAGTCCGAGTTGTGTGGGCAACTGCGGCCTCAGTCAGTTCCCGCGGAAGAACGACGTTCCGCACGCGGCCCACGACCACGCGCCGGCCTTCGACCGTTCCGCTGACGCCCACGCCGTCCGTGGAGGCGAAATCGGACACCGGCGGGAACTCGCCGGCCTCGCGGACGATCGCCGCGCCGATCGGGTGTTCGGACGCGTTCTCGACGGCCGCCGCGCACCGCAGCACCTCGTCGGGGTCCACGCCCGCCGCGGGGATCACGTCGACCAGCGTCAGGCGGCCGGTCGTGACGGTGCCGGTCTTGTCCAGCACGACGGTGTCCACCCGCCGCGTCGACTCCAGCACCTCGGGGCCCTTCACCAGGATGCCGAGCTGTGCGCCGCGACCGGTGCCCACGAGCAACGCCGTGGGCGTCGCGAGGCCCAGGGCGCAGGGGCACGCGATCACGAGGACCGCCACCGCCGTCGTCACCGCGAACTCCAGCGGCCGCCCGGCGAGCAGCCACGCGCCGAACGACGCCAGCGCGATCAGCACGACGACCGGGACGAAGACGGCGGACACCCGGTCCGCCAGCCGCTGCACGCCGGCCTTGCCGGCCTGGGCCTGCTCGACCAGCCTGGCCATCCGCGCGAGCTGTGTGTCCGCGCCGACCGAAGTGGCCTCCACGACGAGCCTGCCGCCCGCGTTCACGGTGCCGCCGACGACCGGATCGCCCTCGCTGACCTCGACCGGCACCGATTCGCCGGTGACCATCGAGCGGTCCACGGCCGAACTGCCGTCGACCACTAGACCATCGGTGGCGATGCGCTCACCCGGACGGACCACGAAGCGTTCGCCGACCCGGAGCTGACCGACCGGCACGCGGGTCTCGGCGCCGTCGCGCAGCACCGCCACGTCCTTGGCGCCGAGCGCGAGCAACGACCGCAGGGCCGCACCCGCGCTGCGCTTCGAACGGGCCTCCAGCCAGCGTCCGAGCAGCAGGAACACGGTCACGCCGACCGCGACCTCGAGGTAGATGTCGCCGGAGGTGGTGGGACGGGGCAGCAGGCTGAACTCGTGCCGCATGCCGATGACGCCGGCCTCGCCGAACACCAGCGCGTAGAGCGACCAGAGGTACGAGACCGTGACGCCCATCGACACAAGGGTGTCCATGGTGCTGGCGCCATGCCGTGCGTTCACGAAAGCCGCACGGTGGAACGGCCAGCCGCACACCCACACGACCACGCTCGCCAGCGCCAGCGACACCCACTGCCAGGTCGGGAACTGCCACGCCGGGACCATCGAGAACGCGATCACCGGCACGCCGAGCACCGCGGCCAGGGTGACCCTCAGCCGCAGTTCACCAGCCTCGTCCACGTCGGGAGCCTCGGGTTGCGGCTCCTCCGCGTCGTAGCCCGCCGCGCGCACGGTCGACACGAGGTCGTCCACGCGCAGGTTGTCCGGGAACTGAACGCTGGCCTTCTCGGTCGCGTAGTTCACGGTGGCGGACACGCCGTCGAGCTTGTTCAGCTTGCGTTCGATGCGGTTCGCACAGGAAGCGCACGTCATGCCGCTGATGCTGAGCTCGACGTGACGAGGCTCGGTCGTGGTCATGCGACCTGGTACCCGGCCTCGGTGACGGCGGCGACGACCTCGGCGCGGTCGAGCTCGCGGTCGCTGGTCACGGTGACCGCACCGGTCTCCAGGACGACGTCGACACCCGTGACGCCCGAGACCTCGGTCAGCTCCTCGGTGACGGAGCTGACGCAGTGGCCGCAGGTCATGCCGGTGACGGTGTAGGTGGCGCTGACGGACATCGGAGCCCTTTCTCTCTTCGGAGCTCCGAGTCTATACCCCCCTGGGGTAAAGGCTCTACTGAGGACTGTCGGGTTTGGGCTGGTCCAGGTTCTGGATGTCGCTCTCGATCTTGTTGACCAGGTCGTCGAGGCCCTCGAGCATCTTGTCTAGCTCGGCCATCCGCGAACCGAACGCGGACTCGATGTCGGCGTCGATGGTGTTCAGGTCGATGCCGCTGAGCGCCTTGAAGATCGCCTCCTGGTCGGCCGCGGAAGGTGTCTGGGACGCGTTTTGGCCCTCTGCTTCGGGGGAAGGCTCCGGCGTGGGGTCGGTCATCTGTCCATCATCCACTGGCCAGTTCTCCACCGGGCACGGACGGCACCAGTACGGAAAGTAACGCTGGGTGCCGATGGAATCACTCTGCGGGGGGCTGCGGCCGTTGTCCCAGGTCGCTTAGCCTCGCGCCAACCTCAAGTCGGGGAGGGTGCTCATGAGCGGGTCACTGGAAGTGCGGAAGTTCCTGTTCACACAGGACGACAGCGTGTCGCGGCAGGGCGGGCCGAACGTGCCGGCCCAGCGCAACGGAGAACCCTCGCGGATCTCCGACGAACAGGTCCACCGGGCCAGGCTCGCGGTCGCCAGGGGAGCCCTGGGCGCCGAGGACTGCCGGATGCTGCTGGACATGCTGGGCCTGTCACCGGGCGAGGACGGCGGGCTGCCCCACGCGCAGCGGTGAACGTCGTGCGGACGCGAAAGCGGCCCTGACTCCAGGCGCGCACCCCCCGGAGCGCGTCTGCAGAACAGGGCCGCATCCCGAAACATACCCACGGGTCTCTTTAGCGGCAACGGCTAACCTTCGACCATGCCCCAGCAGGACCGGGCGTACGCGACCCGTGAGGCGATCCTCCACGCCGCGGCGGAGGAGTTCGACCGGCTCGGTTACGAGCGCACGTCGCTGACCGCCGTGCTCGCGCGTGCCGGACTGACCAAGGGCGCGTTCTACTTCCACTTCCCCTCGAAGGAAGCGGTCGCCGACGCCCTGATCGAGCGGCAGGGCGAACTGTGGGCGCAGGTGAGGGAGTCGTGGCGGCTGCGCGGCGTCGACCCGCTGAGCGCCCTGCACGGCATGTTCGCCGAGTCCGCCGACCGGATGGCGGCCGACGTGGTGCTGCGCGCCGGTGTGCGGCTCAACGCCGATCGCGAGGTCGGCTATCCGGGCGTCCCGAACACGCACCTCATATGGGAGAAGCTCGTCGCCGGGTACGTGGTCGAGGCGGCCGGGCGCGGGGACCTGCGCGTCGGCGTCGATCCGGAGGCCGTCGCCAGGACGCTGTGCAGCGCGGCTCTCGGTGCGCGGTTGATCTCTTCGGCCACGACGGCGTGCACGGACTTCCCCGAGCGGATCCGCGAGATCCTGGGGCACGTGCTGCCCAGTGTCGCGGCCTCCGGGTGGGAGTTGTCTGGATCACAAACTGCTTCTGAACCGGCGTGACGGGCCCGAACGGCCCTGAGCAGGCATTTGTTGATCTGGGCGATCTGGCCCAGAAGGTGGTTTCAGCAGGTCAGCGCATAAGTGGCACCCCCGTTTTGGAGGTGCGCGGACCTATGGCATATGCTTACGATGCTTCCAGAGACCAGCTAGTCCCCATCATCTAGCGGCCTAGGATCCCGCCCTTTCAAGGCGGTCGCGCGGGTTCGAATCCCGTTGGGGGCACGCAGTAAAGTACGGTACGGTAAGACAGCACGAAGCAAGGCCCAGTGGCGCAGTTGGTTAGCGCGTCGCCCTGTCACGGCGAAGGTCGCGGGTTCGAGTCCCGTCTGGGTCGCTTTTCTGTAGTTGATTGCTACAGCTCATGGCCAGGTAGCTCAGTTGGTACGAGCGACCGCCTGAAAAGCGGTAGGTCGGCGGTTCGACCCCGCCCCTGGCCATACCTTCTTCGAAAGAAGCCCCGCAGAGTTTCTGCGGGGCTTCTTTCGTCATGCGCTGAAGCTGATTCGGGCGATCGCCTGGTCGTCGTGCGTTTTGAAGCGGGGCCAGCGCTGGTGCTCCGAATCACCGCGTTCGGCTTCGCGGATTCGGTCGAGCACGTCGCCGAGTGGCAAATGCGCCAGGTCCTCCCACGCGAAAAGTCCGTACTCGGACACTCCGCAGGAGACGCCGTCCGTGAGAGCGATCACACTCTCGGTCTCGTCGCGGCGCCACGTCGCCGTCAGGGCCTGGTGCCCCGCGACGGGATCGGCCTCCGCGACCCAGTAACCGCCCGGCTCGTTCTTCCACCGGAGGATGTCCGGATCGGGCCGGAGATCCTCGAGCCTCGTGTCCTCCAGCACTCGGGTGGACTGTCCGAACGCGACGACCGGGGTGTCGCACAGCACGAGCGCGTCGATCGTGTCGTCGTTCCAGCGGATGATCGACGCGGTCGCGGAGGGCGAGTCGCCGCGGACGAGGTCGTGTTCCGCCACGAGGTTCGTGATGGCTCGGGCGAGCAGGTCCGTCAGCGGATCGGTGTCGTTGAGCAGCCGGGCCAGTTCGTCGGCGAGTTTCGAGGCGTACCAACCGCCATTGCGCTCCGGTGGTCTGGTTCGCGAGGTCACGCCGTCGAGCACGAGGACGGCGTTCGGCAGCACCCGGATCCGATCTTCGGTGACTCGGCCCGGAGCCCCCTGCTCGGCGGTCTCGATCTTCACGCCCTCACGGTACGTGTCAACTTCGGTTGACGAATGCCGGTTGTCAACGTACGTTGACATCATGACAGAAGCGACGGATCTCGCCACAGCGGCCGGGGACCGCGACCCGAAGGTCGGGTTGCGGGCCGTCACCGCGCTGCGGCGACTGCTCGAACACTTGGAAGCCGCCCAGGTCCGCAGTGCGCGGGCACAGGGCTGGTCGTGGCAGGACATCGCGGCGGAACTCGGGGTGTCCCGCCAGGCGGTCCACAAGAAGCACGGGGGTCGATGATGATCGCGGAACGGTTCACCAAGGAAGCCCGTGAGGCGGTCAAGGCCGCGGTGCGGGAGGCGGAACAGGTCCACGCCGCCGAGGTCGGCGTGGAGCACCTGCTGCTGGCGTTGCTCGACGCGCCGGCGTTGGCCGGGTTCGACCTGCCGCGCGACGAGCTGGAGACGGCGTTCCAGGACTACCGGCGCAAGGGCGGGCTGACCAAGGCCGACTCGGAAGCGTTGCGGGGCTTGGGGATCGACGTCGACGCGGTGATCGAGTCGGCGGAGCAGTCACTGGGAACCGGGGTGCTGCGGCCAGGTCCACGCCGGCGGTGGTTCGGCATGCCGCTGGAAAAGGACTTCAAGAAGGCGTTGGAGAACTCGTTGCGCGAGTCGCGCGACCTCGGCCACAACTACCTGGGTGTGGAACACATCCTGCTGGCGTTGTTGCAGGGCAAGGGAATCGCGGCCGAGGTGCTGACCGAGCGAGGAGTCACGTACGAGGAGCTTCGCAAGCGGGCCGCGAGCGCTCGCGCCAGGTGAGTGCGGGCAGGAACAGCTGTGCGAGCGGGCCGATGCCGAGCGCGTAGAGGACCGTGCCGATGCCGACCGTGCCGCCGAGCAGCCAGCCGGTGCCGAGCACGATCAGTTCGAGCACGGTCCGCGTGAGCCGCAGGGAGATGCCCGTGCGGCGGCAGAACCCGGTGACGAGGCCGTCGCGCGGGCCCGGTCCGAGCCGGGAACCGACGTACGCGGCGAACGCGACGGCGTTCAGGACGATGCCCAGCGTCAGGAACACGATCCTGGGCAGGAGTCCTTCGGGGGCGGGCAGGAGCCAGAGCGTCACGTCGACGCTGACGGCGATGACCACGACGTTCGCGATCGTGCCGATGCCCGGCTTCTGCCTGAGCGGGATCCACGCCAGCAGCACGAGCACGCCGGTGATCGCGGTGATCAGGCCGAAGCTCAGACCGGTGATCTTCGTGAGGCCCTCGTGCAGCACGTCCCACGGGTTCAGGCCGAGGGTCGCGCGGATCTGCATCGCCATGCTCGCGCCGTAGAGCCACAGACCTGCGAGGAGCTGTGGGAGGCGCCGGGCGGGTGAGATCCGGACGGAGACCTGGTGGAGTGCGGTCATGGAGGCCATGTGGCCATGTTGCGCTGCGATTGGCCTGGTAATCCATAGCCAATTCGGGATAATTGGCCTCATGCTCCCGCCAGGTGGACGTATTTCCGGTACCCGGCTCGCCCGACTGCTGGGTGAGTGGCGTCGTAGCGGTGCCCGGCAGGGGTCCACCGACCTCGCCGCGGCGCTGAAACTGCTGGTCGCGGACGGACGGCTGCCCGTGGGGACCCGGCTGCCGTCCGAACGCGAGCTCACCGACGCGCTGCCAGTGAGCCGTACCACCATCACATCCGCCCTGGACCAGCTGCGCACCGAGGGGGTCGTGGAGTCGCGGCGCGGTGCCGGGTCGTGGATCAACGGTCCCGTCGGTGCAGGCGGCGGCATCACGGGCGGCGACGACACGTTGATCGACCTGACCCGGTGTGCGCCGCCGGCGCACCCCGGACTGCGGCAGGCCATGGTCGCCGCGATGGACCAGATGCCCGAGCACCTCGGGTCGCACGGCTACCACGAGCGCGGACTGCCCGCGTTGCGCCAGGTGATCGCCGATCGGTACACCGCGAGAGGACTGCCGACCTCCGCGGACCAGATCGTGGTCACGTCAGGGGCTCAGCACGCGTGGGCGCTGACGCTGCGGCTGTTCGCCGGGCCCGGCGACCGGGTCCTGGTCGAGCAGCCGACCTATCCCAACGCGCTGGAGGCGGTGCGGGCGGCGTCGGCGATCCCGGTGCCGGTGCCGATGACGGACGACGGCTGGGACGTCGACGCCTACGAGGCGGCGTTGCGGCAGGTCGGGCCCCGGTTGGCCTACCTCATCCCCGACTTCCAGAACCCGACCGGACTGCTTCTCCCCTCCGCGGGACGGGAGAAGCTCGTCGCCGTGCTGCGCAAGGCGCACACGCCGCTCGTCGTCGACGAGACGCTGGTCGAGCTGTCGCTGACCGACGAGCCGATGCCGTTGCCGATGGCGGCGTTCGGCGGGGACCTGGTGGTGACGCTGGGGTCCGCGAGCAAGTCGCACTGGGGCGGGTTGCGCGTCGGGTGGATCCGGGCGTCGGCGGAGATCGTGCACCGCCTGACGTCCACGCGGGCGGCGATCGACCTGGGCACGCCGGTGTTCGAGCAGCTGGTGCTGACCGACCTGCTGCGGGATCCGGAACCGGTCCTGCGGCAACGGCGCCTGGAGTTCGCCGCGCAGCGGGACGTCGCGGTGCAGGCACTGGCGGAGCATTGTCCACAGTGGAACTTCAAGGTCCCGGCCGGCGGTCTCGGCCTGTGGTGCACGCTCGACGCGCCGGTCAGCACCAGGATCGCCGTGATGGCGCAGAACCACGGCCTGCGGATCGTGCCCGGACCCAGGTGGGCCGTGCACGGAGGGTGCGAGCAGATGCTCCGAGTGCCGTACACGCAGTCACCCGAAGTGCTGCGAGAAGCGATAGGCCGTTTGGGTGTGATAGCTGCTTCTGTTGCAGGTACAGGCTTTCCGGCGGATGCCGAGCTGTCGACGCCGGTCGCGTGAAACACGTCGGCCCGGTCTCCCGCAGCGGGGGAGACCGGGCCGACGAACTTGCAAACGAGAGGCCTGCGGAGGGGAACGTCCCAGGGATTGGCGTTCCCCGTCCGCAGGTTTCCCGTGTGGTCCGAGACTGCGGGGGCAGCGCGGCACTCGGACCAGACCCGACCTGCCAGGGCGCGGTTGGCAGGTCAGGAAGACTGGGGGTTCCTTGCGTACAACGGGAAATGACAGAAGGAGTTACTGGCGCGACGGCACGAGACGGTCACAAATCGCGCAGAGGGCAGACTGGTCCTGCCGGACTCAGTCGGGTGACGTGCTGGGCAGGCCCGGAATGCTGCCGGGCTCAGTGCCGTCGCGACGCTCCTCGACCGACCACGTGGCGGGCGGGAAGAGCGAGTTGTGCGACGTCAGAACGGCGAGCACGCCGCGCGTGCCGCCGGAGTTGTCGGTGTGGCCGGACGACGTGGAGACCGTCGTGACCACGGCGGGGGCCTGCTGCGGTGCGGGCAGCGGGGCGTCCGGGCCGGGAGCGGACCAGTTGTAGTCGTTCGCCGGCGCGGGTTCGGTCTTCACGGGAGCGGGCACCGGAAGGTCGGGCAGGAGCTGCACGGCCTGCTTCGCCACCGAGATCGGTGCGGGTGGCGGAGGAGGCGGCGGCGGGAGTTCGGCCGCGAGCCTCGCGGCGATCTTGGCGGCGCGGACCTTGGCCTTGGCCTCGATGACCGCGGGCGGCGCCTGGTTCGAGATGGTGCCCGACCGCGAGTTGCTGCTCGAACCGCCGGTGAAGTCGAGGACCGGGCCCTCGTCGGGCTCTTCCTGCGGCTCTTCTTCCGGCTCCGTCAGGACCGGCGGCAGGACCGGCGGTGGGACGAACTTCTCCGGCTGGTGCTTCTCGGCCAACGACGCGGTGAAGGCTTCCGCCCACCCGGCCGGGTCCTCGAGCAACTGTGGGGCTTCGGCAGCGGTCTCGGTGGTGATCTCGACGGCGGGGGGTTCCTCGGGGCTGGCGGACGCAGTGGTGCCGCTCAGCAGCCAACCGGCGGCGGTGAGCCCGCCGAGGGCAGCAGTCCGCAGCAGCAATGCACCAACTCCACCACCTGCCACAGGATCACCACCCGTCCACCGTTTCGGGTCACCTTCAACGCACAGCGCCGTCGGAGGTCGACGTAGAGCTATGTCTAGCACCGGTGAGTGACTTTGCGAACCACCTCGGCGTGAAACACCCGGAAGGGCGGTCTCGTGCGGCTGTCCGTGTTGCCCTGATCAGGCATGAACACCGTCTGTGTCGTCATCGGATCGAGTGACATCGCGCGTCGGTCCCGTGTGGACCGTGTCGCGGCGGGGGATGGTGTCCGATGTGGACGCGCCCAAGCAGGTCAACAGCCTCTCTGAGCTGGTCGATCACGCCTCCGCCGCACTCGGTCCGGTGGTCGTGCACGATCCGGCGGGTCCAAATGAGTGCTTGCTCCGTTCGGGGGAACTGGTCGTCCTGCCAGTGGACGCACCCACTGTGCGCAAGCGCTTGCGGGGCGTCTACTCGCACGAGGAGATCGCTTCGGGCGCCATCCGCGTGCACTTGAAAGCCTCCGAACGAGCGCGCGTCGCCGAGATCGCCGCCGAGGTGGGTGCCACTCCGAACCACGTCCACCTCGCCTGCCCGATCATGATCGGTACCTCCCGGCCGGTGATCGGCGAGCGCCTCCCGGATCTGCTGGGCGAGGGCACGGTCGCGTTGCTCGACACCCCTCTCGACGCCCCGCACGGCGCGTTGGTCGCCGGGGTTCTCCGCCACCACGGCGCCTCGGTGCGTCCGTTCCCCGTCCTGGGCGCCTCGGGCTTCGGTGACGACCTCACCCTCGCCGCCGCGTTGCGCGCCACCCGCGACCTGCCGGTGGTGCTGGTCGCGTCCGGCACCTACTCGTTCGACGACCTCTGCCCGCCGGTCCTGGCAGGCTGCGGCGGCAACGTGGTGGCCGCGGCGGGCAACGGCGGTTCCGGACGTCCGTGGTGGCCCGCCGCTCTGCCCTCGGTGACGGCGGTGGGCGCCTCGGCCTCCTTCTCGGGTCACGGGCCCTGGGTGGACGTCGTCGCGTCCGGGGTCGACGTGCCGGCCGCGGTCGGCGACTCCCAGCTGCTCTGCACCGGTACGTCGTTCGCCGCCGCCCTGCACGCCGCCACCCTCGTGCCGGTGCCGTAGCAGCTGAAGCCCAGGTGGGCGACGGCTCGCGCGGCCTCCGCGGGGTGGTCGGCGAGGCGGTGGACCTCGGCCATGGCCGCGCCGACCCGCGCGTCCGGCACCGGCAGCACGCTCGCGATCACCGCTCTGGTGCCGGCGTCGAGGAACGCGCGGGCGAGTCCGGACTCGCAGGCCGACAGGACGACGATCTCGGGCGGGTGCTCGATCCTCGCGACGTCGTAGCCGTAGAGCGGGCCGTCCCGCAGGTCCAGGTGGGAGAACAGCGGGTTGTCCGGGTGGACGTGCCCGTGCGCCGCGATGTGCACGATCCCGGCACCGTTCAACTGTGCCAGAGTTGATTCCACAGTGGACTCGACGATCGTGCCGCCGTGTTCCCGTTGCAGGGCGGGCACTTCGTCGTGGGACAGCCCGGGGCCGGTGACCCAGAGCCGGTGGCCACCTCGACCGGACGGCCTCCACCGGCTCAACGCCGGGATGACGTGAACTCGGCGGCCCAGCGCGGCCCACGGCATCTCGTCGAGCACCCCGTCGGGGATGACGACGACCTCCTCCGCGTCCGGCAGCAGGTCGGTGGTGACGGTGCGCCCGGCCCGCAGTGCGAGCTTCGCGGTGCGGACGAGTTCCGCGGGGTCGGGAACCACGCGCATCCGGGCCCGCCCGTCGACGAGCGTGACGGCCTTCATCTGTCCTTCGTGGACGATGAAGCTGACCAGGGGCAGTCCCGTCGGTGCCGTGCTCGTGCTCACGCTTCTCCTGGAGGCGAGGGTCAGCCTTCGGACGTTCCGCTCCAACGCCTCCAACGGCAGTCCGAACGCCTTCGCCCGGCGCAGGTCGGTGAGGGCCTGCGCGAGCCCAGGGTCGTTGTGAGGCAGGGGAACCGACGTTCGGTGGTGCTCCGACCAGTGCAGCACCTCGCGCGCCGTCCTGGCGAGGCCGAGCGCGTGCCCGGTCAGTTCGCGTCGCGGCCAGTCGCCGTGGTGCTCGTCGAGCACCTTCACACCCGCCCGGCACGCGGCCAGCGCGCCTCGCCGGTCAGAGCGCCTGGCCTGCGCGAGCCACCCGAGCGCCCGCGTCTGGGCAGGTCCGCGAAACCGGTGCGCCGCAACGGCGTCGAGCTTCCCGGCCGCCAGCATGAACTCGGCGTCCGTGCCGCCGAGCCGGATCGCGGGAGCGGGATCGCCGTCGCGCAACGCACAGCGCGCGCTCAGCACCGCCAGCTCGGGCACATGCCGATCGCACCGCCGCAGCAGCTCCATCGCGGGCGCCAGCACCCGTCGCGCGTCCGCCGTCAGCCCCGCCGCGAGCAGCGCCTCGGCCCTGTCGACGAGCGCCTCCGGCCGGCTCGCCGAGTCGAGACCGGCCTTCGCGGCCTCCTCGTACCTGCGCAGGGCCAGCGGCAGGTCGCCGGCGAGCATCGCGACGAACCCCCTGTTGTGCAGGCACATCGCCGCTCTGCCCGGCTCACCCAGCGCCCGCAGCACCGTCTCCGCCGCCCTGAAGTCGGCCTCGGCGGACGGCAGCCTGGTCGCGTGGCAACGAGCGATCCCGCGTCCGATCAGCGCGTTGGCCAGCCACCTCTCGTCGCCGTACCGGCGCAGCTCCCGGATGACCGCCGTGAGTTCGGCGATCGCCAGCCGCGGCTCGGCGTCCTGGCAGAGGTGCAACCCCCGCAGGCACCTGGCCCGAGCCAGTTCCCTGCCGTGCAGCCGAGGTGTCGCGAGGTCGAGGTGCTGGAGGCTCTGCTTGCGGCGGCCCCGGTCCAGCTCGATCCACGCGAGCGTGAGGTGGAACCGCGCCTCGCCGGTGAGCCGCAACCCGCGCCGGGCGAACCGCGCGGCGACGTCGAGGTGGCCGAGCTCGACGTGGGCGACGCTGAGGTCGTGCAGGGCGTCGGCACGCTGCACTTTGGTGCCCCGGACCTCGGTCGTCGCGATGGTGGCCCGCGGGTCGGCGCTCGCGCTCACGCGACGAACCAGCCGGTCGTGAGGCCCAGGCCGGGCACCGTCACGCACACCGGACCCGGCCTGACGGTCGCGCGGAACCAGCCCTCGGGATCGGGCCGCAGCGCCTGGACGCTGGACGGCGAATGGATCTCGACGGCGAGGCCGCTGTCGTCCAGCACGCCGGTCAGGTGGCCGGGGTCGAGCTGCAGGTGCAGGCGGCCGGTGCCGAGGTGGAACACGAGCTGGCGGGACGGGCCGCGCACCGGTTCGTCCACAGGGGCCATCGGTTCGAGACCCGTCGGGCGTGGTGCGAGGGCAGGTGGCGGGGTGTCCGAACTGAACAGGTCGGCGATCTCGTCGAGCAGCGAGTCCCTCATCGTGCACCTCCGGAATCGAGCAGCCTGTGGACAACTGGCCGGGGCTGGACATCGCTCACCGCAGGTCCCCCACCTTCCGCCGCAGGTCAGCGAGGCAACGACTGCGTGTGGAACCAACGCTCCCCAGGTTCATCCCCAGGGCGTCGGCAACCTGTGCATAACTCAGCTCAGGGCTGTGGGCAGCGATCCTCAGCAGCCGCTGGCAGCGTTCGTTCAAGGTCATCAGCGCGGACCACAGCCGACGCCGCCGATCGTGGGTGATCACGACCTCGTCAGGGCTCGGCAGAACGGACTCCGGCTCCCACAGGTCGTAGGAGACCTCGCGGCCACGCGTGCGCAGGACCGCTATCGACTGGCGCGTGGCGGTACGGACCAGCCAGGTCGCCAGGTGGTCCGGTTCTCGAAGCCGGGTGAGGTGTTCCGCCAGGCAGAGCCAGGTGCACTGGTAGACGTCGGCGGCGTCGGTCTGGCTCAGGCGGAACGATCTGGGCACCGACCAGACCAGGCGGGAGTAGCGGTCGACGAGGGCGTCCCAGCCGGAGAGACCGGAACGCCACGCCACGAGAACCTCAGTGTTCGAGTCCATGCCATTTGGAGTCGAACTCCGCAGCCGCGGCTCCCCACCTCACCCGAAAGTGGGTTGTCCACAGTTGTGGAAGAACTCATCCACACCTGTGGACAACTACAGCTTGTGGAGGCGCTCCACGGCTTCGTCGATCACGGCGTCCTGCTTGCAGAACGCGAACCGGATCAGGTGCTTCCACTGGTCGGGCCGGTCCGTGAACACCTGCACCGGCACGGCCGCGACGCCGATCCGGGCGGGCAGGTCACGGCACAGCGCCAGGCCGTCCGTGTAACCCAACGGCCGGACGTCAGCGCAGATGAAGTACGTGCCCTCGGACGAACGCACCTCGAACCCGGCCGCACGCAGACCCTCGGCCAGCCGAGCGCGCTTGGACGCCAGCGAGTCCCGCAGCCCCGTGACCCAGTCCAGTTCGGCGGTCAGGGCGTGCGCGACGGCGGGCTGGAACGGCGCACCGCCGACGAAGGTCATGAACTGCTTGGCCGCGCGCACCGCCGAGACCAGCTCGGCGGGTCCGCACACCCAGCCGATCTTCCAGCCGGTGCAGTTGAACGTCTTGCCTGCGCCGGAGATCGACAACGTCCGCGGCGCCATGCCCGGCAGCGAGGCCAGCGGGATGTGGACGAGCCCGTCGAACACCAGGTGCTCGTAGACCTCGTCCGTGATCGCCAGCAGGTCGTGCTCCACGCACAGTGCCGCGATCGCTTGGAGCTCCTCCAAGCGGAACACCGTGCCGGTCGGGTTGTGCGGCGTGTTGACCAGGACGGCCCGAGTCCGCGGCGTCACGGCCGCACGCAGGGCGTCGACGTCCAGCGCCAACCGGCCGGAGGCGTCCTCGCGCAGGCCGACGGTCACCCGGGTAGCGCCCGCCAGGGCCACGGAGGCGGCGTACGAGTCGTAGTACGGCTCGATCAGGATCACCTCGTCACCGGCCTCGACCAGCGCCAGCAACGAGGCCGCGATCGCCTCGGTGGCACCGACCGTCACCAGGACCTCGGTGTCCGGGTCGTAGGACAGGCCGTACCGCGAGCGGTGGGCGGCGACGGCGCGGCGCAGCACCGGCATGCCCGGCCCAGGCGGGTACTGGTTCACCCCCGACGCGATCGCCGACTGGGCGGCCTGCAGCATCGACGACGGACCATCGGTGTCGGGGAAGCCCTGACCGAGGTTGACGGCGTCGTGCTGCACGGCCAGCGCCGTCATCTCCGCGAAGATGGTCGACGTGAACGGCTGCAACCGGGGAACTAGCGCTGGTACCCGCACAACGCAGGATCTTCACCCGAATCGTGTGTTGAGGGAAGCCTGGCTCCCCTGGGTGTGAGAAATCTGCGCCGTCGCCGCACCCGAAAAGTGTGTCGTCGAACGTATGTTCTAGATTTGTCGGATGAAGGTCGTTGTCCAGGTTCGTTTGCTGCCGTGTGCTGAGCAGGCGGCAGCACTGGTTGCGACTCTGCGTGCGTGCAACGCAGCTGCGGACAATGCATCGAAAACGGCGTTCGAACGAGCCGTGAGTTCTCGCAACGATCTGCAGAAGTTGGTCTACGGAGACATGCGGGCTGCTGGGCTCGGAGCTCAAGCCGCAGTTCGGACCGTCAAGAAGGTCGTCGACGCATATTCGAGCGTGCACGCCAGAATCCGAATCGGCGGTCTGGTCGGCTCACGCAAGGCCAAGGCTGAAAGCAAGGCGATCCGGTTTCGGGAGGATGCGGCACAGCCATTCGACGACCGCATGCTCTCGTGGCGGTACGACGACAAGACGGTGTCGATCTGGACAGTCATGGGTCGCTTGAAGGGCGTCCCGTTCGCTGGGCATCCTGCGCAGCTCGCGACTCTCGTTGCACACCGGAAAGGTGAGTCCGACCTGGTGTTCCGTAGCGGCAAGTGGCTGCTGATCGCCACCTGCGAGGTGCCCGAAGCCGAGGTGCTTGCGCCGAACGACTGGATCGGCGTGGACCGCGGAATCGTCAACCTGGCCACCACGTCGGACGGCGAGAACTTCCAGGGCCGTCGATTGCAACGTTACCGGCGATGGCACGCGCGAAAGCGCGCCGAGCTGCAGGCCAAGGGCACCAGATCAGCAAGCCGTTGCCTGCGTCGGCGGGCTCGGCGAGAGCATCGCCATGTGACTCAGGTGAACCACGAGATCGCCAAGAAGATGGTGGCTGTCGCGCAACGCACCGGTCGCGGTATCGCTCTGGAGGATTTGAGCGGAATTCGTGACCGGGTACGGCCTCGCCGCGATCAGCGAGCTACCCACTCTTCCTGGCCTTTTCAGCAGCTTGGCGCGTTCATCGCATACAAGGCGAAGCGCGCCGGTGTCCCGGTGATCACTGTGGATGCCCGGTACACGTCGCAGATGTGCCCACGCTGCAGTCACGTAGCCCGCAACAACAGGCCCAATCGGGACTGGTTCTGCTGTCGTCAGTGCGGCCTCGCTGGGCCGTCCGACCACGTCGCCGGGATCAACGTGCGCGACCGTGCGCGCTCGGTGTGGGCACCTGTCAACGTGCCCGAACCTGCCGCCTGAGTGCGAACGGCGATGCGGCCTCGTCCATGACAGCCGGTGATGGATGAAAACGCGATCCGATCGGGAGCTGAACTGCTAGCTCAGCCCCTAGATCCGGAAGTTGACGGACAATGGCGTTGTGGAGCAACTGACCGCCGCTGACCAGCAGAAGCGCACCGACCTGCGCAAGATGAAGCTCGTCGCGACGAGCTTCCTGATAGGCGCGACGATCATCTTCTTCGGCACGCACGCCTTCGAGGGCGCCTGGGTGGGTTACGTGCGGGCCGCCGCGGAGGCCGGCATGGTCGGCGCGCTCGCCGACTGGTTCGCCGTCACGGCCCTTTTCCGCAGGCCACTGGGGTTGCCGATCCCGCACACCGCGATCATCCCCGAACGCAAGGCCGTGTTCGGCCAGACGCTCGGTGACTTCGTGGGCGTCAACTTCCTGAGCCCGGAGATCGTGCAGGACAAGCTGAGGAGGGCGGGCATCGCGGAACGCGCCGGTGCCTGGATCAAGCAGCCCGACAACGCCGAGCGGGTCACCAACGAGCTCTCGAACGTCCTCAAGGGCGCGATCACGGTCCTCAAGGACGAAGAGGTCCAGGCGGTCGTGGAGCAGGCGATCGTGAAGCGCGTCACGGCGAAGCCGTGGGGGCCGCCGCTCGGCAAGCTGCTGCAGCAGGTGCTGACCGACGGCGCGCACCACAAGCTCGTCGACCTCATGTGCGACCGCGCCTACGAGTGGGTGCGCGACAACTCCGACAAGGTCAGCCTCATCGTCACGGACCGTGCGCCCACCTGGTCGCCCAAGTTCGTCGACGCCCTGCTCGGCGACAAGGTCTACACCGAGCTGGTCAACTTCGCGTGGGCGGTCAAGACCGACGTCAACCACCCGATGCGCCTCGCCGTCGACCAGTTCCTGATCGAGTTCTCCGGTGACATGCAGACCGACGAGGCGACCATGCAGCGCGCCGAGCAGGTCAAGCAGCAGGTGATCGGGCACCCGGACGTCCAGAAGCTGATCAGCAGCGCTTGGGGCACGGCCAAGAAGATGCTGATCGATGCTGCCGAGGACCCGTCCAGCGAGCTGCGCAGGCGCGTCACCCAGGGCCTGATCACGCTCGGCACCAACCTCACGGACGACCCGGAGCTGCGGGCCAAGGTCGACGGCTGGCTGGAGCAGGCCGCTGGGTACGTGGTCGGCAACTACCGCGCGGAGATCACCACGCTGATCACGGACACGGTCGAGCGCTGGGACGCGGAGGAGACCTCGCGCAAGATCGAACTGCAGGTCGGCAGGGACCTGCAGTTCATCCGGATCAACGGCACCGTGGTCGGCGCGCTCGCCGGCCTGGTGATCTACACGGTGGCCAACGTGCTGTTCTGAGCTCTCGTGCGTTTTCGGAACGTGCGGGCCTTCTCGCGGTTCCCGCACACCTGCATCGAGCACCAGGTGCGCGATCGGTTGCGCGAGCGGTCGAAGAACGCACGCAGGCAGTCGTCGGCGGGACAGATCTTGAAGCGTTCCCACGAGCCCAGTACCGCGAGGCGGGCCGAAGCGGCGAGCACAGCGCCGAGCGCGTCCGAGCTCGACAGCACCGGGACGCCGTCGGTGAGCTCGATGTGGACGACGCCCGCTGCCGTCTGAGGCCCTGAGGACCCCTCGATGGACGACCGCAGCGCCGCACGAGCGGCGCGCGCCTGCGCTATTTCACTGCTCCGCCCGAGGCCGCGCTCGGTCACCCATGCGCGCCAGGAGGCTTCACTGTCCAGTACGTGTCGAGTGTTCAGGAAGTCGAGCAGCAGCTCGACGTCGTGATCCCAGCCGACAGTCAGACCAGTCACCCCACCACTGTAGGCGCCACGGCGGACGCCCGTCAGGCCGTCCGAGCAATACACTCGGTGTATACATCGTGTGTATAGTGCTCCTCATGTCGATCGGACACGCACTGTTGGGCCTGCTAGAGGGCGGTCCAAGGCACGGGTACGACCTGAAGCGCGCGTACGACGAGCGTTTCGGTCACGACCGGCCTCTGCACTACGGACAGGTGTATTCGACCCTGTCGAGACTGCTGAAGAACGGCTTCGTGAGCGACGCGGGCGTGGAGGCCGGCGACGGCCCGGAGCGCAAGCGGTACGCGATCACGGACGCCGGGGTGACTGATGTAGAACGCTGGCTCGGCACGCCGGAGAAGCCCGAGCCGTACCTGCAGAACACCCTCTACGCGAAGGTCGTGCTGGCCCTGCTGTCCGGCCGCAGCGCGACCGAGGTGCTCGACACCCAACGCTCCGCGCACCTCACCACGATGCGCGACCTGACCAGGCGCAAGACGGACGGCGACCTCGCCGACCAGCTCATCTGCGACTTCGCCCTGTTCCACCTCGAAGCGGACCTGCGGTGGCTCGAGCTGACCGCGGCCCGTCTGGACAAACTCGCCGAGGAGGTGGCCCGATGACCCTGCTCACCGCTGAGGGCCTCTACAAGTCGTTCGGGAAGACGAACGCGCTGGACGGTGCCGGCATCTCGATCCGCGAGGGCGAGGTCGTCGCGATCATGGGCCCGTCCGGGTCCGGCAAGTCCACCCTGCTGCACTGCCTCGCGGGCATCCTGCCGCCGGACTCCGGCACGGTCACCTACCGCGGCCGCGACCTGACCGGGATGAACGACGGCGCCCGCAGTGAGCTGCGGCGCACCGAGTTCGGGTTCGTCTTCCAGTTCGGCCAGCTCGTGCCGGAGCTCACCTGCCTGGAGAACGTCGCGCTGCCGTTGCGGCTGAGCGGCATGAAGCGCAGGGACGCCGAGCGCGCGTCGAAGGAGTGGATGGCCCGGCTGGAGGTCGACACCGTCGCCGACCAGCGACCCGGCGAGACCTCCGGTGGCCAGGGGCAACGGGTCGCGGTGGCCCGTGCGCTGGTCACGTCGCCGAAGGTGGTCTTCGCCGACGAACCGACCGGCGCACTCGACTCGCTCAACGGCGAGCGGGTGATGCACCTGCTCACGACCGCGGCCAGGGAGACCGGCGCGGCCGTCGTGCTGGTCACGCACGAACCGCGGGTCGCCGCGTACTCGGACCGCGAGGTCGTCGTGCGCGACGGCCGTTCACGGGACGTGGAGTTCGTCAGGTGAACCGGGTCCTGAGCGACCTCGCCCTGGGAGTCCGGCTGGCCGTCGGGGGCAGCCGGAAGTCCTGGGTGAGGCTCGCGCTCCAAGGCGTCGGCATCGGGATGTGCGTGGCGGTGCTGCTGCTCGCCGCGTCCATCCCGACCGCGTTCGGCAACCGCGACCAGCGGGGAGACGCCCGCAACGTCGTGGAGGAGGGCACCGGGGCGGCGCCGCTGCTGCTGGAGAACGGGTCGGTCGCGTACCGGTCCGACTTCGTCAGCGGCGCGTACGTGCGCGCCATGGTGGCGGACGCGCCCAAGCCGCCCGGAGTCGAGCGGCTGCCGGGGGACAACGAGATCATCGTGTCGCCACGGCTCGCGGACCTGCTGGCGAGCCCCGAGGGCGAACTGCTGCGGCCGAGGTTCCCGCAGAAGGTCATCGGCACGTTCGCGCCGCAGGGCATGGACGGGCCGCAGGACCTCAGGTTCCTCGCCGGGGACACGAAGATCCAGCGGAACGACGGCAACCAGGTCTACGCGTTCGGCCAGCAGTACGCCGGCGGTGGGCTGCCGACGATCCTGCTGATGCTCAGCATCGTCGGCGCTGTCGTGCTGCTGTTCCCCGTGCTGGTGTTCGTGAGCGTCGCGACCAGGCTGGCCGCCGCTCAGCGTGATCGCCGGCTGGCGGCGTTGCGGCTGGTCGGCGCTGGTGCGGCACGGGTGCGGCTGATCGCGTCCGGCGAGGCGCTGGCCGGTGCGGTGGCGGGGCTGGTCATCGGCTTCGGGCTGCTGTTCGCCATCAGGCCGCTCGCGGATGACATCCCCCTCCCCGAGGTGGCGGTGTTCCCGAGCGACCTCACGCCGACGTTGCCGTTGACGCTCGTCGTGGTGATCTCCGTGCCGGTTCTGGCCGTGCTGACCTCGGTGTTCGCCATGCGCCGCACGATCGTCGAACCGCTCGGCGTTGTTCGCGAGCAGAAACCGGTGAAACGCAGGCTGTGGTGGCGGGTCGTGCCCGCGCTGGGCGGCGCGGCGCTGCTGGCCAGCCAGTTCGGCAGGTTCGGCGGACAGGCCAAGCCGGAGGAGTGGCCGATCATCGCCGGTGTCGTCCTGCTGATGTTCGCCGTCCCGGCGTTGCTGCCGTGGCTGGTCGAACGGGCCGTTCACCGGATGAGCGGCGCCACGCCCGCGTTGCAGCTGGCCGTGCGCCGGTTGCAGCTCGACGCGGGTACGGCGGCACGGGTCGTCGGCGGCGTGGCGGTCGTGCTCGCGGGCACCGTGACGCTGCAGGTGATCCTCGCGGGCGTCGAGAACGACGTGAAGGCCGAGGACACGCGGTCGGCGAGCAGGAACTCCCTCACCATCTCGGTGAACGAGGCCACCCCGCTCCCGGAACTGCCGGACGTGCTGGCCAGGACACCGGGCGTGGTCGGAGTGCAGAGCCTTCTGCGCACCTGGGCGACAACACCCGACGACGGCCACACCACCATCGCGGTCGGAACGTGCGCCGCGCTCAAGACGGTGGTGGACCTCGCGGACTGCACGGACGGCAAGACCTACCTCGTGCCGACCGGCAACGGTCTCGGTGACCCCGAGGCCGGTGACGTCGTCAAGTTCGAGGAGACCGGCGCCACCTGGACGGTGCCGGCGTTCGAGCGCAGGACCGGTACCCGCCTCGGCCTCTTCGTCACCCCGGCCGCGGCCGGGAACCTCGACCTCACCCACACGTACGCCGAGATCCAGGCCGAGATGGACACGACGCGGCCGGACGTCGCGGAGCACGTGCGCAACGCCCTCGCGCCCTACTCGTGGCGGGTGTACACCGTCTTCTTCGGTCAGGAGAACTCGTCCGAGATCGAGCAGGTGTTCCTGGCGGTGCGCAGGGCGCTCTACGGGGCCGCGCTGCTCACGTTGCTGCTCGCAGGAGCGTCACTGCTGGTCGTGGGGCTGGAGCAGGTGCGGGAACGTCGCCGTCCGCTCGCGGCGATGGCGGCCGGCGGGGTGCCCCGCGGCACGCTCGCCCGGTCGCTGGTGTGGCAGAACGCGATCCCGCTGGTGATCTCCACGGTGGTGTCGGTGGGCACCGGCATCCTGCTCGGAGTGCTGGTCACGAGGGCGTTCGACGCCGAGGTCCACTACGACTGGGCCGGCATCGGCTTCGTCACCGGCATCTCGGTGGGGATGGTCGTGCTGGTCACCGCTCTGACGTTGCCCTCGCTGAGAAGGGCGACCGGCGCACTGGGCCTGCGGACCGAGTAGTCCTGGACGTCATCTCGTGCTCTGCCAGGCGGTCCTGCACCAGTCCGTGCCGGAACTGGTAGCAGGCTCCCGCCCGGCAGAGCACGCCGAGCTTGCGCGCGTCCTCCAGGAACACCATCAGCTCCCAGGGCAGCTTTCCGCGCAGTGCCAGCCAGATCCGGGCGACGGTGAACCACCACCAGCGCAGGTGCAGCACGGCCAGTGCGAACCCGAGCATCAGCCCGGACGCGAGTCCCAGCCCGACCATGCCGGTCTGGGCGGGGCCGAACACCAGCGCCGCGGCCGAGCCGAACACCACGGCCAGCACGAGAGATCCGGTCCAGACGGCGATCCGGTCGCGGGCCATCGTCCACTGAGGACTGGAGGCCTGCGACAGCTCGGCGGCGCTCGACAACGCGAACCGCAGCGCGATCGCGACGGCGAGTCCGAGCCCGACCACGAGTCCGGCGGAAAGTCCGTACAGGGCACCGAAGACGAGCCCGCCTGCGAGCCCGACGACCCCCGGCACGAGCAGCAGGCTGCGCCAGATCCCCAGGCGGGGCTTGGCTTTGCGTTCGTGGGACGCGGTCAGCGCGGCGGCGCCGACGGCGATGCCCGCGACCAGGCCGGTGATCGGGGCGAGCGACGGCGTGATCGAGTACGCCATCAGCCAGCCGACGCCGAACCCGCCGATCGCGCCCAGCGCCAGCGCGCCGAGCACGGCGAGCCACGTGTTGCCGACCGACCGGCGCAGCTCCCACCAGGCCAGTTCGCGGATGCCGCGGTCGCGCATCTCGTGGGCCAGGAACTCGAGCCACTTGCGCGCCCTGTCCCGCGGCCACACCTGCGTGGCGTTGGCGTGGTGCGCGAACGCCCTGTTGCCGAACGCGCGCGACACCAGTTCGTCGCAGAGGTGGTCGGAGATGGCCCGCGCGTCCGGGAAACGGCCGCGGTCGAGCAGTTCGGTCGGCTCCGCCTCGCTGTCGGCGTAGACCATGCTGGCGAGCCACATCGTGAGCGGCGTCGACAACGCGTCCGCGAGCCTGCCGTCCGGTTCCTCGCGCAGCTGGATGAACACCGGCTCCCAGCGCGCGGCACCCCAGCTGTCGGCGCTCGCGCGCAGGTAGGCGGCGACCTCGTCCAGGTCGAGCGGGGCCAGTTCGACGACGTCCGCGCCGGGCAGCGGGCCCGCGAGGTGGACGGCCTGCGCGAACTCGCCGGTGCGGCAGGTCAGCACCAGCGGGCGCTTGGCGGGGAACGCCTTGGCGATCCGCGCGAGGGCGTCCGCGCGCTGGTGCGCGGGGATGTCGTCGAGGCCGTCGAGCACGGGCAGGACCAGGTGCTGCTCGATCAGCAGGTCACCGGCGTAGCTGCCGTACAGCTCGGTGTTGCGCAACGCCGGGTGGTCCTCGTACAGCCTGCGCGTGAGCCACGTGCGGATGTCCTCGACCGCCGGGTTCCACGTCGACAGGGGCAGCAGCACCGGCACCATGCCGCCGTCGTAGCGGTCCAGCAGGCCGCACGTCAGCAGCATCGCGACCGTCGACTTGCCGGTGCCGGCCTCGCCGATGACCACCATGCGCCGGTTGATCTGCCGTTGGAACGCGCCCACCACCGCGTCGCTGCGTCCAGGGGGCGCGGCCGGCTCGTCGCTCACGTCCAGTTCGGGCGCGATCCAGTGCAGGTCGAGCAGGTCGGGGTCGGTGAGGCCGCGCGAGCGGACCTCCTCGTTCCACTGCGCCTGCAGGCCGACGGCGAGCGCGCGGCACGCGGCGTCGAGGTGCTCGTCGGTGCTCAGCTCGGCGTTGTGCCTGCGCCGCACCCACGGATCGAGCAGAGCCAGCAAGCCCAGGAACGCCACCGCGAGCACGATCAGCCACAGGTGCGCGTTGATGCCGTGGTCGGTCACGAACAGCCCGGCCGCGGTGAGGAGCGCGGTCAGCACGCAACCGGTCAGCAACGCCTGCTGACGGAATCTGGACATGCGTCGCATCATGACGCACCGCATCCGCGAGGGGTCGATTCAGTGACCCGTGTCGTGACGTTTGATTGTTGATCACAGGTGCCACCGGAGACCGCCCAGCGTCAGGTGCTGGCCCTCTGGTCCGATCGTGATCCCGAACTGGCCGCGGCGGGGTTTTCCCAGCTCGTGCCAGGCGACGAGTGCGTCCTCCGCGATGTCCCACAGCCGGCGCGGGCCGCCCTGGTCGACGTGGGAGCCGTGGTGGTGCACCCAGGAACCGTCCGAATGGGCCAACCAGTTGGGCCCCGCGACGACGCCCGGCAGCGAGATGCCCGCGAAGAACTCGAACGGACTGGACGGGTCGAGCACCGTGGTGAACGGCAGCGTGGTGGTGCTGCGCTCGAACGCGCCCTCGCCACCCGGCGCGGGACGGTGGGCGTGGGCGCGCAACGGCATGAAGCGCCCGTCCTCGGTGAGCACGCGTCCTTCGCCGGTGCCGTCGCCGTGGGAGACGATGCGGACGAGGCCGGCGCCGATCGGGCGGTGCAGCGTCGTGACCACCAGTCCGCCCGGTTTCGTCTGCTCCATCCAGGCGAGCGGGATCGTCGCGACGGAGCAGGTGGCCAGCACGCGGTCGTACGGTGCGCGGCCAGGGTGGCCGAGCGCGCCGTCGCCCGTCACGCAGGTGGGGGAGAAACCGTTGGCGTGCAGGCGTTCGCGTGCTCGTCGTGAGATGTTCGGGTCGACGTCGACCGTGGTCACGTTGCCCGAACCCACGGCGTGGCACAGGAGAGCCGCGTTGTAGCCCGTGCCCGTGCCGACCTCGAGCACCGACTGTCCGGTGTGGACGTCCAGTGCCTCCAGCATGATCGCCATGATCGTGGGCATGCTGGACGAGCAGGTCGGTGTGCCGCCGGTCACCGTGTCGTCGCCGTCGAACTGGGTGACCCACACCCGGTCGGCGTAGACGAGCTCCAGCCAGCCGGGGTCGCTCGCGGTGAGCGGTTCCCAGTCGCCGCTGTGCAGCTGGCGGTAGAAGCGCGGCAGGAACTCGTGCCGGGGGACGGCCTGGAAAGCCCTGTGCCACTTGGGATCGCGCAGCACTCCGTCGCCGAGCAGCTGGTTCGCCAGCTCGGTGCGCAGGGCCCCGGCGTCGTCCATGTCACCCCCACGGTATCCCTGTGGCGGAGCACACGCAGCGATTGCTTGCAGGGTGCTTGCAACTGCTAGCACTCGTCGCTAACGTGGTCGGTGGCACGAGGAACGGGAGCGGGAACAGTGGACAAGTCCATCGACAAGGCAGTCGCGGACCTCGGCCGCAACATCGGTGAGTACATCCGCGAGCAGCGCAACACCGCCAAGATCTCCTTGCGGGAGTTGGCGAAGCAGGCGGGTGTCTCCAACCCATACCTCAGCCAGATCGAGCGAGGACTGCGCAAGCCCAGCGCGGAGATCCTTCAGCAGATCGCCAAGGGCCTGCGCATCTCGGCCGAAGTGCTCTACGTCGAGGCCGGGATCCTCCAGCAGCGCGAAGGCGGTGCGTTGGCGGACGCCATCGTCGCCGCGACCGATCTGACCGAGCGGCAGAAGCAGGTGCTGCTCGACGTCTACGAATCTTTCCGGCGGGAGAACACCGCCACCAACGAGGAGGACTGATCTCCATGCCGAAGCTCACCCAGGACGACGTTCGCAAGGCCGCCGAGCAGGGCGCCCACGCCGCACGCCAGGCGCTGCTCGCCGCGCTCGGTGCCGGTGACCTCGCCGCCAAGGCGGTCGTCGAGGCCCTGACCAAGGCCAAGGAGCGCGCCGACGAGGCCCGCACCCAGGCCAAGGACCTCCCGACCGAGCTGAACGACCTGCGCGACAAGCTGCAGCCGGCCGAGCTCAAGAAGCTCGTCGACGCCTACACCGCCTCCGCGGTGAACCTGTACACCTACCTCGCCGACCAGGGCGAGCAGACGCTGGAGCAGATCAAGGCCCAGCCGCAGGTCAAGCAGGCCGTGGAGCAGGTCGAGCAGGCCGTCGAGGCCGCGCAGAAGCGCGCCGGGTCCGCTGCCGCCGACGCCCGCGTGATCGCGGACGACGTGCTCGGCAAGGTGACCCGCCGCACCCGTTCGGTCGGCGAGAAGGTCGCCCTCGAGGTCGAGGACGCCGCCGAGAAGCTGGCGGAGGAGATCGTCGAGGTCGGTGGCGAGGCCGCGCACGAGGTCCGCAGCACCGCCCGCAAGACCGCGAACCGCACGGCGCCGCGCAAGCCGGCGACGACGACCCGCACCACGACCACGACCACCGCGGCGAAGAAGACCACGCCGAACACCACCAAGTGAGTCGCTGAGAACCACCGGGAGGGGAGCAGTCCGCGAGGGCTGCTCCCCTCCCGGCGTACGTGCACGTAGTCTGGTCGGGTGTTCCAAATCCCGATCTTCAGCATCTGGTACCTCGACACCGTCGTGTACTTCGTGTTCGACCTCGGGTTCAGCATCATGGGGCTGTTCGCGTTCTTCCATGCGCTGACCCAGCGCGTCGACGCGTACAACGCGATCGAACGCATGACCAAGCCCGCCTGGCTGGGTATCACCGGCGGTGGCACGGCGGCGTTGCTGCTGTTCGGCCCCGGCGGCGTCGGGTCGATCTTCTGGCTGGCCGGCCTCATCGCGGTGCTCGTGTACATGGTGGACGTGCGCCCCAAGCTGATCGAGGTCCAGCGCGGCCCGCGTTGGTGATCACCCACTCGTACGGCTCCGGCTCACCGGTGACCCTGGTCGCCCACGGGCTCGGCGCCACGCCCGGCGAGGCGAGGATCCCCGCCTCCGGGCTGCCCGGCACCCGCGTCGTGGTGACCCTGCCTTCGCACGGCGACGCCCCGGACGCGCCGGAGGGCTACTGGGACTACGGCCGGATCGCGGCCGATCTGGGCGCCGTTCCCGCTGATCAGGCCGTTGGTGTGTCGCTGGGCGCCGGCGCGTTGGTGCGGTTGCTGTCCGTCGAACCCGACCGTTTCGCTCGCGTGGCCCTGCTGTTGCCCGCGGTGCTGGACCAGCGTCGCGAGTCGTTCACGCTGCAGCAGCTGTCCGACCTGACCGTCGGGCCACCGGTCTACGTGGCCGAGCGCAGGGCCGCGCTGGCCCGGCTGGAGGCCGCCGCCGAGCAGTTGCCCGGCCAGGTGGCCGTTCCCGACGCCTCCGTGCTGGCTGCCGTGTCCGTTCCGGTGCTGGTCATCGGCGCCGTCGGCGACCCGCTGCACCCCGAGGACGTGGCCAAGGCGACAGCGGCGGCGTTCCCCGCCGGGGAGCTGTGGCTGATCGACTCGCCCTCACCGATGATCACCCATCGGACCGAGATCCGGCACCGGTTGGTCTCCTTCTTCGCCGGGTAGCCGAAGTGCATGGCTGAACAGAAGAAGATCGCTTTCCTGGTGGCCGAAGAGGGCATCGAGCAGGTCGAGCTCACCGATCCGTGGGCGCACGTCGAGAAGGCCGGCGGAGTACCGCGCCTGCTCGCGCCGAAGCTCGGTGAGGTGCGTGGCTTCAACCACCTCACGCCCGCCGACGCGTTCCCCGTCGACACGACCTTCGCCGACGCCGACGCCGACGACTACGACGGTGCCGTCATTCCCGGCGGCGTCGCGAACAGCGACTTCCTGCGCATGGACAACGACGCCGTCGAGCTGGTGAAGGCCCTCGTCGCCGCAGGCAAGCCGATCGCGTCGATCTGCCACGGGCCGTGGCTCCTGGTCGAGGCGGGTGTGGTGCGCGGCAAGATGCTGACCTCGTTCCCGAGCCTGCGGACCGACATCCGCAACGCGGGCGGCGACTGGGCCGACGAGGAGGTCCGGGTGTGCGACATGAACGGGTGGACACTCGTGACGTCCCGCAACCCCGGCGACCTGCCGGCGTTCAACCGGGAAGCCCTGAAGGCGTTCGACCTGGGGTGATCACCGGGATCTGCAGCTCCCGGTGATCTTCTAGAGGCGGGTGTCGGCGTAGTGCGCCATGGCGTCACGCGTCCACTCGGCCATGTTGCCGCCGCCGTCGACCTCGAAGTTGACCCGGAACTCGTCCGAGTCGACGTAGAGGTCGCCGAGGCCCTTGTAGGACTCCCGGTTGGGCTTCCAGCTCAGGCAGATCCAGCGGTAGTGGCGGTCGACCTGCTCCTGCGTCCGCGGAGCGTCGATCGCCGCGCCCTCCGTGTACAGGGCACCGAGCTTCTCCGCGATGTCCCGCCACTCGGCCATGAACTGGTCGGCGTCAGCGCGCGTCCAGCCCTGCATCTTCTTGCGGCTCTCGGCGATGTGCTCCCGCGCACCCTCGCCGTAGCGCTCGACGAGCTCGGCCTCGTGCCGTTCCTGCTTCTTCGCGTCGAAGCCGTCGAACAACTCTTCCATCTTCACTTCGTCCCCTCCTTCCAGTTCTTCGATCGTCCGCGCGACAGTGCTCGCGAGCCGGTCCAGCCGCTTCCGCTCGTCCCGCAGCCACCGGTGGTGGTTGCGCAGGACGGTCAGCTGGTCCGTGCCGTCGAGCACCTTCGCCACCACGTCGAGGCCCAGGCCCAGGTCGCGCAGCAGCAGGATCTGCTGCAGGCGGTGCACCTGTTCCTTCTCGTAGTAGCGGTAACCGTTGTCGCCGATCCAGGCCGGCGGCAGCAGCCCGATCGAGTCGTAGTGCCGCAGCGTCCTGGACGTCACCTTCGACATCCGGGCCACCTGGGCGATCGACCAGGCCATTCGGTTCCTCCTTCGCGCTCTGGAAATGAAGGTAGGGGTTGACGCAACGTAAAGGTCAAAGGGGAATTTGGCAGGATGGGCGACGTGTGGACCATCGCTGGATCGCTGCAACCCGTCCCCGTGCTGTCTCGCCTAGACCTGGTGCCCGAACCGGTCGCGGCCGCGCTGAAGACCCTGGACGGCGCTGACCGCGTCGCCGTCGCCGAGATCGACGCTTCCCTGGCGGACACCGCCGAGTTCTGCGCGCACTACGGGTCGCCGCTCGAAGCGTCGGCCAACTGCGTGGTCGTCGCGGGCAAGCGCGGTGACCAGGTCCGTTTCGCGGCCTGCATGGTGCTGGCGACCATGCGTGCGGACGTCAACGGGGTCATCCGCAAGCGGCTCGACGCGCGCAAGGCGTCGTTCGCGCCGATGGACGAGGCCGTGGCGTTGACCGGCATGCAGTACGGCGGCATCACGCCCATCGGTGTGCCCGCGGACTGGCCGATCCTCGTCTCGCCCGAGGTGGCCGCCGCCCCCGAACTGGTCGTGGGCAGCGGCATCCGCGGCAGCAAGATCCTCATCCCCGGTGACGTGCTGATGAAGCTCACCGGGGCCGAGGTCCTGCCGGATCTGGCTCGCTAGCAGTCCGGCGCGCACAGGCGGGCGATCACCTGGTCCGGGTCGAGCTCCCACCTGATCACCCGCGGGTCCGGGCCGGACGACGTGAGGTCGCCGCCCGCGTCGAACAGCACGGCGTTGACCGGGCCGGTGTGCCCGGTCAGCGTCGCCACCTGCGCGCCGTCGGTGACCTGCCACAACGTGATCAAGCTGTCGTTCGCGGCGGCCGCCACGGTCGTGCCGTCACGGCTGGCGGTGACCGCTCCGATGGCGCCTCGGCCTGTGACGAGTGTGCGCGCCTTGCCGTTGCGGTCCCACAGGGAGACCTCACCGCCCGCGTCGCCCACCGCCAGCAGGTCCGACCGCGGTACGGCGGCGATCGACTTCACCGCGGGGCCGGTCTCCCGGACCACCTCGACCTGGTCACCGGACCACCGCAGCACGCGGCCGTCGGCTCCGCCCGAGACCACGAGGTCGCCGAGCAACGCCACGGTGTTCACCGGACCCGAATGTCCGGTGGGCAGCGCGCGGCCCGGTTCGGCGGAGTTCAGGTCCTGCACGACGACCGCGGCGTCCGCGCCGCCGGTCACCGCGCGGTCGCCCGACACGACGAGGCTCTTGATCGCGCCGCGATGGCTCTGCCAGGTGTGCAGAAGCCGGCCGTCGGTGCGCCACGACGACAGCACGCCACGCATGTCGGCCACCACGATCTCGGTGTCGTTGCGGAACGCCAGCGAGGTGACGTGCGCCGGGACGTCGATGCGTCCGATCTGCCTGCCCTCGCGGTTCCACAGCAGGACCATCCGGTCGCGCCCGCCGGTGGCCAGCACCGCGCCGTCCGGGGAGAGCGCTATGCCGTCCGGCGGGCTCGTGTGGCCGGTCAGGGGTGGCAGCGGCAGGTTCCAGAGGCTCACGCTCTCGTCGCCGCCCGCCGCGAACCAGTTGCCGTCCGGACTGAGCGCCGCCACGTAGAACGGGTGCGTGCGGGTGATCAACCCGGTCAGCCACCCGCCGTCGGGCACGGTCCACCAGCGGATGCTGCCGTCGTCGCTGGTGGACACGACCTTGGTGCCGGTCGCGTCGAACTGCACCGAGTGCACGCCGCCGACGTGCCTGCGCAGCCCGTACGTCTTGCCGGTCGCGAGCACCCGCAACACCACCTGGTGGTCGTCTCCGCCAGAAGCGAGCACACGGGCGTCAGGGCTCAACGCGACCGTGCGGACGGCTGAGACGTGATCGGTGAACGTGCGCGTGACGCCGTTCTCCACCACCAACGTGCCCTTCTCGCCACCTGCGGCGAGCACGGATCCGTTCAGCGACAACGCGTGGACCTCGCCCAGTTCGTGCAAGATGCTGTCTGTTCGCGTCCAGTCGTCCGTGCGCCACAGGGAGATCAGGCCGTCGGCGGTCGCGACCGCGGCGGTCGAGCCGTCCGCTGAGAGCACGAGCGTTCGTACCCCGGCGTCGAGAGAGACGGTCCGCAACGGCAGGCGCGTTCTGGTGTCCCACAGGATGATTCGCCGGTCATCACCCGCGGACACCAGGGTCGTGCCGCCGGGCATGAACGCGAGTGCACGCACGGCACCGTTGTGCTGCGCCAGAACCGCCGGTGCGGCTACGGAGGAGGGCGACCGCAGCAGCACGGAGTGGTCGTCGCCGGCGGTGGCGAACAACGAGCTGTCCGCGCTGAACGCGACCGCGCGAACCGGCCCGCGATGGTCCTTCAACACCGTTCGGGCCGGCTTGTAGGCCGCGGTGCTGAGCAACGCCCCGCGCGCCTCGGCGGTCGCCGACGTGCGGTAGGCGTCCACGGCGAGCCGTGCGGCGGCGTCCGGCCACGACGCGCTGAGTTCCTGTGCCTGCACGGCGATCTGGCGTGACTCGGCGATCTGCTGTTCCCTCAGGGCGGCGTTGCCCTGCACGACGGCCACGAACGTCACCACCAGGCACGCCACGGTCAGCACGGCCAGTGACTTGACCAGCGTGCGCAACCGGCGGGACTGCCGGTCCGCGGCCTGCCGGGACGCGTTCTCCTCGTCCACCGCCGCCTGCAGGAACTCGCGCTCCAGTTCGTTGGACGACACCGGCCACTCGATGCGGCCGGCCAGTTCACGCATCGCGGCGAGCCGGACGCCCCGGTAGAGCTCGCCGGGATCGCGACCGGCCGACTGCCACGCCGCCGCGGCGGTGGTGAAGTCGCGGTGCAGACGCAACGACTCCCGGTCGTCGTCGATCCACTGCCGCAACCGTGGCCACGCGCGCACGAGTGCTTCGTGCGCAAGCTCCACAACGCCGTCCGCGACGACGATCAGCCGTGCGTTGGCGAGGACGTTCACGACGTGTGCGGTGTCGGAAGGTCTGCCTGCCGCCATCACCTCGTCGAGCGGAGCACGGCGACGCAGGTCGTTCACGTCGTCGTGCGTCTGCACGAGCCTCAGCAGGACGGCACGCGCGACGGCTCGACCACGAACGGACAGTTCGGCGTAGGTGCTCTCGGCCGTGGCAGCGACGGCGCCGGTGACGCCGCCACTGGCCCGATAGCCCTCCAGGGTCAGCCTGCCGCGATCGCGTCTTCGCCACGTCTCCAGCAGCGCGTGCGACAGCAACGGCAGCGCACCCGACTGCCCGCGCACGTCGGCCATCGCGGCCGCGAGCATGTCCGGCTGCACCTTCAGCCCGGCGCGCACGGCCGGCAGCTCGACGGCGGCCCGCAGTTCGTCGTCGGTCATCGGCCCGACCAGCACCTGGGCGTCGCGCAACGCGTCCACCAGCGCGGGCACCGTGGCGCAGTGGCCCAGGAAGTCCGCTCGCACCGCCAGCAGCACCCGGTTGCCGCCGTCGAGCAGCGAGGCGACGAACGCCTCCCGGTCGACCGCGCTGTCGAAGTGGGTGAACAGCTCCTCGAACTGGTCGACCACGACGAGATCGGCCTGGCCGCCGCGCCAGGTCGTCGGCGTCGCGGTGATCACCGTCCAGTCCTCCAGCGCCGGCAGCACCCCGGCGTGGACCAACGAGGACTTGCCCGACCCCGACGGCCCGAACACGCCGACGACGCGCTGCCTCCGGATGCGATCGACGATGTCGGCGGCGAGGTCGTCCCGTCCGAAGAACCTGTCCGCGTCGCCGGTGCCGAACGCCGTCAGCCCGAGGTACGGCGGCGAGTCGTCGTGCCCCTTGGCGGCCTGCCGCCAGCGTTGCTCCCATTGGGCCACATCACCTTCGCACGCCTGGACGTATGCGAGCGCCACCGCCAGCGACGGCAGCTGCTCTCCCGCGGCGGCCTGCGACAGCGCGGTGGCGGAGAAGTGCGCGCGTTGGGCGAGCGTCCGGTAGTTCGGCGAGCCCGCCTTCTCCCGCAGTTGCCGGAGCTCCCAGGCGAACCGCTGGACCGGGCCCTCCTCGGGGTCGATCGGCCGCTCTCGTCTACCCACTCGGACTCCAGTTGATCTGAGTTGATTGAAAAGCGCCTGCGCCACTGCCTGATCAACTCAACCCGCTCTAAACCTGGTGCCGCAACGACTTCGGGCTGAGCAGGAGCGATGATGACCAGACGCTGGCGCACAGCACTTCTAGTGGCGTTGACGGGTGTGCTGAGCACGGCGTTGCCCGTGCAGGCACAAGAGGCGGCGGACGACCTAATCCACAGCCGCCCAACGGGTGCGTTCGCGTTGACCCCGGACTGGAGTCTGGAGTCCTCCGCGGCGCGGTTGCAGGCCGCGGCCGGCACCACGACGTCGGTCGCCGCACTGCTGCGTGACGCGAACCGGGACATCGCCTCCTGCAACAGCGCGCAGCAGCACGCGCTTCCGGAGAACTACGACCGAACGGACTACCCGCTGACGTCCGGGCAGATCCTGCACAGCAGCGAGAAGTTCTGCTGGGACCCCGGTGACAGCAAGGTCGCCTACTGGATCCCCCAGGGCGTCACCGGTTCGTCGGACGCCGACGACGACGGCCTGTGGGGCGAGAACCGCATCCTGCTCGTCAGCTGGCATTACAAGGGCTCCGCGCCGGACAAGGGCGTGCGGATCTCGTTCGTGGACATGAAGAACCGCAAGTACCGGCACGTGCTGCTGGTCGAGCCGACCGCGAACGCCGACTACAAGGCGGTGCCGATCCACGCCGGCGGGCTCGCCTGGCTCGGCCACTACCTCTACGTGGCCGACACCTCCGGCGGCCTGCGCGTGTTCGACGTCGAACGCCTCCTCGAGGTGTCCGACGCGCAGGACAGCATCGGCAAGAGCGGCAGCGACTACTACGCCTACAACTACAAGTACGTGCTGCCGCAGGTCGGCTGGTACCGGCAGGCCGTGCGGGACGACTGCGTGCCGAGCGCCGCGCAGCTGTGCTTCTCGTCGTTGTCGCTGGACCGCAGCACCACGCCGGACACGCTCGTCGTCGGCGAGTACCGCGACGAGCGCAGCACCGACGTCGCCGTCGACGGTGGCCGGGTGGTCCGCTACCGCGTCGACGCCTCGTCCCGGCAGCTCACGCTGACCAGCGGCAAGGCCGTGCCGCAGGACGTGGTGACCGTGCCGCGCAGCAACCTCCAGGGCGTCCAGACCTGGAAGGACACCTACTACCTCGGCCGCAGCTCGAACCGCAACCACAGCTGGATGCACTTCGGTTCCCTCGGCGGAGCCACGAGCACCAACAGCTGGGCCATCGGCGGCGAGGACCTCTACCACGAGCACGGCCCGGGAATCACCGCCGGAAAGCTCTGGACGGTCTCCGAGCACGCCTGGACCGAGGACCGCAGCACGTTCATCGACCGGCGAGCGATCTTCGCCGTGCCGCTCAGCGAGATCGGCTGAGCCCACTCGACTTCCGTCTCCTCCGAGGCGGGAACCCTTGCAAACTGGAGGAATCTCTATGCGCAAGCTCGTGCTTGCTTTCTCGATGGCCTTCCTGGCCGTCATGGGCTCGATGATGCCCGCGTCCGCCTCGGCGGAGGCCCCGTCGGTGCAGGCGGTGTCCGACGTCGCCGCGGCGGCGGACGGCATCCAGCTGGCCGTCGCCGGCACGCTGCCGCCCCGCTCGCAGCTGACGTGCCACTCCTACACGGCCGTCGAGATCTGTTACGAGAAGGGCGGCGACCACTGGTGGGTGCAGGACCAGAACAGCAATGACAAGGCGTCGGCCGGTGTGTACTGGGAGAACCTCCGCAACGGCGCGCTCTACCGCAACGGTGCCTGCATCTCCAGCCTCGGCAAGGGCAACTGGGGCCACTGCAACAAGAACTACTACGAGGACAGCGTGCTGAACGGCTGGCCCTGCACCTGGGACCGCAGCGCCGGTGGCGACGTCGAACTCACGGGCACGGGCTACCGCTACCAGTGACGACTAGGACTGGTACTTCTGCAGTAGTGCGATCGCCTCGTCCACGTCGTCCGTGACGAGGATCCACTGCTCGGCTTCCCGGCCCGCCGCGAGTTTCATCACCAGCGGCGCGGCCGGGATCTCGTCGGTCCAGAAGGCCTTGCCCAGGAAGATCATGGGAGCGGCCGGGCCGACGCTGCCGTAGTAGTTCTGCGTGAAGTCCTGGAAGACCTCCTGGACCGTGCCCGCCTTGCCCGGCGTGTAGACGATGCCGCCGGTCGCGACGGTCAGCAGGCCCTCCTCGCGCACCGAGTTCGCGAAGTACTTCGCGTGCAGCTCGCAGGCCGGGTTGGGCGGCTCGTGGCCGTAGAACCACGTCGGGATGCCGATCGTGCGCGGCGTGTCGAAGCGGCGGACCTCCGGGAACGCCGCGAGCCACCTGCCGATCGACTCGTCGTCGTGGCCGAACGACGGGGCCTGCGCGATGGTGCCGAGCACGTCGTCGTTCACCTCGCCGAGCCGGACGCCGAGCGGCACGGCCTCCATCGCGCCCGGCCCGCCGCCGGTCAGCACGGTGAAGCCCGCGTTGCCCAGCGCGGCACCCAGCGCGACCGCGCTGCGGTAGCCGCCGGAGCCCCGGGCGAGCGCGTGGCCGCCCATGACCGCGATCGGTGAGCCCGTCAGCGTGTCGTCGAGGGCCTCGGTGATCGAGTGGTCGTGCAGGCGTTCGGCCAGCGCGTGCAACGGGTCCGGGTGGTGGCCCTGCTGCCTGCTGTGCCGGTAGATCTCCGCGTCCGGGGTGTCGGCGTACGACTTGGGTTCGGCCGGGTCGAAGCCCGCGAACAGCTCCGCGGGCGTGTACAGCTTCGACCGGTAGACGTCGTAGGGCAGGTCCGGGATGACCGGGAACACCAGCGCTCCCGCGGCCTCCGCCCTGCGCTGCATCGTCTCGCTGAGGGTGCAGCCGAGCAGCAGCGCCCCGTCGAACGGCACCCGCACGTCCTCGCGAGTGAGGTCCAAGCCGATGATGACGGCTTTGCGCAGGTCAGGGGCTGCCCGCAGCTGGTCGAGGTCGGTGATTTCGATCCGCACGGGAAAAAGCCTATGCCCCGGGCGAACCAACGTGCCGTGGAATCCGAATGAGTTGGTGGGAACTGAGGTCCGCTCGCCGTCCCGAGACGAGCGGCCGCGGGCCGCGCTGCCCAGGAAAGGTTCCCCGCCATGGCCACCGAACTGCTGACCGGATGCGCCGCCAGAGGCGCACGAGTAGTAGATCCCCACCGCGTCGAACACCTGGACTGCGGTGGGTACGGAGTCCCCCTGCTCGGCCACGCCCACCCGGCCGTCGTGCAGGCCGTCGTCGGCCAGGTGCGCCGGCCGTCACTGCTGGACCGCCTGATGCTCGACCTGGTCACCCCCAACGGGCTCGACCACGTCCACACCTTCGCCTCGGCCTCCGAGGCAGCCCAGTTCGCTGTTGCCCTCGCACAGGCGAACGGCCGCCCACGCGTGCTGACCACAGGCGACGTCCCGTACGGCGGCATCGACGCGCTGCGCGCCACCCTGGCCTCCGGCCCACCGGCGTGCGTGCTCGTCGAACCGGTCCGCGGCGCCACCCTCCCCCCGACGGGCTACCTGAGCTCCGTGGCCGAGGTGTGCCGCGAGTCCGGCGCCCTGCTCGTGGTGGACGAGACGCGCTCCGGCCTCGGCCGCCTGGGCGTGTGGTGGGGCGTGGACCTGGACGGCGTGACGCCGGACATCATGCTGGTGGGCGAGGGCCTGTCCGGCGGCGTGCTCCCGATCGCCGCCGTGGTCGCCTCAGCCAAGGTGGAGGTGCCGTTGCTGCGCGGCTCCGAAGCCGTGTCACCGCTGGCGTCCGCCGCCGTGAACGCCTGCCTGCGCGTCACAGCCGCCGAGGGCCTGGTCGAACGGGCCAAACTGCTCGGCGACGAGCTGCTGCACGGACTCCGCGCCGTCGTCGCCGGCAAGGCGCACGCGACCGGCCGAGGCCTCCTGCTAGGCGTCGAACTGCCGGACCAGCGGGCCGCCGACGTGTTCACCGGCGAGCTGCTGAGGTCGCGCGTGCTCGCGGACTTCCGCGGCCGCACGGTCTGCTTCACCCCGCCGGCCGTGATGTCGGCGGCGGACGCGGGGTGGCTGGTAGAGGCGGTGGGCAGAGCAGCCAACAAGATCTGACAGCAATGCCGGGGCGCCGTGAAGGCGCCCCGGCGCTCGCTTGGGCGACACCCTGCCTGTACTGGTTGCTCGTTCAAACCACAGTGCTAGCTCTTCGGGTCCCACACCAGAGCGTCCAGCACGAGCAGTTCTCCGCTTCTCACGTCAGCCAGCCGGACGCGGGCGAACGTCCCGCCGTTGGTCTTCACGCAGAACGTGGCGTCGGGAGCGATCCCCTTGCCGTTCATCGAACGCTTGTACCCGGCGCTGACGCAGTCGTCGAGGGTCGCGTCCGCCTTGACGGGCGCCAGGTCCTCGCGTGCCGTGAGGTTGTAGCCGTCGTAGGACAGGTCGTACCTCTGGTCCGACTCGTTCGTCCTCACCGCGCCCCAGTCCAGCGCCGTCGAGTCGAGGTCGACACCGTAGCCCTGCGTGAGCTGGATCAACCTGTCCTTGCTCGTCCGCCTGACCCCCGGCGCCTCCTCCGGCGGTGGCGTGGTGGTCGTGGTCCGAGCGGCCGGAGAGGTACCCGTGTTCATCGAGGGGAGCGTCGTGGTGGCGGAACCGGACGAGGCCGCACCCGAAACCTGACCGGGCACGACCGTCAGGGCGCGGGTGGCGACGACCGTGACCGCCGCTGTTCCCGCGATGATGCCGACGATCGCCAGCAGGACCACCTTGTCGACCGGTTTGCCGATCTTCGCGGCCACCAGGCCCGCGCCGATCAGCAGTGCGACGACTCCGATCACCAACGCCGCCGTCGACGCCGATCCGGACAGCACGGTCACGATCGCCGACACGTCGGCCACCAGGCTGACGGGCAACAGCCACTGCCACCCGCGGTTGTTCTCGTTCTCGGTCAACGCGTCTCCCCCCGAGACCCCAGCGCTAGAAGATCACCGTCTGGTTGCCGTGCACCAGCACCCGGTCCTCCAGGTGCCACCGCAACCCGCGCGCCAGCACCACCTTCTCGATGTCACGACCCTTGCGCACCATGTCCGCGATCGAGTCGCCGTGGTGCACGCGCATCACGTCCTGCTCGATGATCGGCCCGGCGTCCAGGTCGGCGGTGACGTAGTGGCACGTCGCGCCCACCAGCTTCACGCCGCGGCGGTGCGCCTGGTGGTACGGGCGGGCGCCGATGAACGACGGCAGGAAGCTGTGGTGGATGTTGATCGTGCGGCCGGTCCAGGCGGCGCAGATCTCCGGCGGCAGGATCTGCATGAAGCGGGCCAGCACCACGGCGTGCGGGTCGTGCTTCTCCACCAGTTCGCGCAGCTGGGCGAACGCGGCCTGCTTGCCCTCGGGGTCGTTGGCCGGGAACGGCACGTGGTGGAACGGGATGCCGTGCGCGCGTGTGATGTCACCCAGTTCCGGGTGGTTGCCGATGACGGCGGACACCTCGACGTCGAGTTCGCCGGTCGCGACGCGGGCCAGCAGGTCGTACAGGCAGTGGCCCTCCTTCGACACCAGGATGACCACGCGCTTGCGTTCGCCCGTGTCGGTCACCGTCCACGTCGACTGCGCGCCCAGCGAGGCGGCCACCTCGGCGAACTGGGAGCGCAGCTCGTCCACGCCGAACGGCAGGGAGTCCGCGCGGACCTCCTGGCGCGTGAAGAACCAGCCCGTCTCCGGGTCGGTGTGGTACGCGGCCTCGACGATCCAGCCGCCGTTGTCCGCGAGGAACGACGAGATCCTCGCGATGATGCCGGTGCGGTCCGGGCAGCCGAAGGTGATCACATAGCGACGTTCAGGCGATGACACGCCGCAGAAGTATTCACGGCCTGGGCAGCGCCGCCAACAGCGACTCGTCTCCGGTCACGATCGCGTGGCCCGGCCGGGCGTAGACGGCTCGGTAGATCGCGTCCGCGGTGCCCGCGAGGGTGGCGTCCTCGTCGAAGGCCGAGTCCTGCGGTGCGGTGACGACCAGCGGCTCGCCCTCCGTCAGCCTGACCTCCCAGGTGCGGCCCGCGTCGGCGGCGTGCACCAGCAGCCGGCCGGTCGCCTTGACGCCCTGGCCCAGCTCGATCCGGCGCGGGACCATCACGGTGAGGTACTCGTCGACGCCGTCCGCGGCGAACTCCGGGTCGAACACCAGCGGCGGCAGCTCGTGGCCGGTGGCCAGGTCCGCGTCCAGGCGGTGGATCGACGTCTCGTGCGCCTGCCTGCGCGCCCAGAAACCGGCGAGCTGCGGGCCGCTGAACGTCCACGCGGGACGGTCGGCGGGCACCTCGCGCAGCCGCTCCAGGAGCGTGGAAAGCCCTGTCTCCCACCAGGAGAGCGTCTCGTCGAAGCCCTCCGGAGCCTTCGGCCACTTCGGCCGGCCGTCCTCGGGCGCGGTCACGACGGCCTGCCCCGCCCACGTGTGCACCTCCGCCATGTGCCGGACCAGGTCCAGCACCGTCCACTCGGGACAGGAGGGCACGGGGGCGTCCGGACCGGCTTTGACGACGGCCGAACGCATCAGCGAAGCCTGGGTCTCGATCTGCGCGACGAAGTCCACAGATTCCACCCTAGGGTGCGACGGCCGCCCATTCGAGCGTGATTTCCCCGAGCCGCCACCGCCGCCGGTCGTCCAGCACCGGCCAGCCGCGTTCGCGCAGCAGTCGCGCCGACTCCACCCACCGCGCGCGAGGCCCGAACGGCGCGAACGGCGCCGCGGTGGCCCAGCAGGCGTCCAGGTCGGTCAGCAACGCGTGCACGCGCTCACCGGGCACGTTCTTGTGGATCAACGCCTTGGGCAGCCGCTCGGCCAGGTCGGACGGCACGTCGATGCCGGACGGCTTGCACGCCAGCGTGAACCGCAGGGGCCCGTCGGCGGACAGCGTCACCCACGTGCAGCGGCGCCCGATCTCGTCGCAGGTGCCCTCGACGACCAACCCGCCGGGAGCCATGCGGGACAGCATCGTGTCCCACGCCTCGAACGACTGCTCCTCGGTGTACTGGCGCAGCACGTTGAAGGCGCGCAACAACACCGGCCGCGCACCGGCCAGTTCGAAGCCGCCGCGCCGGAAGTCCAGCAACGGCGGTGCGGCCACGGCCTTGCCCGCGTCCACCCGGTCCTGGTCGATCTCCAGCCCGAGCACGCGCACGTCGGGGCGGACGGCCCGCAGCCGCGCGGCCATCTCGACGGTGGTGATCGGCGTGGCCCCGTAGCCGAGGTCGACCACGAGCGGGTCGGGCGCGTCCAGCAGGAAGCCGGACAGCGTGCCGGTCATCCACCGGTCGACCCGGCGCAGGCGGTTCGGGTTGGTCGTGCCGCGGGTCGGAACGCCGAGCGCGCGGGCCCGGCCTGCGGCTAGCCGCGGTTTGCGAGCCATTGCGAGGTGAACTCGTTCTCCTTGTCGAGCAGCACCGCGACCTGCTCGGCGATCAGCTTCTCGATCTTGCCGCCGAGGAACGGGATGCTGACCTTGACCTCCCCCGAGAGGGTGAGCTTCGAGCCGGATCCGTTGTCCAGGACGGTGAACGAGCCGTCGAGGCGGCCGGGCACGCCGCCCACCGCCACCTCGACCGTGCCGGCGCCCGCCGCCCACGTCTCCGTGCGCTGGATCACCAGGTCGCCACCGAGCGCCGCCTTGACCGCGGACGGCACGTGCTCCGCGGGCACGCCCTGCTTGAGCTGGTACGACGTCTTCTCACCGGTGCTGGAGTACGTCACGAGCTGGGCGTCCTTGCCGCCGATCGCGGCCAGCCGGTCCCGCAGATAGGTCTCGTCGACCATCGCGCCGTAGACCTTCTCCGCCGAATGGGGTGACGTGGTGTGGTGCTCGATGCGGCGTGCCATGTCGCGGAGGCTACCGTTGACGTCTGTGACCACCACGCAGTCCGTACCTCTGGCCGAGCGCACCACGCTCCGACTCGGTGGCCCGGCCGCGCGGTTCGTCCACGCCACGACCGCCGCTGAGCTGGTCGAAGCCGTGCGAACAGCCGACGCCGCCGCCGACGAGAAGGTCCTCGTGCTCGGCGGCGGGTCCAACCTCGTGATCTCCGACGGCGGCTTCGACGGCACGGTCGTGCACGTCGCCACCAAGGGTTTCCGGCTCGACCCGCTGGGCGGCGGCATCGTCCAGTTCACCGTCGAGGCGGGCGAGGAGTGGGACGCGGTCGTCGCCGAGGCGGTCGCGCAGGGCCTGGGCGGGCTCGAGTGCCTGTCCGGCATCCCCGGCCTCAACGGCGCCACGCCCGTGCAGAACGTCGGCGCGTACGGCGTCGAGATCTCCCAGGTGCTCCAGTCGGTGGACCTGCTCGACCGCCGCAGCGGCAAGGTGCACCAGGTGCCCGCCGCCAAGCTGGGCCTCGACTACCGCACCAGCGTGCTCAAGGGCACGGACAACGCGGTCGTGCTGCGCACCAGGTTCTCGCTGACCGCCGGGGGTATGTCCGTGCCGATCCGCTACGGCGAGCTGGCGCGCGTCCTCGGTGTGGCGCAGGGCGATCGCGTGCCGGCGGACGAGGCCCGCAAGGCCGTGCTGGAACTGCGGCGCGGCAAGGGCATGGTGCTCGACGCCACCGACCACGACACGTGGAGCGCGGGCTCGTTCTTCACCAACCCGATCATCGACGACTCGACGTTCAACGGCGTGCTGATCCGCATCGCCGAACGCCTCGGCGCCGACGTCGACGTGCCGAGCTATCCGGCGGGCCACGGCAAGAGGAAGCTCTCCGCCGCGTGGCTGATCGAACGCGCGGGCTTCCGCAAGGGCCACCAGGGTCCCGGCGGCCGGGTGTCGTTGTCCGGCAAGCACACGCTGGCGCTGACGAACCGCGGCGGCGCGTCGACCGAGGACCTGCTGGACCTCGCCCGCGAGGTGCGCGACGGCGTGCGGGCCGCGTTCGGCGTCGAACTGCACCCCGAACCGGTCTTCGTAGGCGTTCAGCTGTAAGTCCGTCCGGGTGACTCCGTGTGACGAACCGCTACCAGGCGTGTTTCATTGTGGTAGGGGTGGAACGGAGGTCGCTATGGGCTACCTCGACGAGAACGCGCGGGCGGTCGTCAGGCCTGTCAAGCGCATGGTCGAAGACGAGTTCCTGTCCCGGCCGGGCGTGATCGGTGTCGACATCGGCGAGAAGGTCACCGGCGGACGCCCGACGGGCAAGGTCGCGATCGTGGTCTACGTGTGCGCCAAGGGCCCTGGTCACCCGCAGCAGATCCCGGCGGAGGTCGGCGGCGTGCCGACCGACGTCGTCGCCGAGTCGATCGTGCTGCACCGGGCCAGGATCACGCGTGCTGAGGACGAGCAACCCGTTGCGGCGGAACGGCACCAGGTGCTGCGGGGTGGCATCGGCATCGGCCCGGCGAGGTCGTTCCGGGTCGTGCCACCGGAGGTCGAGCGGGCCGGCGAGTTCGTGATCGCCGGCACGCTCGGCGCGTTCGTGATCACCCGGGACGAGTCGCGGAAGGTGCTGGGGCTCACCACTTTCCACGTCGGCTGTGTCGACGACTCGTGGGCGGTGGGCGACGAGTTCGTGCATCCGTCCAGAGTGGACGGTGGGGTGCCCGGTGCCGACCGGGTCGCCGTGCTGGACCGGGCGGCGCTCGCGGGTGCGGTGTCGGCGGCGGGGCTGCGGATGGGTGCCCGGCCGTTCCGCGCGGAGGTGCTGGACATCGGCGCGGTCATGGGCAGCGCCAAGGCGCAGATCGGCTCGACCGTGCGCAAACGCGGCCGCACCACCGAACTCACCTACGGCGTGATCGAGTCGACGGACTCGACGCTGCGGCTCGACTTCGGTGGCGGCATCGGCGTGCGGACCCTGCGCGACCAGATCCGCGTGCACTCGTCCGAACGCTTCGGCGACCACGGCGACAGCGGGGCCGTGCTGGTCGACGCCGACAACTTCGTCGTCGGCCTGTACGTCGCCGGATCGGGCTCGAAGGGATCCTTTTCGGGAGGGTTCGCGAACCCCGTCGAGCCCGTCCTGCGTCAGCTGGACGTGGACTTGCTCACTCCCGGTGTGCCCGAGTCGCGGAGGCCTGGGCCCGCGGCTTGAGCACGATCGTGTCGAGGTTCACGTGCGAGGGCCGGGTGACGGCGAACGCGATCACGTCCGCCACGTCGTCCGCGACCAGCGGCGTGATGCCCTGGTAGACCTTGGCCGCGCGGTCGGTGTCCCCGCCGAACCGGTTCGCCGAGAAGTCCGTCTCGACCATGCCCGGCTGGATCTCGGTGACCCGCACCGGCTGGCCCAGCAGCTCGCCGCGCAACGTGCGGTGCAACGCCGACTGGGCGTGCTTGGCGCTCGTGTAGCCGGATCCGTTGTCGTAGGCCTCGTACGCCGCGATGGAGGTCACGGACACGATGTGCCCGTCCCCGGACGCGATCAGCTTCGGGATGAACGCCTTGGTCACCAGCAGGGTGCCGAGGACGTTCGCCTCCCACATCCAGCGCCACTCGTCGGCGACGCCCTCGGCCACGGTCGAGAGCCCGCGCGCACCGCCCGCGTTGTTCACGAGCACGTTCGCTTCGGGTACCCGGTCCGCGAAAGCGGCGACGGAGGTCTCGTCGGTGACGTCCAGCTCGATGGCCGTCCCTTCGATCTCCTTCGCGATAACGTGGAGGAGGTCCAGACGACGTGCTCCGAGCACGACGTGGAAGCCCTCGGCGGCCAGCCGCCGCGCGGTGGCCTCGCCGATGCCCGCGCTAGCTCCGGTCACAACTGCGACAGGTCGATTCACGACTTCGATCGTAGGCTGCCGAGCCCGTTGTGACCGACATCACCCACACCGCAACGGGGTGTTGGACGTCCACCATGGTGGGAGGTCGAAACCGTGAAGAGAACACTTGTCGCGCTGGTCGCTGGACTGACGCTGCTGACCGGCTGCTCGAGTGTCGAGACGGGCACACCCAAGGCGGACAGCTCGCTGCCGTCCGCGAAGGTGACCCTGTCCCCGGTCGACGGAACCAAGGACGTGCAGGTCACGACCCCGGTCCAGGTCACCGTGGTGGACGGCAAGATCGAGTCCGTCGCACTGAAGTCACCCGAGGGCGCCGACGTCAAGGGCACCCTCACCGAGGACAAGTCGGGCTGGACGACGGCCGAGCCGCTGGGCTACGGCAAGACGTACAGCTACACCGGCAAGGCCGTCGGCTCCGACGGCAAGCCCGTCGAGCTCAAGGGCTCGTTCACCACCGTCGCGCCCGGTTCGCAGACCCGCGCGACGCTCTGGCCCTCCGACAACCAGACCGTCGGCGTCGCGGCGCCGATCATGGTCAAGTTCGAGGCGCCGGTGCAGGACAAGGCGACCGTCGAGAAGGCGCTCAAGGTCACCAACTCGGCGAACGTGCAGGGCTCGTGGGCCTGGCTCACCGCCCAGGAGGTGCACTACCGGCCGGAGAAGTACTGGCCCGCGAACACCACCGTCAAGGTCGAGGCCAAGCTCTACGGCGTCAACTACGGCGGCGGCGCGTTCGGCAAGGCCGACGTGACCAGCGACTTCACCATCGGCCGCAACCAGGTCGTGAAGATCGACAACCCGACGCACCGGCTCAAGGTGTTCCGGGACGGTGCGCAGGTCGCGGACTACCCGGCGTCGTTCGGCAAGGACGCGGACCCCGAGCTCACGACGCCGAACGGCACGTTCGTGGTCATGGCTAAGAACGACACGTTCTCGTTCGACAACCCGCGTTACGGCTACACCAACGTCGTGAAGAAGTGGGCCGTCCGGTTCTCGAACCACGGCGAGTTCATCCACGAGAACAACGACAACGCGGCGAACATCGGCACCAACAACACCTCGCACGGCTGCGCGAACCTGCTGGAAGCCGACGCGAAGGCGTACTACGACTCGGCCCTGGTCGGTGACCCGGTCGAGGTGACCGGCTCGATCACGACGCTGCCGGCCCAGTTCGACTGGTACGACTGGCAGCTCTCGTGGGAGCAGTGGAAGGGCAAGTCCGCCATCAAGTAGGACCGGCGGGAATGCGTCCCCCGACCAGGTCGTTCGTACGGGTGTGCAGCTCACACACGTGACGGCGGCCGGCGGGGGACGACTGGCCGTTCGTGAGGCAGGCAGGCCTGGAGCGCCACCGGTGGTGCTGATCCACGGCTGGGCGCAGACGGGTGCTGTCTGGGACCTGCCCGATTTTCACACCTACGCCGTGGACCTGCGAGGACACGGCGAATCAGACGACTTCGGCGACTACCGCGACTCCTCCCGGTGGGCCGCGGACCTCAAGGCCGTGCTCGACCACACCGGACCGGCGACGGTCGTCGGGTGGTCCTACGGCGGGCTCGTCATCGCCGACCACCTCCGCTTCCACGGCACCGCGCAGATCACCGCGCTGGTGTTCGTGAGCGCCATCACCGAGATCGGCCGCGGTCGCCCCGGAGGCGAGACCGGGCCGGTGATGCGGAACGCCCTGCCCGGCGCGATCACCGACGACGCCGTGATGGCGGCGTTCTGCGCGGCCATGGCACCCGTCCTGCCTGCTGAGACGGTCGCCACGCTCACTGCCTCGGCCACCTCGGTCAGCCATAAAGTGCGAGGTGAGCTGTTCCGCAGGGACGTGGGCAGCGCCGACGTGTTGAAGGCCGTAGACGTGCCGACCCTGGTCGTGCACGGAACTCAAGACGAGGTGGTCGCCCCCGCGGCCGCCGAGTACTCCGCCGCCCTGATCCCCGGAGCCGAGTTGAGCCTGTACCCCGACACCGCGCACGCGCCCTTCCTGGAGCGGCCGGAGCGGTTCGCCGCCGACCTCCTGCGAGTCGCCCGATGAAGCGCGTCGCGGTGCTCTCAGTGCACACGTCGCCGCTCGAACAGCCGGGGACGGGTGACGCGGGCGGGATGAACGTCTACATCGTGCAGACGGCCACCCGGATGGCCCAGCGCGGGGTCGAGGTGGAGATCTTCACCCGCGCCACGTCGTCGGAGCTGCCGCCGGTCGCCGAGCTCGTGCCCGGCGTTCGGGTCCGGCACGTCGCCGCGGGGCCGTTCGAGGGCCTGGGCAAGGAGGAACTGCCCGGTCAGCTCTGCGCGTTCACGGCGGGCGTCCTGCGGGCCGAGGCACGCCACGAGCCGGGCTACTACGACGCGATCCACTCGCACTACTGGCTGTCCGGGCAGGTCGGCTGGCTGGCCCGTGAACGCTGGGGCGTGCCGTTGGTGCACACCGCGCACACGCTGGCGAAGGTGAAGAACCTGGCGCTGGCCGAGGGCGACGCCCCGGAGCCCCGGATGCGGGTGATCGGCGAGGAGCAGGTCGTCAACGAGTCGGACCGGCTCGTCGCGAACACCGACATCGAGGCCAGCGAGCTGATCAAGCTCTACGACGCGGAGCCGTCCAAGGTCGCCGTCGTGCCGCCCGGTGTCGACCTCGACCGCTTCACGCCCGGCGACCAGGCACGGGCGCGGCACTGGTTCGGCATCCCGCAGGACGCGGTCGTGCTGGCGTTCGTCGGCCGGATCCAGCCGCTGAAGGCTCCCGACGTGCTGCTCAGGGCCGCCGCCGAGATGCTCGTGCGCGATCCCGGACTGCGGTCGAAGCTGGTCGTGCTGATCGTCGGCGGGCCTTCCGGCTCCGGCACCGAACGACCGAAGGCGCTGGAGGAGCTGGCCGCGCAGTTGCAGATCACGGACGTGGTGCGCTTCCTGCCGCCGCAACCGGGGCCGACGCTGGCCGAGGTCTACCGGGCGGCGGACCTGGTCGCGGTGCCGAGCCACAACGAGTCGTTCGGGCTGGTGGCGCTGGAGGCCCAGGCGTGCGGGACGCCCGTGGTCGCGGCGGCCGTCGGCGGGCTGCCGGTGGCGGTCAACGACGGCGTGTCCGGGGTGCTCGTGCACGGGCACGAGCCCGGCGAGTGGGCCTCGGCGATCAGCGGGGTGGCGTTGCCGCACCGGGAGCACCTGGCGAGCAACGCCGTGGGCCATGCGCGACGCTTCTCGTGGGACCGCACGACTGATGCCCTGCTCGAGGGGTATCAAGAGGCGGGAGAAGTGTTCCGCCGGGAGGTTTTCGCTTGAGCGTCGACGCTGTGATCAAGGAGTTCCTGGACGAACGGGAGCTCGAGTACGACCGGCGCGAGCCGGGCAAGTTCTTCGTGACGCTGCCGGGCACCAAGAAGCTGCAGACCAACGCCTGGCTGGTCGAGACGGCGCACGCGCTGGTGGTCGAGGCCTTCGTATGCCGGCGGCCGGACCAGGCGTTCGAGGACGTGTACCGGTTCCTGCTGCGACGCAACGCACGGCTGTACGGCGTGCACTACACGATCGACGCCGAGGGTGACATCTACCTGGTCGGACGGGTCGGCAAGCACGCCGTGACCGCGGACGAGCTGGACCGCGTGCTCGGGCAGGTGCTGGAGGCGGCGGACGGCGACTTCAACCCGTTGCTCGAGATCGGGTTCGCCGACGCGATCCGGCGGGAGTGGGCGTGGCGGGTGTCGCGCGGCGAGTCGCTGGCGAACCTGCAGGCGTTCCAACATCTCGTTTCGGAGTAGCGGGCGACTCGTTTCGGACTAGGCGGCAACCCCCGGATCACTCCGGCCCGTCCGAAAGGCATGCGCAGACCAGGGGTGTGGGTGGGAATCGCGTTGCTGGCCGTTGCAGCAACCGGGTGCGGCAGTGGCTCCAGCGGTGGGATGTCGGCCAAGGACGCCGCTGCTCCACCGCAGGCGGCCCAGGAGAAGGCGCCGCAGCAGGAGAACAACGCCGGGCAGGCCGTGCAGCCGGTGCAGCAGCAGGAACGTCAGCTGGTGCGCACGGCGAACGTCGACCTGCGCAGCGACGACGTGCTGAAGGCGATCGGGCAGGTCAAGGACCGGGCGGCGGCCGTCGGCGGGTTCGCGGGCGAGGAGAACTCGACCAAGAGCTCCGGGTCCGTGACCGTGCGGGTGCCGTCGGCCGAGCTGGACAAGGTCGTCCGGGACCTCACGAGTGTGGGTGAGGTCACCCGCAGCGAGGTGCGCAGCCAGGACGTCACCGATCAGCTGGTGGACGTCGAGGCGCGGATCGCGACGCAGAAGGCCAGCGTCGAGCGGCTGCGCGTGCTGTTCGAACGGGCCGGGTCGACGTCCGAGGTCGCGCAGGTCGAGCAGGAGCTGACCAAGCGGCAGGCAGACCTGGAGTCGATGCAGCGGCGCAGCGCGTCGTTGAAGGGCCAGGTCTCCCTGGCGACGCTGACCGTCCGGGTCGCGACGGTGCCGATCGCGGCGCCCGAGCCCGAGAAGGTCGGGTTCTTCGGTGCACTGGCCGGTGGCTGGGACGCGCTGGTCACGGTGGTGGGCGTGATCCTGGTCGGCGTCGGCGCGATGCTGCCGTTCGTCGTGGCGCTGGGAGTGCCCGCCGCGCTAGTGGTCCACCTGCTGCGCAAGCGCAGGCGCGTCACCCGGATGAACGAAGCAGCGTGATCAAGTTCTACTGAGAGTGTGTCTTTGTTATGCGCGGAACGGCTCGGGAGAGAGGGGGAGTCGCTTCGAGCCGTTCCGCGTCAAAGTCCCCGCTGCTGTGGATCCGTGGACGGGGGGAGCCTGCGGATCCCAAGCGGGCCACGCGATTCGACGGGGGATGACGAACCGCGCTCGGTGCCTCGCGCTCGTCGAGTAAGCGTGGGAGCCGACTCGCGGAGGCGGTATCAACTTCTCAGATACATCCTTGCGATCACAAGTGCTTGTATTACTCCATTCGAGTGTATTTAGACCTGCTAAGTAACGCATCTGTAGCGATCGAGGAGTCCTTGACCTGCCCAGTGGGCTGGATCACGATGTGCCCACAGGCTGGGTGTACAGCGCTGTACAGCGAATGAATGAGGTCGCCGCATGGTCTTTCGCAGTCCGTACCCCGATGTCGAGATCCCCGATGTGTCGCTGCACCAGCTGTTGTTCGGCGACATCGCCGACCGGGCGGACCGGGTTGCGCTGATCGACGGCATGTCCGGCGCGACGATGACCTACGGGCAGCTCGCCGGAGCCGTCGACCGCATGGCCGCCGCGCTGGCCGCGCGAGGTATTGGCAAAGGTGATGTCGTCGGCATCCTCAGCCCGAACACGCCTTACTACGCCGTCGTGTTCCACGGCATCCTGCGTGCGGGCGCCACGGCGACCACGATCAACGCGCTCTACACGCCCGACGAGGTCGCGCACCAGCTGCACGACGCGGGCGCGAAGATGCTGTTCACGGTGTCCGTGCTGCTGCCGAACGCCGCTCCCGGCGCCGCGAAGGCCGGCGTGACCGACGTGGTCGTGCTCGACGGTGCCGAGGGCTACCCCTCGCTGCCCGAGCTGCTGGCGAACTCGCACCCGGTGCCCGAGGTGGAGATCAACCCGTCCGAGGACCTCGCGGTGCTGCCGTACTCGTCCGGCACGACGGCGTTGCCCAAGGGCGTGATGCTCACGCACCGCAATCTGGTCGCGAACCTCGTGCAGTGCGACCCGATCATGGCCGACGTCGGGGAGCACACCCGGATCCTCGCCGTGCTGCCGTTCTTCCACATCTATGGCATGCAGGTGCTCATGAACAGCGGCCTGTACATCGGCGGTGTCGTCGTGACGCTGCCGAGGTTCGAGCTGCCGGAGTTCCTCCGGGTCATCGCGGAGTACAAGACCGACCGCGTCTACATCGCCCCGCCGGTCGCCGTCGCCCTGGCCAAGCACCCGATCGTCGACAACTACGACCTCTCCCCGCTCAAGACGCTCTTCTCGGGCGCGGCGCCGCTGGACGAGGAACTGGCCGCCACCGTGCGCAAGCGCATCGGCTGCCGCGTCGTGCAGGGCTACGGCATGACGGAGATGTCGCCGGTCAGCCACGCGATCCCGGACGGCCGTGACGACATCTCGGTCGGCACCGTCGGTGTGATCATCCCGAACCTGGAGTGCCGCCTGGTCGACCCCGCCTCCGGTGAGGACGTCGGCGTGGGCGAGCGCGGCGAGCTGTGGTGCAAGGGCCCGAACGTCATGAAGGGCTACCTGAACAACCCCGAGGCCACCGCCGCCACCCTCGACGCCGAGGGCTGGCTGCACACCGGTGACGTGGCCGTCATCGACGCCGACGGCATCGTCTCGATCGTCGACCGCGTCAAGGAACTGATCAAGTACAAGGGCTACCAGGTCCCGCCGGCCGAGCTCGAAGCCGTGCTGCTCACGCACGAGGAGATCGCCGACGCGGCGGTCATCGGCGTGCGCGACGCGGACGGCGAGGAGGTCCCGAAGGCGTTCGTGGTCCGCCAGGCGGGTTCGTCCATCGAGGGCGACGCCGTGATGGCGTTCGTGGCCTCGCACGTGGCGCCGCACAAGAAGGTGCGCGTGGTCGAGTTCATCGAGGCGATCCCGAAGTCGGCCGCCGGCAAGATCCTGCGCAAGGACCTGCGGGCCCGCGAACAGGCCTGATCCGCTGCGGAACTCGAACGCCCTGGCAACGCTCGTTGCCAGGGCGTTCGCCGTCAGCGCCCGACCGCCGGCTTCCGCACGCGGAAGCGGAGCATCGTCACCGAACCCGACTGCGTGTTGGCGAACGGTTCCAGGTCGATCCGCCCGAGGTCCGAGGTCGAGTACCGCACGCCGTCACCGAGCAGCACCGGCAGGACGTACACCAGGACCTCGTCGACGAGCCCTTGCCGCAGGCACTGGCTGGCCACGTCGGCACCGAGGATCTCCAGGTCCTTCCCGCCCGCCGCCGCGCGCGCCGTGGCGACGGCCTCCGCGAGGTCGCACGAGAGGAACGTGATGCCGGCCTCCGGTTCGTCCGGCGGCCGGTGCGTCAGGACGAACTGCGGTCCGCCGTCGTAGGTGGTGTCCTCCTGGCGCATCTTCTTGGCGACCTCGTAGGTGCCCCTGCCGACGAGCATGGCGCCGGTGGCCTGTTCGACCTCGGGGAACGGGTTGTCCTTGAAGTGCTCGAAGACCCAGTCCATCGCGTGGCCGGGACCTGCGATGAACCCGTCCAGGGACATCGCCCTGTTGACCACGACCTTGCCGGGATCGGCGTTCGACTCACTCATGCCGGTGCAGACTAGGCGCGGCCCGTGAACTCATCGGCGCCGGCGAATCCCATGGCGTGGATCACGGTGCCCGGCCGGGGTACGGCAGACGGGTCGGCATGGCAGGCTAGCTGCCATGTCTGTCGGAACTTTGATCCTGCTCCGCCACGGCGAGAGCACGTGGAACGCGGAGAACCTCTTCACCGGCTGGGTGGACGTTCCCCTGTCGGAGAAGGGTGAGAAGGAGGCCCGCCGGGGCGGCCAGCTGCTGCGCGACGCGGGCGTGCTGCCGGAGATCCTGCACACGTCGCTGATGCGCCGGGCGATCATGACCGCCAACCTGGCCCTCGACGCCGCCGACCGGCACTGGATCCCGGTCAAGCGCGACTGGCGCCTCAACGAGCGCCACTACGGCGCGTTGCAGGGCAAGAACAAGAAGCAGACGCTCGAGGAGTTCGGCGAGGAGCAGTTCATGCTCTGGCGCCGCTCCTACGACACCCCGCCGCCGCCCATCGAGCCCGGCAGCGAGTTCAGCCAGGACACCGACCCGCGCTACGCGGGCCTCGGCCCCGACCTGCCGCTGACCGAGTGCCTGCTCGACGTCGTGAAGCGCATGCTCCCGTACTGGGACAGCGAGATCGTCCCTGACCTGCGCACCGGCAAGACGGTCCTCGTGGCCGCGCACGGCAACTCGCTGCGCGCCCTCGTGAAGCACCTCGACGGCATCTCGGACGAGGCCATCGCGGGGCTGAACATCCCCACCGGCATCCCGCTGCGCTACGACCTCGACGAGGACCTGAAGCCGATCAAGCCGGGCGGCGAGTACCTCGACCCGGACGCCGCGAAGAACGCCATCGCGGCGGTCGCGAACCAGGGCCGTTAAGAGACTTTTCGAGAAGGCGCACCCGGCCTCCGGGTGCGCCTTTTTCGCGCCTTTCGCATCGCGAGTTCGCGTCAGCCACCCGGCCACGTGGGCCGCGAGTTCGCGTCGGTCGTCCGGGTCCCTCTTCGGGTCAACCGCCGCAGGCGATTCGGCGCGAAGCGGGGCCCGGACGACCGACTTCCCGGCGAACTCGCCGTCGTCTGCGAAGCAGCGGCCACAGATAGAGTCACGATTGGGTGAACGCAGCCTGACCAGGGACGGAACAACCGTCCATTGAGGTGTCGCGGGTATCACGGTTCACGCTTCCGCACTAGGCCAAGACACCTCTGAGCTGCTTACCATTCGCCTCGTGACCACAACGGGTTACCTCGCTGTGTCGATCGGCCTCGCGCTCATCGGCGTAATCGCCGCTTTCCTCGTCGGCAGGGCAACCGCCCCGCGGCACCCCAGGAAGCCGGAAGGCCTCACGGTGGCCGACCTGATCCAGCAGATCGTGCACGACTCCCACGACGGCATCGTGGTGCTGAACCACTTCGGCGACGTCGTGCTGCACAACCCGCGGGCCGAAGAGCTCGGGATCGTCCGCAACAACCGCGTGGACGACCGGGCCCGCAAGGCCGCCGAGGGCGTCCGCGGCAGCAACGAGGTCGTGTACGTCGACCTCTCGCCGTTGGACGGCTACCGGACGGGCCGGCAGCCCGAGGCCGTGCACGCCGAGGTCCGGTTGCTCGTCGAGAACTTCATCGTCGTCGACGCGACCGACGAGTCCGAGGCCGTGCGGCTGGAGAAGACCCGGCGCGACTTCGTGGCGAACGTCAGCCACGAGCTCAAGACCCCCGTCGGCGCGCTGGCGCTGCTCGCGGAGGCCGTCCTGGACGCGAGTGACGACCAGGACGAGGTCCGCCGGTTCAGCGCGAAGATCATGCAGGAGGCCACCCGCCTCGGCACGCTCGTCACCGAGCTGATCGCGTTGTCCCGCCTGCAGGGTGCGGAGAAGCTGCCGGAGCTCAGCGACACCGAGATCGACGTCGTGATCAACGAGGCGCTGTCGCGGTCCAAGCTCGCCGCCGAGTCCGTCAACATCTCGATCAACGTCGACGAGCCCAGCGGGTTCGTCGTGCCAGGTGACCGGTCGTTGCTGGTCACGGCGCTGACGAACCTGCTGGACAACGCCGTCGCGTACTCGCCGCCCGGCAGTCCGGTCAGCGTGAGCCGCAGGCTGGTCGACGGGCACGTGGAGATCGCGGTGACCGACCGCGGCATCGGCATCGCCGAGGACCAGCAGATCCGGGTCTTCGAGCGGTTCTACCGCGTCGACAAGGCCCGGTCGCGCGCGACCGGGGGCACCGGACTCGGGCTCGCGATCGTCAAGCACGTCGCCGCCAACCACGGCGGTGAGGTGAAGCTGTGGAGCCTGCCGGGAACGGGGTCCACCTTCACGCTGCGGATCCCCGCCGCGGCGGCCGAACAGAACCCGACTCTCGTGCCGGCTGGCACGGGTGAGCCAGGAGGAGAGCTGTGACCAGAGTGCTCATCGTGGAGGACGAGGAGTCCTTCGCCGATCCGCTCGCCTTCCTGCTGCGCAAGGAGGGGTTCACCGCCGCGCTCGCCGCGACGGGCCAGGAGGCGCTCGAGGAGTTCGACCGCAACGGTGCGGACATCGTGCTGCTCGACCTGATGCTGCCGGGAATGAGCGGCACGGACGTGTGCAAGCAGCTCCGTCAGCGCTCGGCCGTCCCCGTGATCATGGTGACGGCCCGCGACAGCGAGATCGACAAGGTCGTCGGGCTCGAGCTCGGCGCTGACGACTACGTCACCAAGCCGTACTCGGCGCGCGAGCTCATCGCCCGCATCCGCGCGGTGCTGCGCCGCGGCGGCGAGTCCGAGGACCTGCTCCCGCAGATCCTGGAGGCCGGTCCGGTGCGCATGGACGTGGAACGCCACGTCGTCACCGTCGCAGGTCAGGACATCAGCCTGCCGCTCAAGGAGTTCGACCTCCTGGAGTACCTGCTGCGCAACGTCGGCCGCGTCCTCACCCGGGGGCAGCTGATCGACCGCGTGTGGGGAGCGGACTACGTGGGCGACACGAAGACGCTGGACGTGCACGTCAAGCGGCTGCGTTCGAAGATCGAACCCGACCCGTCGGCCCCCCGTCACCTGGTTACGGTCAGGGGTCTGGGTTACAAGTTCGAGTCCTGACGGACACGACCAGGTACCGTTTCCGGCGTGCGCCTGGGCGTTCTCGACGTGGGGTCCAACACCGTCCACCTACTCGTGGTGGACGCGCATCGTGGTGCCCACCCAATCCCGATGACGTCCGAGAAGACGATCCTTCGTCTCGCCGAGCAGCTCGACGACTCCGGTCAGCTCTCCAAAACGGGTGCTGACCAGCTCGTTCGTGCCGTTGCCGCCGCCAAGGCGTCGGCCAAGCGGTCCGGCTGCGAGGACCTGATGGCGTTCGCGACCTCGGCGGTGCGCGAGGCGGGCAACTCGGCAGAGGTGCTCGACCGGGTGCGCACCGAGACCGGGGTCGAGCTGAAGGTCCTCTCCGGCGAGGACGAGGCGAAGTTCACCTTCCTCGCGGTCCGCCGCTGGTACGGCTGGTCCGCGGGCAAGTTGCTCAGCCTCGACATCGGTGGCGGCTCCCTGGAGCTCGCCATCGGCCGTGACGAGAACCCGGACCTGGCCTTCTCCGTGCCGCTCGGCGCGGGAAGGCTCACCAGGACCCGGTTCAAGAAGGACCCGCCCCGGCGCTCGGAGGTCCGCGAGACCACCGACTGGCTCGCCGAGCAGCTCGCGCCCGTGGCGCGGAAGCTGAAACGCGCGGGTGAACCCGATCGAGTGGTTGCGACCTCAAAAACTTTCCGAACGCTGGCGCGGCTCACCGGGGCCGCGCCATCGTCTGCCGGGCCCAGGGCACGACGCGTGCTCACCGACGCGGGCCTGCGGCAGCTGATCGCGTTCATTTCCCGGATGTCGGCCTCTGACCTCGCTGAGCTGGAAGGCGTGAGCACGTCGCGCGCCCACCAGCTCGTCGCGGGCGCATTGGTCGCGGAGGCAACAATGCGAGCCCTGTCACTCACGCAGCTGGAGATTTGCCCCTGGGCACTCCGGGAGGGTGTCATCCTCCGACGGCTGGACCACACTGACGGGACGGACCAGAGCGATACTGGACGGACTGGCCAGACCGGGGCACGGTGGAGTTGATGAGTCGAGAGAGCGGATCGGACCAGACGCAGCGCACTGTCGCTGAGCTGCTCGCCCAGTACGGGGGCAGCGCAGAGAGTGCGCCACGTCGGCGACGCCGCCGCGCTGACGACGAGGAAGACGTCCAGCAGCCGGAGACCGCGCCCCAGTCGATCATCGAGCGGGTCCTGTCCGACAGCGGCCGCCTGATGGCGATCCGCGACGACGACGTACCGCAGCCCGGTCGCCGCGCCGCCCCCGAACCGCAGGCCGCTCCGCCGCCGCCCCCGGCCGCGGAGCGCACGGCGTACCAGCCGAAACCGCCGCCTCCGAAGGTGCCGCAGCCGTCGCAGCAGATGCCGGTGCCGCCCGCGCAGCCTCCGCTGGTCCGCAGACCGGCCAAGTCGGCGCCGCCCCCCGCCAAGCCGGCCGCGCCCGCGCCGCCGCCTCCCGCGGCGACCGAGCAGACCCGGCAGGTCCCGCAGGTCCGCGACCAGCCGTCGAACTCCGGCATGCCGCGCCCGGACGTGCCCGGCCGTCTCGAGGCGCGCCTCGACCAGTCGACGCCGTCGCGCACGAACATCACCCGGCCGCCGAAGCCGGTGCCGCCGTCGGTGCAGATGCCGGTCCCCGGCCCGCCGCGCGAGGCGATGACGGAGCAGCTCCCGCGCATCCCGGCCAAGGCGCCGGTGGACCAGATCGCCGCGCTCGAAACCGAGTCCGTGCTGATCGTGCCGCCCGCACCGCCGAAGCTGCCGGAGCCGCTGCCGGGCAACGTGCCCGACGCCTGGTTCGGCGACGACGACGTGGCGGCCGCCAAGACCGACCTGTCGATGGCGCCGATGGAGTCGACCGCGGCGCACGCCGGCCCGTACGTGGACGACGACGACTCGCAGGAGTACGCCGTCTACCGCCCCGAGGACGACTACCTCGCGGACAACGAGGAAGGCGACGAGGACGAGGGTCCCGCCGGCCTCGACGACGCGGGCGAGGCCGAGGAGGACCCGGACACCGAACCCCGTTCGGCGGGCAAGGAATGGCTGATCATGATCGGCCAGCTCGCCGTCGGCGTGCTCGGCGGCGCGGGCCTGTGGCTCGCGTTCAACTACCTGTGGCGCTCGCTACCCGCCGCCGCACTCGTCGTGGCGCTTGCCGTTACCGTGGGTCTGGTGTTGCTGGTTCGAAAGATCCGCCGAGCGGACGATCTGCAGACCACCGTCCTGGCCGTGCTCGTAGGCCTCATCGTGACCGTCTCACCAGCGGCGATGCTGCTGGTGAAGAGTTGACCTCGCGCATCCCGGTCGGGCTTTCCACGGCCTCGGTCTACCCGCAGCCCGCCGGAGCGGCGTTCGAGATCGCGTCCGAACTGGGGTACGACGGCGTAGAGCTGATGGTGTGGGCCGACCCGGTGTCGCAGGACATCCGGGCGGTCGACCGGCTGTCGGTCCGGACGGGCATGCCGGTGCTGGCCGTGCACGCCCCCTGCCTGCTGATCTCGCAGCGGGTCTGGTCACCGGACCCGTCGGAACGCCTGCGCCGCGCCGTCCAGGCGGCACAGGACCTGGGCGCACCGACCGTCGTGCTGCACCCGCCGTTCCGGTGGCAGCGCAAGTACGCGGACGGCTTCGCCGAGCTGGTCTCGTCGCTGGAGGACTCGAGCGGCATCGCCATCGCGGTCGAGAACATGTTCCCCGTGCGCCGGCCTCTGGGCCGTGGGCGCTCGGTGGAGATGAACGCGTTCAAGCCGTCCGTCGACCCGACCGACGTCGGGCACCGGAACTACACGCTCGACCTGTCGCATTCCGCTGCCGCGCACATGGACGCGCTGGAGCTGGCGAAGCGGATGGGCGATGGGCTTCGGCACATCCACCTGGCCGACGGGTCCGGGGCGCCCAAGGACGAGCACATGGTGCCCGGGCGGGGGACCCAGCCCTGTGCGGAGCTGTGCGAGCTGCTGGCTCGGGGTGGGTTCGACGGGCAGGTCGTGCTGGAGGTCAACACCCGGCGGGCCGGGACTCCGGCTGCTCGGCGGGAGATGCTCGCGGAGTCTTTGCTGTTCGCGCGGTTGCACCTGGACTGGGCTGCCGAGGGTGGCGCCGGGAAGGCTCGGCCGGGGCTGTCCCGCTGAGACCTGCGGGTCGCGGGTCGCGGGTTGCCTGCGGGCGGTTCTGGCAAGAGTCGTTCGGCACTGCCGTGGCTCGTCCGGGTTAGGGTTCCGGTGTGAACCCGCTGCGAGCGTTGATCATGGCCGCGTCTCGCAACGAGGCGGTCCGCCACCTCGTCGCCAACGCGCCTATCAGCCGTGATGTCGTGAAGCGGTTCGTCGCCGGCGAGAGCACGAAGGACGCCGTCGAGGCCGTTCGGGGGCTTGGGCTGCCGGTGACGCTGGACTACCTCGGCGAGGACACGACGGACGAGGCCCAGGCCGAGAAGACCGTTCAGGCGTACCTGGAGCTGCTCGACGCGTTGCACGCGGCGGGGCTGGCCGAGAACGCGGAAGTGAGCGTCAAGTTGTCCGCAGTCGGACAGTCGCTCGACGAGTCGCTCGCCCTGACGAATGCCTCCCGGATCTGCGCTGCCGCCGAGCAGTGCGGGACGACGGTCACGCTCGACATGGAGGACCACACCACCACCGACTCGACGTTGCGCGTCCTGCACGAACTGCGGCGCAGCTGGCCGTGGGTGGGGGCGGTGTTGCAGAGCTGCCTGCACCGGACGCTGGACGACTGCAAGCAGCTGTCCGGGCCCGGGAGCAGGGTCAGGCTGGTCAAGGGGGCCTACGCGGAGCCTCCCGAGGTTGCGATTCAGGATCCATCCGAGGTTGATCTGAACTACGTGCGGTGCCTGAACGTTCTCCTCGCTGGAGAGGGCTACCCGATGTTCGCCACGCACGACCCCCGGTTGATCGAAATCATTGGCGAACGAGCCCGCTGGTATGACAAAACTGACTTCGAGTACCAGATGCTGTACGGCATCCGGACCGAGGAGCAGCGGCGTCTCGGCACTCGTGTTTATGTCCCCTACGGCGAGCAGTGGTACGGATATCTCATGCGGCGACTTGCAGAACGGCCTGCCAACGTGACCTTTTTCCTGCGGTCGCTGGCCAGCCGCTCATGACCTTCTCGAAGTCCAGTGCGGTGCGGTCGCTCGGTGACGGAACCTTCACCGCGTCCCTGCCCGCCGAGTGGACCGTGGGCCCCAAGCCCCACGGCGGTTTTCTTCTTGCTGTGATGACCCGTGCGGCCGCTCAGGTCGCCGACGGTGATCCGTTGGCCGTGTCCGCGCAGTTCCTCCGTGCGCCGGAGGTCGGGCCCGTGCTGGTCCGCACCGACGTGCGCAAGGCAGGGCGGACGGCGACTGTGATCGCGGTGACGCTGGAGCAGCGCGGGCAGGTGTGCGTCGAGGCTTCGGTGACCACCGGGCGGATACCCGAGCACCGGGCCGACTACGTGAACCTGCCGTCGATGCCCGCCGCGCCTCCGCCGGGGTCGGTGGAGATGGCGACGTTCCCGACCGGCGGGGTCTACCGGGTGGGCGCGCTGTGCGACCTGCGGGTGGACCGCGAGTCGGCGACGTTCCTCGACCGGCGCACGGACGGGCCGCTGACGCTGAAGCTCTGGGCGCGGCCGACCGACGAGCAGCCCGACCCGTACTTCGCGTTGCTCGCGGGGGACCTGTCGATGCCCGTGACGTTCAACCTCGGCCGTTTCGGCTGGTCGCCGACGGTGCAGCTGACGGCCTTGCTGCGGGCGCGGCCCGCTCCCGGCTGGCTGCGCATCCACGTGACCTGCCAGGCGGTGCACGGCCAGTGGTTCGACGAGGACGCCACGGTGATCGACTCGGCCGGCCGGCTGGTGTGCCAGGCACGGCAGCTTGCGTTGACGCCCGCTGTGTGAGACTTGACCGATGACGAAGATCGCGGTGCTCGGCGCGGGCAAGATCGGTGAGGCGCTGCTGTCCGGGCTCCTGCAGGGTGGTCGCGCGGCCTCGGATCTGATGTTCACGGAGAAGCACGAGTCACGGGCTCGTGCTCTCACCGAGCAGTACGGGTTCGAGGCCGTCACGGTGTCCGGTGCGGCGGCGCAGGCCGACGTGCTGGTCGTGGCGGTCAAGCCGCAGGACATCGAGCCGTTGCTGGTCGAGCTCGCGCCGGTGCTGCGGGCCGGCACGCTGATCGTGTCGTTGTGCGCGGGCCTGCCGACGGCCCTGTACGAGCGCAGGCTGCCCGAGGGCACCCCGGTGGTGCGGGTCATGCCGAACACCCCGATGGTCGTCGGTGAGGCCATGAGCGCCGTCTCCGGCGGCTCCAACGCCACCCCGGAGCACCTCGAGATCGTTGAGGAGCTGCTCTCGACCGTGGGCAAGGTCGCAGTGGTGCCGGAGTCGCAGCAGGACGCGGTGACGGCCCTGTCGGGCTCCGGTCCCGCGTACTTCTTCTACCTGGTCGAGGCGATGATCGACGCGGGCATCCTGCTCGGCATCCCGCGCGACCTGGCCTCGCAGCTGATCATCCAGTCGGCCGTGGGTGCCGCGACGATGCTGGCCGAGGGCACCTCGCACCCGGTGATCCTGCGTGAGGCGGTCACGTCCCCCGCCGGCACGACGATCATGGCCATCCGCGAGCTGGAGAAGCACGGCGTCCGCGCGGCCATGCTCGCGGCCATCGAGAGCGCCCGCGACCGCTCCGCCGAACTGGGCCGTCAGCACGAGGACTGAGCCGAAGTGAGGGGCGAACCCCACTTGGACGTCGCAGGAGTCACACCAGTCCCGCTACTCTCAGGGCAGCACGTGCGTGTCGAACCGTCGGTGGGGAAGACCGACGGCACGACACGTGTCTAAGGATGCGGTGATGTATGCCTGCGAAGGAGAACGAACGAACAGGCCTCGCTCAGGTGCAGTTCCTGACCGTGGCCGAGGTGGCCTCGATGATGCGGGTCTCCAAGATGACCGTGTACCGCCTGGTGCACTCCGGTGAACTGCCCGCGGTGCGGGTGGGGAAGTCGTTCCGGGTGCCCGAAAAAGCGGTCCACGCCTACCTGGAGAACGCGTACTTCGACGCTGGCTGAAGGCTGGTGAATCCCGCCGGGTAGACTGGTAGGCCGATCGTGCTTACCGGCGCGCCGTGCTTGACACGGCCAAGGCTGGGGCGCGCCAGTCAAAGCAACGTCTAGAGCTAAGGAACCCGCATGGGCTCGGTCATCAAGAAGCGCCGCAAGCGCATGTCGAAGAAGAAGCACCGCAAGCTGCTGCGCAAGACCAGGGTCCAGCGCAGGAAGCGCGGCAAGTAAGCCCGCATGCGCTCTGCCGCCGCCGGTCTCCTCTCGCAGGAGGCCGGCGGCGGTTGCGTTTCTCCGGCAGTCGCCACGCCCAGGTGCTTGCGCGGGCACGGAATATCACTGCGTGAGACAGCCTCGCACTTCCACGGGAACGAGGGCCGCCGTTCGGGTGATTAGCCCGTAAAGCCTTCGTGACCTGCGTCAAGACGGCGTTCCGGCCCCCTCCGGTTCCCAATCTGGTCTGTAGCATCGACCAATCGCAACGCCCTTCGTGCTTGGAGTCGCATGACGCCCAAGGTCGTCCTCGTCACCGGAGTCAGCCGCTTCCTCGGCGGCCACCTCGCCGCGCGCTTCGCCGCGAACCCGGACATCGAGCGCGTGCTCGGTGTGGACACCGAGCCGCCGCCACGCGACCTGCTGCGCCGCATGGGCCGCGCGGAGTTCGTGCGGGCCGACATCCGCAACCCGCTGATCAGCAAGGTCATCTCCACCGCGAACGTCGACACGGTCGTCCACGCCTCCGTCACCGCGAGCCCGGCAGGACCCACCGGCCGCACGGTGATGAAGGAGATGAACGTCATCGGCACCATGCAGCTGCTGGCCGCGTGCCAGAAGTCGCCCAAGGTGCAGAAGCTCGTCGTGAAGTCCACCAGCGCCGTCTACGGGTCCAGCAGCCGCGACCCGGCGGTGTTCACCGAGGACATGGGCCCCAAGGACCTGCCGTCGTCCGGCTACGCCAAGGACGCCGTCGAGGTCGAGGGGTACGTCCGCGGGTTCGGCCGCCGCAGGCCGGACGTGAACGTCACCACGCTGCGCTTCACGAACTTCATCGGCCCGCGCATCGACACGGTGCTGACGCGCTACTTCGCCCTTCCGGTCGTGCCCACCGTCCTGGGCTACGACGCTCGTGTGCAGCTGCTGCACTCCGAGGACGCCCTGGCGGTCCTGGAACGCGCGACGCTGCACGACCTGCCCGGAGTCTTCAACGTGGGAGGCGACGGCGTGCTGCTGCTGTCGCAGGCGATCCGCCGGGCGGGCAGGCTGAACCTGCCGGTGCCCAGCGGGGCCGTGCCCACGGTCGGTGGCTTCTTCCGGAGCGCCCGGCTCGTCGACTTCTCGCCCGACCAGATGAGGTTCCTCAACTGGGGGCGCGTGGTCGACACCACCCTGCTGAAGAAGGAATTCGGGTTCACGCCGCGGTGGACCACCCAGCAGGCCTTCGACGACTACGTGAGCGGCCGAGGTCTGAAGCCGCTCATCGACCCGGAGACGATCGACGCCGCCGAGCGGGGAATCCTCGACGCGGCCGCTCGTTTCCGCTGATCTTGTCTTGAGGAGATGAACGCAGTGGCAGGTGCACGCGTTATCCCGCTGCACGACCCGGAGCGCGACGCCGCGCGGAAAGCGCGCCACGTCGAGGTGGTTCCGGAGCCGGAGCAGCAGCAGTCCGCGACACCGGACTGGGAACGCAGGCTGACCGACCTGCTGTCGTTCGCGCGCAGGCGGATCGCCGGCGACTACCAGGTCGACGAGTTCGGTTTCGACCGCGACCTCACCGAGAACGTGCTGATGCCGCCGCTGAAGCCGTTGTACGAGAAGTGGTTCCGCGTCGAGACCATCGGCCTGAACAACATCCCGGCGGCCGGCGGCGCGCTGATCGTGGCGAACCACTCCGGCACCGTGCCGCTCGACGCCCTGATGACGTCGTTCGGCATCGCGTCGGAACACCCGGCGCACCGCCACATGCGCATGCTGGGCGCGGACCTGGTGTTCCGCACGCCGGTGCTCGGCGCGCTGGCCCGCAAATCCGGCCAGACCCTGGCGTGCAACCCCGACGCCGAACGGCTGATGTCGTCCGGCGAGCTCGTCGGCGTGTGGCCGGAGGGCTTCAAGGGCATCGGCAAGCCGTTCAAGGACCGCTACAAGCTGCAGCGCTTCGGCCGCGGCGGCTTCGTGTCGGCGGCGCTGAAGACCGGGGCGCCGATCATCCCGTGCTCCATCGTCGGGGCCGAGGAGATCTACCCGATGATCGGCGACATCAAGGCGCTGGCCCGGTTGCTGGGCTTCCCGTACTTCCCGGTGACGCCGTTCTTCCCGCTGCTGGGGCCGCTGGGCGCCATCCCGCTGCCCTCGAAGTGGTACATCGAGTTCGGCGAGCCGATCCGCACCGACGTGTTCGGTGAGAACGCGGCCGACGACCCGATGCTCGTCTTCAACCTGACCGACCAGGTGCGGGAGACGATCCAGCAGACGCTGTACCGGCTGCTCACCCAGCGTCGGAACGTGTTCCTCGGCTGACCAGCGCCTGGACCTCGTCGTAGCCGAACGCGGCGCTGGTGCCGCCGTCGCGCACCGCCTGCGCGGTCGCGACGGTGTGGTGCAGGGCTGCCCGGAACAGCAGGGAGCCGGTGCTGATCCGCTTCACGCCCAGGTTTCCGAGTTCCTCCGGCGTGCGCCGCTGAGCCAGGACGTTGAGGGGCGCCAGGTGTGCGAGGTTCTCGATCTCGCGCGGCTCGGTCAGGCCTGGCACGAAGATCCCGTCCGCGCCGGCGTCGACGTAACGGCGTGCCCGGTCCTCGGTCTCCTCGGTGGCCATGCCCAGCCAGTGGGTGTCGATCCGGGCGTTGAGGAACACCCCCGGCGCGCGTTCCTTGACGGCCGTGATGAGCGCGGCCTGCTCTTCCGGCGTGGCCAGGCCGTGCGGGCGGCCGTCCTCCAGGTTGACGCCCGCCACGCCCAGGCCGGCGACGAGTTCGGCGACCTCCGGTGGCGGCTTGCCGAAGCCCGACTCCAGGTCGGCGGTGACCGGGCACGGCAGGGTGCTCAGCAGCTTCGCCAGCGCGACGGCCTGACCACCGGCCAGGCCCATGCCGTCCGGGATGCCGTGCGCGGCGGCCACCCCGAGGCTCGTCGTGCCGATCGCGGTGAAGCCCGCCGCGTGCAGGGCCGCCGCCGAGGTGTAGTCCCAGGCGTTGGGCAGGACCAGCGGCTCGTCGCGGTGGTGCAGCGCCCGGAACGCCATGTTCTTGGCGATCCGGGTGGCCAGCCGCCGGCCGGGGCAGGCGTGCGGGCCGTGACCGAACGGGTGGTGCTCCAGGCTGACCTCGACGACGCCCTGCCGCGTCTGCCTGCGCGTGATCGGGACCGGAGGGCTCTGGTCACCGGTGACGAGGTGCTCCGCGAGGGCGTTCGTGGCCGCCCAGGCCTGGACGAGCAGGCCGATCCTCGCCGCCGTCTCCTCGTCGTGGGTGGCGGCCAGGCGCTCCACCGCGGCGTCGGCAGCCGCGGTCACGGGCTCGTGCGGCTGGTAGCACGGGGCGATCACGGCGATGGCGTCCAGCGAGCCCGGAAGTCCCAGTGCGGCGGCCAGCTCGTCGAGGGTGGTGACGTCCAGGTCCTCGACGAGGCCGGCCGTCAAAGCGCGTCTGCGGGCGTGCGCCTCACCGTTGCTGAACCTGACGACGGACGACCTGAGCCAGGCCACGCCCGCTTCGCCTGGCGGGACCTCGGGGACCGGGAGGCGCAGCAGCTCTTCGCTCATGCGGACGACGCTAGGGCCTGGACGGTTCGGTGCCGGCCGAAGCGTTCCGGCCGCAGAATGGCGGTGTGGAAGCACTCGCCCAGGTCGCCGGACTGCTCGCGGACAAGACCCGTGCCGCGATCTGCGGAGCCCTGCTCGACGGACGGGCCTGGACCGCGCGTGAGCTGGCCGCCCACGCCAGGGTGGCCGCGTCCACCGCGAGCGAGCACCTGACCCGGCTGGTCGCGGGCGGGGTCCTGGTCGAGCACCGGCAGGGACGGCACCGGTACGTGGCACTGGCCGGGCCGCACGTCGCCGAGCTGCTGGAGGCGATGGCCGCCTTCGCCGGACCCGGTACGCGGCCCCGGTCGCTCCGTTCGGCTGCGGTCTCCGAGGCCATGGCCCGCGGGCGCACCTGCTACGACCACCTCGCGGGCCGGCTCGGCATCTCGCTGAGGTCGGGACTGGTGGAGCTCGGCGTGGTCGGCGACGGGCTCGCGGTCACCGGGACCGGGCTGGTCTGGTTGAAGGAGCTCGGGTTCGAGCCGTCCAAGCGGGTGGTCAGCCGGGCCTGCCTGGACTGGACCGAGCGGGTGCCCCACCTGGCCGGCGCGGCCGGGGCGTTCCTCTGCGGGGAGTTCTTCGAACGCGGGTGGGTGCGCCGGATCGGGACCAGCCGTGCCGTCGTGCTCACACCCGCAGGTGAGCAGGGGTGGCGGGAGCTCGGGCTGCTACCTGACCCGGCGCCGGTAGGCCAGCGTGGCGGCCACGGCTCCGGCCAGTGCACCGACACCCAGCACTGACGGGACGCCGATCTTGGCCGCCTTGCGGCCCGTGCGGAAGTCGCGGATCTCCCAGCCCTTGCGGCGCGAGACCTCGCGCAGCTGCGAGTCCGGGTTCACGGCCACCGCGGTGCCCACCACGGACAGCATCGGGACGTCGTTGGACGAGTCCGAATAGGCGGTGCAGCGGCGCAGGTCGAGACCCTCCTTGGCGGCCAGCGAGCGGACGGCCTGGGCCTTGGCCTTGCCGTGCAGCAGGTCGCCGACCAGACGGCCGGTGTAGACGCCGTCCTCGGACTCCGAGACGGTGCCCAGGGCACCGGTCAGGCCGAGCCGGCGGGCGATGATCTGGGCGAGCTCGACGGGCGTGGCGGTGACCAGCCAGACGCGCTGACCCGCGTCGAGGTGCATCTGGGCGAGCGCCTGGGTGCCCTTCCAGATGCGGTCGGCCATCAGCTCGTCGTAGATCTCCTCGCCGAGGGAGACCAGTTCGGCGACGCTGCGGCCCGAGACGAAGGAGAGGGCCTGCTCGCGGGAGGCCTTGACGGACTCCGGGTCCTCCCGGCCGCCCACCCGGAACTTCATCTGCTGCCAGACGAAGCCCGCCAGGTCGGAGGACGAGAAGTACTTGCGTGCGGCCAGGCCGCGGGCGAAGTGGAAGATCGACGCGCCCATCATCATCGTGTTGTCCACGTCGAAGAAGGCGGCCGCGGTCAGGTCCGGCGGGACGTTCAGCGACTGTTCGAGATCTGGCGCCATCGCGGCAGCCTGGATCGCCGCGTCTGCCGATGCCTCGCCGGCCAGTACGGCCAGCCGGTCGCTCTGCACGTCACGCTTGCCTGCCATGTCCCAAGCGTAGCGATCAGGGCGCCACACCCGCTCAGACCTGGGCGAGAACACGAGGTGCGAGTTTCAGCTCGCGTTCCTCGTCACGCGGTGTGTTCGGATCGCCACGACGTGTTGTGCTCCGTTCGGCGTAGCGAAGATGATCTACTTGGCCCGTGAACAAGATCATTTCCGTTTTACCCGAGCTCGCCGAGTGCTACGACAGCGAGACCTGGCGGCCTCGGCTCCTCGAAGCGGGACAGCTCCCCGGCCTCTTCGCGAACTCCCCCGTCACCGCTGTGCACGACCGCATCGACGAGCAGTTGGAAGAACTGATCTCCGCCCGGCGGCCCGGTCAGGTCAGGACTCCCGGTGAGTGGGCCGCGGCCAAGGCCGAGGTGCTCCAGGGGCGAGAGTCGGCTGAGTACGGGACCTGGGCGTTCTACCCGTGGAGCGGGCGGCTGGTGCACCTGCTCCCGCGCGACGAGTTCAGGTTCGTCCGCACCGACCGCAACCGGAACAAGATCACGCGCGAGGAGCAGGAGGTCCTGCTCGGCAAGTGCGTCGCGGTCATCGGGTTGTCCGTCGGCAACAGCGCCGCGCTGACCGCCGCGATGGAGGGCGTCGGAGGCAGTTTCCGGCTGGCCGACTTCGACCGCCTCGGTCTGTCGAACCTCAACCGGCTGCGCACCGGCGTGCACGAGCTCGGCGTCGAGAAGACGGTGCTCTGCGCGCGGCAGCTGTTCGAGCTCGACCCGTACCTGGACGTCGAGATCTGGCGCGACGGCCTGACCGGCGAGAACCTCGGCGACTTCCTCGACGGCGCGGACCTGGTCGTGGAGGAGTGCGACACGGCGTGGGTCAAGGTCGCGGTGCGGGAACAGGCCCGCGCACGCCGCATCCCCGTGCTGATGGACACCAACGACCGGGGTCTGCTCGACGTCGAGCGGTACGACCTGGAGCCGGACCGCCCGCTGCTGCACGGCCGCGTCGGCGACGTCACGGCCGCCGACGTCGCCGGCCTCGACCGCGCCGGGATGGTGCGGCTGATGGTGCAGATGGTCGACGGAACCCGGATCAGCCCCGCCCTCACGCAGGCCATGTCCGAGATCGGCCGCACGTTGAGCAGCTGGCCGCAGCTCGCGTCCGGCACGATGCTCGGCGGTGCCGTCGTCACCGACGCGGCCCGCCGCATCCTCCTCGGCAAGCCCCAGCCGTCCGGTCGCTACTACGTCGACCTCGAGCGGATCGTCGGAGGTGCGACATGACCGAGCTCATCGGCCCGAACGTCCGGCTGCGCCCGCTCAAGGACGAAGACCTGCCCGTCTACCAGCGCATCTACGGCAGTCCGGTGCTCACGCGCTACCTCGGCGTCGACCGGATGACCCCGGAGAAGGCCACCGCCGCGTTCTACACGCCCACCCCGCGCAAGCTCGTCTTCGCGATCACCTCGCACGACGACGACACGATGGCCGGCATGATCGCGTTGCTGCTGGAGGAGTACGGCAGCAACGCCATGTGCACCGGCCTGGTGATCCTGCCCGGCTCGCCCGTGAGGGGCTGCGGCTCGGAGGCGGGCAGGTTGCTGTTCGCGCACGCGTTCGGGCCTCTCGGCATCCACCGCGTGTGGGCGGGGCACCGGGCGGACCACTCGATGATGAGCAGCGTCATGACCGGCGCCGGCCTCGAACGCGAGGCCACCCTGCGCGAGCTGTTCCACACGCAGGGCCGCTGGCACGACGTCACGACCTACGCGGCGGTCGCCCACCGCTGGCGCGAGCAGGCGTCTCCGCTGGAGCTCGCGATCATGCGGGGTGCCGTGCTCAGCCGAAGCTGATCCCGGGCAGCAGTGGCAGCGAGATGCTCGGCAGCGGGAGTGGCAGCGGGATCGTGATCCCCGGCTTGCCGGGCGTGGGCGGGGTCGAGGTTCCCGGCTTCGCCGACGGCGCGGTCGACGTGCCCGGTGCCACCGACTGCGTGGGCTGTGCGGACGGGTTCGCCGATCCGGACGGCGTGGGCAGACCAGACGGGGTCGGCTGCACCGAGGACGGCTTGCTCCCCGGTGACGAGTTCGGGTCGGTGACGACCGAGGCGCACGCGTCCTTGGCCGGCAGCGGGCCGAGGGTGTCCGAAGATCCGCTGGTCACGGCGTCGCAGCCCGCGCGGGCCGCGAGGTCGTGGGCCCGTTGCGCGATGCTCGCCAGCAACCACATCGTCGTGTCCGCGTGGGCGCCCGCGTCGCCGGGCAGGCGGGGGCGCAGGGTGCCGACCTTCTCGTACTGGGCCAGCGCCCAGTCGCGGAGGTCGGGCAGCGCCTTCTCGTCGGACGCCGTGGCGTACGTGATGAGCTGGCGGGCACCCTCGACCGCATCGGCGTCCAGGTCGGTCAGTGCCGTGAGCTGGGCGGACGAGTCCGAGGCGCGTTCGGCCAGAGTCTCCATCTCGGTGACCCTGGACGCGGCGAACTCGAGGTGCTTGAGGGCGCGGTCCTGGTCGTCGAAGGTCAGGCCGAGCGAGGCGCTTTCGGTGGTGCGCTTGATGCCGTAGAGCGGGTCTCCCGGGAGCGCGTCACGGCTGAGCAGCACACTCATGCCGGCGAGTGACATCAGCAAGCAGAGGACCGCGGCCGCTGCGACCGCTAATCGTGCGCGCGCTCCCACCCGTCTTACCGACGAGAGCACCAGTGGCTTGTCCGGTGGGGGCGCGGTGAGAACGCGCTGTTTCATCCGTTCGCGCGTCTCGGCGTCCGGGCCGACGTCCATCCGCCGGAGGAGTTCGACGATCGCGAGGTCCTCAGCGAGGTCGTCGTTGCCTACCGGCTGTGGGCCGCCTTCAACGGCACGAGCGAACCGCTCGTGCTCCGTCTGCCGCCACCGCGGTGTTCTTCCCTTGCCGTCCATCTCAGCCCGAGTAACGAAGTTGATCTGCTTTGGGTTACGCCCTTGCGATCACGATCACCGCAACCAGGACGGGAGGATCTGTGCGAGCCGCCTCACGGCCCGGTGTTGCAGGGCCTTCACGGCGCCCTCGTTGCGGTCCATGAGCTGCGCGACCTCGGACACCGTCTTGCCTTCGATGAACCTCAGCGTGATGCACTCCCGCTGATCGTCCCCCAACTGGGAGACGCACCGGAGCAGTTCCGCGTTGGTCGCCTCGGTCATGACCTCCTGCTCGGGGCCGCTCGTCTCCTCGCGGTTGTCCTGGAGCTCGGCGGTCGTGACCTCGAGCCGGTAGCGGCTCGACTTCACGTGGTCGAACACGATGTTGCGGGCGATCGTGACGAACCACGCGCCCACGTCGCGACCCTGGTAGCTGACCGAGGCGATGCTCCGCAGAGCCCTGAGGAAGGTCTCGCTCGTCACGTCCTCGGCGAACGCGCGGTCGCCGCCCACCCGGAAGAGGACATAGCGAAAAACCATGTCGACGTACTGGTCGTACAACACTCCGAACGCCTCGGTGTCACCCTCTTGGGCGGCCTTGACGAGCTGCCACGGCTCGTCTGCGGCGTTGTCGTGCTGACCCCCCGTCATGGTTCGGGTGGTCCTGATCGTGTTCGGTCGTGCCCGCGCGGTCATCGGCTCGCGGCACCTCCACAGAGTCGCCGTGGCGGCAGCATACGTGTTGTTACTCCGTAGTAGGTAGCGGACGGTTTCGATGGTAAGACGAGCCGACCGCCGCTTCATGACGCTCGTCACGCGTGGAAGACTGCCCGGAGTGCCCAGTTGTTCATGAGGAGGCCATGTTGACTTCCGCTCGCAATGTGTCAGATCTGGTCCGTGCTTCGGCACAGCGGGGACCCAGCCACGTCGCCCTGGTGGACGTAGCGAGCGGTAAGAGCCTCACGTGGGAAACCATCGACGGCGCGACCGACGCTTTCGCCCGCCATTTGGCTGATTCAGGACTCGAATCGGGCGACCGGGTGGCGGTACGGCTGCCCACGAGCCCCGAGTTCGTGGTCGCCGTGTTCGGCATCCTCCGCGCGGGCGGGGTCGTGGTGCCGACCGGCCCCGGCATCCCGCCGCGGGAGCTCCAGCGCATCCTCGCCGACTCCGGCGCCACCCTCCTGATCGGCGACGGCGAGGGCTCTGACGCGACGGTGGTCGAGGTTCCGGACGTCACCGCGACCGCCGAGCCCGTCGAGGCCGTCCGCGGCGGCGAGGACCTGGCCGTCCTCGGTTACACCTCGGGCACGTCCGGCGTGCCGCGCGGCGCGATGCTCTCGCACCGGGCGCTGCTCGCGAACGTCACGCAGTGCGCCGCCCTGCGCCCCGCTCCGGTCACGGCGGCCGACAGGGTGCTGCTCGCGCTGCCGTTGTTCCACGTCTACGGCCTCGGCCCCGGCCTGCTGCAGGTGGCGGGCGCGGGTGCCACGGCGGTCCTGCTGGAGCGCTTCGAGCCGTCCAACGTCCTCGACGTCATCGCGGAGCACCGCGTCACCACGATGGTCGGCGTGCCGCCGATGTACCGGGCGATGCTCGCGCACCCGGCCGAGGTGCTGCGCGAGAAGCTCGCCACGGTCCGCCTGTTCACCTCCGGCGCGGCCCCGCTGCCCGCCGGCGTGATCGCGGAGATGCGCGGCGCGATCGGCATCCCGGTCTACGAGGGCTACGGCCTCACCGAGACCGGCCCCGTGCTCACGTCCACCCTGGTCGGCGGCGTGCCGAAGCCGGGTTCGGTGGGCCAGGCGCTGCCGGGCGTCGAGATCCGCCTGGTCGACACGGACGGCTCGGTGCTCGACATCGACGAGGACGAGCCCGGCACCGGCCTGGTGTCCGCGAAGGGCGACAACCTCTTCAGCGGCTACTGGCCCGACGGCGCCCACGGCCCGGACTCCTCCGGCTGGTTCCGCACCGGCGACGTCGGCTTCATCGACGCCGACGGCGACCTGCACCTGGTCGACCGGGCCGGTGACCTGATCATCGTCAACGGCTTCAACGTCTACCCGCACGAGGTCGAGCAGGTCATCGGCGAGCTGGAGCAGGTGCTCGAGGCCGCGGCCGTCGGCGTGCCGGACGAGAAGACCGGCGAGTCGGTGAAGGTCGTGCTCGTGCTGCGCGACGGGCAGGAACTGACCCCGGAGGCCGTGGTGGCCCACTGCGCCGCGCGCCTGGCCAAGTTCAAGGTGCCGACGTCGGTGGAGTTCGCCCCGGCCCTGCCGCACTCGCCGACCGGCAAGCTCGCCCGCGCCGTCCTGCGCAGGCCTTTGGGAGCATGACGCGCATGACCCACCACGTGACGTTGATGAGCCGGGTGTCGTGCCACTCCTGCGAGGAGGCCGCCGTCGAGATCGAGCGGATCTGCGCCGACCTCGGCGCGACCTGGTCCGTCGAGGACGTGGACTCCGATCCGGAACTGCGCGCCGAGTACGGCGACCGGGTGCCGGTGTTCCTGGTGGACGGCGCGGAGCACGGGTACTGGAAGGTGGAGGAGGACCGCCTCAGGGCGGCCCTCGCCCAGTAGTTGATTACCGGGGCCTTACGGCTCGGGCGAACCAACCGCGGATGGGTGTCGAATCAGAGGTATGAAGCCCGCCAAGGCCGCACTCACCGGACTGATCGCCCTAGCCACGGCTCTTGCGGCAGGGCACCTGGTGGCGGCCTTCGTGGGCCTGAGCGCCTCCCCGTACCTCGCCGTGGGCAACGCCGCGATCGACCTCACGCCGTCGTGGCTGAAGGACTTCGCCGTCACCACGTTCGGCACCGCCGACAAGCTCGTGCTGCTCATCTGCATGGGCGTCGTGCTCGTCGGCATCGGCATCGGGGCCGGCCTGGCCAGCCGGAACAGTCCCGCGCCGGGGACGCTGGTGGCCGTGCTGCTCGGGTTCGTGGGCGTCGCGGCGGTCGTGACCAGGCCCGACGTCGGCCAGCTCGCCGTGCTCGCACCCGTCGCCAGTACGGCGGCGGGCGTCTACGCGTTCCGCTACCTGCACCGCGAGGCCGAGGAGAGCGAGAGCAGGCGCGGTTTCCTGATCACCGCCGGGCTCGCGGTCTTCGCGGGGGTCGCGGGCCAGCTCTTCGGCAGCCGGACGGACGTCGAGGGCTCGCGCCAGGCCGTCGGCGACCTGACGCCGAAGGTGAAGGCACCGGAGATCCCGGTCGGCGCCGACTTCGTCAAGGACGGCACCCCGAGCTTCATCACCAGCGGCGACGACTTCTACCGGATCGACACCGCGCTGAGCGTGCCGCGGATCAGGGCCGAGGAGTGGGCGCTGCGGGTGCACGGCATGGTCGAGCGGCCGATGGTGCTCACGTTCGAGGAGATCCGGAGCAGGGACCTCGTCGAGGAGACCGTCACGCTGACCTGCGTCTCCAACGAGGTCGGCGGGCCGTACATCTCCACGGCCAACTTCGTCGGCGTCAGGATCGGCGACGTGCTGCGCGAAGCCGGTGTGAAGGCGGGCGCGGACCAGCTGTTCAGCACCAGCGACGACGGGTTCACCGCGGGCAGCCCGCTCGACTACGTGCTGGAGAACGGCCTGATCGCGATCGGCATGAACGGCGAACCGCTGCCCGCCGAGCACGGGTTCCCGGCGCGGCTCGTGGTCCCGGGGCTCTACGGCTACGTCTCCGCGACCAAGTGGGTCACCGACCTCAACGTGACGACGTTCGCGAAGGACCAGGGCTACTGGATCCCGCGGGGCTGGGCGACGCGGGCGCCGATCAAGGTGTCCTCGCGCATCGACCGGCCCACGAGGATGGGCAAGGTCCAGGGCAAGGCGGTCATCGCCGGCACGGCGTGGGCCCAGCCCAAGGGCGTGGCCAAGGTCGAGGTCAGGATCGACGGTGGACCGTGGCGGGAGGCCCAGCTCGGGGCCGACGTCAGCGACACGACTTGGCGCATGTGGCGGGTCGAGCTGGAGCTCAGCAAGGGCAGTCACACGGCCGAGTGCCGGGCCACCGACAAATCCGGCTTCACGCAGGACCAGGCCCGCCTCGACCCGGTTCCCGACGGTGCGACGGGATGGCACTCGGTCACCTTCACCGTCGAGTAGGCGCTCACCCTCTAGTGATCATGAACCGAGGAAGCGCTGGTCACGCCCTGTCACCGGCGCTGTGACACCCGATCACCGACTTTGTGCATGCGTTCACAAGCGGTACGGTGTCCACATCACCAACGCCGCGGGGTCCCTGCGGTGTCGCACACCCGGAGGTCGGAGAGCGTGGTTTCACAGCGGGGCGAAGGTGAGACGACCACCACCCCTGCAGAGGCTGCCGACAAGGAGCGCGCCCGCGCGATCCCCGAGGCCGCCGTGGCCCGGCTCGCCGTGTACCTGCGCGTGCTGTCCGGCATGGCCGAGAGTGGCGTCACCGCCGTCTCCAGCGAGGAACTGAGCCAGGCCGCCGGCGTCAACGCGGCCAAGCTCCGCAAGGACCTGAGCTACATCGGCAGCTACGGCACGAGGGGCGTCGGGTACGACGTCGAGGTCCTCGTGAGCCACATCGAGCGCATCCTCGGCCTCACCCGCAACCACTCCGTGGCCGTCGTCGGCATCGGTAACCTTGGTCACGCTCTCGCGAACTACGGCGGGTTCCCCGGCCGTGGTTTCCCGGTCACCGCCCTCTTCGACGTGGACGCCGATCTCGTCGGAATCCCTGTTGGGGGCATCCCCGTCAACCACATCGACGAGATCACCGCGATCTGCCTGGAGCGCGAGGTGTCGATCGGCGTCATCGCGACGCCGCCGCCCGCCGCCCAGTCGGTTTGCGACCGTTTGGTATCTGCGGGCGTCCAGTGCATTCTGAACTTTGCACCAGTTGTCCTTCAGGTTCCAGACAACGTCGAGGTGCGCAAGGTTGACTTGGCGGTCGAGATGCAGATCCTGTCGTTCCACGTCGCTCGGCGTGCGGACGAGGCTGCCAGCGTCTCGGTCGGCAACAACGGACTCGGTGTGGACGGGATGGTGATTCGCCCGTGAGCGTGAGCCAGACGGCTCCGGCAGACGTGGTGAGTGCATGAGCGTGCTCGTAGTCGGGCTTTCGCACCGCACCGCCCCAGTCCCGGTCCTGGAACGCGTCACCGTGGCCGAGCCGAACCTGCCCAAGGTCCTCGGCCAGCTGCTCGCCGCCCCCAGCGTCTCCGAGGCGATGGTCCTGTCGACCTGCAACAGGGTCGAGGTCTACGCCGTCGTCGAGTCGTTCCACGGCGGCATGTCCGAGGTCGTCGAGGTCCTGGCGCAGCACGCGCAGATCGAGCCTCAGTCGCTCTACGAGCACTTCTACGTCCACTACGCCGCCGCTGCCGTCGAGCACCTGTTCTCCGTCGCGGCCGGCCTCGACTCGATGGTCGTCGGCGAGTCCCAGATCCTCGGCCAGCTGCGCGGTGCGTACGCGGCGGCGGACGAGGCGGGCACCGTCGGCAGGACCGTCCACGAGCTCACCCAGAACGCGCTGCGCGTCGGCAAGCGGGTGCACACCGAGACCGGCATCGACCACGCGGGTGCGTCGGTCGTGTCCGAGGCCCTCGGCGACGCGGAGGCCCAGCTGGGCACCCTCGTCGGCAAGCGCGCGCTGCTCGTCGGCGCCGGTGCCATGGGCGGCCTGGCCGCCGCCCACCTGCGCCGGGCGGGCATCGGCGAGGTCGTCATCGCGAACCGGACGCAGGCCAACGGTGTGCGTCTCGCCACGTCGCTGAAGGCCGAGGGCGTCCCCGCGACGGCCGTCGACCTGACCGCGATGGCCGTCGAGATCGACCTCGCGGACATCGTCTTCGCGTGCACCGGGTCGGTCGACACGGTCGTCCGCGCGGACATGATCAGCGCCCGCTCGCGGCCGTTGGTCGTGTGCGACCTGGGCCTGCCCAAGGACGTCGACCCGGCCGCCGCCGAGCTGCCGAACGTTCGTGTGGTGGACCTGGAGACGTTGCAGCGCCGCCTTTCCGACGCGCCCGCCGGCCAGGACACCCGCCTGGCGGTCCAGCTGGTCGCCGGTGAGGTGAAGGCCTACCTCGCCGGGCAGCGGTCCGCCGAGGTCACGCCGACCGTCACGGCCCTGCGCAAGCGGGCCGCCGAGGTGGTCGACGCCGAACTGCTCCGTCTTGATTCGCGACTTCCCGAACTGGACCCCGCGACACGCGGTGAATTGGCCAAGACGGTGCGCCGCGTTGTAGACAAGCTCCTGCACACGCCGACCGTCAGGGTGAAGGAGCTCGCTTCCGCCCCTGGTGGTACCGGCTACGCGGAGGCTCTCCGCGAGCTTTTCGGGCTAGACCCCCAGTCGCCTGGGGTCGTCAGTCAGACCAAGTCTTCAGTGGATGGTGAAACGCGGTGACCCGCACCCTACGGATCGGTACCCGAGGCAGCGCACTGGCGCTCGCGCAGACGGGCACCGTGGCCGAGGCGTTGAAGGCTGCCGGAGCTCAGGTCGAGATCGTCGTCATCAAGACGCCGGGCGACCTCTCCGACGCTCCGATCGCCCAGATCGGCATCGGCGTCTTCACGTCGGCTCTTCGTGACGCGCTCGCGAACGACGAGATCGACGTCGCCGTCCACTCCTACAAGGACCTCCCGACCGCGCCGGACCCCCGTCTGACGCTCGCGGCAGTGCCCCAGCGGGAAGACCCGCGCGACGCCCTCGTGGCGCGCGACGGTCTCACGCTCGGTGAGCTGCCGGCGGGGTCCACTGTGGGCACCGGATCTCCGCGCCGTGCGGCGCAGCTGGAGGCGTTGGGCCTCGGGCTGAACATCGTCCCGTTGCGCGGCAACGTGGACACGCGCATCGGCAAGGTCCGGGGCGGCGAGCTCGACGCGGTGGTGCTGGCTCGCGCCGGCATCTCGCGTCTCGGCCGCACGAGCGAGATCACCGAGAACCTGGAGCCCATCCAGATGCTTCCCGCACCCGCGCAGGGTGCGTTGGCAGTCGAGTGCCGGGTCGACGACGTCGACGCCGAGCACCTGATCCAGTCCACTTTGGACGATTCGGCCAGCCGGGCCGCTGTGACCGCTGAGCGCGCCATGCTGGCCGCGCTCGAGGCGGGCTGCAGCGCGCCGGTCGGCGCGCTGGCCGATGTGGTGGAAGACCTCGATGACGACGGGAAGGTCGTGTACCGACTTTCCCTGCGCGGGGTCGCAGCGACGCCGGAGAACGATCTCCTCCGTGCGTCCGCCACCGGTGACTTGACCGAAGCTGAGGGACTCGGCCGGGCGCTGGCCGCCGAGTTGCTCGACCTCGGGGCCGCGGTTCTCAGCGGTCCAGAGGCGTAATCGATGGGGAGTGCCCTGATGACCCGCGCACGCAAGACCCCCGGACGCATCGCCTTCGTGGGCTCCGGCCCCGGCGACACCGGGCTGCTCACGGTCCGGGCCCACGACTTGCTCACCAGGGCTGAACTCGTGGTCACGGACCCGGACGTTCCCTCGGACGTCCTCGCGACCGTGCCGGAGGGAGTCGAGGTCCGCCCCGCTGTCGGTGAGTCCGCCGACGTGGCCAAGGACCTGGTGAACGAGGCGCGCAACGGCGCGACCGTCGTTCGTCTCGTCGCGGGTGACCCGCTGACGCTCGACTCGGTCGTCAAGGAAGCGCAGGCCGTCGCGAAGTCGACGATCCCGTTCGACGTCGTACCCGGTGTGCCCTCGGGCACCGCGGTTCCGGCGTACGCGGGTGTGGCTCTCGGTGGCGTGCACACCGAGGTCGACGTCCGCGCGGTGACGGACTGGGCCGGCCTCGCCGCCGCGCCCGGCACGCTCGTGCTGCACGCGACCGGTTCGCACCTGGCCGAGGCCGCGTCGAACCTGGTCGAGAACGGCCTCGCGCCGCAGACCCCGGTCGCCGTCACCGCCGAAGGCACCGGCTTCCAGCAGCGCACCATCGACACCACGCTGGCGGCTGTGGCCGCCGACGCCGGTGAGATGGGCGGCCCGCTGGTCGTCACCGTCGGTGCCGCCGCCGCCAACCGCTCGAAGCTCTCCTGGTGGGAGTCGCGGGCGCTGTACGGCTGGCGAGTGCTGGTCCCGCGGACCAAGGAGCAGGCCGGCGCGATGTCCGAGCGCCTGCACTCGCACGGCGCCATCGCCGTCGAGGTGCCGACGATCTCGGTCGAGCCGCCCCGCAGCCCCGCGCAGATGGAACGTTCGGTCAAGGGTCTCGTCGACGGCCGCTACCAGTGGGTCGTCTTCACCTCGACCAACGCCGTCCGCGCGGTGTGGGAGAAGTTCCGCGAGTTCGGCCTGGACGCCCGTGCGTTCTCCGGCGTGAAGATCGCCTGTGTCGGCGAAGCCACGGCCGCGAAGGTGCGCTCGTTCGGCATCATCCCGGAGCTCGTGCCGTCGGGTGACCAGTCGTCCGAGGGCCTGCTGAACGACTTCCCGCCCTACGACGACATCCTCGACCCGGTCGACCGCGTGCTGCTGCCGCGGGCCGACATCGCCACCGAGACGCTGGCCGCAGGCTTGCGCGAACGTGGCTGGGAGATCGACGACGTGACGGCGTACCGCACCGTGCGTGCGGCCCCGCCGCCCGCCGACACCCGCGAGATGATCAAGTCCGGTGGCTTCGACGCGGTGTGCTTCACCTCGTCGTCGACCGTGCGGAACCTGGTCGGCATCGCGGGCAAGCCGCACGCCCGCACGCTCGTCGCGTGCATCGGCCCGCAGACCGCCGAGACGGCGCGGGAGTTCGGCCTCCGGGTCGACGTGCAGCCCGAGGAGGCGAACGTGCCCGCGCTGGTCGACGCGCTGGCCGCCCACGCCGCCCGGTTGCGCGCCGAGGGAGCGCTGCCTCCTCCGCGCAAGACCAAGCGTCTGCGCCGCAGCTAGTCCAGTGAAGCCGTCGGGGCCACTCAAGATCCTTTGAGTGGCCCCTTCGACTCTCTTCCGCCAGGGAGTCCCCAGATGTACCCACTGCACCGGCCGAGGCGTCTGCGCACGACGCCCGCCATGCGCCGCCTCGTGTCCGAGACCGAGGTGCGCCCGAGGCAGCTCGTGCTGCCGATGTTCGTCAAGGAAGGCCTGGTCGAGCCTGCTGAGATCAGCAGCATGCCGGGCGTCCTGCAGCACTCCCGCGACTCGTTGCGCAAGGCCGCGGTCGAGGCCGTGCAGGCAGGCGTCGGCGGCATCATGCTGTTCGGCGTCCCGGCCGAGCGCGACGCCGTCGGTTCCGGCGGCACCGACCCGGACGGCATCCTCAACGCCGCGCTGGGCGACCTGCGCGCGGAACTGGGCGACAGCACCGTTCTGATGTCGGACTGCTGCCTCGACGAGTTCACCGACCACGGCCACTGCGGCGTGCTCGCCGCCGACGGCACGGTCGACAACGACGCGACCCTCGAGGTCTACGGCGAGATGGCCGTCGCGCAGGCGCGCGCCGGTGCCCACGTCGTCGGCCCGAGCGGCATGATGGACGGCCAGATCGCCTTCATCCGCAACGCCCTGGACCAGGCGGGCCTGCACGACACCGGCGTCCTCGCCTACTCCGCCAAGTACGCGTCGGCGTTCTACGGCCCGTTCCGCGACGCCGTCGAGTCGCAGCTCGCGGGCGACCGCAAGACCTACCAGCAGGACCCGGCGAACGCCCGCGAGGCGATCCGCGAGGTGCAGCTGGACCTCGCCGAGGGCGCGGACATGGTCATGGTCAAGCCCGCGCTGCTGTACCTGGACGTGCTGCGCGCGGTCGCCGAGGTCTCGGACGTTCCCGTTGCGGCGTACCAGATCTCCGGTGAGTACGCGATGATCGAGGCCGCCGCCGCGAACGGCTGGATCGACCGGGAGCGCTCGATCCTCGAGTCGCTCACGTCCATCCGCCGCGCCGGCGCGGACATCGTGCTGACGTACTGGGCAGTGGAAGCCGCCCGGTGGCTGGACCGGTAGGTACCCCCGTCCCGAAGCTGGTCGACGTCTCGCGCTGGCTGTGGATCGCCAGCGCGTGCGTCGGCATGCTGCGGTTCCTGGAGCAGCTCCTCGACCGCGAGATGCTCGTGGCCGAGGTGCGTCGCCAGAACCCGGCACTGGGACAGGACCAGATCGACGCCAACGTCAACGGTGGTGTCCTCTTCGGACTGCTGATCGCCGTGGCCCTGCTGGTCGCGTACACGCGGCTGGCGAACGCGATGGCGCGCGGCCGCAACTGGGCCCGGATCGTGCTGACCGTGCTGGGCGGTGCGTCCGTCGCGTTCGGACTGTTCCGGTTGCTCGCCTGGAGCAGCGGTGTCGCGGCATCGCTGGGCGTCGAGATGCGTCCGGTCGACCTGGCCGTCACGGCGGTCACCACCGTGCTGGACGCGTCCGCGATCGTGCTGATGTACCGGGTGTCCGCGCACTTCAGGAAGCGGGTCGCGGTGGACAGCGCGGTGCGGCCGTCCTAAGTTCGCGACCGTGACGTCTCCGAAGGAATCGGGCACCCCTGGCACGATCACCGCGGGCTACTGGCTCGTCGTGGCCGGTGCCGTCCTCTGGGTGCTCGCCGCCGTGTTCCAGTTCGCCAACAAGCAGCTCCTGATCGACAACGTGAAGGCCACGTCCACCGACGCCGGGCTGACGCCGGAGATGATCGAGTCGACGGCCACCGCGATCGTCGTCGCCGTGCTGGTCGGCTCGATCGTGCTGGCAGCGCTCGCCGTGTGGTTCGCCGGCAAGGTCAAGGGTGGGCTGAAGAAGAGCCGCACCGGGTTGATGATCACGGTGCTGCTGACCCTGTTCTTCCAGATGATCGGCAACGGGCTGGCCGTCGTGCCGGTGCTGATCGCCATGTCGGGCCTGGTGCTGTTCTACTTCCGGCAGTCGACCGAGTACCTGGTCGAGCGCGAGCAACCGGCGTGAAGGAAGACGACACGCCTCGGTCCGTTCGCATCGCGGTCGGCCTGTGGCTCGCGACCGCCGTCTTCGTCCTCTTCACGACCGCGGGGCTGTGGTTCCAGCGCGGTGAGGTGCAGCGGCTGACCGACTGGTCGTCCGGGCAGGTCACGAGCTTCCTGGGCACGTTGTCGGCAGTTGCGGTGATCTTCGTGGTGGCCTACGCGTGGCTCACCCGGTTGTTCCTGAAGCGGAGGAACTGGGCGCGGATCGCGCTGTCGCTCATCGCGATCGTGCACATGGTCTGGATCCTGTTCGTCGGGGTCAGCGCTTCGAGCTTGGTCACTTTGCTGCTCATCTGTGCCGCAATCGTCTTCACGTGGCAGGCGCGTACGGCACAGTGGCTGGCGGAGGTGCGTGAGCAGTGAGCAATCCGCAAGACCCGAACCCCTGGCAGCCGAGCGCGGACGTCCCGCAGGGCCAGCTGGACCCGTACGGCGCAACAGCCGGGACGTACGAGGTGACCGCCGTGAACAACATGGGGCCGCCCATGCCGCCCGCGCCCGAGTTGGCACCGCCACTCGAGCAGGCCCAGTGGCAGAACTCGGCCGGCGCCGGGTGGCAGAACCCCACCAGCGCCTATCCCACCCCGCCCAATGGGCATTACCAGGTGAACCAGGTAGCGCAGGCGAGCTACCCGATGTCGCCGGTGCAGTCCCACGAGCTGCCGCCGGCGCGACCGGCCACGATCAACGCCGCGATGTGGATCTGGATCGTGGGCGCGCTGCTCTCCGTGGCCGTGCTGCCGGTGATGCTGCTCGTCAACGCCGACTTCTTCCTCACCCAGGACACCATCGTCACGGAGGAGGACCGCCGGGCGGGCGAGATCGGCGTGCGGGCCATGGCGGTGATCTTCGGGTTCGTGATGCTGGTCGCGGCCGCGCCGTACGTCGCGTTCGCGATCGTGCTGCGCAACGGCCAGAACTGGGCGCGCATCCTGCTCACGATCCTCGGCGGGCTCGGGTTCGTGGCGATGATCGGGATCACGTTCGTCTCGATCGGCGCGCGGGTCTGGCAGCCGAGCGTGGCGATCTGCATCGTCGTGATCGGACTGACCGTCGCGGCCATCGTGCTGCAGTTCCTGCCGGCGTCGAACAGGTTCGTCCGCTAGTGCTCTACCGCGAGTCCGGCAGCAGCTGGTGGCCGCTCCTGTGGGGCCCGGCGTTCGCCGTCGCCGGGTACCTGGTCGAGCTCCTCACCGGGCCCGCGTCCGTGACGCTGTGGGCCGTCGCCGGACTCGGCCTGACCCTCGGCGCGGTGCTGTGGGTGTACGGGCGGGTCAAGACCGGCAGCATCGAGCTCACGGCCGAGGACGCGCGGTTCGGGCGGGAGAAGCTGCCGGTCGCGATGATCGAGGCCTGTCAGGACGTCGGCGCCCCGGCCGGGGCGAAGGTGCTCGGCGGCGGCTGGTCGGTGCCCAAGGGGACGACCGCCGTGCCGTTGCGGCTGGTCGACGGCTCGGTGGTGCTGGCGTGGGCGCGCGATCCGGAAGCCTTCCTCGCGGCGCTGCGGCGGGTCGTGAGAAGGTGAGCGACGTGACAGAGGCCGTGACTGAGCCGGAGTCGGACACCGTGGTGGAGGAGCCTGAGCAGGCGCCGCCGGCCGGTCCGAGCCTGCACCAGCCCAGGCGGTGGCTCATCGCCGCGGGTGAGGCCGTCGCGATCGTCCTGCTGGTGGTCCTCGCCGTGTGGTGCTGGAACCGCGGCGTGGTGCGGCTGGAGTACCCGTTCGAGGGGCGCGAGCCGTTGACCTCCACGCGCTACCTCGGCAACTGGCTGGGCACCGCCGCCGGAGCCGTCACGCTGGCCGTGGTCCTCGCTCTCGACGCGGTCCGGCAGGTCCTGCTGGCCGTGCGCACCCGGCCGCAGAAAGCCGCCGACTCCGACATGTGAGACTGGGGTACGTGACTGCGAGTCGATCCCAGGCCCTGTTCGAGCGCGCGTCGACGCTGACCCCCGGCGGGGTCAACTCTCCGGTGCGGGCGTTCCACTCCGTCGGCGGCACCCCGCGCTTCATGGTGCGCGGCGAGGGTCCGCACCTGTGGGACGCGGACGGCAACCGGTACGTCGACCTGGTGGCCTCGTGGGGCCCGATGATCCTCGGGCACGCCCACCCGTCCGTGGTCGAGGCGGTGCAGAAGGCCGCCGCGTCCGGGCTGTCGTTCGGCACGCCCACCGAGGGTGAGATCGAGCTCGCGGCCGAACTGATCGACCGCGTCGAGCCGGTCCGCCAGGTCCGCCTGGTCAACTCGGGCACCGAGGCCACGATGAGCGCGATCCGCCTCGCCCGCGGCTTCACCGAGCGCCGCAAGGTCATCAAGTTCGCCGGTTGTTACCACGGTCACGTCGACGCGCTGCTGGCCCAGGCCGGCTCGGGCGTCGCGACCCTGGGCCTGCCGAGCTCGCCCGGGGTCACGGGCGCGCAGGCCGAGGACACGATCGTGCTGCCGTACAACGACATCGAGGCCGTGCGCGCGGCGTTCGCGGAGAACCCCGGCGAGATCGCCTGCGTCATCACCGAGGCCGCGGCGGGCAACATGGGCGCCGTCGCACCGGGTGCCGACTTCAACGCGGGCCTGCGTGAGATCTGCGACGCCGACGGCGCGTTGCTGGTCATGGACGAGGTCATGACCGGCTTCCGCGTCTCGCGCGCCGGCTGGTTCGGCCTGGAGCGCGTGCCCGGCGACCTCTACACGTTCGGCAAGGTCATGTCCGGTGGCCTTCCGGCGGCCGCTTTCGGTGGCCGTGCCGACGTGATGGAGCGGCTCGCCCCCTCCGGTCCCGTCTACCAGGCGGGCACGTTGTCCGGTAACCCCGTCGCGGTGGCCGCCGGTCTCGCGACGCTGCGCGCGGCCGACGACGAGGTCTACACGGCGCTGAACCGCAACGCCACGCGCCTCGGCGCCCTCTTCACGGCCTCGCTGACCGAGGCGGGCGTCGAGCACCGCGTGCAGTTCGCTGGAAACCTGGTGAGCGTGTTCTTCGGTTCGACCGAGGTGAAGGACTACGCGGGCGCGCAGGCATGTGAGACGTGGCGCTTCCCGCCGTTCTTCCACGCCCTGCTGGAGCGAGGCGTCTACGCCCCGCCGTCGGCCTTCGAAGCGTGGTTCGTGAACGCCGCCATGGGTGAAGAGGAGTTCGCCGTGATCGCCGAAGCACTGCCGCACGCGGCCCGTGCCGCCAAGGAGGCCCGCAAGTGACCCGCACCGTCGTCCACCTGCTCCGCCACGGCGAGGTGCACAACCCGACCGGCATCCTCTACGGCCGCATCCCCGGCTTCAAGCTGTCCGAGCGGGGGCAGAAGCAGGCCCTCACCGTGGCCGAGCACCTGGCGGACCACGACATCGTGCACGTCGTGGCGTCCCCTTTGGACCGTGCACAGCAGACCGCCTCTCCTATCGCCGACTCGCATCGGCTGGAGTTGGCGACTGATGAGCGGTTGATCGAGGCCGACAACCAGTTCGAGGGGTTGAAGGTCGCTGTGGGGGACGGGGCTTTGCGGTCTCCGCAGCACTGGCCCAAGCTCGTCAACCCCTTCCGGCCCTCTTGGGGGGAGCCGTACATCGAGATCGCTCACCGGATGATGGGGGCGGTGCAGAAGGCCCGGGCTGCTGCTGAGGGGCATGAAGCCGTTTGTGTTTCGCATCAGTTGCCCATTTGGACTGTGCGGCGGTTCCTGGAGGGGAAGCGGATGTGGCATGACCCTCGCCGGCGGGAGTGCTCGCTCGCCTCGCTCACCTCGTTGATCTTCGAGGGGGAGCAGCTTGTCCGGATTGCCTACACCGAGCCTGTGGGGGCCACTGATCCTCGGGTGACTGGGGCATGAAGCGGTTTTTGGTTCTGCTGTTGTTGGTGGCTGGATGCACTACCGGTAAAGATGCTGCCCAGGTCGGGGCCGGGGATTTCTATCTCGTGGCTCCTGGGGGGCAGGTCAAGATTCGGTACCCGGTTGGTGAGCGCAAGGCGTTGAAGGGGCTCGAAGGGGAGTCTCTGCTTGAGGACGGGAAGGTCGTCCGGCTTTCTGATTATTCCGGGAAGCCCGTCGTGATCAACATCTGGGGCGCCTGGTGTGGGCCTTGCCGGACTGAGGCTCCTGAGATGCAGAAGATCTTCGATGCCGGGACTCAGGTCATCGGGCTGGATGTCAAGGAGACGTCGAAGGAGTATCCTCGGGATTTCATGAAGTCCCGATCGCTTACTTATCCGTCTATTTATGATGCTTCTGCTCGGAGTTTTATCAACGTTTTCAAGGGAATCCCGGCTAATGGTGTGCCGTCTACCTTTGTTGTTGACAAGGATCACAAGGTGGCGGCTGTGTTCTTGGTGACGGTTTTGGCCTCGGATTTGCAGCCTGTTTTGGATGAGCTTGCCAAGGAGTGATCTTCGGGTGGGCGCGACCTTGTGGGTGGTCGCCTTGCGGGCGGCGGGCTTGCGGTTGCGTTTTCCTGGGGCTCTGCCCCAGACCCCGGCAATCTGATCAGGGGTCCACGCCACGGGTGGGTTGATGGCACGCCTGTTGCGTTGGGCGGCTGCCTGTTGCGTAGCTCGGTGCGTTGGCGGTGGGGTCCCATCACGAGCCGAGCCAAGAGCGGGCCACATGCGTGAAGGGGTGTCAACTCGACGAAAAGCGTGTCGAGTTGACACCCCTTCTCTCATGCAGCAAGAGCTGTGGCGCGACTCGTGATGGGACCCCACCGCCTGGCCCGTGTGGAAGGACGGCTCGCCTTCGGCTTCGCTGTGGGGTGGCTGCTAGGTACTTACCGCTGGGCGGGCGGGGCCACTACTGGTTCGTTCAGTGATGGGATTTTCGCCTTGAAGGCCTTGATCATGGCGTCTCGGCCGATTGAGTTGAACTGTTTGCCCAGGGTTCGCATGATCGAGTTGCTTGTGGGGCGGTACAGGCCGTTCTTGTAGTAGCGGGCGCCCTCTACTGGGGCGATCACGCCGCCGTCTGGGGACGGCTGGCCCAGGTATTCTGCCCACTTTGCGCCGGTGGGGTCCTTGGTGACGTTGATTTCTCGTGGTTCTGTGCCCGTGTACGTTGCGTACGGGTAGTCGTATTCGTCGGCCAGGCCGCCGATCGAGTGGCCCAGCTCGTGGATTGCGATTTGGCCCGCTTGGGCGTTCGCGCCTGAGGCTGTGGCTACTGAGCCGCCTGCTCCGCCGTACTTCGTGGTGTTGCCCAGGGCGATCACCTGGTCCGACTGGGGGGCCAGGGCTGCGAACTCTTTTGCCTTGGTTTCGTTCACGCAGAGCAGGCGTTCTGTGTTCGCGTCGCGGCCTTGGCACCAGAAGCCCATGTCCAGCGCGGTGTTCTTGAGCAGGCCCTTTGTCGGGTCGTGGTCTACGCCTGACTCTGCGGAGACCACATTCACCTGCCAGACGTTGAAGTACTGCTTGTAGGTGGCGAAGGGCTCTACCGCGGAGAGTTCTTCCCACTTGCTCTTCACGTTCGCGGCGTAGGTTTCCAGGTCTTCGGCTGTGTAGCCGTCGCCCACGAAGACCAGGTCGAAGCGGTCTGACGAGTCGCCGGTCACCTGTACCGGGATCACGTCCGCTGCTGCCAGGGCTCGGAAGTCCGAGGACTTCTCCGCTGGGGCCTTCGGGGTGAGGGCCTGGGTGATGGAGCCGTCTTCGTTGAAGACTTCGCGCCATTCCATCGCCGGGGCAGCGCCGCCGGCCGGTACCTGCGCGAACAGTGCCAGCGCTGACATGGTCAGTGCCGGGAGGAGCAGCCGCGAACGTTGCATGTGTTGACGCTAAGCAACCGTGATGTCACCCACAAGCGGCAATTGTTGGCACTTTTGGCCCAAGCCTTGTGTTGGGTCAAAGTGGTGCCGGTGCTCGCGTGATCTGGGCAACTACCTACTCTGAGATCTGTGGACCCCACCGATTTGGCGATCTCCGGGCCGTTGCTGCTGGCAACCGGGGTTGCTTTGCTCGCGGGGTTCATCTCCTTCGCGTCGCCGTGCGTGGTGCCGCTGGTGCCCGGGTACCTGGCGTACCTCGCTGGGCTGGTCGGTGCCGAGGCGCCTCGGGTGGAGGCGAACGAGCCCGCTCGGCAGGGGCGGTGGCGGGTTGCCGGGGCCTCGTTGCTGTTCGTGCTCGGGTTCACCGTTGTCTTCGCGTTGGCCTCGATGGCCATTCTTGGCGCTTCGGACGCGTTGCTCCTCAACGCTGATCTGTTCCAGCGCATCGGTGGTGTCGTCACGATCCTGATGGGACTGGTGTTCCTCGGGTTCGTTCCGGCGCTGCAGAAGGACGTGCGGTTCCACACCAAGCCCGGCGCCGGGCTGCTCGGGGCGCCGTTGCTCGGGGCCGTGTTCGCGCTCGGGTGGACGCCCTGTCTCGGGCCGACGCTGGCCGGGGTGCTCGCTGTCGCTCGCAGCACCGAGGTCGGGTCCTCGACCGTGCGTGGGGCCGTGCTGGTGCTTGCGTACTGCTTGGGGCTCGGGTTGCCGTTCGTTGTTCTCGCGCTGGGTGCGCGGTGGGCGTTGGGCGTGACCAAGTGGCTGCGCACGCACGCTCGGCAGGTGCAGGTCTTCGGTGGCGTGTTGCTGATCCTCGTCGGGATCGCGCTGGTCACCGGGCTCTGGGGTGAGTTCGTCGGGTGGCTGCGCTACTCGTTCGTCGACGTCGTGAGGCTGCCGCTCTAGTGATCGCCTTCCTCCGCAACACGTGGCGCGGGCTCACCTCGATGAGGACCGCGCTGACACTGCTGTTCCTGCTCGCGCTCGCGGCGATGCCCGGTGCGTTGCTGCCGCAGTTCTCGCTGAACGCGGCGAAGGTCGACGAGTACGTCGCCCAGCGCGGCTGGTGGGGGCAGTTGCTGCTCAAGCTCGGGTTCTTCGAGGTGTACGCCACGCCGTGGTTCGCCGCGATCTACCTGCTGCTGTTCACGTCCCTCGTCGGGTGTCTGCTTCCCCGCACTTGGGAGTACTTCAAGCAGATGCGCGCGAAGCCCGTGCTGACGCCGCGCAATCTCTCGCGCATGCCGCACCACGCGCAGGCCGAGCTCGACATCACGCCGGACGAGGTCGTCGCCAAGGCTCAGAAGGCCATGCGCGGCTGGCGGATGGAGACCGGTGAGGGCACGGTCAGCGCGGAACGCGGGTTCCTGCGCGAGACCGGCAACCTGGTCTTCCACTTCGCGCTGCTGGGCCTGCTGGTCTCGTTCGCGCTGGGCAAGATGTTCAACTACGAGGGCCAGGTCATCGTCCAGGCCGACGGCGGCCAGTTCTGCAACGGCGGCATCTTCAACTACGACCAGTTCCGGCCCGGCCTGCAGGTCGACGGCACGGACCTCACGCCGTTCTGCGTCGAGATCGGCAAGTTCACCGCCGACTACCTCGACAACGGCCAGCCCGTCGGTTACCAGGCGGACATCCGCTACCAGTCGGGCGACGACCTCGCGTCGAACACGTGGAAGCCGTACACGCTGCAGGTCAACCACCCGCTGCGCACCGAAGGCGACCGGCTCTACCTGCTCGGCCACGGGTACACGCCGACGTTCACGGTGACGTTCCCCAACGGCGAGAAGCGCACGCAGGGGATCCAGTGGCTGCCGACCGACCAGCTCACGCTGGCCTCGGAGGGCGCCACGAAGTTCGACCCGCCCGGCGTCACCGACTCGGAGACGCGGCGCAAGAACCAGATCGCGGTGACGGGGCTGCTCGCGCCGACACCGTTGCTGCACGGCAGCATCCTGAACTCGAAGTTCCCGGCGTTGAACAACCCGATGGTCGCCGTCGACGTGTACCGCGGTGATCTGGGCGTGGACGACGGCCGCGGCCAGTCGATCTTCTCGATCGACCAGAAGATGGTCGAGCAGGGACGGCTGGCGAAGGTCGCGCGCAAGAACCTCGCGCTGGGCGAGGAGATCGCGCTCGACGACGGTACGAAGGTGCGCTTCGACGCCGTGAACGACTGGGTGTCGTTGCAGGTCTCGCACGACCCGACCCAGGGTTACGTGCTGGCGTTCGCGATCCTGATCATCCTCGGCCTGGGGGTCTCGCTGACCGTCAAGCGCCGCAGGGTGTGGGTGCGTGCGACCCGTTTGGAAGACGGGCGTACTTTGGTCGAGGTCGGTGGCCTCGCCCGCACTGACCAGGCAGGATACGGCGAGGAGTTCACGCGGCTGGCCCGCGCGGTGCTGAACGAGGAGAAGCCCTGATGCCGGTTGACGAGACACTCGCGACCTACAGCGACTGGCTGTACCGCAGCGCGCTGGGTGTCTACCTCTTCGCAGTCCTGCTCTACGCGGTCGAGCAGGCGTTCGCCCGCGCACCGCGCAAGGCGGAGGTGATGGCCGGGGCCGGTGGGCCCGACGTCCTCACCGACGCGCCGAAGAGCGCGCTGACCAGGTCCGAGCGCATCGGCCGCATGGGCGCCGCGATGACGGTCCTCGGCGCGGTGCTGCACCTCGGTTCGCTGGTCATGCGCGGTCTGTCCGCCGGACGTGCGCCCTGGGGCAACATGTACGAGTACATGTCGCTGCTGTGCCTCGCGGCCGTGGTGACGTGGATCGTGCTGATGGCCAAGTTCCCGATCCGCCGTCTCGGCGCGTTCGTGCTGACGCCGATCCTGGTCCTGCTGTTCCTCGGTGGCACCGTGCTCTACGCCGAGTCCGCGCCCGTCCAGCCGGCGCTGCGGTCGTACTGGCTGGTGATCCACGTCTCGGTGATCTCGATCTCGTCCGGCATGCTGCTGATCCCCGGCGTGACGTCGATCCTCTACCTGCTCAAGGACACCAACTCGGACCGCTTCCCGAAGCTGCCGTCCGCCGACGTGCTCGACCGCATGTCCTACCGGATCACCGTGCTGGCGTTCCCGCTCTTCACGGCCGGGATCATCCTCGGGGCGATCTGGGCGGAAGCAGCGTGGGGCCGGTTCTGGGGCTGGGACCCGAAGGAGACGGTCGCGTTCGTCGCGTGGGTGGTCTACGCGGCGTATCTGCACGCACGCGCGACGGCCGGATGGCGTGGCCGCGGGGCCGCCTGGATCAACGTCGTGGGCTTCGCCCTCAACGTGTTCAACCTGTTCTTCATCAACTTGGTCACCAGCGGGTTGCATTCGTACGCGGGTCTCTAACGAGTTAGCCCCCAGGTCGATGGAACCGTTGCCGGTTGCGTACCGTCGCAACCTGGGGGTCGGGGAAGTCTCGGTCCCTCTTGCTCAGGGAGGGCCACAGCGGTGACATGGCAACCACCGGGTGAGGAACAGGGCTCCGGCCCGCAGTACGTCGACCCGCAGGCGGCGGCCTACCTCGACCCGCAGCAGTCCGGCCCGCAGCACGTCAGCGGCGGCCAATCAGGCCCGTACAACCTGGCCGGTCAGTCCGGCGCGTACCAGGTGCCCGGCAACGCCTCCGGTCCCTACCAGGTGCCCGGCAACGCTTCCGGCCCGTACCAGGTGCCCGGCAACGCGTCTGGTCCCTACCCGGTGCCCGGCTCGCAGTCCGGCGCGTACCAGGTGGGTGGCGGCCAGTCGGGTGCTCATCCGGTGGGCGGTGGCCAGTCGGGGCCCCACAACACCGACAACACCGCGCAGTACGGCCACTTCGCCGGCCAGCAGTACCCGAACAACTTCCCGCAGCAGCAGTACCGCTCGCAGGCGCAGGAAGTCTCGTCGCAGCAGCTGATCAAGAAGGAGAAGCGCCCGCCGACGTCCGGCTGGCGCAAGTCCCTGCACACGATCACCGGCGGCGCCATCAACCTGGGCGAGAGCCCCGCCGACGTGCGGCGGCGTGAGCTCATCGCGCGGATCAACCAGCCGCTGCGCGGGTGCTACAAGATCGCGATGCTGTCCCTCAAGGGCGGCGTCGGCAAGACCACGACGACCACCACGCTCGGCTCGACGTTCTCGTCGCTGCGCGGTGACCGGGTGGTCGCCGTCGACGCGAACCCCGACCGCGGCACGCTGGCGTTGAAGATCCCGCGGGAGACCACGGCGACCGTGCGCCACCTGCTGCGCGACGCCCCGCGGATCAAGAAGTACAGCGACGTGCGCGCGTACACCTCGCAGTCGCCGGCGCGTCTCGAGGTGCTGGCGTCCGAGCAGGACCCGTCCGTGTCGGAGGCGTTCAGCGAAGAGGACTACCGGCGCACGGTCGAGTTGCTGGAGCACTTCTACAACATCGTGCTGACCGACTGCGGCACCGGTTTGATGCACTCCGCCATGAAGGGCGTGCTGGACGAGGCGGACTCGCTGGTCCTGGTGTCGTCCGGCTCGGTCGACGGCGCGCAGACGTCAGCGGCGACGCTCGACTGGCTGGAGGCGCACGGCTACCGCGACCTGGTCGCGAAGTCCGTGTGCGTGATCAACTCGGTGCGCCCGAAGTCGGGCAAGGTCGACATCGACAAGCTCGCCGCGCACTTCCAGCAGCGATGCCGTGCCGTGGTCCGCCTGCCGTTCGACGCGCACCTCGAAGAGGGCGCCGAGATCGCGCTGGACCAGCTCGCGCCAGAGACCCGTCTGGCGTTGCTGGAACTCGCCGCAGTGGTCGCGGACGACTTCCCGCACTCCTGAACGGGTACTCGACAGTGGCGGAAAGGGGTCCTGGGATCAGGGCCCCTTTTCCGTTCACTCGTCGCGCTTGCGCTGCTCGTCGAGCTTGCGCAGGAACTCCGGGTCGTCGTCGGGCGCGATCACCTTGCGGCCTGGGGTGTACTCCGAGTGCTGCGGGGCGAACGCTCGCCACACGAGCACAGCCACGGTGAGCGCACCGATCACCGCCAGCAGGTAGATCATCGTGTCGCCACCTCCCTTTGCCACGAGATTACCCGCGGCACAGGGGTAATACGGTTTCAGTGGCGAACGGGTTCAGTTGCCTCGGTCGTGAGCTCCGACAGCAGAGCCTTCACCTCGGTCTCACGGAACCTGCGATGTCCTCCAGGGGTGCGGATCGAGCCGATGCGACCTGCGGTTGCCCATCGGGTCACGGTCTTCGGGTCGACCCGGAACAGATTGGCGACTTCCCCAGGCGTCAAGAGCCGCTCGGTGGCTGCAGTCACTCGTCCTCCTCAGATCAGACGTTCCGGGCTGATCGTGGCATCTGACCCATCAGGTACTCGAACGCTTGTTTTTTGGTAAAGAGGTAGTAAGGGACGACAGGGGCGATTCGGACAGGCTTGTGTGACCGCTGATACGTGCGTGCACGCGTGAGGCATAGGGTGTCGCGGGTGGATGCTCTTGATCGGCAGATCATCGCCGCCCTGCGGGCCAACGGACGGGCCACGTACGCAGACCTCGGCAGGCAGGTCGGGCTGTCCGCGTCCGCCGTGCACGAGCGGGTCGGCAAGCTCGAGTCCAGCGGCGTGATCGTCGGGTACCACGCGGTCGTCGACCCCAGTGCGGTCGGCCTGGGCGTCACCGCGCTGATCGGCATCCACCCCACCGACATCGCGGACGACAACGAGGTCGCGGTCGCGCTGGCCGAGCTCCACGAGGTCGAGTCCTGCTACCGGGTGGCGGGCGACGAGTCGTTCATCGTGAAGGTCAGGGTGTCGACGGTGGACGACCTGGAGCGCGCTCTCGGGCGGTTGCGGCGCATCCCCGGTGTGGCCCGCACGCGTACGACCGTGGTGCTTTCCACACGGTTCGAAGGGCGCCCGAACACCGGTGACGAAGAAGGCGACGTAACCTGAACGGGTGCTCGCTCGTGATGTGACGCTCTACGTCCTCGCCCGCCTCGGCCTCGTGGTCGTGGTGATGGGCGCGCTCATGTTGGTCAAGGTTCCTTTGCTGCCCGCCCTCGCCGTGGGCGTGGTCGTGGCGTTGCCGGCTTCGCTGTTCATCTTCAAGGGGCTGCGGCAGCGGGTCGCGGCCGGGCTGGGCGAGCACCAGGCGGCGCGCAAGGCCGAGCGCGACAAGCTGCGTTCCGAACTGCGTGGTGACGAAGGTCCTCTCACCCAGGCATAGGCCGTTCGCGCGGTTATCGTGCGGCTGTGAGTACCTCCGTTGACCGCGTTTGCAGCAGGACCAGGCACTGGGTGTGCGAGGCCGTCGGGATCATCGAGGCGGACGCGAACCGCAGCGCTGACACGCACCTCCTGCGCTACCCGTTGCCTCTCGAGTGGGGCATCGACCTCTACCTGAAGGACGAGTCGACGCACCCCACCGGGTCGTTGAAGCACCGGTTGGCGCGCTCGTTGTTCCTCTACGCGATCTGCAACGGCTGGATCACCGGGGGCACGCCCGTGATCGAGGCCTCCTCCGGTTCGACGGCGGTGTCCGAGGCCTACTTCGCGCGGCTGCTGGGGCTGCCGTTCATCGCGGTGATGCCGCGCTCGACCTCGGCGGAGAAGGTCGCGCTGATCGAACGCCAGGGCGGCAGGTGCCACTTCATCGACGAGCCGTCGGCGCTCTACGACGAGTCGCGCCGGCTGGCCGCCGAGCTCGGCGGGCACTTCATGGACCAGTTCACGCACGCCGAGCGTGCGACGGACTGGCGGGGCAACAACAACATCGCCGAGTCGATCTTCGAGCAGATGAAGCTGGAGCCGTCGCCCACCCCCGACTGGATCGTCGTCGGCGCGGGCACGGGCGGCACGTCGGCCACGATCGGCCGGTACGTCCACTACCAGAAGCTGAACACGCGCCTGGCCGTCGTCGACCCCGAGCACTCGGTCTTCTTCGACGCGTGGCGCGACGGCAACCGCGACCTGGTGGCCACGAGGGGTTCCGGCATCGAGGGAATCGGACGGCCGAGGGTGGAGCCGTCGTTCATCGGCGAGGTGATCGACCGGATGATCAAGGTGCCGGACGCGGCGTCCGTCGCGACGATCCGGTACGTGGAGGACCTGCTCGGCCGCCGGGTCGGCGGGTCCACCGGCACGAACCTCTGGGGAGCGTTCCAGATCGTGGCCGAAATGCGGCAGTCCCGCACCCGCGGGAGCGTGGTGACCCTGTTGTGCGACGGTGGCGAGCGTTACGCGAACACCTACTACGACGACACATGGGTATCGGCACAGGGCATGCACCTCGCCCCGTGCCTGGAACGCCTGAACAACTTCCACCGCACGGGGAACTGGTGACGAGAGCTGTGCGTCACAGCGTGACCTGAGCACCTGAGTCCGCAGGGGGGACGCTGTGACGTCGCTGTTCACCGACGCGGCCGAACTGCGCGCGTACGCCGAGTACCTGCGCACCGAGGCCCAAGAGTTCGAGACGATCCGCAAGTACGTCCACGTCACGGCGTGCGACAAGGCGGGCTTCACGGGCCTGCTGTCGTTGCTGCAGCCGGGCGTGGACGTCGTGCGGGCGCTGTTCGACGAGTCGCTCGACTTCGGCAAGTCGAAGCTCGAGGGCGCGGCCACGGCGGTGGACTCGACGGCGAAGGCCTACGAGGACATCGACGCCCTCCAGCGGCGGATCTTCGAAGGGTTGCTGAAGTGACGACGGCGTACCAGTCCCCGCGACCGGTCGTCGCGTCCCTCAAGCAGCCCGAGGTCGACACGGCGTCGCTCAACGACGTCCTGCGCGACCAGGGCTGGGGCGTCCAGGCGGTGAACTGGGTGTTCGAGGCGGTGACCGGCGAGAGCCTGGTCGCCGCGATCATCACGCCGATCACCGGCGACTGGTCGAAGATCCGTGCCGACGGCGACGCGTGGCGCATGGTCGGCAACGCCATGAACGACGTCTCGTACAACCTCACCGACGCCGTGGGGAAGGTGCGCGACCACTGGGACGGTGACGCGGCCCGCGCTCACGAGAAGTACATCGCGCTCGGCTGGAAGGCCGGACTGCTCGCCGAGATGGGCGTCGCCCAGCTGATCGCGAAGGGCTTCGACACCGTCGCGTCCGGCGCGGAGGCCCTCGGCAAGCAGGCCGCCCGCCTGCTGGACTACCTCGTCAACAAGCTGCTGGAAGCCGCCGCCACCGTCTGGATCCCGGTGGCCGGCTGGATCAAGGCCGCCGAGATGGTCTGGAACGCCTACCAGATCTACCGGCGCGTCATGGACATCATCGACACGGTCCAGAAGCTGATCTCCGACGTGAAGGCGCTCTTCGACGCCGTCGGCCGCGTCTTCTCCGCCATTGGCAAGCTGAAGGACGCCGACTCCCTGGCCGAGGCGATGAACGCCACCCAGGAGGTGGCCGAGGCGGGCCGCGACGTCCGCAACGCCGTCAACGACATCCACGACGACTTCTCGTCCATCAAGGAGTCGGCCACCGAGATCGCCGACCGCGGCAACGACATCGGCTCGAAGGTCCGCGAGGTCAACACCCCGCCGGGCAGCACGGAGGACACCAAACCCGCCGCCGTCTCCGCGGTGGCACCCGGCGGCGCCCCGGTGGCCGCCCCGCCGCCCCTGCCCACCTCCACCGACGCCCCGGCCACCACCCACGCGGCAGGCACCGCAGGTCCCGCCACGTCGGCCCCGCCCTCGATGGGCGGAGGCGGCGGTGGCGCTCCGAGCGCCATGCCCGGCACCGGCTCGGGCGGCGCTCCGGCCGGAGGCCCGTCCGGCTCGCCGGGCGCCCCGATCCGCCCGGACACCACGCACGCGGCAGGCGCGGCCCCCGCCGCAGCTCCACCGTCGTCGCACCAGACCCCCATGGGCGGCGCGATGCCGATGGGCGCCCCGATGGCGCCAGGCGCGGGCGGCGGCGACCAGACCAGGAGCTCCGGTTCCCGCCCCGGCGCGGGCGGCGTCCCGGCGTTCCCCAGCGCCGGCACCCCGACCGGCACCCCCAAGCCCGCCGGCCTGCCGACGCCTCCCGGTAGCGGCTCAGGTCTCCCCACCCCGCCCAGCCAGGGAACGCCGCCCGCCGGCACCCGCCCCGGCTCGGGCCTGCCCACGCCGCCGTCCGGCCCCGGCACCTCGGGCAGCCACCCAGGTTCCGCAGGCTCGCACTCGACGCCGGGCTCGCACTCGACGCCGGGCTCGCACTCGACGCCGGGCACGCACCCGGCTCCGGGCACGCACCCGGCTCCGGGTACGCAGCCGACGTCCGGCTCGCACCCGGCTCCGGGTTCCGCGGGAACGCACCCCGGCGGTTCGGGCCTCCCGACCCCGCCGAACTCCGGCACCCACCCGACTCCCGGCAGCGGCCTCCCGACGCCACCCGAGCACCCGAGCGCCAGCTCCGGCACGGCGACGGCCCCGGCTCCCACCAACACCGGTGGCGGCCTCCCGTCGCCTCCCGGCCACTCGACTCCGAGCGCGGGCGGCGGCTTGCCCTCGCCTCCTGGGCACCCGGCCCCGAGTGCGGGTGGGGGCCTGCCGTCGCCTCCCGGCCACCCGAGCCCCACCGCGGGCCCGGACCACTCGACGCCGTCCGGCACCACGCCGGCCGACTCGTCGCCCCCGCGTCCCCACGACGGTGGCACTCCGGCCGACGGCGGCACGCGTCCCCACGACACCACGCCCAACGGGTCGACGGACACCAAGCCCCACGACGCACCGGACAGCACCAGGCCGCACGACAGCGACCCGAAGCCGCACGACGCTGACCCGAGGCCCCACGACAGCGATCCCAAGCCCCACGACACCGACACGCGGGCCGACGACACCAAGCCGCACGACACGGACGCGAGCGGTGCCGAGGACGTCAGGCCCCACGACCCCCAGCCCGACCACGACAACACCCCGGCCGGCGCCGACACCGACTCCAAGCCCGGCAACGACGACGCCACCCCCGGCCACAACGGCGACGGTGACGGCGGCAGCAACCCGCCTCCCACCGGCCCGGACCTCAAGGGCCACTTCGACGCCGCCGCGATGGCCGCGCAGGGCCAGGGCTACCAGCACCAGCTCGACCAGATGCTGCCCAACCAGGCCGACCGCGACCGCTACGTCGAGCTGAGCCAGCGGCTGTCCACCGACCTGAGCGCGGACGAGGCGCAGCACGTGGCCGACGTCCGCAACCAGATCAAGGTCGACACCGGCGACATCGTCACCAAGGCCCTCAACCAGGGCGCCCTCAGCACCTACCTGCCTGACCAGCCGCACGCGCCCGGCAGCCAGAAGGAGACCTGGCAGAACCAGATGGGCGGCTCGATCGCCCGGGGCCAGGACGTGGTCGACGTCAACACGCCGCAGGGCCTGCGGGACGGTCTCGCGCTCGACGACAAGGGCAAGGGCTGGACGCCCATCCCCGAGGGCGCGCCGAACGCGATGCAGCTCCGCTACGAGATCACCGACCAGAACGCGGGCGCGCACAACGTGCCGTTCGGCGGGCCGAAGAAGGACGTCCCCGACTTCGCCCAGTTCGGGCCGCGCCAGGAGGGCGAGTACCAGTCGCCGCAGGAGCAGGCGCACTACGAGGCGTCGCAGAAGCAGATGGCGGCGGCCGGCGGTTCGGCGACGGTCTACGACGGCTACGACCCGTTCACCGGTACCGGCTCCACGATGGGCGGCATGCCGGAGTGGCGCGTGGACGGCGGCACACCGTTGCCCGATCGTGCCGAGATCTGGCAGGTCAACGCGGACGGAACTGAGAAACTGCACGCCGTGTACGACCGCAAGTTCGGCTGGACGAAGCTCTGATGACCCACTACTCCCAGGAGATGGCCGAGTACCGCGGCGAGGTCTACTTCGCGGGCAGCGAGGGCGACGGCGTCTGGATCCGCAAGATCCCGGGCGTCACCTACGCCAACGCCGAAGGCTTCCAGACCTACGGCAACCGTGAGCTCAAGACGGTGGCCGTCACGGACCTCGACGCCTGGTACCGCGAGACGATGAAGGCCACCTGGCGCGGGCAGCCGTTCAACGTCGTCAGGACGGACGGCGGCAAGGCCGAGGCCGGGTACGCGGGCGGCGAGTACGTGTGGGCCGCGCAGAACGGGCTCGAAGGCGACCAGTACAACGGCTACACGGCCACGCTCGACGTCGGCGAGCTCGCGGACGTGCAGGTCGACCGCACCGACTTCCTGGCGCGGTGGAAGGAGAAGAACCCGGGATGAGCACCCCTCAGGCCGTGCGCAAGGCGGCCGGCATCGGGCCGGAGACGATCCTGCAGAAGATCGTCCACCCCGCGATCGCGCAGCTCTACCTGGGCAACGTCGTGGTGCCCGGCAAGTTCGAGCCGCACCGGGCCGCCGGGTTCGTGACGCGCGGGCAGGACTTCCCGCAGGGCACCTCCGACCAGTTCGCCGAGGTGTTCGGCGTCGACAAGGTCGCGGACTGGCCGACGGGCACGCAGTACCTGCTGCGCTTCCTGGCCCACACCACCGAGCTCTTCGACACCAGCTTCGGCGGCCCGACGCTCGACGGCGCGCAGAAGATGGGCACCACCCGCGTCTACCCGCTGCCGTTCACCGGCACGGGGTACACGCCGAGCGCCAATCCCATTCCCGAGTACGTCATGGAACTCGCGGAACTCCCGGCGGGCACGGAGCTCTGGCGCTTCGAACCGGACGGCACCGGCCGCAGCGTGGGCAAGTACCCCAACCGCCAGACCGGCTGGATCCCGACCGGTGACGTCGGCTTCGGGCCCGGGAGGTACTGGCAGGCACCGGTTCCGCACCGGCCGACCGTCCGTCGTGGACTGATCGGCAGGTACCGCGGCCAGGACTTCGACGTCGACTTCGGCCCGGCGCCCGGCAACGTTCTCCTGCACCCGCTCGCCGGGCAACCCGCGCCGCCGGACTTCACCGAGGAGGGCGGCGCCCAGTTCCTCGAGGTGCCGGACGCGGTCGTGGAGGACCTCCAACTGGTCCGCACGCTCTGCACGTACCGGGGCGCGGAGTTCGAGATCGTCGGCGTCTTCGGCGAACAGGCGGTGCTGCACTTCGTCGGCGAGAACTACGAAACAGCCCAGCAGCTCGGTCTGTCCGAAGTAGACTTCCGGCAGTGGCGCACCTTCGCCCAGCGCAACGAGGTGAGTGACATCCGCGGTGACGCCAGGCCGATCCAGCGCGGGCTCTTCGCGAGGGAGAACTGAGATGACCACGCCGAACGACAGCTGGAAGCCCGCGGAGCTGCGGGCGGCCGAGGCGCAGGTCGACGCGCGCTTCAAGGAGGCGCAGGACCTCGCGAACCGCCTCAAGGAGACGCCGCTGCCGCCCGTCCCGCCCGTCGACTTCAAGGCGATCGCCCAGCAGGTCGAACGCGCGGCGCAGGAGCGGGACGCGCCCGAACAGCTCAAGGCGTTGAAGCGCAAGGTGGACGCGGGTGAGTTCACCTGGGAGGACGTCGTCTCCGGCAAGGCCGCGCAGGACCCCGACGTGCAGGCCATGCAGCAGGAGAACGTCAACAAGATGAAGCAGGCGTTCCAGATGCTGCAGGAGGGCATGACCGCCGAGGAGATCATGGAGGCCCAGCGGCCGCGCAGGGGTCCCGACGACGACGGTGACCAGCTCGACCCCGACATCTTCACGGAGGACAAGTGGTGATGACGGCCTGGCGGACACCGGACGTCCTGGCGGCGGAGGACTTCCTGAGGAACGCTGTCGCCGACGCGGACCGCGCGATGCGGACCGCCCAGCAGAGCCTCAGGGGCAAGGAACCGTCCACTGAGGACATCCGCAGGGTGATGCAGTTCGCCAAGTCCGGCGATGCCTCACCGGCGATGCGCCAGCTCGCGGACCGGATCGCGCGCGGCGCGGGTCTGAGCTGGCGTCAGGTCCTCACGGGTGAGGCGGGCCACGATCCGCTGGTGCGCCAGGCGCTCGAAGCCGACCGCGCCAGGCTGGACGAGCTGATCAAGGGCGAGACCGCTCCGCCGCCACCTCCGCGCAGGCCCGCGCGAACGGACGACGACGAGCCCGTGCAGTTCACCGAGGACGCCTGGTGACCGGACTCAGTCCAGCACCAGACCGGCGCTGACCAGCACGGCCCAGGCCAGCATCGCGATCCCGGTGAACTGCAGCACCGGGATCAGGTCACGGCCGCCCCGTCCGGCTGCCACCCGCCGCACGGCGGGCAGCAGCACCGGCGCCGCGAGGAACCCGAGCAACGCGTACGGCACCCGCACGACCATGCCCAGCGCGATCAGGAACGGCACCGCCACCAGCGCCAGGTACAGCCTGCGCGTGTCCTTGTCGCCCAGCACCACGGCCAGGGTCCGCTTGCCCGACACGGCGTCCGTCGGGATGTCGCGCAGGTTGTTCGCCACCAGCACCGCGGCCGAGATCGACCCCATCGCGATGGAGCCCCCGATGCCGATGCCGGTGATCTCGCCGGTCTGCACGTACAGCGTGCCCAGCACCGCGGCCGGGCCGAAGAAGAGGAACACCGCGATCTCGCCGAGGCCCGCGTAGCCGTACGGACGCTTGCCGCCCGTGTAGAACCACGCCCCGAGCATGCACACGGCGCCGAACGCGAGCAGCCACCAGAACCCGGACAGCACCACCAGCACGAGACCGGCCACCGCACCGACGCCGAGCGAGATGAACGCCGCCAGCCGCACCTTCGACGCCTCGGCCGCGCCGGACCCGGTCAGCCGGAACGGCCCCACCCGGTTGTCGTCCGTGCCGCGGATGCCGTCGGAGTAGTCGTTCGCGTAGTTCACGCCGACCTGGAACGCCACCGACACGATCAGCGCGAGCACCGTGAAGAGCACGTTGAACTCGTCGATGTGGTGCGCCGCAGCGGCTCCCACGACCACCGGGGCGATCGAGTTCGGCAGCGTGCGGGGGCGGGTCCCCTGGATCCACTGGACGACTGAGGCCATGCCCCACATCTTCCGGTACGGCTCCTGAGGACCCGCCAAGGGGTGTATCAGCAGGCAGTGGCGCCTGAGACGCCCGCCACGTACGCCTTCGCGACGTGCTTGCCGGACGCGATGCGGTACCAGACGTTCGACGTGCCCTGCGTGCCCGTCACAGACTGGCCGGTGAGCTGGCAGGTCACCCTGACCTGCGCGTAGTTCGCGGCGATGCCGACCTGCGACGCCGTGGACGTCGCACCGCTGCGGACGTTCACCGTGCCGGCGGCGTCAGCGGTGCGGACCGTCCCGACAGGACCGGAACCGGTCCACAGGTACGTCACGGTCACCCACGCGTTGTTGGTGAGCTTCAGGCCGTCCCAGAACGTGCCGTCGGCGAGGTCGATGCCCGCCGGGTTCGCGACCTCACGCCCGAACTGGTCCTTGCCGCCGTTGTAGTTGTTCTCGTACGCGGCCTGCGCCTCGGGCTTGCCCTGCGGCAGGTCCTTCCACATCTCCCGGGTCGCGGCCGGGTTCCAGTAGTCGTCCTTGGTGTTCCAGGGGCCGACGTCCCACACGGGAGCCCATTCGCAACGGCCGTTCGACGCGCACACCTGCACGCTGTAGTTGCCGGAGTTCTTGCCGGCCAGGCCACGCCGCGACGGCAGCGCCACGAAGTGGTCGCGCGAACGGATCACGTGCCCGTTCGCCGTGGTGCCACCGACGAGGCCCTCCCGCGTCGCGTACACCCGGTACGAACGTCCAGCCGCGGCAACGGAAACGTCGTCCGCGGCCACGGTCGCGGGTGCCTGCGTCGCGGTCAGCTTCACGCGCGATGCCTTGCCGCTGCTCAGAACCACGCGGGTCTCGATGGTGGACGTGGTCACCGGCAACGTCGCCGGCGCTTCCAGCCACTCCGTCCACTGACCGTCCGCGCGCAGGCCGCGCACGTCGACGACACCATCGCCGGTCACCGCCGCCGTGACCGCGTTGGCGGGCTGGGCGAGTCTGTGCGAGCCGAGCTCGATCAGACCCGTGCGCGGGGAACCGCCCCACGTGACGGCACGGCCGCCGACGTCGGCGGTCCACTCGTTCGAGGCAGGTGCCGCCTGGGCGGGAGACGCCAGTGCGGCCACCAGAGCGGCGCCCGCGACCAGCGGTAACAGGTAGCGCATGAAGAAACCCCCATCGCTAACGCGCGCGGCCAGAGTTTCCGCGCGCTTCGCGGCGAGGGTTGTCCTCAGCGGTAAAGGTTCACCTAAAGAGGTTGGCGACAGCGGTTCGGTCGACCTTGCCGGGCCCGCGCAACGGCAGCTCGTGCACGAACCGCACCAGCTTCGGCGCCGCCGCCCGTCCCACGGCCTCGACGACCGCGGCCCTCAGCTCGTCGACCGAGGGCTCCACCCCGCGTGCGACGACGACCGCGGCCACGACCTGGCCCCACTCGTCGTCCGGCACGCCGACCACACACGCCTCCAGCACGCCCTCGACGGTCGCCAGAGCCCGTTCCACCAGCACCGGAGGAACCTTCTCGCCGCCCGTGACGATCACGTCGTCAGCGCGTCCCAGCACCTCCAGCCGCCCGTCGCGCAGCCGCCCGAGGTCCCCGGTGCGGAACCACTCGCCGAACGGCTCCGCGCTGCCGCGATACCCCAGCGCCAGCACCGGACCGCTGATCTCGATCACGTCCTCGGTGTGCAACGAGACGTCCCGCAGCGGTTCGCCGTCGTACACGCACCCGCCGGACGTCTCGCTCATGCCGTACGTCGTGACGACCTGCACGCCCAGAGCGCGCGCCTGCTGCAACAGCGTCGGCGGGGTGGCGGCCCCGCCGATCAGCACGCCGTCGAACTGCCGCAACGCCTCCAGGCCCGGCCCCTCGCCCACGACGAGCCGGGAGAGCTGGGTCGGCACGAGCGCCGTGTAGTGGCGGCCAGGCTGGGCCAGCACCGGCCGCGCGGCCAGCGCGAAACCCATGGCGCGGAAACCGGCCGACAGGTCGAGCACACCCGGCGTGGTGCCGGCGACGATCGACCGGACCAGCACCTGCACGCCGGCGATGTGGCCGGTCGGCAACGCCAGCAGCCACGTGCCGGGGCCGCCCAGCCGCTCGTGCGTGGCCTCCGCGGACGTCGTCAGCGCGTCCGTGTCGAGCAGCACGGTCTTCGGCTCGCCCGTCGAACCGGAGGTCGGCACGCCGAGCACGGCCCGCTTCTCCCAGCCGTCGAGCGGGCCGTCGACCAGGGGTTCGCCGCCGGCCAGCGCCGCGCGCAGTTCGTCGAGCACAGGCACCTGCTCAGAAGTAGTACGGGTAGTTCGACCAGTCCGGGGCGCGCTTCTCCAGGAACGAGTCACGGCCCTCGACCGCCTCGTCGGTCATGTACGCGAGCCGCGTCGTCTCACCGGCGAAGATCTGCTGTCCGACCAGGCCGTCGTCGATCAGGTTGAACGCGTACTTCAGCATCCGCTGGGCGGTCGGCGACTTGCCGTTGATCTCGCGCGCCCACTCCAGAGCCGTGGTCTCGAGCTCGGCGTGCGGCACGACCTCGTTGACCGCGCCCATCTTGTACATGTCCTCGGCGGAGTACGTGCGGCCGAGGAAGAAGATCTCGCGGGCGAACTTCTGCCCGACCTGCCGGGCGAGGTAGGCCGACCCGTAGCCGCCGTCGAACGAGCCGACGTCCGCGTCGGTCTGCTTGAACTTGGCGTGCTCCGCGCTCGCGATCGTGAGGTCGCACACGACGTGCAGGCTGTGCCCGCCGCCGGCCGCCCAGCCGGGAACGACCGCGATCACCACCTTCGGCATGAACCTGATCAGCCGCTGGCACTCCAGGATGTGCAACCGCCCCGCGCGCGCCGGGTCGACGCTCTCCGCGGTCTCACCGGAGGCGTACTGGTAGCCGCTGCGACCACGGATCCGCTGGTCACCACCACTGCAGAAGGCCCAGCCGCCGTCCTTGGGGCTGGGACCGTTGCCGGTCAGCAGCACGCACCCGACGTCGGACGACATCCGCGCGTGGTCCAGCGCCCGGTACAGCTCGTCCACCGTGTGCGGCCGGAACGCGTTGCGCACCTCGGGCCGGTTGAACGCGATGCGGACGGTGCCCTGGTCGAGCGCGCGGTGGTACGTGATGTCGGTGAAGTCGAAGCCCTCGATCGGCTTCCACAACGACGGGTCGAAGAGCTCCTGATCTGCCACGCACCAGACTCTAAGCTCCCCCTCCTGAGACCAGCGGGCGACCTCTCAGCGCGCTCCGGTGACAATTGGGGGATGAACCCGTCCACGACGCAGGCGAGGGTGATCGTCGACGAGCTGGTGCGCAACGGCGTGCGTCACGTCGTCCTGTGCCCCGGTTCGCGCAACGCCCCGCTGTCGTTCGCGCTGCACCAGGCCGAGCAAAAAGGCCTGCTCACGGTGCACGTGCGCATCGACGAGCGCAGCGGCGGATTCCTCGCTCTGGGCCTCGCGAAGACCGGTGAGCCGGCCGTGGTGACGTGCACCAGCGGCACGGCCGTCGCGAACCTGCACCCGGCCGTGATCGAGGCGCAGCTGACGAACGTGCCGCTGATCGCGCTGACCGCGGACCGCCCGGTCGAGCTCTACCGCACCGGCTCCAGCCAGACGATCAACCAGCACGACGTCCTCGGCATCCCGACGCTGCACATGCCCGAGGGCGCCGGCGAGGCCGTGACGCGGTCGTTGATCTGCCGTGCCGTCGCCACGGACGGTCCGTCGCACGTCAACGTGCCCTTCCGGCCGCCGCTGACGCCGTCCGACGACCAGTGGCCGTCCTCGGACCGCGGGGCGTGGACGGAGACGGACCGCACGTTCACCGTCGAGACCAGGCCCTCCACGCTGCCCGCCCGCACGCTGGTGCTGCTCGGCGACGACCGCCCGGAACGGCTGCTGAAGGCCTCGCGGCTCGGCTGGCCGGTGATCGCCGAGCCGACCGCGCCCGGTGGCCTGCGGCACGGGTCGCTGCTGCTCAACGCGGGCCTGCCGGAGCACCTGCGGCCCGACGCGGTGCTCGTCGTCGGCCGCGTCACCCTGTCGAGGGGGCAGCAGACCCTGCTTGGAGCCGCTCCAATCGTGCACGCCGTGGGGGACCAGGCCCAGTGGCCGGACGTGCCGTTCACCGCCACGCGGGCCTCCACCTGGCTGCCCGAGCCCGCCGCACTCGACGGCGAGTGGCTGCAGGCGTGGCAGAGCGCGGTGAAGAGTGTCAGCGTGGCCGTCGACGACCTGCTGGACGCCGCGCCGTGGCCGACCGGCCTGCACGTCGCGCGCGACCTGGTGCAGGCGATGCCATCGGGTTCGCTGCTGTTCGTGGGCTCGTCGAACCCGATCCGCGACGTCGACTTCGCGTCCGAACGCCGCTCGGACGTCGTCGTGCACGCGAACCGCGGTGCCGCCGGTATCGATGGGAGCGTGTCCACGGCCATCGGGCTCGCCTGGCAGCACGAAGGCCCCGCGTACGCGCTGATGGGCGACCTGACGTTCCTGCACGACAGCAACGGCCTGCTCGCCGACCGCCTGCCGGACCTCACGATCGTCGTTCTCAACGACGACGGGGGCGGGATTTTTTCTTTGCTGGAACAAGGCGCTCCGGAGTACGGCGGAAGTTTCGAGAGGATTTTCGGCACTCCGCACGGGACTGATCTGACCGCTTTGTGCGCGGGCTACCGAATTCCGCACTCCACAGTGGACGGCCAGGAGGAGTTCCGTAGCGCGATCGCGTCACCGAAGGGCCTCCAAGTGGTCGAAGTGCAGGCAAAACGTGACGAACTGCGCGCGTTGCACCAGCGTCTGAAGGCGACTGTGTCAAACGTTTTCACCAGATAGGAAACATACGTAAGTCGGTGGCTCGTTCTTGATCGTCTGGATAGCGTCCGCCGCATGTCGATCAGAACCAAGGCGACGGCCGCGGTGGCGTCCGCGGCCGCGATGACGCTCTTCGCGGGGGCGGCGCTGGCGGCGTCTCCGGGCGCTCCCGGCGTCGGCGATCCGTACTTCCCGACCTACGGGAACGGCGGGTACGACGTCTCCCACTACGACATCAGGCTCAACTACAACCCGAACGGCGACCAGCTCTCGGGCACCACGACCATCCTGGCCAAGGCCACGCAGGACCTCACGCAGTTCAACCTGGACTTCCTGCTCAAGGTGAAGTCGGTCCGGGTCAACAACGTGCCGTCCTCGTTCGTCTCCGACAACGGCGAGCTCACGCTCACCCCGCGCGGCGGCGTCCGCAAGGGCCAGGACCTGACGATCGTCGTCACCTACGCCGACTCGCCCTCCACCGTGAAGGACCGCAACGGCTTCACGGCGTGGACGAAGACCGCCGACGGCGCCCTGGCCATCGGCGAGCCGGAGATCTCGGCGTGGTGGTACCCCTCCAACGACCACCCGACCGACAAGGCCACCTTCGACGTCAACGTCGCAGTCCCGAACGGCGTCGAGGCGATCTCGAACGGCACGTTCGTCGGCCAGACCCGTCAGATCAACGGCTACACCCGCTGGAACTGGCGCAGCACCAAGCCGCAGGCGACGTACCTGACGTTCCTGACGATCGGCCAGTTCGAGATCCGCCAGTCGACCACCCCGTCGGGCCAGCCGTCGGTCAACGCGTACTCCGAGCGCCTCGGCGACAACGCGGACGCCGCCAAGGCCAGCATCGAGCGCACCCCGGAGATCAACGAGTTCCTGGCGGAGAACCTCGGCCCGTACCCGTTCGAGGCGCAGGGCGGCGTCGTCACCCCGGACCTCGGCTACGCACTCGAGAACCAGACCCGCCCGACCTACGACACGGCCTTCTTCCGCCGCGGCGCCAACACCTACGTCGTCGCGCACGAGCTGGGCCACCAGTGGTTCGGCGACTCCGTGTCGGTGCACCACTGGCGAGACATCTGGCTGAACGAGGGCTTCGCCTCCTACATGGAGTTCCTCTGGTCCGAGCACATCGGTGAGGGCACGGCGCAGGAGAACGCCGACTTCACCTACGACTCGTACCCGGCCGACAGCGAGTTCTGGAACGTCCTGCCCGGCGACCCCGGCGCGTCGAACGTGTTCGACGGCGCCGTCTACGACCGCGGCGCTCTGGCCGTGCACGCCCTGCGCGTGGCAGTCGGCGACGAGAAGTTCTTCGAGATCCTGCGCACCTGGGTGGCCGAGAAGAAGTACTCGGACGCCACCGTCGAGGAGTTCATCGCGCTGGCGGAGCGGGTCTCCGGCCAGCAGCTCGACCAGGTCTTCCAGACGTGGCTGTTCACCAAGGGCAAGCCGGCACAGGCCCCCGGCCGTTCGGCCGACGTGGCGTCGAAGTCGCTCTCGGTCGCGGCGGAACCGAAGTCGCGCGCCAAGATCAAGCTGACGCACGAACTGCTGGACGCCCACAAGTAAGTTGCTTTCACAACGAGCCGTGCAGGCCACCTGAGGTGGCCTGCACGGCTCGTGACGTTCCCCCTGGATCGGGTGCTGTTCCTTAGTTCAAATGGGTGTAAGTAGTCGTACTGATCCGCTCCCCGGCCGACTTGCTTTACGGTCAAACGATAGAGCGCAGTGCACGTGGGGGAGTGAACCTGTGACCGGTGAGAGCAGCGCACAGGAAAGCGCCCAGGCCTATGCCTTGGAGCGCTACTACGCGCAGTCCGGTGGCCCCTTGATGGGCATCATGACCGGTGGCGTCAGTACGATCATGGCTGCGGCCAAGTCGGTTCAGGCCGCCTCCGAGGCAGGCGCACTCCAGCACGACCCGGAGGCCGTCGACAGCGCGATCAAGAAGTTGGAAGACTTCGAGACCGCATTGCGCAGGATCCAGCGGCGGTCGATGGTTCTCGCCACCAAGACCCCGTTGGGTGGCGGTTATGCCGAACAAGTCGGCGAGTTCAACAAAGCGATCGGTCAGGTGGCTGACACCAAGGTGATCCCGGATTTGATCACGGCCGTGGGCGAGCTCAAGGCTCAGCTCGACAAGAGCCGGAAGTCCTATCGGAACGTGGAAGAAGGCACGGCCGACACGTTCAAGCAACTCTGACAGGAAGTCATGAACCGCAAACGCATCGCCATTGCAGGACTGGCTTTGTTCGCCTCGGCGTGCAGCAGCAGCGCTACCGGAGGCGCGGCCAAGCCTGTCACCACCGCCGAGACCACGACGAGCACGACATCCAGTTCGGCGAGTGGGGTGGACCTCGCCAGCCTGAAGCCCTGTGAGTTGGTCACCGGGACCGAAGCGAGTGGTCTCGGGTTCAGCTCGCCGGCGCCGCGCAGGGCGGCTGGTGCGGACACCTGCGAGTGGGACAGCAGCGATGGTGGCCTCACGGTCGCCTTGAACGCGAAGATCAGCGCGGAAAGCCTGGACTTCGGTTCTTACACCAAGACGCCGGCGGAGTTCGGAAAGTACAGCGGATTCACCGCCAGGCCAAAGCAGGACAACGGCGCCTGCCAGGTGGTGATCTCTGTGAGCGACTCGTCCAGCGTGCAGGTGGTCGCAAATGCCGATGTCGCCAACCGCAACTCTGCGAAGGCTTGCGAGCTGGCCGAGAAGTCGGCTGACTTCGTCGCAGCCAAGTTGCCTTGATCTGATCCGCACGGTTCTAGGGGATGACCGATGGCGCACGAGAGACCGCAGGTTCCGCAGCCGAACGCGAACTACCCAGGGCACAGCCATGCCGCCATGCACAAACAGGCGATGGACGGCAACGAGCCCGGTCCGGCAGGTGAGATCGCAGCCGAGTGGAAGTCGATCTCAAGCGATCTGGTCGACGTGGCAGTCGGGCTCAACACCGTGGTCAACGGTCTGCGCGCGGGCTGGACGGGTTCTGCGGGCGCGGCGGCCTCCCAGGCACTGACGAAGGTCGGCAACTTCACCGACCAGCTGTCCTCGTCGTTCTCGTCGACGAGCGCTGTGATCAACCGGCAGGTCGAGGCCGCGGAGTCGACGAAGAACAGGTTCCCCAAGGAAGTGCCGTTCGACCCGCAGCAGATGCTGAAGGACGCGGCGACCAGCATGAACCCGTTCAAGATGGCTGCGGCGCCGTTCGAGATGCTGGCGCAGCGGGAGAAGTCGCAGGCCGCCAAGCAGGAAGCCGAGCGGGTCATGCAGGAGCGGGACAACTCGCTCGCCGCAGCGGCCGCGGGGATGCCCACGTTCGACGAAGCCCCGCGGTTGCCCAATGGCGACCAGGGCGTCACGACGACGAGCAGCACGACGTACGCGCACACCACGAACTCCGTGAATCCGCCTGCCCAGTTCGGAAATCCTGGTGTCGGCAACCCGCCTGTCGGCACGGCAGGTGTCGGTACTCCCGGCACCAGCAACCTGGGCAGCCCCGGACTGAACAACGGCACCACCAACCCCTCGTGGGCCGCTCCGCCGGTCACCCAGCCCAACCCGCAGGGGAACAACCAGCTCCCCAACGGCGGCACCTCGAACGACCGCAAGTCGTTCATGCCCGGTCCCGGCCCGATCCCACCCGGCCTCAGGCCGAACGACCCGCGCGCCGCCGGGCGTAGCGGAGGCGGTTCCGGCGGAGCGGGCCGTGGTGCACCAGGCGCAGGCGGCAGTCGCGGAGCAGGCGGATTCGGTGGTGGAAGTGCTGGAGGCGCCGGGTCGGCGGCAGCACGCGGCAGCTTTGGCCCCTCGAATCCCGGTGGTGCCGCTGGAGTCGCCCACGGTCCGGAAGGGACCGCGCGTGGTGGTGGCAACGCGGCATCCGCGAACCGGGCCGGCACCGCGGGTGCAGCCGGAGCGGGTGGCGCGGGCGCCGGTGCGGGCAACGGCGAAGAGGACAAGGAACACAAGTCGAACTACCTCATCCCCACGGACGAGTACTTCGACGACGACCGGATGGTCGCGCCGCCGGTGATCGGCGGCTGACCGGAGTAATCGGTGGCGCGCGACCCCGGTGACGAGCACGATCGACGAGTGCAGACTCGTGTCGCGCTCGTCACCGGTGCCGGTTCCGGAATCGGCGCAGGAACAGCCAAAGCCCTGGCAGCCCGCGGCCACCGCGTAGCCGTCGTCGACCTCAACGACCGCGCACACGCCGTCGCCGACCAGATCGAGGAATCCGGCGGATCAGCCTTGGCGGTGCTGGCCGACATCAGCGACCCGGACGCCGTCACCGAGGCCGTGGACGAGGTGACGACGAAGCTGGGCCCGGTCGAGATCCTGGTCAACAACGCCGGCTTCGCCAGGGACAACATGGTCCTCGACATGCCGCTGGCCGACTGGGACGCCGTGATGAACACCCACCTGCGCGGCAGCTTCCTGATGCTCAAGGCCACCGCGCCGGCCATGCGCGACGCCGGCTGGGGCCGAGTCGTCAACATTTCCAGCATCTCCGCACTGGTGGACGACGACCGCGCCAACTACGTCGCCGCCAAGGCGGGCCTGGAGGGCTTCACCCGAGCCACGGCTCTCGACCTCGCCCCGTTCGGGATCACCGTGAACGCGATCGGCCCCGGCGTGGTCGTGACCGAGATGACCAAGGTGTCCGCCGCCCGTGCGGGCCGCACCCTCGACGAACACATCGAGGTGCAACGGAAGTCGATCCCGCGCGGTCGTGTCGGTACGCCGCACGACATCGCACGCGCGGTGCTGTTCTTCGCCGCGGAGGACGCCGACTACGTGACCGGCCAGGTCATCTACGTCAGCGGAGGGCCGCACGGTTGAGCCAGGACGTCCCGGCGTGGGCCTATGAGCGTGCGGAAGTCCGGCCGCACGACCCTCGATGGGCCGACCGCGCCCAAGCAGAAGGCGCCAGACTGACCGAACTACTCGCCCCCTGGCTGGTCGACGGCATCGAACACGTCGGATCGACCGCCGTCCCAGGCCTGGCCGCCAAACCGATCATCGACCTGATGGCCTCGATGACCGCCCTCGACACCGAAGCGCCCGAACTCCTAATCGCCCACGGCTGGGCCTACGTGCCCCCGGAACTCGACAACCGACCATGGCGCCGCTTCTTCGTCAAACCAGACCAGACAGGCCAACGACGAGAAGCCCACCTGCACCTGATCCAGGCAGGCCACGAACGGTGGAGCGACCAGATCCGCTTCCGCGACGCCCTGAGAACCAACCGCGAACTAGCGCACGAGTACGAAGCCCTGAAACGCCAACTGGCCGACCAAAGCGGTCACGACCGTGAGGCGTACACAAAGGGCAAGGCGGAGTTCGTGGCTAAAGCCCTTCAAGGGCCTCACGCATAGGCCGCATCTTGGCGTGCGCCTCCTGCACCTCGATGTCGGGATCCGAGTCGGCGACCAGCCCGCACCCGGCGAACAACCGAGCCGTCGACCCGGAAAGCTGCGCACACCGCAGTGCGATCCCGAGTTCACCGTCGCCATTCCCGTCGATCCACCCGACGGGCCCGGCGTACCGCCCGCGGTCCATCCCCTCCAGTTGCGAGATCAGCCAGGTCGCGTCCAGCCGAGGCGTTCCGCCCACGGCGGCGGTCGGGTGCACGGCCTCGCCGAGATGCAGCAGCGAAGTGGACGACTCAAGCGTCCCGATCACATCGGACGACAGGTGCGAGACGTTGGGCAGCCTCAGCACGGAGGGTCCCTCGACCGACATGGTCGCGCAGAACGGCCGGAGGGTGTCCGCGAGAGAGCGGACCGCGTAGTCGTGCTCTTCGAGGTTCTTCTCCGACGACATCAGTGCTGCGGCGAGTTCCTCGTCCGAGATGCCGTCGTGCGGCCAGGTCGTGCCGGCCAACACTCGCGAGTCCACGACCGAGCCGGTCCTGCGCAACAGCAACTCGGGCGTCGCGCCGACCAGTCCGTCGACGGCGTAGGCCCAGCACTCCGGGTAGCGCCGCGCCAGGCCCTGCAGCACGAACCGCTGGTCCAGCGGCTTGTCGGTCAGCGCCACGAGGTCGTGTGCAAGCACCACCTTGTCCAGGTCGCCCGCACGCATCCGCACGACGGCCTCGCGTACGGCTTCGCGGTACTGCGTGACCGGCAGTTGTCCGTTCGCGTAACGCACTGAGGACGGGCGCGAGAGAGGTTCGACGTACGGCGCGGGGTCTGAGGCACCGATCGTGGTGACCCATTGCTCGCCGTTGCGCCGGCCGACGACGACCTCGGGGACGATCAGCACCGAGTCGCCCGGGGAGTCGGCGAAGGCCATCGAGACGAACGCCACGGGGCCGCTGCCCGGCACGCCCAGTTCGTCGTCCACGTCGAGGTGTGCGCAGAACTCCTGCCACCACTTGTCGGCCTGCTCGAACCGGTCCGGGCCGCTGACCTCCAGGCGAGCCGCCTCGCCCCAGCCGACCAGGCCGGACCCATCGCGTACCCAGGCCAGGGCGTGCTCCGGGGTCGGCAGCAGTCCGAGCAGGTCACCGGCGGTGTCCCGCTTCGACCGGACGCGGATTCGCTGCCGTGCTCGCGATGTCGGTGCTGAGGTCACGCTTCGACTGTATGGACATCAACCTGAAAGCGCGGCATCCGCCCGGCTCTAGACTTCTCAGTTGTGGTGGAGGACGCAGTGACCAAGACGCCCCGCGGTGTACGCGTCCGCCGTGCGGTCTGCAAAGCATTGTTCGTCGTCGGTGGCGTGATCACGCTCGTGTGCGTGCTTCTGCCCATCGCCTGCTGGCGTGACGACGTGGCCATCGAGCGGTCGATGGGGCAGGCGGTCGCGCAGGTCGACTCCGTGTCCTTCAACCGGACCGTTGTGCGCTACGCCACACCGGACGGGCGCGTGATCATCCCGTCGCAGGGCGTGCTGTACCCGGCAGGGCTCAACGTCGGGGACAACGTGCGGGTCGAGTACGACCAGACGAACCCCGAACTGACGCGTGTCGCCGGCCGGACGGCGGTGCTCAGCCTGCTTCCCGTCGGAACCTTCCTCGTGTCCGTCTGGATCGTCATCGCAGTGGTTGTGACAGTTCTACGCAGATTCGGCACTCGGGTGTAACATCGGGGCATGGCGGATGACCTGGAGCTGCGCTTCGAGCGCACTGTGCAGTCCGAATCGCGCATCGAGCCGCGCGACTGGATGCCCGACGGCTACCGCAAGACCCTGATCAGGCAGATCGCCCAGCACGCGCACTCCGAGATCATCGGGATGCAGCCGGAGGGCAACTGGATCAGCCGCGCGCCCTCGCTGCGGCGCAAGGCGATCCTGCTGGCCAAGGTGCAGGACGAAGCCGGACACGGCCTCTACCTGTACTCGGCGACCGAGACGCTCGGCGCCGACCGCGAGGACCTGACGACCAAGCTCATCGAGGGCCGCCAGAAGTACTCGTCGATCTTCAACTACCCGACGCTCACGTTCGCCGACGTCGGTGTGATCGGCTGGCTGGTCGACGGCGCCGCGATCTGCAACCAGGTGCCGCTGTGCCGCACGTCCTACGGGCCGTACGCGCGCGCCATGATCCGCATCTGCAAGGAAGAGTCGTTCCACCAGCGCCAGGGCTACGAGCTCCTGATGACGATGATGCGCGGCACCCAGCAGCAGCGCGACATGGTCCAGGACTCGGTGAACCGCTGGTGGTGGCCGGCGCTGATGATGTTCGGCCCGCCGGACGCCGAGTCCACGAACACCGAGCAGTCCATGGCGTGGCGGATCAAGCGCGACACCAACGACGAGCTGCGGCAGAAGTTCGTGAACATGAGCATGCCGCAGGCCGAGGCGCTCGGCGTGACGTTCCCGGACCCCGAGCTCGAGTGGAACGAGGAGCGCGGCGAGTACGACTTCGGCCAGCCGGACTGGGACGAGTTCTGGCAGGTCGTCAAGGGCGGCGGCGTCTGCAACGAGCAACGCATCGCCCACCGCCGCAAGGCGCACGAGGACGGTGCGTGGGTCCGTGAAGCCGCGGCCGCGCACGCCGCGAAGCACGCACGTAAGGAAGGTGCCGCGTGAGCACGTCTTGGCCGCTGTGGGAAGTGTTCGTGCGCGGCAAGCGCGGGCTGAACCACGTGCACGTCGGTTCGCTGCACGCGCCGGACGCCGAGATGGCGCTGCGCAACGCCCGTGACGTCTACACGCGTCGCAACGAGGGCGTGTCGATCTGGGTGGTGCCCGCGACGGAGATCACCGCCTCCTCGCCGGACGAGAAGGACCCGTTCTTCGCGCCCGCGGGGGACAAGGTCTACCGGCACCCGACGTTCTACGCGATTCCCGAGGACGTGCCGCACCTATGAGCTTCGACAATGCCTACGAGTCCCTGCTGGGCGGCGAGGACGCGCACTGGGCGTTCGGGACGGGCTTCTCGGAGGCCCTCTCCGGCGTCAACCGCGAGTTCCCCGCGGGCGTCGACCGCGAGGCCCTCGCCGCGTACTGCCTGATGCTCGGCGACGACGCGTTGATCTTCTCGCAGCGCCTCTCGGAGTGGTGTTCGCGCGCTCCGGAGCTGGAAGAGGACATCGCCCTCGCCAACATCGCGCTGGACCTGCTCGGCCAGGCCCGCATGCTGCTGACGCGCGCGGGTGAGGTGCTCGGCCGCGACGAGGACGCCCTGGCGTACCTGCGCGACGAACGCGAGTTCCGCAACGTCCACCTGGCCGAGATCGACTGCGGTCCCGGCCCCGGTGGCGACTTCGCGGCGACGATCGCGCGCCTGCTGGTGTTCTCGTCGTGGCGTCTCGCGCTGTTCTCACGCTTGCGCGGCTCGGCCGACCCGGTCCTCGCCGCGATCGCCGAGAAGGGCCTCAAAGAGCTGGCCTACCACCGCGACCACGCCGCCCAGTGGACCGTTCGCCTCGGCGACGGCACCGACGAGTCGCACCGCCGCATGCAGGCCGGGCTCGAGCGCGTGTGGCCGTTCGTGGACGAGCTGTTCGCGACGCACGCGGTCGAGGTCGCGCTGGCCGGTGTGGCGGTCGACCCGGCGTCGCTGCGGTCCGAAGTGGACGGTGTGCTGGAGGCGGTGCTGAGTGCCGCCGGCCTCACACGCCCCACGGACACCCGTGCCGCCCGTGTCGCGGGTATGGCGGGCCGCGACGGCGTGCACACCGAGGCCATGGGCTACCTGCTCGCCGAGATGCAGCACCTGCACCGCTCGCTGCCCGGAGCGGTCTGGTGACGACGGCACTGGAGGTCGCGTCGGCCGTGCGGGACCCGGAACTCCCGGTCCTCACGCTCGCCGACCTCGGCGTGCTGCGCGACGTCTCCGAAGAGGACGGTCGCGTCGTCGTCACCATCACCCCGACCTATTCGGGCTGCCCCGCGATCGACGAGATGGGTGCCGACCTGCGCCGATCGCTGGTCGGCGCGGGCTACCCGGACGTCGAGGTGCGCCTGTCGCTGTCCCCGGCCTGGACCACGGACTGGATCAGCGACGAGGGCCGTTCGAAGCTGGCCGCCGCCGGCATCGCGCCGCCGTCCCGCATCGGTCCCACGGTGGCGGGTCCGGTGCCGCTGAACCTCGTGCCGCCGTCACGCCAGGTCGCGTGCCCGCAGTGCGGTTCGCTCAACACCTCGGAGATTTCTCGGTTCGGCTCGACCGCGTGCAAGGCCCTGCGCCGCTGTCACGCCTGCGCCGAACCGTTCGAGCACGTCAAGGAGATCTGAGTTGTCGCGCCGAGCCGCCTTCCACAAGCTGACCGTCGCCCGCGTCGACCGACTCTGCGACGACGCCGTGGCCGTCACCTTCGACGTGCCCGGCGACCTCTCGGACGAGTTCGCCTTCGCGGCCGGCCAGTACCTGACCCTGCGCCAGGGCGACGAACGCCGCTCGTACTCGATCTGCGCGCCGGCGGGTTCCGCTCCGCGAATCGGCGTGCGCCGCGTCGACGGCGGCCAGTTCTCGACCTGGCTGGTGGACCGCGTCGCCCCCGGTGACGTGCTCGAAGTCCTGCCGCCGCTGGGCAAGTTCACCCCGTCCGGCACGGGCACGCACCACGGCCTGGTCGTCGCGGGCTCCGGCATCACCCCGGCCCTGTCGATCGCCGCCACGGTCCTCGCCACCGGCGCCCGCGTGACGCTGATGTACGGCAACCGCAGCACCAACACGGTGATGTTCGCCGACGAATTGGCCGACCTGAAAGACCGCTACCCGGCCACGTTCCAGCTGATCCACGTCCTGTCCCGCGAACCGCGCGACGTCGAGCTGTTCACCGGCCGCCTGACCGCCGCGAAGCTGACGGCCCTGTTCGGCAGCGTCGTCCCGTTCGACGCCATCGACGAGTGGTGGCTGTGCGGCCCCTACGAGATGGTGCAGGACGCCACGGCCGTGCTGCGCGATCGCGGCGTGCCCACCGACCGGGTGCACCACGAACTCTTCTACGTGGACGAGCCGCCGCCCCCTCCGCGCCGTGCGGAGGCCGTCATCGACGCCGCCGCTTCGGTCACGGTCGTGCTGGACGGCAAGTCGACCACGCTGCCGTTGCCCGCCGACGAGCCGATCCTGGACGCCGCCCAGCGCGTCCGCGCCGACCTGCCGTTCGCCTGCAAGGGCGGGGTGTGCGGCACGTGCCGGGCTTTGGTGACCGAGGGCAGCGTCGAGATGCGGCGCAACTACGCGCTCGACGAGTCCGAGGTGGCGGCCGGGTTCGTGCTGACCTGTCAGGCGCTGCCGACCAGCGAGTGCGTGACGGTGGACTTCGACGCCTGATCGGGGCACGAGGTTCCGGACCTGACAGAACAGCTTCGTCACCTCAGGAAACACCCGCACCACCTGCCTGCGCATGGCACCATCGAAGGCATGGGAGTCGTCGTCCGCTCAGCGCTCTGGGGTGCCACCATCGGCACCCTGCTGATGGGCGCCCTCGTCACGGCCATCGAGGTGACGTCGCAGAGCGGCAAACCCTCCTCGGGGTTCATCACGTTCCTCGCGATCCTCATGGTGTCCTTCATGATGGGCGCGATTCCCGGCGCGGTCGTCGGTACCGGTGTCGGCCTCGTCCGGCGCTCCGTCCAGCGTCCGCGGCAGATGCCGCCGCGGCCGATGCACCCGCCGGTCCCGCAGCAGCCCTACGACATGTGGTCCGACCTGGTCGAACGGTGCGCCGCATCTACGCGCAGGGTCGCGGCGGCGATCCAGACCGTGCCGAACTCGCCGGCCAAGGACTGGCTGTGGAAGATCAGCGGGCAGCTGACCAAGGAGCTCGACGACGTGCGCGGCATCGCGCAGCTCGGGCGGGCGCTCGGTTCGGTCGACCGGCAGCACCCGGTCTACCAGCGGTTGCTCAAGGCCTCGCACGACTTCCACCAGTTCGAGAACGAGGTCGGGCGCGTGGCGCTGCAGATGTTCGACCACCCCGGGCTCGACGAGGCGCGCACGCACCTCGAAGTGCTGGAGAAGCAGCTCCCTCAGCTCTCGGCCTGAAGCGCCGACTGCCACCATCCCAGGACCTCGTCCGCCGCTTCAGGAGCCGCGACGAGCAGTCCGTCCACGGGTAGTTGGGCGCCCTCGCCGCGTCGGTCGAGCACGACCGCACCCGACTCCACGGCCAGAGACACCGCTCCGGCGACGTCCCACTCGTGGTAGCCGTGCAGCACGGCAGCTGCGACGTGGCCCAACGCCACCTGTGCGACGGCGAGCGCTTTCGAACCGAGCACGCGCACGCCCGTGCCGGCTATCGCTGCCGTGGAGATGAACTCGCCCATGCCCGGCCACGGACCGGAACGGGTCATCTCGGTGCACACGACGAGGGAGTCGCCTTGGCGTTCGGTCAGGCGGACCGGTGTGCCGTTCGCACGCATGCCACGGCCGCGTGCGGCGGCGTAGATCTGCGAGCGGTACGGGTCGGCGACGACGCCGACGACGGGGCCCCAGCGGTCCACCAGGGCGAGGCTGTAGGCGCACCAGGGCATGCCCGCCGTGTAGTTCGCGGTGCCGTCGACGGGATCGACGACCCAGCGGAACTCCGAGTCGCTCGGGGTGTCCCCGTCGTCGGAGTTCTCGCAGAAGACGGGGATGGCGGGGAACTCGGCGGTGAGCACGCGCCGGGTGTGGCGTTCCAGGGTGCGGTCGGTGTCGGTGACCCAGTCGAACGGCGACTCGCCGGAGTCGGGACGCACGCCGCGGCCGGCCGTGGCCATGATGAGGTCCGAGGCGTCGTTCGCCAGGCGACCGGCCACTTCCAGCGCGATGGACACCAGGCCGGGCTCTACCGGGTGCGCGGGGCGGGACGACAAGACGGTCATGCTGGCCTAGTTTCACCGCGCCGGATGTCCGGCAGCCCAAGCGGAGATGACGAATCGACGATCACCTGGCCACGACGTGAGGTGTTCCGTCCGCGTCAAATCTGAGGTCACGCGGACTTCATGCGGGCACCTCATGGTGTCCCTGTGCGCGTAGCGATCGTGACCGAGAGCTTCCTGCCCCAGGTGAACGGAGTCACCAACTCGGTGCTCCGGGTCCTGGAGCACCTGCGCCGCAACGGACATCAGGCGATGGTCGTTGCGCCGGGCGCGGGTGCCGACGAGCACCACGGCACGCCCGTCGTCAGAGTCTCCTCCGTCGACGTGCCCATGGTGACGAGTCTCCCCATCGGTGTGCCGAGCCCGAGAGTGCTCCACGCCCTCGCCGACTTCCAACCGGACGTCGTGCACCTCGCGTCGCCGTTCGTGCTCGGCGCGTACGGCCTCAGAGCCGCGCGCAAGCTCGACGTGCCCACCGTCGCCGTCTACCAGACCGACGTGGCCGGTTTCGCGGGCAACTACGGCCTGGGTCTCACGAAACGCGCCGCGTGGCGCTGGACCAGACGCCTCCACTCGCTCGCCGACCGCACGCTCGCCCCGTCGAGTTCGGCGGTGGAGGCGCTGGAACGGCACGGCGTGCCGCGCGTGCACCGGTGGGGCAGAGGCGTGGACATCGACCTCTTCCACCCGCGTCCGCGGCACAACGACGAGCTGACCATCGGGTACGTCGGCCGCCTCGCACCGGAGAAGCAGGTCAGCCGGCTCAAGGAGCTGCACGACCTGCCGGGCGTGAAGCTGCGGGTCGTGGGCGACGGACCCGACCGCGAGCAGCTCGAGAAGGACATGCCGGACGCGGAGTTCCTGGGCTTCCGCACCGGGCAGGAGCTCGCGGAGGCCTACGCGTCGTTGGACGTCTTCGTCCACACGGGCCCGCACGAGACGTTCTGCCAGGCCGTGCAGGAGGCGCTGGCGACCGGCCTCCCGGTGCTGGCCCCGAACGCGGGCGGACCTCGTGACCTGGTCAGGCACGGACGCACCGGGTACCTCTTCGAGGACGACATCGCCCAGTACGTGGACCTGCTGCGAGACCCGGTGCTGCGCAGGCGGTTCGGCCTCGCGGCCCGCAAGTCGGTGCTCACCCGCACCTGGCCCGCCATCTGCGACCAGCTGATGGGCCACTACGCGGCAGTCATCGGACTCACCCACCAGGCGGCCGCTTGAGGATCGTCCAGCTCGCCAACTTCTACGGCCCCAAGTCGGGCGGCCTCCGCACGGCGCTGCACCACCTCGGCACCGGTTACGCGCAGGAGGGCCACGAGGTGGTGCTCGTCGTACCGGGTGACCGCCACGCCGACGAGGGACTGCCCGGCGGCGTGCGCCGGATCACCCTGCCCGCGCTGAAGGTCCCGTACACCGGCGGCTACCGGGTCGTGGACCCGTGGCGGGTCAAGTCGTTGGTGGAACACCTCAGACCCGACCGCCTGGAGGTCTCCGACCGGCTCACCCTGCGCGGCATGGGCGCGTGGGCGACCGAACGCGGCATCCCGAACGTCGTGATCTCCCACGAACGCCTGGACCGCCTGCTCCGGTTCGTGCTGCCCGCCACCCCGGCCGAACGCGGCGCCGACTGGGCGAACCGCCGCATGGCCGCCTCCTACGACACCGTCGTCTGCACGACGGCCTTCGCCCGTGAGGAGTTCGACCGCATCGGCGCCACCAACGTCACCCAGGTACCGCTCGGCGTGGACCTGGCCACCTTCACCCCCACGCGCCACTCCGCCTCGCTGCGACAAGACCTTTTGCAGGGCGGAGAAAACCTGCTCATCCACTGTGGACGGTTGTCGCCGGAGAAGCACGTCGAGCGTTCCGTCGACACCCTGGCCGAACTCCACGAACAGGGCCACTCCGCACGCCTGGTGATCGCCGGCGACGGCCCGCGCCGCTCGTTCCTGGAAAAGCGCGCGGCGGGCCTGCCGGTGACGTTCCTCGGCTTCGTGAACTCACGCCTCGACGTGGCCTCCCTGCTCGCCTCCGCGGACCTGTCGCTCGCGCCGGGCCCGCACGAGACGTTCGGCCTGGCGGCTCTGGAAGCCCTGGCCAGCGGCACCCCGGTCGTCGTCAGCCGCAGCAGCGCCCTGAAGGAGATCGTCCAGCCGTCCTGCGGCGCCGCCGTCTCCGACGACGCTCCCGCCTTCGCCTCGGCGGCCAGGCACCTGCTGGAATCGGGTTCCCGTGAGGCCGCGAGGGCCCGGGCCGAGGAATACCCGTGGCACGCGGCGGTGGACGGCATGCTCAGCGCCCTGAAGGTGCCCTGAAGAAGATCTCAGCGGCGCTGACTTAGTCTCTAGTCATGTCGCGAGCCGGCCTGGACAAGAACCCCCGCGAGGTAGCCGAGATGTTCGACGGCGTGGCCAAGGGCTACGACCGCACGAACTCGGTCATGACGCTGGGCTTCGACCGCCGCTGGCGGGAGTGGAGCAGGCGAGTCCTCGACGCCCGCCCGAACGAGAAGGTCCTCGACCTGGCCGCGGGCACCGCGGTCTCGACCGTCGAGTACGCCGCCTCCGGCGCCTGGTGCGTCGCAGCGGACTTCTCCGTGGGCATGCTCGCCTCGGGCGCCCACCGCCGAGTCCCGAAGGTGGCCGCGGACGCCCTGCGCCTCCCCTTCAAGGACGACTCCTTCGACGCCGTCACGGTGTCCTTCGGCATCCGCAACTTCAACGACACCGTCGTGGCCCTCCGCGAAATGGCGCGCGTCACCAAGCCGGGCGGCCGCATGGTCATCTGCGAGGTCTCGACGCCGGTCTGGAAGCCGTTCCGCGTCGTCTACATGCGCTACCTGCTCAAACTGCTCCCGCTCATCGCGAAGTTCGTCTCCTCGAACCCCGCTGCCTACTCGTACCTGTCGGAGTCCATGGCGACCTGGCCGGACCAGCGCACGCTCGGCGAGCTCATCTCGCAGGCGGGCTGGGAGGACGTGGCCTGGTTCAACCTGACCGGCGGCATGGTGGCCCTGCACCGCGCGACCAAGCCGAAGCCGAAGGCCGAAGAGCCCGCCGAGTCGTAGCCCGCTCACAGCGCAAGGCACCACTCGCAACCGCGCCCCGGCAACCCCAGCCCCCGGAACCCTCAGCAACGTCCGGTTAGAGTCGCCAGCAGAAGCTGTGACCGGTACACGCAGGGAGTCTGGATGAGCAGGCGCGGGATCAACGAGGACGCCGACGTCATCGTGGTGGGTGCTGGACCGTCGGGCTCGACCGCGGCCACCTACCTCGCCAGGGCGGGCCTCGACGTCCTCCTCCTGGAGAAGAGCACCTTCCCGAGGGAGAAGGTCTGCGGCGACGGCCTCACGCCCCGGGGCGTGAAGCAGCTCATCGACCTGGGCATCGACACCCGCGAGAGCAACGGCTGGCTGCACAACAAGGGGCTCCGCGTCGTGGGTGGCGGCGTGACGATGGAGCTGGACTGGCCGGACCTGGCCACCTTCCCGAACTACGGCGTCGTACGTCCTCGCATGGACTTCGACGAGATGCTCGCGAACGCCGCGAAGGCGGCCGGTGCGCGCATGCACGAGCACACGACGGTCACCAAGGCCATCGTCGAGAACGGCCGGGTCGTGGGCGTGGAGGCGAAGCAGGGACCGGAAAAGAACCCGGTCACTTACAGGGCCCCCATCGTCGTCGGGTGTGACGGTGTGTCAGCGCGCCTCGCCCTGAGCATCGGCCTGCAGAAGGACGACGACAAGCCGATGGGCGTGGCGGTGCGCCGCTACTACAACAGCCCGCGCACCAAGGACGACTACCTCGAGTCGCACCTCGAGCTGTGGGCGCCGGACGGGCAGCTGCTGCCCGGTTACGGCTGGATCTTCGGCATGGGCGACGGCAGCGTGAACGTCGGTCTGGGCATTCTCAGCACGTCGAAGGCCTACGGCACCACCGACTACCGGCAGCTGCTGCGCAGCTGGCTCGACGGCACGCCGGAGGAGTGGGGCTTCCGCGAGGAGAACGCGACGAGCCGGATCGGTGGCGCTGCGCTGCCCATGGGGCTCAACCGCAAGCCGCACTACCGGGCGGGGATGCTGCTCGTCGGCGACGCCGGCGGCATGGTCAACCCGTTCAACGGCGAGGGCATCGGTTACGCCATGGAGTCGGCGAAGATCGCCTCCGAGTCGATCGTGCAGGCGCTCGCGCGCACCGGCGTCAACCGTGAACGGGCGCTGCACGGCTACCCGGTCCGCATCGAGGAGGCGCTCGGCAGTTACTACCGGCTCGGGAACGTCTTCTCGAAGCTCATCGGTAACCCGGCGATCATGCGGACCGCAACGAAGTACGGAATGCCGCGGAAACGCCTGATGAAACTCGTGCTCAAGCTCCTGGCGGGCCTGTACGACCCCAAGGACGGCGACTCAATGGACCGTCTGATCGTGGCCGCCACGAAGCTCGCTCCCAGCGCGTAAATTACTCCGAATAGGTGACGGCACCGGCTCAATACGAGCCGGTGCCGTTTCGCATGTGTCGGGCAGGTTAAACGAGCAGGTCAGACCCTGTGATCCAGGTCATTTACAGGCGTTCTACACTGGCGATCGAGCTTGTGAATCACTTCACAACAGTGTGATCAAGCTTGTGAACTGTTTCACAAGCGTTTGTTAGGTTCGCCTAACAAACGTGCTGCAGAACAACACCCTTAGGGTGCGGGCGACCGCGAGGAAAGGACGACGGAGCGTGCTTGACCCTTACCTCCCCCTCGTATTGATGTTCGCGCTCGCCGGGGCGTTCGCACTGTTCTCGGTGACCGCGGCTCCCTACATCGGACCGCGCCGCTACAACAAGGCGAAGCTCGACGCGTACGAGTGCGGCATCGAGCCGAGCCCGCAGCCGGTGGTCGGTGGTGGGCGCATGCCCGTCGCCTACTACCTGACGGCGATGCTGTTCATCTTGTTCGACATCGAAATGGTCTTCCTCTACCCGTTCGCCGTAGCGGCCGACAAGCTCGGCCTGTTCGGGCTGGTGGAGATCGTCCTGTTCGTCGCCACGGTCGGCTTCGCGTACGTCTACGTGTGGCGTCGCGGCGGCCTCGACTGGAACTGAGGAAGTCATGGGTCTCGAGGAGAAGCTCCCGAACGGCATCCTGCTGGTCAGCGTCGAGAAGCTGGTCAACTGGACCCGCAAGTCCTCGCTCTGGCCTGCCACCTTCGGCCTGGCCTGCTGCGCCATCGAGATGATGACGACGGGTGGTCCGCGGTACGACCTGGCCCGCTTCGGCATGGAGGTCTTCCGGGCCTCACCGCGCCAGGCGGACCTGATGATCGTGGCCGGCCGCGTCACCAACAAGATGGCGCCGGTGCTGCGGCAGATCTACGACCAGATGCCCGAGCCGCGCTGGGTGCTGGCCATGGGCGTGTGCGCCAGCACTGGCGGCATGTTCAACAACTACGCGGTGGTGCAGGGCGTCGACCACGTCGTGCCCGTCGACATGTACCTGCCGGGCTGCCCGCCGCGGCCGGAGATGCTGATGGACGCGATCCTCAAGATCCACGCCAAGATCATGGACGAGCCGCTGGGCGCCGTGCGCGCCAAGGCGCTCGCCGACTCGGGCTACCGCACCGATCTCATCCCGTCGTCCGAGCGTTTTGCGAGGAAGAAGTGACCGAGCCAGGGGGAGAGCACTCCAGCGTCAACCGCGCTGGGGAGGACCTCGAGAAGACCAACCCGACCGAGGCGAAGGCCAAGGCGCCGATCCTCGCGGGCAAGGAGCGCCAGGGCCTCTTCGGCGTCACCGGCTCCGGTGACACGTCCGGCTTCGGTGGACTGCGCCTGCCCGCCCACGTGTCCGCTCCGGCCGAGCGCCCGTTCGGCGGCTGGTTCGACGAGGTCGCGGACGAGCTGTTCGCCGCGATCGGGGACAAGGGTCTGCCCGCCGACACGGTGCAGCAGGTGACGGTCGACCGCGGCGAGATCACCTTCTACCTCAGGCCGGAGACGCTGCTCGAGGTCGCGCGGATCCTGCGCGACACGCCGTCCCTGCGCTTCGAGCTCTGCAGCTCCGTCTCCGGTGTGGACTACGGCGCCGACGTGCCGCAGCGCCTGCACTCGGTCACGCACCTCACGTCGATGACGTACCGCCGCCGCATCCGGCTGGAAGTCGCCGTGGACGTCGAGCACCCGCACGTGCCGAGCCTCGTCGAGGTCTACCCGACGGCGGACTGGCAGGAGCGCGAGGCCTGGGACATGTTCGGGATCATCTACGACGGTCACCCCGGACTGACCCGCATCCTCATGCCGGACGACTGGGACGGACACCCCCAGCGCAAGGACTACCCGCTGGGTGGCATCCCGGTGGAGTACAAGGGCGCGGAGATTCCTCCGCCGGACCAGAGGCGGTCCTACTCATGACCGAGCGGCTTTCCGACGTCACCACCGGCACCAACACCAGTGCGACCGGCAGCGACAGCACGGACGACGTCAACACCCGCACCGAGACTCCCGAGATCGCGGACTCCCGGAAGACCACCGAGGGCACCGTCTACACGGTGACCGGCGGCGACTGGGACGAGGTGCTCGCGGACGCGGTCCACGACGAGCGCATCGTCATGAACCTCGGCCCGCAGCACCCCTCGACCCACGGCGTGCTCCGCCTGATCCTGGAGCTCGAGGGCGAGACGGTCACCCACGCCCGCAGCGTGATCGGCTACCTGCACACCGGCATCGAGAAGAACGTCGAGTACCGGAACTGGGTCCAGGGCGTCACCTTCGTGACGCGCATGGACTACCTGGCGCCTCTGCACAACGAGGCCGCGTACTGCATGGCCGTCGAGAAGCTGCTCGGCGTCACGGTGCCGGACAAGGCGCAGGCGATCCGCGTGCTGCTGATGGAGCTCAACCGCATCAGCTCGCACCTCGTCGCGCTCGCCACCGGCGGCATGGAGCTCGGCGCCCTCACCGGTATGACCTCCGGCTTCCGCGAGCGTGAGGAGACCCTGCACCTGCTGGAGCACCTCACCGGTCTGCGGATGAACCACGCGTTCATCCGTCCCGGCGGCCTCGCGCAGGACCTGCCGGCCGATGCGGTCGAGAAGATCACCGCGTACGTCAAGGTCATGGAGAAGCGGCTCCCGGACTACGACAAGCTGCTCACCGGCCAGCCGATCTGGCGCAACCGCCTCGCGGGCGTGGGCTACCTGCCCGTCGACGCCTGCCTCGCGCTCGGCATCACCGGCCCGATCCTGCGCTCCGCCGGTCTGGCCTGGGACCTGCGCAAGATCGAGCCGTACTGCGGCTACGAGAACTACCAGTTCGACGTGCCGACCTCGAACGCCGCGGACAGCTTCGCGCGGTACCTGCTGCGTCTGGAAGAGATGCACCAGTCGCTGCGGATCATCAAGCAGGTCGTGAAGAGCCTGCCGACCGGTCCGGTGATGGTCGAGGACGCGAAGATCGCGTGGCCCGCGCAGCTCACGATCGGCAGCGACGGCATGGGCAACTCGCTCGAGCACGTCCGCAAGATCATGGGCCAGTCCATGGAGTCCCTCATCCACCACTTCAAGCTGGTGACCGAGGGCTTCAAGGTTCCGGCGGGCCAGGTGTACGTGCCGATCGAGTCGCCGCGCGGCGAGCTCGGCTACCACATCGTCTCCGACGGCGGCACGAGGCCGATGCGCGTGCACGTCCGCGAACCAAGCTTCGTGAACCTCCAGTCGATGCCCGCGATGTGCGAGGGCGGCATGGTCGCCGACGTGATCGCGTCCGTCGCCTCGATCGACCCCGTGATGGGTGGTTGCGACCGATGACTCACGCACAGGAAACCGCTTTCGACCAGTCCACTGTGGACAAGGCGCAGGCGATCGTCGCCCGTTACCCGCAGGCCCGCAGTGCGCTGCTGCCGATGCTGCACCTGGTGCAGTCGGTCGAGGGCTACGTCTCCCAGGACGGCATCCGGTTCTGCGCCGGACAGCTCGACCTGAGCGAGGCCGAGGTCAGCGCGGTCGCGACGTTCTACACGATGTACAAGCGCCGCCCGTGCGGTGAGCACCTGGTCAGCGTGTGCACGAACACGCTGTGCGCGGCACTGGGCGGCGACGAGATCTACTCGACGCTCAAGAGCCACCTCGGCGTGGGTCACGAGGAGACCGCGGGCGAGCCGGGCACGCCGGGCTCGATCACGCTGGAGCACGCCGAGTGCCTCGCCGCGTGCGACCTCGGCCCGGTGCTCCAGGTGAACTACGAGTTCTACGACAACCAGACGCCGGACAAGGCCCTGGGACTCGTGAAGGCGTTGCAGTCGGGGGAGAAGCCCGCCCCGACCCGCGGCGCGCCGCTCACCGACTTCAAGCAGGCCGAGCTCCAGCTCGCCGGGTTCTTCGAGGGTCGCGACGCAGACCTCGACGGCCCGTCGGCGGCGCCGGAGACGCTGGCCGGTGCGCAGATCGCCAAGGAACGCGGCTGGGACGCACCTCGGATGCCGTCCAACGCCGAGTTCCCCGCCCTGCCGGAAAAGAAGTAGGGACACCATGGTTGACCCGCTGACTCCTGTTCTCACCAAGCGCTGGACCGAGCCCAGGTCCTGGACCATCGAGACCTACGAGCGCACCGGTGGCTACACCGCACTGCCCAAGGCGCTCAAGGCCCACCCGGACCAGCTCATCCAGCAGTGCAAGGACTCCGGACTGCGCGGCCGCGGCGGCGCGGGGTTCCCCACCGGCATGAAGTGGGGCTTCATCCCGCAGGGCGACGGCAAGCCGCACTACCTCGTCATCAACGCCGACGAGGGCGAGCCGGGCACCTGCAAGGACATCCCCACGATGATGGCGGACCCGCACTCGCTGATCGAGGGCGTGATCATCACGTCGTTCGCGATCCGCGCGAACTTCGCGGCGATCTACGTCCGCGGCGAGGTCCTGCACTGCATCCGCCGCCTCAACGCGGCGGTGCGCGAGGCGTACGCCAAGGGCTACCTGGGCAAGAACATCCTGGGCAGCGGGTTCGACCTCGACGTGGTGATCCACGCCGGCGCCGGCGCGTACATCTGCGGCGAGGAGACCGCGCTGCTCGACTCGCTGGAGGGCCGTCGTGGCCAGCCGCGGCTCAAGCCGCCGTTCCCCGCGACCTCGGGCCTCTACGCGTCGCCCACCGTGGTGAACAACGTCGAGACCATCGCGTCGGTTCCCTTCATCGTCAACGGTGGCGCGGACTGGTTCCGCGAGATGGGTCGCGACCGGTCGCCCGGTCCGAAGATCTACTCGCTGTCCGGCCACGTCACGCGGCCCGGCCAGTACGAGGCGCCGATGGGCACCACGCTCCGGCAGCTGCTGGACATGGCCGGCGGCATGAAGGACGGCATCCCGCTCAAGTTCTGGACGCCGGGTGGCTCGTCCACCCCGCTGTTCACGGCGGAGCACCTCGACGTGCCGCTGGACTTCGAGGGTGCCGCCGAGGCCGGTTCGATGCTGGGCACCACCGCCCTGCAGATCTTCAACGAGACCGTGTCCGTGCCGTGGGCCGTCATGAAGTGGACGGAGTTCTACAAGCACGAGTCGTGCGGCAAGTGCACGCCGTGCCGCGAGGGCACGTACTGGCTCGTGCAGATCCTGCAGCGGATGGTGGCCGGCAACGGGACGGCGAGCGACATCGACACGTTGCTCGACGTCTGCGACAACATCCTCGGCCGCTCGTTCTGCGCGCTCGGTGACGGTGCGGTCAGCCCGATCACCAGTGGCATCAAGTACTTCAAGGACGAGTTCCTCGCCCTGTGCACCGCGAACTCTCCCAAAAATGGGGCTAGCACCGTCCTGGCTGGAGCGAACGCATGACCATCGCGCCTGACAAGCCCACTGAGGCTGAGGTCGTTGTCCCAGAAGGACACGTCAAGCTCGTCATCGATGGCGAAACGGTCATCGCGCCGAAGGGCGAGCTGCTGATCCGCACGGCCGAGCGTCTCGGCACGGTCATCCCGCGCTTCTGCGACCACCCGCTGCTGGAGCCCGCGGGCGCCTGCCGCCAGTGCCTCGTCGAGGTGGAGATGGGCGGCCGGCCGATGCCGAAGCCGCAGGCCTCCTGCACGATGACGGTCGCGGACGGCATGGTCGTGAAGACCCAGCTGACGTCGCCGGTCGCGGACAAGGCCCAGCAGGGTGTGATGGAGCTGCTGCTCATCAACCACCCGCTGGACTGCCCGATCTGCGACAAGGGCGGTGAGTGCCCGCTGCAGAACCAGGCGATCGCCCACGGCCGCAGCGACTCCCGCTTCCACGAGCACAAGCGGACGTTCCCGAAGCCGATCAACATCTCGACGCAGGTGTTGCTCGACCGCGAGCGTTGCGTGCTCTGCCAGCGCTGCACCCGGTTCTCCGCGCAGATCGCCGGCGACCCGTTCATCGAACTGCTCGAGCGCGGCTCGCAGCAGCAGATCGGTGTGGCGCAGGACAAGCCGTTCCAGTCGTACTTCTCGGGCAACACCATCCAGATCTGCCCGGTCGGTGCCCTGACGAGCGCCGCCTACCGCTTCCGCGCCCGGCCGTTCGACCTCGTGTCGACGCCGAGCATCTGCGAGCACTGCTCGTCGGGTTGCGCCGAGCGCACCGACTGGCGGCGCGGCAAGGTGCAGCGCAAGCTCGCCGGCGACGACCCGCAGGTCAACGAGGAGTGGATCTGCGACAAGGGCCGGTTCGCCTTCCGCTACGCCACGACCGGCGACCGCATCAAGCGGCCGCTGGTGCGCGACGCGGCGTCCGGTGAGCTGCGCGAGTCGTCCTGGACCGAGGCGCTGCAGGTCGCGGCGGCCGGTCTCGCGGCGGCGCGTGACGCGAACGGCGTCGGTGTCCTCACGGGCGGCCGGCTGACCGTCGAGGACGCCTACGCGTACTCGAAGTTCGCCCGGATCGCGTTGCACACCAACGACATCGACTTCCGCGCCCGGCCGCACAGCGCCGAGGAGCTGGAGTTCCTGTCCGGCACCACGGTGTTCACGAACCCGGACAACGGCGTCACCTTCCAGGGCATCGAGTCCGCACCGGCCGCGCTGCTGGTCGCGTTCGAGCCCGAGGAGGAGGCGCCGATCGTCTTCCTGCGCCTGCGCAAGGCCGCTCGCAAGGGCACCACGAAGGTCTTCCACCTCGGCCAGTTCACGACCCCGGCCGTGGAGAAGACGTTCGGCACGCTGCTCGCCTGCGTGCCCGGTGCCGAGGCGAACGCCATCAACGCGTTGCCGGAGCACGCTTCCGACGTCGTCGAGCTGCTGTCCAAGCCCGGTGCGGTGATCCTGGTCGGTGAACGCGCCGCCGTGATCCCCGGCGCGTTCACCGCGGTCGCACGCCTGGCCGAGCGCACGGGTGCCCAGGTCGCGTGGATTCCCCGCCGTGCCGGTGAGCGCGGCGCGCTCGCGGTCGGTGCCACGCCGAACCTGCTGCCCGGCGGCCGCCACGTCGCGAACGCCGTGGCGCGCACCGAGGTCGAGCGCACCTGGGGCGTCGAGGAGGGCTCGCTGCCCGCGACGCCCGGCCGCGACACCACGGGCATCCTCGAAGCCGCCGCGAACGGCGAGCTGTCCGGTCTGCTGGTCGGCGGCGTCGACCCGTTCGACCTGCCGGACCCGCGGCTCGCGGAGAAGGCGTTGGCAGGAGCCGGTTTCATCGTGAGCCTGGAGCTGCGGCCGAGCGCGGTCACCGCGCACGCGGACGTCGTGCTCCCGATCGCCCCGGCGGTCGAGAAGTCCGGCAGCTACCTCAACTGGGAGGGCCGCCGCCGCGAGTTCGGCACGACCCTCGACGGCACCAGCGCCCTGCCGGACTGCCGCGTGCTCGACACCCTCGCGGTGGAGATGGACGCGGACCTGTTCACGCAGACGCCCGCCGCCTCGGCCGCCGACCTGGCGCGTCTGGGCGAGGGCTCGCCGAGCGGTTCGTCGCTCAACGTCGCCGCGCCGCTGGTCTCCCCGGCCGGCCCCGGCAAGGCCGTGCTCGCCACGTGGCACCGCCTGCTCGGCAACGGTTCGCTGCAGGTGGACGAGCCGCACCTCGCCGGTACGGCACGCCCGGTCGTCGCGAAGATCGCCGAGGTCACCGCGCAGCAGTTCGGACTGGAGACCGGCGGCTACGTGACGGTCTCCACCGAGCGTGGCGCGATCACGCTCCCGGTCGAGACCGACGACCTGCCCGAGGGCGTCATCTGGCTGCCCACCAACTCGGGTGACGTGACCGTCCGGGCCACTCTCGGCGCGGGCCACGGCTCGATCGTCTCCGTCAGCGGAGAATCTTCCTTTGGGGTGACGTCATGACCCACCACGTCCACGCAGCGGAGATCGGCGAAACCGCCAAGCTCCTCGCGGACGACCCGTTCTGGCTGATCCTGATCAAGGTCGTCGCGATCTTCGCGTTCCTCGTGGTCATGACTCTGTTCATGATCAACTGGGAGCGCAAGGTCGTGGGGCGGATGCAGCAGCGTCCCGGCCCCAACCGCGTGGGCCCGAACGGCTGGTTGCAGTCGCTCGCGGACGGTCTCAAGCTCGCGTTCAAGGAAGACATCCGCCCCGTCCTCGCGGACAAGTGGGTCTTCTTCCTCGCGCCGGTGATCTCGTGCATCCCCGCGTTCCTCGCGTTCTCGGTGATCCCGCTCGCGGGCGAGGTCAACTTGTTCGGCGAGCAGACCGCGCTGCAGCTCGTCGACCTCCCGGTCGGCGTGCTGGTGGTGCTCGCCTGCTCCTCGATCGGCGTCTACGGCATCGTGCTGTCCGGCTGGGCCTCCGGCTCGCCGTACCCGCTGCTGAGCTCGCTGCGCGCCGCGGCACAGGTGATCTCCTACGAGATCGCGATGGGCCTGTCGATCGTCGCGGTGATCATGTTCACCGGCTCCATGTCGACCGGTGACATCGTCGGCGCGCAGGCGACGACCGTGCTCGGGTTCGCGCCCGGCTGGTTCGGCCTCCTGCTGTTCCCCAGCTTCGCGATCTACGTCGTGTCGATGGTCGGCGAGACCAACCGCGCCCCGTTCGACCTCCCCGAGGCCGAGTCGGAGCTCGTCGGTGGTTTCCACACGGAGTACAGCTCGCTGAAGTTCGCGCTGTTCTTCCTCGCCGAGTACGTCAACATGGTGACCGTCTCGGCGCTCGCGACCACGCTCTTCCTCGGCGGCTACCACGCCCCGTGGAGCGGCGAGTTCATGAACACCGGCTGGTGGGGCCTGCTCTGGTTCGTCATCAAGACGCTGAGCTTCCTCTTCCTCTTCATCTGGCTGCGCGGCACGCTTCCCCGCCTGCGCTACGACCAGTTCATGAAGCTGGGCTGGAAGGTGCTGGTCCCGACCAGCCTCGTCTGGATCATGGCCGTCGCGGTCATCCGCACCGGCGCGATCCAGCAGCTCTCCACGGCGCAGCGGCTCATCGCGCTGGGCGTGGTCGTCGGCCTCGTGCTGCTGGTCTCGTTCCTGCTGCCGGACAAGAAGGTCCAGGACACCAAGGGCGTTCCGCTCGCGGGTTCCGGCTTCCCCGTGCCGCCGCTCGACCTCGTCGTTCCCAAGGCCGCGCCCAAGCGCAAGGTCAAGGTCGCCAACATCCCCGCGGACAAGGCAGCCGTCACCACCGGTAAGGAGGCTGAGTAGGGATGTTCGAGTCCCTGAAAGGCTTCGGAGTCACCTTCGGCACCATGTTCAAGAAGGTGGTGACGGAGGAGTACCCCGAGGTCAAGAAGGTGACCGCGCCGCGGTTCCACGGCCGTCACCAGCTGAACCGGCACCCGGACGGTCTGGAGAAGTGCGTCGGCTGCGAGCTGTGCGCGTGGGCCTGCCCGGCGGACGCGATCTTCGTCGAGGGTGGCGACAACACCGAAGAGGCACGCTTCTCTCCCGGTGAGCGCTTCGGTGCCGACTACCAGATCAACTACCTGCGCTGCATCGGCTGCGGCCTGTGCATCGAGGCGTGCCCGACGCGTTCGCTCACGATGACGAACGAGTACGAGCTCGCCGACGACAACCGCCAGGACCTGATCTTCACCAAGGAGGACCTGCTCGCCCCGCTGCTGCCCGGCATGGAGCAGCCGCCGCACCCGATGCGGCTCGGCGAGAACGAGCAGGACTACTACGTCAACGGGCCGCGCCTCGCGAAGGAGGCTCAGCAGTGAGCCTCCTGACGTTCCTCGCGCAGCAGCAGCCCGAACCGGTGCAGCGCGTGGTCGACACCGTGACCACCGGCGAGGCGGTCACCTTCTGGGTGCTCGGCCCGCTCGCGCTGGCCGGTGCGCTCGGCATGCTCTTCGCGCGCAACGCCGTGCACTCCGCGTTGTGGCTCGTCGTGACGATGCTCAGCCTCGGTGTGCTGTACATGGTCCAGCAGGCGCCGTTCCTCGGCTTCGTGCAGATCATCGTCTACACCGGCGCGATCATGATGCTGTTCCTGTTCGTGCTGATGATGGTCGGCCGCGACAGTTCGGACTCCGTCGTCGAAGTGATCCGCGGCCAGCGGCTCGCGGCCGCACTGCTCGGCATCGGGTTCGCCGTGATCCTGGTCGGCTCGGTCGGCCGCGCGCTGAACGGTGTCGACGCCCGCGGCCTGGCCGAGGCGAACACCACGAACGGTGGCAACGTCGGCAACATCGGCCAGAAGCTCTTCACGGACTACCTGTTCGCGTTCGAGCTCACGTCGGCGCTGCTGATCACCGCCGCTCTCGGCGCGATGATCCTGGCCTTCGTCGGCCGCGACGGGAAGCCCGCCAAGAAGACGCAGAAGGAACTCGTCGAGGAGCGCTTCCAGGACGGCAGCCGGGTCGGCTCGCTGCCCGGCCCCGGTGTCTTCGCCACCGCCAACTCGGTGGCCACCCCCGCCCTGCTGCCCGACGGCAGCGTGGCGGAGGAGTCGCTGTTCGAGGTCATCGAGGCGACCGACAAGTCCACGCTGTCGGACGACGTCGCCGACGTGGCCGGCACCGGGCACCAGGCCGACGCGCACGCGCTCAAGGGAAGTGAGTCGTGACTCCCACGTACTACCTGCTGCTGTCGGCACTGTTGTTCAGCATCGGCGCCGTCGGCGTTCTGGTGCGCCGCAACGCCATCGTGGTCTTCATGTGCGTCGAGCTCATGCTCAACGCGGTCAACCTGAGCCTCGTGACGTTCGCGCGGATCAACGGCTCGCTCGACGGTCAGGTGATGGCGTTCTTCGTGATGGTCGTCGCCGCGGCGGAGGTCGTCGTCGGCCTCGCGATCATCATGTCCATCTTCCGGACGCGTCGCTCGGCCTCGGTCGACGACTCGAACCTGCTGAAGTACTGAGGGGTCACCGGTGACGGAACCTGTTGTCGCCAGCGGGGTCGCGAGCTTCGCCTGGTTGTTGCTCGCGCTGCCCGCGTTCGGTGCGGCGGTGCTGTTGGTCAGTGGCAGGCGCGCCGACAAGTGGGGCCACCTGCTCGGCAGCGCCACGCTGCTGGCGTCGTTCGGCTACGCGCTCGCGCTGTTCTTCTCCACGGTCGGTGTCTCCAACCCCGAGGGGCGGGTGCAGAACCTGCACCTGTGGGACTGGATCGACGTCAACGCGCTGACCGTCGAGTTCGGACTGCGGATCGACCCGCTGTCGCTCACGTTCGTGCTGCTGATCACCGGTGTGGGCTCGCTGATCCACATCTACTCGATCGGTTACATGGCGCACGAGGAAGGCAGGCGGAAGTTCTTCGCCTACCTCAACCTCTTCGTGTCCGCGATGCTCCTGCTGGTGCTGGGCAACGGCTTCGTGACCCTGTACTTCGGCTGGGAGGGCGTCGGTCTCGCCTCGTACCTGCTGATCGGCTGGTACCAGTACAAGCCGGAAGCGGCGTCGGCGGCCAAGAAGGCCTTCCTGATGAACCGCGTCGGTGACCTGGGCCTCGCCATCGCGATCTTCCTGATGTTCAACAAGCTCGGGACGACGCAGTACACCGAGGTCTTCAGCCGCGTCAGCGAGTTCTCCTCCGCCGAGGTCCTCGCGATCACGCTGCTGCTGCTCCTGGGCGCCTGCGGCAAGTCCGGTCAGTTCCCGCTCCAGGCCTGGTTGCCGGACGCGATGGCCGGCCCGACCCCGGTGTCCGCACTGATCCACGCGGCGACCATGGTCACCGCGGGCGTGTACCTGATCGCCCGCTCCAACCCGCTCTACAACCTGAGCGAGGACGGCCGCCTGGTCGTCATGATCATCGGTGCCGTCACGCTGCTGATCGGCTGCATCATCGGTTGCGCCTACGACGACTTCAAGAAGGTCCTGGCGTACTCGACGGTCTCGCAGATCGGTTACATGATCCTCGCGGTGGGCCTCGGCCCGATCGGGTACGCGCTGGGCATCATGCACCTGCTGACGCACGGCTTCTTCAAGGCCGGGCTCTTCCTCGGTGCCGGTTCGGTCATGCACGGCATGAACGACGAGGGCAACATCCGCCGGATGGGCGGGCTCTACAAGTTCCTGCCGATCACCTTCGTCACCTGGACGCTCGGCTACCTCGCGCTGATCGGCATCCCGCCGTTCGCGGGCTACTTCTCGAAGGACGCCATCATCGCGGCGGCGTTCACCGGGGAGGGCTGGCGCCCGTACGTCTTCGGTGGTGTCGCACTGCTCGGTGCCGCGCTGACCGCGTTCTACATGACGCGCCTGCTGATCCTCGTCTTCCTGGGCAAGCCCCGCTGGAAGGAACTGAAGTCCGAGGACGGCCGCGAGTACCACCCGCACGAGTCCCCGCTGACGATGACCGTTCCGATGATCATCCTCGCGGTCGGCTCGATCGGTGGCGGCTGGTTCCTCTCCTCCGGCGGGCGTCTGGCCGGCTGGCTGGAGCCCTCGCTGGGCGAGCTGAAGGAAGAGCACGGCGTCATCTCGCACGGCATGGTCGGGATCCTGACCGTCGTCCTCGCGCTGCTGGGCGCCGGACTCGCGTTCCTGCTCTTCGGCCGCCGCAAGCAGCCGGTCGAGCGACCGGTGCGGGTGGCCTGGCCGGTGCGCGCGGCCCGTGCGGACCTCTACGGCAACGCACTGAACGAGGCCCTCTTCGCGCGGCCGGGCACCTGGCTCACCCGCGCGCTGGTGTTCCTCGACCTGAAGGGCGTCGACGGTGCTGTCAACGGCACCGCGGCGCTGCTCGGCGGTAGCTCCGGCCGGTTGCGCAGGCTGCAGACCGGGTTCGTCCGCTCCTACGCACTGTCCATGCTGCTGGGCTCGATCTTCGTGCTCGGGGCGCTCCTGGTGGTGAGGTTCTCGTGACCTGGGTTCTGATCGCACTGCTGGTGGTGCCGCTGGTCGGCGCCCTGGTGGTGGCGTTCCTGCGCAAGGACGACAAGAAGGCCAAGCTCGTCGCGCTGGCGTTCTCGCTCGTCGAGCTCGTGCTCGCCGGTCTGCTGTGGTTCGCCTACGACCCGGACGGCGACCGCATCCAGCTCGCCTCGGGCGTGGACTGGATCCCGGCGTTCGGCGTGCGGCTGCAGTTCGGCATCGACGGCATCGCGCTGGTGATGATCGCGGTCATCGCGCTGCTGATCCCGCTGGTGATCGGTGCCGGCTGGACCGAGAAGCTGCCCGCCGGCCGTTCGCAGGGCGGGTACCTCTCGCTGATCCTCATCCAGGAGGCCGTGACGGTCGCGGTGTTCGCCGCCACCGACGTCTTCCTGTTCTACGTGCTCTTCGAAGTCATGCTGATCCCGATGTACTTCCTGATCGGCGGCTACGGCGGCGCGCGCAGGCAGTACGCGGCGGTCAAGTTCTTCCTCTACTCGTTCCTCGGCGGCCTGATCATGCTGGCCTCCGCCATCGGCGCGTACGCGATGGCGTCGGACGAGCTGGGCAAGGGCACGTTCGACTGGGCGACGCTGGTGAAGGTGGTCAGCGACGCCGACTCGACGACGCAGACCTGGCTGTTCCTCGGCTTCTTCCTGGCGTTCGCGATCAAGGCGCCGCTCGTGCCGTTCCACACCTGGCTGCCTGACGCCGCGGCCGAGGCGCCCATCGGCGTCACGGTGATCGTCGTCGGCATCCTGGACAAGGTCGGCACGTTCGGCATGCTGCGCTACCTGCTGCCGATGTTCCCGGAGGCGTCGAAGAACCTGGCGCCGTACGTGCTCGTGCTAGCGGTGGCCGGTGTCCTCTATGGATCGCTGCTCGCCACGGGCCAGCGGGACATGAAGCGGTTCCTGGCCTACGTCTCGATCGCCCACTTCGGCTTCATCGCGCTCGGCATCTTCTCGTTCACGTCGCAGGCGGGCGTGGGCTCGGTGTCGTACATGCTCAACCACTCGATCTCGACCGGCATGCTGATCCTCGTGGTCGGCATGGTGATCGCGCGCGGTGGTTCGTCGCTGATCTCCGACTACGGCGGCATGTCGAAGGTGGCCCCGCTGCTCGCGGGCATGCTGCTGCTGGCGGGTCTGACCACGCTGTCGCTGCCGGGCACGAACTCGTTCGTCTCGGAGTTCCTGGTGCTGATCGGCTCGTTCCCGACGCGGCCGGTGTTCACGATCATCGCGACGGTCGGCATGGTGCTCGCGGCGCTCTACGTGCTGTGGCTCTACCAGCGGATCATGACCGGCCCGCTGCGCGGCGACGCGCTGATCGGTGCGGCCGCCGGACCGGGCGCCGTCGGCGACCCGGAGAAGAAGACGGCCATCGGCGACCTCTCGAAGCGCGAGATCGCCGTGCTGGCACCGCTCGTTGTCATCGTGCTGGCGCTCGGGTTCTACCCGCAGCCGGTGCTCGACGTCATCACCCCGACTGTGGGGGCGACGCTGACCGAGGTCGGCGTGACCGACCCGGTCACCGTGCAGGAAGGCAAGTGACGTGAACCTTCTCGTCGCTCAGGCGCAACAGATCGAGGCGCCGGAGATCCATTACGGCGCCATCGCGCCGCTGCTGATCGTGCTCGGTGCGGCGTGCATCAGCGTGCTGCTGGAAGCGTTGCTGCCCAAGCACCAGCGGTGGGCCGTGCAGCTCGTGCTCACGCTCCTGACCCTGGTCGGCGCCGTCGGCTCGCTGATCCTCTACGCGACGTCGGAGCGTCCCGAGCAGGGCGTGGCGACGCTGGCGGGGGCGATCGCGGTCGACTCGCCGTCGCTGTTCCTGTGGGCCACGTTGCTGGTGCTGGGCTTCGGCTCGGTGCTGTTGATCGCCGACCGCTCGGTGGAGCCGGGTGGCGCGTTCGTGGCGCAGGCCGCGATCCGTCCCGGCACCGTGCAGGACCGCGCGCAGGCGACGAAGACCGGCATGCAGACCGAGGTCTTCCCGCTCACGCTGTTCGCGCTCGGCGGCATGATGACCTTCGTCGCGGCGAACGACCTGCTGACGATGTTCATCGCGCTGGAAGTCCTGTCGCTGCCGCTGTACCTGTTGTGCGGCCTGGCTCGCCGCCGTCGCCTGCTCTCGCAGGAAGCGGCCGTGAAGTACTTCCTGCTCGGCGCTTTCGCCTCCGCGTTCTTCCTCTACGGCGTGGCCCTGCTGTACGGCTACGCGGGTTCGGTGAAGCTCTCGGCCATCGCGACCGCCGCCGGCGGCACGGACCGTTCCGACACGCTGCTGTTCGCGGGCTTCGGCCTGCTGGTGGTGGGCCTGCTGTTCAAGGCCGCCGTCGGCCCGTTCCACTCCTGGACCCCGGACGTGTACCAGGGCGCGCCGACGCCGGTGACGGCGTTCATGGCCGCGTGCACCAAGGTCGCCGCGTTCGGCGGCATCCTGCGCGTGCTCACGGTGGCGTTCGAGAACACGCAGTGGGAATGGCGTGGCGTGCTCTACGGCGTCGCGGTCGTCTCGATGGTGATCGGCGCGATCCTCGGCCTCACCCAGACCGACGTGAAGCGCATGATCGCGTACTCCTCGGTGGCGCACGCGGGCTTCCTGCTGATCGGCTCGATCGCGCTGACCCCCGAGGGCGACAACCCCGGTGTGAGCGCGACCATGTTCTACCTGCTGGCGTACGGCTTCACCACGATCGCCGCGTTCGGCATCGTGTCGCTGGTCCGCAACTCGGACGGCGAGGCGACGCACCTGTCGCAGTGGGCGGGTCTCGCGAAGCGGTCGCCGATCGTGGCGGCCACCTTCACGTTCCTGCTGCTGGCCCTGGCCGGCATTCCGCTGACGTCCGGCTTCATCGGCAAGTTCGTCGTGTTCAGCGCGGCGATCGAGGCCGGCCTGACGCCGCTCGTGGTGATCGCCCTGGTGGCCTCGGCCGTCGCGGCGTTCTTCTACCTGCGGGTGATCGTGCTGATGTACTTCAGCGACCCGGCCCCGGACGGCCCGACCGTGACGGTGCCCGGCGCGTTCACCACGATCGCGATCACGCTGGGCGCGGTGGTGACCTTGGTGCTCGGTTTGTGGCCCACGTTCGTGCTCGATTGGGCGGGTACCGGCTCCTTCCTCAGCTAGGTGTACGTAGTCTGCTGGTGTGACCAGTAGCGAGCATGAGGGACCGGGGTTCGCGTTGGTGGACCCCGTGCTCACCGAGGTAGTCCAGGACGGCCTGGCCGAGGTGGAGCGCATCCTGCACGACGTCGTGCAGAGCGAGTTCCACCCGGTCACGGAAACCTCGCTTCACCTTGTGGAGGCGGGCGGGAAGCGCATCCGCCCGCTCTTCACACTGCTCGCATCGCAGTTCGGCGCCGACTGGGACCGGGAAAAGGTCATCAAGGCGGCCGCTGTGGTCGAGCTCACCCACCTCGCGACGCTCTACCACGACGACGTCATGGACGAGGCGACCATGCGCCGCGGAGCGGTCTCCGCGAACGTCAAGTGGGACAACAGCATCGCGATCCTGACCGGCGACTTCCTCTTCGCCCACGCGTCCCGCCTCACCGCCGACCTGGGCACGGACGCGGCGCGGATCATCGCGGAGACCTTCTCGGTCCTGGTGACCGGTCAGATGCGCGAGACCGTCGGCCCGAAGCCCGGCGAGGACGCGATCTCCCACTACCTCAAGGTGATCGAGGAGAAGACGGGCGTCCTGATCGCCACCGCGGCCAGGTTCGGCGGCATGTTCTCCGACGCGACCGAGGAGCAGACGGACGCGCTGCGCCGCTACGCCGAGGTGATCGGGGCGGCGTTCCAGATCTCCGACGACGTCATCGACATCGCGTCGCCGTCCGTCGAGTCGGGCAAGACCCCCGGCACCGACCTGCGCGAGGGCGTGAAGACGCTGCCGATGCTCTACGCGCTGGCGGATCCGTCCGAGACGCGCCTGGCCGAACTGCTGGCCGGCCCGATCACCGACGACGAGCTGGTGGCCGAGGCCCTGCTCCTGCTGCGCAAGTCCTCCGGCATGGACAAGGCCCGCGAGACCCTCGACGACTACGCGGACCGGGCCCGCACGGAACTCGGCAAGCTGCCGGAGTGCGCCGCCCGTGACGCCCTCGAAGAGCTCGCGGTGTACGTCGTGGAGCGTTCTCGTTAGTTGCTGACCGGCGCGAGCGTCTGCTTGCGCCGGTTCTTCAGCGCGTCGAACGTGAAGATCGCCAGGGCCAGCCACACCAGTGCGAACCCGATCCACCGGCTGGTCGGCATCGGTTCGTGCACGACGAACACGCCCCACGCGAACTGCAGCACCGGAGCGAGGTACTGCAGCATGCCCATCGTGATCAGCGGAATCCGCTGCGCTCCCGCGCCGAACAGCACCAGCGGGATCGCCGTGACGATGCCGGTGCTCAGGATCAGCAGGGTGTGGCCGGTGCCTTCGGTGGTGAAGGTGTTCGCGCTGCCGAGGACGAGCAGGTAGACCACCGCGAACGGGACGATCACGACGCTCTCCGCGGTGAGGCTGGTGATGGCGTCCAGCGGCACCTTCTTCTTCAGCAGCCCGTAGACGCCGAACGAGCAGGCCAGGATCAGCGAGATGATCGGCAGCCTGCCGTAGTCGACGGTGAGCACGATCACAGCGACGATGACCACAGCGATCGCTACGGTCTGCGGCAACCGCACGCGTTCCTTCAGGAAGATCATTCCGAGCGCCACGCTCACCAGTGGCGTGATGAAGTAGCCGAGCGCCGCTTCCACGACGTGGTGGCTGTTGACCGCGTAGATGTAGGTGCCCCAGTTCACCGTGATCAACACGGCCGCTGCGGTAACGATCAGCCAGCCTTTTCCTGATAGTTCGAGGAAAGGCCGCCACCGTCGGAGGATCATGACGACGATGGCGAGCGTGACGAACGACCAGACGATCCGGTGCGCGAGCACCTCGATCGGCTGGGCGGGTACGAGGAGTGGCCAGTACGCCGGGAACAAGCCCCAGAGGACGTAGGCGAGTGCGCCGTACGTGAGCCCTCGCCCCTGGGTGTGAACTTCTTGCGAAGTGATGGCCGAGGTTGTCAGAGGGGGCACAAAATCCCACTCTACGCTGGGCTTTCCACCCGTTATTTGCGCTGAACGGCGTAGTGACGGAGCATCATCAAAGGCACTGTAGTTTGGCCGTGCTCACCCTTCCGAGTGAGTGGGGTCGGTGTGGTCGTAGAAGGGGCTTACCCGTGAACATCTTCGGGCAGGTCTGGCTGTGGAGCCTGCTGTCCTTCGTTGCGGGAGTACTGCTCACCTGGTTGGTGATGGTGCGCCCCGCACGCAAGCAGATTGCCGACCTGGATGATCAACTTCTCGATGCGCGCCGGAGCTCCGCACCGGTAGCGGCGGCTGTTCCCGTCGACGACTTCGTGGTCGACGAGTGGGACGCGCCGCCGCCGCGCTCGCTGAGCGACGACGTGCTGACGCCGCCCACGGCGGTGCCGGCACTACCGCCCGCTCCCGCGCCGTACCAGGAGCCGCCCGCGTACTTCGGTGAGCCCGTGCCGGCTCCCGCTCCGCCGCCGCTGCACGTTCCGCCGCTGCCGGTCGTCGAGGAGCCCGAGCAGACGCCTCACGAGCGGGCCCCGTACGAGCAGACGCCGTACGAGCACGAGTCGTTCGAGCAGGAGTCGCCCGAGACGACCACCTTCGAGGTCCAGCACGAGCCGGAGCCCGAGGAGGAGCCGGCCGCACAGGTTCGCCAGTACCTCGAGCCCGAAGAGGCGCAGCGCCGCTTCGAGGAGCAGCTGGCCGAGCAGAAGGCACTCGCCGACGCCGAGGACGACCGTCCCCGTTCGCTGTTCGAGCGACTCGGGCCAGGGGAAGTCCCCGCCGAGACGCCGGCCGAGCAGACGACGGTCCTGTCGCAGTCCGGCCTGGAGGCAGCGGACTTCGACGAGGAGCCCGAACTCCCGTCCGAGCGGACGTCGCACGTGCCCCTGGTCGCCGAGCCCGGCGCGCCGGCCAGCGTGCCGACCGCGGGGCCGGAGGTCGACGAGCAGTCCGACGACTTCATCTACCAGCCGCGCGAGGCGTGGGCTCAGGACGAGCCGGAGACGTACCTCGACGAGGCCGCCGAGCAGGAGGACGAGCCCGCCGGCACCCGCTCCGAGCAGACGACGTTCATCGCCGTCGAGGAGAGCAGCTGGCCGGACAGCGACCTCACCGGCGAGTACCCCGGCCTGCGCGACGAGATCTCCGGCCAGCTGGACGGGTTCACCGAGCCGCGGTCCGAGGCGGAGCCGGAGTCCCCGGCCGAGCAGACCGGGCTCATCGAGCCGATCGTCGAGCCGGTGGACCTGGACGCGCCGAGCGTGCGCAACGGTGTCTTCGAGTCGACGTTGGCCGAGGAGCAGTACGCCGAGCCCGAGCAGGAGCCCGAGCAGGAGTCCGAAGAGGAGCCTGAACAGGAGTCCGCGCACGAGCAGCGCGAGCAGCGCGAGCCCGAGCGGGTCTTCGAGGAGTTCGTCGAGCCCGAGTACACCGGGTTGTTCTCCCAGCCGTTCATGACGCCGGGCGCCCCGCCGCCCGCGCCGTTCTCGGCGTTCGAGCCGCGGGTGGAGTCCGAGGAGCCCCCGGAGCGTTCGGTCCGCGCCGTCGGTGCCGCGTTCTCCCACGGCACCGAGGCCCCCGCCGCACCGCCCGCTCCGGTCGCGCCCGCTCCGGTCGCCGAACAGCGGCGTTCGCTGTTCGAGCCGCTGCTCGACGCCGACGAGCCGTTGCCGGCGCTCGGCCAGACCCGCAAGCTCCCGGACACCACCAACGACCAGCCGTTCGTGCCGAAGTTCGTGCCGAGCGACGAGCCGCTGCTCGCCGCACCGCCCGAGCCGGAGCCCGAGCCCGTCGACCTGCCGCAGCGCCACACCGAAGCGGGTCTGCCGATCCGCGAGGCCCGGCGCACCACGCCGCAGCGTCAGCAGAGCTTCCCCGCGTTCTCGGCGTTCGAGCAGCCGAAGCAGGAGGCCCCGCCCACGCCGTCGCTCCCGCAGCGCCCGCGTCCGGTCGGCTTCTCGCCGTCCACCGGCGGCCGCCCGAACGGAACGCCCGCGGCACCGGCCCCGGCGCGGTTCCAGCAGCCGGAGGGCTTCAACCCGCGCTCGCCGTTCGGTCCCGGCTCGGTGCTGCCGAAGTCGGACGGCCACGCGCCGGCCGCGGACTTCTCGGTGAAGGCCACGCTCACCGGCCGTCGTTACTACAACGAGGGCTCCGCGAACTTCGTGGAGACGCGCGCGGACGTGTGGTTCCGCACCGAGGCAGACGCGGAGAAGGCCGGATTCCGCCCGGCCCCGTGAGCTAGTACCCAAGGCGACGAAAAGGCCCCCACCGCGTTCGGTGGGGGCCTTTTCGTGGTTCCGGGGTCTAGCCGACCACGGTCCAGGTGTCCTTGCCGTGCAACAGCTTGCTCAGGTCCGCGGCCTTACTGGCCTTGGCCTCGTCGACCTGCGCACGCACTCCGTCGTCGTACGTCGTGCGGTCCGCACGGCGGAACACGCCCGTGACGGTGTGCGTGAGGTCCTGAGTCGACAGCCGCGAGAGCGCGAACGACAGGTTCAGGTCCGACGCGTCGTGCACGACGATGTCGCTCGCGTCCACGTCCGCGGACTTGGCGACCGCGAGCCCGAAGCCCTCGCGCACCACGCAGTACTCGCCCTCACGACCGAACCGGATCGGCTCACCGTCCACGACGTGGATGATCCGCCGCTGTGCCTCGTCCGCGTCCTTCAGCACGTCGAACGCGCCGTCGTTGAAGATGGGGCAGTTCTGGTAGATCTCCACGAGCGCCGAACCGCGGTGTTCCGCAGCCTGGCGCAGCACCGAGGTCAGACCGGCCTTGTCCGAGTCGAGCGCCCGGCCCACGAACGAGGCCTCCGCGCCCAGTGCCAGCGACACCGGGTTGAACGGGTGGTCGACCGAGCCGATCGGCGTCGACTTGGTGACCTTGCCCGGCTCCGAGGTCGGCGAGTACTGGCCCTTGGTGAGGCCGTAGATCCTGTTGTTGAACAGCAGGATCTTGAGGTTCACGTTGCGGCGCAACGTGTGGATCAGGTGGTTGCCGCCGATGGACAGCGCGTCGCCGTCACCGGTCACCACCCACACGCTCAGGTCCGGCCGCGCCACGGCGAGACCCGTGGCGATGGCCGGCGCACGGCCGTGGATGGAGTGCATGCCGTACGTGTTCATGTAGTACGGGAAGCGGGACGAGCACCCGATGCCCGAGACGAACACGATGTTCTCGCGCTTGAGACCCAGCGACGGCAGGAACGACTGCATGGTGTTGAGCACGATGTAGTCGCCACAGCCGGGGCACCAGCGGACTTCCTGGTCCGACTTGTAGTCCCTGGCCGTCTGCTTCTCGTCAGTCGTGGGAACCCCGGTCAGGCCGGGAAGTCCGATGTCGATGGCGGTCACGCCGACACCCCCTTGATCACGTCAGCGAGCACGTCCTGCAGCTCCTCCGCCTTGAAGGGCAGGCCCTGCACCTTGGTGTAGGACACGGCGTCCACCAGGTACTTCGCCCTCAGCAGCAACGCCAGCTGGCCCAGGTTCATTTCCGGCACGATGACCTTCTCGTACGACTTCAGCACGTCACCCAGGTTCTTGGGGAACGGGTTGAGGTGCCGCAGGTGCGCGTGCGCGACCGGGAGGCCGAGCTTGCGGACCCGGCGTGCCGCGGCACCGATCGGGCCGTAGGACGAACCCCAGCCGACGACCAGGACCTTCGCGGTGCCGTCCGGGTCCTCGACCACGACGTCCGGCACCTCGATGCCGTCGATCTTGGCCTGGCGCAGGCGAACCATCTTGTCGTGGTTCTCCGGGTCGTACGAGATGTTGCCGGTGATGTCCTGCTTCTCCAGACCGCCGATGCGGTGCTGCAGACCAGGGGTGCCGGGCACGGCCCACGGACGTGCCAGCGTCTCCGGGTCACGGGAGTAGGGCTGGAAGTTCTCCGGGTCCGTCGCGAACTCGACCGTCAGGTCGGGCAGCGTCTCGACGTCCGGGATCATCCACGGCTCGGAGCCGTTCGCGATCGCGCCGTCGCTCAGGAACAGCACCGGGGTGCGGTACTTGAGCGCGATCCTGGTCGCGTCGACCACCGCGTCGAAGCAGTCCGAGGGGGACTGCGGCGCCACGATCGGCACCGGCGACTCGCCGTTGCGGCCGAACATCGCCTGCAGCAGGTCGGCCTGTTCGGTCTTCGTCGGTAGACCGGTGGACGGGCCACCGCGCTGCACGTCGATCACGAGCAGCGGCAGTTCGGTCATCACGCCGAGACCGATGGTCTCGGACTTCAGCGCGATACCGGGGCCGGACGTCGACGTCACGCCGATCGCGCCGCCGTAGGACGCACCGAGGGCGATGCCGATGCCCGCGATCTCGTCCTCGGCCTGCACCGTGGTGATGTCGAAGTTCTTGTGCTTGCTCAGCTCGTGCAGGATGTCCGACGCCGGGGTGATCGGGTACGTGCCGAGCACGACGGGCAGCTTCGAGAGCTGGGCCGCCGCGACGATGCCGTACGCCGTCGCCGTGTTGCCGGTGATCTGGCGGTAGGTGCCGACGTTGAGCTTCGCGGGCGCCACCTCGTAGGTGACGGCGAAGGCCTCGGTCGTCTCGCCGTAGTAGAAGCCGGCGCGGAACGCCAGGACGTTGGCCTCGGCGATGTCCGGCTTCTTCGCGAACTTCTCGCGCAGGAACCGTTCCGTGCCCTCGGTCGGCCGGTGGTACATCCACGACAGCAGGCCGAGCGCGAACATGTTCTTCGCGCGTTCGGCGTCCTTCTTGCCGAGGCCGGTCTCCTCGAGGGCGCCGATGGTCAGCGTCGCCATGGCGACCTTGTGGACCTGGAACCTCTCGAGCGAGTCGTCCTCGAGCGGGTTCGAGTCGTACCCGACCTTCGTCAGGTTCCGCTTCGAGAACTCGTCGGTGTTGACGATGAGGATGCCGCCGTCCGGCAGGTCGACGACGTTCGCCTTGAGCGCGGCCGGGTTCATCGCGACGAGAACGTCGGGACGGTCACCGGGCGTCAGGATGTCGTAGTCGGCGAAGTGCAGCTGGAACGACGACACACCGGGCAGGGTCCCCTGTGGTGCGCGGATCTCGGCGGGGAAGTTGGGCTGCGTGGCGAGGTCGTTGCCGAACGCCGCCGCTTCCGACGTGAACCGGTCTCCGGTGAGCTGCATACCGTCACCGGAGTCGCCGGCGAAGCGGATCACAACGCGATCCAGCTTGCGGGTCTCAGTGCTCATTCCTACGCCGATACCTCTCTCCAAGGGTGGCCGTGCCCCACCACGAGGGTAGTCGCCAGGACCGCCTGCGAGACGGGCCGTGTACCACCAGGCGAGACGAACTGTCCCATCTGCCGCACCGGGTCCTTAACTCAACGGTAAGCACAGCGCCACCAGCGGATACCCGAATGCGGTAGACGTCACCCTCGATACCTGTTACCCAAGGTAACACTTACCGCCCGCTGATCCGAGCCTTCATCGCGGCAAGCCTCGCAGCGAACTCTGGAGTGTCGATCGAAGCGACCTGTGGGATCAGCTCGAGCGCGACCGCTTCCTCGTGGTCGTGCATTGCATCGGTCGCCCGCATCGTCGCCTTGATGGTCCGGACGAGTTCCGCCGGTGCCTCGGCGGCGGCCTTCGCCAGCTCTTTCGCCACTGCCAGTGGGTCTTCGGCCCTGGCGTAGGCGAGTCCGTGCGCGACGGCCCGGTCGGCGTCGAGGATCTGCCCGAACAACGTCATCGCCGTGGCGGTCTGAGGGCCGACGAGCCGCTGCAGCATCCACGTCATGCCGCCGCCGGGGTGGATGCCGAGCTGCAGGAACCGCGCGTCGAACCGCGCCTTCGGCCCGGCGATCCGGACGTCCGCGGCCAGCGCGAGGTTGAGCCCGGCCCCGACCGCCGCCCCGTTGACCGCGGCGATCGTGGGGATCTTCGCGTTGGCCACGGCGAGGAAGCCCTGGTAGATCCGCTTCAGCCCCTCGTCCTTGGAGTTGCCGAGCTGCGTGAGGTCCGCGCCCGCGCAGAACGCCGGCGGGGCACCCGTGATGACCAGCGCGTTGGCTTCCCGTTCCGCTTCCGCGACCTTGTCCGCGAGCTCCTGCGACAGGTCGATGGTCAGTGCGTTGCGCCGCTCCGGATCGTTGATCGTGATCACGGCAACGGAATCGTGGTGCTCCAGCAGAACCTCAGCCATGCCCGCACCCTAGGGCGCGATCGGCCGGTCCAGCAGCCGGGACAGCACGACCGTCGACACGGTCCGGTCGATGATCTCGACGGCCCTGAGCCGCTCCAGCGCGGTCTCGAGGTGGTGGATGTCCGCGGCCCGCAGGTGCACGATCGCGTCCGCCGCCCCGGACACCGTGTAAGCCGCACTGACCTCGGCCATCGGCTCCAGCCGGTGCTGGATGTCGTGCGGCGCGACGTTCCCCTTGCAGTGCACCTCGACGAACGCCTCGGTACCCCACCCCAGCGCCTCCGGGTCCACCACCGCCGTGAACCCCCGCAACACCCCCGTGTCCAGCAGTTTGTCGACCCGCCGCTTCACCGCGGGAGCACTCAGTCCCACCTCCTTGCCGATCTCCGCGTAGCTGGAACGGGCGTTGGCCATGAGGCACGAAATGATTCGATGGTCGATGCTGTCCACACGCAACATTCTGCCCTAGTTGACGCAATGTCGCGGCGTTGTTCGATGGTCTAACCGCCGTTTACATTTCGATCCATGACCGTATCCATCTCCGGGCCCGGCGAGCCGATCACGCTCGACATCGCCGCACCCCTCGCGCCGACGCGCATGCCGACGACCCGTCGGTACCTGATGTGCCCGCCGACGTACTTCACGGTGGAGTACGCCATCAACCCGTGGATGGATCCCACCCAGCCCACCAGCACAACGCTGGCCGTGGAGCAGTGGACAGCGCTCAAGGAGACCTACGAGCGCCTGGGCCACGACGTACAGGTCATCGAGCCGGTACCGGGCCTGCCGGACATGGTCTTCTCGGCGAACAGCGGCACCGTCATCGACGGCCGAGTCCTGGGCTCCCGCTTCAGGGCCGCGCAACGCTCAGCCGAAGCCGACCACTTCCGCCGCTGGTTCCTCTCATCGGGCTACAAGTCCGTAGTCATGCCCACCGCCGTGAACGAGGCAGAGGGCGACTTCACCTGGACCGGCTCGCTGCTGCTGGCCGGCACGGGCTTCCGCACGGACCCCGGCGCACACGGCGAGGCCCAAGAGGTCCTGGGCGTCCCGGTCGTCTCGCTGCAGCTGGTCGACCCGCGCTTCTACCACCTCGACGTGGCGCTGTTCATGCTCGACGACCAGTCGCCTACTCCTCTGGTCGCGTACTACCCGGAGGCCTTCTCGCCCGGGTCTCAGCGCGTCCTCCGCCGCCTGTTCCCGGACGCGGTCATCGCCAGCGATGCCGACGCGGTGTGCCTCGGGCTGAACGCGGTGTCCGACGGCAAGCACGTCGTCATGCCGGTCGAGGCCACGCATCTGGCCGAGCAGGTGGCGCGGCGCGGGTTCGAGCCCGTGTTCGTGGACATCTCGGAGCTGCGCAAGTCGGGCGGCGGCCCGAAGTGCTGCACGATGGAACTGCGCGGCTAGACCTCGCCCACGCAGTGCCGTTCCATTGTTCCTGTGCGAAGGGCCGAAATGCCGGTTGACCTGCTCAGATGCTGCCAACGACGTCAGCGCCGCCAGGTCACCGTCTGCCGCTAACTGCGTCTGTCTGCCATGGCTCACGGAACATGCACGGAACAGAAAACGCCCCGAGCAAGATCATTGCTCGGGGCGTTCTCATGTGAGCCTACCTGCCAAAACGGTCCTCACTCGGCGTCTTCGCCGTCCTCCTGGTCTTCACGTTCCGCGTTGAAATCGCGGGCCCGCCGTTCGAGGTCTGCGGGGTCGAGCCCCCGGTCCTCCCACTGCATGATCACGGTGACCTCCTGGGCGCCCAGCTCAGCCAACCGCTGAGACGGCCGTTCGCTCCTGGCCGGGGCATCGTGCGGTACCGGCCTTGGGAGGCGGGGGCGGCCCATCAGCCGTTCACGCTCCTTGATCAACGCGGCGTACTGCTGCACAAGATCGTCTTCCATCACAGCCACTTCCCTCTCGGAACCATCGTCCATCTCTTTAGGTATCGGCCGTTGGCGCTCTCGCACCCGGCTCGGCTCGGGACGGATGCCGAGGTGGTCGATTTCGCTGAGCAGTTCCGTGATCTTCTGGTTGGACGTGTCTCGCTGACCGTCCAACACCTTCGCGTAGACCTTCAGCAGGACGTCCACGGTGTGGCCCGCACGCTCCGCTACCTCGGTCGGGGGCACGCCGGCCGCGAGCCACGTCGACACGGCGGCGTGACGGAGGTCATACGGATCTCCCGCGAGCGGCGAGGCGTACTGCTGGGGTGACAGCCCGATCTTGCGCGTCTTCTTCCACGCGTCCGTGTAGACCGTCGCGTTGATCGGCGCTCCGCTGACCTTCCCGCGGAACAAACAGCCGTCCGGCGTGGTGCGGAACGTCGCGAGGTGCAACCTGAGGACGGCCACGAGTTGCGGAGGGATCGGGACGACCCGCACGGCGCCCTCAGCCCGTCGCTTCAGCGTCCGCTCCTCCCACATCTCGCCCGAGTCGGTGTAGCGGCTGTTCGCCCTCGAAGCGGACTTCTCCAGGATCAGTTCGCCCCAGCCGGTCTCAGGGAGCTTGCAGTCCACCTCACGGAGCCGGTTGACCTCGCACGGCCGAAGAGCGGCGTAGTACATCGTCGCGAAGAACCCGTACAGGTAGTCGTACTGGCCAGTGATCGTCCCCGCGTACGTGACGGCCGCCAGGATCTGCCGACCCTGTTTCGGGTTGAGCACCGACCGGGGATCAACCTCGACGTTGCCACGCTGAATCGCGGCCTTCTGGCCGGTGACCGGGTTGGCCACGAGTTGCTCCTTGTCTACCGCGAACTTGAGCAGGTGGTGCAGCACGCCGCGCCGAGTTCGCGTGGTCCACGTGGACGCCTTCTTGCCGCCGAGGTTTCGACCGAGGGAACGCAGCAGGTTCGATATCTCGATCTTGTCCGCCAGCTGCCGGACGGGCCGTGAGTGCGTCGTGATCCAGTCAGCCGCCGCCGATTCGTCCTCGGTCAGTTCCCGCTCTCGGCGGTTCGTGGGCAAGAGGCAGGTGGTCAGAACACGCCGCAACAGGCGTTCGTCCGGTGCGTTCTTGTCTGCGGTGACGAACGCGGCGATTGGTACGGCCAGCGTGTCCACGAGCCGCTTCCGCGTGTTGGCCGCCGCGTCGTCCCACTCGTGATCGATGAACTCTTGAGCCGCCTTCAGGAGCGATCTGGCGACCTTGGCCTTGGCCTCTGACTCAGGAAGCCCAGAGTCAATGTCGAAGGCCTCACCGTTGTTCATGGTTTTGATGAGCTGGTTCCGGCGGTTGTTGGCCAGCGTCTTGGTCCGGTACCACTCGGACTGCTCCTTGCCCGCCGTGATCCAGCGGACGCCGTAGGGCTTGGGCCGTCTCTTGCCGTTCTTGTCCGGCTTGAGGACCTTCAGCTCCCAGACGTTCACCTTGTAGGTGAGGTTCACGCGACCTCACTCCTCAGGTCGAGGAGCCACGCGGTGAAGTCGGCACCAGAGATGCGCAACGACCCGTTTCGCAGCTTGTGCACCACAGGAGCGGCACCGGGGATCTGCCGCCACTTGTAGAACGTGTCCTTCGAGATGCGCATCCGCGCGCAGAACTCGTCTGCCGTCATGAAGTCGTCCGGGTCAGGCAGCTTGGCGGCCATGAGATCCCCCTTCCTGTTCGTACTTGCGTAGGCGTTGCGCCCGGACCCGTTCGGCGATGCTGGCCGCGAGCTCGCGTTCCGCGTCGTTGTCGTGGCCGGACCCGGCGTACTGCCAGTCGTTGACGACGACCACGGCCGCGGGATCGAGTTCGAGGCGCTCGAACATTTCGAGCGTCCGGAACGTGCGTCGTTCCTCTGTAGAGAACGAAGACGTGGTGTCGCGCATCGATCAGCTTCGACAGGTGCCTGCCGCCGTGCGCTTTCTGTCTTGCGAGCCGCTACTTGGCCCGCTGCCCAACCTCGACCTAACCGGTATCGCTTGGGTGATCGTCGATGGAGAATCTGGGCACGGCGCTCGTCCGATGGCGGCGGACTGGGCTACTGACATTCGTGATCAGTGTTTGGCAGCCAACGTCCCGTTCTTCTTCAAGCAGTGGGGCGGTCGGACCCCCAAGGCACAGGGCGCGAGCTTGACGGCCGGCTGTGGGATGAGATGCCACATCGGCTTCGTGTAACGGCCGGATAGTGGCTTGCGGAGGTACGAGCGCGCGGACATCGACTTGATCGAGCTGGTTCCGGCGCTCGGCTGCCGCGCTCATGGACAGCTCGCCGCCTTGGCGGCGTCGACCTGCCCACAGGCTTGCCGACGGAACATGCACGGAACAGAGTGCACCCGATGAACGGCCGACGGGGTCCCAGTCCCAGGTCATAGCCGTGATCGGAGCATTCTCGAAGCTCCGCACGACGGAACTCCAGAGTCAGCCTTCGGCAATGATTCGAAGCGCCTCCTGAAAGCCTGGCAAGTCCAGCTCCGTAGCCAGTAGATTCATTTCATGTTTATGCTTGGTGTGTTGATCCTTATCTGTGGCGCGGGCGAGCCACGCGTGTGTAACTGCTGCCGAGTATCGATCCTGAATGCATTTATATAAGGGCAGTGCCTGGTTGAACAACTTGCGGGCCTGCTTGCGGTCGGATTCGGCGAGTGCTAGCCGTCCGAGGTTGCACAAGCAGTAGGCTTCGCCCATGACGTCGCCAATGCGTTGGTAAAGGGGTAGTGCCAAGTCGAATAACGTGCCGGCTTGGCCGTGGTCGAATTCACGGAATGCGAGCTGGCCGATTTTGCTCAGGCAGATGGCTTCGCCCATGACATTTCCGACGCGTCGGTAGAGGGATAGTGCCTGGTTGAATAGGGTGTGGGCTTGGCTGTGGTCGGATTGGCGGAATGCCAACCGACCGAGGTCGCACAGACAGTTAGCTTCGCCCAAAACACTGCTAACGCGTTGGTAGAGGGATAGTGCCTGGTTGAATAGGGTGTGGGCTTGGCTGTGGTCGGATTGGCGGAATGCCAACCGACCGAGGTCGCACAGACAGTTAGCTTCGCCCAAAGCGTCGCCAACGCGTCGGTAAACGGGTAGTGCCTGGTCGAACAGGATGCGGGCTTGGTCGTGGTCGGATTCGTGGAGGGCCAGCTCGCCAAGGTTGCGTAAGCTGTTGGCTTCGCCGAGGACGTTCCCGACTTGTCTGTATAGGATTAATGCATTTTTGAGCATTGCTCGGGCTTGATCGTGATCGGATTTCTGGAGGTCTAGCTCGCCAAGATCGCGTAGACAGTGGGCTTCGCCCAGGGCGTTCCCGACTTGTCTGTAGAGGGGCAGTGCTTGGTTCAGCAGCGTTCGAGCATGACTATAACCAGCCTCATGGAACGCTAGCTCGCCGAGGTTGCGTAGGCAGTTAGCTTCGCCCAGGACGTCACTGATGCGTTGATAGAGGGGCAGTGCTTGGTTGAATAGCGCCCGAGCTTGGTCATTTTTATTGCGGCTGAGGTAGAGCTGGGCGAGTGCGGAGGAGCATCTCGCCTGGGACGTCAACGAAGTGGTGCAGGAGAGCGCATCCAAGCCGATCTGCTCATTTCCAAGGCCGGTGAGGCGCTGAAAATTAAGCAGATCGGGCACCGCGTCTATAAAATCGGGTATGCAAGCAAGGCCGGCTCGGATTATTTCGGTTAGGTTCGTCAGCTCAGGAGCAATATCTATTGCAGCGTCGGCACCTTTCGCGCTGCCAACCTGTGCAGCTCGTGCGGTGAGCTTGAGGACTGGAGCAACAAGCAAAGTGATCGCTGGCGAGTCGGGGAAGTGATGTTTGAGCACATGCTGACGAAGAGGGGCTAGGCATCGTTGCCGGAGTTCGTCGTCGTGTAGGAGCGACCGGTGGCTCAGCTCAATGACCCCGGCCGCCAGTTCGTCGGGCAGGTACATCCCAGCCTTGTTGTGAGGCCAGCCATCAGGCAGCAGCGCGGCCAGTGACAATGCCGCATGGCCGCCTGGGCTTAGCTGGTCCCAGGACAGTTCAATCGACACCGGCAGGCTGGATGTCCGGTCCGGGTTGGCACCATGTTGTAGAAGGTCGGTACGTTTGGCACGCCATGCGGTAGCTAAGGTATCCAGGCAAGACTCTGTGCGGGCAAGAGAGGCCATTAGCACGATGGCCAACGGCACCCCGTCCAAATCCGCCATCAACGCTTTTAAGGCGGGATCGGCACGGTGACGCTCGCCTGCGACAGCCACGAAGACAGCCAGTGCGGCTTCCTGGGGCAGTGGACCCAGGTTGATCTCACGTAGTCCGACAAAGCCCGCGGGTACGCGTGCGCCACGCGATCCGATCCCTGCAACAAGATCTGGGACTGCACGCAATGTCGACAGCAGCTCTACCGCCCCGGCCGGATCGGCATCGGTCACGGTCTCGAAGTTGTCCAGTACCAGCACGCAGGGCGTAGTGCGCAGGAAGGACACCACCCGGTTCCGCAGGTGTTCACCCAAACCAACGCCCAACGCCGTCGCCAGTTTGTCGATCACTACGCCCGCGGTACTGACACCATCACAGGACACCACAAAGCGGCGTTCCCCGAATGCCGTGACGATCGCGTCCAGACCGATCGCTCGGCCCAGCAGCGTTGACTTCCCAATCCCCGGTCCGCCAACGACGACAGCCCACTGACCGGTCCTCCATGCCGCAGATACCGCGTCAATCTGCTCGTCGCGTCCGATACACAGCTCGACCGTCGGAGGAGGCAACGGTTCGGCCGTCACAGCCGATGCCAGCAACCTTGTAGATTCCAGGCGGCCGATGATGATGCTGCCCGGTCCTGCAACCACTGCGTTCGCGCGACTGATGTTCGTCCCACCCGTTACTAGGTCGCCGTCGACCGAATCGACCTGAGTGACGCCACCTGTGACACGCGACCTGGAGACCGAGTTTGTCGCGGACGCTTGCGTCTCTGGTGCCCCCTGCCGGCCGCCAGAACGCGCTACGCGCAGGCCATAGGTCGATATTCCGAGGCCGACCATGCCGCACACGGCACCCACGACGCTGCCGACCTTATCCGCGGTGTCCAACCCGACTGCCAGCATCACTCCGCCGACAGTCAGCACGGCTACGCCGGCCAGGACCACCACGACCCACCTACGCATCGTGCGATGGTGCACTGCGGCGTCACCAGCAACGTCCATCAACGCGCCCCTACGCCCCGAACGGACCAACGCTCATGCCGATGCCGCCGAACTCGGCTCCGTGTGGTCCACCACGCCGGGCCGAGTATTCGATGTCGTCGCATTTCGATCGCAAGTGGATCGCCAGGCCGCTGTCCGAGCTTCGGTTCACCGAGTGCTCGAACGCTGCGCGGCGGACGGCTGCGGGCCGGATTTTCAGCGCTGATCGTCTGTCCAATTAGGATGAACGCAGGCCGTCTGAGGGCTGTCGAACAGCCCACAAAGACGACAAACGACGCTGACCGACGAAAGAGGTTTTCGCTGTTCAGCGTCGTCTACAGGGCTCTGAACTCAGCCCTGCTTGGTCTCCCAGAAGATCTTGTCGATCTACTGCGTTACGACCCGAAGGCCGGCTGTTTGCGGAGGCATCGATCGATCATCCGATCTAAGTCTCTGGGTATGGAGAACTAGTGCCTCCTGGCGCTGGGCATCATATGTTCATGCGTCTTGTGAGCGGCCCGGCGCGTCACCGTCTTCGCGCGGCCTCCAGTACCTCTCGCCCTTCACCCACACGACAGTCTCTGTGGTGAGGCTGGTGAAGGCCTTCAGTACGGCGCTCGCGATGCCCCAGCTGCCGTTGTCCTTCTGCTCGGTGAACTCCTCGCCGAAGTTCTTCTCGATGAGGTGGAGAGCGTCCTCTTGGTACAGCTCTCCGTGTTCGGAGACCTGGTTGGCCATCCACTGTGCGACTTCCTGAGCGGTCAAGGTCTCAGCCAACGAAGCCTCCTGTGTCAGCTACGAGTTGTGGATCATGTGTGGAACGCCGGTCGCCGGTCGGGTCCAGATCTCCCGCTCATCCCAGCTCAAACCGGTGCCAGACGGATCGTAGAAGCTCCGCACGATGGAACTGCGCGGCTGACCTCGCCCACGCAGTTCTCGATCTGCGCTGGTCGAAGGCTCAACACAGGGTCTTCACCAGCGCAGATCCATGTCTCCGGCCATACCCGCGAACGGGTCAGACGCCTCGCAGCGGCGGGTACGGCCCCTCGGGTGCTGGAGGCGCGGACTGGGCGTTGAGCGCCCGTGCCTCCTGAAGCTGGTCTTCCAAGGTGACGATGCGGCAGGCGGCGTCCAGTCCCGTGCCCTGGTCGATCAAGGCGCGGACGCGAGAAGCCAGACGCAGTTGGTAGCGGCTGTACCGGCGGTGGCCGCCGGCTGAGCGCTGGGGCTCGATGAGCTTCGCCTCGTCGAGGCTGCGCAGGAAGTTCGCCGTCGTGCCGAGCAGTTCCGCGGCCCGGCCCATCGTGTAGGCGGGGTAGTACTCGTCGTCGAACTTCTCGGCGGTGGTCTGCGGTTCGTTGTCCGCAGATTCGTTGTTCTCTGGGGTCATCGCGCCTCCACATCACGAGGGGCCCCGGTGCAAGTAGCACCGGGGCCCCAAGGGTTGTTGGGTTTCACTTCCACCTAGCCGACCGTGAGATCGGCATCCTCTGTCCGCATGCCCCGTACTGCGAGCGGGCGCTGCGGGGATCGCGTGTGCGTAACCGAAGACCACCTTCCAATCTGATGGAACCGCGGTACCCGTCCGGCGGAGTTCAGCCGAAGGCGGGCGATCCGATGGTGTGCAACCCTTCCCTTCTCCTCTGAGTACTGACTTTTCTTCTCTCACGTGGCTGTCGGCACCGGACCTCTTGCACATGCCGGACTCACCTCACCGACTGCCCCTGGTCACCTGCCAGAACCCCTTCCACTGATCGGCTCCGGCACATCTGACCGTCTTGCACTTGCCAACTGCACTTCAACTTCGAACTTCGTCTTGCACTTGCTTCACGGGTAGTTCGTCATCTCCCGTGTCATGTTCTCTCTCTTCCAACAAGGAGAACACTACACACGTCGGCCGGACAATGTCTACTCCCGTCAGCATAGATTTCCTCGATCGGGTGACGAAGCTCTGCTGACCTGGGCTGATTCGACCAGGCCGCCGTCCACCTGAGGCTCAGCCCTCCAGCTCCCACCGCACGAAGCGCATCGTCGACGTGAACCCGGCCCGCTCGAAGATGCCGAACGCCCCCGGTGACGTTCTCCGAGTCCACGCTCAGCAGTGCGCGGTCATAACCCTGATCAACAGCGGCTCGAAGCGCATGGCCGAGCAGAGCGCTCGCAACGCCACGGTTCCGATGGCCGGGCAACGTGCCGATGACCATGAAGTGCGCATCACGAACCCCGGTGGCCTCGGTGTCGGCCTCCCAGTTCATCGTCACCAGCAGGCCGGCCGCCACCCCGCCGGCCTCGCGCAGCAGGAAGCTGGCGGAGGGGCGGAACGCCTGGTTGGTCACCTTGTTCTTCCAGAGCTCCACCGGCATCGGCGTCGAGCCCCAGTTCTCGCGGTACGCCTCGTTGCGCACGCGCCGGAACTCCTCGTCGGTCGCCTCCGACCACGGTTCGATCCGCGGGTCGGCGGACGGCCCGACGCCGAGGAGCGTGCTCCATGCGCTGGAAGTAGCGGAACGGGGTGAATCCGGCGGCACTGAGCAGATCGGACAGGCTGGAGATGTGCTCCGCCTTGTGGACGTTGATCGCGAGCCGGAGCGCCGGGCGGTGCAGCGCGTGCAGGACGCGGGCCGACTCGATGCCCGCCCGCACCAACCGGGTGCCGATGCCCTGGCGCCGGTACGCGGGGTGGACGCCGCCGTCGAGGGAGACGCGGTGGGCCTCGGAGGCGGTCGGCCGGTACTGGATCTTCATGAAGCCGACCACCACGTCGCCGTCGAAGGCCGCGAGGCTGCCGCGTTCCAGGTCCGCGTACGGGTCGACCAGTTCGGTGAGGGTGTCCTCGGCCGTGTAGTTCTCGCCGATCTTGTCGACGGCCTCGATGGCGTTGAGGAGGTCGGCTGACGTCTGGGCGTCGTCTCGAGTGAGGGGACGCCACGTGAAGCCTTCGATCATCCGCCGAACGTATTCAGGGCCGAGCGGGCTCTCGCCTCAGTTCCTCGCCCTGCGGGCCTCACGGCTCCGCTGCTCGGTAACTTCGGGCGGGTGCCCAACATCCTCGTGATCGGCTTCGACCCCCACACCATTCCCGGCTTCGACCCCGCCCCGGTCGCCGCCGGCATCGAGCAGGGCAGCAGGGCCTTCGCCGAGCTGGGCCTCGCCGAGGACCTGTTCCTCATCGACTTCGCGGAGCTGGACGGCCGCGCCCAGGCGAAGCTCGTCGAGAAGCTCGAGGACAAGCAGTACGACGCGGTCCTGGTCGGCGGCGGCATCCGCAAGGGGCCCGGTCTGCTGGAGCTCTTCCAGGTCGTCGTCAACGAGGTGCACTGGCGTCAGCCGCAGGCCGCGATCGCCTTCAACGACAGTCCCGGTGACAGCCCGGACTGGGTTCTCAAGGCGCTCGAGCAGAAGCGCAAGAGTTAACCCACAACATCGGGTGAACCGGACAGGCGGCCTTTCCGTACCCCTCGTCAGACACAGAAAAACGCTGTCCAGCGATCAAGTCCCCGCAGGTCAGCACCCGCACCCCGATATCACCACGAAGCGTGACGGCACCACTCGATCGCGTGGTCGTGGACGTAACCCATAACGAGAGCCGGACCAGTAGCGAACTAACAGACAGCTCCGTCAGTTCGTCAGGAGGCAACGATGAACTTACGCAGGACTCACGCGGCTTGTTGACTGTCTGTCAGCAACGGCTAGCCCAGCTCATCGGAAACGTGACGAGAGTCACCCAACGGGCGCTCAGGCTTGCCTGCGCTCGTGACGCGAGGTTACGTTCTCGCCCGCCGATAACGGTTTGGTCACCGGCAGGACACAGGACCAGTAGTACCTAGGGTCCAAAGTCCGGCTCGGAATCCCCCGCCGAGACAGCCCGGTGGCCAAGCTCCCCGACGCAGGAGGCTCTCCCTTGGCCCGGCACAGCAAGGCCGATGGCCGAACCGTGTACACGGTCGTGCCCAAGCAAGAAGTCAAGCCCGGCGCTCACCGCGTCGAGGACGACAAGGTTCCGCTTGCCCACCGCGTGAGCGCGATCGTCGTCGCCGCAGGTGTCGCCGCCGGCACCGCGGCCATCGCCAATGCCGCCACCACTGGTTCTCCGACCGAACTCGCCGCGGGTGCGGCCGAGCTGGGCGCTCTCCCCGACCAGCAGGCCAAGACCATCCAGACGGTTCACGACGTGAACCCGGGCAGCCAGGTCGGCCGTCTCCTGCAGTTCCAGCAGATGTACGCGCAGCAGACGTTCGAGCAGGCCACGAAGGTCGCCGCGGACGCGCACGCCCAGCGCGAGGCAGCTGCCAAGGCCGAGGCCGAGCGTCAGATCGAGATGCGCAAGCCCGCCAAGCAGCGCGAGGTCGAGGGCTGGATCAAGGACGCCATCAAGGTCCTGCAGGCCAACGGCACCAACATCGACAACGGCTCCATGGACGAGATCTACACGATCATCATGAAGGAGTCGAACGGCAACCCCAACGCCGTCAACAACTGGGACTCCAACGCGATGCGCGGCACGCCGTCCAAGGGCCTGATGCAGTGCATCGACCCGACGTTCCGCGCGTACAAGCTGGCCGGCTACGACAACATCCTCGCGCCGGTCGACAACATCATCGCGGGCGTTCGCTACACCTACGCGCGCTACGGCGGCTTCCACAACCACCCGGGTCTGGTCAACATGAACCTGGGTGGCGGCTACCTGGGGTACTAAAGGAGCCGAACTCGTCGTGTCGGGGTGCGGGAAACCTATCGGCGGACGATGCTGTCAAACAGGTTCACCCACAAGCATGGCGGCCCTAGCGGGCACACGCCCGGTAGTGCTCCCATCGAACGCGATCCCCGAACGCAGGGAGTGGCCGATGAACGAGCAACAGGCACGCGACGACGAGCTGGAGAAGATCCGCTCGGAGGCGACGAGTTGGCTGGCCAAGATGGCCAAAGCCCAGCATCGTCCCACTGTCGAGCAACGCAGGCCTGAGCACGACGCCATGACACCCGCGAAGAAGTAGTCAGGAAAACGACGGAAGCGCCCCGGTCACCACCGGGGCGCTTTTGTTTTCGCGCGCGTGGGTAGCCAGCGCCAGGCGTTTCACAGGGGCGGAGCCTCCCGCTCGAACGCGGCCCACAGGAGCTTCAGCGGGTGGTCCGCCGGGTGCTTCGCCAGCGCGTCGGTGCGCGCGAACACGCCCACGAGCCGTTCCAGCGAGTCGTCGGCGAGCTGCACCACGCGCAGGCCGCTTCCCTCGCGCAGCTCGTTGTTCGCCGCCACCACCCCGAGGCCGGACGTGACGATCATGGCGCCCTTGACGAGGTTCGAGCGGAGCAGGGAGATGCCGTACTGGATCTCGTCGATCTCCGCGGCGATGTCGAGGCCCTGCCGGTAGTCGGGGCCGAACCAGCCGCGCAGGAACTCCGCGATCAGCCCGGCGCCCGGCACGACCAACGGCACCGACCGCAGCGCGGGCACGCGCACGCGGTCCCCGACGACCGTCTCCGGCAGGTTCGTCAGCAGGGCGAGGCCACCCCGCCGCCACTGGATCACCTCGAACTCGGGGCGCTCCCAGCCCTGACCTGCCCGCGTGACGACGCTGCCGCAGACGACGTCGACCTCCTGGGTCTCCAGCTTCGTCCAGATGTCCTTGGTACGGATGTGCACGACCTTGAGGTCCACGTCGCGCTCCTGGAACTCGTCCGCCACGTGGTGCCACGCCTTCGCGAGCGTGTCCAGCATGTATCGCGTCGTGCCCACGGTGACGGTCGTGCCGAGCTTGCGGCGGCACTCGTGAATTCCGTCGAGCCACTCCGCGAGCGTCTCCCGCGCCAATTCGACGATCGACTCACCAGTCGGTGTGAAGAGCACGTCTTTTCCGCGGCCCTGCTTCACCACGAGCGCTTCACCGCACAGTTCCAGGAAGTTCCTGTTCAACGTGTCGAGCTGCTTCTGCACGCTCGACTGCTCTCGTCCCAATGCCCGAGCCGCGCGTAGGGCCGAACGGGTCTCATGCACCGTGAGCAGGGTCCTGAGCTGGTCCATCGTGGTATCCAGTAGTGCACCGGGCATGTGCAGCAAACGGTGCAGCGAGGTGCTGGTGGGAAGCACCAACTGGGACGAGCCGGACATCGGGACCCTCTCTTGTGTTCTGCCGATCAGTTGAACTGAACTTGACCGCATTTCGCCGAAAAATTATCTGCAGATCCTGTCGGCAAATCCCTGGACACTTATCTCGCGGTGTACAAAACTATCTGCGGCGACCACGCGTGGGAGCCGATTCCGGGGGGAATCATTGGGGGGTGGGGGTCCGCAGGCGTCAGCCGGCGGGCCCCCAAGTATTACGCTCAGCCGTTGTGACGGCTTCCGCTCGCCTGGAATGGGGCACCACCTACCAGGTCACCGTGCTCGAACTCGGACTCGCCTGCTGTGGGGTCGAAGTGATGGCAGCTCTCGACCGCCTGCCCGACCTCGGCGTCACGCCGGTCGACGGCGCGGGCGAGGCGCACGTTCTCGTTGTCTCCGGCACGGTCACGGACGTCATGTTGCCCGCTGTCCTCCGCAGTTACGAGGCCATGCCCGAACCCCGCTACGTGATCTCCGTGGGCGCCTGCAGCAACACCGGCGGCCCGTACTGGGATTCCTACAGCGTCACCAAGGGGATCGACCAGGCCCTGCCGGTCCACGTCGCCGTCCCCGGTTGCCCGCCGCGGCCCGAAGCGCTGCTCGAAGGCCTGAAGGCGCTGCACGGGCTGGTGAACGCATGACGACCCCGAAGACCGCGTTCGGCCAGACCGTCCACCACGTGGAGCCGGCCGACTGGCTCGCCACGGCCACAGCCCACCACGCCGACGGCTACGTGATGTTCGACTGGCTCGGCGTCGAGGACGCGGGCCGGCCGGGCGCCGCGGGTCAGCGCCACGCGGTGCTCCTGCACGTCATCGACCCGCGGACGCGTGAGGGCGTGATGCTGCGGACCGAACTGGGCCCCGAGGAGGCGTTGCCGGGCATCGGCCACCTCTGGAAGGGCGCGCAATGGCACCAGCGTGAAGCCAGTGAGATGTTCGGGGTGACGTTCGGCGTCACCGCGGACGGCGAGCCCGAGCACCTGTTGCTGCCCGACAGCTTCCAGGGCCACCCGCTGCGCAAGGACTTCGTGCTCGCCTCCCGTGTCGTGCGCCCGTGGCCCGGCGCTCTCGAACCCGGCGAGGACAACACGAGTGCCCCGAGCCGCCGCCGCACCGCACCACCTGGAGTGCCGGACCCGTCCTGGGGCCCGCGCCGCGAAGAGGAGCCGCAGTCGTGACGAACCTTCCACCGCGCACGAGGGGCGTCATCGCGCTGCTGGAGGCCAACTGCACGGTCTGCATGATCTGCGCGCGCGAGTGTCCTGACTGGTGCATCCACATCACGTCGCACACCGAGGTCGAAGAGCAGCCCGGCAGTGCCCGCCCGCGCAGCCGCAACGTGCTCGACCGGTTCGCGATCGACTACGGCCAGTGTCTCTACTGCGGCATCTGCGTCGAGGTCTGCCCGTTCGACGCCCTGCACTGGGCGCCGGAGTTCGGCTATCCGGGAACGGGCTCGATCGACGGCGAGGGTGCTGTCGCGGAGCTCGTCCACGAACGGGACGTGCTGTCCACCTGGGTCGAGAAGGTGCCACCACCACCGCCACTCGACTCAGGCGCGGAGGCCGCGCCCGAAACGGCCACCGGAACTGGACGACGGCCCGGTTCGTTGAGGGGTAGGACGTAAAACCCGGAGGCGAAAACCGTGCACAAGCACTTCAACGGGTTGAAGACGGCCGTGCTGCTCGGCGGGATGAGCGCGCTGATCGTTCTGGTCAGCAGCCTGTTCGGCCGGACGGCACTGGTCATCGGCCTGGTGTTGGCCTTGGGCGTGAACGCCTACGCGTACTTCAACTCGGACAAGCTCGCCCTGCGCGCGATGCGGGCGGTACCCGTGTCGCAAGTGGAGCAACCAGTGCTCTACGCCATCGTGCGTGAGCTGTCGCAGAAGGCGCGCCAGCCCATGCCCAGGCTGTTCCTGAGCCCGACGGTCGCGCCGAACGCGTTCGCGACGGGCCGCAACCCGCGCAACGCCGCCGTGTGCTGCACCACGGGCATCCTCGACCTGCTCGACGAACGCGAGCTGCGTGCCGTGCTCGGCCACGAGCTCGCGCACGTCTACAACCGCGACATCCTGATCAGCTGCGTGGCCGGCGCACTGGCCGGCGTGATCACGATGCTGGCCAACCTCGCCCTGTTCGCCGGGATCTTCGGCGGCGGCGACTCCGACGACGACGGCCCCGGCCCGCTCGGCCTGCTGCTGATCGCGCTGCTCGGTCCGATCGCGGCGACCGTCGTGCGCCTGGCCGTGAGCCGCTCGCGCGAGTTCCAGGCCGACCAGGCGGGTTCGGAACTCACCGGCGACCCGCTGGCGCTGGCCTCGGCGCTGCGCAAGATCGACCTGGGGACGCGGGCGGCGCCGCTCGCACCGGAGCCGGGGGTGGTGTCGCAGAGCCACCTGATGATCGCGAACCCGTTCCGCTCGGGGGAACAGTTCTCGAAGTGGTTCTCGACCCACCCGCCGATCGCCGACCGCATCCGCAGGCTCGAGGAAATGGCGCGCAGGGCTGGTTAGATCCCTGCCTTCGCCACGGCCATGAGGTACTCGCCGTACCCGGACTTGCCGAGCTTCTCGCCGAGCGCGTAGCACTCCTGCGCGGAGATGAAGCCCATGCGCAGCGCGATCTCCTCGGGACACGCGATGCGCACGCCGGTCCTGTGCTCCAGCACCTGCACGAACTGCCCGGCCTCGAGCAGCGAGTCGTGCGTGCCGGTGTCGAGCCACGCGAACCCGCGGCTCAGGTCCACGAGCTGAGCCCGGCCCTCGCGCAGGTAGGAGAGGTTGACGTCGGTGATCTCCAGCTCGCCGCGAGGCGACGGCTTGAGCTGCCGCGCGATGTCGACCACACCGTTGTCGTAGAAGTAGAGCCCGGTGATCGCCCGGTTCGACTTCGGCTTCGCGGGCTTCTCCTCGATGGACAACAGCCTGCCCGTCGCGTCGACCTCGCCCACGCCGTACCGCTCGGGGTCCTTCACCTGGTAGCCGAACAGCACGCAGCCGTCCAAAGAGGACGCGTGGTGCTGCAGCGTGGTGGAGAAACCCTGGCCGTAGAAGATGTTGTCGCCCAGCACCAGCGCCACGTCGTCGTCACCGACGAAGTCCGCGCCGATGAGGAACGCCTCCGCGAGCCCGTTCGGCGCGGCCTGCTCCGCGTAGGAGAAGGCCATGCCCCACTGGGACCCGTCCCCGAGCAACCGCCGGAACAGCGGTAGGTCGGTCGGCGTGCTGATGATCAGCACCTCGCGGATGCCGGCCAGCATGAGCACCGACAGCGGGTAGTAGATCATCGGCTTGTCGTACACCGGCAGCAACTGCTTGGAGACGGCCTGCGTGATCGGGTGCAGGCGCGACCCACTGCCACCGGCGAGGACGATGCCCTTCACCGGTAGTTGGTGAACTGGATGGCGATGCCGAAGTCAGAACCCTTCAGCAGTGCGATGACGTCCTGCAGGTGGTCCTTCTTCTTGCCGGTCACACGCAACTGGTCGCCCTGGATCTGCGCCTGAACACCCTTGGGCGCCTCGTCGCGGATCTTCTTGGCGATCTCCTTGGCCTTCTCGGACGTGATGCCCTGCACGAGATTTCCCGTGACCTTGAACACCTTGCCGGAGATGGCGGGCTCACCCACCTCGAACGCCTTCATGGAGATGTTGCGCTTGACCAGCTTCTCCTGGAAGACGTCGATCGCCGCCTTGCAGCGCTCCTCGGTCTCGGAGGTGAAGGCGATCGCCTCCTCGCCGGCCCAGGCCACTGTGGTGTTGGTCCCGCGGAAGTCGAAGCGGGTACTCAGCTCCTTCGAGGCCTGGTTGAGCGCGTTGTCGACCTCCTGCCGGTCCACCTTGCTCACCACGTCGAACGACGGGTCCGCCACGACTTCACTCCTCAACGATCTCGGGATCACAGCCAGCGTCGATGCTACTGGGGGACCCCGATTTGGGCCCTCCCGATGGGGTTATGTATTGTTCTGCCCGCACCGTTACGGCGGTGTGGGGCGGGTTGCCCGAGCGGCCAATGGGAGCGGACTGTAAATCCGTCGCGAAAGCTACAGAGGTTCGAATCCTCTACCCGCCACGCAAGACTGATGGGCCTCTGACCGGACAGGTCAGGGGCCCATCGTCGTACCGTCGTAACGGGCCGAGGGGGATCTCAGTGCGTACGCAGATGGCAACGGAAGCCGGCAGGACGACGGCGCCGAGCGAGGACCGGGCGTTGGTCGGCCCGAACCTGCTCGCGGTGCTCGACGGCGTGACGGCGAAGCCCGAGACCGGGTGCGTGCACGGTGTCGGGTGGTTCGCCGACCAGCTCTCCGGCGAGATCCTGCGGTTCGCGCACCTCGAGCCTGGCGTGGCGCTCGCGAAGGCCGTCGAACAGGCCGCTGAGCTGCACTCCGGCACCTGCGACCTCGATCACCCGGACTCGCCCAGCGTGGCGATCGCGATGGTGCAGACCAAGGACGACGTGCTGCGGTACCTGGTGCTCGGGGACGCCACGGTCGTGGTCGACACCAAGAGCGAGTTGCTCGTGGTGAGTGACACGCAGACGAAGCGCACGGCTGGTGCGAAGGTCGCTGATGTCCCGCACGCGATGACGGGGGAGGTGCCGCTGCAGAACGTGCGGCGCGTCGCGATCCTGTCCGACGGGGCCGCTCGGGCGGTCGACCTGTTCAATCTCTTCGATTGGCGTCAGGCGCTCGAACTGATGGCGGCGAACGGGCCGGACGACCTCATCCGCAGAATGCGCGCGGTCGAAAAGGAAGACGTCAAGGCCGTTGATTGGCCGCGCGAGAAGATTTCCGACGACGCGACTGTCGTGTACTTCGACCGCTAGGCACGGCGGCGTCCGAGTCAATGCCTGGGTGCGGGTTCGACGCCTCGGCGGCGGGCGATCGCCTTCATGTTCTCCTCACCCCAGTTGCCCAGCGCGTCGAGCGCGTCGTTCAGCCGCACTCCCAGTGGTGTCAACGAGTACTCGACGCGGGGCGGCACCTCGTGGAACACCTCGCGGTGCACGATCTCGTCGGCCTCCATCTCGCGCAGCACCTGGATCAGCATCTTCTCGCTGATGCCGGACACCGACCTGCGCAGTTCGCCCGTGCGCACGGGGCCGTGGTGCAGCGCCCAGAGGATCAGGGCCTTCCAGCGGCCGCCGATCACGTCGATCGCCGCGTCGAGGCCGCACGAATACTGTCGTGGCTTCATGCTGGATCCTTACCAAAAAGTGGGTACCTGACAAAATAGTAGGTACTTGTCGATCCGCCAGTGTCAGAACGAGCATTCACGGCATGGGGATCAAGAAAACCGTGAGCGTGCTCGGCCTCGGCCGGATGGGCAGCGCGCTGGCGAAGGCCCTGGTCGGCCAGGGCTACGAAGTGACCGTGTGGAACCGCACGCCCAAGGAACTGCCGAACACCAGAAGTGCCGCCACGCCGGAAGAGGCGTTCAAGAGCGACGTCGTCGTCACCTGCCTGTCCACGTACGACGTCCAACAACCGCTGCTCACCAACGACATCAAGACGCTCGTCAACCTCACGTCCGGCACGCCGGACCAGGCCCGTGCCACCGCGCGGTGGGCCAAGGACAACGGCATCGAGTACGTCGATGGCGTGATCATGGCTGTGCCGCAACAGATCGGTACCCCGCAGGCGAAGATCTTCTTCAGCGGCGGCGAGAACCACCACGTGCTGCACGCGTTCGGCGAACCGGTGTACGTCGGCGAGGACGCGGGGCTCGCCGCGCTCTACGACCTGGCCCTGCTCGGCATCATGTGGGCCACCTTCGGCGGCTACCTGCAGGCGGTCGCGTTGATGGGCACCGAGGGCATCGAGCCGGCCCGGTTCACGCCGATGGTCGCGGACTGGTTGAACGAGCTCGGCCACATGCTGCCCGAGATGGGCGAGCAGACGCAGACCAGGCAGTACGAGACCGACGTGTCCGCGTTGGACATCAACGTGTCCGGACTGCGCCTGCTCACCGAGGCCAACCGCGAACAGGGCCTCGACACCACCATCCCGCAGGCCCTGCACGGCCTGTTCGAACGCGCCCAACGCAACGGCCACGGCGCGCACAGCATCGCGAGCGTCATCGAGGAGATCCGGAAGTGAAGTACCTGGGGAAGAAGGCCGTCGTCACGGGCGGCACGCACGGCATGGGCCGCGCGGTGGTCGACAAGCTGGTCGAGGGTGGTGCCGAGGTGCTGCTCACGGGGCGCAGCACGGAGAAGGCCGAGGGCGTCAAGGCGCACGCCATCGCGTCGGACGCGGCGAACCTCGACGACATCGCCCGGCTCGAGCAGGAGGTGCGGGAGCGGCTGGGGGAAGTCGACCTGCTCTTCATCAACGTCGGCTACGCGACGTTGTTCGAGATCCCGGACGTCACCGCGGAGGACTACGACCGCACGTTCGACGTGAACACCAAGGGTGCGTTCTTCACGGCGCAGCGGCTGGGCCCGCTGGTCAAGGAGGGCGGGTCGATCGTCTTCACGACGTCGATCGCGCAGACCGGCGGCGCGGTGGGGATGAGCGTCTACTCCGGGGCGAAGGCGGCGGTGCGGTCGTTCGGCCGTTCGTTCGCGGCGGAGCTGGCGCCGAGGAACGTCCGCGTCAACGTCGTGAGCCCCGGCTTCATCGACACGCCGTCCATGGGCGTCACGGGACTGCCGGAGGAGACCCTGCAGCAGTTCAAGGAGGAAGGCGACCGGATCACGCCGCTCAAGCGGCACGGCACCGCGAACGAGGTCGCCGACGCCGTGCTGTTCCTGGCGTTCGACGCCACCTTCACGACCGGCGCCGACCTGTCCGTCGACGGTGGACTCGGGCAGGGGATCAGCGCCTAGGAAGAATCTTCGGACGTCCTGTCACACCTTCGTCGTCTGCCGGGTCGAGAGAGCGGAAGACGACGAGACAGGGAGATCGAAGATGAGGATCACCAACCCGATCATGTCCGTGCCCGGCGCGATGAAGGCACTGCTGGACCTGTCGGCGGCAGCGGGGAGCACGGGGCTCGACGGGGACTACGTCGAGTTGATCTGCCTGCGCGTCAGCATCATGAACGGCTGCGGCACGTGCATCGACTACCACACCAAGCTGCTGCGCCAGGCGAACGTGGCGGACGAGAAGGTCTACGCCGTCGCGGGGTGGCGGGACGTGCCGTACTACACCGACGCCGAGAAGGCCGGGTTCGCGCTCGCCGAGCAGATCACGCGGGTGCACGTGAGCGACGACGTGTGGGACGAGGCGGCGAAGCACTACACCGAGGAGCAGCTCGCCGGCCTCGTGATCGCCATCGGCGCGATCAACCTGTGGAACCGCATGAACGTGGCCACGGGGCAGAAGGTGGCCTGAGCAAAGGTGAAGCCGGCGCGCAAGAGCTTCCTCTCTCTTGCGTGCCGGCCTCAGCGCGGAGCCTACCCCATATCGAACAAATGTTCGATCACCGGGCGATCAACACGCGGATCAGATCGCGGCGAGTGCCGCCCGGCCGTCGTCGGTCAGTTCCGCGCAGACGCGAAGGCCGAAGCTCGTCGGCTGCGTGGGGCGCAGCAGTCCCGCGTGCACGAGGTCGTGCGTCGCCATGCGGTCGCAACAGGGCAGTCCGTCGACGTACAGGTCGGGCTCCGTGCCGCCTGTCACCTCGGCGCGTCCTGCGGCGACAGCCGTCAGCATCGCTCTCGCTCTACCGCTGAGTTCCATCTCGACCCCCCAGGTGTGGCGTCCGAATCGCTTACCCCTTTGTCGAAATAGAGGTCGGATTCGTTCCACAAGTACGGGTTCGTTCGACTTCTTCGCTTGTGTGAACGGGTAGATCATGTCCTATTAGGCCGTTCGGGTTGCGCCGACACGCCGTGAGAAGAGCGCAGCGCGGGGCGGCGCGCCCACAGCGTCCACCGCGGCCGATAGCCCTGCGAGTACCAGAACGGCGTCGAGCGCGGGTTCGGCAACGCGTGGTGGAGCAGCGTCGACGCCACTCCGGCCGCGTCCAGAACGCCGTGCGCGTGAGCCGCGAGAGCGCTCCCCGCACCTGTACCGCGCACATCGGGTCGCACGCCGAGATGGCCGAGGTAGGCGAACGGCCGCGCCGACGCGTACTTCTCCATCCACCCCGCGTCCTGCGGCATGTCGACGTAGATCATGCCGACGGGCGTGTCGCCGCCGATCGCCAGCCACATCGCTTCGTAGTCGCGGTCGAGCACCTCGGCCAGCGCTGTGCGCAGGTGCTCGGCGGTGTTCGGGCGCTCGGTCACCAGGCCGAACTGGGCGTCGTACCGGACCGTGTGCAGGTTCAGTTCGACGGCGACGTCCAAGTCGGCGTGCGAGGCGGCGCGGATGCCCACGCCGGACGGCCGCGGCGCGGGCGAACGGCCGGCGAGGCGTTCGGCGACCACCGTGAGGGGCGCGAACCCCCGGCTGATCAACGTCCGCGCGCCGCCTGTCTCGTGGCTGGGCAACTGCACGATCGCCGCGGTCTCCGGGTCGTCCAGGCCGGTGAGGCGGGTGTCCCACTCGTCGAGCAACGCCGGCAGGTCGCAGCCCGGCTGCCAGGTCAGGCCGTGCGTGCGCAGGGGTCCCCAGGTGAGGAGCAGGGAGTCCGGGTCGGTCTCGCGGTAGGAGAAGATCTCGCTCACGCTCCATCTGACCATGGCAGGGTCGGACGTGTGGAGATCTACGTCGTGGATTCGTTCACCAGCACGCCCTTCGCGGGCAACCCCGCCGGAGTCGTGCTCCTCACCGAACCGCGCGACGACGCCTGGATGCAGCGCGTCGCCGCCGAGATGAAGCACGCCGAAACGGCCTTCGTCACGCCGGACAACCACCTCCGCTGGTTCACGCCGGAGGTCGAGGTGGACCTCTGCGGGCACGCCACCCTCGCCACCGCGCACGTGCTGGGCGGCGAGCAGGCGTTCACCACGCGTAGTGGGGTGCTCACATGCGCAGATGACGATGGGTGGATCCGGATGGACTTCCCGGCAGACCCCCCAGAGTTGACTGACCCGCCAATCGGTCTAGCCGAAGCGCTGCCACATGCGACGATCAAGTCCGTGTCGCGTGGGCGGTTCGACTTCCTGATCGAGTTGGAAAGCGCCGCGGAAGTCCGGTCCTTGCGACCTGACGTCCAAGGACTGGCACAAATCCAGTCACGCGGAGTGATCGTGACGGCGGTCGGAGACGGCGACGCGGACATCGTCAGCCGGTGCTTCTACCCGGCCGTCGGCATCCCGGAGGACCCCGTCACCGGTTCGGCCCACTGCACCCTTGCGTCCTATTGGGTGTCTCGGCTCCAACGCGCTGACCTGCTGGCGGAGCAGGTGTCACCGCGCGGGGGGTTCGTCAGGACGACCCTCGCCCAAGATCGCGTGCTGCTCTCGGGGCAGGCCGTGACGGTGCTTCGGGGGCGCTTGAACGTGTAGCCACGTCTGGGTGAATCAAAGTCACTAGGGGTGCTCGACCTGCCATTTCGTCCCCCGAGCGGGGTACATTGGTGCCCCTGGAGGGGTCCTGATCGCGAAGTGCGGGACCCCTCAGTCACGCCTAGAGGTCCCCCACCCAGGCCGACGAGGAGGCTGGATGTCCGACCGAGCGTCGGCCCCCGTGTCGGACTCGGCCGCCTGGTCGGCCAAGTCGACCAACCGCGCGTTCAGCGCGTTCGCCGTCACCCTCCTGGTGGCCGGCGTCGCCTGCGCGGGCATGGTCGCGGCCTGGCTCCCGGAGCGGGAGACCACCTCCCTCTTCTGGATCGGCCCGCTCCTCGTCGTCGGCTTCCTGCTGGCGGAACAGCTCGCGATCAACGTCGACGTCCGCAGCGGCGTCGCGTGGACGATCTCCTTCACCGAGATCCCGCTGGTCCTGGGCCTGCTCGTGGCCCCGTTCGAGATCGTGCTCGCCGCGCACGTGGTCGCCGGCGTGGGCACGTTGCTCGGCAGGCGGATCCTCGACAGGGCCGTCTACAACGCGGGCCTCATGTTCATGGAGATCTCCGTGGCGTTCGCCGCCGCCGAGGCCGTGAACCGGATGATCGGCGCCGGTGGCCCGTTCTGGGCGGGCGCGTTCGTCGGCACGATCACCGTGCCGCTCCTCGCGAGCGTGCTGGGCCTCTGCGCGTTGCGCCTCATGGGCAAGTCGATGCGCGTGGGCAACAGCGTCCGCCTCGTGCTGCAGACGCTGGTCGTCGCGCTGCTGAACACCTCTGCCGGCCTCGTCGGCTACCAGATCGTCGCCACCACGCCGTGGGGCGCCGCACTGATCATCCTGGTGCTCGCGGGCATCGTGGCCACCTACTTCGCCTACTCCGGGCTGCTGCGCGAACAGCGCGACCTGGAGGCGTTGAGCGAGGTCAGCCTCCGTGTCGCGAGGTCGGGACAACACGGCACCGGCCCGCGCCAGCCCGACGACGACCTCACCTCGGGCGTCGAAGAGGACGAGTGGCAGCTCATCGCGGAACGCATCCGCGAGCAGCTCAACGCCAACAGGGTCGTGCTGCGCCTGCGCACCGACCCGCAGGAAGCCATGATCACCCTCGTCGCCGGCGAACCGCTGCCCGACGAGATGGCCGCGACAGACCCCCGTGCCGTGCGCGAAGACCCGGTGCTCCAGCTGCCGGGCACGCACGTCCGCTACTACCGCGTGGCCGACGCGACCGAGGACGTCACCGAGGCCCTGCTGCGCCGCGACGCGCAGGAAGCCCTGGTCGTCCCGTTGCGCGGCGCGACCCAGCTGCTCGGTGCCGTCGAGGCGCACGACCGGCTGTCGCGCTGGCGCGGTTTCGGCAAGGCGGACATCCAGCTGCTGCGCACGCTGGCCTCGCACCTCGCGACGGCCGTCGACAACCGCCGCCTGCTCGCCCGCCTGCGCCACGACGCCTACCACGACCCGCTGACCGGCCTGCTGAACCGGGCGGGCTTCCGCGAGGCGTGCGGTGAGCCGCTGCACGAGTCCCAACGGGGAGTGGTGCTGCGCATCGACCTCGACATCCTGTCGACGGTCTCCGACGCGCTGGGCCAGGCCTGGGGCAACCGCATGGTCGTCGCCGCCGGACGCCGGCTGCGGGACGCTCTCGGAGCGGACGTGCCGCTGGCTCGCCTGGAGGGTGGCGCGTTCGCCGCGTACCTCGACGACGAGCGCGCTCAGACCGCCCACGAGACCGCGGAACGGTTGCGCGCCGGGCTTTCCGTGCCGTACCCGGTCGACCGCCTGACCGTCGAGGCCTCCGCGGTCGTGGGGTACGCGTCCAAGGCGGACTCCGAGACCGAGGACCCGGACCCCGACGTGTTGCTGCAGCGGGCCGATGTCGCCGTGCGCGCCACGTCCGAGGGCACGCCCGTGAAGGCCTACGCGCCGTCGATGGGCCACCTGTTCCTGCGCCGCTTCCAGCTCGTGACGCAGTTCCGCCAGGCCGTCGAGACCGGGCAGATCTCGGTGCACTACCAGCCGAAGGTCGCCCTGCCCTCACGTCAGGTCGTGGGCGCGGAAGCGTTGGTGCGCTGGACACATCCTGAGTTCGGCCGCGTCGACCCGGACGAGTTCGTGCCGGCCGTCGAGGCCACCGGACTCGTGGACGTGCTGACGGACTTCGTGATGGACCGCGCACTGGAACGCGTGCGCCGCTGGCTCGACCGCGGCCTGCGGATGTCCATCGCGGTGAACCTCTCCGTGCGGACGCTCGGAGACGAGGACTTCCCGAACCGCGTCGAGGCCGCCCTGGAGCGCCACGACGTGCCGTCGGGGCTGCTGACCTTCGAGCTGACCGAGTCGGGCGTCATGGCCGATCCCGAGCGCGCTCTGCCGGTGCTGCGGCGCCTGCACGCGATCGGCGTCGTGCTGGCGGTCGACGACTTCGGCACCGGCTACTCGTCACTGGCGTACCTGCGCCAGCTGCCGGTGGACGAGGTGAAGATCGACAAGTCGTTCGTGCTCGGTATGGGCACGGACCTCGGCGACATGGCCGTGGTCCGGTCGATCGTGGAGCTCGGGCACTCGCTGGGTCTCGTGGTCGTCGCCGAGGGCGTCGAGGACGACGCCGCGCGCGACCAGCTGGTCGGCATGGGCTGCGACGTGGCCCAGGGCTACCTGATCTCCCGCCCGCTCTCCGAAGATCGCTTCGAGGCGTGGCTGCGCGCACGAACGGTGCAGGTCAGGGGTGCTCGCGATGAGACGGTGCTCACGCTGGTGCACTGAGGCACCCCCCGGATTTCGTTCTTGGTTGAGGCGTGTTGTAGAGTTCTACGTGTCAGCAGGAACGAAGTGCTGGCCCCTTTAGCTCAGTCGGCAGAGCGTCTCCATGGTAAGGAGAAGGTCTACGGTTCGATTCCGTAAAGGGGCTCTACAACTGGCCGCAGTGCTGAGCGCTGCGGCTTGAGTTGTGTACAGCGGTGTAGCTCAGTTGGTAGAGCAAGCGGCTCATAATCGCTGTGTCGCCGGTTCAAGTCCGGCCACCGCTACTCAGCAGGATCCCCGCCGGGCGGTAAGCCCGCACCGGGTGCCTCATTCTGAGGCCGGGGCAAGTGCGCTCTCAGGAAGGCAAGGACCGTGGCTGCAACCGACGTACGCCCGAAGATCACCCTCGCGTGCGAGGAGTGCAAGCACCGGAACTACATCACCAGGAAGAACCGGCGCAACGACCCGGACCGCCTGGAGATCAAGAAGTTCTGCCCGAACTGCAAGACGCACCGCGCGCACAAGGAAACCCGCTGAGCGCGTAAGCCAGTCTTCGGCGAGGCCCGTCCCACACCGTGGGGCGGGCCTCGCCGCATATAGGCTCCTCCGGTGCCTCTCGACCCCGCTTTCATCGGACGTAGTTATCCGCCGTCGCAGCCGTACGACGTGAGCCGCGAGAAGATCCGCGAGTTCGCTGAGGCGATCGGCGCGACCAGCCCGGCCTACCTCGATGCCGAAGCGGCGAAGGCGTTGGGGCACAGGGACGTCATCGCGCCGCCGACGTTCGCGATCGTCGTGTCGATGAAGACCAACGAGACGGTCATGTTCGACCCGGAGCTGCAGCTCGACTACAGCCGCGTCGTGCACGGCGACCAGAACTTCACCCACCACCGGCCCATCACCGCGGGCGACCAGCTCGTGTGCGTGGCGCACGTCGACGCCATCACGTCCCGCATGGGCAACGACATGGTGACCGTGCGGACGGAGATCACCACGGTGGACGGCGAGCCCGTCACCACCGCCAAGTCGATGCTCGTCGTGAGGGGAGAAGACGCGTGACGTACGAGGTTGGCACCGAACTGCCGGCGCTGTCCGTGCGCCTCAAGCGCTCCGACCTGGTGCGCTACGCGGGCGCCTCGCTGGACTTCAACCCCATCCACTGGAACGAGAAGACGGCCAAGGACGTCGGCCTGCCGGACGTGATCGCGCACGGCATGCTGACCATGGCCGTGGCCTCGCGGATCGTCGCGGAGTGGATCGGCGACCCCGGCGCGATCGTCGAGTACGGCTGCCGTTTCGGCCGGCCCGTCGTGGTGCCCAACGACGACGAGGGCGCGCTCGTCGAGGTGACCGCGAAGGTCACCAAGGCCTTCGAGGACGGAACTGTGAAGGTCAACATCAACGCGGCTTTTGACGGCAAGTCGGTGTTGACGGGTGCCTTCGCCCGCGTGCGCGTCAGCTGATCTTGTGATCAAGAACACCACCGGGCGATCCGGTCCGGTGGTGTTTGCGGTGTTCACGGGAGATTCGGGCCAGGGCGGCATCGCAGTTGCACGACCCTGATTCGTCTTCCCGGCTCGCATATGGGTAGGCTGTGCGACAGGCCGCTCGGCAAGTGCTTGAGCGGTCTGGTTGGAATGGACGGGGCAGGCTCCCGTACACTTCCTGCTTGGCCAGGGGATCCCGCTCGGGATCTCAAAGGGGTGTAGCTCAACTGGCAGAGCAGCGGTCTCCAAAACCGCAGGTTGCAGGTTCAAGTCCTGTCGCCCCTGCTGTCGAAGCGCGTCATGGGTGGAGTGGAGGCACGGCATGGTCGAGGGCCGCGAGCAGGACCAGCCGGAGGAGCGCGAAGGCGCTGTCCGGCCGTCCACTGCTGCGGCGCGACGTGAGCGTCGTGCCTCCTCCCGCCCGGCCGCCCGCAAGGACGGCAGCAGCGCTGAGTCGAAGAAGAGCGTCTCCAAGTCCGACGAGTCGGACGAGGACGCGAAGAAGGGTCGCCCGACCAAGACCCGTGAAGGACAGGAGAAGCGTCCCTCGCTGATCGGGCGGGGCTTCCGCTACATCCGCGAGGTCATCGGCGAACTCCGCAAGGTGATCTGGCCGACGCGCAAGCAGCTCGTCACCTACACCGGCGTCGTGCTGGTGTTCGTGGTCTTCATGGTTGCGCTGGTGTGGGCTCTCGACCTCGGCTTCGGCGCGGCTGTTTTCGAGTTGTTCGGCTGAGCCGGACAGCTGCCGCTGCAATCAGGAAGCGAGATCCACAGTGACCTCCGATAACGGCGTCGACGCCCAGGAGAAGACCGACCTCATCGACGACGAGGTGTCCGAGGACATCGCGGCCGACGAGACGGTCGAGTCGGAGGCTGTGGACTCCGAGGACGCAGGCGCCGCGGACGAGTCCGAAGAGGGCTCGGAGGACGCCGACGTGCTCGCGATCGACGAGACGCCGATCGACGAAGAGCCCGAGGACCCCGCCGAAGAGCTGCGTCAGGCCCTGCGCCGCGCGCCCGGCGACTGGTACGTCGTGCACTCGTACGCCGGTTACGAGAACAAGGTCAAGGCGAACCTCGAGACTCGTATCCACACGCTCGACATGGAGGACTACATCTTCCAGGTCGAGGTGCCGACCGAAGAGGTCACCGAGATCAAGAACGGCCAGCGCAAGCTGGTGCAGCGCAAGGTGCTGCCCGGCTACATCCTGGTCCGCATGGAGCTCACCGACGCGTCCTGGAGCGCCGTCCGCAACACGCCGGGCGTGACCGGGTTCGTCGGAGCCACCTCGAAGCCCTCGCCCCTCACGATCGACGAGGTGCTGAAGTTCCTGCTCCCGCAGCAGGAGCAGAAGCCGGCCGAGGGCAAGAAGACCGCTTCCACCACCGTGTCGAAGCCGACCATCGAGGTCGACTTCGAGGTCGGCGAGTCGGTCACGGTCATGGACGGCCCGTTCGCCACGCTGCCCGCCACGATCAGCGAGGTCAACGCGGACGGCCAGAAGCTGAAGGTCCTGGTGTCGATCTTCGGCCGGGAGACGCCGGTCGAGCTGTCGTTCAGCCAGGTCTCCAAGATCTGAGCGGTTTTCCCTGACCGGAAGACCGATCGGCCACGCTGCGGCTGGCAGAGCCGCGCGCGGACACTGCAATAACAGGAAGTACGGACAATGCCTCCCAAGAAGAAGAAGCTGTCAGCGATCATCAAGCTGCAGATCAAGGCTGGTGCCGCCAACCCGGCGCCTCCCGTTGGTCCCGCGCTGGGTCAGCACGGCGTCAACATCATGGAGTTCTGCAAGGCCTACAACGCCGCGACCGAGTCGCAGCGCGGTCAGGTCGTGCCGGTTGAGATCTCCGTGTACGAAGACCGCTCGTTCGACTTCAAGCTGAAGACCCCTCCGGCCGCGCGACTCATCCTCGCCGCCGCTGGTGTCGACAAGGGCAGCGGCGAGCCGCACCGCGTCAAGGTCGCCAAGGTGACCATGGAGCAGGTGCGCAGCATCGCGCAGGTCAAGATGGTCGACCTGAACGCGAACGACATCGACCAGGCGGCGAAGATCATCGCCGGCACCGCCCGTTCCATGGGCATCACGGTCGAAGGCTGACCACACCCTCTTTCTAGCAAGCGTGGGAGAGCCGAGCGCGGCTCATTCACCACGAACTGATCCACGGTAAGGACAGAGCATGAAGCGCAGCAAGGCCTACAAGGCCTCCGCAGAGCTGGTGGACCGGGAGCGGCTGTACTCGCCGCTGGAGGCCACCAAGCTCGCCAAGGAAACGTCCAAGGTGAAGCTCGACGCCACCGTCGAGGTCGCGATTCGCCTCGGCGTCGACCCTCGCAAGGCCGACCAGATGGTCCGCGGCACCGTGAATCTGCCGCACGGTACGGGCAAGACCGCCCGCGTGATCGTCTTCGCAACCGGTGACAAGGCCGCTGAGGCCGAGGCCGCCGGTGCGGACGCTGTCGGCTCCGAGGACCTGATCGAGCGCATCCAGGGTGGCTGGCTCGACTTCGACGCCGCGATCGCGACCCCCGACCAGATGGCCAAGGTCGGTCGCATCGCCCGCATCCTCGGCCCGCGTGGCTTGATGCCGAACCCGAAGACCGGCACCGTGACCCCCGACGTCACGAAGGCCGTCAACGAGATCAAGGGCGGAAAGATCAACTTCCGCGTTGACAAGCAGGCCAACCTGCACTTCGTCATCGGCAAGGTCTCGTTCGACTCCGAGAAGCTGGTCGAGAACTACGCCGCCGCGCTGGACGAGATCATGCGCGTCAAGCCGTCCGCGGCCAAGGGCCGGTACGTCAAGAAGGTCACCGTCTCCACGACGATGGGCCCTGGCATCCCGGTCGACCCGAACCGCACCCGCAACATGCTGGTGGACGAGGCCTGAGCCTCCCGGTTCGCAGCTAGCTCCTGACAGGGCCCCCGGTTCGCCGGGGGCCCTGTCGCATGTCAGGCCTGGTGCCGCGGGAACGCCTGCCGGTAGTCGCTCGGCGATTTCCCCACCTGCTTCAGGAAGTGGTGGCGGAGGTTGTTCGCCGTGCCGATGCCGCTCAGGGCCGCGATCTTCTCCACCGACAGGTCGGTGGACTCCAGCAACGCCTGCGCCCGCGTGATGCGTTCGTTGAGCAGCCACTGCAGCGGTGTGGTGCCGGTGGTGGCGTGGAGCTTGCGGTAGAAGGTTCGCGGGCTCATCGCGGCCTGGCGTGCCAGGACCTCGATGGTCAGCGGTTCGTCCAGGCGGGCGCGCGCCCAGTCGAGCACCGGCGTCAGGCCCTGTTCGTCGCTGGCGGGGACCGAGAGGTCGACGTACTGGCCCAGGTGGCCGGGCCGGTGGCCGGGGACGATCATGCGGCGGGCGAGCTGGTTGGCGACGTGGGCGCCCAGGTCGCGGCGGACCAGGTGCAGGCAGAGGTCGAGACCGGCGCTCATGCCGGCGCTGGTCAGCACGTCACCCTCGTCGATGTAGAGCTGCGAGGCGTCGACCTGGATCTCCGGGTAGCGCTCGGCCAGCAGCGCGGTGTGCATCCAGTGCGCAGTGGCCTTCTTCCCGTCGAGCAGACCGGCTTCGGCCAGTGCGTACGCGCCGACGCACGCCGACACGATTCGCGCGCCGTTGTCGTGCGCCCTCCGCAGCGCGGAGACCAGCTCGGGCGGCACGGGCGCGTTGTCCTCGAAGACCTCGTCCGGCACCCACGACACGATGACGGTGTCCGCGCTCACGATGTCTTCCAGCCCGTGAGCGCTGTTCAGGGTGAAGCCCGGCATGGTGTCGCGGCTGCGATTCCCGGTGCCGCACAACCACAACTCGTACCAGGGGTCGGCGAGGTCGGGCTGCGGCGTGCCGAAGACGGCGGCGGGAATGCCCAGTTCGTAGAGGTCCGCGACGCCGAAGTCGCTGGGAACGACCAGGGCGACTGATCCAGCGCTCATGCGGTCCAGCCTATGGCAGGAATTTGGCGGAAGGGGTCATTCCGGTCACTGGTCGAGTTGATCACGCGCGGCGAGGCTGGAGGCATGACATCTGAAGCGATCACCGTGCTGGGCCTCGGCAACCTCGGACGCGCGCTGGCGGAGGCGTTCCTGCGGGAGGGTCACCCCGTCACGGTCTGGAACCGTTCTGCCACAAAGGCTTCCGAACTCAAGGTGCCCGGTGCCGTCGTGGCCGGGACTGCGGCGGAGGCGGTCGCGGCCAGCGGGCTCGTGATCGTGGCCGTGCTCGACCACCAAGCGGCGCAACAGGTTCTCAGTGGCGTGGACGTGCGCGGCCGGGCGTTGGTCAACATCACCTCCGGCACTCCCGACGAGGCTCGCGAACTCGCTGACTGGGCCGCCGCGAACGGAGCCGAGTACCTGCACGGCGCGGTGTACGCGGTACCCCAGACGATCGGCACCGACGCGTCGTCCATCATCTACAGCGGCTCCTCGGCCGTGCACGAACGTTGGCAGAAGCAGTTGGCGCTGCTGGGAAAGGTCACGTTCCTGGGAGCCGACGCCGGCCGCGCGTCCGGGTACGACGTGGCGATCCTCGCCGGGATGTACGGCCTCATCGGCGGCTTCCTGCACGCGGCGGCACTGGCGCGGGCCAACGGGATCAAGACCACCGAGCTCACGCCGATGTTGTTGTCCTGGCTGACGGACCTCCACCCCGCGCTGTCCACGTTCGCCGCGGAGATCGACGGCGAGAGCTACGACAACGCGGAGTCGAGCCTGGCGATGAACCAGACGGGGCTCGGCATGCTCATCCGGGCGGCCGCGGCGCAGGGCGTTCCGTTCGCGGCGCTCGACTCGTTCAAGGAACTGGTCGACCAGCAGGTCGACGCCGGGCGCGGGGAGGAGAGCCTCGCCCGCGCCGTCGAGTCGCTGGGCGTTGTGTCACACCGGTTTGCGGGCTGACAGCAGGAAGATCGTCACCGAGGCCTGGAAGCCGCCGCCGCGCAGTTCGGCCAGCCAGCGCTCGCCGTCCGCGCGGTCGATGGCACCGGCGCGGATCGCCCGTTCCGTGTTGCGGGTGAGGGCGAGCGTGTAGTCCGCCCTGGCGAAGTCGCGCAGCACCGTCGTCGCCGCGCGGACGTCCTCGACCTCGAAGCCCGCTTCCCGCGCGAGGCGTCCGAGCCGGCGGCCGATCGTGGCGTTGCGGACCATGGTCGAGCAGACGAACCGGTTGAACGCCCTGTTCATCTCCAGGTCGCCGTCGACGATCAGGGCGTCCCAGTCGGGTTCGGCGATGCGCAGCAGACCGCCGGGCTTCAGGGTTCGGTGAAGCTCGGCGAGGACGCCGGACGGGTCCTCGACGTGCTGCAACGCGCGGTCCATGCGAGCGCGGTCGGCGGTGCCGTCGTCCACGGGGAGCGCGTGGGCGTCCCCCTGGCGGACGTCCACCTGCGGGTAGTAGTGGGAAAGGCTCCGCGCCGCCGCCACCATCGTCGGATCCACGTCGACGCCGATCACGCGGCCGGACGTCGTGACCGCGTCGGCCATCACCGGCAGGTCCATGCCGGGGCCGCAGCCGACGTCGAGGACCGTGTCGCCGTGCCTCAGGCCGAGGGAGACGAGGAGCTGGTGCTTGTAGTCACGACCCAGTTCCGCGGCGTCCGCCATGTACTCGACCTTGTCGGGGCTGGGCACCCCCAGTGCGTTTGCCATGCACCCCAATCAACCACAGGTGCTGGGTGACCAGTCGGTGATGACCCAGCCCGCGCCGACCTTCTCCACGACGAACGTGCCCAGGCGCGGGCCGCCCTCGACGGTCAGCGCACAGGAGTCGATGGTGACCTTCGTGGTCGTCGGGGTCTTGAGCATGTCCGGCGGGAAAAGCACCTGCTGGTACCTGTCGACGCTCGTGACCTTGGCCTTCAGGTCTGTGACCGCGGCGGCGCAATCGCTTGCGCCATAAGCGTTCGCGAACTTCTGGCGGGTGTCGTCGCGCAGGAAGAGGGTGCAGGCGCGGGTCGTGTCGGCGAACGACACGTGCTTGTAGAACATGCCGACGGTGCCCTGCAGCCCGGCCGGTGCGGACAGGCCCTGCGCCGCGCCGGTCACGCCGCCGCTGTCCTGCGCGATGTCGCCGGGGTCGTCCACGCCGAAGAAGTGGTTGTAGGCCCACACCGCCGAGAAGACGACGAGCAGGAAGAACAGCGCGCGCCAGAAGATGCCGCTGCCGAGCACGAGGAGCCACCAGCGCTTGCCGCCGGGCTGCTTCGGGGGCTGCGGTGCCTGGCCCGTCGCCTCCTGGTAGCGCTGGAACTCCTGGAAGCGCTGGAACTCCTGGAACTGCCGCAGCTGCTCCGGGTCCACCGGCGGGGCGGGCGGCTGCGGGGCAGGCGGTTGCGGGGCAGGCGGCTGGCGGGGCGCGAGGTCCTTGCCGGGCTCGTCGGTCACACGTCACATCATGCCGATTTGGAGCGGCAGTACACAGTCGAGTACTGTTTTGGATGGTTCTACCGAAGACCGCAGGTTTTCTCCGCGAGGAGAACGAAGGCCCCGTTGCAACACGGGCGGCCCGCGCAGGGAGGACGAGGCTCAGTTCTGTGTGACGCCCCGTGCTGCTTGTGCGCGAGGGCGTTTTTGTTGTTTCGGGACCTTCTCCAGGCCGGCGGTCTAAACCCAGCCCAGAGAGGAGGCGATCATGGCGAAGCCCACGAAGGTTACGGCGGTCGCTGAGCTTGCGGATTCCTTCCGCACCAGCTCGGCAGCGGTTGTCACTGAGTACCGTGGCCTCTCCATGGCGCAGCTCACCACGCTGCGTCGCGCTCTCGGCGCGGGCACCAAGTACACCGTCGCGAAGAACACGCTGGTCAAGCTGGCCGCTGCGGACGCCGGTGTGGAGGGCCTCGAGGCCCTTCTTTCCGGTCCGACCGCCATCGCGTTCGTCGAAGGCGAGCCCGTCGACGCCGCCAAGGCGATCCGCGACTTCGCGAAGGACAACAAGGCCCTGATCATCAAGGGCGGCTACATGGATGGCCGCCCGCTCTCGGTCGAAGAGGTCGCCGCAATCGCGGACCTCGAGACCCGTGAGGTGCTGCTCGCGAAGCTCGCGGGCGCGATGAAGGGCAACCTGGCCAAGGCTGCGGGTCTGTTCAACGCCCCGGCTTCCCAGGTCGCTCGCCTGGCCGCTGCCCTGCAGGAGAAGAAGGCCGCTGCGGCTCCCGCCGCCGAGGCCGACGCTCCCGCCGAAAGCTGATCACCCAAAGACACGCCCGACGCTTTCGCGCGGGAGATTAGAAAGGACCGCCGATCATGGCGAAGCTCAGCACCGAAGAGCTGCTCGACGCGTTCAAGGAGATGACCCTCCTCGAGCTGTCCGAGTTCGTGAAGCAGTTCGAGACGACCTTCGAGGTCACCGCCGCGGCGCCCGTCGCCGTTGCAGCTGCCGGCCCCGCGGCCGCCGCCGAAGAGGCCGAGGAGCAGACGGACTTCAACGTCGTCCTCGAGTCCGCCGGCGAGAAGAAGATCCAGGTCATCAAGGTCGTCCGCGAGGTCGTCTCTGGTCTGGGCCTGAAGGAGGCCAAGGAGCTCGTCGAGTCGGCTCCGAAGGCGATCCTCGAGGGCGTGGCGAAGGACGTCGCCGACGCCGCCAAGGAGAAGCTCGAGGCTGCGGGCGCCAAGATCACCGTCAAGTGATCTCAGCCCCTTTGGGGGCTGGCGTTTTGCCTTGTAGTGCTTGAACGGGCGTGCATCCCCCTTGGGGGGTGTGCGCCCGTTTTTGTTGTTTCTGATCTTGTCGGACCCCTTGAGTAGGTTGAGATGTAGGGGTTCCCGGATCGGGGGGACGCCTGCGTCAGCGTGGTCACCTTGCGGGTGGCGACCATGCGGGTGGTCACCTTGCGGGCGGCGACCATGCGGGTGGTCACCTTGCGGGTGGCCTGGTCGCCTTGCGTGCTTCCCCTGGGGGCTCTGCCCCCAGACCCCCGGCAATCTGATCGGGGGGTGGCGCCACGAGCGGGTTGATGGCACGCCTGTTGCGTTGGGCGGCTGCCTGTTGCTTAGAGGGTGCGTTGGCGGTGGGGTCCCGTCACGAGCCGCACCAAGAGCGGGCCACATGCGTGAAGGGGTGTCAACTCGACGAAAAGCGTGTCGAGTTGACACCCCTTCACGCATGCAGCAAGTGCTATGGCGCGACTCGTGACGGGACCCCACCGCCTGGCCCGCGCGGTGGGACAGCTCGCCTTCGGCGTTGCGGGCGGACGGCTCGCCTTCGGCTTCGCGGATGAGCTGGCTGGCTGCTGCTCTGTGTTTGGAGTCACATCGGTCTCGAAAGTGCCGGTTGGCAGGCAGTGGTCTAGGGGGTCGTGACCGTTTTGCGAGGTCACCCTGCGTGCTGTTATCCGAACGCAACCGCCGTTAGGCCAACTGGTGAGTAACCTGCCGCGAACGAACTCGTTGCCCAGGTGTGACGCCGATCGCTGCGGCGTCCTGGGCGTGTGCGGAGGTGCGGATGGGCGTCGAGGTGGTCGTCGAGGGTTTGACCAAGTCCTTCGGCAAGCAGACCATCTGGCAGGACGTCACGCTCACGTTGCCGCCGGGTGAGGTCAGCGTGATGCTCGGGCCGTCCGGTACCGGCAAGAGCGTGTTCCTGAAGTCGCTGGTGGGGTTGCTCAAGCCTGAGCAGGGCAAGATCATCATCAACGGGACGGACCTCGTTCGGTGTTCTGAGCACCGGTTGTACGAGATTCGGAAGATGTTCGGCGTGCTGTTCCAGGACGGTGCGTTGTTCGGGTCGATGAACCTGTACGACAACATCGCCTTTCCCTTGCGGGAGCACACTCGGAAGACCGAGGCCGAGGTTCGGCGGATCGTCCTCGAGAAGATGGAGATGGTCGGTCTCGTCGGGGCTGAGAAGAAGCTGCCCGGTGAGATCTCCGGCGGTATGCGCAAGCGGGCTGGTCTTGCCCGTGCGCTGGTGCTCGACCCCGAGATCATCCTGTGCGACGAACCCGACTCCGGGTTGGACCCGGTGCGCACCGCGTACCTCAGTCAGTTGTTGATCGACCTCAACGCCCAGATCGACGCGACGATCCTGATCGTCACGCACAACATCAACATTGCTCGTACCGTGCCGGACAACCTCGGGATGTTGTTCCGGCGCGAGCTCGTCATGTTCGGGCCGCGCGAGGTGCTGCTGACCAGTGACGAGCCTGTTGTCGAGCAGTTCCTCAACGGGCGGCGGCTCGGGCCCATCGGGATGTCCGAGGAGAAGGACACGGCCACGATGGCGGCGGAGCAGGCTCATGCGGACGCCGGGCACTCTGACGGGTCCACGTCCGAGGACGTTCGGGGGATCATCCCGCAGATCGAGCCGACTCCGGGGTTGCCGTTCCGGGACGCTGTGCGGCGGCGCAAGGACCGGGTCATGACGATCATCCACCAGCTGCCGCACCAGGCTCAGCAGGGGATCATCGAGAGTCTGACGCCTGAGGAGCAGCTGCGGTACGGCGTGCACGCCGGGGCTCCTGCGGTGGCGCCCGCGCCCAGTCCGTGGCCTCGGCACGGTGGTGTTCTGTGACCACTCAGGCCTCGTTCCCCGGTGCCGGCGCGCTGCGGGAGACCGGAAAGCTGTGCCAGCTCGGGATCGACGTCGTGCGCACGACGTTCCGGCGGCCGTTCCAGCTGCGGGAGTTCATCCAGCAGAGCTGGTTCATCGTCAGCGTGACCGTGCTGCCCACGGCGCTGGTGTCCATTCCGTTCGGCGCGGTCATCGCGTTGCAGCTCGGGTCGCTGACCCGGCAGATCGGTGCGCAGTCGTTCACCGGTGCGGCCAGCGTGCTCGCGATCATCCAGCAGGCCAGTCCGATCGTGACGGCGCTGCTGATCGCCGGAGCCGGTGGCTCTGCCATCTGTGCGGATCTCGGGTCGCGGAAGATCCGCGAGGAGATCGACGCCATGGAAGTGCTCGGTGTGTCGCCGATCCATCGGCTCGTGGTGCCCAGGGTGCTGGCGGCGATGCTGGTGTCCGTGCTGCTCAACGGCATGGTGAGCGTCGTCGGTGTGATGGGCGGCTACTTCTTCAACGTGATCATGCAGGACGGCACGCCCGGTGCTTACCTCGCGAGCTTCTCCGCGCTGGCGCAGCTGCCCGACCTGTGGATCAGCGAGTTGAAGGCCCTGATCTTCGGGTTCATCGCCGGCATCGTCGCCGCCTACCGCGGCCTCAACCCGGCCGGTGGGCCCAAGGGCGTGGGTGACGCGGTGAACCAGGCCGTGGTCATCACGTTCCTGCTGCTGTTCTTCGTCAACTTCGTCCTCACCACGATCTACCTGCAGGTCGTGCCCGCGAAGGGGAGCTGATGGCGAACAAGGTGCTGTCCACCCTGGACGGTTTCGGTGACCAGCTGTCGTTCTACATCAAGGCGCTGGCCTGGACGCCCCGTGCGCTCAAGCGGTACTCCAAGGAGACGTTGCGGCTGCTGGCCGAGGTCAGCTTCGGGTCGGGGGCGCTCGCGGTCATCGGCGGCACGATCGGCGTCATGGTCGGGCTGTCCGTGTTCACCGGGACCGTGGTCGGCCTTCAGGGCTTCACGGCGTTGAACCAGATCGGCACGTCGGCCTTCGCCGGGTTCGTGTCGGCCTACTTCAACACCCGTGAGATCGCGCCGCTCGTGGCCGGGCTGGCGTTGTCGGCGACGGTCGGGTCCGGGTTCACGGCGCAGCTGGGTGCCATGCGGATCTCCGAGGAGATCGACGCGCTGGAGGTCATGGGCATCCCCAGCCTGCCGTTCCTGGTCACCACGCGGATCATCGCCGGGTTCGTCGCGATCATTCCGCTGTACGTGATCGGGCTGCTGACGAGTTACCTGGCGGCCAGAACGATCACCGTGGAGTTCTACGGGCAGTCGGCGGGCACATATGACCACTACTTCAACCTGTTCCTACCGCCGATCGACGTGCTCTGGTCGTTCGGCAAGGTGCTGGTCTTCGCGGTCGTGATCATCATGACCCACTGCTACTACGGCTACCGCGCGTCCGGCGGACCTGCCGGCGTCGGCGTGGCGGTCGGGCGTGCGGTGCGGACCGCGATCGTCACGACGGCGCTGCTCGACTTCTTCCTCAGCCTCGCGATCTGGGGCGCGACAACGACGGTGAGGATCGCGGGATGAGGAAACGCGTGCTGGGCATCGCCTTTCTCCTCGCGATCGCCATGTTCCTGTCGCTCACTGTGGCGCTCTACAAGGACGCCTTCAGCGACTACGTGAAGGTCACGCTCAAGACCGACCACATCGGCAACCAGCTGATGACCGCGAGCGACGTCAAGGTGCGCGGGCTGATCGTCGGGTCGGTGAAGGCCATCCGCACCAGCGGGGACGGCGCCGAACTGGAGCTCGCGCTGGAGCCGGACAAGGTCGAGCAGATCCCGGCGAACGTCAGCGCGCGGCTGCTGCCCAAGACGTTGTTCGGCGAGCGGTACGTGAACCTGGTGCTGCCGCAGCAGAAGAGCGCGGCCATCACCCAGGGCGCGGTCATCGAGCAGGACCGGACGAGCAGCGCGATCGAGCTCGAACGCGTGCTCGACAACCTGATGCCGGTGCTGCAGGCGATCCAGCCGGAGAAGCTCGCCACGACGCTCACCGCGTTGTCGCAGGCGCTCGACGGACGGGGCAAGCCGCTCGGCGAGACCCTGGTGTCACTCGACTCCTACCTCGGTGAGCTCAACCCGCAGCTGCCCGCGCTGAAGGAGAACATCTCCAAGCTCGCGGACGTCGCGAACGTCTACTCCGACGCCGCGCCCGACCTGCTGCAGGCGCTCAACGACATGACCACGACGACCAAGACCGTCGTCGACCAGCGCGAGAACCTGCTCGCGCTCTACGGCTCGCTGACCACGACGTCGCAGGACGTCACCAGCTTCGTCACGGTCAACAAGAACAACATCATCGCGCTCGCCGACACCAGCCGGCCGACGCTGGAGCTGCTCGCGAAGTACGCGCCGGAGTACCCGTGCCTGCTCAAGGGGCTCGCGGAGTTCGAACCGGTCATCAGCAAGGCGTTCGGCGAGGGCACCAACGAGCCGGGCCTGCACATCACGCTGGAGATCACGCAGAACCGCGGCAAGTACAAGCCGAACCTCGACGAGCCCGAGTACAGGGACAAGCGCGGACCCCGTTGCTACGACCTGATCCCGCGGCCGAACCCGTTCCCGCAGTACCCGCCGGAGGGTCCGGTGCAGGACGGGTCGAGCTCGCCGCCGCCCGCCCGCGTCGCGAACGACGGCGTCCTGCCGCCGGCCAACGCCGGCAACGTGACCGTGCCGCAGTCCGCTGACGTGCTGCGGCTCGCCAACTCGCCGGAGGAGGCCAGGTTGATCGCGGCGCTCTTCGGACCGCGCGTCGGCGTAGACCCGCAGGACATGCCCGGCTGGTCGAGCCTTCTGCTCGGGCCCCTCGTCCGCGGAACGGAGGTGACCGTCAAGTGAAGGGACTGCTGGCCCCGCTGCTCAAGCTGATCGCCTTCGCGGTGGTCACCATCCTCGCCACGTCGTTGCTCGCGGTCACCATCGCCAACGTGAACCTGGCCAGTGCCACCGAGTACAAGGCCCAGTTCACCGACGTCACCGCGCTGAACGAGGGTGACGACATCCGCATCGCCGGCGTCCGCGTCGGGCAGGTCGACGCGATCAAGGTCGTCGACCGCAAGACCGCCGAGGTGGAGTTCTCCATCGACGGTGACCGCAAGCTGCCGGAAGCGGTGACGGCGACGATCAAGTACCGCAACCTGGTCGGGCAGCGGTACATCGCGCTGGAGTCCGGCACCGGTGACACCAAGGCGGTGCTGGCCGAGGGCGGCACGATCCCGCTGGAGCGCACGAAGGCCGCGCTCGACCTCACCGTGCTGTTCAACGGCTTCAAACCGCTCTTCCAGGCCCTGTCGCCGGACGACGTGAACAAGCTGTCGTTCGAGATCATCCAGGTGCTGCAGGGAGAAGGCAGCACGATCGACAGCCTGCTGCAGCACACGGCCTCGCTGACCAGCACGCTGGCGGGCAAGGACAAGGTGATCGGCGAGGTCGTCGACAACCTCAACACCGCGCTGGAGACCGTGAACTCGCGCGACGAGGACTTCAACAACCTCGTGATCACGTTGCAGACGCTGGTCTCCGGGCTCGCCCAGGACCGCCAGCCGATCGGTGAGGCGATCACCGCGCTCGGCGACCTGACCCAGGCCACCTCCGGCCTGCTGGAGCAGGGCCGCGAGCCGCTGAAGAACGACATCGCGCAGCTCGGCATCGTCTCGAAGACGCTGGGCGACAACGAGGTGCTCGTCGACCGCATGTTGCAGCGCCTGCCCAGCAAGCTGGAGACGATCACGCGGACCGCGACCTACGGTTCGTGGTTCAACTTCTACCTGTGCGAGGCCAGCGGCCAGATCGCCGTGCCGCCGGTCATCAACGATCCGATCCCGATCACGGCGTTGCCGGTGACGCAGCAGAGGTGCCGCCGATGAGGACGAGCAACCCGATCAGGACCGGCGCGGTCAGCCTGACGCTGATCGTCCTGCTGCTGCTGGCCGCGTTCTACTCCGACGACCTGCCGATCGTCGGCGGCGGCACGAGCTACGCCGCGGACTTCAGCGAGGCCGCGGGACTGGTGCCGGGCAACGAGGTCCGCGTCGCCGGCGTGAAGGTCGGCAAGGTCACCAAGGTCAGGCTCGACGGCGACCGGGTGCGGGTGACGTTCAAGGTCAAGGACGCCTGGGTGGGCGACCGGTCGACCGCGATGATCCGCATCAAGACGTTGCTGGGGCAGAAGTTCCTGGCGCTGGACCCGCAGGGCACCCAGCCGTTGTCGCCCGGCGACCCGATCCCCAAGGAACGCACGCTTGCGCCGTACGACGTGAACGAGGCGTTCAACGGGCTCGCGACGACCGTCGGCCAGATCGACACCAAGCAGCTCGCGGACAGCTTCACGGTCCTCTCGGACACCTTCAAGAACTCGCCTGAGCACGTCCGGGGCGCGCTGGACGGCCTGTCCGCGTTGTCGAAGACGATCTCCTCGCGCGACGAGCAGCTGGCGAAGCTGCTGGACAACACGCGGCAGCTGACGAAGACGCTGGCCGACCGCAACGCGGAGTTCGAGAAGCTGCTGTCGGACGGCAACCTGCTGCTCGGCGAGCTGCGCAAGCGCCGCGAGGCGATCAGCGCCCTGCTGACCGGCACGCGGAACCTCTCGCGTGAGCTGAGCGGACTGGTGACCGACAACCAGAACCAGCTCAGGCCGGCGTTGGAACAGCTCGGCAGGGTCACCACGATCCTGGAGCGCAACCAGGAGAACCTCGACCGCAGCCTCGCGCTGATGGCGCCGTTCTACCGGGTGTTCGCGAACACCCTGGGCAACGGCCGGTGGTTCGACACCTACATCTGCGGCCTGCTGCCGCCCTCGGTGAACCTCGGCGTCGCCGGGTTCAACGAGGAAGGCTGCCTGCCTCCGGGGGTGCAGCGATGACTACAGCAGCTCACAGCAAGGTCGGCCGGTTCATCGCGATCGCGTGCGTGCTCGCGCTCGTCGTGACGGCCGGGCTCTGGTGGGTCTTCAACGGGATGAACGGTCGCAAGGTCACCGCGCACTTCGCGGCGGCCGTCGGCGTCTACCCCGGCGGTGACGTGCGCATCCTCGGCGTGAAGGTCGGCACGATCGACGAGGTGACGCCCGAGGGCAAGACCGTGAAGGTCGTGTTCACCGTCGACCGCGACGTGCGGGTGCCGGAGAACGCGCAGGCCGTCGTGGTCTCGCCGAGCGTGGTCAGCGACCGGTACGTGCAGCTCGCGCCCGCCTACACCGGCGGTCCGGCGCTGGGCGAGGACGCCGTGATCCCGCGCGAGCGCACCGCGACGCCGGTCGAGCTGGACGAGCTGTACTCGTCGCTCGACAAGCTCACGACCGCGCTGGGGCCCAACGGCGCGAACGCCGACGGGGCGTTGGCGGACCTGCTGAACTCGGCGGCTCGCAACCTCGAAGGCAACGGCCAGGCGCTCAACGACACGTTGAAGAACCTCGGCCAGGCCACGCGGACCCTGTCGGGGTCCAAGGAGGACCTGTTCGCCACGGTCGACAACCTGCAGAAGTTCACCGCGATGCTGGCCGCGAACGACAGCCAGGTGCGCGACTTCAACTCCCAGCTCGCGGAGGTGTCGAAGATGCTGGCCGACGAACGCGGCGACCTCGGCGCGGCGCTGTCGGAGCTCGCGACCGCACTGGGTCTGGTGCAGGGGTTCATCAAGGACAACCGCGAGGTGCTCAAGTCCAACGTGGACAAGCTCGCCTCGATCACGCAGGTGCTGGTGAACCAGCGGGCCGCGCTGGCGGAGACCCTCGACGTCGCCCCGCTGGCCCTGGGCAACCTGCAGAACTCCTACAACGCGGCGTCCGGCACGCTCGACGTCCGCGCGAACATCAACGAGCTGAACCAGCCGCCGATCGTGCTGATCTGCAAGCTGATCCAGCAGGCGACGCCGAACAACGTGCCGCCGATCCTCGCGCAGACGTGCAAGCAGCTGGAACCGGTCCTGACCGGCGTGGTGCCGCTGAAGCCGCCGGCCGAGATCATCAGCGACCTCAACGCGGGCAAGCTGCCGTTGCCCCTGCCGCTCGCGGGGGTGCCCCGGTGAGGAAGCTGGTCGTAGGGCTGACGGCGCTGTTGCTGGTCTCGGGCTGTGGTTCGGGCGGGTTCGACGGCGTCTACAACATGCCGCTGCCGGGCGGCGCCGACGTCGGTGATCACCCGTACCGGGTCAAGGCGCAGTTCAAGGACGTTCTCGACCTGGTGCCGCAGGCCGGCGTGAAGGTCAACGACGTGCCGGTCGGACGGGTCGAGAAGATCGATCTGGGCGCCGACGGCTGGACCGCCGAGGTGACCATGCTGGTCAACGGCGACGTCCAGCTGCCGGCGAACGCGTTCGCGAAGCTGCGCCAGTCCGCGTTGCTCGGTGAGAAGTTCGTCGAGCTCGGCAAGCCTGCCAAGGACGCGGCAGGCAAGCTCGCCGACAACGCCGTGATCCCGTTGGACAGGACCAACCGCAACCCCGAGGTCGAAGAGGTCTTCGGAGCGTTGTCGATGTTGCTCAACGGCGGTGGCGTCGCACAGCTGCAGAACATCACCAAGGAGCTCAACGCGGCGATGGAGGGCAACGAGAAGGAGATCCGCTCGTTGCTGGGCAACCTCAACACGTTCGTCGGGGAGCTCGACAAGCACAAGGCGGAGATCGTCCGCGCGCTCGACTCGATGAACCGGCTGGCGGGAACTCTGGCGCAGCAGCGCGACAAGATCGCGGTCGCGCTGACGGACCTGGAACCCGGGCTGAAGGTGCTGGCCGAGCAGCGCACGCAGCTCGTGACGTTGCTGCAGTCGCTGGACAAGCTCTCCGACGTCGCCACGGACACGATCAACAGGAGCCGTGACGACATCGTGGCGGACCTGAAGGCGTTGCAGCCGACGCTGACGAAGCTCGTCGAGTCGGGGCAGAACCTGCCGAAGTCGCTGGAGCTGCTGCTGACCTACCCGTTCCCGGACGAGGCGGTCGACGGCATCAAGGGCGACTACACCAACGCGTACATCGACCTCGACCTGAACCTCGGCACGGTGCTCGACAACCTCGGCAGGTCGCGGCAGTCGCCGATCGACTCGCTGATCCCGTCGCAGGGCACGCCGTTGCCGATGCCGAACATCCCGCTGCCGAACCTCGGGCAGAGCACCGGGTCCGGGCTGGGCGACCTGCTCGGCGGGCTGCTGGGAGGTGGTCGCAAGTGATCCTGCGGTCGACGAAGCTCAAGATCGGTGCGTTCGTGCTGGTCGCGCTGCTGGGCATCTCGTACGTCAGCGCTACCTACATCGGTCTGTTCAAGTCGGCGTCGACGGTCGTGACGATGCAGCTCGCCGACTCGGGCGGCATCTTCACCAACGCCGAGGTGACCTACCGCGGCGTGACGATCGGGCGGGTCGGGCAGCTGCGGCTGACCTCCGACGGCATCGAGGTCGACCTGGAGCTGGACGCCGACGCGCCGCGCGTGCCGTCCGCGACCGAGGCCGTCGTGGCCAACCGGTCGGCCGTGGGTGAGCAGTACGTGGACCTGCGGCCGAGGAGCGACGGCGGGCCGTACCTGGAGGCCGGGTCGGTCATCCCGCGGTCGGCGACCCGCACGCCTCCGCCGGTCGACGGGCTGCTGTCCAACCTGGACGCCTTCGCCTCCTCGGTGCCGACGGACTCCCTGAGGACCGTGGTCGACGAGCTGCACACGGCGTTCAGCGGGACCGGTGGCGACCTGCAGGTGCTGATCGACAACACCGCGGCGTTCACGGCGGCCGCCAAGGAGCACCTGCCGCAGACGACGCAGTTGTTGCAGGACGGGCGGATCGTGCTGGCCACGCAGGCCGCTTCCGGTGGTGCCATCCGGTCGTTCAGCGGCGACCTGCGGTTGCTCGCCGAGCAGCTCAAGGCCTCCGACGGCGACCTGCGGCGGTTGATCGTGGCCGTGCCGCCGGCGTCCGAGCAGGTCTCGGCGCTGCTCAAGGAGAGCGGGCCGAACCTCGGGGTGGTCTTCGCGAACCTGCTGACCACGTCGAACATCCTCGTGACCAGGCGCGACGGACTGGAGCAGCTCGCGGTGACGTACCCCATCGCCGTCGGCGGCGGGTTCTCCGTGGCGCCCGGTGACGGGTCGGCGCACTTCGGGCTGGCCTTGAACGTGTTCGACCCGATGCCGTGCACCGTCGGATACGAGGGCACGACGATTCGGCCCGGTGGCGACACCTCTGCCGCGCCGCTGAACACGCAGGCGTACTGCGCTCTCGCGCGCGGGTCGGCGACCTCGGTGCGAGGCTCGCAGAATGCGCCATATGGTGGAACACCGACCACGCCGGTCGGCAACGCGACGACGCAGCCGGGCCAGGAACCGGCGGGGCAGGCCGCCGCGCCGGAGGTGCCGTTGCTGACGTCGCTGGGTCAGCTGCTGGGCTTGCCGGAGGGGAAGAAGTAGTGCGGATCTTCACGGCCAGAATGATTTCGGGTGCCGCCGCCGTCCTGGCGGTGCTGACGTTCGGCTTCGCCGCGTACTCGGGCGTGGCCTGGTACTCGGCGTCGCACTCGTCCGAGTCGTCGTTCGCCTCGGTGCGCGACGAGGCCCTGCGGTCCGGCCAGGTCGGCGTCACGAACTTCCTGACCCTCGACTACAAGAAGGTCGACGAGGACCTGCAGCGCTGGCTCAACTCGTCGACCGGCGACCTGCGCGCCGAGATCGACAAGGACAAGGACTCGCGCAAGAAGCAGCTGGTCGACGCCAAGTCCGTGACGACGTCGAAGGTGCTGGACGCCGCGATCACCGAGCTGGACGACCGCGCCGGCAGCGCGTCGATGATCGCCGTGGTCGAGAGCACCGTGACGCCCGACGGCGGCCAGAAGGTCACCAAGATCAACCGGTACCTGACCAAGCTCACCCGCACCGAGGACGGCTGGAAGCTGAGCCAGCTGGGCCCGCTGCGGTCAGGCGTCTGATCCGGCCAGAGCTGATTGGAACGAGTGCACGTGCCCCCATCCCGCCGCCGCCCCATCCCCACGCCGCCCGCCGGAGGCCGTCCCAAGGTCGCCGGTCTGAACCGGCGCGCGTCCGCCGAGCCCGTGGCGGAGCCTGCCGTGGAGCCCGCCGCCGAGGCCGTGGTCGAGGACGTGACGCCGGAGGCAGACCTCAGGGCGCCGAAGGCGGTCGAGTGGGCGCCGCTCCCGGTCAGGTCGCCCGCCGTGGAGCCTGCCGCGCCGGAGGAGCTCGCCGACGCGGAACCCGGCTCCGCGGACGAGGAACCCGGCTCCGCGGACGAGGAACCCGGCTCCGCCGACGAGGCCGAGCCGGTCACCGGCAGGACCGGCCCGAAGGACGGCTGGATGCTCCCGGTGGCGTTGCTCCTGGTCGCGGTGCTGCTGGGCGGCCTGGGCACGTTCTTCCTGGTGAAGTCGCGCTCGGTGTCCTACAACGCCGCCCTGGTCGACTCGGTCACCACCTCGGAGGTCAACGGCCAGGTCCGCGAGGCCGTGGAGAAGTCGTTCTCGTACAACTTCGCCGACGTCGAGTCGACGGAGAAGGCCGCCAGGGAACTGCTCACCGGCAAGGCCCTGTGCCAGTACAACGCCGTGTTCGGGCCTGTGAAGGAGGTCGCGCCGCAGCAGAAGCTCGTCGTGACCGTCCGAGTGGTGTCCTCAGCCGTGTCGTCGCTCAAGGGCGACCGCGCCACCGTGCTCGTGTTCGCCGACCAGGTCACCACCCGCACCACCGACAACCAGTCGGGCGGCGGCACCGCCATGCTCCGTGTGAGCGCGGTCGACGACGGTGGCCGGTGGAAGATCGACAACATGGAGATGTTCGGTGCGTCGGTGGAGCAGAACCGCCAACTCCAGGGCTGCTGACGCGGTAGGAGCGTCTCCACGCCCGTGCCCCGCCGTCACACATGTCCGTCGCCTGCGCGCACTGCTCTGCTGTCACGTGTGCCTCTGGCGGCACGCACGGCCCATCTGTGACGCCGCCGGCCCCGGCGCCGAACCGAGTCGTTTGGCCCGGCCCGGTGTCGGGTACCTGATCTCCGTCCCCTAAGATCAACTCCGCTGCGAGGACGTCACAGGAGCCCCAGATGCACCGTGGACAGGTCCTCCGCCAGCCCCGACACGCGTGAGCTCGATCACACAAATCTCGTGGCCCTCTGTAAGTCCACTTGAGGCCGTCAACTTCCCACCAAAACGACCGCACACGTGTTTGTGCAGGTCAAATGAGTGACTGCAAGTAAACAGCGCTCCATCCAGAGGGTGGATCGAGCCGCAACATCTTGACTGCGCGCTCATGCAGGGTCACTCTGTCGGTGAGCAAGAGGAGGGTCCTTCCAGGTGCCTCTCGACAGTCGCCGTGCGTGTGGCTAGACTGCCCCTTTGCGCTGCCCATTTTCCGCTTGCCCTTCGCCGAGAGCGTGGATTAGTCGAGCAGCGCCGCACCCTTGACAGCCGTGCTAGTTCGCTCTAGCCAGCTATTTGTCCCTGGAAGGACGCATCTTGGCGATCTCTCGCGCGACCAAGGCCACTGCTGCGACCAACTCCACGTCGGGGATCCCTGGAGCGCCGAAGCGGGTCTCGTTCGCGAAGATTAACGAGCCGCTTTCGACGCCCAACCTGCTTGACCTGCAGATCCAGTCCTTTGAGTGGCTGACCGGCGACGAGGCGTGGTTCCAGCGCCGCGTCGACGCCGGCGACGAGACCCCGACGGGCGGCCTCGAAGAGGTCCTCAACGAGATCTCGCCGATCGAGGACTTCTCCGGCTCCATGTCACTGTCCTTCTCCGACCCGCGCTTCGACGAGGTCAAGGCCTCGACCGAAGAGTGCAAGGACAAGGACATGACGTACGCGGCACCGTTGTTCGTCACGGCGGAGTTCACCAACCACACCACTGGCGAGATCAAGAGCCAGACGGTGTTCATGGGTGACTTCCCGATGATGACGAACAAGGGCACGTTCATCATCAACGGCACCGAGCGCGTGGTGGTCTCCCAGCTCGTGCGCTCGCCCGGTGTGTACTACGACACCGCGGTCGACAAGACGACCGACAAGGACGTCTTCAGCGTCAAGATCATCCCGTCCCGGGGTGCTTGGCTGGAGTTCGACGTCGACAAGCGCGACACCGTCGGTGTCCGCATCGACCGGAAGCGTCGCCAGCCGGTGACGGTGCTGTTGAAGGCTCTGGGCTGGAGCACGGAGCAGATTCGCGAGCGGTTCGCGTTCAGCGAGACGTTGCTGACCACGCTCGAGAAGGACCACACCGCGGGTACCGACGAGGCGTTGCTCGACATCTACCGCAAGCTGCGTCCGGGCGAGCCGCCGACGAAGGAGTCGGCGCAGGCCCTGCTGGAGAACCTGTTCTTCAAGGACAAGCGCTACGACCTGGCGAAGGTTGGCCGTTACAAGGTCAACAAGAAGCTGGGCCTGGACACCGAGATCAACACCGGTGTCCTGACCGAGGACGACATCGTCACGACGATCGAGTACCTCGTCCGGCTGCACGCCGGTGAGACGATGATGGACGCCGCCGCCGGTGGCGACGTGCCCGTCGAGGTCGACGACATCGACCACTTCGGCAACCGTCGTCTGCGCACCGTGGGCGAGCTGATCCAGAACCAGATCCGCGTCGGCCTGTCCCGCATGGAGCGCGTCGTCCGCGAGCGCATGACCACGCAGGACGTCGAGGCCATCACGCCGCAGACCCTGATCAACATCCGTCCCGTCGTGGCGGCGATCAAGGAGTTCTTCGGCACCTCGCAGCTCTCGCAGTTCATGGACCAGACCAACCCGCTCGCGGGTCTGACCCACAAGCGCCGCCTGTCGGCACTGGGTCCCGGCGGTCTGTCCCGTGAGCGCGCCGGCATGGAGGTCCGCGACGTCCACCCGTCGCACTACGGCCGCATGTGCCCGATCGAGACGCCGGAAGGCCCGAACATCGGCCTGATCGGTTCGCTCTCGAGCTACGCGCGGGTCAACCCGTTCGGCTTCATCGAGACGCCGTACCGCAAGGTCACGGACGGCCGGGTCACCGACCAGATCGACTACCTGACCGCGGACGAGGAAGACCGCTTCGTCAAGGCGCAGGCGAACTCGCCGGTCGACGACGAGGGCAACTTCACCGACGACCGCGTCCTGGTCCGCAAGAAGGGCGGCGAGGTCGAGTTCATCGACCCGACCGACGTCGACTACATGGACGTCTCGCCGCGCCAGATGGTGTCGGCCGCGACCGCCATGATCCCGTTCCTCGAGCACGACGACGCGAACCGCGCCCTGATGGGTGCGAACATGCAGCGTCAGGCCGTCCCGCTGCTCCGCTCCGAGTCGCCGCTCGTCGGCACCGGCATGGAGCTGCGTGCCGCCGTCGACGCCGGTGACGTCGTCGTCGCGAAGAAGACGGGTGTGGTCGAGGAGGTCTCCGCCGACTACATCACCGTCATGGCCGACGACGGTGCGCGCAACACCTACGCGCTGCACAAGTTCCGTCGCTCGAACCAGGGCACCTGCATCAACCAGAAGCCCATCGTGAACGAGGGCGACCGGATCGAGGCGGGTCAGGTCCTGGCCGACGGTCCTTGCACCGAGAACGCCGAGATGGCGCTCGGCAAGAACCTGCTCGTGGCGATCATGCCGTGGGAAGGCCACAACTACGAGGACGCGATCATCCTGTCGCAGCGCCTCGTGCAGGACGACGTTCTCACCTCGATCCACATCGAGGAGCACGAGATCGACGCCCGCGACACGAAGCTCGGCGCCGAGGAGATCACCCGGGACATCCCGAACGTCTCCGAAGAGGTCCTGGCCGACCTGGACGAGCGCGGCATCATCCGCATCGGTGCCGAGGTCCAGCCCGGCGACATCCTCGTCGGCAAGGTCACGCCCAAGGGCGAGACCGAGCTGACGCCCGAGGAGCGCCTGCTCCGCGCGATCTTCGGTGAGAAGGCGCGCGAGGTTCGCGACACGTCGCTGAAGGTGCCGCACGGTGAGTACGGCAAGGTCATCGGCATCCGCGTCTTCTCGCGTGAGGACGACGACGAGCTGCCTCCGGGCGTGAACGAGCTCGTCCGCGTCTACGTGGCCCAGAAGCGCAAGATCCAGGACGGCGACAAGCTCGCCGGCCGCCACGGCAACAAGGGCGTCATCGGCAAGATCCTCCCCGCGGAGGACATGCCGTTCCTCGAGGACGGCACGCCGGTCGACATCATCCTGAACACCCACGGTGTGCCGCGGCGTATGAACATCGGCCAGGTGCTGGAGACCCACCTCGGGTGGATCGCCAAGCAGGGCTGGAGCATCAACGGGGACCCGGACTGGGCGAAGAACCTGTCCGAAGACCTGATGGATGTCGAGCCCGGCACCAAGACCGCGACCCCCGTGTTCGACGGCGCGAAGGAAGAGGAGATCACGGGCCTGCTCGGCTCGACGATCCCGAACCGCGACGGCGAGCGCATGGTCAAGGAGAACGGGAAGGCGCAGCTCTTCGACGGCCGCTCCGGCGAGCCGTACCCGTTCCCCGTGTCGGTCGGCTACATGTACATCCTGAAGCTGCTGCACCTGGTGGACGACAAGATCCACGCGCGTTCGACCGGCCCGTACTCGATGATCACGCAGCAGCCGCTGGGTGGTAAGGCGCAGTTCGGTGGTCAGCGCTTCGGTGAGATGGAGTGCTGGGCGATGCAGGCGTACGGCGCCGCATACACCCTGCAGGAACTCCTCACCATCAAGTCCGACGACGTGCTCGGCCGCGTGAAGGTCTACGAGGCCATCGTCAAGGGCGAGAACATCCCGGAACCCGGTATCCCGGAGTCCTTCAAGGTGCTGCTCAAGGAGCTGCAGTCGCTCTGCCTCAACGTCGAGGTCCTGTCTTCGGACGGTGCCGCGATCGAGATGCGCGACGGCGACGACGAAGACCTGGAGCGCGCGGCCGCGAACCTCGGCATCAACCTGTCGAGGTCCGAGTCGCCCTCCGTGGACGACGTCGTCAACTAGTCACCTCGCCGGCTGGTGAAGGGCTGCCTCCGAGCCAAAAATCGGGCGCAGTCCTTCACCGGCCCTCCGACCAGCTCCTTTGCCACCGATCTAAAAAGGGGAAGAGAGTAGACGTGCTCGACGTCAACTTCTTCGATGAGCTCCGCATCGGACTCGCGACGGCGGACGACATCCGCCAGTGGTCCTTCGGCGAGGTCAAGAAGCCCGAGACCATCAACTACCGCACGCTCAAGCCTGAGAAGGACGGCTTGTTCTGCGAGAAGATCTTCGGTCCCACCAGGGACTGGGAGTGCTACTGCGGCAAGTACAAGCGCGTGCGCTTCAAGGGCATCATCTGTGAGCGCTGCGGCGTCGAGGTGACCCGTGCGAAGGTGCGTCGTGAGCGCATGGGCCACATCGAGCTCGCCGCTCCGGTCACGCACATCTGGTACTTCAAGGGCGTCCCCAGCCGGTTGGGCTACTTGCTCGACCTGGCCCCCAAGGACCTCGAGAAGATCATCTACTTCGCCGCCTACGTCATCGTGGGCGTGAACGCCGAGCTGCGCCACAACGACCTGCCGACGCTCGAGAGCGAGATGCAGGTCGAGCGCAAGCGCGTCGAGAACCGTCGTGACGCCGACGTGGAGGCCCGCGCCCAGAAGCTCGAGGCCGACCTGGCCGAGCTCGAAGCCGAGGGTGCCAAGTCCGACGTGCGCCGCAAGGTCAAGGAGGGTGGCGAACGTGAGATGCGCCAGCTCCGCGACCGCGCCCAGCGCGAGCTGGACCGCCTCGACGAGATCTGGTCCACGTTCACCAAGCTGGACAAGGCCCAGCTGATCGCGGACGAGCTGCTCTACCGCGAGCTCTACGACCGCTACGGCGACTACTTCACCGGTGCCATGGGCGCGGAGGCCATCCAGAAGCTCCTGGGTGACTACGACGTCGACGCCGAGTCCGAGATCCTGCGCGAGACCATCCGCAGCGGCAAGGGCCAGAAGAAGCTGCGTGCGCTCAAGCGCCTCAAGGTCGTTGCCGCCTTCCAGGCGACCCGCAACAACCCGCAGGGCATGGTCCTGGACTGCGTCCCGGTCATCCCGCCGGACCTGCGCCCGATGGTGCAGCTCGACGGTGGCCGTTTCGCGACGTCCGACCTGAACGACCTGTACCGCCGCGTGATCAACCGCAACAACCGGTTGAAGCGACTGATCGACCTCGGCGCGCCCGAGATCATCGTCAACAACGAGAAGCGGATGCTGCAGGAGGCCGTCGACGCGCTGTTCGACAACGGCCGCCGCGGCCGCCCGGTCACCGGTCCCGGTAACCGCCCGCTGAAGTCGCTGTCCGACCTGCTCAAGGGCAAGCAGGGCCGGTTCCGCCAGAACCTGCTCGGCAAGCGCGTCGACTACTCCGGCCGTTCGGTCATCGTGGTCGGCCCGCAGCTCAAGCTGCACCAGTGCGGTCTGCCCAAGCAGATGGCCCTGGAGCTCTTCAAGCCGTTCGTGATGAAGCGGCTCGTCGACCTCAACCACGCCCAGAACATCAAGTCCGCCAAGCGGATGGTCGAGCGTGCGCGCCCGGCCGTGTGGGACGTGCTGGAAGAGGTCATCACCGAGCACCCGGTGCTGCTGAACCGCGCACCCACGCTGCACCGCCTCGGCATCCAGGCCTTCGAGCCCCAGCTGGTCGAGGGCAAGGCCATCCAGCTGCACCCGCTGGTCTGTGAAGCGTTCAACGCCGACTTCGACGGTGACCAGATGGCAGTCCACCTGCCGCTGTCCGCCGAGGCGCAGGCCGAGGCCCGCGTCCTGATGCTGTCGTCGAACAACATCCTGTCCCCGGCGTCCGGCAAGCCGCTGGCCATGCCGCGTCTGGACATGGTGACGGGCCTGTACCACCTGACCCGTCACAAGGTCGGCGACATCGGCGAGGGCCACTCGTACTCGTCGCCCGCCGAGGCTCTGATGGCGTTCGACCGCAAGGTCCTGGGCCTGCAGTCGATGGTGAAGATCCGCGTCTCCGACAAGAACCCGCCCAAGGGCCAGGAGCCCGAAGGCTGGGAGCCCGGTCAGCCGTGGCTCGCGGAGACCACGCTGGGTCGCGTGCTGTTCAACGAGATCCTGCCGCAGGACTACGCCTTCATCAACGAGGTCATGCCCAAGAAGCGGCAGGCCATCATCATCAACGACCTCGCCGAGCGGTACCCGATGGTCACCGTCGCCCGGACGCTGGACAAGCTGAAGGACGCCGGTTTCCACTGGGCCACCCGTTCCGGTGTGACCGTTGCGATCTCGGACGTTCTCGTGCCTGCGGCGAAGCAGGACATCCTCGAGGAGCACGAGCGCCTCGCGGACGCCGTCGAGAAGCGCTACCAGCGCGGACAGCTCTCACACGACGAGCGCAACTCCGAGCTGGTCAAGGTGTGGACCAAGGCCACCGAGCAGGTCCACGAGATCATGGAAGACAACTTCCCCGAGGACAACTCGATCCGTGTCATCGTGCAGTCCGGCGCCGCCGGCAACATGACGCAGGTCCGTTCGCTCGCGGGTATGCGTGGTCTCGTCACCAACCCGAAGGGTGAGTACATCCCGCGCCCGATCAAGAACTCGTTCCGCGAGGGCTTGTCGGTGCTGGAGTACTTCATCGCGACGCACGGTGCTCGTAAGGGTCTGGCCGACACCGCGCTGCGCACCGCCGACTCGGGTTACCTGACCCGTCGTCTGGTGGACGTCTCGCAGGACGTCATCATCCGCGAGGTCGACTGCGGTACCACCCGTGGCGTGCAGATGACCGTCGGCGAGCAGCTGGGCGACAAGGTCGGCATGCACGAGTTCGCGCAGACCTCGGTCTACGCCCGCACGGTGGCGGACGACATCACCGACGCCCAGGGCAACCTGGTCCTGAACCGCGGCGACGACCTCGGCGACCCGGCACTCGTGTCGCTGGTCGAGGCCGGCATCCTCCGCGTGAAGGTGCGCTCGGTGCTGACCTGCGAGTCCCCGGTCGGTGTGTGCGCGTCCTGCTACGGCCGCTCGATGGCGACCGGCCAGCTGGTCGACGTCGGCGAGGCCGTCGGCATCGTCGCCGCCCAGTCGATCGGTGAGCCCGGCACGCAGCTCACGATGCGTACGTTCCACCAGGGCGGTGTGGCCGGTGACGACATCACGACCGGTCTGCCCCGTGTCCAGGAGCTCTTCGAGGCCCGCGTCCCGAAGGGCAAGGCGCCGATCGCCGACGTGGACGGCCGCGTCCGCATCGAGGACGGCGACCGCTTCTGGAAGATCACGCTGATCCCGGACGACGGCTCCGAGGAGATCGTGTTCGAGAAGCTGTCCAAGCGTCAGCGTCTCGCCAACACGGCCACCGGCCCGCTGCAGGACGGCGACCACGTGTCCGTCGGCCAGCAGCTGCTGGAAGGTACGCCGGACCCGCACGAGGTCCTGCGTGTCATGGGCCCGCGCGAAGCGCAGCTGCACCTCGTGGGCGAAGTCCAGAAGGTGTACCGCGCCCAGGGTGTGGCGATCCACGACAAGCACATCGAGGTCATCGTCCGGCAGATGCTCCGCCGGGTCACGATCATCGACTCCGGCGCGACCGAGTTCCTGCCCGGTTCGCTGGTCGAGCGTGCGGACTTCGAGTCGGGCAACCGCGCCGTCGTCGCCGAGGGTGGCGAGCCGGCCGCTGGTCGTCCGGTGCTGATGGGTATCACGAAGGCCTCGCTGGCGACCGACTCCTGGTTGTCCGCGGCGTCGTTCCAGGAGACCACTCGTGTGCTGACCGACGCTGCTATCAACGGGCGTTCGGACAAGCTCATCGGTCTCAAGGAGAACGTGATCATCGGTAAGTTGATCCCGGCTGGTACCGGTATCAACCGCTACCGCAACATCCAGGTCCAGCCGACCGAGGAGGCTCGCGCTGCTGCTTACGCGATTCCTTCTTACGACGACGGGTACTACACGCCTGACGTCTTCGGTACTGGGACTGGTGCCGCGGTGCCGCTGGATGACTACGACTTCGGGCGGGATTACCGGTAGTTCGTAGCTTTGTAGTTCGGAACGGCCCCTGGAGCTTTGGCTCTGGGGGCCGTTTTGTTGTGTTCGCGGCTGTTGTGGGTGGCGACTTGGCGGGTGTTCGCCTTGGCGAGTGGTCGCCTTGCGGGCGGCCTGGTCGCCCTGCGTGCTTCCCCTGGGGCTCTGCCCCAGACCCCGGCAATCTGATCAGGGGGTCCACGCCACGGGTGGGTTGATGGCACGCCTGTTGCGTTGGGCGGCTGCCTGTTGCTTCGAGGGTGGCGTGGCGGTGGGGTCCCATCACGAGCCGAGCCAAGAGCGGGCCACAGCTAGGTAGGGGTGTCAACTCGACGAAAAGCGTGTCGAGTTGACACCCCTACCTAGCTGCAGCAAGAGCTATGGCGCGACTCGTGATGGGACCCCACCGCCTGGCCCGTGTGGAAGGACGGCTCGCCTGCGGCGTCGCGTGGGGGAGGACTGCTCGCCTGTGGCATCGCGTGGGGGAGGACGGCTCGCCTGCGGCGTCGCGTGGGGGAGGACTGCTCGCCTGCGGCGTCGCGTGCGGGAGGTAGCGGCTTTTCTTCGGCCTCGTGTGGGTCCAGGACGGCTCGTCTTTGCTTGCGGGAGTGTCAGACCTGCTCTGTACGTTGGGTCGCGGGGGACGCTTAATTCAAGGGGACCCCTGCCTTGGCCTGCCGTCAGCGGTTGGCGATGCCGTCCAGGCGGAGCGTTGTCGAGGCGTCTCGGTGGCTGCCGGTGGCGCCCACGTGCTTCTCGCTGATCTGCGCGCCGTTCTTCAGCACGTGGTAGAGCGCCATGCCGTGGCCTCGGCCCAGGTCGTAGTCGGTCTTCAGCCATTCCAGGACCACGCTTGCCTTCGTGGTGCCGTCGAAGCCGCGTTCTGCGGCTGCCGTCAGCAGTTCGGCCGGGGTCTTGCCGGTCTTCTTCTCCGCGCCGTCGAGGTAGGCCTGGAAGGACATCGTGGTCTCCGTTCGTCGTGGTGACCGAAGCTTAGACAACTATTGCTGTACGGACAAGATTTGTTTTCGGCTGGGCCGGTAGGTGAGTCTGCGGAGGAGTGTTTCGGCTGGGCCGGGGCGGTTGGCGTGGCGCAGGGCGTTGGCCAGCAGGACGGTGGCCAGCCAGGTGCAGAGTGCGATGCCTGAGGCTGATGCGTAGCTTGTTGGGGCGTTAAGATACGGCGCCGTAGCTTGTAAGGGAAGGTGGCGCGTGACGTCGGAGCGGCGGCGCGGGGAAGTGCTGGTTCGTGCCATTCATGAGGCGGCTCTGGCTGAGCTGGTCGAGGTCGGTCTTGGTCAGGTCAGCATGGAGGGCGTTGCGCGTCGGGCTGCTACGGCGAAGACCGTGCTCTACCGGCGGTGGGCTTCGACCCACGAGTTGCTGCTCGATGCGTTGGCGCAGGCGCATCCGGTGGAGGTTCCGGCGCCGGGCGCGGACGACCTGCGTGCTGATCTCATCGGCGCGCTCACGTTGCTGACTGACTGGATGCGGACTCCGGCGGCGGCTGCCGTGTCGGCGATCCTGGCTGAGCGGGACCGGCATCCGGAGTTGGTGGAGGCCCTGTACCGGCGGGTGTTCGACCCGAGGGGTGCCACGTTCACCACGACGGTGCTGCGGCACTACGCCGACAGCGGGCGGGTGGATCCTCGGCGGTTGACGTCCGTGACCACGCAGATCGGTGAGGCGTTGGTGTTCAAGCTGTCCATCGACCTCGGGCGCGTGCCCGACGCCGGCGAGGTGGCGGCGATCGTGGACGAGGCGATCCTGCCCGCGCTCGGGCTCTAGCGGCGGCGGGCTCGGGCCAACGCTCGGGCGCGGATGACCAGGTCGTCCACCAGGTGCTCGTCGACCAGGGGTGGGATGCCGGACTCGTCGGTGCAGCAGCGGGGCTTGGTGCGCTTCTCCGAGAGGCGGGGGCGGACGCCGGCCATCTCGTAGAGGGCTTCGTAGAGGTCCAGGCCCGGGTCGTCGTCGTGCGGGCCCACCAGGAGTACCCACACGACTTCGGGGGAGGGGAAGGCGACCACTGCGCGGTCGGCTCCCCGGAGGTGCTTCACGCAGAGGCGGGGCAGGGGTTCCGGGCCCGTCACGCGGTAGCCCAGGGCCGCGCAGCCCGAGTGGGCGAGCTCGTCCAGGAAGCGTTCGTAGGCGACGCGGGCGCGGCCGCGCAGGCCGTTCGCCTGGGCGTGTGCGGTGGGGGTCTCGACTACCTGGATCAAGCTGAGCGGACCACGCGTCCCTTGCCGCTGCGCATCTCGTCGAGGGACGAGGCCAGGTCGGGGCGGTCCAGCAGTGACTGGTCGCTCAGGCGGCGGTGGACCTCGTCGATGAGGCCGCGGGTCTTGCCGGCGCGGCGGAGGTCGGACACCAGGTGGAGGACCTCGTGCAGGCGCACGGTGTCGAGCAGCATGCGCGGTTCCTGGCTGTGGATGGCGAGTACGCCCTCGCGGGCCCAGGCCTTCACGGTCTTCTCGGTGAGGTCGAGCAGTTCGCCTGCCACCACCGGACGGACCGGCGGGGCTTGGCGCAGGGTCTTGGCCACCACGCCGTCGAGGCGGCGACGGCGTTCGTCGCCCTCCGACAGGGATGATGCGACGGCTTCCAGCTCTTCGATCGTGTCGAAGAGGTCTCGGATGTGGGCGGCCTCGGTCGCGACGGACATGGCTACTCCTCCCGTTGACTACCGATTATCCACCTGTTTCTCGGTAGTCGTCAACGGCCCCGGACCAGAGATCCGGGGCCGTCGCGCACATCAGGAGGAGAAGAAGAGGCCACCGAGGCCGCGGTGCTTGCGGTGGCCGTAGCCGCCGTAGCCCGCGTGACCGCCGTGGTGGTGGTGGACCTGCTGCGGCGCCGCACCCCAGGCGGGCTGGGCCGGCTGCGGGTAGGCAGCGGGCGGCGGCGCGGCGACGGGCGGAGGAGCCTGCATCTGGGCCTCGAGGCGCGTGATCGACTCGAGCTCGCCGTAGTCGAGGAAGACCCCGCGGCAGCCGTCGCACTGCTCGATGTGAACGCCCATGCGGTCGAACGTGCGCATGTTCGCATGACACTTGGGACACTGCATCGTGGTGAGCCTCCTGCGGTGGGACCGGACAAAAACGATATTAGCCGCGGTCACTGCTCTCGTGCGTCGCGACGATCCGACGACAGGCTTCAACCAGCGGTTCCACTGCCTGCAGCCCGGACATGAGTGCCCGAGCCGCCATCTGCACAACGTACGCCTGAGCCGGGATGTTGAGTGCTTCCCATTCAGATGTCGGCAGAGCCACCCCACCCGTTTCACGGTACGTGTTGAGGAACCGCGCCCAGAGGTCGTCGGGCAGTACCCCCGCGGCGAACAAAGCCGCAGGTCGCGCCAGGTCCCACACCGGATCGCCGACCCCGAGGTCGTCCACGTCGATGAGCCGCCAGGCACCCCGGTGCACCAACTGCCCGAGATGCCAATCGCCGTGGATCAACGCACGGCCATTCATGTCCAACGGCGGTAGGACTTCGTAAGCGCGCAACACCACGTCTGCATGCGGCACGTCCGGCGGCAACGCTTCAATAGCGCGCACAATCCGTTCCGGCGTACCGGCCACGGGCCCTCGCGCGGGCAATGCGTGCAGCTTCGCCAGCAGTGCCGCGCTCTCCTCCCACGGCGCGCCGTCGGGATCGGCCTGACTCACCGGCGTCCCGTACGGCCACAGCGTCACCGGCCGGTCGTCCACGAACTGCAACGGCTTCAACGGTGGCAGCATCAACTCGGGATGCGCCGCCGCGATCTCCAGCCGTTGCTCGAGAGCCTCGACGTCGGTGTCCGCGGGCAACGCCTTGGCCACCACGTCACCGACACGCACCACCACGACCTCGCCGCGGTCACCGCCGAGCACCTCGGGGTCGGCGGAGGAGCCGGTCAGCGAGGCCATCGCCCTGATCAGGTCGTCCACGCGCACAGTGAATCAGGCCTGCGCGTGCGCAAGGCCGTGGCCTCAGCGGGAGATGCAGATCGTCCTCACCGGCTGCGGGTACGTCCTGGCGTCGTCACCGCCGCACAGCGCCCGGTCCGACTTGCCGTCGACGACCTTCGTGACCTTGCGCGTCCCGGTCCCGCACGCCACCCGTTCGAAGTACTGGTTGACCGCCCGGAGGCAGTCGCCCTTCTGCACGTTGAGGACGTAGCAGAGCCGCGTCTTGCCGTTCGTCCTCGACCGCCCGGAAGACTCGGTCAGGTAGTCGCCGGTCGGGCACATCGTGCGGCGCTCACGCGAAGACACGCGGTACATGGCTTCTTGGGACGCACAGTCCACTTCGGTCATCTCGACGTTCGTGTTGTCGAGGTCGACCGGTTTCGCGCACTCGCCGACGCCGGCCTGCTCGTGCCAGCCGGAGCACCCGGACAGCACGAGGGCCAGAGCCACGGCGAGGGGGACGACCTTCACGGCTTCTCCAGGCAGACGGTCATCATGGGATCGGGACAGGTGCGGGCCTCGTGGTCACCGCACAGCGAGCGGTCGGCGGGAGCAGTGACCTTCGACACCCGCTTGTGCCATATGTGACGCGCTCTTGGAACGCGTTGCCCTGCTTGAGGCAGTCGCCCGTGGACACCCCTTCTTCCGCTCTGGCTTTCACGAGCCGATATGCAGTATCGGCCGTTGTGCGGCCGGCCTCGTCCATGTCGAACTTGCCGTCTGACGTGCTGATCGGTTCGGTGCAGTCGCCCGCCTCGGGCTCCGAGAGCATGTCGCCGATGATGAAGTAGTAGCCGGGCACGACCAGCAGGTTGAGCTTCAAAGCAGGTTCTCCGTCGTGCGAGTGGCGTCGGTGCCGGGCGATATGTCTACTGCAGGTGCGGGTGCGGTACCCCCGTTTTGACCCAGGTAGACGTGGGCGGGTATCTTTGCTACCTGTGCCCGACCCATGTCGGGCCGCTCCGCGTGCCCGTGAGGCCGCGGTGACCTCCACTCGCAGGGGCAGTTGAACTGTTGCCTGTGGACCTTGGGAGCGGGCGACACGCCCGACCTCGGGTGCAGAGAGGGATCAAGAAACACGAGGGTGGACCGGAAGGCGAACCCTCAAAGACGGAAGAAGCAGCCGGCGAATGCCAACGATCCAGCAGCTGGTCCGCAAGGGCCGCCAGGACAAGGTGGCCAAGCAGAAGACGGCGGCCCTCAAGGGCTCGCCGCAGCGGCGCGGTGTGTGCACCCGCGTTTACACCACCACCCCCAAGAAGCCGAACTCCGCACTGCGCAAGGTCGCTCGCGTCAAGCTGACCAGCGGTATCGAGGTCACGGCCTACATCCCCGGTGAGGGTCACAACCTCCAGGAGCACTCGATGGTGCTCGTGCGCGGCGGTCGTGTGAAGGACCTGCCGGGTGTTCGCTACAAGATCATCCGTGGCTCTCTCGACACGCAGGGTGTCAAGAACCGCAAGCAGGCTCGCAGCCGCTACGGCGCGAAGAAGGAGAAGAGCTAATGCCCCGCAAGGGACCGGCCCCGAAGCGGCCGCTTATCTCTGACCCGGTGTACAGCTCGCCGCTCGTGACCCAGCTCATCAACAAGGTGCTGGTCGACGGTAAGCGCTCCGTGGCCGAGAAGATCGTCTACGAAGCCCTCGAAGGTGCTCGCGAGAAGACCGGTACCGACCCGGTCGTCACGCTGAAGCGCGCCCTGGACAACGTGAAGCCGTCGCTGGAGGTCAAGAGCCGCCGCGTCGGTGGTGCGACCTACCAGGTGCCGATCGAGGTCAAGCCGGGCCGTTCGACCACGCTGGCGCTGCGCTGGCTGATCACCTTCTCCCGGCAGCGCCGTGAGAAGACGATGGTCGAGCGTCTGATGAACGAGCTGCTCGATGCGAGCAACGGCCTCGGTGCGAGCGTCAAGCGCCGTGAGGACACGCACAAGATGGCCGAGTCCAACAAGGCCTTCGCCCACTACCGCTGGTGATCTGACGCCCGGTCTCGGTGAGACCGGGCTCTCCCAGCCCTAGTGAGCGCCACAAGCTCAAGACAGGGGAAAGACCCGTGGCACAGGACGTGCTCACTGATCTTGCCAAGGTCCGCAACATCGGGATCATGGCCCACATCGACGCGGGCAAGACCACGACGACTGAGCGGATCCTCTTCTACACGGGGATCAGCTACAAGATCGGCGAGGTGCACGACGGCGCTGCCGTGATGGACTGGATGGAGCAGGAGCAGGAGCGCGGCATCACGATCACGTCGGCCGCGACGACCTGCTACTGGAAGAACCACCAGATCAACCTGATCGACACGCCGGGCCACGTCGACTTCACCGTCGAGGTCGAGCGCAACCTGCGCGTCCTCGACGGCGCCGTTGCCGTCTTCGACGGCAAGGAGGGCGTCGAGCCGCAGTCCGAGCAGGTCTGGCGGCAGGCGACCAAGTACGACGTCCCGCGCATCTGCTTCGTCAACAAGATGGACAAGCTCGGCGCGGACTTCTACTTCACGATCAAGACGATCCAGGACCGGCTCGGCGCCAAGCCGCTGCCGCTCCAGATCCCGATCGGCTCGGAGAGCGAGTTCATCGGTGTCGTCGACCTGATCGAGATGCGCGCGCTGACCTGGCGTGGCGAAGTCCAGAAGGGTGAGGACTACGCCATCGAGGAGATCCCCGCGGATCTGCTCGAGAAGGCCCAGGAGTTCCGCGAGCAGCTGCTCGAGGCCGTCGCCGAGACCGACGACGACCTGACCGAGAAGTTCTTCGACCAGGGCGACCTGTCCGTCGAGGAGATCAAGGCCGGCCTCCGCAAGATCGTGGCCGCGGGCTCCGCGTACCCGATCCTGTGTGGCTCCGCGTTCAAGAACAAGGGCGTCCAGCCCATGCTCGACGCGGTCATCGACTACCTGCCGTCGCCGCTCGACCTCCCGCCGGTCGAGGGCACGCTGCAGGACGGCGAGACCATCGTGAAGCGCAGCCCGTCCACGGACGAGCCGTTCTCCTCGCTGGCCTTCAAGATCGCCGTGCACCCGTTCTTCGGCAAGCTGACCTACATCCGGGTCTACTCGGGCAAGGTCGCTGCGGGCACCCAGGTCATCAACGCGACCAAGGACCGCAAGGAGCGCATCGGGAAGATCTTCCAGATGCACGCCAACAAGGAGAACCCGGTCACCGAGGCCATCGCGGGCCACATCTACGCCGTGATCGGTCTCAAGGACACCACCACCGGTGAGACCTTGTGCGACCCGCAGCACCCGATCGTGCTCGAGTCGATGACCTTCCCCGAGCCCGTCATCCAGGTGGCCATCGAGCCCAAGACGAAGGCGGACCAGGAGAAGCTCGGCACCGCGATCCAGAAGCTGGCCGAGGAGGACCCGACGTTCCGGGTCAACCTCGACCAGGAGACGGGCCAGACCATCATCGCCGGCATGGGCGAGCTCCACCTGGACATCCTGGTGGACCGCATGCGCCGCGAGTTCAAGGTCGAGGCCAACATCGGCAAGCCTCAGGTGGCGTACCGGGAGACCATCCGCCGTGCGGTGGAGAAGTACTCCTACACCCACAAGAAGCAGACCGGTGGCTCCGGCCAGTTCGCGAAGGTGCTCGTCACCGTCGAGCCGCTGGAGAAGAAGGAAGACGGCGCGCTCTACGAGTTCGTCAACGCCGTCACCGGTGGTCGCATCCCGCGTGAGTACATCCCGTCGGTCGACGCGGGTGCACAGGACGCGCTGCAGTACGGCGTGCTGGCGGGCTACCCGCTGGTCGGCGTGAAGGTGACGCTGCTCGACGGCGCCTACCACGAGGTCGACTCCTCGGAAATGGCGTTCAAGATCGCTGGTTCGATGGCCCTCAAGGAAGCCGCCCGTCAGGCGTCTCCCGCGATCCTCGAACCGCTGATGGCCGTCGAGGTCACGACGCCCGAGGAGTACATGGGCGACGTGATCGGCGACCTGAACTCCCGCCGTGGCCAGATCCAGGCCATGGAGGAGCGCAGCGGTATCCGTGTCGTCAAGGCACTGGTCCCGCTGTCGGAAATGTTCGGGTACGTGGGCGACCTGCGGTCGAAGACCCAGGGTCGCGCCAACTACTCGATGGTGTTCGACTCCTACGCAGAGGTTCCCGCGAACGTCTCGAAGGAGATCATCGCGAAGGCGACCGGGGAATAGTCCCCAACCGGAGCACCGCAGTTCCACCGCGGGCTCTCCGGGGGTGAATCCCTGGGGTCCGCATTTTCCGACCCTGACGTGTAGTCCGGCGGGTGGCCACCAGATACCCGCCGGACCAGCAAAAAAGAAGTCCAGGAGGACAATCCAGTGGCCAAGGCGAAGTTCGAGCGGACGAAGCCGCACGTCAACATCGGCACCATCGGTCACATCGACCATGGCAAGACCACGCTGACCGCGGCGATCTCCAAGGTTCTGCACGACGCGTTCCCCGATGTCAACGCCTCGTTCGCGTTCGACCAGATCGACAAGGCGCCGGAAGAGAAGCAGCGCGGCATCACGATCTCGATCGCGCACATCGAGTACCAGACGGAGAACCGTCACTACGCGCACGTCGACTGCCCCGGGCACGCCGACTACATCAAGAACATGATCACCGGTGCGGCGCAGATGGACGGCGCCATCCTCGTGGTCGCGGCGACCGACGGTCCCATGCCGCAGACGAAGGAGCACGTCCTCCTGGCCCGCCAGGTCGGCGTTCCCTACATCGTTGTCGCCCTGAACAAGGCCGACATGGTGGACGACGAGGAGATCCTGGAGCTCGTCGAGCTCGAGGTCCGCGAGCTGCTCTCCGAGTACGAGTTCCCGGGCGACGACCTGCCGGTCGTGCGCGTTTCGGCGCTGAAGGCGCTGGAGGGCGACGAGACCTGGGGCAAGTCCGTGCTCGAGCTCATGGCCGCCGTTGACTCGGCGATCCCGGAGCCGGAGCGCGACACCGAGAAGCCGTTCCTCATGCCCGTCGAGGACGTCTTCACGATCACCGGCCGCGGCACCGTGGTGACCGGTCGTATCGAGCGCGGCATCATCAACGTGAACTCCGAGATCGAGATCGTCGGAATCAAGGAGACGTCGAAGAAGACGACCGTCACCTCGATCGAGATGTTCAAGAAGTTCCTCGACGAGGGCCGCGCCGGCGACAACGCCGCGCTGCTGCTCCGCGGCATCAAGCGCGAGGAGGTGGAGCGCGGCATGGTCATCGTCAAGCCGGGCACCACGACCCCGCACACCGAGTTCACCGCGCAGGTCTACATCCTGTCGAAGGACGAGGGTGGCCGCCACACGCCGTTCTTCAACAACTACCGTCCCCAGTTCTACTTCCGGACGACGGACGTGACCGGCGTTGTGACGCTGCCCGAGGGCACCGAGATGGTCATGCCGGGTGACACCACCGGTATGGACGTCAAGCTGATCCAGCCGATCGCCATGGACGAGGGCCTCCGCTTCGCGATCCGCGAGGGTGGCCGCACCGTCGGCGCCGGCTCGGTCACCAAGATCCTCAAGTGATCTAGCTCCACCAGTTCGGCGTGAAGCCGGGCCAGCGATCTTCGTTGGCCCGGCTTTCGTCGTCAAGACAGAAATTGTGCGGCAGCTCACGTCGGGTTGTCGCAGGCGCGCGGGTGAAGAGCCGTCGTCGGGAACCCGTTGCCGGACAATGAAACCGGCGCGGCCGTCGCTCCACATGCGACGGACGGCAGTGGCTCACCGGCCAAGATCCGCACGTGATCTGGGTCCAACTCACCCGCCCCGATTTGGAGTGCCCCACGCTCGTGTGGCATTCTTTACGGGTTGCTCGATGAAGGCCGGGTCGCATCCGTGCGTCCCCGAGTCCTTCTGATCGAGCGTCCGCGCCCTGTTAGTGAACGCCTCCTTGCGGAGATGGGCATCAGGGTGCATGGGCTGTGTGGTAGGCCCAATCCCACCGGGGAGACCTTGAGTGGGACCGGTATGCGCATCGGGCGCGACACGCCCGACCGCGTGGACCGGGCACCATGACACTTCAACAGGGGCGGAGCGCGCCAAGAGGCTGTAAAAGGCCTCATCCGAGGCACCGCCCGCAGCGGTTACGAGAAGCAGAGGAACGGCAAGCCATTATGGCGGGACAAAAGATCCGCATCCGGCTCAAGGCCTACGACCACGAAGCGATCGACGCGTCTGCGCGCAAGATCGTGGAGACCGTGACGCGCACCGGCGCTCGGGTCGTCGGACCTGTGCCGCTGCCCACTGAGAAGAACGTGTACTGCGTCATCCGCTCGCCGCACAAGTACAAGGACTCGCGCGAGCACTTCGAGATGCGCACGCACAAGCGGCTGATCGACATCCTCGACCCGACGCCGAAGACGGTTGACGCGCTCATGCGCATCGACCTGCCGGCCAGCGTCGACGTCAACATCCAGTAAGCGTCGGGCGCGGAGAGTAACGGACCTATGTCTGACAGGCAGATGAAGGGCATCCTGGGCACCAAGCTCGGCATGACTCAGGTCTTCGACGAGAACAACCGGGTTGTCCCGGTGACGGTCGTCAAGGCTGAGCCCAATGTCGTGACCCAGGTACGCACCGAAGAGAAGGACGGCTACACCGCCGTCCAGCTGGCGGCCGGCGCGATTGACCCGCGCAAGGTCAACAAGCCCGTCGCGGGCCACTTCGCCAAGGCCGGGGTCACGCCCCGTCGCCACCTGGTGGAGCTGCGCACGGCGGACGCCAGCGAGTACACGGTCGGCCAGGAGATCACCGCTGAGGTGTTCGAGGCCGGCGCTGTTGTCGACATCACCGGCACCAGCAAGGGCAAGGGCACCGCGGGTGTCATGAAGCGCCACAACTTCAAGGGCCTCGGCTCCAGCCACGGCACCCAGCGCAAGCACCGCTCGCCGGGTTCCATCGGCGGCTGTGCCACGCCTGGTCGCGTCTTCAAGGGTCTGCGCATGGCTGGCCGCATGGGCCACGAGCGTGTGACGACCCAGAACCTGAAGGTGCACAAGATCGACATTGAGAACGGGCTGCTGCTCATCAAGGGCGCGGTTCCCGGTCCCAAGGGCGGTCTGGTGTTCGTCAAGACTGCTGCGAAGGGCGGTGCCTGATGTCGACTGTTGAGATCCGCACCCCGGACGGCAAGACCGCCGGCTCTGTCGAGCTGCCGGCTTCCGTCTTCGACGCGCAGGCCAACGTGGCGCTGCTGCACCAGGTCGTCGTGGCCCAGCAGGCCGCCGCGCGCCAGGGCACGCACTCCACGAAGACCCGCGGCGAGGTGTCCGGCGGTGGCAAGAAGCCTTACCGCCAGAAGGGCACCGGCCGTGCCCGCCAGGGCTCGACCCGTTCGCCGCAGTTCGTCGGCGGTGGCGTCGTCCACGGCCCGCAGCCGCGCGACTACTCGCAGCGGACGCCCAAGAAGATGAAGGCCGCCGCTCTGCGTGGCGCCCTCTCCGACCGGGCTCGCGCGAACCAGGTCCACGTCGTGTCCGGCCTGGTGGACGGGGACACCCCGTCGACCAAGACCGCGCGCAAGGTCCTGGAGTCGGTCACCCAGGCTCGTCGCGTTCTCGTGGTGCTCAACCGCACCGACGAGGTCGCGTGGGTCAGCGTGCGGAACCTTCAGCACGTGCACGTGATCGCGCCCGACCAGCTCAACACCTACGACGTGCTCGTCAACGACGACGTGGTGTTCACCAAGGACTCGCTCGACGTGTTCCTCGCCAGCAAGTCCCAGCAGGGTTCTGGCTCGGCTGAGGCCACGGCGGTCGTAGTGGACGAGGAGGGTTCCAAGTGATCCCCGACCACAGGGACATCTTGCTCGCGCCGGTCATCTCCGAGAAGTCCTACGGGCTGCTCGAGGAGAACAAGTACACCTTCTTGGTGGCGCCGGGGTCGAACAAGACCCAGATCAAGATTGCCGTGGAGAAGGTCTTCGGCGTCAAGGTCGTCAGCGTCAACACCATCAACCGCCAGGGCAAGCGCAAGCGGACCAAGAGCGGTTTCGGCAAGCGCAAGGACACGAAGCGCGCGATCGTCACGCTGTCGGCTGACAGCAAGTCGATCGAGATCTTCGGCGGCCCTGCCGCCTGATGACGAGGACTGCGTAGAGATGGGCATTCGCAAGTACAAGCCGACGACGCCTGGTCGTCGCGGTGCGAGCGTCTCCGACTTCGCCGAGATCACTCGGTCGACTCCGGAGAAGTCGCTGATCCGCCCGCTGCACAAGCTGGGTGGACGCAACGCGTCGGGCAAGATCACCACGCGTCACAAGGGCGGCGGTCACAAGCGGGCTTACCGCCTGATCGACTTCCGTCGCAACGACAAGGACGGCGTGCCGGCCAAGGTCGCTCACATCGAGTACGACCCCAACCGCACCGCGCGCATCGCGCTGCTGCACTACGCAGACGGCGAGAAGCGCTACATCATCGCCCCGGAGAAGCTCAAGCAGGGTGACACGGTTGAGAACGGCCCCAAGGCCGACATCAAGCCGGGTAACAACCTGCCGCTGCGCAACATCCCGGTCGGTTCCGTGATCCACGCGATCGAGCTCCGCCCCGGTGGCGGCGCGAAGATGGCTCGCTCGGCTGGTGCCTCGGTCCAGCTCGTGGCGAAGGACGGTCCGTACGCCCAGCTGCGGTTGCCCTCGGGCGAAATCCGCAACGTGGACGTGCGCTGCCGCGCCACGCTCGGCGAGGTCGGCAACAAGGACCACCAGAACATCAACTGGGGCAAGGCCGGCCGCATGCGGTGGAAGGGCAAGAAGCCCACCGTCCGCGGTGTCGCCATGAACCCCGTTGACCACCCGCATGGTGGTGGTGAGGGTAAGACCTCCGGTGGTCGCCACCCGGTGAACCCGGCTGGTAAGCCCGAGGGTCGCACCCGCCGCCGTAAGCCAAGCGACAAGCTCATCGTCCGGCGTCGTCGCACCGGTAAGAAGCGCTGAGCAGGGAGGGAGTGAAGGATGCCTCGCAGCCTTAAGAAGGGTCCCTTCGTCGACGACCACCTGCTCAAGAAGGTGGACGTTCAGAACGAAGCGGGCAAGAAGACCGTCATCAAGACGTGGTCCCGCCGCTCCACGATCATCCCGGACATGCTGGGTCACACCATCGCGGTGCACGACGGCCGCAAGCACGTCCCGGTGTTCGTGACCGAGGCGATGGTCGGGCACAAGCTGGGCGAGTTCGCCCCGACCCGCACCTTCAAGGGCCACATCAAGGACGACCGGAAGTCTCGTCGCCGCTAGGCGTCGAACTGAGAAGAGCAAGGGAAAAGCAGCGATGAACGCCCGTAAGGACGCTGAGGCGCAGGAGTTTCCGCGCGCCGTGGCTCGGGCTCGCTACGTCCGCGACACCCCCATGAAGGTCCGTCGCGTCGTCGAGCTCATCAAGGGTCGTAACGCAAGCGAGGCCCTGGCCGTGCTCCAGTTCGCGCCCCAGGCCGCTTCTGAGCCGGTCGCGAAGGTGCTCGCCAGCGCCATGGCCAATGCCGAGAACAACATGTCCCTGGACCCCTCGACCCTCTGGGTTGCGGTGGCCTACGTGGACGAGGGTCCGACCCTCAAGCGTTTCCGCCCGCGTGCCCAGGGCCGCGCGTACCGGATCCGCAAGCGGACGAGCCACATCACCATCGAGGTGGAGTCTCGTCCCAAGAAGACCAGCGTGAAGGGAACGCGGTAGTGGGCCAGAAGATCAACCCGCACGGCTTCCGGCTGGGGATCACCACCGACTGGAAGTCCCGCTGGTACGCAGACAAGCAGTACGCCGAGTACGTGGCGGAGGACGTCAAGATCCGCCGCCTGCTCAGCAAGGGCATGGAGCGTGCCGGCATCTCCAAGGTGGAGATCGAACGGACCCGTGACCGGGTGCGCGTCGACATCCACACCGCCCGGCCGGGCATCGTCATCGGCCGTCGTGGTGCCGAGGCGGACCGCATCCGCGGTGAGCTGGAGAAGCTCACCAAGAAGCAGGTCCAGCTGAACATCCTCGAGGTCAAGAGCCCCGAGTCGGACGCGCAGCTCGTGGCACAGGGTGTCGCCGAGCAGCTGTCCAACCGCGTCGCCTTCCGGCGCGCGATGCGCAAGGCCATTCAGTCGGCCATGCGTTCGCCGCAGGTCAAGGGCATTCGCGTGCAGTGCGGCGGTCGCCTCGGCGGCGCCGAGATGTCCCGCTCGGAGCACTACCGCGACGGCCGCGTGCCGCTGCACACGCTCCGCGCCAACATCGACTACGGCTTCTTCGAGGCCCGCACCACGTTCGGCCGTATCGGCGTGAAGGTGTGGATCTACAAGGGCGACATCGTCGGTGGCATCTCGGCCAAGCGCGCGCTCGACGCGGCCCCGGCTCAGGGAGCCGACCGCGCCCCGCGCCGCGACCGTGGCGAGCGTCCGAACCGGGCCCGTCGTTCCGGTGCCAGCGGCACCACCGCGACGAGCACCGAGGCCGGCCGTGCCGCCGCCGACGCTTCCGCGTCGGCCGAGGCCCCGGCTTCTGCAGAGAAGACGGAGAGCTGAGTCATGCTCATCCCTCGTAGGGTCAAGCACCGCAAGCAGCACCACCCGAAGCGTTCGGGCGCTGCCAAGGGCGGCACGAAGGTCACCTTCGGTGAGTACGGCATCCAGGCTCTGGAGCCGGCCTACGTGACGAACCGGCAGATCGAGTCCGCTCGTATCGCCATCACTCGCCACATCCGTCGTGGCGGCAAGGTCTGGATCAACATCTTCCCGGACCGTCCGCTGACGAAGAAGCCGGCCGAGACCCGCATGGGTTCCGGTAAGGGTTCGCCGGAGTGGTGGGTGGCCAACGTCAAGCCGGGTCGCGTCCTCTTCGAGATGGCCTTCCCGAACGAGCAGGTCGCTCGCGAGGCGCTTCGCCGCGCGATCCACAAGCTCCCGATGAAGTGCCGCATCGTTACGCGTGAGGGTGGTGAGTTCTGATGGCAGCGGGTACTACCGCTTCCGAGCTGCGTGAGCTCACCGAGGAAGAGCTCGTGCTGCGTCTGAAGGAATCGAAGGAAGAGCTGTTCAACCTTCGTTTTCAGATGGCCACGGGCCAGCTCGACAACAACCGGCGTCTGCGCACGGTCCGGCATGACATTGCCCGGATCTACACCGTGATGCGGGAGCGGGAGCTCGGGCTCTCCGTCACGCCGGATTCCACTGGTGAGGGTGCGGCATGACCGAAAGCAACGAAGTCCAGACCGAGAAGCGCAACGACCGCAAGGTCCGTGAGGGCCTCGTCGTGTCCGACAAGATGGACAAGACGATCGTGGTCGCGCTCGAGGACCGCAAGAAGCACCCGCGTTACTCCAAGATCATGCGCTCCACCACCAAGGTGAAGGTGCACGACGAGGAGAACGCGGCGGGCATCGGCGACCGAGTCCTGCTCATGGAGACCCGGCCCCTGTCGGCGACCAAGCGGTGGCGTCTCGTGCAGATCCTCGAGAAGGCCAAGTAGTCCTTTCTAGACAGACCGAGCCCGTCGGGTCGGAAATCCGGCGGGCCAGGAATGGTCAGGAGCAAGTAAGTGATTCAGCAGGAGTCGCGACTTCGTGTCGCCGACAACACTGGTGCGAAGGAAATCCTTTGCATCCGTGTTCTCGGTGGTTCGGGTCGCCGCTACGCGGGCATCGGCGACATCATCGTCGCGACCGTCAAGGACGCGATCCCCGGTGCCGGCGTGAAGAAGGGTGACGTCGTCAAGGCCGTCATCGTCCGCACCGTCAAGGAGCGCCGTCGTCCGGATGGCTCGTACATCCGCTTCGACGAGAACGCCGCCGTGCTCATCAAGAACGACAACGAGCCGCGCGGTACCCGCATCTTCGGCCCGGTCGGTCGTGAGCTGCGCGACAAGAAGTTCATGAAGATCATCTCGCTGGCTCCGGAGGTGCTCTGACCATGAAGGTGAAAAAGGGCGACACGGTCGTCGTCATCGCCGGCAAGGACAAGGGCGCGAAGGGCAAGGTCATCCAGGCCTACCCGGAGAACGGCAAGGTCCTGGTCGAGGGCGTCAACCGGATCAAGAAGCACACCAAGATCACGCAGACCCAGCGGGGCGCGCAGTCTGGTGGCATCGTGACCCAGGAAGCTCCGATCAACGTCTCCAACGTGATGGTGGTCGACTCGGACGGCAAGCCGACCCGTGTTGGTTACCGGACGAACGACGAGGGCAAGCGGGTCCGCATTTCCCGTCGTAACGGGAAGGACATCTGATCATGACTACCGCAGAGAAGATCATCCCGCGGCTCAAGACGCGCTACCGCGACGAGGTGAAGGCCGAACTGCAGAAGCAGTTCGACTTCTCCAACGTCATGCAGATCCCGGGCGTCGTGAAGGTCGTCGTCAACATGGGTGTCGGCGACGCCGCCCGTGACGGCAAGCTGATCGAGGGTGCCGTCAGGGACCTGTCGATCATCACCGGCCAGCGTCCCGAGGTCCGCCGGGCCCGCAAGTCCATCGCGCAGTTCAAGCTGCGTGAAGGCATGCCGATCGGCGCGCGCGTCACGCTGCGCGGCGACCGCATGTGGGAGTTCCTCGACCGTCTGCTGACGATCGCGCTGCCCCGTATCCGCGACTTCCGCGGCCTCTCGGGCAAGCAGTTCGACGGCAACGGCAACTACACGTTCGGTCTGAACGAGCAGTCGATGTTCCACGAGATCGACCCGGACGCTATCGACCGGCCTCGCGGCATGGACATCACCGTCGTCACCACCGCCACGAACGACGAGGAGGGCCGGGCGCTGCTGAAGCACCTGGGCTTCCCGTTCAAGGAGAACTGACTCGATGGCCAAGAAGGCGTTGATCAACAAGGCCGCGAAGAAGCCGAAGTTCAAGGTCCGGGGTTACACCCGGTGCCAGCGTTGCGGCCGCCCCCACGCGGTGTTCCGCAAGTTCGGCCTCTGCCGGATCTGCCTGCGCGAGATGGCTCACCGCGGTGAGCTGCCTGGCGTGAGCAAGTCCAGCTGGTAATTCCACAAGCTTCATAACTTCGCTGTAGGCCCGCACACGACCGTCCTGCCCTCTCCCCGCCGGGGGAGGGCGGGTCTGGACCCTGAGCCGGTGAACCGCAGCGAGAAAGGTTGACCAGGTCACCATGACGATGACCGATCCCATCGCAGACATGCTCACTCGTCTGCGGAACGCGAACTCGGCTTACCACGACAAGGTCGTGATGCCGCACTCCAAGATCAAGGCGAACATCGCCGAGATCCTCAAGCGCGAGGGCTACATCGCCTCGTACCGCGACGAGGACGGCGAGGTGGCCAAGAACCTGGTCGTCGAGCTGAAGTACGGCCCGAACCGTGAGCGCAGCATCGCCGGCCTCCGCCGCGTGTCCAAGCCCGGTCTGCGTGTGTACGCGAAGTCCACTGGCCTGCCCCGAGTTCTCGGTGGCCTCGGCGTGGCGATCATTTCGACCTCTGGCGGTCTCATGACCGACCGTCAGGCCAACAAGGCAGGCGTGGGCGGAGAAGTCCTCGCCTACGTTTGGTAAGGGGGAGTAGACATGTCGCGCATCGGTAAGCAGCCGATCATTGTCCCCTCCGGGGTCGACGTGAACATCGCCGGTCAGGACGTCAGCATCAAGGGCCCCAAGGGTCTCCTGACGCTCACGCTCGCTGAGCCGATCATCGTCGAGAAGGCCGAAGACGGCACTCTCGAGGTCAAGCGCCCGAACGACGAGCGGCGCAACCGCGCGCTCCACGGCCTGTCGCGCACGCTCGTGCACAACATGGTCGTCGGCGTGACCCAGGGTTACGAAAAGAAGATGGAAATCCACGGCGTCGGTTACCGCGTCGCGCTCAAGGGCTCTGAGCTCGAGTTCGCGCTCGGTTACTCGCACCCCGTCAAGGTGGAGGCCCCCGCGGGCATCACCTTCGCGGTCGAGACCCCGACCCGTTTCTCCGTCTCGGGTATCGACAAGCAGCTGGTCGGTGAGGTTGCCGCCAACATCCGCAAGCTGCGCAAGCCCGACCCGTACAAGGGTAAGGGCGTCCGGTACTCGGGCGAGAAGATCCGTCGCAAGGTCGGAAAGACGGGTAAGTGACATGAGCGAGTCGACTGTTACGAAGCGCAAGCCGGTGGGCAAGGACATCTCCACCAGGCGTCGTGTTGCGAAGGCCCGTCGCCACTTCCGCCTCCGCAAGAAGGTCAACGGCACCGCCGAGCGTCCGCGCCTGGCCGTGCACCGTTCGTCGAAGCACATCACCGTGCAGATCATCGACGACCTGAAGGGCCACACGATCGCGGCTGCTTCCTCCATGGAAGCCGACGTCCGTGCCCTGGACGGCGACAAGAAGGCCCGTGCGGCCAAGGTCGGCCAGCTGGCCGCGGCCCGCGCCAAGGACGCCGGCGTCACGGCGGTCGTGTTCGACCGCGGTGGCAACGCGTACCACGGCAGGATCGCTGCTCTGGCGGATGCCGCTCGCGAGGCGGGGCTGGAGTTCTGACAATGATCATTTCTGGAATTGAGAGGGACGCCTGATGCCAGGACGTACGCGTCGCGAAGGCGGCGGGGGCGAGCGCGGAGAGCGCCGCGACCGTCGTGACGGCGGCCGCGGCGGCGCGGCCCAGGAGAAGACCCCCCACCTCGAGCGCGTGGTTGCGATCAACCGCGTCTCCAAGGTGGTCAAGGGTGGTCGTCGGTTCAGCTTCACCGCGCTCGTCGTGGTGGGTGACGGCGACGGCATGGTCGGCGTCGGCTACGGCAAGGCCAAGGAAGTTCCCGCGGCCATCGCCAAGGGTGTCGAGGAAGCGAAGAAGAACTTCTTCCGCGTGCCTCGCATCGCCGGCACCATCCCCCACCCGATCCAGGGTGAGAAGGCCGCTGGTGTGGTCCTGCTGCGTCCGGCCTCGGCCGGTACCGGTGTCATCGCGGGTGGCGCTGTCCGCGCCGTCCTCGAGTGCGCCGGCGTGCACGACGTGCTGTCGAAGTCGCTCGGCTCCGACAACGCGATCAACATCGTGCACGCGACCGTGGCGGCCCTCAAGGGTCTGCAGCGTCCGGAAGAGGTCGCGGCTCGTCGTGGCCTGCCCCTCGAGGACGTCGCCCCCGCCGGCATGATCCGCGCTCGCGCGGGCCAGGGGGTCTGATCATGGCTCAGCTCAAGATCACCCAGGTGAAGAGCACCATCGGTACCAAGCACAACCACCGCGAGTCGATGCGCACCCTCGGGCTGCGCAAGATCCGCCAGTCGGTCGTGCGTGAGGACACCCCCCAGGTTCTCGGCCTGATCAACGCCGTGCGCCACCTGGTGGTTGTCGAGGAGGTCCAGTCGTGACCATCAAGATTCACGATCTGCGTCCGGCCCCCGGCGCCAAGACCGCCAAGACCCGCGTCGGTCGTGGTGAGGGCTCCAAGGGCAAGACCGCCGGCCGCGGTACGAAGGGCACGGGCGCTCGCAAGAACGTCTCGCCGCGCTTCGAAGGTGGCCAGATGCCGCTGCACATGCGGCTCCCGAAGCTCAAGGGCTTCAAGAACCCGTTCCGCACCGAGTACCAGGTCGTGAACGTCTCCTCGATCGCTGCCTCCTTCCCGGAGGGCGGCTCGGTGGACGTTCCCGCGCTGGTGCTGGCCGGGCTGGTCCGCAAGGGCTCGCTCGTCAAGGTGCTGGGTGACGGGGACGTCTCCGTCAAGCTGGACGTCACGGCTGACAAGTTCTCCAAGACCGCTGTGGAGAAGTTGGCGGCTGCTGGTGGGTCTTCCACCGTGGCTTCCTGATTTGCCGCTGGTAGTTGTCTGAAGGGCCCCGAGGCTTCGCCTCGGGGCCCTTTGGCGTTGCTGGGGTGGCCGTGTGCTGGCGGCGACGCTTGTGGGTGGTCGGTGAGCATGCGGGTGGCGAGCATGCGGGTGGCGAGCATGCGGGTGGTCGCCTTGCGGATGGTCACCTTGCGGATGGCGACCATGCGGGTGGTCACCTTGCGGGCGGCCTGGTTGCGTTGCGTGCATTTTTCTGGGGGCGCTGCCCCCAGACCCCCGGCAATCTGATCGGGGGTCCACGCCACGGGTGGGTTGATGGCACGCCTGTTGCGTTGGGCGGCTGCCTGTTGCGTTGAGAGTGCGTTTGGCGGTGGGTCCCGTCACGAGCCGAGCCAAGAGCGGGCCACATGCGTGAAGGGGTGTCAAGCGGACGAAAAGCGTGTCCGCTTGACACCCCTTCACGCATGCAGCAAGAGCTATGGCGCGACTCGTGACGGGACCCACCGCCTGGCCAGTGTGGAAAGACGGCTCGCCTTCGGCTTCGCTGGGGAGGACGGCTCGCCTTCGGCTTCGCTGGGGAGGACGGCTCGCCTTCGGCTTCGCTGGGGAGGACGGCTCGCCTTCGGCTTCGCTGGGGAGGACGGCTCGCCTTCGGCTTCGCTGGGGAGGACGGCTCGCCTTCGGCTTCGCTGGGGAGGACGGCTCGCCTTCGGCTTCGCTGGGGAGGACGGCTCGCCTTCGGCTTCGCTGGCGATCATGTGGGGTTCGCTTTGCGGGTATTTCCTGAGGAACTTTTGGGTGTTCGCTTACGTTCGCGGACGGCGTAATTGCTGGTCCTAGCACGGAATTGCTGGGGCTGCTACCCCGGATGGCCTAGTGGTTCGGTCAGAGATCAACGAGTTGGAACCTGTGATTGGCCACTGGGTACGGGCTGGTCCTGGAGGGCTGTTAGAGTCGCGGGCTGAACCCGGATGTCCTCCGGGTTGCTTGGTCGTGGCTACCTGACTCGGCCTGCCAACTACCGCATGTGCCGGTCCCTGGGGGTCGGCAACGCTCAGGAGGTTCGCGTGCTCGGCGCATTCCGCTCGGCTCTCGCGACGCCGGATCTACGCAAGAAGATCCTGTTCACGCTCGGGATCATCATTGTGTATCGGCTTGGCGCGACCATGCCCGCGCCGGGCGTTTCCTTCAAGAACGTGCGCGCGTGTGCTGAACAGCTTGAAGGTCAGAACATCTACTCGCTGATCAACCTGTTCAGCGGTGGTGCGTTGCTCAACCTGTCCGTGTTCGCGCTGGGCATCATGCCCTACATCACCGCGAGCATCATCATTCAGCTGCTCACCGTGGTCATCCCGCGGTTCGAGCAGTTGAAGAAGGAAGGACAGGCTGGTCAGGGCAAGCTGACGCAGTACACGCGTTACCTGACGATCGGGCTCGCGATCCTGCAGTCCACCGGTCTCGTCGCCCTCGCGGTGCGCGGGCAGCTGTTCGGTGAGTGCGACCAGGACGTCATCCCGAACAAGGACAGCATCTTCACGCTGATCGTGCTGGTCATCACCATGACCGCCGGTACCTCGGTCATCATGTGGCTGGGTGAGCTGATCACCGAGAAGGGCATCGGCAACGGCATGTCGTTGCTGATCTTCACCGGTATCGCCGCCCGCATCCCGGCCGAGGGCAAGAACATCCTCGACAAGAGCGGCCTCACCTTCGCGCTCGTCGTCGTGGCAGCCCTGATCATCATCGCGAGCGTCATCTACGTCGAGCAGGCTCAGCGTCGCATTCCGGTGCAGTACGCCAAGCGCATGATCGGCCGCCGCATGTACGGCGGTACGTCGACGTACCTCCCCCTCAAGGTGAACCAGGCCGGCGTCATCCCGGTCATCTTCGCCTCTTCGCTGCTGTACCTGCCGGACCTGATCGTGCGCCTCACCCAGGGCACCTCCACCGAGCAGAACTGGTTCTCGACGTTCGTCCAGACCTACCTGGTCAAGCAGTCGAGCTGGGTGCACATCGCCTCGTACTTCCTGCTGATCGTCTTCTTCACGTACTTCTACGTCGGCATCACGTTCAACCCGGACGAGCGTGCTGACGAGATGAAGAAGTTCGGTGGCTTCATCCCCGGCATCCGTCCCGGTCGTCCCACCGCCGAGTACCTCAAGTTCGTCCTGGGCCGCATCACGCTTCCCGGTTCGCTCTACCTCGGCATCGTGGCGATCCTGCCGAACCTGTTCCTGGACCTGACCGGTGACGGCCAGAACCAGAACTTCCCGTTCGGCGGCACCGCGGTTCTGATCATGGTCGGTGTCGGCCTCGACACCGTGAAGCAGATCGAGAGCCAGCTCATGCAGCGCAATTACGAAGGGTTCCTCCGCTAGATGCGACTCGTTCTCGTTGGCCCGCCCGGTGCGGGCAAGGGCACCCAGGCCGAAGTTCTGAGCCGCAAGCTCGGCGTGCCGCACATCTCGACGGGCGACCTCTTCCGGTCACACATCAGCAACCAGACCGAGCTCGGGCTGGAGGTGCAGAGCATCCTCGACGAGGGCGCTCTCGTGCCGGACTCCATCACGAACGAGATGGTGCGCAAGCGCTTGGCCGAGTCCGACGCCGCGGACGGGTTCCTGCTCGACGGGTTCCCCCGCAACGTCGCCCAGGCCGACAAGCTGGGTGAGTTCCTCGCTGTCGGTGGCCACTCGCTCGACGCGGTGCTGGAGTTCCGGGTCGACGAGGACGTCGTGGTGGAGCGGTTGCTCGCACGCGGTCGCACGGACGACAAGGAAGACGTCATCCGGCACCGCCAGCAGGTGTACCGCAACGAGACCGCGCCGCTGCTGAGCTACTACGCGGAGAAGGTCATCTCCATCGACGCGGTGGGCGAGATCGACGAGATCAGCGAACGGGCACTCGCCGCGCTGAACGAGAAGTGACCGGCGGACTGGTCGACAGGCTCCGTTCCGTCGTCACACGTGCAACAGATCGTGAAGGCATGAGCAAGATCGAGATCAAGACCCGCGGCCAGCTGGAGGCCATGCGCGCCTCCGGCCTGGTCGTGGCACGGGCGTTGCAGAACGTCGTGGACGCGGTGAAGCCCGGGGTCTCCACGTGGGACCTCGACGAGATCGCCGAGCAGACCATCCGCGACGCCGGCGCCGTCCCGTCCTTCAAGGGCTACCACGGCTTCCCGGCGAGCATCTGCGCGTCGGTGAACGAGCAGATCGTCCACGGCATCCCCAGCAAGACGCAGGTGCTGGCCGAGGGCGACCTGATCTCCATCGACTGCGGCGCGATCCTCGACGACTGGCACGGCGACTCGGCCGTGACGGTCGGCGTCGGCGAGCTGTCTCCCGCGGACCACAAGCTGTCCGAGGCGACCCGGCTGTCGATGCTCGCCGGCATCGAGGCAGCGCTGCCCGGCGGCCGGCTGACGGACATCTCGTTCGCCATCGAGTCCTCCGCCATCGAGTCGGGGGAGCGCGACGGCATCGAGTACGGCGTCGTCGCGGACTACGGCGGCCACGGCATCGGCTCCAAGATGCACATGGAGCCGTTCCTGCCGAACTTCGGCAAGCCCGGCAAGGGCCCCAGGCTCAAGGTCGGCATGGCCATCGCGATCGAGCCGATGCTCACGCTCGGCACGGACGACTCCCAGGAGCTGGAGGACGGCTGGACCGTCGTCACGCTCGACGGCACGCGTGCCGCCCACTGGGAGCACAGCGTCGCGATCACCGAGGACGGCCCCTGGGTGCTCACCGCACCCGAGTAGCGCCCCGGCGTTTTCGGACGTAGCCCCGTTCACCCTCCGGTGAACGGGGCTATTTCGTTTGTCAGGCCCGATACGGTCGAGGTTGACGAACGAGTCCAATGCTTGGGGGCATTGTGGGGGTAACCCGTTTCGTCCTGTCCGCCCTTCTGATTCCACTTGTAGGCTGCGCTGCCACGAAGCCGGCCACCGATCTCACCTACCAGGACGTGCCGGCGGAGCGCATCGCCGACCGGATCTTCCTGGCCGACGCCATCGCGGCGGCGGAGGGCTGCCGACCGCCGTTCTCCGACGTCATCGTGCGGCGTCCGAACTTCATCAGCCCGCCCGAGCCCGTCGACGGCGGGTGCGGGGGCGGTGTCCGCGCCGCGGCGCCGTGGGAGTACGTCGACGCAGTGAGTCGCATCACGGTGCTGCACGACGTCGTCGTGCGGGAGTGGGACGTCCTGCTCCGGTCCGGGCCGGAGGCCGCCGAGACGCGGGCCGCCGGGGCGACGTTGCTGCACTGCCTCGACAGCGCCGGGTTCACCCAGCGCGGGCCCGGCGACCCGAGCCTGGAGAGCTACGGGATCGGATCGGGCGACGCTGCGCTGAACAACGCAGCTCAGCGGTGTTCCGACGAGACCGGGTACGGGGCGAGGACCGCTGCTCAGCGCCTGCGGACGCTGCGCTCGGTGCTCGGCAGGCACGAGTCCGAGATCAACGACATCGCGCGCCTGAAGCCCGTTCTCGAACGGGGTGCGCAGCCGGCCACGGGCTCTGAGCGGACCCGATTTGGGTTGCCGCAGTGAGCTGCGTACACTGGTCAGGTGGCGCATCAGTTGCGCCGGTTCAGTCGTGCCCTCCGAGGTCAGATCGAGCCGGGGTGGCGCGCGTCCAAAGGTTAATATCACCGTCACGAAACGCGGAGGACATGGGCAAGAAGGACGGGGCCATTGAGGTCGAGGGCCGCGTAGTCGAGCCGCTCCCCAACGCGATGTTCAGGGTCGAGTTGGAGAACGGTCACAAGGTACTCGCGCACATCAGCGGCAAGATGCGACAGCACTACATCCGCATCCTCCCTGAGGACCGGGTTGTCGTGGAGCTCTCGCCCTACGACCTGTCCCGCGGGCGCATCGTCTACCGCTACAAGTGACCTCCAGTAGCAGGAGATCTCAGGCGTGAAGGTTCAGCCGAGCGTCAAGAAGATCTGCGACAAGTGCAAGGTGATCCGCCGTCACGGCCGGGTCATGGTGATCTGCGAGAACCTGCGCCACAAGCAGCGCCAGGGCTGAGCAGTTCCACTCGCGCTCGTCGGGGTCTTTCGATGACGCAGTAACCAGAAACTCCTCGCACCTACCGCACGGGCTCCATGCGTGCGGACACCCCCGGATTCCAGGCCGGGGCCGGGACACCGGCTGTGAGAGCAGCCGGAACGACAGACAGCGAGTCAGTCACCGGAATTGGGCGAGGAGCAGACCTGGAAGTAATCGACAGGAGTTAACCGCCACATGGCACGACTCGCTGGCGTCGACCTCCCCCGCGAAAAGCGGATGGAGATCGCGCTCACCTACATCTTCGGCATCGGTCGTACGCGCTCCAAGGAGCTGCTCACCGCCACGGAGATCTCCCCGGACCTCCGGGTGAAGGATCTGACGGACGACGACCTCGCCAAGCTGCGGGACCACATCGAGACGAACTACAAGGTCGAGGGTGACCTTCGCCGTGAGGTCGCGGCCGACATCCGTCGCAAGATGGAGATCGGTTGCTACGAGGGTCTTCGGCACCGTCGCGGCCTGCCCGTTCGTGGGCAGCGCACGAAGACGAACGCCCGTACCCGCAAGGGTCCGAAGAAGACCGTGGCCGGCAAGAAGAAGGCCGGCAAGAAGTAAGACCTCGCGTCTGCTGCCCTCAACTTAGGAGTTCGTTTTGCCACCCAAGTCCCGTACGGGCGCCGGGGTCAAGAAGATCCGGCGCAAGGAAAAGAAGAACGTCTCGCACGGCCAGGCGCACATCAAGAGCACGTTCAACAACACCATCGTGTCCATCACGGACCCGCTGGGCAACGTGATCAGCTGGGCGTCCGCCGGCCACGTGGGCTTCAAGGGCTCGCGCAAGTCCACGCCGTTCGCGGCGCAGATGGCTGCCGAGAACGCCGCCCGCAAGGCCGCCGAGCACGGCATGCGCAAGGTGGACGTGTTCGTCAAGGGTCCCGGCTCCGGCCGTGAGACCGCGATCCGTTCACTGCAGGCCGCCGGTCTCGAGGTCGGCACCATCCAGGACGTGACCCCGCAGCCCCACAACGGCTGCCGCCCGCCCAAGCGGCGCCGGGTCTGAGGCACGGGGAGGAGTAAGAACTAATGGCTCGTTATACGGGACCCGCGACGCGCATCTCGCGTCGTCTGAAGGTTGACCTCGTTGGTGGGGACCAGGCCTTCGAGCGCCGTCCGTACCCGCCCGGCCAGCACGGTCGTGGCCGGGTCAAGGAGTCCGAGTACCTGCTGCAGCTCCAGGAGAAGCAGAAGGCTCGCTACACCTACGGCGTGCTCGAGAAGCAGTTCGTCCGCTACTACAAGGAAGCGGTTCGTCGCCCCGGCAAGACCGGCGAGAACCTGCTCCAGATCCTCGAGGCCCGCCTCGACAACGTGGTGTACCGCGCGGGCCTCGCCCGCACGCGTCGCCAGGCTCGCCAGCTGGTCAGCCACGGTCACTTCCTGGTCAACGGCCACAAGGTGAACATCCCGAGCTACCAGGTGTCGAAGTTCGACATCATCGACGTGAAGCCGAAGTCCATGCCGACGCTGCCCTTCGAGGCTGCTCGCGCGTCCTTCGGTGACCGCCCGATTCCCGCCTGGCTGCAGGTCGTGTCCTCGAACCTGCGCATCCTCGTGCACCAGCTGCCCGAGCGCGCGCAGATCGACACGCCTGTCACCGAGCAGCTCATCGTCGAGCTCTACTCGAAGTGATCCTCTCCGAGCCACCGTCTGCTTTGGACGGTGGCTCGGGTCGGGTCCCGCATCGGCGCGAAGGGTGTGCCGAGTGCGTTTGCCGGTCCTCGTGGCTGGCTGAAGTTGGCGGCGTCAAATAGCGGGCGTCGTTGTCGGAAAGGTAGAACCCAGTGCTGATTTCCCAGCGCCCCTCGCTCGCCGAGGAAGCGGTCTCCGAGACCCGTTCACGGTTCGTCATCGAACCGCTGGAGCCGGGCTTCGGTTACACGCTCGGCAACTCGATCCGCCGCACGCTGCTCTCGTCGATCCCCGGTGCTGCTGTCACGAGCATCCGCATCGACGGCGTGCTGCACGAGTTCACCACGGTTCCCGGGGTGAAGGAGGACGTCACCGACGTCATCCTGAACCTGAAGGAGCTCGTCGTCTCGTCCGAGGAGGACGAGCCGGTGACCATGTACCTGCGCAAGCAGGGCCCCGGTGTGGTGACCGCGGGCGACATCGTGCCTCCGGCCGGTGTCACCGTGCACAACCCCGACCTGCACATCGCCACCCTGAACGGCAAGGGCAAGCTGGAGATCGAGCTCGTCGTCGAGCGCGGTCGCGGCTACGTCCCGGCTGTCCAGAACAAGCAGGCGGGCGCCGAGATCGGCCGCATCCCCGTCGACTCGATCTACTCGCCGGTTCTCAAGGTGACGTACAAGGTCGAGGCCACTCGTGTCGAGCAGCGTACGGACTTCGACAAGCTGATCCTCGACGTGGAGAGCAAGCCCTCGATCACCCCGAGGGACGCTGTTGCCTCCGCGGGCAAGACCCTGGTTGAGCTGTTCGGTCTCGCTCGCGAGCTGAACATCGACGCCGAGGGCATCGAGATCGGCCCGTCGCCGGCCGAGGCTGACACCATCGCCGCGTTCGCGATGCCTATCGAGGATCTGGACCTCACGGTCCGTTCCTACAACTGCTTGAAGCGGGAAGGCATCCACACCGTCGGCGAGCTCGTGTCGCGCAGCGAAGCGGACCTGCTGGACATCCGCAACTTCGGTGCGAAGTCGATCGACGAGGTCAAGATGAAGCTCGTCGGTCTCGGCCTCGCGCTGAAGGACTCGCCTCCTGGGTTCGACCCGTCCGCGGCTGCTGCCGACTACCACCCCGGTGACACGGGCTGGGGCGCCGGTACCGGCCTGGACCCGCACGACGACGGTCAGGACTACGCGGAGACCGAGCAGCTCTGACGCTCTGATTCAGAGCTAGAGGATCTCTTTTAGTAACTACAGGAGCAAGCGATGCCCACCCCTACCAAGGGCCCCCGGCTCGGTGGGTCTCCGGCGCACGAGCGGCTGCTGCTCGCCAACCTGGCGACGGCGTTGTTCCAGCACGGCCGGATCAAGACCACTGAGACGAAGGCGAAGCGGCTGCGTCCGTACGCCGAGAAGATCATTTCCAAGGCCAAGGCCGGCGACCTGCACAACCGTCGCGAGATCATGAAGCTGATCCGCGACAAGGACGTCGTGCACAAGCTGATCGCCGAGATCGGTCCGTTCTTCAGCGACCGTTCCGGTGGCTACACCCGCATCACCAAGACGCTGGCACGCAAGGGCGACAACGCCCCCATGGCCATCATCGAGCTGGTGCAGCAGAAGCTCGTCTCCACCGAGGCCGAGGCTGCGCGCAAGACCAAGTTCGCCAAGGACGAGAAGCCGGCCGCCGAGGTCGTCGACCAGGACGCTGACGCGCCCGAGTCCGCGACGAAGGACGCCGCCGACGAGCCCGCCGAGGGCGCTGTCGAGGTTGACGGCGAGCCGTCGGCCGAGGACGTCAAGGCAGAAGAGGCCAAGGACAAGAAGGACGAGTCCTGAGCAGTTCTCCTGCTGACGAGCCCGTCGTTCCCCATGGGGACGGCGGGCTCGTTCGTGTGCGGTTCGACCTAGGGTACGACGGGACCGAGTTCTCCGGGTGGGCGCGGCAGCCCTCCCGGCGGACCGTCTGCGGCGTTCTCGAGGACACGCTGTCGATGGTCCTGCGGGAGGACGTCTCGCTGACCGTGGCCGGGCGCACCGATGCGGGGGTGCACGCCTCCGGTCAGGTCGCTCACGCTGATCTGCCTGACTCCGTTGACGTTGCCGGGCTGCCCAAGCGGCTGGCGCGGGCGTTGCCCTCGGATGTGCGGGTGTTCTCCGCTCGGGTGGTGCCTGCTGCCTTTGACGCCCGGTTCTCCGCGATGCGGCGGCACTACGAGTACCGCGTTACCGATGCTGCCTTTGGAGCGCATCCGTTGCGGCGGTTGGACACCCTGGCCTGGCCTCGTCCGCTGGACGTTTCGGCGATGAATGAGGCTGCGCGGCTTTTGTTGGGGGAGCACGACTTTTGCGCGTTCTGCAAGCGGCGTGAAGGGGCTACGACCATCCGGGAACTGCAGCGGCTTGAGCTGGTGCGGTCTTCGGTTGACGGGGTGGTCACGGCGTTTGTGTCTGCTGATGCGTTCTGCCACTCGATGGTTCGGTCGCTCATTGGGGCGTTGCTGGCTGTTGGGGAGGGGCGGAAGGGTGTTGAGTGGCCTTCGTCGTTGTTGTCGCTTAGTGGGCGGGCTAGCGGGGTTACCGTGGCTCCTGCTCATGGGTTGTCGTTGGTTCGGGTGGATTTTCCTGGGGATGGGGAGCTTGCTGCTCGGGCTGAGGCGACTCGGCGGGTTCGTACGTTGGGGCGTTGAGTCCTCTTCTTGGCTTGTTCCTGGGGCTCCGCCCCAGACCCCGCCAATCTGATCCGAAGCCGGGGTCTACGCCGTGCGCGGGTTGATGGCACGCCTGTTGCGTTGGGCGGAGTTGCGTTGCTTTGAGGGGCGCGTTGGTGGGGTGGCTTCGTCACGAGCCGCACCAAGAGCGGGCCACATGCCAGAAGGGGTGTCAACCCGACGAAAAGCGTGTCGGGTTGACACCCCTTCTGGCATGCAGCAAGTGCTGTGGCACGACTCGTGACGAAGCCACCCCACCCGGACCGTTCGGTAAGGACGGCTCGCCTTCGGCTTCGCGGGTGGGATGTGTGCCCAGGCCGCGCGGTTAGGACTGCTCGCCTTCGGCTTCGCGGATGGACGCGTGCCTATGAGCGCGCGCTCTGGTGCTCGACTTCGGCTTCGCGGCCGTGTCTGCAGACTTTTCCGTCGGACGTTTCTGTCAGACCTCGTCGCTAGGTTGGGTCGCGGGGGGCCCTGAGATCGAGGGGACCCCCGCGTCAGCCTGCGTTTCTCCCGGGAAGGGAGGAGCCCCCGGCGGGGGGACCGGGGGCTCCGTGGTGGTGCGGCTGGCTAGATGTCGAGCGTCCACGAGTCGATGTGGCCCGTGTCCTGGCGGTAGAGGTCGCGGACTCGCAGTTGCCAGGTGCCGTTGGCGTCTTCTGCGGAGACGTTCACGGCGTAGGTGGCGTTGAGGTCGTCAGCGCTGTCTGAGCCGTTGCTGACCTTCAGGACCTTCACCGTGCCCGAGGGGGCGATCAGGGACACTTCCAGGTCGCCTCGGTAGGTGTGCTTGATGGCGACCTTCACGGAGCCGGTGGTGCTGGCCTTGCCGTTGCAGTCGGCGACGGTGATTGCCGACTTCACCTCGCTGGCGTCCGGGATCGCGGTGTCGGTGTCGTTGGTCGCCGCGGGGCACTGGCCCGGCGGGTTGCCGGGGGCCGTGCCGGTGATCTGGAGGAGCTTGTTCGGGGAGCCGGTGCCGGGGCTCGTGACCACGTCGGAGCTGGCGTTGTCCACCAGGGCGTCGCGGACCTGCTGCGGGGTTGCCGTCGGGGACGAGCCCAGGTAGACGGCTGCGGCGCCCACCACGTGCGGGGTGGCCATCGAGGTGCCGCTGATGGTGTTGGTGGCCTCGTCGTTCGTCAGCCAGGCGCTCGTGATGTCGCGGCCCGGGGCGAAGATGTCGAGGCAGCTGCCGAGGTTCGAGAACGAGCTGCGGGCGTCGGTTCGGTCCGTGGAGCCGACGGTGATGGCTTCCGGGGTGCGGGCCGGGGACGTGTTGCAGGCGTTGCCGCCGTTGTCGTTGCCTGCCGCCAGGCCGTAGGTGACGCCTGCGGCGATGGAGCGCGCTACGGCGTCGTCGACGGTCTGGTTGGCTCCGCCGCCGAGGGACATGTTGGCCACCGCCGGCTTGCGGGCCGGGTTGGCCTGGACGTCCGCGGTGACCCAGTCGATGCCTGCGATGACGCCTGCGAAGGTGCCGCTGCCGGAGCAGTTGAGGACTCGGACGCCTACCAGCTTCACGTCCTTGGCCACGCCGTACTTCGTGCCGCCGACGGTGCCCGCGACGTGGGTTCCGTGGCCGTTGCAGTCCGAGGCGTCCGCGTCGTTGTCGACTGTGTCGGTGCCGGACACCGCCCGGCCGCCGAAGTCGGTGTGGGTGTTCCGGATGCCGGTGTCGATGATGTACGCGGTGACGCCGGTGCCCTTGTTCGGGTAGGTGTAGCTGTTGTCCAGTGGGAGCGTGCGCTGGTCGATGCGGTCGAGGCCCCACGACGGGGTCGGGGTCTGCGTGTCGGAGATGCGGACCTCGCCGTCCTGTTCGACGTAGGCGACGGCCGGATCTGCTGCCAGGCGCTTGGCCTGGGTTTCGGACATCTGCGCCGAGAAACCGCGCAAAGCGGACTTGTACGAGTGCTTCACCTTCGCGCCGTACTTAGCGCTGAGGTTGTCCACACTCGATGTGCTCATGTCCTTCAGCACGACGATGTAGTTGTCCTTGACCGCGTTGGACGCACCGAGGTTGCGAATCTCCCCCTCGGGCGCAGCGGTGGCGGAGACGGACGACAGGACGAGCGCAGTGCCCGCCACCAGTCCGATTCCAGCCGCTCGTCTGGCCCACGATTCTCCCATAGCAGCAAGCTCCCTCGTCGCAGGGTTGTGCAGGTGAGAGTTTTCTTAGTGGCGCGGACTGATTTCGCACAAGAAGGTCCACGAAATTGCCTTCGAATGCCGAATCAACAGATTTGGTCAGCCCTGTGAATTAGTTGGTTCCGCTGATCTCTTTACAAAACAATTGCGCCCCGAACGATGAACCGTTCGGGGCGCATGTCTCAACTGGATGAATCGCGCGAGTTCGCCGTGCAGGCGAACTCGCCGCCATCCGCCGAGCAGCGGACGGCAGGCACTGCTCTCAATCGCCTCTGCGGACTGCTCCGAGGATCTGCTGCTCGGCCGGGGTCGTGTAGAGGCGCAGGTGCGCCCACATGTCCTGGCCCATCGCGATGACCTGGTCGTCCTTGAGCTGGGTCAGCTGCCCGAACATCTGCGGGCGCAGGCGCCACATCTGCCCGGCGAGCTGTGCCTGGCCCATCGGGAGGCGCTGCAGGAGCACGAGGTCCGCGTTGTTCGCCGTGGACGACGCCTGCGGGTGCAGGTACGGCAGCACGTACATCGTGGTCTGCCACGGTGCGCGCGGCGGGAACAGCTCCTGCGGGACGTGGCCGCCGTCGTGGATCACGAGCAGCGGCATGTCCTCGGTCGGGCGCGGGAGGTCCGCCGGGGACAGCCGGCGCAGCTGCACCAGCTGAGACGGGCGGCCGTCCGGGCCCTGGCCCGCGGCGCGCACGACCGGCTGCCACGCCTGCGGGCGGCCCGTCGCGATGATGATCCACGCTCCGGTCGCCATGGCGCGCAACGCGATCTGGCGGGCCAGGTACAGGCCACCGACGACGACCATGCGGGTCGGCGTCGGGCGCAGGACGGACACGCTGAGCGGTTCGCCCTTCGTGCCCTGGCCGAGCATCATGCCGCCGCGGTCGCCGCTGGGGCTGACCAGGTCGAGCATGTTCGGCGACACCAGGAACTCCGGTGCCACCGCGCCGCGGCCGCGGGTGTCGAGCAGACGGGACGACGAGCTCATGCCACACCTCCCAGCGGCAGCGTCGCGGCGAGGCCCGCGAGCTGCATGCCCCGCAACGGGGTCAGCGTGATGTCGAGCTTGTCGCCCAGCTTGGACAGCTGGTCCTCGGCGCGGTCCAGCTCGCTCGGCGTGCGGGCGCTCACCCGCACCAGGCCGCGCAGCGAGACCTGACCGTCCTCACGGGACGGCGAGATGGACATCGCGAGCGTCGACGAGAGAGCGCGCACACCGGTCAGCGAGTTCAGGTTGCCCTTGAGGCCCTTGGACGGCCAGCCGGTGATCGCGTAGCTCGCGTGACCGACGCCACCCGCGGTGACGCCCTTCCACTTCTCGCGCAGCGACACGGGGTTCGTGTTGCCGACGGCCGCGGTGAGCTCGGCCGACGAGATCGCCGCGCGCAGCAGCTCGTCCGAGTCGAGCGGGCGGATCGTGACGCCTGCCGACTCCAGGGCGTTGCGGACGCGGGACAGCGCGCCGATCAGCGCCCGGTGCGCGCCGACGACGCCGCCGCCGCGCTCCCGGATCGCCTCGCCGCAGCGGCGCGGGTCCAGCCGGACCGTGATCCACGTGGTGCGCCGGGCCGCCGCGGGCAGCGGGCCGAGCACCTCCATGTACGAGCTGACGGCCGGCGAGTTCGGCGGGAGTGCCGCGCTGCCGGGGTAGCAGTGCCAGATCACGGTGATCGCGTCGAGCACGACGCCGCGGTCCTCCAGGCACGGTGTGAGCGCTCCCAGGGGCAGCGACGGGGCCGAGCCGACCGCGGAGATCAACGGCGGCGTCGGGTCGACGAGCAGCACCGCGGTCCACACGCCGTCGTGCCACGACAGCGCGAGCGGGCGGCGTTCGTGGTCGACGCCCTTCGCGATCACCAGGTCCGGGATCGCGAGGCGCAGCAACGCGACGCGCGGGTCCTCCGGGCCGAGCACCTGCATCTCGTCGTCACCGGGCTTGGACTCCTGCGACTCCGCGCGCTTCGCGGTGCGGCTGTGCGACCGGAAGTTGTAACGCATGCGGACGCCGATCCACTGCGTGAGCCACCGGCCACGCGAGCGGGTGAAGGCCAGGATGAGGGCGACGAGGAGCACACCACCAGCGATCGAGACGGAGACGACGTTGAGCGCCTCGCCCTGTTTCACGCCCATGATGGTCAGCACGAGGAGGGCGATGGCGAGACCGACCTCGATCGTGACTACGTTCGACACGGGCAACGAGCCGAGGCTCACGCCTGCGGCTCTGCGACGGACACGCCCGACCGGACGCGGAGGCGTGGGTGCCTGCTGGCCAGGACCCCCAGGTCCCTGCGGCCGTGCCATCCCTGGGTTGGGCCGGGGCGGATGTGGAGTGGTCACGGACATCCGTTGTGGTCTCTTTCCCCTCGATGGTCGGTGGGCTTGGCGAACCGGCCCACGGAGCAACCTGCGTCCGGCTATCCTGCCGAACCGTACCGCGACTGGGAGAGCAGCGAGCCGAGAATGGCATCAACACCCACGACCAAGGCACAGGTCCAGGCCTACCAATTCGTCCTGAAGCGGATGCAGTCAGCTCTTGTCCGCAGAGACGCGGTGATGCTGCACGACCCTATGAGCATCCACTCGCGCGCTACAGCGGTGGGTGTGGTGCTGGGCGTCCTCGGTCTGGTCGTGTTCCTCGTGATCGGGCTCTTCAGCCCGGCGCCGAGGCTCGACGACCAGACGCAGATCGCCATCAGCAAGGAGACCGGCCAGGTCTACGTCGTCGACAGCTCGCCGCGGCGGCTGATCCCGATGACGAACCTGGCGTCGGCCCGGCTGCTCTGGCTCTCGCGCAACAGCCCCGACGCGCAGCAGGGCCAGGGCGGTGGCGACGCACCGGCCGGCACGGCCGGCGCACCGGCGGAAGCGGCCGGCGGCACCCCGAAGCTCGTGGCCGAGAAGGCGTTGGCGAACCTGCCGCGAGGCAGGCTCACCGGTCTGCCGGACGCGCCGGACGTGCTGCCGAAGCCGGAACTCCGCATCGACGCGCAGTGGTCTGTCTGCGACACCCTCCAGCTGGACAAGTTCCGCGAGGACCAGGCGGCGGAGAACCAGATCAAGACCTCCGTGATCGCGGGCGTGAGCGGCGGCAACCCGGAGCTGGGCGGCGAGGCCGTGCTGGTCCAGCAGCGCACGGGCGCCAAGAAGGCGTACCTGATCTACAAGACGCCCCAGTCCCTGCGGGACATCTCGTCGTCGACGGTCCGCGCCGAGGTGGACCTGAAGAACGACAAGGCGCTCAACGCCCTCAAGCTGAAGAACAAGAAGCCCCGTGCGATCAGCACGGCGTTGCTGAACGCGATCCCCGAGGTCGCTCCGCTGGCCGCGCCGGTCATGCCGAACCAGGGCAAGCCGGCGACGTACGTCACCGAGACCAAGGTCAACATCGGTGAGGTCGTCCAGGTCGAGCGGCAGAACGGCTTCGAGTCCATGGTCGCGCTGGAGGACGGCTTCCAGACCGTCGACGAGACCGTCGGCGACCTGCTGCGCTGGGCCTACTCGAACAACCGGCAGGCCATCAAGCTCTCGCCGAGCGCGATCGCGGACCACCGCGACCCGAAGAACCCGCTCAAGCTCGACTCGTACCCGGACAAGATCCCGACGACGCTCGAGGCGAACGCCAACAACGTCGTCGTGTGCCTCGGCTGGAAGGCCGAGAACTTCACCGCGGACAACAGGGCCGAGCACACCTCGGTGACGATCGGCTCCGTGCTGCCGGGCCCGAAGGACATGACCCCGGCCGAGCTCGGTTCGCCGGGCGCGGGTGGCGAGATCATCGACCAGTTCCTGATGCTGCCGGGCAAGGCCGCCGTCGTGCGGGCGAGCCAGGGCAAGAACGACTTCGGGACCGGTCCGGTGCAGGTCGTCACGGGTCGCGGTGTCCGCTACGGCGTCCCGGACGCGGCCACGGCGGCGGCCCTGGGACTCGACGGGACGTTCCCTCCGGCACCGAACCAGATCCTGAGCCTGCTGCCGATGGGGCCGCAGCTCAACAAGAACGACGCGAACCGCAGCTACGACTCGATCCCGGCGCCCAAGGGGACGATCAAGGATCCGCAGGCGGTTCAGCAGAAGTAGCGGAACCGCTCCGGGTGCATCACCGTCGAATGCGGACGAAGCGTGGTGGTCGCTAACCGCCACCACGCTCAGCACCCGGAGTGTCGTTAGGGGACTAGTCGTGGCCGGTCGTATCAGCGTCGATGCCGAGTGGTTGGAGAAGTACGCCGACCGCATCGACGGGACGACGGATGACCTGAGGCGGGTGCGGGACGCCATGAAGGTGTCCCCGCTGCGCCCCCAGTCGTTCGGCGAGATCGGCAGAACGGTCGGCACGGCCCAGGGCTACGCGCGTGCGGCCGAACTGCTCAACTCGCAGCTCGCCCGCGCCTGTGACGCGCTCGAGTCGGCCTCCAAGGGCCTGCACGCCGTCGCGAAGCAGTACGGGCGCGGCGAAGAGGAGAGCTTGCAGGCCATCAAGAAGGCCGACCGGCGGTACGGGGAGCTGTGATGGCCAAGGACGGCAAGCAGATCGCGGCCGAGGTTGGTCCCGAGCTCGACTACCTCTCGCAGGTCAGCCGCAAGCTCGGGGTCGTGGACCTCGTGCACGACTTCTTCGACCCGCTGGTGGGCGACTGGAACGAGCTGCGCGAGGAAGCCGAACGCTGGCGCAAGGCCGCGAAGGTGACCGAGGCGGTCAACACCCACGTCTCGGCGCCGCTGGGCGGGGTCGACGCGCGGTGGGAGGGCAAGGACGCCGACGCGTTCCTCGACCACATGCGCCAGGTGGGGCTCGCGGGCGGCGACATGTCCGACGCGATGAACGCGATGGCGGACGCGCTGGAGGAGACCGCGGACGGCGTTCGCGTCATCGTGCAGGACATGGCGCACGTGCTGGCCGACGCCGCCGACTCGGTGTCCGGCACGGCCACGCTGCCCATGGACGGCGACCAGCGCGCGATCAGGCACATCGAGGAGCTCAAGGATCCCGTCCGCGAACTGCACGAGTCCGCGCGGCAGGTGCTGGAGGCGTTCCTGAAGCTGTGCGACGGGGTGTCCGGTGAGGCCGGCGGTTTCGGTGCCGTGCACATGGAGCACAAGTACCCCGAGCAGAACTGGACCTACACGGCGCCCGCCAAGCCCGAGACCAAGGTGCCCGAACCGGCCACTGCCTCGGCCACGGCCGCCGCGGGCACGGGTGCCGCGCCGGGCGGCTCGTCCGGTGGCGGTGGAGGCGGGGTGGGTGGCGGAGTCGGCGGTGGGGTCGGCTCGGTCGGCGCGCCTGCTGCCGCGGCCCAGCAGATGCAGTTCGGAGGCGCCACAGGCGTCGCTGAGCAGGTTCCGCTGGCCGACAAGGGTGGCGGTGCCGCTCAACCCGCCGCGGCCGCTGGTGGCCGTTCTGGGGCCCCGGCCGGCGGCATGATGGGCGGCATGGCGCCGATGATGGGTGGCATGGGCGGCGGCCAGCAGGGCGGCGACAAGGAGCACAAGCCGAAGCAACGGCTCACCGGCTCGATCGACGACCTGCTCGGCAAACCCAAGAAGGCCGCGCCGAAGACCATCGGTGACGACGACTGAAACTCCTCCCGAGCAACGGAAATGGCCCCGCCGGTGAAATCCGGCGGGGCCATTTCCGTTGTCCTCGGAAAGCTAGACGGGCTGTCTGCGCTTGCGGTTGAGCGAGTTGCGGACGACCAGCGTCAGCATCAGCAGCGCGCCACCGACACCGATGCCGCTCAGGGCGACGATGATCGGCGGCCAGTCGAGCCCCGGCGGCGGGGTGACGCTGGTGTTCATCTCCTTCGGGTCCGAGGCCTTGAACCCGGCTGCCTCCGCGGGCAGCACCGCCGTCAGCGCGGCGACCGGGTTGACCATGCCGAAGCCGACCTTGTTGTCCTTGCCGGACACGTTGCCGGGGTGCAGGGCGGTGGCCTTGAGGCGCTCCATCACCTGACGCGCCTTGAGGTTCGGGAACCGCTCGCGCACCAGCGCCGTGATGCCCGCGACGTACGGCGAAGCGAAGCTCGTCCCCTTGATGTCCTGCACGCCCTGCGCGGTGACGTTCGCGTTGGTCAGGCCGGTGCCCTTGGGGTCGACGGAGATGATCTCCTCGCCCGGCGCGGCGATGCTGACCCACGGGCCCCAGACGCTGAACGACGAGACCTCGCCCGACCGGGCGATCGACCCGACGGACAGCACGTCGTTCGCGAACCACGCGGGCGAGGAGACCGAGTTGACGTTGGAGGAGTCCAGGTTGTTGTTCTGCGCGCCGCAGCCGACGCCCTGGTCGTTGAGGTTGCCGGCCGCGGTGACGATCACCACGTCCTTGACGTCCACCGCGTACCTGATGGCGGCCTGCAGCTTCTGGTCGTCCGCGCTGAAGCCCTTGGGAGCGCTGCAGTTGGTCAACGAGATGTTGATGACCTTGGCGTCCTGGTTCGCCGCGCGCACGATGGCCATCGCCAGCGTGCCGACCTTGCCGGCGGAGGAGCGCTTCTCGTTGTTCGCGTCGCCCTTGAACTCGAACCGGTCGCTGGTCTGGCGGATCGCCAGGATCGTCGCCTCCGGTGCGGCGCCGACGAAGTCGCCCTCGGTCTTGGCCGCGGCGGCGACGCCGGCGACCTCGGTTCCGTGGCCGTCGCAGTCGTCGGTGCCGTTCGCGTTGCCGAAGACGTACTCACCGCCACCCTGGACCCTGCCGCCGAAGCGGGGGTTGCGGGGGTCGACACCGGTGTCGATGATCGCGATCTTGATGCCCTTGCCCTTGGCGAACCGGTGCGCCTGCTCCAGGTTCAGGTAGACCTGGCCCCAGGGCATGTACTCGATCAGTTCGCTCTTGGTGTCGGACTCCACGCACCCCTTCGAGGTGCGCTCGTACTTGACGTCCGGTGCGCCCGTGTCGGCGGGCGGCGGCGTGCCCGCGGGCAGGTCCGGCGGCACCGAGTTCGGGCGCGCGGTCGCGGGTGTGGAGGACGGCTGAGCGGAGGCCTGCGGCAGCGTCCCCGTCAGCAGCAGCAGTCCGGCGGTCGCGGCCGCCGCGGTGCGCCTGATGCCGGTCCTCATAGCGTGATCAGACCTCGGAACACCTGGTACATGTCCATGACCGCGAGCGCCAGCGGCAGCACGGAGGCGATCAGGATCGCCTCGATGATGTCGACGGTGCGGCGCAACGGCGGCGAGAACTTCTGGTTGGGGAAGATCACACCGAACACCAGTGCCAGCACGCCCAGCAGCAGCAGCGCGCCGAAGACGAACGCGATGCGGTTGAAGGAGCTCGACGAGATCAGCCAGCCGATCAGGATGCCCGCGCTGGCGAACATGCCGGTCGACAGCAGGGCGACGGCCTGCGCGCCGTTGGCGTACGCCCGGCCGCGCATCATCAGCACGATCGCGACGACCACGCCGTAGATCGGGCCCCAGACCGTGTCGGCGCCCGCGGCGACGATGGCGGCGAGTGCCGCGACCACGCCGGTGCCGATGATCATGCCCGTCAGGTACTCGTGCGCGACGGCCGTGCGACGCTCGATGACCGCGTACTCCGGGAAGCCGCTGTCCTCCTTGAGGTCCTCGGCGTTCGTCGGCACGACGGGCGGCGGGATCTTGGCCAGCTGCAGCGTGAGCCTCGGCAGCATCGACAGCGCGGCGAGCGCCACGGCACCGGTCGCGGCGGCCACACCGGTCAGCGGGTGCTCGACGAACGTCGCGACGAGGAACGCCAGCGCCACGAGGGTGCCGCCGGTCGCCGCGGCGATGAACACCGTGATGCCCTGGCCGATGAGCAGGATGCCGCCCCACGCGAAGATCATCATCAGCGCGGACGCGAGCAACATCTTCGGGTTGAAGCCCACACCGGGCACGGCGTGGTAGCCCGCGACGAACGCCAGCGGCAGCGAACCGCACGCGGCGATCAGCACACCGGTCGACACCGCGCTGTACGCCCGCGAGATGGTCGCGCCGGCCGCCAGCATGGCGATCGCGCCGACACCGCCGGCGATCGCGGCCGCGAGACCGCTGCCGGAACCGCCCTGCGTGATCGGGCCGGACAGGAACAACGCCACCGCGGACGCGATCAGCGCGAGCGCGCCGGCGAGGTGACCGAACCGCTGTGCGGTCTCCTTGGTCCACGGCCGGAAGGAGTCCGGATCGGACTCCGCGATCGCGTCGACGACGTCGTCGTACAACGGCGGCGGCGGATTCTCGTTGCGGCGCCGCAACTGCAGCAGCTCGCCGTCGACGACGCCGAGCGAAGCCAGCGTGCGCGCCGGGTCCAGCGGGTTGTCGCCGAGCTTGGCGAGGCACCAGCCACCGTGCCGCACACCGCCGTCCGGAGTGGCCTCTCTCGCCATGTCCAGCAACATGGGCAGGAGATCGGCCACCGCCACGTCGGCAGGCAGCGCGACGTCGATACGCGTTCGAGGTGCCACCACCGTGACACGGCTGAACACCGTCGTACCGGTCGCCACCAGGGCCCCCTAAGTCAGATCAGCGCTTGCAAACAATGTGCCCGACCCTATTGGTCCACCTGGACGGTTGCCGAGCGGCCCTAGTATGGCCGCACCGACGCCTCATGCACGTGTGGTTCGCAGAACACGTTCGACTGGGTTTTTTTCCGACCCACCTTCGTGACGCGCGCGGATGCGCAATAGTGTCGGTTGCTACTGGTGGCGTAACGAGTCGAAGAGGTGCCTGTCAGTTGAGCACGCTGCAGTTCAAGCGAACGGCACGCCTTGCTGCTCCCCGGCCTCCGGGCGGTGAGGTCCACCTCGAACCGCCACCCGAGGTTCCCCGGATCATCCCCGGCAACATCATGATGAAGGCGATGCCCGTCGTCATGATCGTGGCGTCGATGGGCATGATGGGCATGATGCTCGTGTTCATGCCGCGGCAGCCCGCGGCGATGATCATGCCGGGCATGATGATGATCTCGACCATCGGCATGATGGCGAGCGGCATGGGCTCGGGCAAGGGCCAGAAGAAAGCCGAGATGAACGAGGACCGCAAGGACTACCTGCGGTACCTCGGCCAGATGCGCGACCGCGCCCGCGAGGCCGCCGACGAGCAGCGCGCCGAGCGCGAGTGGGTGCACCCCGACCCGCAGATGCTGTGGTCGCTCGCCACCACCAGGCGCATGTGGGAACGCCGTCAGAACGACCCGGACTTCTGCCACCTGCGCGCGGGACGGGGCTCGCAGCGCCTCGCGACCCGCCTGGTGCCGCCGCAGACCGGTCCCGTCGAGGAGCTCGAGCCGATCGCGACGCTGGCGCTGCGCCGTTTCGTGCGCGCCCACTCGCTCGTGCCCGACCTCCCGATCTCCATCGCACTGCGCGGTTTCGCCGCGGTCGGCCTGCTCGGCGAGATCGAGGACCGCCGCGACCTCGCGCGCGCCCTCATCGCCCAGCTCGTCACGTTCCACGCCCCGGACGACCTGCTGATCGCGGTCGTCAGCGCGGGCCGCACGAAGCAGCTGTGGGAGTGGGTGAAGTGGCTGCCGCACGCGCAGCACCCCACCGACATCGACGGCATCGGCCAGCGCCGCATGATGGCGAACTCGCTCGCCGAGGTCGAGGCGATGCTGGACGAGAACCTGCGCGACCGGCAGCGGTTCACCCGCAACGCCCCGCCGCCGCCCGACCAGCCGCACATCGTGATCGTCATCGACGACGGCGACATCAGCCGCGAAGAGATGATCATCCTCGAGGAGGGTCTGGTCGGCGTCACGCTGCTGGACCTGAGCGAGTGCCTGGGCAACCTGACGGCGCGGCGCGGTCTGCGGCTCGTCGTCGAGAACAACCAGCTCGGTGCCCGGTCCGCGAGCGGTGTCGAGTGGTTCGGCGCGCCGGACCGCCTGACCGTCGTGGAGTCCGAGGCGCTGGCCCGCAGGCTCTCGCCGTACCGCATGGGCGCCGCCGGTGAAGCCGGTGGCGACAGCGGCGAGGACCCGTTGGCGATGAGCAACAACCCGCCGATCCTCGAGTTCATGGGCATCCCCGGCGACCCGATCACGTTCGACGTGCAGCAGGCGTGGCGGCCGCGGCCCAAGCGCGACCGCTACCGCATCCCGTTCGGCATCGGCGAGCACGGCCAGGCGGTCGAGCTCGACATCAAGGAAGCGGCCGAGGACGGCATGGGCCCGCACGGCCTGTGCATCGGCGCGACCGGTTCCGGCAAGTCGGAGTTCCTCCGCACGCTGGTGCTCGGTCTGCTGGCCTCGCACTCGTCGACGGCGCTCAACATGATCCTCGTCGACTTCAAGGGTGGTGCGACGTTCCTCGGTCTGGACAAGGCACCGCACGTCGCCGCGACGATCACCAACCTCGCCGGCGACCTCAGCCTGGTCGACCGCATGAAGGACGCCATCGAGGGCGAGGTGTCGCGTCGCCAGGAGGTGCTGGCGAAGGGCAACTACAAGAACGTCTGGGACTACGAGAAGGCCCGTGAGAACGGTGCCCAGCTCGACCCGCTGCCCGCGCTGTTCATCTGCATCGACGAGTTCTCCGAGATGCTGACGGCGAAGCCGGACTTCATCGACATCTTCCTCCAGATCGGTCGTGTCGGCCGGTCGCTGCAGATGCACATGCTCCTCGCGTCGCAGCGGCTCGAGGAAGGAAAGCTGCGCGGTCTGGACACGTTCCTCTCGTACCGGATCGGCCTGAAGACGTTCAACGCGGCGGAGTCCCGTGCGGCGATCGGTGTGCCGGACGCCTACGAGCTGCCGCCGATCCCGGGCTCGGGTTACCTGAGCGTGCAGGGCACGCCGCTCACCAGGTTCAAGGCGCTCTACGTCTCGGGCACCTACCGGCCGGCGGGCATGCAGTCCGCCGGTGAGTCGGTGGCCGTGCGCAGTGACAAGCGCCCGCGCTTCTTCGTGCCGGACTTCATCGAGATCCCGAAGGAGCCGGAGCGCCCGCTCGAGCCGGTGAAGGTCGCGGAGCCGGTCAAGGAGGACGCGAACGAGCCGACCCAGCTCGAGCTCATCGTCGACCGCCTCGTCGGTCAGGGCCCGCCCGCGCACGAGGTGTGGCTGCCGCCGCTCAACGAGCCGCCGACGATGGACACGATGCTGCCGCCGCTCGACGTGACGCCGGACCGCGGTCTCACGTCGCCTGGCTACCCGGCCAACAGCACGCTGCAGATCCCGGTCGGCATCGTCGACAAGCCGTTCGAGCAGCGCCGCGACCTGCTGTGGGCGGACTTCTCCGGTGCGGCGGGCCACGGCGCGATCGTCGGTGGCCCGCAGTCCGGCAAGTCGATGATGCTCAGGACGATCATCGCGTCGATGGCGCTCACTCACACGCCCGAGGAGGTGCAGTTCTACTGCATCGACCTCGGTGGTGGTTCGCTCGCCGCGATGGAGGACCTGCCGCACGTCGGTGGCTTCGCCGGTCGTCTCGACGTCGACAAGGTCCGCCGCATGGTGGCCGAGCTGCAGACGCTGATCGCCGAGCGCGAGCTCCGCTGGCGCGACGCGCGCATCGAGCTGGCCGAGTTCCGCAACCGCAAGCGGCGCGGTGAGATCAAGGACGACGCGTTCGGTGACGCGTTCCTGATCATCGACGGCTGGATGAACTTCCGCCAGGAGTTCGAGATGGTCGAGCCGCAGATCCAGGCGCTCGCCGCCCAGGGGCTGTCCTACGGCGTGCACGTGATCGTCGGCGCGAGCCGGTGGGCGGAGATCCGGCCCGCGATGAAGGACCTCCTCGGCACGCGCTTCGAGCTGCGGCTCGGTGACCCGAGCGAGTCCGAGGTCGACCGCAAGGTGGCGGTCAACGTGCCGCCGGGCCGTCCTGGCCGCGGTATCACCATGGACGGCGCCACCGGCCGTCGGCTGCACTACCTGGTCGGCCTGCCGCGCATCGACACCTCGCAGGACGCGAACAGCGTCACGGCGGGTGTCGCGGACCTCGCGAAGAAGCTCACGGCGGCCTGGCAGGGGCCGCCCGCCCCGCAGGTCCGCATGCTGCCCGACCTGCTCGACCACGGGCAGTTCATGGCCCACGTCCAGCAGACCTTCCCCAACCGCGGGCACCTCGTCCCGGTCGGCGTCAACGAGGACGAGCTCGCGCCGGTCTACCTGGACTTCGACGCGGACCCGCACTTCATGGCGCTGGCGGACGGCGAGTCGGGCAAGACGAACATCCTGCGCACGATCGTCCGCGGCATCATGCAGAGCTACACCTCGTCCGAGGCGTTGATCCTGCTCGCGGACTACCGCCGCACGATGCTCGGCTTCATCGACACCGACCACCTGCTCACCTACGCGGTGTCCGGCCCGCAGTTCACGCAGAACGTCCAGGAGGTCCGCGGTTCGCTCGCGGGCCGCATGCCCGGCCCGGACGTCACGCAGGAACAGCTCAAGAACCGTTCCTGGTGGAAGGGCCCCGAGGTCTTCGTCATCGTCGACGACTACGACCTGGTCGCTCCGCAGGGTGCTCCGAACCCCATGCAGCCGCTGGCCGAGTTCATCCCGCAGGCCAAGGACGTCGGTCTGCACATCGTCGTCGTCCGCCGCATGGGTGGTGCGTCCCGCGCGATGTACGACCCGATCATGGGCAAGCTGAAGGAGATCTCGGCGCCGATCTTCGTCGGCTCCGGTTCGAAGGAGGAGGGCAACATCATCGGCAACCTCAAGCCGTCGACGCAGCCTCCCGGCCGGGGCACGCTGGTGACCCGCAAGCACGGTCAGCAGCGCATGCAGTTCGCCTGGATCTCGCCGGACTAGAACTTCGTCACAACAGTCTTCGTGGGTGGTCCCGCCGCAACGGCGGGGCCACCCACGAGTCGTTTCGGGGAACGCCGCGCGAACGGCAAAGGCCCGCGGCCGAAGCCACGGGCCTTTCCGGTAGCAGGGGTACTACCTGCCCACATGCCGCCGGATCGGGAACGCCGGTGCGGTCAAGAGGGAGGCGACCACACCGGCGTTCCGGATCCTGTTCCTCCGAGTCATCCCCCAGGCTGACTCCTCCGAACCGGCTGTCGAGAACTGTGCCGCACACCGCTCACGCGCCGCTCACGTCTCGATGACATGCCTTCTCCGGCGATGAAAAAGGCCCGCAGCCGAAGCCGCGGGCCTTCGCCGGACAGCAGGGGACTGTCCGGTTCCCCCCCAGACCGGAGTTCCCACCCTGACCGCACCACTGGGAGGCGCGGCCAGGAGGGAGCTCGGCGAGCGTGACACCCCCCAGAACCTCGTTGTCACTCTCGTCGCTCCGGCTGACCACCACTTTGCCCGGTCGCGCTCACACTTCGGTCACAGGCCGTGAGACACCCGGAACTGATGATGCGGTGCTGGTGGCCCCCCAGGAACATCTGCCACCAGCACCGCTGAGGACTACTGTGCCCGACACCGCTCACACTTCGGTCACACCGCGATCACACACCGTCTAAACTGGTCGCGGAACCTGGGGGACCGTTGTGAGCCGAGCACCGCGTGCACCCGCCACTCCACTGTGGACGGATCAGGTGAAGCGGTCGTGAACGTCGTCACCGAACGCATGGGCCGGTGCTCGTCGCACGACCTGCTGCGAGCTCACGCGTCTTCGTCGCAGGAGAAGCGGACGCAGGGGATGACCAGCCCCTCCACCAGCTGATGAACCGGACCGCCGGGCGCCCGCCGAAGAACTGCGGGGTGTCGTGACCCGGTGCGACACTCGTCCCGAGAGGAGCGTGTTCCGGGGGTGATCGTGAACGTCGAGTTCCGGGTGCTGGGCCCGCTCGAAGTGCTGGCGGACGGCGAACCGGTCTTCGTCCCGGCAGGCCGCAGCCGAGTGCTGCTCGCGACGTTGTTGTTGCGTCCCAACCGTTTCGTGTCCGTCGACGAGTTGGTCGACCGGCTGTGGGACGGCGAACCGCCGACCGCCGACCGCGCGCACAAGACGTTGCAGACGACGGTGTTGCGGCTGCGGCAGGCCCTCGGCGACGCGAACCGCGTGCGCACGACCGCCGGCGGCTACCTGGTCGAGGTCGCGCCGGAGGAGCTCGACCTGCTGCGCTTCCGCGAGCTCGTGCGCGGGGGCGACTTCGCCTCGGCGACGGAACTGTGGCGCGGGCCGGCGCTGGCGAACGTGGCATCGGACGCGTTGCACCGCGAGGACGTGCCGCGCCTCGAAGACGAACGCGTCGGAGTGCTGGAGCGCCGGATCGACGCGGACCTGGACCGCGGCCAGGGCGAGCAGCTGGTCGCGGAACTGGCCGAGCTGGTGCGGCAGCACCCGTTGCGGGAGCGCTTCTGGGCGCAGCGGATGACGGCGCTGGCCAGGTCCGGCCGGCAGGCCGAGGCGCTCGAGAGTTACCGCGAGATCACCGCGCTGCTCGCCGACGAACTGGGCGTGGACCCCTCACCGGGGCTGTCCAGGCTGCACCTCGCGCTGCTCAACGGCGAGATGGACGCGCCTGAGCGCAAGGTGATCTGCCAGCTGCCGCCCGACACGCCGACCTTCGCCGGCCGTGAGCAACTGCTGCACCAGGTGGAGGCGATGTTCGCGCCGCAGGGCCGGGTGCCGGTCGTCGTGCTCAGCGGCGCTCCCGGCGTGGGCAAGAGCGCGTTCACGATCAAGGCCGCCCACCGGTTGCGCGACCGCTTCCCGGACGGCCAGCTGTTCGTCCGGCTCAACGGCGCCGGATCCGCGCCGCGCGATCCGGCCGAGGTGCTCGGTGAGCTGCTTCTGGCCCTGGGCGTGTCGGTCACCGGCATGCCGGACGGTCTGGAGGCCCGTGCCGCGGCCTTCCGCGCCCAGTTGGCCGACCGCGCGATGCTCGTGGTGCTGGACGACGCGGCGGGGCCGGAGCAGGTCAGGCCGCTGCTGCCGGGAACGGCCGGCTGCGCGACGCTGATCAGCAGCAGGCAGCGCCTGGTCCAGGTCGAAGGTGCGCACGGTCTGCGGTTGCCGCCGCTGAGCGACGAGGACGCGTCGGCGTTGCTGGAGAGCGTCATCGGGTTGTCCCGTGCCGCCACCGACCGGGCCGCCGCACGCGCGATCGTCGGTGCGTGCGGCGGGTTGCCGCTCGCGCTGAGGGTCGTCGGCGCACGGCTCGCCGCCCGCGAGTCGCTGCCGCTCAGGTCGCTGGCCGGGCGGTTGTCCGACGAACGGCGCCGGCTCGACGAGCTCGCCACCGGCGACCTGGAGGTTCGCGCGTCGTTCGGACCGAGCTACGAGGCCCTGCCCGCCGACGCGGCGACCGCGTTCCGCCGGCTGGGGCTGCTCGGTGCGATCGACGTCGCGGCCTGGACGGTCGGGGTGCTCGCGGGCGGCGACGGCGAGCGACTGGTCGAACGGCTGGTGGAGGCGAACCTCGTCGACGAGGTCGGTCTCGACGCGACCGGTGAACCGCGCTACCGCATGCACGACCTGCTCGCGGTCTACGCCGCCGAACTGGTGCGCGAGGAACCTCCCGAGGTGACCACGGCGGCCCTGCGCGACTACGTCGACGTGATGGTGACGCTCGCCGACGACGCGGCGCGGGACTGGTTCGCCGCTGACGACATGCCGAAGCGCCCCATCACGAGGTCCAGGGCGCTGGAGGACCTTGAGCTCGACCGGCTGGCCGAGGGCAGGGAGAAGTGGCTGCTCGCCGAGCAGGTCAACGTGGACAGGGCCGTCATGTTGTGCCTGGACCACGGCTGGGTCGAATCCGCCGAGAACCTCACGCACCGCGCGTTCGCCTACCTCGACTGCTACCACCCGCACGAGCGGATCCTGCGGATGTGCGAGCTCGTCCGGGACGCGGCTTTCGCACAGGGCGACGAGCTGAACGCCTGGCGTGCGCACCTCCGGCTGCTGGGCCAGTTGGTGACGCGAGGGGTCAGCGACGAGGTGATCACGGAGTACGCCCGCTGCGTGGACGGCTTCGAGGCCGTCGGAGCCCAGGCCGAGCTCGCCTGCGCGCTGGGAGCGCTGGCGTACTTCACGATGCTCCACACCGGACAGCCGCAGCTCGCGATCGCCGAACGCGCGGTGGCCGCCGCGCGAGCGAGCGGTGTGCAGCTCACACAGCTGTGCGCCCTGCGTGAGCTGGGAACGATGCTCAGTGCGGAAGGACGTCACGCGGAGTCGGCACGGGTGCTGGACGAGGCGCTGGTGATCAGCCGGGAGACGGGTGAGCGCAGCGAGGTCGCCCAGGTGCTCAGCCGCGTGGTAGTGGCCGCGCTGGCCAGCGGTGACGCCGCCAGGGCGGGTGCGGCGAGCCGGGAGGCGTTCGACCTGGTGACCGCTGTCGGCGACGACAGGGGTGCCGCCTACTGCACGGTGCTCGTGTCGCGAGCCGACCTTGCCCAAGGAGACGCCCGCGCCGCGCTGGTCGGTGCGGAGAAGGCGTTGAACGTCTTCGAGTCGCTGGGCGAGCGCCGCGGAACCGTGCGCGCGCTCACTGCGATCGCCGAGGCGAACCTCGCGCTCGGCCTGGTGGGCAAGGCGGTCGACGTGGCGACCGCCGCCCTGGAGGACTACGCCGACGCGGGTGACGCCGACGCGGAAGACCGACTGCGCGCCGTGCTGGAGCGGGCTCGCCGGAAGGCGTGATCGCCGAGGTCCACCGGCCCTGAAGTGACCCGCGGGCGGACGCCGTGGCCGCGCGTGGTGGCGCTGGGATGAAATCGGACATGGCGACCTTCGTCATCCGTGTCGTCCAGCTCAGTCGCATCGGGTAAGCATGTGCGCGGAAGAGGGGAAGGTGCATGAGCCTGCACGTCGCGGTCGACTTCGGCACGTCGAGCACCTGTGTGGCGATCTCCGCGAACGGGCGGGAGCCGCAGGTCGTCGTGTTCGACGGCCAGCCGCTCGTGCCGTCCGCCGTGTTCGCGGCCGCCGACGGCACGTTGTTCGTCGGCCAGGAGGCCGAACGCCAGGCGGCGGTCGATCCCTCGCGCTACGAGCCGCACCCGAAGCGCCGTGTCGACGAGGGGGAGTTGTTGCTCGGCAGCACCGTGCTGCCCGTTGTGGACGTTGTGCGGGCGGTGCTGGCACGAGCTGTGGGAGAAGCACGGCGCGTTGGTGGCGGAGCGCCTGTCGACCTTCTCGTCCTCACCCACCCCGCGGACTGGGGTTCCGTCCGCACCCGCGTCCTGCTGCAGGCGGCCCGCGGGCTCGGCCGCGAGGTGGTGCTGGTGCCCGAGCCCGTCGCCGCCGCCGTCTTCCACTCCGCGAGCCACTCCATTCCGGACGGTGCCGCTCTCGCCGTGCTCGACCTCGGAGGCGGGACGGTCGACGCGAGCGTGGTGGCGCGGGCGGGCAAGAGCTTCCGGGTGCTCTCCGCGAAGGGCGACCCGAGCTTCGGCGGCGCGGACATCGACCAGGCGTTGCTCGACCACGTCGGCGGGCTGGTCGCGGCCAAGGACCCCGAGGCCTGGCGGCAGCTGGTCGAGGGCCGCGAGATGGCCGACCGGCGCAAGCGGCGGGTGCTGCGGCAGGACGTGCGCGGCGCCAAGGAGACGTTGTCCCGGCACGCCTACACCGACGTGCCGATGCCGCCGCCGTTCCCCGACGCGCACCTGACGCGCTCGGACCTGGAGCAGCTGATCGCCGCGCCGATCAGCCGGGCGGCCGCGTTGGCCGGTGCCGCGGTCCGCGACGCCGGTCTCGCGCCCCATCAGCTGGCCGGGGTGTTCCTGGTCGGCGGGTCCAGCCGGATCCCGCTGGTCGCGAGGATGGTCCACGAGCAGATCCGCGTGGTGCCGACGAGCATCGACCAGCCGGAGACGGTGGTGGCCCGGGGCGCGCTGAGGGCGGTCAGCCTCGACCCGGAACGGACCGGAGGTGTGGCCAAGGCGCCCCAGCCGAAGGGCCCGCCGGGTGAGGTGACTCACAACCTGCGGGTCGGCGACGAGGCCACCCGGAAGATCACCCGCCGGATCACGCCACCGCCGTCCGGGCAGTTCCCCGTCTCGTTCCCCGCGGCCTTGCCACCGCCGCCGCCGCGGAAGAGGAGCAAGGCGCCTCTGTTCATCGCGATCGGTGTCGTGGTCGTGCTCGCGGCGGCCGGTGTCGGCGGCTACTACTGGTTCAAGCCCAAGGGGACGCAGGAACAGCCTGCTCCGCAGGGCGACCGGATCGCCGTCTACGACTACAGCTTCACCCGGCCGGACGGGTGGGAGCAGACGGGCGGCGCCGCCCCCGTTCGTCAGGTGCTTTTGCAACCGGTCGACCGCAAGAATTCCGATGGCAAACAACCGGAAGCGCGCATTGCTGTGCAGGAGCAAACACTCGAGTACGACAGCGACGCGGATCGTCCTCGTGCACTGAGTGAGTTGAAGAACACCTTTGAACAACGCAAGGAAAAGGGCGATGAGGTCGCCGACTTCTCCGAAGAGATCACATTCGCGGGCAAGTCTGTTGTTCACTATCGCGAAGTGGTCGAGACGACCGGTGTCGACTGGTACATCCAGTTCGCGGGCGAGCACCAGGTGAGTGTCGGATGCCAGGCGGTGGAAGCCGCAAAAGCCCAGGTCAACGCCGCCTGTGAGCAGATCGTCCGCTCACTCGTCATCAAGTCGTAGCCGCACTGCCAGGGAGTCGCCGATGTCCGCCACCGAAGTCCTCGCCCGGTTCCGCGCCGAGGTCGGAGCAGCGGTCACCCGCGCCCGCCGCGCGTCGGGTGAGATCGGTGAACGCAACGCCAAGCTGCGGGAACGCACGCGTGACCTGGCGGCATCGGCTCGTGAACGCGAGGCCGGGCCCGGTGGTCAGGCCACCCCTGCCGACGTCCGGGAGGCCGCCACGGGGTTCCGGACCGACCGCGGGCTGGCCGTCGAGCAGGTGCCGGAGCCCGTGGCCGAGGTCGTCGCCGCGGTTCCAGTTGAGACGGAACGGGTGACTCTCGGTTCCGCGGCCGTCGCCGGTCCGAGTGGCCAGCTTCCCCGTGTGAGTGACGATGACGAGGACTTTTCGCAGTCGCGAATCCTCTATTGAACCTTCTCGCACCTGCGGCCCGTTTACTAGAGCAACTACTTGGAACCATCTCGGGACAGGACGGAACCGACGTGGCAGGGTGCTCGTCGGAAGGGGCGTACAGAACAAGCGGTACGGCCTAACGATCCAAACTAAGGGGAACTGCAATGGCTGGTGGATTTCAGGCGACCACGGAAGAGATCGCGACTCTCTCGAGGGACGTGAACAACGCCAAGACGGAGTTCGACGGCATCCTCCGCGGTGTCCAGTCGACCTGTGACACGCTGCGCGGCTCGTGGGAGGGCCCGGCGGCCGTGGCGTTCGCCAGGCTGATGGACCGCTTCCAGGAGAGCCAGGCCAAGCTGCAGCAGGCCCTCTCGGTCATCGGCGAGGGCCTCGCCGGCACCGCGCAGGACATGGACACGCGCGAAGAGGAGCAGGGCTCGGGCCTGGGCAGCATCGCCAGCCGCCTCTGATCTCCCGGTTCTCTCCGGTAAGCACCTCTCCATCCGCAGATCTCTTCAGTACCTAAGGGGACCAACAAAATGATCAAGGTCAGTTTTCCCGAGCTCATGAACGCCTCGTCGCAGATCAGCAGCGCTGAGCGCAAGATCACCGGCGAGCTGGAGGCCCTCGAGGGTCGCGTCAGGTCCGTGCTCGCCGGCTACGAAGGTGCGAGCTCCGAGGCGTACAACGCCGCCCAGAACGACTGGGACAAGGCCGCTGCCGACCTGGCGCAGGTGCTCTCCTCCATCGGTGTCGCCGTCCAGCAGGCCGCCGAGGCCTACCAGCAGGGTGAGCAGAAGAACGCCATGCGCTGGAGCTGAGCCCACCGGCCAGTCGCAACACCTTCGTGAGCCCCGGAACCACGTGGTCCGGGGCTCACGTACGTCCACGGGAAGGCGCTTAAGAGGGGCCGTTTTGGTCCCGGCGCCTCCCATCCGGTATCTTCTGACGTTGTTGTGCGGTAGCTGGCGCCCATGTGTGCCGCGCCTGTTCCGGAACCACCGCTTGGTTCGTCCAAGATCGGTCTGGGGCAACCGCCGCAGTGACCCCAGACGCAAGTGACGACGAGGTAGATCCGTGCGCACGTACAGCCCGAAGCCCGGTGAGGTGACCCGCACCTGGCATGTGATCGATGCCCAGGACGTGGTGCTCGGCCGGCTCGCCACCCAGGCCGCGACGCTGCTGCGCGGCAAGCACAAGCCGACTTATGCGCCTCACGTTGACACTGGTGACTTCGTTGTCATCATCAACGCTGACAAGGTCGCTCTGACCGGCGCGAAGCGCGACCAGGCGTTCCAGTACCGCCACTCCGGCTTCCCCGGTGGTCTGCGCAAGCAGTCCTTCGGCGAGGTCCTGGACACGCGTCCGGACCGCCTGGTGGAGAAGGCGATCAAGGGCATGCTGCCCAAAAACCGCCTTGGCCGTCAGATCGCGAACAAGCTCAAGGTCTACGCAGGCGCGAGCCACCCGCACGAGGCGCAGCAGCCGCAGGCCTTCGAGATCAAGAAGATCGCCCAGTGAGCGACGAGAACACCGAGGAAGTTCCTGTGACCACCCCTGAGAACGAGACCCCTGAGGTCGAGACCCCCGAGGTCGAGGCCGAGGTTGTCGAGGCCGAGGTCGTCGACGCTCCTGAGGCCGATGAGGCTCCCGAGGCTGTTGAGGCCGACGCCGACGCCCCCGTGGCTGACGCTGACGACGCCGACGAGGCCGAGGTCGTCGAAGAGACCTCCGCGCCCGTGGTCGCACTCTCGCTGAACGGCGCCGCGCACCTCGCGCAGACCGTCGGCCGCCGCAAGGAGGCCGTCGTCCGCGTCCGCCTCGTGCCCGGCACCGGCAAGTTCACGCTGAACGGCAAGACCCTCGAGGCGTACTTCCCGAACAAGGTGCACCAGCAGCTCATCAGGGAGCCGCTCGTCACCACGGAGAAGCCCGAGACCTTCGACGTGATCGGCAACCTGCACGGCGGCGGCATCACCGGCCAGGCCGGTGCGCTGCGTCTCGCCATCGCGCGTGCGCTGATCGCCATCGACGCCGAGGACCGTCCGGTCCTCAAGAAGGCCGGCTTCCTCACCCGTGACCCGCGGGTCAAGGAGCGCAAGAAGTACGGTCTGAAGAAGGCCCGCAAGGCGCCTCAGTACTCCAAGCGTTGATGCCCCACCGCGGGGCGAGCCGTGTCTGCGTTCGTCAGATCACCGCTCTTCCGCGGTGAGTGCGGGGACACCCGCACTCCGAGCGTCATCCAGCTATACCTGCGGGAGCAGCAGTTCACCACGAACTGCTGCTCCCGCAGTGTTTTCCGGGTCCTTTCCCGCCGCCTCGCAGTGTCCAATTCGGAGGATTCATGGCCCGCCTGTTCGGCACCGACGGTGTGCGCGGTCTCGCGAACGCCGATCTCACCCCTGAGCTCGCGATGTCCGTCGCCGCCGCGGCGGCGCGTGTGCTCGCCGAGCACGACCGCACCCACCGTCCGGTCGCCGTCGTCGGCCGCGACCCCAGGGCGAGCAGTGAGATGCTCGATGCCGCCGTCACAGCGGGCCTCACCTCGGCCGGTGCGGACGTGCTGCGCGTCGGCGCTCTGCCCACGCCCGCCGTCGCGCACCTGGTCGCCGCGCTCGGCGCCGACATCGGCGTGATGATCTCGGCGTCGCACAACGCGATGCCGGACAACGGGATCAAGCTCTTCGCCGCCGGTGGGCACAAGCTCCCCGACTCGGTCGAAGACGAGATCGAGCAGCACATGGGTTCCGGTTTCGACCGTCCCACCGGGGCCGCGATCGGCCGGGTGCGCGACGTTCCCGACGCCGAGATCCAGTACGTCGAGCACCTGCTCAAGGTCACACCGCACCGCCTCGACGGCCTCAAGGTCGTGGTGGACTGCGCGAACGGTGCCGCGTCGGTGGCCGCACCGGACGCGTACCGCCGCGCCGGGGCCGAGGTGATCGCGATCAACGCGAACCCGGACGGCCTCAACATCAACGACGGGTGTGGTTCCACCCACATCGACGTCGTCGCCGCCGCGGTCCGTGAGCACGGTGCCGACCTCGGCATCGCGCACGACGGCGACGCCGACCGCTGCCTCGCCGTGGACGCCGAGGGCAACCCGGTCGACGGAGACCAGATCCTCGCGGTCCTCGCGATCGCCATGCGCGACGCGGGCGAGCTGTTCGAGGACACGCTCGTCGCGACCGTGATGAGCAACCTCGGCCTGCACATCGCCATGCGGGAGTCGTCGATCCGCCTGCGCACCACCGCCGTCGGCGACCGCTACGTGCTGCAGGACCTCAAGGCCGGCGGTTACTCGCTCGGTGGCGAGCAGTCGGGCCACGTCGTGCTGCCCGCGCACGCCACCACGGGCGACGGCCTGCTCACCGCCCTGCGCCTGATGGCCCGCATGGCCGAGACCGGCAAGTCGCTCGCCGACCTCGCATCGGTGATGCGCCGCCTGCCGCAGGTCCTGATCAACGTGAAGGTCACCGACAAGGCGGCCGTCGCCAAGGCCACGTCGGTCAGCGAGGCCGTCGCCGCCGTCGAGGCCGAGCTCGGCGACACCGGCCGCGTGCTGCTGCGCCCGTCCGGCACCGAGCAGCTCGTGCGGGTGATGGTCGAGGCCACGAGCCACGAACAGGCCCAGACGGCCGCGCAGCGCCTGGCCGGTGTGGTTTCCTCGGTGCACTGAGGACTGCAGGGGGCTGGGGATGACCATGTTGATGTTGCTCGTACTCCTGGTGCTGCTGGGAGGTGTGACGGCGGTCGTCATCGCCGTTGTCGCGGCTTCGAAGCGCAAACCGGTCGCCCAGCCCCCGTTCCCGCCCGGTCACGGGTATCCGCAGCACCAGCCGTACCCCCAGCAGCAGGGCTTCCCGCAGCAGGCCCAGCAGCCGTACCCGCCTCAGGGGTACCCGCAGCCGCAGCAGCCCCCTTCGCAGCAGGGTCCGCCCCCACCTCCGCCGAACGGCTGGTGACCGGCGCCTCCCACTGATCAGTGGTGATCATCAGCGCCTTGCGCCGAATGGCTGTTTACTAAGGCAACCGACATCGTGGAGCTCCGGTCACCGTGTGATCCGAGCTGGCACTGTATGGCGGAACCCGATGAGACCGAATTGCGTCAGATCGGGGACAAAGGGGAGGCGAGCGGATGTCCGGGTTCGGCGTGCAGTCCGGCGATTTGACCAAGACGGCGGGGACGTACGAGGCAGAGGGATCAGCCCTGATCCAGATGAAGGCCGCGGCCGTGCCGGGTGTGGGAGCCGGGCAGGTCGGTCGCAAGTTCCAGGGCGTCGCCGCCGAGTACAAGGCCTGCTTCGACCTCTTCGGCCAGGACTTGGAGAAGTTCGGCCAGGAGGCGACCGGCATCGCCACCCGTCTGAAGGACGTCGCCAAGACGTACGAGTCGAACGAGGCGCAGACCTCGAGCCAGTTCAAGGGGTAACGAGTCGTGGCGGATCAGACCGAGATCAAGAAGCTCCTCGACGACCCGAACGTCACTCCGGAGACCAAGAAGCAGCTCGTGCGCGCCCTCGCCGGCGCCGGCGCTCCCCAGGAAGAGGTCGAGCGCTACGGCAAGGCGAACGGTGTCGACGTCCCGGACGACCCGAGCACGGGCGACCACGTGGTGGGTGTGCTGCTCGCTGCACCGACGTTCGGCCTGCTCGAAAGCAACAACATCCGCAAGGAGGCCGTGCACTCGGCCTTCACCATGGACGGCGAGGACGCGGACGCGCTCGTCAAGAAGGCAGGCGAGGAACGCGAGCTCGGCGCCACCCAGAAGGTGCTGAACGAGCAGGGTGACGTGCCGAACAGCAACGTCCTGCTCGACGCCGGTGCCCCCGGGCTGCGTTTCTACGAGAAGTTCGTCCCGATCTACCCGAAGGCCGCGCAGGCGTGCGGTCACGGTGGTGCCGCGCCGGACCTCCAGGGTGAGATCTACCGCAAGTACGACGAGGTCCGCGACATCGACTTCGCGAAGTTCCGCGAAGACGCCCACAAGCTCACCGAGAACGTCAAGAAGGCGGACGCGCACGACAACGCGCTGGGCGCCGCCTGGAACGGGCTCGGTTCCTGGGAGGGCCCCGCCTCGAAGGCCGCGGGCGAGTACCGGGCCAAGTTCGCCGGCGCCTCGAAGACGTTCGTGCAGCAGGCGGGCACGGCTCCCGGCGCGATCACCGCCGGCGTGACGAACATGCAGAAGCACGTCAAGGACTTCGCGCAGCAGATCCACGACCAGTACTCGGAGAAGTGCGGCGGCCTGACGGTCGAGGAGGCCGAGACCGCGATCCGCCAGGCCAACGGCGACATCTTCGAGAACGACGCGGGCATCCTCGACGGACTCTCCGGCCTGCCCGGCTGGGTCGTCGGCGGTGTCGTGGGTGCTCTCACCGGCGGCATCCTGTCGGGCGTTCTCGCGGGTCTCGGCTGGGATTCCTGGGTCAAGGGCCGGCGGGAGTCCATCATCAACGAGGCCAAGCAGAAGCTGAAGGCTCTCTGCGAGGAGTTCGACGGCAAGAAGAAGGCGTTCGACGGCTACTGCCAGGCCGTGCAGGCGGGTGTCGACGCCGACTACAAGGCCATGTTCACGGGCCTGAAGAACGCGTTCAAGGACACGTTCGGCCCGATCGGCGACGCCCCGGCGTTCTCCGATCAGGGCGGCGGCCGCCAGAACGTCAACGACGGCGGCGGTGGCGGGGGCAGCCCGAGCGGCGGGGGCAGCCCGAGCGGTGGCGGCAGCCCGAGCGGCGGCGGTGGCGGCGGTGGCACGCCGGAGATCCCGAAGCCGGAGAACCCGCTCGACAAGGACGGCGACGGCAAGCCGGACGTCCCCGGTGACACCGACGGCGACGGCAAGCCCGACGACCTCGACGGCGACGGCAAGCCCGACGAGCCCAAGCCCGAGGAGAAGCTCGAGACCGTCACGGTCACGGCCGGCGACAACACGATCAAGGTCACGGAGCCCGACTCGAACGGGCACGTGAAGATGACGATCGACACGCCGAAGGGCGAGCCGAAGACCTACGACCTCGACTTCAGCAAGAACCCCGAGGCCGCCAAGGCCCTGATGGGGCAGAACGGCACTCAGGCCATCACCGCCATGGCCAACCAGCTCACCGCCTCGAACCCGACGGCGGGCGGGCAGACTCCCGCCGCCGGCGGCGCCCCCGCACCCGGTGGCACCCCGGCGCCCGGCGGCGGAGCGGCTCCGGCCGCGGGCCCGCTCGGTTCGGAGTCGAACCCGATCCCGGTCGAGGTCGGCGAGGACGGCAAGATCCACATCGAGCAGGACGGCGTCAACTTCACCGCCGAGGTCAACGCCGACACCGGCGAGATCAACCTGACCGCGGACGACGGTGACGGCACGCCGGACAAGATCGGCGTGAGCTTCGGCGAGGACGAGAACCCCGCCGCGCAGACCCCTGGTTCCGAGTCCGGTCCCGGCGGTGGCGGTTCCGGCGGCGCCAGGCTGGAGGACGGCCTGCGCACCCCGGAGGGCGACTTCCCGGAGCCCGTCACGACGCTGCCGGCCGAGGCCGTCACGACGTTGCCCGCCGAGGCGGGCTTCCAGCCGATGCCTGCCGAGGCCGGGTTCCAGCCGATGCCGGCGCCCGCCGGTGAGCAGGTCTGGAGCGCGCCGGGAGAGGCCGCGCCGAACGTGGCCGAGCGCTTCCAGGACTCGGCGGCCCGCAGCTACATCGAGGACAACGGCATCATGCCGAGCCTCGGCGAGCCCAGGGTCTCCGCGGAGAACCCGCAGTTCGCCCAGGCCTCGGACAGCACGACGACGTCCGGCGTCTCGTTCACGGGCGGCGGCAGCGAGTCCGTGCTCGGCAGCTCGAACGCCGACAGCGCGTGGAGCAGCCCGAACGCGGGTGACAGCAACGGCGGATCGTTCACCACGAACCCCTCCGAAGCGGCCCAGCCGGGCGCGGCGAACCTGCCGTCCATGCAGGACGGCAGTGGTCAGGCGCCGAGCGGTGCCGCCTCCGGCGGCATGATGGGTGGCGGCGGCATGATGGGCGGCGGCATGCCCGGAGGCGGAGCAGGCGGCCAGCAGGGCGGCGACTCCGAGCGCGGGGCCAGCCAGTGGCGCACCACGGGCACGTTGTTCGACGACGACAACAGCAACCCGTTGAGCGCCATGCAGACCACGCTGGGTGAAGACCGAGGAGAGGCCGCCAACCCATGGCGATGATCGGGGAAGTGGATCCGCGCGTCCAGGCGTTGTTCGACGAGAACATCGCCAAGACCCGCCGTGCCACCGCCGAGGTCTCGGCGGAGCTCAAGGCGAGCCAGGACAAGGTGGCCGCCGACATCGCGGCTCGCGAGGAAAAGCACAAGCAGGACGTCGCGGCCGCTCAGAAGAGCGCCCAGAACCTCGTCGAGCAGGGCGAACGGCAGCAGTCGCGCAAGCCGCAGTGGGACCGTCCCGAACGCGGCGCCGGTGAACTGGCGTTCGGCCCGGAGGACGACGACGGCGGTGGCTACGCACCGGCGCCGCAGGCGCCCACTCCGCCGCCGCCTCCGCCCGTGGTCGCGGCCCCGGTCGTGCCACCGCCTCCGCCGGCTCGTCCGCGGCGTGCGGCGCCGGTGGACGACGATGACGACCTGAGCGGCCAGACCTGGCTGAGCTGACGAACTGCGGCAGAGAGGCCCGCACCGATACCCGGTGCGGGCCTCTCGCCGTCAGCGCCGGGGCAGGGCTTCCCGCTGGAACACGAGGTTCGCGGCCTTCAGGTCGCTGTCGAGCAGGTCGTCGTAGGTCCGGTCGCCGGTCAGCACGCGCAGCAGGAAGGCAGTCACGAACGCGCGGCCGAGCTTCTGCGCCCCGCGCTCGGCGCTGCCGTCCAGCATGAGTTCGCTCCAGTGCCGGCCCTCGGTGAAGCCGAGGTGCGAGGCCTTGGGCAGCAGCCGCAGTTGCACGGGGCCGCCCCACGCGGACGCGATCGCCTCGGCGTGGCCGACCGGCGGTGCGATGCGGTCCTCGCCCGCCGCGAGGTGCAGGCCGGGCGCGCGGACCTCGCGGGCCGCGTCCAGTGCCGAGGGGCGCGTCTCCGTTGCGGCCAAAGTCACAACGGCCCGGACCCTGTCCGCTGAGGACGCTGCCAGCACGGCCGCACCGCCGCCCATCGAGTGTCCGGCCAGTGCGAGCCGGGCCGGGTCGACGCTGATCTCCCCGGTGCCGAGCCGCACACCGGTGCAGATGTCCAAAGTGGTCAGCAGGTTCGCCGCGAGCACCCGTGACGACAGCAGCGGGCCGCGCTCCACGGCCGGTGCCGCGGCGACCACGCCCCAGGAGGCCAGGTGGCGCAAAAGGCCGTGGTAGCGCCGTACGGGCTGCATCCAGCCGTGTCCGAACGCGAGGGCGGGCAGACCGAGGCCGGACTCGGGCGTGAAGATCACGCCCGGCAGGCCGACGAGCGCGAGGTCGCCGCGCAGCACGGGGTGCGGGCCGGGCCTGCTGAGCTGCTCGAGGGCCTGTTTCGCGGTCAGCGTGATCACGCGGCGAGCCATGTGGTGAACCGTAGTCGATCCTGTCGTCCGCACCACACCTGAGATTGGTCTACACCATACGTGCGTTTGACCAGCGCAAACAGAGCGCTCTCACTCATTAGGGTTAGCGGCGTGGTCTAGCTAGTCTGTTTCCCGTGTGCGGAATCGTGGGATACGTGGGTCACCAGTCGGCGCTCGACGTCGTGCTGGACGGGCTGAGGCGCCTCGAATACCGGGGTTACGACTCAGCGGGCGTCGCGGTCGTGACAGGCGACGACCTCGCCGTCGAACGCAAGGCCGGACGGCTGCAGAACCTGGAGACGAGGCTCGACGAGGTGGGTCGCGAGAACTTCGCGGGCACCGTCGGCATGGGCCACACCCGGTGGGCGACGCACGGTGCGCCGATCGACAAGAACTCGCACCCGCACCGCGACACGACGAACCGTGTCGCCGTGGTGCACAACGGCATCATCGAGAACTTCCTCGCGCTGCGCGCCGAACTCGAGGGCCTCGGCGTCGAGATGGCGTCCGACACGGACACCGAGACGGTCGCGCACCTCGTGGCGTTCGCCTACGCCGAGGGCGACACGAAGGGTGACCTGCCTGCCAGCGTGCGCAAGATCGCCCGCCGGCTCGAGGGCGCGTTCACGCTCGTGATCACGCACGCCGACGAGCCCGACCAGGTCGTCGCCGCGCGCCGCAACTCGCCGCTGGTCGTCGGCGTGGGCGAGAACGAGTACTTCGTCGCGAGCGACGTGGCCGCGTTCATCGCGCACACCAAGGAAGCCGTCGAGCTGGGCCAGGACCAGATGGTCGTGCTGAGCCGCTCCGGTTACGAGGTCACCGACTTCGACGGCGAGGTCGCGCAGGCCAAGCCGTTCACGGTCAACTGGGACCTCAGCGCCGCCGAGAAGGGCGGCCACGAGTACTTCATGCTCAAGGAGATCGAGGAGCAGCCGGAGGCGCTGGCGAACACGCTGCGCGGCCACTTCGCGAACGGCCGGATCGTCCTCGACGAGCAGCGCCTCTCCGACCAGGACCTGCGCGACGTCGACAAGGTCTTCGTCATCGCCTGCGGCAGCGCGTACCACTCCGGTCTCGTCGCGAAGTACGCGATCGAGCACTGGACCCGCCTGCCCGTCGAGGTCGAGCTGGCCTCCGAGTTCCGCTACCGCGACCCGGTGCTCGACCGCGACACGCTCGTCGTCGCCGTCTCGCAGTCCGGCGAGACCGCGGACACGCTGGAGGCCGTGCGCCACGCACGCGCGCAGAAGGCCCGCGTCCTGGCCGTCTGCAACACCAACGGCGCGCAGATCCCGCGCGAGTCCGACGCCGTGCTCTACACGCACGCCGGTCCGGAGATCGGTGTCGCGTCGACGAAGGCGTTCCTCGCCCAGATCGCCGCGAACTACCTCGTGGGCCTGGCCCTGGCGCAGGCGCGCGGCACCAAGTACCCCGACGAGGTCGCCCGCGAGTTCCACGAGCTGGAGGCCATGCCCGAGGCGGTGCGGCGCGTGCTCGGCACGGCCGAGCAGGTCCGTGCACTGGGCCGTGAGCTCGCCGACTCGAAGGCGGTGCTGTTCCTCGGCCGTCACGTCGGCTACCCGGTGGCACTGGAAGGCGCGCTCAAGCTCAAGGAGCTCGCCTACATGCACGCCGAGGGCTTCGCGGCCGGCGAGCTCAAGCACGGCCCGATCGCGTTGATCGAGGAGAACCTCCCGGTCGTCGTGGTCATGCCGTCGCCGAAGGGCCGTGCCGTCCTGCACTCGAAGCTGGTGTCCAACATCAGCGAGATCCAGGCCCGCGGCGCCCGCACGATCGTGATCGCGGAGGAGGGCGACGAGACCGTGCGCCCGTTCGCCGACCACCTGATCGAGATCCCGGCCGTCCCGACACTGCTGCAGCCGCTCATCTCGACGGTGCCGCTGCAGATCCTCGCGGCCGAGATCGCGTCCGCCCGCGGCTACGACGTGGACAAGCCTCGCAACCTGGCGAAGTCCGTTACCGTCGAGTGAGTGAGAGGCGTCTGGCACACCGAACGCGTCAAGTCCGCTGAAGAGGAGCTCATGGCGGTCGTCCCGCCGGGCTCGCTGATGCGCAAGGCCGCGTTCGGTGTGGCCACCCACGCCCTCCGGCTCCTGCAGGGCCGCCGCCGCGTCACGTTGCTCGTGGGTGCGGGCAACAACGGCGGCGACGCCCTGTGGGCCGGTTACTTCCTGCGCCGCCGCGGGGTCGCGGTGTCCGCGGTGCTCCTGTCCCCGGAGAAGGCCCACGCCGAAGGCCTCGCCGCGTTCCGCCGAGCGGGCGGCCGGATCGTCGCCGACGTCGGCACCCCCGATCTCGTGATCGACGGCATCGTCGGCCTGTCCGCGCGCGGCCCGTTGCGCCCGGCCGCCGCCGCTCTGGTCGAGAGCGTCGAGGCCCCGGTCCTCGCGGTGGACCTGCCGTCCGGCATCGACCCGGACACCGGCGAGATCTCCGGCCCGCACGTGAAGGCGCACACCACCGTCACGTTCGGCTGCCTGAAGCCGGTGCACGCGCTGGCCGACTGCGGTGACGTGCACCTGGTCGACATCGGTCTGCGGCCGGTGGACCCCGACTTCGTGCTGCTCGACCGCGCGGACGTCGCCTGGCCGGTGCCGGGCCCGTCCGACGACAAGTACACGCAGGGCGTCACAGGGGTGGCAGCCGGCAGCACCACCTATCCCGGTGCCGCGGTGCTCTCGACCGGCGCCGCCGTGCTCGCGACCTCGGGCATGGTCCGCTACGCCGGTCCGGCCGCCGACGCCATCCGCGCCCGCTGGCCCGAGGCGATCTGCACCGGCTCGATCACCGACGCCGGTCGCGTCCAGGCCTGGGTCGTCGGACCCGGCATCGGCACCGGCGGCTCGTCCGCGGACGTCCTGCGGTCCGTGCTGGACGCCGGTGTGCCGGTCATCGCCGACGCGGACGCCATCACGCTGCTCGCCTCGACCCCGTCGCTCTGGGACGCCCGCGACCCCGACGCCGCCCTCGTGCTGACCCCGCACGACCGCGAGTTCGAACGCCTGGCCGGCCCGGTCGGCGCGGACCGCGTCGCGGCGGCCAGGAAGGCCGCGCAGCGGTTCGACGCCGTGGTGCTGCTCAAGGGCCACCGGACCGTCGTGGCGGCGCCGGACGGACGGGCGCTGGTCAACTCGGCGACGTCGTCCTGGCCGGCGACGGCGGGGTCGGGCGACGTCCTGTCCGGCATCATCGGCGCGCTGCTGGCCGCGGGCCTGGACCCGTTCCTGGCAGCGGGGTACGCGGCGTACGCGCACGTGCTGGCGGCCGAACTGGGAGCGGACGGGGCGCCGTTGCCCGCCTCGGGCTTGATGGAAGCGATCCCGGCGGCGATCCGCGCGCTGCGAGTTGCGCCATAGTCCCTGTTCGCGGCTGTCATGGCACGATGAACAGGTTATGGCCCGTTCAGAAGTTGTCGTCGACCTAGGCGCGCTGCGGCACAACGTCGCCCTGCTCGCCGGTCTCGCCCCTGCCTCCGAGACGATGGCCGTCGTCAAGGCGGACGGCTACGGCCACGGAGCGGTGCAGGTTGCCCGGGCCGCGCTCGAAGCCGGTGCCACCTGGCTCGGTTCGTGCTCGACGCAGGAAGCCCTCGCGTTGCGTTCGGCGGGCATCCAGGCCCCGGTCCTGGCCTGGCTCGACGCCCCGGACGAGGACCTGGCGGCCGGTCTCGCGGCCGACGTGGACATGTCCGTGTCCTCGCTGTCCGACCTGCGCCGGATCGAGCAGGCCGCGCTGGAGGCCGACGCACGGCCGCGGCTCCACCTCAAGATCGACACCGGGCTGAGCCGCAACGGCTGCCAGCCCCACGACTGGCCCGAGCTCGTCGAGGCCGCGAAGCAGCACGAGGTCGTCGCCATCTGGTCGCACCTCGCGTCCGCGGACGAGATCGGCGACCCGTCCATCGACCTGCAGGCCAAGCGGTTCGACGACGCCTACGAGGTCGCGAAGGCCGCCGGTCTCGACCCGAAACGGCACATCGCCAACTCGGCGGCCCTGCTGACCAGGCCCGACCTGCACTTCGACATCGTCAGGCCCGGCATCGCCGTCTACGGGCTGAACCCGGTGCCGACCGATCACGACCTCAGGCCGGTCATGAGCTACCGGTCGCACGTGGCGCTCACGAAACGTATCCCCGCAGGTGAGTCGGTCTCCTACGGGATGACATGGACAGCGCGGACGGACACGACGCTGGCACTGGTGCCGGCGGGGTATGCGGACGGTGTCCCGAGGGCGCTCTCCGGCCGGATGGAGGTGCTCCTGGACGGGAGGCGCCGCCCGGTGGTCGGCCGTGTCTGCATGGACCAGATCGTCGTGGACTGCGGGGACGACGAGATCGCGGAGGGTGCCGAGGTCGTCCTGTTCGGCGACGGGAGCCGCGGGGAGCCGACGGCGACGGAGTGGGCGGAGCTCACCGGGACGATCGACTACGAGATCGTCTGCGGGATGTACCGGCCACGGGTGCGGAGGATCTACACGTGAAGCCGGTGTGGAAGGTCGTCGGGTGGGTCGGTGGCGCGGTCGGCGCCGTCGTCGCCGGTGCGGCCGTGGCGCAGACCGCGAAGGTCTCGCACGAGCGCAAGAACGCGACGGACCGCCTCGCTGACGAGCCGTTGGGTCAGCTCAGGCCCGATCGCGAGTCGACGGTGGCCGCCGAGGACGGCGTGCCGATCTCCGTCGAGGAGGTCGACCCCGCGGACGGCGGCGAGCCGGACATCGCCGTCGTGCTGGTGCACGGGTTCGCGCTGGACCGCCGCTGCTTCCACTTCCAGCGCCGCGACCTCGCCGAGCTGATCGACCCCCGCGTCCACCAGGTGCTCTACGACCAGCGCGGCCACGGCCGTTCCGGGAAGTCCTCCGCCGAGAACAGCACGATCGACCAGCTCGCGCTCGACCTCGACTCGGTGATCCGCGCGGTCGTGCCGGAAGGTCCGCTGGTGCTCGTGGGCCACTCCATGGGCGGTATGACGATCATGGCGCTGGCCGAGAAGCACCCCGAGCTCTTCGAGGACCGGGTGCGCGGCGTGGCGTTGATCGGCACCGCCGCCGGCGCCGTGGGCGGCGCGGGGCTGCCGAAGTCCGTGCTGTCGCGGTACAACCTGGTGACGCTCGGCGTCGGCCGGCTCGCGGGCATCCAGCCGGGGTTCGTCGAGTGGGTCCGCAAGGGCACGAAAACCCTGACGTGGAGCGGCATCCGCGCGCTGGCGTTCGGCGACCGCAAGGTTGCACCGTCCCTTGTGGACCTGATGGAGCAGATGATCAACGGGACGAGGGTGTTGGTCCTCACCGAGTTCCTGGAGACCCTCGGCACGCACGACCGCTACAAGGCGCTGGCCGGACTGAGGCACTGCGAGGTGCTGATCCTCAGCGGTGACGCGGACAAGCTCACGCCGTTCTCGCACGCCGCGCGGATGGCGGAGGAGATGCCGCACGCCACGCTGGTGCGGGCCCCCGGTGCCGGGCACATGGTGATGATGGAGCAGGCTGATCTCGTCAACGACCACCTGGTCGCGCTCGTCGAACGCTGCGCGACCGATCGCGGAGAGAGTCGGAAGAAGTGGTGGCGCCGAGCGTGAAGACCGTCGAACTGCCCCTGGTGGAGGACACCGAGGAGTTCGGCCGCAAGCTGGGTGAAGTGGTGCGGGCGGGCGACCTGCTGCTGCTCGCCGGGCCGTTGGGAGCCGGGAAGACGGCGCTGGTGCGCGGCCTCGCGCGCGGCCTCGGCGTGCAGGGCCGCGTGTCCTCGCCGACGTTCGTCGTGGCCCGCGTGCACGAGCCCGCCGAGGACGGCAGGGGAGTGCGGCTGGTGCACGTCGACGCGTACCGGCTCGGGGGTCACCTGGACGAGCTGGACGACCTCGACCTGGACACGGACCTCGTCGACGCCGTGGTCGCCGTCGAGTGGGGCGAGGGCGTGGCGGAACGCCTGAACGAAGATCATCTGCTGATCCGCCTCGAACGCGGGATCGACGACGTTCGCACAGCTCAGCTGATCCCGCAGGGCGACTGGAGCTCGCGTCCCCTGCCGGTGTGAGGTTCGCGACGCACGGGGCCGCAGTCCATTGAGGACAGAGCGTGACCTGCCGATGATCCGGTCATGATCAAGAAGACGCTCCTCTCGACCGCAGTCGTCGGTGGTGCCCTGCTGGCCTCCTCCGCTCCCGCTTCCGCCGGCGAGCACGACCGCTCCGACGGCATCGGCGTCGCCGAGAACCTCTGCGCCGCGCCGTGGCTGTGGAACGGCCCGTTGTCGCTGCTGTACGAGGGCCACGCCCCCGGCTACGCCGCGTGCAACGACAACCACGCCGGCCGTGATGACGGCATCAGCGTGCTGAACAACGCCTGCGTCGCACCGTGGCAGTGGAACGGCCCGCTGGAGATCTTCACGGTCGACCACTCGTCGTCCTACGTCGCCTGCAACGGCGACACGTCCGGCCGCTAGTCGCCGGAAGGTCGTGGGGATGGCCGAACGAGCCCGTCGGCCATCCGCTCGTCCGTCACCGACGGATGCTTGAGCAGGACGGCCTCGGCTCGCGATCACCCGGTCCAGCGACGTGGACCGGCCTGGTGCGAGCCGCTTGAGGACGCATCGCAGGTGCGGGTCCAGGCAGTGCCTGTTCGCCCCTGCTCAGCAGATGGCGACGAGGTCGTCGAGAAGTCGGTCATCCGCCCACCGCTTGCCGCCGAATCGCCTGCGGCGGTTGGCAGCAAGAGGTGACCGGATGACCGACACGACCTCGTACTACCCTGGACAATCGTGCTAGTGCTCGCCGTCGACACGGCCACCCCCGCAGTCACCGCCGGTGTGGTCGAACTCGTGCCCGACTCCCCGCCGCGCCTGCTCGCGAAGCGGGTGACGCTCAACGCCAAGGCGCACGGCGAGTTGCTCACCCCGCACATCAGCGACGCGCTCGCGGAAGCCGGCAAGACCTTCGCCGACCTCGACGCGATCGTCGTCGGTGCAGGTCCCGGGCCGTTCACCGGCCTGCGGGTCGGCCTCGCCACCGCCGCCGCGCTCGGCCAGGCGCTCAACCGCCCGGTCTACCCGGTCGCCACCCCGGACGCCCTCGCCAAGGACGCCGCCAGCGGCCACCCGCTGCTCGTCGCGACCGACGCGCGGCGCAAGGAGGTCTACTGGGCCGCCTACGACGCCGCCGGTCGCCGCACGGACGGCCCGCACGTCGAGCGCCCGCAGGACCTCGCCGAGAAGCTGCCGAAGATGGGCATGCACCAGGCCACGGGTGAGGGTGCCGAGATCTACGCCGACGTCCTCGGCTTGGAGCTGCTCCAAGCGAAGCACCCGAGCCCGGAGGGCCTGGTCGCCGCCGCGGCCGCCGAGGTGCTCGCCAAGGCCCGCCCGGCCGCGCTCACCCCGCTCTACCTGCGCCGTCCCGACGCCGTCGAGCCCACCGGGCGCAAGAGGGTGACCAGGGCATGACCACCGGCACCGTCACGCTCGCGCCGCTGCGGCACGCCGACGTGCCCAGGTGCCACGAGATCGAGCTGGCGCTGTTCCCCGGCGACGACCCGTGGAGCGAGAACGCGTTCCGCAGCGAGCTCGACAACGGCAACTACTACATCGGCGCGTACGCCGACGACGAGCTGATCGGGTACGCCGGGCTCGCCGCCGGTGAGCACGAGGCCAGCGTGCACACGATCGCCGTCGTCGGGCACTGGCAGGGCAGGGGTGTCGGCAAGATGCTGCTGAGGGACCTGCTGGCCCGCGTCGACGAGATCGGCGTGCCGGTCTACCTCGAGGTCCGCACGGACAACGAGCCCGCGATCACCCTGTACCTGGCGCACGGCTTCGAACGCCTCGGCCTGCGCCGCCGCTACTACCAGCCGTCGGGTGCCGACGCGTACACGATGGGAAGGCCTGCTCAAAGTGTCTGATCGCTTGATTCTGGGCATCGAGAGCTCGTGCGACGAGACGGGCTTCGGGATCGTCCGCCTCGGTCCGGACGGCTCGCTCGAACTGCTCGCCGACGAGGTCGCCTCCAGCGTCGAGGAGCACGCCCGCTTCGGCGGCGTCGTGCCCGAGGTCGCCTCGCGCGCCCACCTCGAAGCGCTGGTCCCGACCATGCGCCGCGCGCTCGACACCGCGAAGGTCGAGCTCTCCCAGATCCACTCCATCGCCGTCACCGCCGGACCGGGCCTGGCCGGCGCGCTGCTGGTCGGCGTGTCCGCCGCGAAGGCGTACGCGGCCGCGCTCGGCAAGCCGCTCTACGGCGTGAACCACCTCGCTGGCCACGTCGCCGCGGACACGCTGCAGCACGGCCCGTTGCCGCAGCGCTGCCTCGCGCTGCTGGTCTCCGGCGGTCACTCGCAGCTGCTGCTGATCGAGGGCGGCCTGGCGAACTCGATCACCGAGATCGGGTCCACCGTCGACGACGCGGCCGGTGAGGCGTACGACAAGGTCGCGCGGCTGCTCGACCTGCCGTACCCCGGCGGCCCGCCCATCGACAAGCTGGCCAAGCAGGGCAACGGGTGCGCGATCGCGTTCCCGCGCGGCCTCACCGGCCCGCGCGACGCGAAGTACGACTTCTCGTTCTCCGGCCTGAAGACCTCGGTCGCCCGCTGGGTCGAACGCGCCGAGCGCGCCGGCGAGGAGATCCCGCTGGCCGACGTCGCCGCGTCGTTCCAGGAGGCCGTCGCGGACGTGCTGACCGCCAAGGCGATCCGTGCCGCGAAGGACCTGGACGTCGGCACGCTGGTCATCTCCGGCGGGGTCGCGGCGAACTCCCGCCTGAGCGGGCTCGCCGCCGAGCGCTGCGCCGAGGCCGGCATCGAGCTGCGCGTGCCGCGGCCGCGGCTGTGCACCGACAACGGCGCGATGATCGCCGCGCTCGGTGCCCACCTGGTCGCGGCGGGTGCCAAGCCGTCCCCGATGGACATCTCGACGACGCCCGGTCTGCCCGTGGGCACGGTGCAGATACTCTGACGCCAATCCTGGGCGGACCTGAATCTTGGAGTAAGCGGTGAGCGCTGAACCCATGCGCACGATCACGTACCTGTTCCCGATCTACAACGAGGGCGGGAACATCGATCTGCTGCACAAGACGGTCTCCGAGGTCGTGAAGCCGCTGGAGGACCGGTACCGGGTCAACTTCATCTACGTCAACGACGGCAGCCGCGACAACTCGCTGGAGCTGCTCAACGCCGTCGCCGACGCGGACGACCGGGTCACGGTCATCGACCTGGCGCGCAACTTCGGTCACCAGCTCGCCGTGACCGCGGGGCTCGACCTCGCGGACGCCGACGCCGTGATCATCATGGACAGCGACATGCAGGACCCGCCCTCGGTCAGCCTCGAGCTGATCGAGAAGTGGGAGCAGGGCTTCGAGGTCGTCTACGCCCAGCGCCGTTCGCGCCAGGACACGGCGTTCAAGAAGGCGACCGCGCGGGCGTTCTACTGGTTCCTGCGCAAGGTCGCGGACATCGACATCCCGGAGAACACCGGCGACTTCCGCCTCATCGACCGCAAGGTCGTCGAGGAGCTGCGCAAGTTCCGCGAGCACAACAGGTTCCTGCGCGGGCTGGTGAGCTTCATCGGCTTCAAGCAGACCGCCGTGCAGTTCGACCGCGACAAGCGCCACGCGGGCGTCACCGGCTACCCGCTGCGCAAGATGATGCGGTTCGCCGCGGACGGCATCGTCGGCTTCTCCGCCGCGCCGCTGAAGCTGATCTCGAAGGTCGGCTACTTCATCTCGTTCCTGGCGTTCGTCGGCATCTGCTACGTCGTCGGCGTGAAGCTGTTCCTGCCGGACACCGCCGTTCCCGGTTGGGCGTTCATCACCAGCGCGGTGTTCTTCCTCGGCGGCATCCAACTCGTGATGCTCGGCGTGCTGGGCAGCTACATCGGCCGCATCTACACCGAGGTGCAGGCCCGTCCGCTCTACAGCGTGGCGTCGGTGCGCACCGCGACGAAGGTGCCGAACGACGCCAGGGCCCTCACGCCGTGAAGAAGCTGCTGAGCGCCCAGCAACTGCGCTTCGGCCTGGTCGGCATCGGCAACACCCTCGTCGACCTGGTCGGCTACACGGTGCTGTTCGCGCTCGGCACGCCTTTGGTGATCGCGAACCTGATCTCGACGACGATGGGCATGGCGCTGAGCTTCACGCTCAACCGCAGCTTCACGTTCCGCGCGGCAGGCGGTGGCGCGGTCCGGCAGATCGTGCTGTTCGTGCTGGTCACGGGCGTCGGCCTGTGGGCGATCCAGCCGCTGGTGATCATGCTGACCCGCGACCTGTTCGCCGGTCTGCCCGAGACGCTCGCCATCGCGGCGCCCAAGCTCGCGGGCATCTGCGTCGCACTCGTCTGGAACTACGTGCTCTACAGCCGGCTCGTGTTCCGCCCGGTAGAAGAACCCGCAAAGGAACCCGTTCATGACTGACACCGCGATCCGCGAGCCGGAGGTCGCCGCCACCGAGGCACCCCGGCCCGTTCCCCGGTGGAAGAGCGCGCTGACGGGTGACTTCGCGAAGGTCTTCCTGCTCGTCTTCGCCTGGCAGGTCTTCATGACCGTGCTCGGGCGGGTGCTGGAACCGCTGCTGCCGATCTTCGAGGGCACGCCGGCGTCGTCGCGTGCGGTCGACACGCTGCTGTCGCACACGCACCGCTGGGACGGGGAGAACTTCACCGGCATCGCCGAGGGCACGGCCTACCAGAACGTGCCGACCTCGCAGGCGTTCTACCCGGTCTTCCCGCTGTTCGTGTGGCTCGTGAAGATGCTGTTCCTCGGCAAGATCGGCACGCTGGTCGCCGGCATCATCGTCAACACCGCCGCCACCTGGCTCGGCGCGGTGGCACTGCTCAAGATCGCCAGGACCTTCCTGACCGGCGAGCGCGCCCCGTGGCTCGTCGTGATGGCCATGCTGACCTGGCCGTCGGCGTACTTCCTGCACGCGTTCTACAGCGAGGCCGTGTTCATCGCGCTCGGGTTCTGGGCGTACCTCTTCGCGTTGCGCCGCCAGTGGGTCTTCATGGGCCTGTGCCTGATGCCGCTGACCGGCGTGCGGATCACCGCCGTGCTGTTCGTCGGCCTGTGCTTCCTGGAGTTCTGGCGCAGCAAGGAGTGGAAGTTCCGCGGCCTGCTGTCGTGGCACCTGCTGTGGTTCCCCGCGAGTGCGGTGGGCTTCCTCGGGTTCGCGCTGTACCTGAAGGTCCTGGTCGGCGACCCGCTGGGCATGACGTCGGCGTACGAGAAGGCGCCGGCCTGGTCGTACCACCAGTTCACCCCGAACATCTTCGGCACGCTCTGGAACGAGCTGCTGATGTCGGTCAACACCCTGACCAAGCCAGCCGACCTCAGCACGTGGAACCTCACGAACCACGTGGTCCCGCTGGCCGGCATGGTCCTGCTGATCGCGGGCTCGATCTACCTGCTGGCCGTCCGCCGCAACGAGCTGGTGCCGGTCGGCGTGTTCGGCCTCGCGTCGATGGTCATGCTCACGCTGAACGGCAACCTGGTGTCCGTGCACCGCTACCTGCTGCCCTGCTTCGGCATCTACCTGGCGCTGGTGCTGCTCGGGCAGCGCGTCTCCGCGTTGAAGCCCGCGGTGTACGTGGTCATGTACACGGGCCTGGTCACGCAGACCCTGATGTACCTGATGTTCGTGTCGGGCAACTGGTCCGGCTGATCACTGCTCGTTGAGGCCCGGCTTTCCGTCCTCCACGACGAACGATGCCTTCGTGGAGACCGGCGAGCCGGGCCTCGTCACGTAATCGACGCCCCGGAAGTCCGTGCGCAGCTCATCGGGCGTGAACCTGGTGAGCGTGTAACCGCGGCGGTTGTTGAAGTACTTCACGTGCGGGTTCTCGCGCAGCCACAGCGGCGTCTCGGCGTACTCCTCCGAGCCGTCGCCACCGGCCGTGATCGAGGTGGTGACGAGCTCGGTCGCGAGCGTCTTCGACGACGGGTCGTTCCAGCGCTCCTTGACCTCCGCGCCCCACGCCGCGTGCACGTCGCCGGTCAGCACGATCGGGTTCCGGACGTCCGCGAAGCCCGCCACGACCCGGTCCCGGTCGGCCACGTAGCCGTCCCACGCGTCGAGCAGGAACTTGTCGACCTCGCCGGGGATGTAGTCGTACTGCGAGAAGAACACCTGCTGCCCGAGCACGTCCCAGCGCGCCCGCGAGCCCCGGAAGCCGTCGAACAGCCAGTCCTCCTGCGCGGCACCGAGCATGGTGCGCTCGGGCTCCAGCCGTTCGGGACAGAGCTGCAGCCCGTCCCCGCAGGCCTGGTCGGTCCGGTACTGGCGGGTGTCGAGCATGTGGAACGTCGCGAGCGAACCCCACCCGATCCGCCGGTACAGCCTCGGTGACCTGCGCAGGGGCATGTTCTCGTAGTAGGCCTGGATGGCCGCGGCCCTGCGCGCGGGGAAGTCCGGCTGGGGCTTGTCCGGCAGCATCCCGGCCCAGTTGTTGTCGATCTCGTGGTCGTCCCAGATCACCGACCAGGGCGCCACGGCGTGTGCCAGCTGCAGGTCGGGGTCGGTCTTGTACTGCGCCTGCCGCCGCCGGTAGTCCGCGAGCGTCGTCGTGGTCGGGCCCTCGACGTGCCGGACGTTGCCGCTCGGGGCGACGTGGATGCCGCTCTCGTACTCGTAGGTGTAGTCGCCGAGGTGCAGCACCAGGTCGGGCTCGTCCTCCGCCAGCCTGCGATACGCCGTGAAGTAGCCGTGCTCGTACTGCGCGCACGACGCGAAAGCCATCGTGAGCGGTACCTGCAGCGAGCCAGGAGAGGGCGCCGTGCGCGTGCGGCCCGTCCGCGAGAGGTGGTTGAGGGCCTTGAAGCGGTAGAAGTACTCGCGGCCGGGATCCAGCCCGACGAGTTCCACGTGGACGCTGTGCGCCTCCTCGGGTCGAGCCGTGGTGGAGCCGCGCTGCACGATTCGGGTGAATCGTTCGTCCTCGGCGACCTGCCACGCCACCTCGATCGGACGGGCCGGCATGCCTCCCAGACCGTCGTCCGCGAGCGGTTCCACGGCCAATCGCGTCCACAGGACCACTCCGTCGGGTGCCGGGTCGCCCGAGGCCACACCGAGTGTGAAAGGGTCGCTCGGCCGGGCCGATGCGGTGACCGAGAACGCTGTGACTCCGGCCACGCCTGCGAGCAGCAGCGTTCGGCGCGTCAACGAGGACATGCCCTGAATACGGCTCCCGGATGGTGATCGGTTCGGGGGGCTCGTTGAAGCCTTGGCACTCTCATGGGTAGAGTGCCAATTGCACGGCACCAGCACCGCCCCGACCCCCGCGACGGCGGGGTGGCAGGAGCCGTTAAACAAACGAACCTGCCAACGACCCGTGGAGGTCATCCCGGTGAGCGTGAACATCAAGCCGCTTGAGGACAAGATCGTCGTTCAGGCCTCCGAGGCTGAGACGACGACCGCCTCCGGCCTCGTGATCCCGGACACCGCGAAGGAGAAGCCCCAGGAGGGCAAGGTCCTCGCGGTGGGCCCCGGCCGCATCGACGACAAGGGCAACCGCGTCCCGGTGGACGTCGCTGTCGGCGACGTCGTCATCTACTCGAAGTACGGCGGCACCGAGGTCAAGTACAACGGCGAGGAGTACTTGATCCTCTCCGCTCGCGACGTGCTGGCCGTCGTCAACTAAGACGCTCGGCTGTCATGCCTGACGCCCCGGCGCCCCATCCGGGGCTTCCGGGGCGTTTCGCTACCCAGAGAGGCTTTGAGTTAAATGCCCAAGCAGATCAGCTTCGACGAGGACGCTCGTCGGGCACTCGAGCGCGGCGTGAACAAGCTCGCGGACACGGTCAAGGTCACCCTTGGCCCGCGCGGGCGCCACGTCGTCCTCGACAAGAAGTTCGGTGGCCCGACGGTCACCAACGACGGTGTCACCATCGCTCGCGAGATCGAGCTGGACGACCCGTTCGAGAACCTCGGCGCCCAGCTCGCCAAGTCGGTCGCCACCAAGACCAACGACGTCGCGGGTGACGGCACCACCACCGCCACCGTGCTGGCGCAGGCGCTGGTCAAGGAAGGCCTGCGCAACATCGCCGCGGGTGCGAACCCGACCGCGCTCGGCCGTGGCATCCAGGCCGCCTCCGACGCCGTCGTGGACGCGCTCAAGGCCAAGGCCACCCCGGTCAAGGGCCGCGAGAACATCGCGCAGGTCGGCACCGTCTCCTCGCGTGACGAGTCCATCGGCGCCCTGCTCGGCGAGGCCATCGAGCGCGTCGGCGAAGACGGTGTCATCACCGTCGAGGAGTCGTCCACGCTCGCGACCGAGCTGGTCATCACCGAGGGCGTGCAGTTCGACAAGGGCTACGTGTCGACGCACTTCTCGACCGACCTCGAGGCGCAGGAGGCCGTCTACGAAGACGTCCGCATCCTGCTGCACCGCGAGAAGATCTCGGCGCTGGCCGACGTCCTCCCGATCCTCGAGAAGGTCGCGGAGTCCGGCAAGCCGCTCCTGATCGTCGCCGAGGACGTCGAGGGCGAGGCCCTGTCCACGCTGGTGGTCAACGCCGTCCGCAAGACCCTGAAGGTCGTCGCCGTGAAGGCGCCGTTCTTCGGTGACCGCCGCAAGGCGTTCCTGGACGACCTCGCGGTCGTCACCGGTGGCGAGGTGATCTCCACGGAGATCGGCCTCAAGCTGTCCGAGACCACGCTCGAGCAGCTGGGCTCCGCCCGCCGCGTCGTCGTGACCAAGGACGACACCACGATCGTCGACGGCGGCGGCACCAAGGCCGACATCGCCGGTCGCGCGGAGCAGCTGCGCCGTGAGATCGAGAACACGGACTCCGACTGGGACCGCGAGAAGCTCCAGGAGCGCCTCGCGAAGCTCTCCGGCGGCATCGCCGTGATCAAGGTCGGCGCCGCCACCGAGACCGAGCTCAAGGAGCGCAAGCACCGCATCGAGGACGCGGTCGCCGCTACCAAGGCCGCGGTCGAGGAGGGCATCGTCCCCGGCGGTGGCTCCGCTCTCGTGCACGGCGCGAAGGTGCTCGACGGCGGCCTCGGCCTGTCCGGTGACGAGGCCACGGGTGTCGCGCTCGTCGCGAAGGCCCTGTCCGCGCCGCTGTTCTGGATCGCCGCGAACGCCGGCCTCGAAGGCGCCGTCGTGGTGAACAAGGTCCGCGAGGGCGAGTGGGGCTTCGGCATCAACGCTGCCTCGCTGGAGTTCGGTGACCTGCTCGAGCAGGGCATCATCGACCCGGTCAAGGTCACGCGTTCCGCCGTGGCGAACGCCGCCTCCATCGCGCGCATGGTGCTCACGACCGAGAGCGCCATCGTCGAGAAGAAGGCGGACGAGCCCGCTTCCGCCGGTGGCCACGGCCACGGGCACGGGCACGGCCACTGAGCGAACTGAGTTCTTCGGACTCGAACAAAGCCGGGTCGGCACCATTCGTTTGGTGCCGACCCGGCTGTTCTTTGTTCAGACTATTGCCAGTTGTCGTTTTCGTGCCTTGATGATGTGGTCGCGCTCCGATTCCGAGAGCCCGCCCCAGATCCCATACGGTTCCTGCACCGCCAGCGCGTGTTTGCGGCACAACTCCAGCACCGGGCAGGCGAGGCAGACAGCTTTGGCGCGAGCTTCCCGGCGAGATCTCGCCGGGCCCCGTTCACCATCGGGGTGGAAGAAGAACGCGCTGTCCATGCCCCGGCACGAACCGCGCATCTGCCAGTCCCACAGATCTGCGTTGGGACCGGGGAGCCTTCGGGTGTCCGCCATCGAGACCGCCTCCGTGACGACTGCTCCATTCGGCTTAACGATGATCCACCGTAGAACCGCGTCAAAACTTGTTCAAGAGGCTGAAGACCCTTATCAACTGATGGGTGACGGCACGCGTGTTCGATCACTCACCGCCCGGAGTTGCCGCCCGGATGAGGTGAACGGAACATGGCTCTCGTGATGACACCGCCGGTTCAAACCTCTGCCGGGAGTCACACGAGTGAGCCCCTTCTCTCAGTGGCCGCGGTGGCCAGGCGACTCGGCGTGGCTCCCGCCACCCTTCGCACCTGGGACCGCCGCTACGGACTGGGCCCGACCGGCCACACAGTGGGCCGGCACCGCAAGTACGGGCCATCCGACGTGGCCCGTCTCGAATTGATGCAGCGCGCCCTTCTGCGCGGTGCCTCGTCCGCCGAAGCGGCCCGTTTCGCGCTCGACTCGAAATCGGCGATGACACACGGAGTGGTTCCCGTCGCACCATCGGGTGGACGTGGACTGAAAATGCCCGGAGCGTCTCGATTGGCGCGTGGACTGGGCCGCGCCGCGGTCGCAATGGACTCCATCGCGGTGCAGGGAATGCTCGCCGACTCGCTGGCGTCCGACGGGGTGATCGCCACCTGGAACGAGGTGGTGCGCCCCGTGCTGACGGCCGTCGCCGCGCGCTGGCAGCTCTCCGGGACCGGCGTCGAGGTCGAGCACCTGCTGAACGAGTGCGTGCTCGCGGCGTTCGTGCGCGCCACACCACTCGTCACGCTCGGGCGCAACCACCGGCCCGTGCTGCTGGCGTGCATGCCGGAGGAGAGGCACAACCTCCCTCTCTACCCACTGGCCGCGGAACTGGCCCAGCGCGGCGTCGTCGTCCGGCAGCTGGGGGCGGCGCTGCCGATGGACGCCCTCGCCGCGGCCGTACGCCGTACCGCCCCCTCCGCGGTGGTGCTGTGGGCGCAGTTGCCGCGCTACGCCGATCCGGGGGTGATCTCCGCGCTGCCGCGGACCCGGCAGCAGGTGCGGGTGTTCGTCGGAGGGCCGGGGTGGACGCGGGGTGTGGTGACGGCGCCGGCGGAGCGCGTGGAGGACCTGGCCGCCGCTGTCGACGCGGTCGAGGCCGCTGTCACCTGACGCTTCGGCCGGGTGACGAGACGAACCGTCTCGTCTCGTACACCTCACAGAGCTTCGAAGTCTCCGCGCCTTGCCCGCCGCCGCCTTGCCCGCCGCCGCCTTGCCCGCCGCCGCCTTGCCCGCCGCCGCCTTGCCCGCCGCCGCCTTGCCCGCCGCCGCCTTGCCCGCCGCCGCCT
>NZ_QQAU01000006.1:0-529631 GCF_003350445.1 Lentzea flaviverrucosa
ATAAGGATTGTGTTTGATCGCTCCAGACGGAATATGTCTGGCATCAATCTAGTCTTGCCTCAAAGGAACTACCTCGACGAGGAGGTAATTCATATATTACTGGCTGTGTTTCGGCACGCTGTTGAGTTCTCAAAGAACACGCGCACACCGCAGCTAGTCTCACGGAGAGATGTCGCTTCCGGGGCTGTGTCGTACTTAAGCTTTGTGGTTGAAACTTCCGACGCCCTTGGCCTCTGAGCTCAGACGAGCTACCGGCTGGGTCTTCGTCGTTTCTAGATCACCCACTCTACCACACTCGGTGGAAGCTTGGTTCGTGATCTGTGTCGCGCTCCGTTCCGGTGTTCCCGGCCCGTTCCTCGCTGACATGGAGAAAGTTACACGCACGCCAACGCAGGGTCAAATCGGGGGCACCGCACTCACCCGCGGTTAAGAAACCGCAGGTCAGCGGCCCCGTACAGGACCCATGAACACGCTATCCCAGGCCTGATCCCCTGCACAGTGTGACCGCGATCACATCCAGAAACATCGAAGGCCGCCGTTCCCGGACGGGATCGGCGGCCTTCGGGGACCAGAACGTGCAGGTCAGAGCTCTACCTGCACGCTCGCGTTGTTGCGCTTGCCGCGGCGGAGCACCAGCCACTTGCCGTGGAGCAGGTCCGACGCCGCCGGCTTCCACTCCTCGTCGGTCACCTTCGCGTTGTTCACGTAGGCACCGCCCTCGTTGACCGTCCGCCGCGCGGCACCCCGGCTCTCGGCCAGGCCCGACGCGATCAGCAGGTCGACGATCGTCGGCTCGTCCGCCAGCCGGACCTGCCCCTTGGGGGCCTCGGCCAGCGCCGCCTCCAGCACCGGTGCGTCGAGATCGCGCAGCTCGCCCCGGCCGAACAGCGCCGACGACGCGAGGATGACCTGCTGCGTCGCGCGCTCCCCGTGCACCAGGTCGGTGAACTCCTGCGCGAGACGCTTCTGCGCGGCTCGCTGGTGCGGCGCCTCCGCGGTCTGCTTCTCCAGCTCGTCCAGTTCCTCACGCGTGAGGAACGTGAACAGGCGCAGGTACTTCAGCACCGTGACGTCGTCGACGTTCACGAAGTACTGGTACCAGGCGAACGGCGACGTCAGCTCCGGGTCGAGCCACACGCTGCCGCCACCGGTGGACTTGCCGAACTTGCGGCCCTCGGCGTCGGTGACCAGCGGCGCGGTCAGGGCGTGCACGTGCTTGCCCTCGACCCGGCGGATGAGGTCGACACCGCCGACGATGTTGCCCCACTGGTCCGAGCCGCCGACCTGCAGCGAGGTGCCGTACTTGCGGTACAGCTCCAGGTAGTCGTTCGACTGCAGCAGCAGGTAGCTGAACTCGGTGTACGACATGCCGTCGCCCTCGAGGCGGCGCTTCACCGTCTCCCGGGACAGCATGACGTTGACCGAGAAGTGCTTGCCGACGTCGCGCAGGAACTCCAGTGCGCTGAGCCGGCCGGTCCAGTTGAGGTTGTTCTCGACGACCGCCCCCGTGGACGAGTCGTCGAAGTCCACGAACCGCTCCAGCTGACCGCGGATGCGATCGGCCCACTCGGCGACGGTGTCCAGCGAGTTCAGCGTGCGCTCACCGGTGTCGCGCGGGTCGCCGATCATGCCCGTGGCGCCACCCGCCATCACGATCGGCCGGTGCCCCGCACGCTGGAAGCGCCTGAGCATGAGCAGCGGGACCATGTTGCCCGCGTGCAGCGACGGCGCCGTCGGGTCGAAGCCGCAATAGAGGGTGAGCGGGCCGGCGTCCAGGTCCTTCCGGAGTGCGTCGAGGTCGGTGGACGTCGCGATCAGGCCGCGCCAGGACAGTTCGTCAAGGATGTGCTCGCTCACGCCGCTCATTCTCCCCTACCTGCCCGAACCGAATTCCAGGTGCCCACCTGAGCAGGGTGGAGGGGAAGACTTCCGGGTCCGCTGGCAGAACGGGTTTCGACCTGCCACCCGGGTGGGTAGGCCCACGACATGACGGACCCACGTGATGCGGAGTTACGCCGGCAGACCGAGCACATGCCGCGCGTGAACGAACCGGTGGTCGAAGAGGTCGTCGAGCGCGACGCCGACTACCGCAGGGTGCGGACGGTGCGATCCGTCTGCGCGGTCATCGACATCGTGTGCTGGACGTTCGCCATCGTGCTGTTGGTGCACATCTTCCTGGTGATCACAGGCGCGAACGCCGGCAACGGGTTCTTCCAGTTCGTCGCGGGGTGGGCGGACGGCATCACCCTCGGCCTGGACGGTCTCTTCACGCCGGAGAACGCCTCCGCGGCGACGCTGCTCAACGAGGGCCTGGCCGCGCTCCTGTGGTTGGTCATCGGTGCGTTGCTGACCAACCTGATCAGCCGCGTCGCGTTGCCCTCCGAGTACCGGCGCGCCTGGTACCGCAGGACGGTGCGCCCCTAGAAGAATGCCGGGGTGGCCGAGTACGAGTTCGACGTCGCCCTGTCGTACGCCGGGGAGGACCAGCGTCTGGTCCTCCCCGTTGTCGAGCTGCTGAAGGACTCCGGGGTCGAGGTCTTCCACGGCAAGGAACGCGAGACCGAGATGTGGGGCCTCGACCTGGTCGAGTACTTCTCGGAGGCGTTCAGCCGGCGCGCGCGGTACGTGTTGCTCTTCGGGTCGCGGAACTACGTGGACAAGTGGTCGAGGCTGCAACGCCGGACGGCCCTGGGACGTGCGTTGGAACAGCACACCGAGTACGTGCTGCCGATCCGGGTCGACGACACCGCGATCCCCGGCCTCTCACCGCACGTCGGCTATCTGGACCTGCGCGTGCACAGCGCGAAGACGATCGCGGAAGCCGTCGTGCAGAAGCTCGCGCAGCACCGCGCGGAGTTCACCCCCACCACCCCTGTCACGGCCAAGTCGGTGGCCGCGCTGGTCAGGGAGAAGCCACACGGCTGGGAATACCTGCTCTACGCAACCGTTGTGGCACAAGGACTCGCTGATCTCCAGCAGAAGTACCGCGAGCACTTCCTGCGCTACTCGCCGCGCAACGGCATCGTCGAGCACGGCAACGGCATCGACCTGATCCGCGACCGCAACGTGCTGCTGGGCGAGATCATCAAGGTCGCCGTGGAGTCCGTCTTCACCGCGGACACCCAGGAAGCCGCGTTCGGCAGGTCGGGCGAGCCGGGTGACGCGGACCGGATCGTGCACCTCGGCGAACTGTTCGTCCGGACGTTCGACGAGATCCTCGAGTGGGCTCGGGGAATCCACGGCACCAGCTACGCGCACGAGCTCGCCCGTGCCGCCGCTCGGGTGCAGGCGCGGTTCGCGGACCGGCAGCTCGAGGCGATGCACGCGGTGGCGCGGGACCTGCGCGAGGTGGCCGACACGCTGGTCGAGCGGCTGACCGCCGGAGAGCGGATCGACATGACGGTGCCGCTGGTGTTCGAGGTGGAGCCGGCGTTGGAGCTGGAGTTCAAGGCGGCGCTGGACCGGCTGTCACGCTGACGGGCGGCGCTTGCCGCCTCTCTTGTAGGTCGACACGGCCGGAGAGTCGATCCAGAACCGCCACGGCACGTCCATCGCCACGGCGACACCGACGCGTGGGCCTGCGAACACCTTTGTGGCCGGTTCGCCCGCATAGAGACGCACGGGCGAGTCGGCGGACGTCAGGTCGAGGCCGTTCTGAGTGCGGTCCAGCCCGAGGACCTTGCACAACCGTGCGGGGCCTTTGCCCAGTTCGGCGGCGGAACGCGCGGCGGGGCGGCGGGAGAAGGCGATGTCCTCCCCCGAAACGACCTCGCCCGCGCGCAACAGCACCGCGCCCGGCACGCCGTCGGTCAACGACACGACGTTCGCGCAGAAGTGCATGCCGTAGACGAAGTAGACGTACAGGAAGCCGGCCGGGCCGAACATGACCTCGTTGCGCGGGGTCCTGCCGCGGTAGCAGTGGGACGCCGGGTCGTCGCCGCCCCGGTACGCCTCCACCTCGACGACGCGCACGCGCACGCCGTCTGCCTCCAGGTAGGAACCGAGGAGGAGCTGGGCGGCATCGACCGGGTCGATGGCCAGCTCCTCCCTGGTCAGGAGCCTAGAAGTCACGTGCGGAAGCAGCCTTCGCCACGAGTGCGTCGAGCTGTTCGCGGACGCGCACCGGTGCCGTGCCGCCGTGGGCGTCGCGTGACGCGATGGAGCCCTCGACGGTGAGCACCGAACGGACCTCGGAGGTCAGGGCGGGCGAGATGGCGAGGAACTCGTCGTCGGTCAGGTCCTCCAGGCCGACGCCGCGGGACTCGGCCGCGCGGACGCACGCACCGGCTGCCTCGTGGGCCACGCGGAACGGGACGCCTTGGCGCACAAGCCATTCGGCGATGTCCGTGGCCAGCGTGAAGCCGGCCGGGGCCAGGGACGCCATCCGCTCGACGTCGAACTTCAACGTCGCCACCATGCCCGCGAAGGCCGGGAGCAGCAGTTCGAGCTGCTCGACCCCGTCGAACAGCGGCTCCTTGTCCTCCTGCAGGTCGCGGTTGTACGCGAGCGGCTGGGCCTTCAGCGTCGCGAGGAGGCCGGCCAGGTTGCCGATCAGGCGGCCCGACTTGCCGCGCGCGAGCTCGGCCACGTCCGGGTTCTTCTTCTGCGGCATGATCGAGCTGCCGGTGGACCAGGCGTCGTCGAGCACCGCGAAGCGGAACTCGGCGGTGGTCCAGATGATGATCTCCTCGGCGACGCGGGAGAGGTTCACGCTGATCATGGCCAGCACGAAGGCGATCTCGGCGGCGAAGTCGCGCGAGGCCGTGCCGTCGATCGAGTTCTCGACCGGGGCGTAGAAGCCCAGGTCCGCGGCCACCTTCGCCGGGTCCAGCCCCAGCGAGGAACCGGCCAGGGCACCCGAGCCGTACGGCGAGAACCCTGCGCGCCTGTCCCAGTCGTGCAGGCGGTCGACGTCGCGCAGCAACGCGTGGGCGTGCGCCAGCAGGTGGTGCGAGAGCAGCACGGGCTGCGCGGACTGCAGGTGCGTGCGGCCCGGCATGACGGCACCGAAGTGCGTCTCGGACTGCTGGGCCAGCGCGTCCACGACGTCCAGCACACCGGCGGCGACGCGGCGGGCGGCGTCGCGCAGCCACATGCGGAACAGCGTGGCGACCTGGTCGTTGCGGGAACGGCCGGCGCGCAGCTTGCCGCCGAGCTCGGTGCCGGCGCGGTCGATCAGGCCCCGCTCCAGCGCCGTGTGGACGTCCTCGTCCTCCAGCACCGGGGTGAACGCGCCGGACTCGACGTCGGTGAGCAGCTCGTCCAGCGCCTTCTGCATGCCGGCGAGCTCGTCGTCGGTCAGCAGGCCCGCGGCGTGCAGCACACGGGCGTGCGCGCGCGAACCCGCGATGTCGTACGGCGCGAGCCGCCAGTCGAAATGCGTCGACAGCGACAGCCGTGCCATCGCCTCGGCCGGTCCCGACTCGAACCGGCCACCCCACAAAGAACTCATTGCTGTGCAACTTTCATTTGGCTAACTCTCAGCTAGCGAAGTCGTAGAGCGATTCTTCCGAACGGGCGACGAGACCGACCACGCGCCCCTCGTACAGCGCGACGTCGACCTCGCCGGAACCCGACGGCAAAGCCATCCGCGCGACCCGCACCGCGACCGAGCCCAGACTGGACCTGACGACGCCGGCGCGGAAGTTGAGCTCGCGGACGGCCTCGGCGACGGAGACGGTCTCGCCGTCCACCGCCACCGCGACACCCGCGTCGAACGTCAGAACGGCGTGCACGGGCTCATTCATCAACGTCGCCCGAGGCCAGCGCGGTGATCCGGTCGGCGAGCTCGGAGCCGGTCATCGGCTCGCGGGCCACGACCAGGATCGTGTCGTCACCCGCGATCGTGCCGACGACCTCGTGCAACGCCGCGCGGTCCAGCGCCGAGGCCAGGAACTGCGCGGCACCGGGCGGAGTCCGCAGCACCGCGAGGTTGCCGGAGAAGTCCGTCGACACCAGCAGTTCGCCGAGCACGCGGACCAGGCGCGTGGTGCCGCCCTGCACGCCGCGCACGGGACTGCCGTCCTCCGGGATCACGTAGACCGGCGCACCGCCGTCAGGGCCGCGCAGCTTGACCGCGCCGAGCTCGTCGAGGTCGCGCGACAACGTGGCCTGCGTGACGTCGATGCCTTCCGCCGCAAGCAGTTTCGCGAGCTCGGACTGGCTGCGCACGGCACGCTGCGACACCACCTCGACGATGCGGCCCTGGCGAGCGGTGCGAGTCATGACGACTGCTCCAGCAACCACACGAGCAACGCCTTCTGCGCGTGCAGCCGGTTCTCCGCCTCCTGCCACACCAGCGACTGCGGGCCGTCGAGCACCTCGTCGGTGATCTCCCAGCCGCGGTGCGCGGGCAGGCAGTGCAGCACCGTCGAGTCCGGCTTCCCGGTGGCGGCCAGCAGGTCGGCGTTCACCTGGTACGGGCGGAACGGGCCGACGCGGTCCTTGCCGTCGTTCTCCTGCCCCATCGACGTCCAGGTGTCGGTGACCAGCACGTCCGACCCGTCGACCGACTCGCGCGGGTCGCTGATCAACGCCACCGAACCGCCGGTCTCGGCGGCCCGCTTCTTGGCGTCCTCCAGGAACTGCGGGTTCGGCACGAAGGAAGCCGGTGCACCGATGCGAACGTGCATACCCGCCGTGGCACCGCCGAGCAGCAGCGAATGCGCCATGTTGTTGGCGCCGTCGCCCAGGTAGGTCAGCGTCAGACCGGCCAGCTTGCCGTAACGGCGGCGGATCGTCTGAAGGTCCGCGAGCACCTGGCACGGGTGGAACTCGTCGGTCAGCGCGTTCACCACGGGGATGCGCGACACGGAGGCCATCGCCTCCATGCGTGCCTGGGCGAACGTCCGCCACACCACGGCGTCCACGTAGCCGGAGAGGATCCGCGAGGTGTCCTCGATCGTCTCCTCGCGGCCCAGCTGCATCGACCGGCCGTCGATGATCACCGGGTTGCCGCCGAGCTGCGCGATGCCGACCTCGAACGACAGCCGGGTGCGCGTGGAGTTCTTCTCGAAGATCACGGCGACGGACTTGGGGCCCGCCAGCGGCTTCGCGGTGAACCGGTCCGCCTTGTAGGTGTCGGCGAGGTCGAGAACGGTTGCCTGCTCCTCGGTGGAGAGGTCGTCGTCGCGAAGGAAGTGCCGCAAAGTCACTGCGTCTCCTCGAAGAAGGTGGGGAGCGCGGCGACGAAGGCCTGCGCGTCGGACTCTTCCAGCACCAGGGGCGGAGCCAGCCGCAGCACGTCGGGCTGGATCGGGTTGATCAGGTAACCGGCCTTCTGCGCGGCCGCCGCGGCCTTCGCCGAGACCGCCTCGCGCAGCGTGATGCCGAGCAGCAGACCGGCTCCGCGGACTCCGGAGATCGCGGGGTGGTGCAACGCCTCCACCCCCGCGGCGATCTCCTTGCCCACGGACGAGACGTGCTCCAGCAGGCCTTCCGAGGCGATCGTGTCGAGCACCGCGAGCCCGGCGGCGCAGCACACCGGGTTGCCGCCGTACGTCGTGCCGTGGTGGCCCGGCTTGAACAGCTCCGCCGCCGCGCCGAAGCCGATCGTGGCGCCCAGCGGCAGGCCGCCGCCGATGCCCTTGGCCAGCGTCATGACGTCCGGCACGATCCCGGCCTGCTGGAACGCGAACCACGTGCCGAGCCGGCCGATGCCGGTCTGCACCTCGTCGAGGACGAACAGCGCGCCGTGCTCGGAGGTGATCCGGCGGACCTCCTGCAGGTAGCCGGCGGGCGGCACCATGACGCCCTGCTCGCCCTGGATCGGCTCGACGATGAACGCCGCCGTGTCGTCGTCGATCGCGGCCTCCAGCGCCGCCACGTCACCGAACGGGACGTGCGAGACGCCGGGCACGAGCGGTTCGAACGGCGCGCGCTTCGGCTCCTGGCCGGTGAGCGTCAGCGCGCCCATCGTGCGGCCGTGGAACCCGCCGATCGTGGAGATGATCTTGGTGCGGCCGGTGAGGCGCGCCATCTTCAGCGCCGCCTCGTTGGCCTCGGCGCCGGAGTTGCAGAAGAAGACCTTGCCGGGCTCGCCCGCGAGGTCGAGCAGCCGTTCGGCGAGCTTCAGCGCGGGCTCGTTGACGTACAGGTTGCCGGTGTGGCCGAGCTTCGCGATCTGCGTGGACACCGCCTCGACGATCGCCGGGTGCGCGTGGCCCAGGGCGTTGACGGCGAGGCCGGTCAGCAGGTCGACGTAACGGTTCCCGTCCGCGTCCCAGACGTGCGCGCCCTCACCGCGTTCCAGCTGCAGCGAAGGTGTGCCGTAGTTGTCCATCATGGACTGTTGCCACCGCGTGGTCACTTGTCCCCCAAGACCATGGTTCCGACACCTTCAGTGGTGAAGACTTCGAGCAGAACGCTGTGGGCCAGCCTGCCGTCGATCACGTGCGCCTGCGGGACCCCGCCGCGCACCGCGCGCAGGCAGGCCTCCATCTTCGGCACCATGCCGCTCTCCAGGTCCGGCAGGATCTTCTCCAGTTCGGAGGCGCGGATCTGGTTCAGCAACGACGACCTGTCGGGCCAGTTCGCGTACAGGCCCTCGACATCGGTCAGCACGACCAGCTTCTCGGCGCCGAGAGCGACCGCGAGAGCGCCGGCCGCCGTGTCCGCGTTCACGTTGTGCGGTACGCCGTGGATGTCCGGCGCGACCGACGACACGACCGGGATGCGGCCCGCACGCACGATGTCGAGCACCGCGTCCGGGTTGACCTCGGTGATGTCGCCGACGAGGCCGATGTCGACCTCTTCGCCGTCCACGACCGCACCGCGGCGCGTGGCCGTGAACAGGTGCGCGTCCTCGCCGGAGATGCCCACGGCGTAAGGACCGTGCTGGTTGATCAGGCCGACGAGCTCACGCCCGACCTGCCCGACCAGGACCATCCGCACGACGTCCATGGCCTCCGGCGTGGTGACGCGCAGGCCGCCGCGGAACTCGCTGTGGATGCCGAGCTTGTCGAGCATCGCCTTGATCTGCGGACCGCCGCCGTGCACGACGACCGGGCGCAGGCCGCACAGCCGCAGGAACACCATGTCCTCGGCGAACGCCTTCTTCAGCTCGTCGTCGACCATGGCGTTGCCGCCGTACTTGACGACGACGAGCGCGCCGCGGAAACGCTCCAGCCACGGCAGCGCTTCGACGAGGACTGCCGCCTTCTCTTGTGCGTTCATGAGGAGTAAGCGCTGTTCTCTTCGACGTAGTCGTGGGACAGGTCAGTGGTGAGCACCGTGGCTTCGGCCTCGCCGACGTTGAGGTCGATGACGATCTCGATGTCACGGCCCGAGAGGTCGGCCTCGCTGCGGTCGCGGTCGCGGGTTCCGTTGCGGTAGAGCGACACGCCGTTGATCAGGATCTGCAGGACGTCCGGGTCGATCACGGCGTCCGCGCGGCCCAGCGCCATCGCGATGCGGCCCCAATTCGGGTCGCTGCCGAAGAGCGCCGTCTTCACCAGGTTGTCCTCGGCGACGGTCCGTCCGATGTGGACGGCGTCCGCCTCCGTGGCGGCCTGCTTGACGGTGATGCTGATTTCCTTCGTCACGCCCTCGGCGTCACCCTGCAGCTGCTTGACCAGGTCGGCGGAGACCTCGGTCAGCAACGCGGCGAAGTCCTCGAACGCCGGCTCGACACCCGAGGCGCCCGAGGCCAGCACCAGCACGGTGTCGTTGGTGGACGTGCCGCCGTCGACGTCGAGCCGGTCGAACGTCCTCGAGGTGGCCAGGCGCAGCGCCCTGTCCAGCGACTCGCCGGAGATCTTGGCGTCGGTGGTGATGACCGACAGCATCGTGGCCATGTTCGGGGCGAGCATGCCCGCGCCCTTCACGAACCCGCCGACCGACCAGCCCTGCTCGGAGGCCTTCCACGACTGCTTCGGGCGGCTGTCCGTGGTCATGACGCCGGTGGCGGCGTTGAGCCCGGCCTCCACCGAAGAGCCCAGTTCCTTCGCGGCGTTCTCGACGCCGGCCAGGACCTTGTCCATCGGGAGGCGCTCCCCGATCAGGCCGGTGGAGCAGACCGCGACGTCGACGGCGCCGGTGCCGAGCACCTCGGCGACCTTCTCCGCGGTGGCGTGGGTGTCCTGGAAGCCCTCGGGGCCGGTGCACGCGTTGGCGCCGCCGGAGTTGAGCACGACCGCGGTGAGACGCCGGGACTGGATCACCTGCTGCGACCACAGCACGGGCGCGGCCTTCACCTTGTTCGTGGTGAAGACGCCCGCGGCGGAGTCGGACGGCCCGTCGTTCACGACGAGCGCCAGGTCGAGAGCGCCGGATTCCTTGATCCCGGCGGCGATCCCGGCGGCCCGGAAGCCCTGGGGTCCGGTGACGCCCTTGTTGCGGTTCACGGAGCGACTCCAACGGTCGAGAGGCCGGTCGTTTCCGGCAGTCCGAGAGCGAGGTTCATGCACTGGACAGCGGCACCGGCGGTGCCCTTGGCCAGGTTGTCGACGGCGGCCACGACCACGAGCCGGCCGAGGTCGGAGTCGACGGTGACTTGCAGCTGGACGGCGTTCGAACCGAGAACGGCGTTCGTCGTCGGCCAGAGACCTTCGGGCAGGAGGTGCACGAACGGCTCGTCCGCGTACGCCTTTTCGTAGGCCTCGCGAACGTTTGCGGCGTCCTTCAAAGTCGCCGTGCAGGTGGCGAGGATGCCTCGCGACATCGGCGCGAGCACGGGCGTGAAGCTGACCTTGATCGGCCGGCCCGCCGCCGCGCTCAGGTTCTGGGTGATCTCGGGCGTGTGCCGATGAGCGCCACCGACGCCGTACGCGCTGGCCGACCCCATGACCTCGGAACCGAGCAGGTTCGTCTTCAGCGACTTGCCGGCACCGGACGTGCCGGACACGGCGACGATGACGACCTCGTCCTCGATGAGGTCGACGGCCGGGGCTAGGGCCAGTGAGGACACCGTCGGGTAGCAGCCGGGGACGGCGACGCGGCGGGCGCCGACGAGCGCGTCCCGCCCGTTGGGAAGCTCCGGGAGCCCGTACGGCCAGGTGCCGGCGTGCTCACCGCCGTACCACCGCTTCCAGTCGTCGGCGCTGGTCAGCCGGTGGTCGGCGCCGCAGTCGATCACGACGGTGTCGTCGCCGAGTTGCTCGGCCAGCGCGGCTGAGTGACCGTGGGGAAGTGCGAGGAACACCACGTCGTGGCCCTTGAGCGTCTCGACTGTGGTGTCTTGTAGGTCTCGGTCGGCGAGCGGCAGGAGGTGCGGCTGGTGCTTCAGCAACTTGTCACCGGCGCTGCTGTTGGCCGTCAAAGCGCCGATCTCGATGTCCGGATGGCCCAGTAGCAGGCGTAGCAGCTCGCCACCCGCATACCCGCTGGCGCCCGCGACCGCGATCCTCACTGTCATACGCATGATTATGCACTGACATGCAAACTCACTCAACAGGGAACGTGGCCACCTGGCCACCCGATCGGGGCCACCTGGTGCTGGGGGCGCTGAACGCGGTCGACGATGATGATCCGCGTGAACGTGAAGGTCCGCGACGCGCTGTGGACGGCTGCCGCCTTCTTGCTGGCCATGGTGGCGCTGTTCGCCCCGCTCGGCAGGCCCGTCCACTGGTGGCTGGTCGTGGCGTCCGCGCTGTGGGCGGCAGCACTGGTACCGATCGGCGCACGCTGGCCGCGGTGGGCTTTCGTGCTCACCGCTCCCCTCAACGGCATCAACAACCTGCTCGCCATCGCCCCGACGTCGCTGGTGGTCTTCCGCGCGGCCCGGTCGGTCCGTTCGCAGGGGCAGCTGTGGGCACTGATGGGCGTCACGGCGGTGCTGCAGGCGGCGTTCGGCGGTCTGCACTCGTGGCGGGCCGGCGACAGCGTCCCCGAGTACGTGCTCGGCACGCTGTTCTCGATCGTGTGCCTGCTGATCTTCCCCGCCGTGGCCGGTGCGCTGATCGGGCGGCGCAAGCCGTTGACGCAGGTGCTGATGGAGCGCAACGACTACTTGGAACACGCGCGTGCGTTGACGGCGAGCACCGCTCGTTCGGCCACGCGCGCACACATCGCCAGCGAGATGCACGACATGCTCAGCCATCGGCTCCGGCAGCTGACCGCGCACGCGGGCGCACTGGAGCAGTCCGCCGCCGAACACGCGCCGGAACTGCGCGAGCAGGTCGAGCTGATCCGCAAGACGTCCGCGGTCGCGATGGAGGAGCTGCGCGAGATTCTCGGCGTGCTGGGCACCTCGTCCAAACACGACGAGGACGCCGGCACGCGCGTGGACGTCGAACGGCTCGTGGCGGCGTCTTCTGCGGCAGGCCTCTCCGTCTACCTCGAATGGTCCGGCGCTGATCTGGCCGATGCCGACGCACGCCTGCGCAGGGCGGTGCATCGGGTCGTGCGTGAAGCACTCACCAACGTGCACAAGCACGCCCCTTCAGCGCGGACGCGGGTGGCCGTGACGGTCGGCGACCGGGTGCGGGTCGAGGTCGTGAACGGTCCCAGCGCGGCACCCAGGGGCGCCGGCACCCGGCGCGGGCTCATCGGCCTGGAGGAACGCGTCGAGCTCATCGGCGGGTCGTTCCTCGCCGGGGTGCAGGCGGGCGGCGGGTTCCGGGTGTCGGCCGACCTGCCGTCGCACCCGGTCGTGCAGGAGGAGACCGGTGCGGCGGGCGCGGTGACCGAGGCGCCGCCGCCGATCACCGCCGAGGTGCTGACGATGCCGCGCGTGGTCGGCAGCGGTTGTCTGGCCACGCTGTCGCTGGTGCCGGCGCTCGGCACGGTGTTCGTGCTGCTCCTGGTCGCGGTCTTCAGCCGCAGCGAGATCAGCCCGGAGGAGTTCGGGAAGTTCCAGGCGTCGGTCACGCACGAGGAGGAGCTCACCGAGACGTTCGGGTTCGGCGTCCCCTCGGACAACACGGGCTGCTACCGCTACCACGTCGAGGGCTCGGACGACCGCGACTTCGAGCTCTGCTTCGACCGGAACAGCGGGCTCATGACCACGAAGAGGGAGCTCGCCCGATGAGGTACGTCTGGACGCTGCTCTCGTTCCTGGTCGGTCTGGTGCCGCTGATCGCCCCGCTGGCGCCGGACCCCCATCCCGCGCTGACGGTCGCGACCGCGGTGTGGATCGCCGCGCTGGTGTGGATCGCGCCGGACAGGCCCGAGTGGGCGCTGCTGCTCACCGCGCCGCTGTTCGCGGTGAACAACCTGTGGGCGCAGGCCATCACGACGTTCGTGGTCTTCACCGCGTGCCGACGCCTGCCGCCCCGGGGCCGGTTGTGGGCGCTGCTCGGGATCATGACGCTGCTGCAGTCGGTGTTCAGCCAGTTCCAGGAGAGCTACCGGAGCATGCCGCTCTGGGAGGCCGTGGCCGGCGCGATCGTCGGTTCGGTGTTCTTCGTGCTGTTCCCCGCGGTCTCGGGCATGCTGCTCGGCCGCCGCAGGCCGATGGTCCGGCTGCTGCAGGAACGCAACGAGTACCTCGAACGCGCCCGCGCCCTGACCGCCGCGTCCGCCCGTGCCGACGAACGCGCGCACATCGCCGGCGAGATGCACGACATGCTCGGCCACCGGCTCAGCCTGATCTCCATCCACGCCGGGGCGCTCGAGCTCACGACCGCCCGCAAGGCTCCCCAGCTGCACGAGCAGGCCGAGCTGATCCGCACCACGTCGTCGCTCGCGATGGCCGAACTGCGGGAGATCCTCGGTGTGCTGCGGACGAACCCCGAGCCCGAGTCGCTCGACGAGGACACCGGCACCCGTTCCGACATCACCGCGCTGGTCGAGGGTTCCGGGCTCGCCGCGACGCTCGACTGGTCCGGCGACGACCTGCACGGCGCCGACCAGCGCACCCGCCGCGCGGTGCACCGGGTGGTCCGCGAGGCCCTGACCAACGTCGCCAAGCACGCGCCGTCCGCCCGCACGCGGGTGCAGGTCGCGGTCCAGGGCGGCCGGGCCCGCATCCAGGTGGTGAACGGCCCGTCGCCGGCGACCCCCGGCAAGGGCACCCGGCGCGGCCTGATCGGCCTGGAGGAACGGGTCGGGCTGCTCGGCGGGTCGTTCAGCGCGGGCCCGCCGGTCGAGGGCGGTTTCCGGGTGGCGGCGGACGTGCCGCTGAAGCCGCCTGCCCAGGCGGACCAGACCGCCGCCGAGGTCGCGGAGGTACCTCCGCCGCTCGCCGCAGAGGTGCTGACCGTGCCGCGCGTGCTGGGCGGTGGCTGTCTCGGGTTGCTGGCGCTGCTGCCGATCGCGGGCGCGCTGACCGTGCTGCTGCTCTTCGCGTTGCTCAACCCGACGCAGATGAACGCGCCGTACTTCGACTCGTTGCGGGTGGGCGTCACGACCGAAGGGGACATCTACGAGGAGTTCGGCGTCGGGCAGCTCGGCGTGGACGGGTGCTCGCGGTTCCGGACGTCGCACAACCCCGAGCTCTCCTACAAGCTGTGCTTCCGCGACGGCAAGTTGTCCTCCAAGGAGCAGGAGCGCCCGTAGGCTTGCCCGCGTGATCCGAGTTCTCATCGCCGACGACGAAACGCTCATGCGGGCCGGCATCCGGCTGATCCTGGAGAACGACCCCGAGATCACCGTGGTCGCCGAGGCGGGCGACGGCAGGCAGGCCGTCGAGCTGACCCTGAAGCACACGATCGACGTCGCGCTGCTCGACATCCGCATGCCGGGTGGGGACGGGCTCAAGGCCGCCGAGCAGATCGCGTCGAGGACCAACGTCGTCATGCTCACGACGTTCGGCGAGGACTCCTACGTCGCGCAGGCGCTGAAGGTCGGCGCGACCGGGTTCCTGCTCAAGGACACCCCGCCGCAGGAGCTGATCAACGCCGTCCGCAAGGCCGCGCGGGGCGAGCCGATCCTGGCCCCGCAGATCACCAAGCGCCTGATCGAGAAGCACCTGATCGCACCGGACGACGGCCCGGAGGCGCGCCGCAAGATCGACGCGCTCACCGAGACCGAGCGGGGCGTGCTCAAGCTCGTGGGCGAAGGGCTGTCCAACACCGAGATCGGCGAGCAGCTCTTCATGGCGACCGGCACGGTGAAGGCGCACATCAGCCGGATCCTGCCCAAGCTGGGGTGTTCCAACCGCGTGCAGGCCGCCATCGTCGCTCACGACGCCGGCCTCACCCGGTCGTGATCACTGCGTCGTGAAGCGGTCCAGTGCGCGGATCTTGTTGGTGGCGTCCAGGGCCGCGACCTTGTAGGCCTCGGACAGCGTCGGGTAGTTGAAGACCGTGTTGACCAGGTAGTCGACCGTGCCGCCGCAGCCCATCACGGCCTGGCCGATGTGCACGAGGTCCGTGGCGCCGGTGCCGAAGACGTGCACGCCGAGGATCTTGCGGTCCACAGTGGACACCAGCAGCTTCAGCATGCCGTACGCGTCGCCGACGATCTGGCCGCGTGCCAGCTCGCGGTAGCGGGAGATGCCGATCTCGTAGGGCACCGCGGACGACGTCAGCTCGGCCTCGGTGGCGCCGCAGTAGGAGATCTCGGGGATCGTGTAGATGCCGATCGGCTGCAGCGCGGTCAGTTCGTGCACCGCCTCGCCGAACGCGTGGTACGCGGCCAGCCTGCCCTGGTCCATCGACGTCGCGGCCAGTGCCGGGAAGCCGATGACGTCGCCGACGGCGTAGATGTGCTCGACCGGCGTGCGGTAGTGCTCGTCGACCGACAGGCGGCCGCGGTTGTCGGCTTCCAGACCCGCGGCGGCGAGGTCCAGCTTCTCGGTTGTGCCCTGCCGGCCCGCCGAGTACATGACGGCGGCGGCCGGGATGCGCTTGCCGGACGCCAGCGTCGTGATGGTGCCGCCCTTGGACACCTCGACGTTCACGACCTTCTCGCCGAAGCGGAACGTGACCGCCTGGTCGCGCAGGTGGAACTTCAGCGACTCGACGATCTCGGGGTCGCAGAAGTCCAGCATCTTCTCGCGCTGCTCCACGACCGTCACGCGCGTGCCCAGCGCGGCGAACATCGAGGCGTACTCGATGCCGATCACGCCCGCGCCGACGACCACGAGCGACGCCGGGATCTCCTTCAGCGCGAAGACCTCGTCGGAGTCGAGGATCCGCTCCTCGTCGAAGTCCACGACGGAGGGACGGGCCGGTGTCGTGCCGGTCGCGATGACGATGTACTCGCCGGTGATCGTGGTGTGGTCACCGCGGTGGCTGCCGTCGACGGCGACGGTGTGCTCGTCGAGGAAGCGGCCCCAGCCGTTGAGGAGTTCGATGCCGTTGCGGTGCAGCTGCGCGCGCACGACCTGGACCTCGCGGCCGATCACGTGCTGCGTGCGGGCCATCAGGTCGGTGATCGTGATGTCCTGCTTGACGCGGTAGCTGGCGCCGTACAGCTCGCGCTGGCTCATGCCCGTCAGGAACATGACGGCTTCGCGCAGCGTCTTCGACGGGATGGTGCCCGTGTTCGCGCAGACACCGCCGACCATCTCCTGCCGGTCGATGATCGCCACGCGCTTGCCCAGTTTCGCACCCGCGATCGCCGCCTTCTGGCCGCCAGGCCCAGAGCCGATGACGATCAGGTCGTAGTCGTACGGCGTCATGGTCGTCAGACTACTTCGACGGATGCGATTCCACTCCGGAACTCCGGAACGGCAGCAGATCCAGCAGGCGGCCGGTGGCCCGGTAGTCCGCGACCCGCTCGGCGAACGGCCGCTGCACGATCCTGTGCACGGCGTCCCTGCTCAGCCGCTCGTAGGCGGGCACCGTGTCGTTGCTCAGGAAGTCCCAGCGCGCCACCCGGTCCGCGTAGTTGAACGCGGGCAGCGGACCGCCTAACAACGGCCGGTACTGCGCCGGAGTCCTCCCACCGGGAACGGGCATCGGCCCGGCGACCGTGATCGCGTACGTGACCATCTCGCCGGGCGGCAGGAACCGCGCCCGCATCCGGTCGAACTGGTCGGCGATCACCAGGTTCTGCTCGCGCGACGAGAACTCCATGACGGCCTGCGCCGGGTCCGCCCACGCCGCCGTGGTGTCCGCGTCGATGATGCCCGCGTCGCGCAGTTCCTCCACGGCCTTGACGCCACCGTGCAGGTAAGCGGCGTGCATCGCACCCAAGTCCATGAAAATGTGCTTCTGCATGGACATCAGCATCGACGAGAACCAGCGCAGTTCCGGGACCGTGCCGAGGTCGAGCATGCCGGCGGCGAAAGCGGGCGCGCCGATGTTCGCGAAACCCATCCACCGCAACGTGTCCGGGTGAGTCAGGTAGAGCTTCGCGTAGAAGTCGTAGACGGCGAAGATCACCGCGCGGTTCGAGTCCGCGGAACGCTGCGGGTCCCATTCGGACAGGTTGACGCCCGCGTCCTCGGCGGCGCGCACGATCCAGTACTGCCACAGCAACGCCCTGAAGCGCGCCGGCGCGATGCCCTTGGCCCGGTATCCGGCCAGCGCCTGCTCGATCGCGGCACGGTCGGACGGCAGGTCGGGGTGCACTCCACCCCGCTGTTCGCCGTTTCCGTTCACCAGCGGCAGATCGAGATAATCCACCGTGTCCGCTTTGGTTGCACCCATGCTGCCGAGCACGAGCGCCGCCACGACCATGAGCACGCGCATGAACGCGAACTGTATCCGGATCAAGCACCCTTTCCGTTCACATGAGCACCCGGTCAAGTGATGTTTTGCGCTTTCGTTAGCACTTCCGGTACCGATGGGGCCATAAATCTCAACAGGGCTACTCCTTATGCCTATAACGTTTGGGCGTGACTCTTGAGGTTTCCTTGATCGAGGCGGTTCGAGCGGGACTCGAGGAGCGCGCGGATCCGGTGAAGGCACTGGAGATGCAGGCGTACATGAAGTCCGGGATGCCGTTCCTGGGCGTGCAGAAACCGGGACGGGTGGCACTGCTGAAGTCGCTGCCCCAGTTGCACGACCGGGACGTGTGGCTCGACGCGATCCGGATGTTGTGGCGCGAGGCGACCTATCGCGAGGAGCGCTACATCGCGTTGTCACTGAGCGGTGATCGCCGATTCCAGTCCGTTGATCTGCTGCCGTGGTTCGACGAGATGATCGTGACCGGCGCGTGGTGGGACTACGTCGACGAGATCGCGTCGAAAAGGGTCGGGCCGTTGCTGCGTTCGACGCCTGGCGTCGTGCGGCCGTTGATGCTGCGGTGGTCGGCCGACGCGGACAGGTGGCGCCGCCGGACGTCGGTGATCTGCCAGCTCGGGGCCAAGGGCGCGACCGACGTGGACCTGCTGACGGCGTGCGTCGACGCCAACGTGGACGATCCCGACTTCTTCCTGCGCAAGGGGATCGGGTGGGCGCTGCGGGAGTTCGCGAAGACCGAGCCTGGCTGGGTGCGCTCGTTCGTCGAGGCGCGGCCGGGGCTGTCGCCGTTGTCACGGCGCGAGGCCCTGAAACACCTCTAGTGGCGTGACCCGGAACGTCGGCTGGGTAATTCACGCTCAGCAGGACACCTCGCGGCGCCGCCCCCATACCCCCGTACATCCAGTACGAGGACGTGGGGGCGGCGCCGCGATGCGCCCGTCTGACCGCGAATTCGCCCGGCATCGTTCCGGGTCACGCCACTAGCGTGCGGACGTGGGTGCTGGGCCTGTCCGCGAGCGGCCGGCTAGCCGTGTTTCGCGCGGCCCGAGTAGGTGAGCGGGAAGACGAGCTCGGCGCACGCGGCCGGGACGTCGGCGGCGACCTCGACCCTCATGGCGACCTCGACCGCGCCTCCCGCGGGGATCTCCACGATGTCGGTGAGCGGCACGACCGTCAGCACGCCGGACGGGCAGCCCTCGACGCGCTGCTGCGTGCCGTCGAGCGGCTGACCGGGGACCGCCGACAGGCTCTCGACGATGATGACGACGGGGTTGGGGTTGGACAGCCGCACCTTGCGTTCGCCCACGGCACCCGGCGTGAGCTCCACGGGAGCGCCGGAGATGTCGTTGATCTCGAACGGCTTGAGCTGCTGCATGCCCGACTCGCCGCTGCTCACGGAGTACGCCATCGCGGGCAGTTTCGGCTCAGGCCACGTGAGGTGCATGGCCGCCACGACCGCGGCGCCGACCATGAGGATCGTCAAGGACACGGCGATCTCAAGGCGCGGACCCAGACTACGCATGGCGCAACTCTCCAGAGTTGTTGCTCCCAGGCGGTGGGTTCGCCTCTAGCTCCCCACCGGACCGGCGACCATACTCGCCCGGTGGTTCATCGCTTCGCCCCTCGGCCCTAGCGGGCCGCGCCGCCAATCTTGGAGAAGCTTCACGTACTGCGCAAGCGTCGGACGGGCGCCGATTTCCCCTTGTAATGCGGGACCTTTGGCACCTTGACAGCTACGCAGGGCTACCACCTGCTGATTTGATCCCAAATCCCGACGTGCAGGACTCAGCCGATCGAGCGAACTTTCGTGGGCAAATTTATCTGCGTGTGACTCGTGGACCAGCTGCGGACCGCGGTGTGGACTCCTGCGTGGCCCGGTGAACGCGACTCCGGACCTCTCCCTGTTGCCACAATACTGTGTACATAAAGTTACGCCGAACCGGCACCCGTCCAACGCGTGAGGCCCGGGATCCGCGAAGGATCCCGGGCCTCGACTCGGTCTGACCGATCAGGCGCGCAGAGCCGCACCCAGGCGCTCGCCGGCGGCGGCGACGGCGGCGTCGCGGGCCGCAGTCGCCTCCTCCACCGTCAGCGTGCGGTCCGGCGCGCGGAAGCGCAGGGAGTACGCGAGCGACTTCTTGCCCTCGCCCGCCTGCTCCCCCGTGTAGACGTCGAACAGGCGGATGTCCTCGAGCAGGTCGCCCGCGGACGCGCCCAGTACCTCGGACACCGACTGCACCGGCACGGACGCGTCGACGACCAGCGCGACGTCCAGCAGCACCGGCGGGTACGCCGACACCATCGGGGCCGGGCGGTGGTCGTCCAGCGGCAGCGCGTCGAGGTCGAGCTCGAACGCCACGGTCCGCTTGGGCAGGCCGAGCGCCTCGATCACCTTCGGGTGCAGCTCACCGGCGTGGCCGACGGGCCAGTCGCCCACCCGCAGCTCGGCGCAACGGCCGGGGTGCCACGGCAGCAGGTCCGACGCCACGACGCGCAGCTGCACGCCGTAGGCCTGAGCGGCGCGGCGGGCGGCCTCGACGGCGTCCGACCAGTCGGCGATGCGGCCCTTGCCCCACCAGCCGGCCAGTTCGCGGTGGCCCGTGAGCACACCGGCGACGTGCAGCGGCTGGTTCGGCAGCGCGGCCAGCAGCGAGGCCACCTCGGCCTCGGTCGGCCGGCGGTCCACGCCCAGCGACGGCACGGGGACCTGCTGGGCGCGCGGCAGCGTCACCTGGGCGATGTTGTAGAGCGAGACGTCCTTGGCACCACGGGCGAGGTTGCGTTGGAGGGTCTCCAAGAGACCCGGCAGCAACGTCGTCGCCAGGACGTTCTTGTCCGCCTCCAGCGGGTTCAGCACGCCGACCGTGTTGCGCCGGATGTCGTCCGCCGGCAGGCCGAAGGCGTCGAACACCGACGGGTCGATGAACGGGAACGGCTTGACCTCGACGAACCCGTCCTCGGCCAGCGTGCGCCACACCGTGCGGCGACGGCGCTGCTGCTCGGTCAGGCCGCGACCGGCGGGAGCGGGCGGCAGCACCGACGGAATCGTGTCGTAGCCCTCCAGGCGCAGCACCTCCTCCACCAGGTCGGCGGGCTGCACGAGGTCGGAACGCCACGTCGGCGGCACGGCCGTGACGATCGTCTGGCCCTCCTCCGAGGTGGTCACCGAGACCTGGCAGCCGATCTGGCCGAGACGGCGGGCCGTGACGCCCCGCGCGTACCGGACGCCGGCGATGCGGTCCGGCAGGTCGATCGGCATCGACACCGGCGCGGGCAGCGCGGGGGCGCCCACGTCTGTGCGGCCGGGCTTGATCTGGCCCTCGGCGTAGTGGTTGAGCAGCTTCGCGGCCCGCTCCAGCGCGACGGGCGCGAGAGCCGGGTCGACGGTGCGCTCGAAGCGCTTCGCGGCCTCGGACGGCAGCTTGTGCCGGCGGACCGTGCGCGCGATGGACGCCGGGTCCCAGTTCGCGGCTTCCAGCAGGATGTCCGAGGAGTTGTCGCCGACCTCGGTCGACGCACCGCCCATGACACCGGCCAGCGAGATCACGCCCGAGTCGTCGGCGATCACGATGTCGTCGGAGTCGAGCGCACGGACCTGGTCGTCCAGCGTCGTGAGCTTCTCGCCCGCCAGCGCACGGCGCACCGTCAGCGCGCCGGACAGGGACGCCGCGTCGAACGCGTGCAGCGGCTGGCCCAGTTCGAGCATCACGTAGTTCGTGACGTCGACCGGCAGCGAGATCGAGCGCATGCCCGCGAGCATCAGCCGGCGGCGCATCCACCACGGCGTCGGCGCCGTCGGGTCGACACCGGTGACGCGGCGCGCGACGAACCGCGAGCAGCCGGGACGGTCCTCGATGTGGACCGGCCACGCCTCGCCCTCGGGCTCGGGGATCTCGACCACGCCGGGGTCGCCGAACGGCACGTCGAGCGCGCAGGCGATCTCACGGGCGAGGCCGCGGACCGAGAACGCGTAGCCGCGGTCCGGGGTCGGCGCGAGCTCGATGACGCTGTCGTTCAGGCCGAGCAGCTCCAGCGCGTCGTCGCCGGGCTGCGCGGTGCCGGTGGGCAGCACGAGGATGCCGGAGTGGTCGTCGCCGATGCCGAGCTCGTCGGAGGCGCAGATCATGCCCTGCGACACGCGGCCGTACGTCTTGCGCTCGGAGATCGCGAAGCCACCCGGCAGCACGGCGCCGGGCAGCGCGACGACGACCGAGTCGCCCTCGACGAAGTTCGTGGCACCGCAGATGATCTGGTTGACCTGCTCGGGGCCGACCTCGACCTTGCAGTAGCGGATCGGCTTCTTGAACTCGGTGAGCTCCTCGATCTCGACGACGCGACCGGCGACGATCGGGCCGGTCACGGGACCGAGCGGGCTCACCTCCTCGACCTCGATGCCGATGCGGGTGAACGCCTCGGCGAGTTCGTCGGGGGTGGGGACCTCGTCGAAACCGAGGTGTTCGACCAGCCAGCTGACCGGGACGCGCATCCGGATCAGGCCTCCGTTCCGAAAGGCTGCGTGAAGCGGACGTCGCCCTCGACCATGTCGCGCATGTCGGGGAGGCCGTTGCGGAACTGCAGGGTGCGTTCCAGGCCCATGCCGAACGCGAAGCCGGAGTAGACGTCCGGGTCGACGCCGGTGGCGCGCAGCACGTTGGGGTTGACCATGCCGCAGCCGCCCCACTCGACCCAGCCGGCACCGCCCTTCTTCTCCGGGAACCAGACGTCGACCTCGGCCGACGGCTCGGTGAACGGGAAGAAGCTCGGGCGCAGGCGGGTCTTCGAGTCCTCGCCGAACATGGCGCGGGCGAACGCGTCGAGCGTGCCCTTGAGGTGGCCCATCGTCAGGCCCTTGTCGACCGCGAGGCCCTCGACCTGGTGGAACACCGGGGTGTGCGTCGCGTCGAGCTCGTCGGTGCGGAACGTGCGGCCGGGGCACACGACGTACACCGGCAGCTCGCGGTCCAGCAGCGTGCGGGCCTGGACGGGAGAGGTGTGCGTGCGCAGGACCAGCTGCGAGTCACCCGGCGCGATGTAGAACGTGTCCTGCATCGAGCGGGCCGGGTGGTCCTTGCCGAAGTTCAGCGCGTCGAAGTTGAACCACTCGGTCTCGAGCTCGGGGCCTTCGGCGATCTCGTAGCCCATGGCCACGAAGACGTCACCGATGCGCTCGGCGAGCGTGGTGATCGGGTGGCGCGCGCCGCGAGGGAAGCGGTCCCAGGGCAGCGTGACGTCGACGGACTCCTCGCGCAGGACCCGCTCGTCGCGCTCGACCTGGAGCACGGCGAAGCGCTCCTCGAACGCGGTCTTGATCGCGGACTGCGCCTCGTTCACCCGCTTGCCGGCCTCGGCCTTGGCCTTGGGGGGCAGGGCACCGATCTCGCGACGGGCCAGCAGCACGGGCGACCGGTCACCGAGGTGGCCGGGCTTGACCGCGGCGAGCGCCTCGAGGTCGGCTGCTCCGGCGAACGCCTCGCGCGCCTTCCGCACGGCCGCTTCGAGGTGCTCGGCCGACAGCGCCGCGACCTGCTTCGGGTCGTACGGGTCGTTGGCTCCGGACATGGTTTGTGGACAGCTCCCAGTTCGATGCACACGGGGGACTACTCGATAATCAACAGGCCGATCCTAGTCGGTGCCGTCTTGACCGCTCTGGGCGCTTCCGTTAAAGAGCGGCACCGGCCCCTCGATCGTCCCTAGGATGGGCGGCATCATGTCGCACACCTTCCGCGTCGACCTGCGCGGCATCATCGACCTGCTCAGCCACCACCTGTACAGCAGCCCGCGCGTCTACGTGCGGGAACTGCTGCAGAACGCCGTCGACGCGATCACGGCGAGGCGCGAGCTCGACCCGTCGTGCCCCGCCGAAGTCACGATCACCTGCGGGCCGGGGCTGACGATCACCGACACCGGCGTGGGGCTCACCGAGGACGAGGTCCACGAGCTGCTGTCCACGCTCGGCCGCACGTCCAAGAGGGATGACCTGGGGTTCGCCCGCGAAGGGTTCCTCGGCCAGTTCGGCGTCGGCATGCTGTCGTGCTTCCTGGTCGCCTCGTCCGTGACGGTGATCACGCGGTCCGCTCGCGGTGGTCCGGCGGTGCGGTGGGAGGCGGATTCGTCCGGCAACTACACCGTGTCCGAAGTAGACACTGCGGACGGTGTACCGGTCGGCACGACCGTCGAGCTGAGCGCGTCGCGGGGCAACGAGCACTGGCTCGAAGCCGACGTCGTGCGGCCGTTGGTGAGCGACTACGGCGATCTGCTGCCGGCCGTCGTGACGCTGGACGGTGCGGCGGTCACCCGTGGCGTGCGCCCGTGGGACAGCCTTGAAGACGGAGAGGACGCCGACCTTTCCGAGTACTGCGAGCAGGTCTTCGGGTTCAAGCCCTTCGAGGCGATCCCGATCGAGGTCGAGGCGGCGGGACTGACCGGTGTCGCGTTCGTGCTGCCGTCCGGTGTGCACCCCGGCACGCGCCAGACGCACCGGGTGTACCTGAAGCGGATGCTGGTCGGCGACAACGTCGAGGGCCTGCTGCCGGACTGGGCGTACTTCGTGCGGTGCGTGGTCGACGCGTCCGCGATCCGGCCCACGGCGTCACGCGAGTCGCTGTACCAGGACGAGATGCTGCTGGCGGTGCGCGAGGAGCTGGGCGAGCAGATCCGCGACTGGCTGATCCGGCTGGACGCGATCGAGCCGCGCCGGGCCGGTGAGCTGCTGGCCGCGCACCACCTGGGCATCAAGTCGCTGGCGCGCTCGGACGACGAGATGCTGCGGCTGGTCGAGCGGTGGCTGCCGTTCGAGACGACCGAGGGCGCGATCCCGTTGCGGCAGTTCAAGCGCAAGCACGGCGCGATCCTCTACATCCCGGACGTCGACGAGTTCCACCAGCTCGCGCCGGTCGCGGCCGCGCAGGGGCTGGGCCTCGTGAACGCGGGCTACGCCTACGACATGGAGCTGCTGAACCGGCTGAGCGCCCTGGACGGCCCTGCCGTCGCGCGCCGGGTCGCACCGTCGGAACTGCTGGCGGCGCTGGCCGATCCGGAACCGGGCATCGAGACGGCGCTGCGGCTGCGGCTCTCCGAGGGCGCGGCGGCGCTGGACCGGCACGACTGCGACGCGGTGATCCGCGACTTCGACCCGGTCTCGCTGCCCGCCCTGCTGATCACCAACGCGGAGCAGCAGCGCAAGCTCGACACCGAGCAGACGGCGGAGGAGGTGACGGACCCGTTGTGGGCGGAGCTGCTCGGGCAGCTGACCGCGGGCTCCAGTTCGTCGCGTCCCGAGCAGCTGGTCCTCAACTGCCGCAACCCGCTGGTGCAGCGGCTGGCCCGGCTGACCGACCCGGCCCTGGTGGAGCTGACGCTCGAATCTCTGTACGTGCACGCCGTCCTGCAGGCTCGGCGAGCGATGCGACCGAAGGACACGGCGGCGCTGAACCGCTCGTTCCTGGAACTGCTGGACCGCGCCGTTGGGGGCAAGTGAACATGGCCGACTTCACCGCCGAGGACGCGGAGCGCGCGTTCCTGGAGGCGTACAACATGCCCACGGGCATGCCGAAGCACGAGGCGCTGGAACGGGCCGCGCGCATGTCCGACGCGCTCGGGCACCTGCCGCTCGGCGTCTCGTGCCGCACGGCGCTGATCGACTCGGCGTACTACCTGTCGCGCTACGACCTGATGCTCGCGCCGTTCGCGTGGGTGCGGGCCGCCGAGGAGAAGGACCCCGAGGCGTTCAACGAGTACGAGGTCCACTCGCTGAACTGGGCGCACAAGTGGATCGCGACCGGGCTGCGCCGCGACCCGAAGTTCTCGCTGGAGCAGCTGCAGGCCGTGATCGGCCAGCTCGCGGACCGCTACGGCAAGCTCGGTTTCTCGGTGCAGCCGGTGCACGGCGCCCGTGCCGAGTACGCCTACCACGTCGGTGACATGACGGGCCTCGCCGAGCAGCTCGGCCGTTACCTCGCCACGGAACGCGGGCCGATGGCGGACTGCGAGGCCTGCGTGGTCGAGGAGCAGGTCTGGATGCTGGCGCGCCTCGGCCGCCACCAGGAGGCCGCCGCGCACGGCTGGGAGGGCCTGTCCGGTGACTCCGGCTGCGCCACGCAGCCGCAGGGCATCCTGTCCGCGCTGCTGTGGCCGTTGCTGGAGATCGGCGAACTCGAGAAGGCCGCGCACGCGCACACCACGGCGTACCGGTTGATCAAGGACGACGAGATCACCTCGTACGTGCACGAGCACATCCGGTTCTGCGCGCTGACGGGCAACCTCGCGCGCGGCGAGGACATCCTGCGCCGCTCGCTGCACAAGGTGACGGGCGTGCAGCTGCCGGCCGACGAGATGTCGTTCGCGGAGTGCGCTTCCGTGCTGCTGCAGCGCCTTCCGGCCGACACGGTGTTCGAGGTCCCCGCGGTCGGGTCGCGGACGGCCGCCGAGCTCCTCGACCGGCTGTCGAAGCGGGCTCTGCAGCTCGCGAAGCAGTTCGACGAGCGCAACGGCACGCCGGCGTGGCTCGAGCGGATCACGAACTCGCTGGAGCAGAAGGACTACCCGGCGGTGGAGCTCGCCGTGCCGGCCGCGCCGGTCTCCGCGCCCGCCGAGGAGTCCGTCGTGTTCGGCGACCCGGTGGAGATCGCCGAGTCGATGGTGACGCTGTACGAGCAGGGCGACTTCGTGAAGGCGCGGCGGATGCTCGACTCGCTGCCCGCGGACATGGACTCGTTGCTGCCGCCCGACCTCGCCGCGCACGCCGGCATCCGCCGGATGACGACCGGGCTCGTGCCGTTCGACCCGGCGGTGTTCGACGAGCTGCTGACGGCGTTGCCCGCCGACCTCGCGCTGCGCTACCAGGCGCGGCTCGCGATGGGGCTCCCGGACGGCCAGGCGCTCGCCGAGCGGTGCCTGGCCGAGGCGGCGACGGACTACACGCGAACGGTTGCGGCACTGTCGCTGGCCGAGCTGTACGACGACGCGCACGCGCACGAGCAGGCGAACGAGATGATCGCGCTGGCGTCCTCTTTGGACGTTCCGGAGCTGCGCGGCCGGGTCGCGGTCGAGACGGCCGAGCACAAGGCGCGGCAGCAGGACCTCGAAGGCGCGTACGCGGACGTCCTGGCTGTCATGGCGGGCGACATCCCGTTGAACGCCCGGTTCGAGGGCTACCGGCTGCGGTTGCGGCTGGAGACGTTGCTGCGCAAGGTTCCCGAGGCGGTGGCGACGGCGCGCGAGTTCGTGGCGGCGTTCCCGCTGCCGGAGTCCGCGGAGGCGCGCTGGTACCAGGTCGCGGCGATCCAGGAGCTGGACCAGGAGGGGGCCTGCCTGGGCGATCTGCGCGAGGCCGTGGCGATCTCCCGCGTGCACCTCTCCCCCGGCCACACCGCGCACTTCTGCTTCGCGCTGAGCGGCGGCTACGTGCAGACGGACCGGTTCGTCGAGGCCGCCGAGGTCCTGGAGGAGTCGTTGCGGCTGCTGCAGGAAGGCCAGGAGGACCTGCGGCTGCAGGTGGTGTTCCGGCTCGGCCAGGTGTGCCGCAAGCTGGGTGAGCTCCCGGCGGCCGAGCGCTACCTGCGCGAGGCGGCCGAACTGCTGCCACCCGAGGAGACGGGCCGCCGGGCGTTCCTGCTCGACGCGCTCGCCTCCGTGCAGGGCCAGCTGGACAAGCACGACGAGGCCATCGCGTCCTGGCGCGCCGGTGCCGCGTTGTGGCAGCAGGAGGGCAACCTCTCGGAGGCGATCGGCTCGCTGGTCGAGCTGGCGTCGAGCCTGCCCGACGACGAGATCACCGAGACCAGGGCGGCCGTGAACGACGCCGAGGCGTTGCTGCCGTCGCTGGACGAACCGGCGGAGATCACCCGGCGCCAGGCCGAGATCGCCGCGATCCGCGCGTGGGTGCACGGCCAGGCCGGTGAGTTCGCGCTGGCGATGAAGCAGTACCGCGACGCCGAGGCACTGGTGGTGTCGCTGGGCGACGAGGGCTGGCGGGTGTTCGTCGTGCTGAAGGCGGCGCACGTGCTGCTCATCGCGGACGACGCGGCGGGAGCGGAGGCCGAGGCACGCCGGGCGGCATCGCTGCTGCCCGACGACAACCAGGCCGGGAACGTGCTCTCGATGTTGTCGGAGGCGTTGCGGCGCCAGAACAAGCCGTCCGGCACCGATCCGCTGGTGCGCGAGCTGACCGCTCGGCTGGATTAGTTGCTGCTGTTCGAGGTCGCCTTCTCGTAGGCGACCTCGAACGCTTCCTCCGCGGGCACCTCGATGTGCGGCACCACTCCGACGCCTTCCCAGTTGGTGCCGGAGATCGGGTTGACGGCTCGGCCGTTCGGGATGGACGACTTGAGGTGCGGGCCGACCCGGTAGCGGTCGCCGGGGTGGGCGCCGCCCCTGGTGGTCTCGCCGATCAGCGTGGCGCGCTCGTTCTGCTGGAGGTTGTAGCTCAGTTCCTCCCCACCGGAGAACGTGCGGGCGCTGGTGAGGACGTAGACGGGCTTCGTGCCGCCGAACTTCGGGCCCGGCACGTGCGGCAGCGTCCAGAACTGGTGGGTGGAGTCTTCCGGGCGGTTGTAGATGTCGTTGAGGTGCACGGGTTCGTCGAACAGGTAGCTGCAGATCAACGCGACCGTGTGCGGGTCGCCACCGCGGTTCTCACGCAGGTCGAGGATCAACGCGTCCGTGTGCGCGATGAGGTTCATCGCGGCGACGTAGGCCGGCGTGGCGATCTCGGCGTCGTGCAGCAGGCGGATCTCGAGCAGGCCGACGTTGCCTTCGAGCCGCTCGACCTTGTAGACGCCGAACGCGTCGAGCTCGGCTTCCATCTTGTAGGCCACCGGGTCCCAGGCCGACTCCTGGCCGGTCTCGGGGACCTCCTCGGCGCTGTGGAGCAGGCGGAGGTGCTTGTCGCCGTTGACGCTCTGAAGGTCCGCGGTCACCCTGGCCGCGAACTCCTCATCGTCCACATCGGAGTAGGCACCCTCGTCGAGGCGAGCGCGGACGACCTTCGCGATCTCGTTGGCCGTGTCCGGGAAGACGTAGTAGGAGGCGAGCTGGGAGCACAGGATCTCGATCTCGGGTTCGCGCACGGGCGCACAGTAGCCGCGCGCCCGGCGTCCGTCAGCTCAATTCCGCTGGTCCCGCGCGGAGGCGTAGAGGCACACCGCGGCGGCCGTCGCGAGGTTCAGGCTCTCGGCGGCGCCGTACAGCGGCACCTTCAGCGAGGTGTCCAGCTTCGCGATGACGTCGTCGGGCAGGCCGTGAGCCTCGCTGCCGAAGACCCACGCGGTGGGCTGCTCCAGTTCGCCGTTCGCCGATGCCTCGACCAGGTCCTGCTTCGCGTAGCCGTCGGCGGCCACGAGCCTCAGCCCGGCCTGGCGGCAGGCGGCGAAGACCTCGTCCGCGTCGCGGGAACGAGCGATCGGCAGGTGGAAGAGCGAGCCGGTGGAGGCGCGCACGCACTTGCCGTTGTGCGGGTCGACCGTGTCGCCCGCGAAGATCACCGCGTCCGCTCCGGCCGCGTCGGCCACGCGCGTGACGGTGCCCGCGTTGCCGGGGTCGGAGACGCCGTGGAGCACGGCGACGAGGCGCGGCGTGCCCTGCAGGGCGGCTTCGAGCGACTGCGGGACCGCGTCGCACACGGCGACGATGCCCTGGGGCGTCACGGTTTCCGACAGCGACTCGGCGGCCTTGACGGTGACCTCGCTGATCCGGATGCCTCGCTCGGAGGCGCTCTGGAGCAGTTCGGTGTTCCGTTCCGCGGCCGGCGCGGTGACGAAGAGTTCGTGCACCTCGCCGCCCTGCCAGGCGAGTGCCTCGCGCACGGCCTGGGCGCCCTCGACGAGGAAGCGGCCTGCCTTGTCGCGGCCCTGGCGGCGGGTCAGGTGGCGAGCAGCAACGACCCGAGGTGTCCGTTCGGTGAACGGATCTGCCTCGGGTCGGTTGCTGTCGCGAGGGTGCTGGCTCAGGCCTGGTCCCCGGCAGGAGCGTTCACGTCGGCCGGGAGCGCCTTGCGGGCGATCTCGACGAGCGCCGTGAAGGCGGTGGCGTCGTGGACGGCGAGGTCCGCGAGGATCTTGCGGTCGACCTCGACACCGCCCAGGCGCAGGCCCTGGATGAGGCGGTTGTAGGTCATGCCGTTCGCACGGGAGGCAGCGTTGATGCGCTGGATCCACAGCTTGCGGAAGTCGCCCTTGCGCGCACGGCGGTCGCGGTACGCGTAGTTGAGCGAGTGGAGCACCTGCTCCTTGGCCTTGCGGTACAGCCTCGAGCGCTGGCCGCGGTAACCGCTGGCCAGTTCGAGAACGGTACGACGCTTCTTCTGGGCGTTTACAGCCCGCTTGACGCGTGCCACGGGTACATCCTGTCGATCTCATGGGGAACCGGAGTTCGCCGGAATGTTCGGCGCTAACGGTTCCCGAGTTAGCTAAGGGGTGTCGAAGCGGGTCAGAGACCGAGCAGCTTCTTGATGCGCGGGGCGTCGTTGTCCGACACGACCGCGGTGCCGCTCATGCGACGCGTCACCTTGCTGGACTTCTTCTCCAGGATGTGGCGCTTGCCGGCCTTCTCCCGGAGGATCTTGCCGCTGCCCGTGACCTTGAAGCGCTTCGAGGTCCCGCTGTGCGTCTTGTTCTTCGGCATTTCCGTCCTCGTCTCGTGCTACCCACCGGGATCGGGGGCGGGCGTGCGTTCCTACGCCTCTTCCGAAGCGGTGTCGGCCGCCTCGGTCGCGTCGTCGTCCTGCTTGACCACGCGCGGCTTGATGTTCTTGTGCGGCGCCAACACCATGATCATGTTGCGGCCGTCCTGCTTCGGGTTCGACTCGACGAAGCCGAGCTCCGCGACGTCCTCCGCCAGCTTCTGCAGAAGCCTGTACCCGAGTTCGGGGCGCGACTGCTCGCGACCGCGGAACATGATGGTCACCTTGACCTTGTTCCCGTGCGAGAGGAAGCGGGCCACGTGGCCCTTCTTCGTCAGGTAGTCGTGCGGGTCGATCTTCGGGCGGAGCTTCTGCTCCTTGATGACCGTCAGCTGCTGGTTCCGACGCGACTCGCGAGCCTTCTGCGCGGTCTCGTACTTGAACTTGCCGTAGTCCATGAGCTTGCAGACCGGCGGGCGAGCCTGAGCGGCGACCTCGACGAGGTCGAGATCCGCTTCCTGCGCGAGTCGGAGCGCGTCCTCGATGCGAACGATCCCGACCTGCTCACCATTCGGCCCGACCAGACGAACTTCCGGCACCCGGATGCGGTCGTTGATGCGCGGCTCGGTGCTGACGGGTGCACCGCGGTTCGAGGGACTTGTCATTCACGTCCTTTGAGACTCGGTTGCGCCAAAAACAAGAGCCCCGTCACCGTCTCCCGGTGAAGGGGCCCGCTTCCGACCGATCGCACCTCAGAACAACCAGCACCCGTGTGCCTGTCGCCTGGAGGACCGGACCCGGCCACCTCAAGAAGCGGTGAACGCGGGTGGGAGCGGGGCTCCACTTGCCGCTCTCGCACTAACGAGAGCTGGTCGCGTCCGAAATACTAGCAGACACTCTTGTCAACCCCCGAATCGCGGCCCTGTGACGCAGGCCCTCCCCGGCGGCTTGCTTGAATGGGGCGTGACCGATCCGCTTGAAGACAGCATCCGTGACCTGGGCGATGTCCCCAGCATCGAGGTGATCAGCCGGGCCGCGGTGATGCTGCTGTCCGCCGCCGCGGAGCGCCTGGGCCTCGCCGACCCGGACCCGGACAACTCCCCGCGCCGCGACCTCGACGAGGCCCGCCGCCTGATCACCGGCCTCGCCGGCCTGGTCACGGCGACCTCCGAGTACCTCGGCCCGCACGCCGCCCCGCTGAAGGACGGCCTGCAGTCTGTGCAGCGCGCGTTCCGCGAGGCCTCGGCCGTGCCCGACGAGCCCGGCCAGGGCCCCGGCGAGAAGTTCACCGGTCCCGTCTACTGATCCGCCCGCACGACGACCGGCTCCCACGGCTCCGCCCTGACCTGGAAGACCGCACTGGACCGTTGCCCGGTGGCGGCCCGGAAGGTGATGGCGGAGCCGTTGTGGAGCGGCCCGAGCTCGAGGTGCTCGGCGGGCGGTTCGTCGTACTGCGAGAGCCCGAGCACCCGTGACCCCGGCACCACCGACACGGTGAGCTGCTCGATGACGGCGGGCCCGCCGAAGTAGCTGAGCCGGAACTCGTCCGGCGCGCCGGGCGTGATCGCGAACGTGGGCATCCCCCGCTTGCTGCGCTCGACCGCGATGAGCTCGGTGATCTCGTTGATCTGCGCCGTCGCCTGCTGCGCGGTGAACTGCGCCTCGTCCGCCAGCATCCGCGAAGCCGAGGCCTCCTCGGCGGCCTTCCCCACGGCCTCCTCGGCCTTCATCGCCGCCTTCTTGGCCTCCTCGGCGGCGTTCTTGGCCTGGAACGCACTGGCCGTGGCCTGCTCGACGGCCTTGCGCGCGGCCTGCGCCTCCTCCTGGGCCCTGCCCGCGGCGTTCTGCGCCTCTTGCGCGGCCGTCTGCGCGTGCTTGGCCTCGCGCGCCTGCCACAAGGCGACGGCCAAAGCGCACATCGCCACCACCGCGGCGATCACAGCGATCGCGATCACGCCTTCACCCCCACCGAGGCCAGCTGACGCCGCGCCAGCTCGTCGATCACGTCCGTGTCCCCCGTCCGCCACGCCACGGCGGGGTCACCGTCGAACTTGCTCAACTGCCGGGGGCTGAGGCTTGTGAGCGCTCTCAGGGCCAGCAGGTCGGGCTTGTCGCGCAGCCGCGCGGTGTCGGCCGCCTTGCGGGCGTACCTCAGGCGGACCGGCAGCCAGGTGATGAGCAGGAACAGGACCGGGATGACAACGATGGCGGTGGCGAGCCAGAAAGCACTGTCCTGGACCACGCTGATCTGCGCGTTGCCCGCGCTGGTCAGGGTTTCGCCGGCTTTGGTGCCGTTGCCCAGCGCGCCCGCCAGGTCCTCGCCCACGAAGGGCACGCCCCTGGCTTTGGCTGCCGCGTTGGTGAAGACGTCGCGGATGTCGCCGCCCGCGTTGACCAGGCCGTCTCCCGGGGCCCTGAGTTCCAGGACCCAGTCGTGGACGGTGGTGGCCACCCAGATCCAGGTGGCCACCCATGCCACGGCTAGCAGGTCGGCGATCAGCTGACGCGTGAACCTTGCCGGTCTGTCCGCGTACCACTTCATGTGGCGGATGGTGTCACGTGACCGTTCAGGCGTCGATGATCAAGTGGCGGACGCCGCGCGTCCGGCGACTCGATCATCAATCACTCGCCTCCAGCCACTGGCGGATAGCCCACTCAACCTCGGTCGGCGACAAACATCGAAATTGGTTCTTCGGTGTCGCAGTAGATGACGAACCCCGCTTCCGGATCATCGACGAACTCCGTGGCGCACAACCCCAGCGTCAGCGTGGGGCGAGGCAACCAGCCCGCATCCCTTGCGGGTTCGTGCTTCTTCACCGACAGGACTGTGGCCTCGAATTCGGGAATGGACAGCTCCACCGTGTCCCCGGTTTTCAGATCCGAAGGATCACTCCCGAAGCGCCACGGCGTGTTGAGCCACTCTGGGCTTTCGGAATCCCTGGAGAACGCCACCGTCCCGTTCCACGCGAACTGCGACTCCGGGTCCTTCGTCTTCCACGGCCACACGAGGTAGACGTGATAGGCCGAGACCTCGGCCACGGTCGTGGAGACCACCGGGCTCGACAACACGACCACATCGCCGTCGTCGACCTCGGGAACCTCGTGTGCCCGCACAGCCACCGCCTCCATCAATCACGACGAGTCCAGAACATCCGCCACGGCGATTTGTCGTCCCGGCCGGGGAACTCCCCACCGCCGAACACCAGATCACGTGAAGCCAGTGCTCGGTGACAGCGGTCCCAGCATACGTTCCGGCTGACACCACCGAATTCCACCAGCTCGTGCTCGCCGAGCTTGTCGAGGATGCCTTCCTCGGCGTGTCCGCCCTCCCGCACGAATTCCTCACCGTCACGCAGTTTCCAGCCCGCAGGCTTGTCCCGGTCTCCATTGATGCCGATCCGGATCGACCTGGCCTTCGTCTTGGTGTTGAACACACCGATCACCGCGACGGTGCCTTCCGCGTAGTACTGCGCGGCCAGCTCGTTGGCACGATCCATGGCGAGTCTCGCGTCGGTTTCCCCGCCCGGCCCCGGCTCGACGCCCCCGCAACCGGCCGAGTTCCTCGGATCTTGGTTGTGAACGAGGACATCGGCAGCGGCAGCCTTTCCAGCACCACCGGCACCCACGTAGTAGGTGTGCAGCCCGTCAACCGTGAGGTTGTAGACGAGCCGTCCAGCCGAGAGCGGCCGAGTCCCAGTGACCGTCGCCGACCGGTTGTCCGCCGTGAGGAACTGGTACCCGGGCAGGATGTCCTGGGCCTCACGCCACCCGAGCCCCTGCACCCAGAACGGGTGCTCCTCGCTCACCGAGATCTTGCCGCTCCCGGTCTCCGACGAAACATCGAGCTGGTGGACCAAAGCGTCCGTCAGGTACTCACGGACGTCGGTGACCTCCTTGGCCGCGGTCTCACCAGTGGTCGGATCGGTGGCCAGCACGACGTCACCGACGCGAAGATCCCGGATGAGTTTGCGCGTTCCGTCCGCCATCAAAACTGGGGTGTCGCCGGTGAAACTGTTCTTGGCGGTCGAGATCGGGCAGGAAGCACCGGCCGCGTTGCGCCCCTGAGCCCCGGAGTCCTTGGCCTTGTCGTTGCCCCGCTTCTTGTTCGCCCCCAACAGCCCGATCACATCACCCAGCCCAGGCACCTGGCTGTTGGCGAAGTCCGAGACCATCTGCTCGCCCACGGACTGCACCACGGACACGCCGGGTTTGATGATGGTGGCCTTGATCGTCTCCCAGACCTTGTTGACGTCCTGGACGTTCTCGGCCACCGCCGACACGAGCCGGGCCGGCATGTTCGCCGAGGAGGACACGAGGTCCTTCGCGGCGATCTTCGGCTTCAAAGCGGCCTGGAGGATCGGCATCGCGTTGTTCTTGACGGCGTGGGCGATCGCGGCCTTGGCGCGGGCCGTCACCGCCTTCATCGCCGCCAGGCGGGCTGCCGCGGCGGCTGCTGCGGCGGCGGCTCTCTTCGCTGCTGTCTGTGCTGCCTCGCGGGCCGCTGTTTTGGCCATGTCACCCGCGTTGCGGCGGCCGGCCCCGGCCAGGTCGTCGCCGTACTTGCGGCCGGCGCCTGCTACGTCGTCGCCGTACTTCCGGCCCGCGCCGACGATGTCGTCGCCGTACCTGCGTGCGCCTCCCAGAACGTCGTCGCCGTACTTGAAGAGGTACTTGGCGCCCTTGGCCAGTTTGCCGAACGGGACGAAGTTCGAGGCTGCCCACAGGAAGTTGCCCAGGCTCGGCTCGCGGATGAAGTTCGCGATGTCGTTGTAGCCGGAGACCTCCTTGACCACCTCGAGGCCGACCTTGGCCACGGACTTGACGCCGTTCCAGACGTTGCCCCAGTCCGGCCAGTGGCCGTCGGGATCGATCATGTCGAGACTGCGGCCGGCGCCGTAGGTGTAGCGGTTGAACAGGATCGAGGCGCCCGACGAGGCGGAGACCGTGTCGCGCGAGGCGAACGCCCCCGTGTTCGGCTGGTACCAGCGGGCGCCCATGTTGACCTGGCCGGAGTCCGGGTCGGTCCAGTCGCTCTGGTAGCCGACGGAACGCTTCGTGCCCGCCGAGGCGATCTGCCTGCCGAACGGGTCGTAGGCCGTCGAGTCCTGCATGCCCTGCTGGGCGGGGTCGAAGCCGCCGACCAGGTCGCCGTGCTTGTCCGTCACGGCGATGCGCTTCTCGGTGCCCTGCCCGATCGACAGCAGCTCGCCCGAGGCGCCGCGGCCGTAGGTCGCGTCGCCGTCGGACACCGGGTCGATGTCGGTGCCGGCGTACGCGAACTTCTTGGTGTTGCGGGAGACCACGCGGTCGAAACCGTCGTAGGCGTAGGAGGTCTGGCCCACCGCGATCATCCGGTCGAAGGCGTCGAAGGAGAACTTCTCCTCGAAGCCGGACGACGTGCGCGACAGCATCGCGCCGGACGGCGAGTACCTGTAGGTGTAGTCGCTGTCGGACTTCAGCCTGTTGCGCTGGTCGTACTCCGCGGTCTTGGCGCCGGCCTTCGTGCGGTTGCCGGAGGCGTCCCACTCGTAGCCGGTCGTGACGCCACCGACGGTCCACGACTTCAGCCGGTTCGCGTGGTCGTAGGTGTAGGTGTTGTCGCCCGCGCCGGCCAGGCCGGTGGTGAGCTTGCGCGTCAGCCGGTCGTTGTTGTCGTACTCGTAGGCCGTCGACGAGACCACGGCCGACGTCGCGGCGTTCTTCACCACGTCGGACTTCATCCGGCCGAGCACGTCGTAGTCGAGGTCTCGGCTGCGGCTGCTGCCGTACTGGACGCGGGAGACCTGCCCGGCCGCGTTGTACGTGAACACCTGGCCGGTGCCGGTGACGCTGTCGGTCGCGGTGTGCAGCCGGCCCTTGTCGTAGGTGAAGCGGCCGGTGCCGGAGGCGTCGGTCCTGGTCTTCAGCCGGCCGAGGTCGTCGTACTCGAACGACGAGTCGCCCGACGGGCCGTTCGCGGTGAGCATTCCGCTGCGGTCGTCGTAGGTGAAGACGTTCTTGCCGCCCGGCGCACCGGACTCGAGCAGCCTGCCGACCAGGTCGTAGGCCTGGGTCCGCTCGGCGGAGGCCACGCCGGTACCGGCTCCCGTCTCCCGCACGACGCGGTTGAGGAAGTCGTACTGCCGTTCCCTCGTGACGTTGCCGGGTGCCACCATCTTCGCGACGTTGCCCGTGGCGTCGTAGGTGCTCGTCCACGTCCGGTCGGCCGCGTTCGGGTGCGCGTCGGTCGACGGTTCGACGACGGACTCGGGCAGCGACCACGAGTTGTAGTGGGTGATGAACTTGTTGCCGCGGCCGTCGGTGTACCGGGTCCGCTGGCCCTTGGCGTCGTAACCGAACGAGGTCGTGATGTTCTCGGCAGCGTTGTCCGAGACGGGCTCGACCTGCTGGGTCATCCGGCCGAGCGCGTCGTAGGTGTAGCGCGCGGTGCGGTCCATCGCGTCGGTCGCGGTCAGGACGTTGCCCGCCTGGTCGTGCGTGAACCCGTTGCGGCGCAACGTCTGGCCCTGCGCGTCGAGACTGGACTGGCCGGTCATGCGGCCCGCCGCGTCGTAGCGCACGTAGCTGGTGCGGCCCAGCGCGTCCTGCTGCCACACCTGGCGGCCCGCACCGTCGTAGCCGAACTTCGTCGTCACGTTCGCCGGGTCGGTGGCGGTGATCCGCTGGCCCAGCGAGTCGTAGGTGAACGTCGTGACGTCGTTGTTCGGCGCGGTGGCCTTGGCCAGCTCGCCGGCGTCGTTGTACTCGAGCTTCGTCGTGAAGGCGGCCGCGACGGGCTTGCGTTCCAGCACGGACTGCGTGACCACCCGGCCGAGGTCGTCGTACGTCGACTCGGTGCGCGCGCCCGTCGGGTCCGTGGCGGAGAGCTGCTCGCCCTTGTTCGTGTAGGTGTACTTCCACACGCCGCCGACCTCGGTCGGCGCGTCCGCCTTCGGGTCCTGCCGTTCGACCATGCGGCCGAGCTGGTCGTAGCGGAACCGGCTGACCGCGCCACGCGGGTTGGTCGTCTCGACGGCGTTGCCCGCGACGTCGTACTTCGTGGACGTGACGGACTTGACCGGGGTGGTCGTGCCCGGCGCCACGTAGTCCGGCAGCTCCACCCTGGTCGGGCGGCCGTTCTTGTCGTAGAACCGCTTGGTGATCTGGCCGTTCTCGTCCTTGTTCTGCACCTCGTCGCCGAAGGTGTTGAAGCCGACCGACGACTCCGGCCTGGCGCTGACCGGTGCGTTGCCACCGGTCTCCACGTCGACCGCCGGCAGCTTCACCCGGACCTGGCGCTCCTGCTCGTCGTAGGAGTACTCGGTGGTGAAACCGCGCTGGTCGGTCTCCTCCACCATCAGGCCGCGGCGGTCGTACTTCCGCGCCGTGCTGTACGTCTGCAGGCTGGACTTGACCGACTCGGTGAGCTGGTTGCCCACGCTGTCGTAGGTGTAGTCGACGACCTCGTCCGTCGACGCGTCGACCGTCGGCCCGGTGCCGGAAGCCTGGCCGGACTTGGCGATCTGCTTGACGAGACCGTTCTCGTCGTAGGTGTACGCCGTCTTCCTGGCCAGCCGGCCCGGATCGGCGATGATCACCTTGACCTGGTTGTTGGTGTTGTACTGGAACGTCGTGACGCGGTCGCCGACGCCCTTGCGGGACTCCACGTTGCCCACGGCGTCGTAGGAGTTCTCCTCCAGCGTCTTCGTGGACTTGGTGCCGTCGGCGTTGCGGATCTCGGCGCGCGACCGGAACAGCAGGCCGTTCTGGTAGTACTCGTACATCGTCTTGCGGCCCATGGCATCGGTCTGCCAGACGAGCCGGCCGCCGAAGTCGTAGGTGTACGACTCCAGCACCACGAGGCGGCCGTCGTCCTCGGGCTCCGCGGCGTTGACGCCGCCGGTGATCGCCTTGCCGTGGAAGCCGCGCAGCCGCACCTCGGCGAGCTTGTTGCGGGCCGTGTAGGCGTACTCGACCTTGGTGCCCAACGGGTCCACGACGGACGTCCGGTTGCCGAAGACGTCGTAGGCGTACGAGGTCGTCGCGCCCTCGGCGTCGGTCACCGAACTCTGCCGGCCGCGGTCGTCGTAGCCGTAGGAGATCGTCCTGGTCTCGTCGCCACCGGTGAGGTCGGCGATGTCGACCCGCTCGGGAAGGCCGTCGGCGTTGAACGTCGTCCTGGTGTGCCTGGTGTGCTTGACGCCGGTCACCGCGTTCGTGACGGCCGCGTCGGTCACCTCGACGGGCTTGTTCCGCCCGTCGTGGACGAACTTCGTCTCCAGACCGTCCGGGTACGCGTCGGAGATCTGCTTCTCGCTGGTCTTCCGGCCGAGCAGGTCGTACCGGTACTCGGTGACGACGCCCGCGGCGCCGGCCGCGCGCGGCGGTTCGGTGACGGACTGCAGGTCGCCGTTCGGGTAGTACTTGTACAGCGTGGTCTGGCCACGACCGTCCGTCGTGCTCTCCAGCTGCCCCGACGTGGTGTAGCTGTGCTTGACCTTCGAGCCGTCCGGCAAGATCTGCTCGGTCAGGTCGCCCAGGAGGTTGTAGACCGACGACGTCTTGTACGTGTTGTCGTCCGCGTTCGCGGACCGCGCGTCACGGGCGGTGAGCTGCTTGTCGATGCGCGGATCGGTGTCGTTCACCTTGCCGGCGGCCGGCTTCTGGTAGGTGAAGTGCTCGGTGTCGCACTGGATCGACGTCCGGCACGTCTTGCGCGACAACACGTTGCCGCGTTCGTCGTGCTGGAGCACGACCTGATGGCCGTTCTCGTCGGTGATGACGTGCTGGAAACCGCTTTCGTCGTAGTCGTACGTGCGGACGCCGAGTCCCTGGACGGGACCACCGACCCAGGTCGGGTCGTTGCTCGCCTTGCCACCGCAGTAGATCGGGCTGCCGTCCGGGTTCGGTGCCGGCGTGCCCGTGCACGGCTGGGCGGAGGTCGGCGCGGTCGGCACGACGGACGGATCGAGCCTGTCCTCCTGCCGGACACCGACGCCCAGCGGCGCGACGAACCGGATGATCCGGCCCTTGACCGGGTCGTAGTCGAAGAAGTGCGGCCGCTTGCCGGGGTCGGTCACCTCGATCGAGCGCACGAGGTTCTTGACCGAACGCCCGGCCGGGTCCTTGTCCTCGGTGCCGGAGACCTGCGGCAGGCCCAGCTTCCAGGTGCCGCCGTTCTCGTCGGTGTATTCCGAGATGCGGTCGTTGACGGTGTCGTGGGCGAGCTGCGCGGCGACGCGGCCCGACGGCATCGTGACCTTGGCCAGCTGGTCGGAGTGCTCACGCGCGCCGTAGTGCGCCTTGACGGCCGACTCGCCCAGCGGGTGCTGGTAGAGCGCGACCTCGTCGATCTGACCGGTGAAGAACTTCTTGCCCTCGTTGGGCCACCAGCCGTGCGGCGCCCAGTCCGCGGGACCGACGGCGTGCGCGGCACCGATCTGGCCGAAGTTCAGCAGGCTGTCGTCGATCTCGGCGCCGGTGATCTCGCCGACCTTGCCGCCGTCGAGGTACATCGTCGTGACGGCGAGCGAGCCGGTGAGCACGACGTGGTGCCACCGGTCGTCGTTCACCGCGCCGGCACTGGTGATCGGCGAGACCCTGCCGTGCCAGAACTGGCCGCGCAGCTTGCCGTCCCTGTCCACGTACAGGACGGGTACGGCGCCCACGGGGTCCTCGGTGAACGGCTTCTGCTGGAAGCCGATCAGCGGTCCACCGGCCGTGGTCTTGAACCACATCTCGATCGACAGGTCGCGGCTCTTCTTGATCGCGCCGTCGGGCAGCTTGACGTGCGAGCTGGTGCCGTTGAACCCGGTCGCCCTGTCGGGGCTGCCGTCCAGCGGACCGGTGTGGTCGCGCGTGGTGGCGACGTGCGTGCCCCAGTCCTTGGCGAGGTTGGTCGCGACCTGGCTGACCGCCGGGTCACCCTGCGGTTCGCCCAGCCGCCAGTAGGAGTCGGGCTTCGAGTCGATCACCGCGGTGCGGTAGTGCGAGCCGGTGGAGTACTCGTACTGGGTGCAGGCGCTGGTCGGGTCGCAGACCTTCCTGAGCTGGTCGCCGAGGTACTCGTAGGTCCACTTGATCGGCGTGCCACCCGTGACCGGCGCGTCGGTCCTGACCTCCTTGACGTGGTTGCCGGCCCAGGTGAAGTACAGCGTCCGGTTGCTCGTGCGGCTGATCGCCCGCTTCAGCTGCCCGGTCACGCCGTAGTCGAACTCCACCGCGCGGCCGGCGTTGTCGTGGATCGTGACGACCTTGCCGTCGGAGGCGCGGAACCGGTAGACGGTGTTGGACTTGTCGACCAGGACGTAGTTCCGCGGCTCCAGGACGTCCTGGTAGAAGGTCGCCTGGCGGCCGGGCGGCGGGTCGAAGCTGCCGTCCTGCTCGTTCTTGCCGAACCGGACCGCCTGGCCGTCCGGGTACGTCACCACGACGTTGCCCGTGTCGTCGCCGTCCGGCACGACACGCATGTCGAACCGCGTCGACCAGCCGGCACCGAACGCGGAGTCCTTGCGCGGGTCGAGGCTGTTGTAGGTGCGGGCGACCGTGAGGTCGGGTCCGGTGACACCGATGGCCGCGTCGACCGCGGCGGTCGTGTAGTTGCCGATCTGCGGGTCGAAGTCCAGGTCACCCGCGCTGTAGGGCGCTCCGCCCAGGTGCGAGGTGATGTCCGGCTGCGGCACGGCGGTCAGCAGCGCGCTGAACTCCAGCTTCTCGCTGCGCGTGCCCGCGGGGTCGATCGCGAAGGCCCGCCAGTAGTAGGTCTCGCTCCACTGCAGCGCCCAGTTCTTCGGGACGGTCCAGGTGCGTGACTTCGACTTCGGTGAGACGCGGCAGCCGAGGTTGATCTGGCCGGTCGCCTCGTCCCGCTGGCAGATCTCGAACTCGTAGTCGACGGTGGTGTTCGGCGGCGCGTCCACGTCCACCGCGTCGGCCCACAGCTGCGGTGTGAGCACCGGCGACGAATGGCCGGCCGGCGGGTACTGCGCCTTCACGATCGGCGGCAGTTCGAACACCGTCAACGACAGGCGGGCGGGCGGGATCTGCTCGTCGGTGAAGAAGGTGTTGCGGTACACCATGCTGAAGTCGAGCAGGTAGTCGCCCGGGTCCAGCTGGAACACCCTGGCGTCCAGTGTGACGGTGTCGCCGGCTGGGACACGGCGCGGCAGCTCCGCCGCGACCCTCGCGTCCTTCGGCTGGCCGGCCGTGGTGAACGCGCGGTACGACAGCTTGTAGTCGCCGGGGGTCCACTCGCTGGAGCTCTTGTTGGTGACGGCGATCCGGACGAGCGGCTTGGCCGGGTTGGAAGCCGGCGGGTCGTCGCTGGTGCGGTGGACCGGGGGCTCCGGGATTCCGCGCTCGATGCGGTATCCCGCGTCGTACGGCGTGCTCGTCACGAACAACTTGGGCGGGTTCTGCGTGAGGGCGCCCGCGAAGAGCTTCCAACCGGCGAGGGCCTTCACCGCCAGGCCGTTGTTGGGCTGCCCCTTGACCCAGCCCTGCACCAGGTTCTTGCCGGCGTCGCCGAGGTCGATCGCCTCCGGTCGCGGCGGGCAGGCCGACTGGGGCTGGCCGAGCCCGACGTGGCCGTACGCGAACGACGCACCGGCCAGTGAGGCGCCGGTGGCCAGCACCGACGTCGTCTGGCCGTTCCAGCTCTGGTTGACCGGGTGCACGCTGATGGGCTGCGGCAGGCACGAGGGCGCGTCGTAGTTCGACAGGTAGAGCTGGGCGGCGAACACGCGGTGGCCGGCGATCGTGGGAAGGCTGAACTTCAGGTAGGTGGTGTACCCGTCACCCGACTTCAGGGTGGACCCGGTGAGGGCCTCGGACGCCCTGCCGTTAGTGGAGATCGCGACATCCGCCCTGGGACCGGTCACCGTCGGGTCGACGGCGATCGGGAACTTGCGCGCGCCGTCGCGCACCCAGGCCGCGTCCGCGGTCATCTTCAACGCCTGGCCGCCGTTGTGGGAGACCAGCTCGTACGAGATCGCGGTGGACGCGCTGCCCGCCGCGTCGGTCATGTCACCGGCCGGGATCGTGGCCTTGACGGCGCCGGAGCCGTCGCTCAGCACGACCGCACCGTTGCTGATCTTGGCCTGCAAACCCTTGAGCTGCAACGGGAACAGCCAGGTCGTGGCAGCGTCCTTCGACGACAGCACGAGTGTCTCCTTGACACCGCCCGGACCGACGTCGAGCCGCAGGTCGGTCTGCGCGGCGACGCCGGGGTAGGTGATCCGGCTGCCCTCGACTCGTGCCTTCGCCGCACCCGTTCCCGCGAAACCGAACGACATCTCGTGGCCGTCCGGCAGGCGCATGCGCACGAACGGCGATTCCGAGGCGGTGGCGTTGAAGCGCGTCTCCACGGAGTCCGCGGCGTTCCGGTATCCGTCGCCGTCCGGGACGATCCTGGTGTCGATCGGCTCCCACGAGCCGTCGGAGCGCTGGTAGTTCAGCGCCGACTGCGAGTACTCGGTGGTCTGGGTGCCGTCCGGGTTGCGGTACGTGCGCGAGTTCGCGTCCCGCTTGGCCGCGTCCTCCTTGCTGTCCCCGGCTTTGAAGCCGGTGAAGCCGCTGGGCGCGGAGACCTCGTGCGCCGCGTTGGGCGGCGGAGCGGGTGCCGCCGGGAAGTTCGGTTGCGGGTGCTTCGCGAGCTCGGACTTCGGCATCGCACGGTTGCCGGGGGTGGCTTCGGACTCGTGCGGCTGTCCCTCCGCCGAGCCCCATCTCTGGTCGGGCGCGAGCTCGCTCGGATCGAGGCTGTTCCCGCCGCCCCACCCGGGGATCACGTTGAGCGCCGACGGCCCCACCGTGCCCGCGAGCAGCACCATGACCAGACCGACGACGGCGGCGATCCTGCCTTTTCTCGTACGAGGGAACAGAATCCGCGCACGCCAAATACGGCCGCTGGCCATTGGACTACCCCCAGGCATCCGTGTGCTCGACACAGCATGTGAAATCGCTGTCAACCCCAGACGTCGACGCCTGAGCATCGTCAGGACGCCGACTCGGTGTCAAGGGCTGAGCGGCTTTCCGGCCTGTCAAAACGAAGCCGGACGTACTTCCCTCCCGGACGGCTCTGGTCTTCTCGGGCCGGCTGGGTTACGTTCCGCTTCGCAGAACGTGGCGCAGGAACGACGCGGACACGGCGTCGACTGTCCACTTTGACTGGACTCTGGGGGAGTTAATGTCAACGCGCTCTTCTCGCGTGCGCAGATCCAGCTTGGGCGCGGCCGTGGCCAGCGTGCTGGGCGTTTCCCTGATCGTCGCACCCGGTGCCACCGTCGCTTCCGCCGCCGCGACGCTGAGCTGCAACACCGCGGCGACCGTCATCGGCGTGAACCAGCAGGGTTCCGTGTTCACGTATCCCCACGAGGAGCCGGAGAACGGCACCTTCGTGTGGGGTGCGAAGCAGTCGATCCCGAGCAGCGGCTGGACGGGCGGCCGTACGCTCGCCGGTCCGGACGGTGTGATCTACAGCATGGTCGCCGGCAGCGGTGACCTCCGCCGGTTCCGGCTGGACTACACGACGGCGCCCGCGTCCTGGGTGACCCAACCCGGCGGCGGCCAGTTCCGCCAGGTGGGCAGCGGCTGGTCCCGCTACACCGAAGCCGTGCACCGCAACAAGGTGACGATCGACGAGAAGGGCCGTCTGTACGAGATCAACGCGGACGGCAACCTCAAGGTGTTCGTCTGGCAGGGCGGCGACGACGGCATGTGGACCGCCGAGACCGGCGGCGGCAAGGTCCTCGCCACCGGCTTCGGCCAGTACGACCTGATCACCGCGTCCGGCGACGGCGTGCTGTACGCCCGCAAGCCCGACGGCAGCCTGTTCCGCTACCGCTACGACGCGGCGGCCGACCGGTTCGTGGAGGCCGCGCCGCGGCAGGTCGGCGCCGGCTGGCAGATGTTCAACCGGATCTTCTCCCCCGGCGGCGACATCCTCTACGGCACGTGGCCCGGCCAGGACGGCACGGGCCAGCTGCTCTGGTACCGCTACCACGAGGACACCGGCACCTGGGCGCCCGGCGACCCCGCGACCGGCCTGGGCAAGGTCGTCGGCACCGGCTGGTACAGCGAGTTCGACGTCATGGCCGACACCAACGCCTGCCGGCTGCTCGGCTACCCGACGACGCCTCGTCCTTCCGTGCCGGGGAACTTCACCTCCCCCGTCGCGATCCTCCAGGGCCAGGACAACCTGCCGAACTACTTCTTCGTGCACAACAACGGCGCCCTGATCCACGGCCGTCAGCGCAGCTCGAGCGACCTCCAGACCGTCGACCACACCCCGTTGCCCGGTCACGACAAGTACACCGGCACGCCTGGGGCCGCGATGCAGGCCAACAACCTGTTCGAGGTCCAGGCGCACAGCTTCGACGACGCCGAGACGCGGGGTAAGACGCAGGCGGCGGTCAACGGCGCGTTCGGCCCCGGCCTCACCCAGCACCGCGGCCACCTGGCCGGGGATTCGGTGCTGGTCAAGGGGAGCGACGGGCCGCTGTCGTCGTTCGGCGTCAGCAGTGACGGGAAGCTCTGGTCCCGCAAGCAGATCGCGGCGAACGGCGTGTTCCCGGCCTGGAACCAGGTCGCGGGCGCGACCGGCCTGACCACCGACATCACCGTGGTGGCCAACGGCACCTCGTTCGCCGTCGTCGCGCGGCACACGGACAACTCGTTCCGCGTCGCCCGCCTCACCAACGGCGTGCTCGGCAGCTGGACGCACCTCGGCGGCACCAACGGCGTGGGCAAGGCGGCAGTGGTCGTGGACGACGACAACAGGCTGCGGATCCTCATTCGCAAGTCCGACAACAAGATCTACATCCAGCAGGAGAGCGTCAGCGGTTTCCCGGGCTCGTGGTCGGTGATCGACGGACTCGTCGCCGCCAGCGCCCCCGCCGCGGTGTGGACGGACAACGACACCGTCGAGGTCGTGGTGCGCGGAACCGGCACCCAGGCCTACCACACCGGCCAGAACGCGCCGGGCAGCCCGTTCCGCGCCTGGCAGGAACTCGTGGGCGAGAAGCCCTACGAGATCGCCAGCGACGTCTCGATGACCATGTGGACCGACGGCACGTGGAGGACGGCGTTCCGCGACCCGATGGGTGAGCTCGTCGTGTTCCGCGGCCTGTACGGCCAGGTCAGCCCTTCGGCCACGGCACAGCGTTCGGCGGCGGCCGCCGGACCGGCCTACCAGGGCGGCAAGGTCAAGCGCCTGCGCTGACGGCACGCACGACGACGGCCCCGCGGAACGTCTCCGCGGGGCCGTTGTCGTGCAACGGGATCAGTCGACGACCGCGAGGGCGTCGATCTCCACCAGCAGGCCGGCCGGGAGTCCGACGTAGACGGTCGTGCGGGCGGGTGCCGGGTCGGTGACGAACTCGCCGTAGACCTCGTTCAGCTCCGCGAAGTGCGCGGTGTCGGTGAGGTAGACGCGGATCATCACGACGTCGTCGATGGACGCGCCACCGGCGGCGAGGACGGCGTGCAGGTTCGCGAACGTCTGGCGCGTCTGCTCGGCGACGGTGGTGCCGACGATCTCGCCCGACTTCGGGTCGAACGCGACCTGTCCGGCCACCTGCAGGATGTTGCCCTTGCGCACACCCTGCGAGAAGCGGGCCACCGGCTGCGGAGCGTCAGCGGTCTTGATCTCAACCTTGGACAACGTAATTCCCCTTATCTTGGAACATAACCGCATTCGACTGATGCAGCTTCGGCGGTGGCGAGCAGGTCCGGCAGGTGCGAGAGCAGGCCGTCGTAGTCGAGCAGCACCTTCGGCACCGACATCGACACGGCCGCGAGCACCTCGCCCCGCGCGCCCTTGATCGGGGCGGCGATGCAGTGGATGAAGTCCTCGTGCTCGGAGTTGTCGACGGCGTACCCGTGGGCGCGCACGCGGTCCAGCTCGGCCAGGTACGCGGCCGGGCCGAGGATGGTGTTCTCGGTCAGGCGCGGGAACTCCATGCCGGACACCACCTTCTGCAAGGTGGGCCCCGGCAGGTCGGCCAGCAGGATCTTCGCCACGGCCGTGCAGTGCAACGGCGCGCGGCGGCCGATGCGCGAGTACATGCGCATCTGGTGCCTGGACTCGTACTTGTCGATGTAGATCACCTCACCGTCCTCGTAGGACGCGAGGTGGACGGTGTGGCCGAGACGGGAGTTGAGGTCGCGCAACGCGGGCTCGGCGGCGCGGCGGACGTCGCGTTCCTCCAGAGCGCGGTTGGCGAGGTCGAACAGCGCCGTACCCAGCCGGTAGTGGTGCACGCCGTCGCGCTGCACGAAGCGGTGCGACTCGAGCGTGCGCAGCAACCGCAGCGTCGTGGACTTGTGGACGCCGATCACGCCGGACAGCTCGTCCAGCGTCTTCGGGCCCGTCGCGAGCTGGCTCACCAGGGTGAGCGCTCTGTCGAGACTCTGGCTCATTCACACCTCCAGGCGGGCGGAAGCCCAGGTCTGCGGGTCGGCGTGCAGCAGCGGAACCGTCACGTCGTCAGGCAAAGGATCTCCGACGTCCTCGGCGGTGAGCAAAGCGGTCGCCGCCTGCAGGTGCCCGGCGCGCAACCGCACCGATGGCGACTCCCCCGCCAAGGTGGCCGCGAGGAAGCCCGCCGCGAACGCGTCACCCGCGCCGACGGGTTCCACGACCTCGACTTCCAGCGCCGGTTCGAAGTACGACGCACCGCCTTCCAGCAGCGTCGCACCGTCCGCACCCTGCTTGACCACGAGCGACGCCGGGCCGGGCAGCAGCTGCCGCAACCGGGCGGGGTCACCCGTGCCCCACACCAGTTCCGCCTCGTCGGAGCCCGCCAGCACGACGTCCGCCATGTCGGCGAGCTCCCGCAGCACGCGCGGGTCGCGGTCGGTCCACAGCGCGGGCCGCCAGTTCAGGTCGAACGAGATCCGGAACCCGTGCCGCGGCCGGCGCAGCAGCTCGCGCATCATCGCGAGGCACGAGTCGGACAGGGCGGCCGTGATGCCGCTGAGGTGCACCAGCCCGACCTCGCCGAGGCCGAGCCGGTCGATCATCTCCAGCCCCATGCCCGAGGCCGCCGAACCGCGCCGGTAGTAGCGCACCGGGCTGCCGTGCGGCGAGGCCTCCTTGACGTAGAGACCGGTCGGGCGCGCCGGGTCGATCCGGACGCGGGACACGTCGACGCCGAAGCCGCCCACCGCGTCGAGCACCGCCAGCCCGAACGAGTCGTCGCCGACCGCGCTGACCCACGACGACCGGACGCCGAGCCGCGTCAGGTGCACGGCGACGTTGGACTCGGCGCCACCGACGGCCCTGTGCCAGGTTCGCACCAGATGCACGGGACCGGGTTCAGCCGGAACCATCATCACCATGGTCTCGCCGAGACACACGACACCGCCGACGTGATCGAACCGCATGCGCGCTCCAGAGGTGTTCGTTGACGGCGGCGAGACCGAATGCTACACAACTCAGCATCACATCGCGCAATGGGAGTTGCAAAATATGCAACATCTGATGGAGATGGACCTCGCGGCCGTCGAGGACATCCGGTCGGAACAGGTCAGCTGGCGCTTCAAGGGCCTGCCGTCGAGCACGTTCGGGTCGACGATCGGCGAAGTCGCCGCCCGGCGCCTCGACCTGTTCGGCGACGAGTTCGTCGGGCCGTTCGTCGTACTGGACGAGGACGCGCTGGCGCACAACCTGACGACGATGGCGAAGTGGTGCGACAACCACGGCGTCAAGCTGGCACCGCACGGCAAGACGACGATGGCGCCGCAGCTGTTCCGGCGGCAGGTCGAGCACGGCGTCTGGGGCCTCACCGCGGCCAACGCGTCGCAGCTGCGGGTCTACCGGGCGTTCGGGGTGAACCGGGTCCTGCTGGCGAACCAGCTGCTCGACCCCGCCGCGCTGCGCTGGCTGGTCCGCGAGCTCGACCGGGACCCCGGCTTCGAGTTCAGCTGCTGGGCCGACTCCGAGGCCGGGGTCGCGCTGATGAGCGAGACGTTGCAGGAGCTCCAGCCGTCACGGCCGGTCGACGTGCTGGTCGAGCTCGGTGCCCCCGGCGGCCGGACGGGTGCGCGTGACCTGGAGACGGCGCTGGGTGTCGCGCGGGCGGTGGCCCAGAGCCCTGTGCTGCGGCTGGTGGGCGCCGGTGGTTACGAGGGCGCGCTCGCGCACGACGCGTCCGAGTCGTCGCAGTCCATCGTGGACCGCTACCTGACCGACCTGCGCACGCTCGTGCTGCGCCTGGCCGACGGCGGGCTGCTCGACGAGCTGGACACGGTGATCGTCACCGCGGGCGGCAGCGCGTACTTCGACCAGGTCGCGACGACGCTGTCGCAGCCGTGGCCGATGCCGGTGACGCCGGTGCTGCGCAGCGGTGCGTACATCACCCACGACGACGGCTTCTACCGCGGCATCTCACCGTTCGCGCGGATCGGCGGCGTGGAGCCGTTCCGACCGGCCCTGCGGGCCTGGGCCCAGGTGACGTCACGGCCGCAGCGCGACCTGGCGTTGCTGACGATCGGCAAGCGCGACGCGTCGTTCGACGAGGGCCTGCCGGAACCGCAGCTCGTCCGCCGCGGCGACGGCGCGATCGCCCCGCTGACGGGCGCGAGGATCACCGCGCTGAACGACCAGCACGCGTTCCTCCAGCTAGGTCCCGAGGCCACGGTCCGCGTCGGCGACTGGATCGGCCTCGGCCTGTCGCACCCCTGCACGGTGTTCGACAAGTGGCAGCTGATCCCGGTCGTGCAGGGCACGACCGTGGTCGACCTGATCCGCACCTACTTCTAGAAGGAGCGCACCGATGGACGACGTCGTCCTGCGTGGACCACTGATCGCCGACGGCACGGGCGCACCCGCCTACCAGGCGGATGTGGGGATCAAGGACGGCGTCATCTCGTCCATCGGCAACGGGGTGAGCGCCACGCGGTCGATCGACGCGGACGGGCTGGTGCTCGCGCCGGGGTTCATCGACATGCACTCGCACTCGGACCTGCGCGTGCTCGCCGAACCCGACCACCTGGCGAAGGTCTCGCAGGGCGTCACGACCGAGGTGCTCGGCCAGGACGGCCTGTCGTACGCGCCGGTGAACGACGAGGTGCTCGCGACGTTGCGCGGTCAGCTCGCCGGGTGGAACGACGACCCGCCGGGCTTCGACTGGAACTGGCGCTCGGTCGGCGAGTACCTCGACCGGCTCGACCAGGGCATCGCGGTGAACGCCGCGTACCTGGTGCCGCAGGGAACGCTGCGGATGCTGGTGGTCGGCTGGGACGACCGGCGGCCTACCGAGTCCGAAATGGACACGATGAGGTCCGTTCTGGCGCAATCGCTCGCCGAGGGTGCGATGGGCATGTCGTCCGGGCTCACCTACACGCCGGGCATGTACGCCGACACGTCCGAGCTCGTGCGGCTCTGCGAGGTCGTCGGGCAGCACAACGGCTTCTACAGCCCGCACCACCGCAGCTACGGCGCCGGCGCGCTGGAGGCCTACGCCGAGATGGTGGACGTCTCGAAGCGCTCGGGGTGCGCGCTGCACCTCGCGCACGCCACGATGAACTTCCCGGTCAACAAGGGCAAGGCACCGGAACTGCTGGCGTTGCTGGACGACGCCATGGCGAACGGCGCCGACATCTCGCTCGACACCTACCCGTACCTGCCGGGCGCGACCTATCTGAGTGCGCTGCTGCCGTCGTGGGCCACGGAGGGCGGGCCGGAGAGGGCACTGGCGAGGTTGTCCGATGTGGACACCCGCGAGCGCATCCGGGCCGAGATCGAGGAGACCGGGTCGGACGGCTGCCACGGCGTGCCGGTCGACTGGGACTCCATCGAGATCAACGGCGTCCGCAACGAGCGCAACGCGCACCTCGTCGGTTCCAGCGTGCTCCAGTCGGCGTCCCGGCTGGGACGCGCGCCGGGCGACCTCTACTTCGACGTGTTGGTCGACGAGCGGATGGGTACCTCGTGCCTCATGCACGTGGGTCACGAGGAGAACGTGCAGGCGATCATGAAGCATCCGGCGCACACCGGCGGCAGCGACGGGCTGCTGGTCGGCGACCGGCCACATCCGCGCGCGTGGGGCACGTTCCCCCGGTACTTCGCGCGCTACGTCCGCGAACTGGGCGTGCTGAGCCTGGAGGAGTGCGTCGAGCACCTCACCGGCCGCGCGGCCAAGCGTTTGCGGCTCACCGACCGAGGTCTGGTCCGCGAGGGCTACGCGGCCGACCTGGTGCTGTTCGACCCCGCGACGATCGCCGACACGGCGACGTTCGACGAGCCGCGACAGCAGGCCGCCGGCATCCCGTACGTGTTCTGCAACGGGGTGACGGTGATCGACGACGGAACCGCCACCGGCTCATTGCCAGGCCATTCACTCAGGAGCCGCCCGTGATCGACTGGTTGCAACACTCAACAGGGGGCTTGCTCACCCTCGCGGTAGTCAGCATCGCGGTGCTGCTGCTACTGATCATCAAGTTCAAGGTCGAGCCGTTCATCGCGCTGATCGTCGTGGCGCTGCTGGTCGCCCTCCTGGCCGGCGTGCCGGTGGAGCAACTGGTCGGGTCGGCGCAGAAGGCCTCGGACTCGTTGCTGGAGAAGGGCTTCGGCTCGATCCTCGGGCACATCGCCGCGATCATCGGTCTCGGCACCCTGCTGGGCGCGATCCTCGAGGCGTCCGGCGGCGCGCAGGTCCTGATGGACAAGCTGATGAACGCGTTCGGCGAGAAGAAGGCGCCGGTCGCGATCGGACTCGCCGGCCTGATCTTCGGTGTGCCGGTCTTCTTCGACATCGGCATCTTCGTGCTCGCACCGCTGGTCTACGTGGCGGCCAAGCGCAGCGGCAAGTCGATCGTGCTGTTCAGCATGCCCTTGCTGGCAGGCCTTTCGGTCATGCACGCGTTCATGCCACCGCACCCGGGACCAGTGGCGGCGGCCGGTCTCCTGGGCGTGTCGCTCGGCTGGATCATCATCATGGGCCTCGCGGTGGCACTGCCGTCGTGGTTCGTCGGCGGCGTCCTGTACTCGTACTGGATCGGCAAGCGCATCAACGTGCCGGTGCCGGAGGAGATGCTGGCGGCGGCCGAGGCCGCGCGTGAGGACAACGGCGACCGCGAACCGCCGTCGCTCGGCCTGGTGCTCTCGATCATCGGCCTGCCGCTGGTGCTGATCCTCGCCGGCACGTTCGGCTCGATCCTGCTGGCCAAGGGCACGCAGCTGTACTCGGTGGCGACGTTCTTCGGCACGCCCGCGGTGGCGCTGACGATCTCGGTGCTGCTCGCTTTCTGGCTGCTGGGTTTCCGGCGCGGCATGACGCGGGAGAAGGTCGCGGAACTGTCCGCCGCCTCGCTGAAGCCGGTCGCGATGATCCTGCTCGTGGTCGGCGCCGGTGGCTTCTTCGGCGCCGTGCTGGCCGCGACGGGCATCGGCAAGACGCTGGCGACCGAGTTGTCCGGCATCGGCCTGCCGGTGATCGCGCTGGCGTACGTGATCAGCTGCGTCATCCGCATCGCGCAGGGTTCGGCGACGGTCGCGATCGTGACGACCGCGGGCATCGTGGCACCGGTGCTGGCGGACCTGAACTACTCGCAGCCGCAGCTCGCGCTGGTCGTCATGGCCATCGCGTCCGGTTCGATCATCGCCTCGCACGTCAACGACGGCGGGTTCTGGATCGTGTCGCGGTACTTCGGGTTGTCGGTGAAGGAGACGCTGCAGTCGTGGACGGTCCTCGAGACCATCCTCTCGGTGGTCGGTTTCGTGGTCGCGGCGGTGCTCAGTCTGGTTGTCTGACCGTGTGAATCGAAACCTGACCTGCGTGCTCGTGATCGCGGCGGTGGCGGGGTGCTCCTCGCCACCGCCGCCCGCGTCTCCACCGGTTTCTTCCTCCCCCGCAACGGACAAGTCCGCGGTACTGGCGTGGATCGACCAGATCTGCGCCGCCGACAAGCCGATCCTCACCGTCAGCGCCGTGGTCGCGACGGGTCCGAAGTTCTCCCCGGAGCGGCAGCCGACAGAAGCCGACCGGCCTGCCGTGATCGCGTACGTCACCAAGCTGCGCGACATGTACGCACAGGCCAAGACGGCGTACGACGGCGTCGGTCCGTCCCCGGTCCCGCGCGGCGACGAGCTGGTCGCCGGGCACCGCAAGGGCCTCGGCGAGATCGTGCCGAAGCTGCAGCAGTACCTGGACAACGTGCAGAGGTTCCCCGCGCAGGGCATCGACGCGCCCGCTGTGCTCGCCGGCGTCGAGGTCATGTCGTGGCTGCCGGAAGGCCCCGGCCTGGGCGATCTGCGCGACGCCGAGCCAGCGCTGGACGCGGCCTACAAGCAGGCCGCGAACTGCACGAGCTAAGACAGAACCCAACATATTCGAACGCTTGACAACACCCCGCCCGCATCTGAGGATCGGCTCAATGTTCATTTGTGTTTGATGTGGACGGGGCCCGCATGAGCAACACGGAGGTCGTGCACCTGCACGACGACACCTCCAGCGTCGTCATCACCCTCGCGGGCGCGAGCCTGCCGGTCGTGGCGCACTGGGGGCGAACGCTCGGAGACGTCGACCAGACCGCGCTGCTGGGCCTGGTCGGCGCCGTTTCGTGGACCAACCCGAACAACGCGCCGGACGCACCGGTCCCGCTCGCGCTGCTGCCCGACGCCGGCGCCGGGTACGTCGGCCGTCCCGGACTGCGCGGCCACCGCGGCGGCGAGCACTTCGCGCCCGCGCTGGCGGTGACGTCGAACTCCTGCGAGGACGGCTCGATCTTCCGCTACGTCGCGTCGGACGAGGCCGCCGGGCTGACCGTGACCGGCACCGTGGAGCTGCTGCCGTCCGGCATGCTCCGGCTGCGGCACGTCGTCCGCAACGACGGCGAGACGCCGTATTCGCTGGAGGGCCTGGAAACCGCGCTCCCCGTTCCCTCGCACGCCACCGAACTGCTCGACTTCACCGGGCGCTGGGCTCGTGAGCGCGCACCGCAGCGGCAGGCGCTGCAGTACGGGTCCTGGGTGCGGGAGAGCCGGCGGGGCCGCACCGGGCACGACGCGACCATCGGGTTGCTGGCCGGCACGCCGGGGTTCTCGTTCCGCGACGGCGAGGTGTGGGCGCTGCACGTGGCGTGGAGCGGCAACCACGTGACGTACGCGGAGAACCTGGTCGACGGCTTGCCCGTCCTGGGCGGCGGCGAACTGCTGCTGCCGGGCGAGATCAGGCTGGCGCCGGGCGAGGAGTACGAGTCGCCGTGGCTCTACGCCGCCTACTCGTCCACGGGCATCGACGGCATCAGCGCCGCGTTCCACCAGCAGCTGCGGGAGCGTTCGCTGCGTCCCCGCCCGGTCGTGCTCAACACGTGGGAGGCCGTCTACTTCGACCACGACCTCGCGCGGCTGACCTCGCTGGCCGACACGGCCGCGGCGATGGGCGTCGAGCGGTTCGTGCTGGACGACGGCTGGTTCCGGCACCGCCGCGACGACTCCGCCGGCCTCGGTGACTGGTACGTCGACGAGACGGTGTGGCCGGACGGGCTGACGCCGTTGATCAAGCACGTCCGCGCGCTCGGCATGGAGTTCGGGCTGTGGTTCGAGCCCGAGATGGTCAACACCGACTCCGACCTCTACCGCGCCCACCCGGACTGGGTGCTCGGACCGCGTCCCGGCGTGCTGCCGCCGCCGTCGCGCAACCAGCAGGTGCTGAACATCGCGCACCCCGAGGCGTACGCGCACATCCTCGACCGCGTCTCGTCGGTGTTGTCGGACAACGACATCGCGTTCGTGAAGTGGGACCACAACCGCGACCTGATCGGCTCGCGCGTGCACGACCAGACGGCCGCGTTCTACCGGTTGCTGGACGAGCTGCGGCTGCGGCACCCGCACGTGGAGATCGAGAGCTGCTCGTCCGGTGGCGGGCGGATCGACCTCGGCGTGCTCTCGCGCACCGACCGGGTGTGGACGTCGGACTGCAACGACGCCCTGGAACGCCAGCTGATCCAGCGGTGGACCGGCGTGTTCCTGCCGCCGGAGCTGATGGGTGCGCACGTCGGCCCCACGAAGTCGCACACGACCGGGCGCGTGCACGACCTGTCGTTCCGGGTGGCCACGGCGCTGTTCGGGCACTTCGGGATCGAGTGGGACATCAACTCGGCCACGGACGAGGAACGGGCCGGGCTGCAGGCCGCGATCGAGTACTACAAGGACGTGCGGTCGTTGGTGCACACCGGTGTCACCGTGCACTCCGACCACCCCGACCCCGCTGCCTGGGTGCACGGGATCGTTGCCCCCGACCGGTCCGAGGCCCTGTTCGGGTACGTGCAGCTCGCGACCTCGGTGCAGAACAAGCCGCGCCGGGTGCGGCTGCCGGGACTCGACCCCGCGCGGACGTACCGGCTGTCGTTCGACGCTCCCGCCGGGCGGCCCAGGCTGATCCAGAGGCTTCCCGCGGACTGGAATTCGGTGGAGCTGCCCGGTTCCGTGCTGTCGGAGGTCGGTGTCCAGCTGCCCGTGCTCGAACCGGAGCAGGCACTGCTGTTGCGCCTCACATAGGAAGAAGGCCCCGGCGGAGTGCTTCCCGCCGGGGCCTTCCTCTCCCCTCTTACCGGCCGGCGCGACTTCCGTCGGCCTTGGTGGCCCACCACTTCCCGCCAACGCCCTGCCCGTTGGCCTCACCGCAGACCTCGTCCCCTGCGAACAGGTACTGCGGCGACCCCGCGATGGTGAGCTGTTTCTTCCCGTCCCGCTCGATCGTCCCCACGAGCGAGGCGTCCACGCCCTGCACCTGGAAGCCCTCGCTGACGAAGGCGGGCGGCCACTGCACCGCGCAGTCGCCGGAGCAGTTGCTCACCGGCGGTTCCGCGGTGTCGTCGTCGAACCGGTAGAGCGTCATGCCGTCGGAGTCGGTGGCGACGACGCCGAGGTCCCCGACGGTCGCGCTGGTCAGCGCGATCGCCTTGTTCTGCTGGGCTTTCTTGCCGTCGGTGGCGGTGGCGAACCACTTCGGCACCGTGACGCCCTTGGCCTCACCGGGCTTGCCGTCGTTCTTGAACGTGTACTGCGGCCAGTTCGCGACGGTCAGCTGCTTCTTGCCGTCCGCGCGGGTGACCGTGCCGAGCAGCTTGGGGTCGACGCCCTTCACCCGCGGCGTGTCGCCCTCCACGATGACAGGCGGCCAGTTCTCCGCGCAGCCACCGTCGCAAGTGGACGCCGGCGGCTGGGCCGTGTCGCCGTCGAACCGGTAGAGCGTGAGGCCCGCGTTGTTGGTCAGCACCGCGCCGAGCCCCGCGACGACACCGGTTCGTGCCGCGAGCTGGGTGCGGGTGCCGTCCACGCCGGTGGCGAACCACTTGCCCTGCAGGCCCTGGCCCTTGGTCTCACCGGGCTTGGTGTCCTTGGCGAACCGGTACTGCGGCATGCCGTCGACGGTGATCTGGCGGCTGCCGTCCTTGCGGACGAGGGAACCGACCAGGGCCTGGTCGACGCCGTTCACCGAGAAGTCCTCGGCGGGAACGGTGGCGGGAGGCCAGGCCGCGGCGCACTGACCGTCGCAAGTGGACTCGCCGGGCTTGTCGCCGTCGAACCGGTAGAGGGTGAAGCCCTTGTCGTCGGTGACGACCGGGCCGAGGTCCACGATCTCCGCGGTCTTCAGCGCCACCGCGCCCTCTTGCCGCTGCTGTGCCACCGGCTTGCTCTCCGGCGTCCCCGCGCAGGCGGTCAGCGAGATCAACCCCAGCGCGACGACCGCCACACCTTTGCGGATCATCCTGAACCTCCTGGCTAGTGCCTCCGACGCCCATCACACGCAGAGAAGGCCAGAACGGTTCAAACTGATTTTCAGAACATCGCGCGCTTCAACACGGGCACGGCGCTCGCGGTCCTGAGCACGGTCCTGAAGATCGTCCGTGCGACAGGGCCACCATCGGCGAACCGGCGGGCGGCTTTGAGCGAGTCGCGCACGGCCGCGAAGCCGTAGTCGTACATCTCCTCCTCGTACCTGGCGATGGCGTCACCACCTTCGGCGATGCACCGCGTCAGCAGTTGTGCGTCCCTGAGCGCGATGTTCGCCCCGATTCCCCTCATCGGCGTCATCGCGTGGACGGCGTCGCCGAGCAACGTGACGTTCGTCGGCTGCCAGCGTTCGACCGGCCTGGACGACCGGATGCGCCACTCGCTGATCGTCTCGGCCGGTGAGGTCGCGACGATCCGGGTCAGCTCGGGGCTCCACCCCGCGATCCTGGCGAGCACCTCGCGTTGCAGGTCCTGTCCATCGTGGACGGTCAGATCCGCGGCCGCATAGGCCCACATCAGGTAGGGACGCACGTTGTCGAACAACAGATCGTCGTCGTCGGTGACGCCGAGCCCGTCGTGCGCGGCCAGGAACATGCCCGCGCGGGACGTCGGGACGACCGTGTTGGCCCTGTCGACCAGCTCCCGCGGCACCCAGTCGTTGTCGTCGAGGAACAGCTTGCCCGCGATCGCCGTGACACCGATCTTCTCCGTGCCCGCGTGCGGCAGGTACTGCGCGCGCACCCGCGACCGGATGCCGTCCGCGCCGACCAGCACGTCGCACGACTCAGCCGTGCCGTCCTCGAAGTGCAGCTTGATGTCGTCGCCCTGCTCGTAGCGCTCGAACCGCTTGCCGAACCGCACGTCCAGCCCGTCGAGCAGCACCTGCCGGAGCGTGATCCGGCTGGCCGAGTAGTGCCTCTCCTCGTCCGGGTCGAGCACCAGCAGCGGCTGGAGCTGCTCGGTCAGGAACCCGAACCCGTTGCCGTCCGTTCCCGCGCTCCGCTCGAACCGCTCCCAGCTCGCCGCGGGCAAGCACTCTCTCAGGGCAGCGGCACCGTGCGGGTTGATGTGCACCCGGTACCCCTGCAGGCGGTCCGTGCGCGAGAGGTCGCGCTCGTACACCGCCACGTCCACGCCGGCCCTGCGCAACCCGTGCGCCAGGCACAGCCCGCCGATTCCCCCACCTACCACTGCGATTCTCATGCCGCCGAGTTTCAACCGCTTGGTTGATTAAGTCAACCCGTTGGTTGAAAACAGTCCGTCGGCTACCGTGTCGCCGTGGATCAACGCCGCTCTCCCGCCGCCTCGGAACGCAAGCGCGACCCCGAACGCACGCGGGCGCTGCTCCTGGAGGCGGCCGCGGCGGAGTTCGGCGCGAAGGGTTACGCGGCCACGCGCACGACGGACATCGCGGCGCGGGCGGGCGTGAACAAGCAGCTGATCTCGTACTACTTCGGCGGCAAGGAAGGCATCTACAAGGAGCTCGCCACGAGCTGGCACTCCTCCGCCGCCGAGCTCGCGGGCCGCCAGCAGGCGCTGGACGAGGTGGTGGCGGGGTTCGTCATGACCACGCTCACCGACCACGGCCGCATGTGGGCGTGGGCGAACCTGGCAGGCGACAGCCCGCCGACCGACGAGGAGTTCTTCCGCGGCCAGGTGGAGGAGATGCGGGCCCGTCAGGCCGCCGGCGAACTCCCCGCCGGGATCGACCCCGCGTTCCTGCTGCTGGCCCTGATGGCGGCAGCCTCAGCCCCGTTGACGCTGCGGCAGACCGCCGGCCAGATCTACGGTGAGGACCCGGCCACGCCCGAGTTCGCCACGAAGTACGCGGAACAGCTGAGGTTGTTGGTGCGGCACCTGTCCGGCCGGGCCTGATCAGGACTCGCGGCTCGCGGCCTTCGCTTCGAGGACCTGCTTCAGGCCCTTGAAGCCGCCGCGCATCATCATGTCGTGGTTGCCGCGGAAGAACGGCTTGGCGATGAGCACCAGGCGCCGCAACAACGCCTTGTTGACCACGACCTCCTGGTCGAACACGAGGTCGGTGCCGCCGTCGCGGCCGATGATCTCCCAGCTCGCATAGCCTTCGAGATCACCGGACAACGTGGCCCGCAGCAGACCCGCCTGCTGGTTGCGAATGCTGTGCTTGACCTGCACGACCAGGTCGAACGGCAGGAACGACCGGCACCTGAGCTCGCCGGTCTCGTCGTCGATCTTCGTGGCTCTCCGGACCTCGTGCCACCACAGCGGGTAGTTCGCGATGTCGGACAGCACCTCGTACACATCAGCCGGGGACGCGTCGACGTGCCACACGCTGCGGAAGCGATAGCGGTTCAGTGACACGGCCGCCATCATCCCGGATACCTCGTCCGAGTGACAGCTCCTGGACACATCTCACAGCAGACCGGTAATTCCTCACCGGCTGTACTACGGCTCTAGTGAGACTCCACCGCCTCACTAGGCCGCAGGAGTTCACTAGTCGACTAGATGAGGAAGCCGTTCCAGGGCCCGCAACCAACCGACAGCCGCGACGCGGCGGAGTGCCAGCTCCGACGAGTCGAGCACCTCAACGAGGCTGAAGGGGTACGCCGTGGGCTCGCCGCGCGACGCCTGAAGAGCGCGCTCGCGGTGGGCCAGCGCATCGAGTGGGATCATCACCCTGCTGCCGACACCTCCTCATTTTCGAGCACCTGCAGCAAGAACTGCCCCGTGTAGCTCTTCTCGACCTGCGAGACCTGCTCGGGCGTGCCCTCTGCTACGACCATACCGCCGCCGGAGCCCCCTTCGGGACCCATGTCGACGATCCAGTCGGACGTCTTGATGACGTCGAGGTTGTGCTCGATGACGATGACGCTGTTGCCCTTGTCCACCAGGCCGTTGATCACGCCCAGCAGCTTGCGGATGTCCTCGAAGTGCAGGCCCGTCGTGGGCTCGTCGAGGATGTAGACCGTCTTGCCCGTCGAACGCTTCTGCAGCTCCGACGCGAGCTTCACGCGTTGCGCCTCACCGCCGGACAGGGTCGGCGCCGGCTGGCCCAGCCGCACGTAGCCGAGACCCACGTCCACCAGCGTGCGCAGGTGGCGGTGGATGGCGTTGATCGGCTCGAAGAACGTGGCCGCTTCCTCGATCGGCATGTCGAGGACTTCGGAGATCGTCTTGCCCTTGTAGTGCACTTCCAGCGTCTCGCGGTTGTACCGCGCGCCCTTGCAGACCTCGCAGGGGACGTAGACGTCCGGGAGGAAGTTCATCTCGATCTTGATCGTGCCGTCGCCGGCGCACGCCTCGCAGCGGCCGCCCTTGACGTTGAACGAGAAGCGGCCCGGCTGGTAGCCGCGGACCTTCGCCTCGGTGGTCGCCGCGAACAGCTTGCGGACGTGGTCGAACACACCGGTGTAGGTGGCCGGGTTCGACCGCGGGGTGCGGCCGATCGGCGACTGGTCGACGCGCACCAGCTTGTCGACCTCGTTCAGGCCGTTGATGCGGGTGTGGCGGCCCGGCACCTGGCGCGCGCCGTTGAGCTTGTTCGCGAGCACCGTGGCCAGGATGTCGTTGACCAGCGTCGACTTGCCCGAGCCGGACACACCCGTCACCGCGGTGAGGGTGCCGAGGGGGAACGACACGTCGATGCCGCGCAGGTTGTGCTCGCGCGCGCCGACGACCGTGAGCTGGCGCTTCTTGTCGATCTTGCGGCGCTTCGCGGGCATCGGGATCGACTTGCGGCCCGACAGGTACGCGCCGGTCATCGACTCCTTGTTCGTGAGCAGCTTCTTGTACGGGCCGCTGTGCACGACCTTGCCGCCGTGCTCACCGGCGCCGGGGCCGATGTCGACCACCCAGTCCGACGCGCGGATCGTGTCCTCGTCGTGCTCGACGACGATCAGCGTGTTGCCGAGGTCGCGCAGCCTCGTCAGCGTCTCGATCAGCCGGTGGTTGTCGCGCTGGTGCAGGCCGATCGACGGCTCGTCCAGCACGTACAGCACGCCGACGAGGCCGGACCCGATCTGCGTGGCGAGCCGGATGCGCTGCGCCTCGCCGCCGGACAGGGTGCCGGACGCGCGGTCGAGCGAGAGGTAGTCGAGGCCGACGTCGAGCAGGAAGTGCAGGCGGGCCTGGATCTCCTTGAGCACCGCGCCCGCGATCATCGACTCGCGCTTGCCGAGCTTGAGGCCGTCGAGGAAGTCGGAGCACTCCGCCACGCTCATCGCGCAGACCTCGGCGATGGACCTGTCGCCCTTCTTGCCGTGGTGCAGCGTGACGGCGAGGATCTCGGGCTTGAGGCGGGTACCGGCACACGCGGGGCACGGGACCTCGCGCATGTAGCCCTCGTACTTCTCCCGCATGTAGTCGGACTCGGTCTGCTCCTGACGCCGTTCGAGGAACGGGATCACGCCTTCGTAGTTGGCGTAGTAGGAGCGCTCACGGCCGTAGCGGTTCTTGTAGCGGACGTGCACCTGCTCGTCGATGCCGTGCAGGATCGCCTTCTGCGCCTTGGCCGGCAGGTGCCGCCACTGCGTGTCCATCCGGTAGCCGATGGTCTCGCCGAGCGACTGCAGCAGCCGGGTGAAGTACTCCGCCGTCTGCCCACCGGCCCACGGCGCGATCGCACCCTCTTCGAGGGTCAGCTCGTCGTCCGTGACCACGAGCTCCGGGTCGACCTCCTTGCGCACGCCGATGCCCGTGCAGACCACGCACGCGCCGTACGGCGAGTTGAAGGAGAACGACCTCGGCTCCAGGTCCTCGATCGCGAGCGGGTGGCCGTTCGGGCACGCCAGGTTCTCGGAGAAGCCCCTGATCCGCTTCGGGTCCGTCTCCGGGAGGTCGACGAACTCGAGCTCGACCAGGCCGTCCGCGAGCCGCAACGCCGTCTCCACCGAGTCGGTGAGGCGCTGCTTGGACGAGGACTTGACGCTCAGGCGGTCGATGACGACCGCGATGTGGTGCTTCTCCTGCTTCTTGAGCTTGGGCACCTCGGCGAGCGCGTAGACGACACCGTCGACCTTCGCGCGCGAGTAGCCCTGCGTCTGCAGGTTCTGGAACAGGTCGACGTACTCGCCCTTGCGGCCGCGGATGACCGGCGCGAGCACCTGGAACTTGATGCCCTGCTCCATCGCGAGCACCTGGTCGACGATCTCCTGCGGCGTCTGCTTGCCGATCGCCTCGCCGCACTGCGGGCAGTGCGGCTTGCCGGCGCGGGCGTACAGCAGGCGCAGGTAGTCGTAGACCTCGGTGATCGTGCCCACGGTCGAGCGCGGGTTGCGGCTCGTGGACTTCTGGTCGATCGAGACCGCGGGCGAGAGGCCCTCGATGAAGTCGACGTCGGGTTTGTCCATCTGCCCGAGGAACTGGCGCGCGTAGGCCGAGAGCGACTCGACGTAGCGGCGCTGCCCCTCGGCGAAGATCGTGTCGAAAGCCAGGCTCGACTTGCCGGAGCCGGACAGCCCCGTGAAGACGATCAGGCTGTCCCGCGGCAGGTCGATATCCACGCCGCGCAGGTTGTGCTCGCGGGCGCCGCGAACAACAAGACGGTCTGCCACTGGGGTCCCTTCGGCTGCGATTGGCGGGTCACTCACGCCACACTCTCCCGAACAAGCGTTCGAAGAGTACTAGCATCGGTTCGGAGGCTGCGACCGACCCGCCGACCATGCTAGGGCTGACCCCTGACAAAAACGGTTCCGACGGCTATCGCATTCCCCTGAGCTGGCTTTACTCATAGTCTGGTCACTTCGATCAGAGCCTCAACGTCGGGGAGAGGCAGCACATGACCTACACGCCGTCCACGCAGCACACGTCCGTACCTGCACCGCGAGGGGTGCCAGACCGGCACATCACCGCGGTGCGCGAGGCGACGGACGTGCTGTACGAGGTCGTCGAGGAGCTGGACGAGGCCGCCGTGCGCGGCCAGAGCCTGCTGCCCGGCTGGACCCGCGGACACGTCCTCACCCACCTCGCGCGCAACGCCGACGCGCTGGTGAACCTGCTCACATGGGCGAAGACCGGGGTCGAGCACCAGGCCTACGCGTCGCGTGCGGATCGCGACGCCGACATCGAAGAGGGTTCCCACCGGCTTCTGCAGGTAATCCGCGCCGACCTGGACTCCGCCTGCCAGCGGTTCGACGCCGCGTGCCGCGAGTTCCCGGCGCACGCGTGGCGTTCGGAGGTCACCGCGCCCAAGGGCCAGACGATCACGGCGTCCACGGTGCCGTTGTTCCGCCTGCGCGAGATCTGGATCCACCTGATCGACCTCGACGCGGGCGTCGGGTTCGCCGACCTGCCCGCCGACTTCGTCGAGGAGTTCCTCGACGACGCGGTGAAGCAGTTCGAGGGCAGGGTCGACCCGTTCGGCATCGAGGTGACCCTGCCCGACGGCAGTCAGCGCAGCTGGGCGCTCAACGGCCCGGCGAGCCGCAGCTCGGTGAGCGGGTCCGCCAGCGCCGTCCTGGGGTGGCTGACCGGCAGGACCGACGGCTCCGACCTGCGCGGAGAACTGCCGGACCTGCCCGACTGGATCTGAGTGAGCAGCTTGTAGGCGGGGCGTTCGACGAACTTCGTCATCGCCCAGCCGAGCACCAGCGCCGAGGTGACGAAGCCGGCGAGGAGCCACCAGGACCGCAGCCCAACGGCGTGCATGCGGTCCATCACCACGGTGCCGATCTGCTGGTGCACGAGGTAGACCCCGTACGAGATGCCCGCGAGCCACGTGACGGGCCGCGCGATCGGGCTGAAGAACAGCCAGTCGGGCCCTGCGGCCGCCGCGCACACCATGAGCAGCAGCACCGCGAAGCCGAGCGTCGATCCGTACTCGGTCGTGTGCACCGCCTGCGCGACCAGCGTGGCCGTCAGGAGCGCGACGAGGTGCGGCGTCTTCAGCCTGTCCTTGTGCCACAGCCAGATCGCGATCCCGGCCGCGAACAGCTGCGCCCTGTGCAGCGCGAAGCCGTTGTAGACCACGAACAACGTGTGCGAGTGGTCCAGCAACGGCCTGAGCAGCAGGGGCGTGACGATGAGCGCCCACAGGAAGACACGGAGCCTCGTGCCTCTCAGTCGCTTCACGAGCAGGGCGCCGGCGATGAACGCCGCGATCTGCACCGGCACCGTCCAGTAGGCGAAGTCGACGATGTCGACGTCCGGCATCCACTGGTTGATCAGCAACAGGTTGTAGACGACGTCTCTGCCGTCGAGCTGACTCCACCCCTCCGGCGCGATCCACCTCTGCACCGCGAACGTGAGCAGCACCGCCGCCATGTACGCGGGCAGCAGTCTGGCGAGTCTTCTCCACAGGAACCGCCCTGGCTTGCCGCTGTCGAGCGACACGCAGGCGAAGAAAGCCGAGACGACCATCAACGTGCTGGCGCCCATCGACATCGGGAAGGTGAACGGCAACGGCCCGAGATCGGGATGGCTGCTGACGCTCGTGAGCGTGGCGTGGTGGAGCAGCACGCACCCGATGGCGACGACGCGGAGAACGTCCCAGCTGACCCTGCGGTCCGTCCGGGGCTTCTGCCGTTGCTCTGGAATCACGAGAGGCGGGGACCTGTTCGTTGGTGCTTTCGGGGTAAGCGGCGACTAGGTGTTGACCTTTACTTACCCTATGAGTGCAACCTGTATGCAACCTGAAGGTGTGCGCTGCACCGCTTCGAACGACTACCGTCTGCCACCGTGGACGTACACGAGAACTACACCGGTCACGTCGATCCAGAAGGCCCGGCGGCCCGCCGCACCCTGGCCGCGCTGACCATCACGAAGATCTCCGTCGGTCCGATGGACAACAACGCCTACCTGCTCGTTTGCCGGTCCACGAACGAAGCGTTGCTCATCGACGCGGCGAACGACCACGAGCGCCTGTCGGACCTTCTGGGCTTCCTCCCGGACCGCCCGAGACTGCGCACGATCGTGACCACGCACCAGCACGCCGATCACTGGCAGGCACTCGGAGCACTGGCCGGCGCCCACGGCTCGAACACCGTCGCCCACGAACTGGACGCCTCCGTCCTCCCCGTCCCGCCGGACACCCTCGTGGAGCACGGCGACACCATCAACGTGGGAGAAGTCCCGCTTTCGATCATCCACCTGCGCGGCCACACACCGGGCTCCATCGCCGTCGTCTACGACGACCCGGACGGCCACCCGCACCTCTTCACCGGAGATTCACTCTTTCCGGGGGGTGTGGGAAAGACCACGTCCGCCGACAACTTCGCGTCGCTGATCAACGACGTCGAGGACCGGGTGTTCGCGGTGCTGCCCGACGACACGTGGTTCTACCCCGGTCACGGCGACGACTCGACGCTCGGCAAGGAACGTCCCTCGCTCCCGGAGTGGCGTTCGCGCGGCTGGTGACCATGGCCGGACGGGGAGTCCGCCAACGCGGGCTCCCCGACAGCCTCGATCAGACCTCGATGATCGTGACCATGCCGTCGAGCCCTTTGAAGTCCTCGGCATTTCGCGTGTAAAGCGGCAATCCACGCGATGACGCGACAGCGGCGATCATCAGATCCATTCGCCGAGGCTTCGGATTGCGGTTCGCCGCCGTTGTGAGCGCGACCAACGTGCCGTATCGGGCGGCTGCCTGACCGTCGAAGGGCAGTGGTTCGAAGTCCACTATCGCCGCTCCGAGCTTCTCAGTGCGCGCGGCCCTGGACGCCGCGTCCTTGGCCATCACCACACCCTGATGCAACTCGGCCATCGTGACCGCGGTGAGTTCAGGTATCTCCGGCAGCCTGGCCGGGTCCAGAAGACCGAGGTCGATGTAGGCGCACGTGTCGAGCACCCCGGATTCAGGACGTTCAGCCACGGCTGCGCTCCCACGGATCGAAGTCGCCAACGCGGTCCTCGTCGCCGAAGAACTCATCGGCTTCCTGGCGCATGCGGACGTGGTCGACCTGGGGCAGGGTCCTGTGTCGTTCGACAAGCTCCTCGGCCGTCAGTCGACGGCGACGAGGCAAGGGCCGAAGTTCGGCGACCTCAACACCATTCCGCGTCACGTGGTACGTCTCGCCCGCCTCCACCGCGTCCATGACCGCGGCGGAGTGGTTGCGGAACTCCCGCTGACTGATGACCTTCACGAACCAAGTGTAGCCCCATGTAGCACGTGAGGCTACACAGGCTGTATGTGTTCACCGCTCGCGTGATTCACTCTTTCCGAGGGTGTGGGAAGACCACGTCCGCCGACAACTTCGCGTCGCTGATCAACGACGTCGAGGACCGGGTGTTCGCGGTGCTGCCCGACGAGACGTGGTTCTACCCCGGTCACGGCGACGACTCGACGCTCGGCAAGGACCGTCCCTCGCTCCCGGAGTGGCGTTCGCGCGGCTGGTAGAGGCCCGCGAGCAGGGCCGACGCGGCGAGCACGAGCAGCACGACCCACAACGAGCCGTAGTACTGCTCGGGGAACTGGGTCGTGCTCTTCTCGTAGGCGAGCCACGGCTGGATCAGCTGGCGGAAGGCCAGCGCGAAGGCGATCAGCAACGGCCCGAGCGCTACGGGCAGCGCGCGGAGGTCCACGAGTGCCTGGGTGGCCGCGGCGACGGCGGAGGTCACGGCCAGCACGCCCAGCGCGATGATCAGCGAACCGAGCGTGCTGTGGGTCATGTCGGCGTGCGTGCCGGTGACCTCGACGACCAGGCCCATGACGGCGGCGAGTGCGGCGCAGGCGACGGCACCGGTCACGGCGGACCGGCCGAGCTGCGCGGCGAGGACCCCGGCGCCCAGGCCGACCACGGCGGCCGGTGCGTACGTGCTGAACTGGCTGGCGGAGAAGTAGAGCCCGAAGTTGAGGGGCGCTGCCACGGCGAGCAGGACGAAGCCGGCGGTCACGGTCCTGAGGAACGCTCCCCTGCCCAGGGCGAGCGTCAGGCCGGCGGTGCAGAGCAGCAGTGCCAAGCCCGCGCTCGCTCGCACCAGCGGCAGCACCAGTGCCTGCTGCAGCAGGATCCCGGCTCCGAGGAGCACGAGCGGCAACAGCGCCGCCGCCGTTCCCGCGATCGCGGCGCGACGGCGGACGGGTTCGGATCGTGGCGCCTTGCCCGTGCGCACGGCGTGGACCGCGAGGGCGGCGCCGAGCACACCCAGTCCCGCCAGCGCGAACACGACGGCCATCGGGGGAATCGTGCTGTCCAGCCAGTCCATGCCGCGGAACAGCGTGGCCAGCACCTGGACGCCGACCACGGTCGCGGCCATCGCGGCGTCGCGGGTGACGGCCAGCACGCCGATGATGATCAGCACCGCACCGGCGGCGCCGAGCGAGCCGATGATGCTCGAGGTGCCCGGCCGCAGACTGAAGAAGTGCACCTGCGACTCCACCGAGGCGACCAGCGCGCCGGCGGTGCCTGCCACGAGCAGCCACTGCCAGTGCCTCGTCAGCCACACGCCGGCGATCACCGCCAGCGCCGGGAGGCCCAGTGTCGCGACGGAGTACTTGCTGACGCCGAAATGCGCTCCGTGCGTCGACAGCAGGGCGTAGTCGCTGACGGTGAAAAGCGCGAGGAGCGCCAGCGCCGCAGGGCCCCAGAGCCATCGATTGGTCCGCACGGCGCGCAAACTAGCGCGGCGCACGACCCGCCCGTGGTGGTTTCGGCGTCAGTTGACCACGTCGAGCAGGTCCAGGTATCCGGTGGTCGCGCGCCACAGGGCGTCGGAGTACGGCGTGAGCTTGCCGGGGCTCCAGCGGTGGTCGGTGTAGGCCTGGTTCTCGCGCCGCAACGCCCTGAGGCTGATCGCGAACTCGTCCTGGACGCGCTGGCGCAGGTCCTCCTCCGACGGCGCGGCCAGGCGCACCAGCTCGCCCGTGCCGTCGCTGACCGCCACGAGCGCTTCCTCGTTCATGCCGTCCGCGGCGCTCCAGACCAGCGCGGGCCGTTCGATGCGGTGGTTCCACACCGGAGCGTCCTTCGACCGCCAGCGCGCCTCGAACGGGTTGCGCGACAGCCGCGTCGAGTTCGCCCAGTGCTCGGCACCGACCGGTTCGCTCATCCACGGCACCTCCTCGACCGGCAGGTCCGTGACCAGCGCGACCTCGATGGCGTCGATGTCCCGGGGAACGTCGAGCAGCGCGCCGAAGACCCACACCTCGACCACCTGGAACCGGAAGAACGAGGTCGGCAGCTCACCGCACTTCTCGGCGAGTTCGGCCAGGTGGTGCACAGCGCGAGACCATTTCACGGGGTGGATCATGCCTGACCGCGTGGCCGAGGCGATGGCACGGCTGGCTTCGGTGGAACCCACGCTGTGTGCGTTCCACGAGGTCTTCCGCACACCCTCTCTCGAGGTCGACCCCTCGTTGCCGTTCGCGGGCATGCCCATCGCGGTGAAGCGGGGCGAACGCCGAAGCCACCGGGAAGCGTTGGTGGCCATGGGTTGCGTACCGATCGGACTGACCACCACGCCCGATGGCAGCACCCCGTGGCAGACGTGGGGCCGCAACTCTCGCGGCCTCACACGCAACCCATGGAACCTGGACCGCACACCGGGCGGTTCGTCGGCGGGTTCGGCCGTCGCGGTGGCGTCCGGCATCGTGCCGCTGGCCACCGGAGTGGACGGCGCGGGCTCGATCCGCATCCCGGCCGCGTGGTGCGGCGTCCTCGGCCTGAAGACCACCGCGGCCGAACGGGCCGCGGTGGGCGTCTTCACCCGCGACCCGTCCCTGCTCGCGACCTACCTAGGCATCACCGAGGTCAGCACGCCTTCCGCCGTCTGGTCCACGGACCTGGGCTTCGCCGAGGTCGACGACGAGCAGGCCTCGATCGCCTGGCAGGCGGCCGCCGCCCTGCGCCCACGCCCCGTCTCGCTGTTGCTCGAGGACCCCGCCTCCGACTGGTTCGCGGGCCGCTGCGGCCCGAACCCGGCGCTGGACTCGTTGTTCGAGACCACGGACCTGCTGCTCACGCCGACCACCCCCGGCCCGCCGCACGGCCACGACGGCCCGGGTTCGCGCGTCAACACGGCACTGACGTGGGCGTTCAACCTCAGCGGGCATCCGGCGATCAGCATCCCGGCGGGGTTCGACCCGTGCGGCCTGCCGGTCGGGCTGCAGGCCGTGGCGCGGCACGGCCGGGAAGCGGACCTGGTCGCCGCCGCCCGCGCCGTTCTGCGGAATCACCCGATCGAGTGCTTTGGCCCCAATCCACCTCGCTGATCATGGTCCGCGCGGTGTCCTCGTCGCCCTGAAGGGGGACACGAATGGCGCGCAGAATCGGTGGGCCCGGAGGCGGATCGGATCCGGGATCGGGCAAGGCCGGAGCGGTGGTGGCGGCCGGAGTGCTGGCGGTGTCGCTCACCGCCGGCGGCGGCCTGTCGCTCGGTGGCGGCGCGTCCACGACCGTTGCCGACTCGGCCGGGCTGAACCTGACCAGGGCGAAGTCGGAGGGCAGGAAGTCCGCCCGCAACGGCGACGCGGATGGCGCGTGGCGTCAGCTGAACATGCGGACGCTCAAGCGCACGGCCACACCCGCGCTGGAGTGCGTGTCGCATTCGTTCGGCCAGGTGCGGGACCACTTCGTCCGCAATCCTTGCAAGTCGCTCGACCGGACGCTCTTCGCCGTCGGGGACGACCGGGGCAACGTCGCGGTGGTGTCCGTGGCGTGGGTCGGCTTCCGGAACCGGCGCGACGCGGGAGAGTTCAAGAAGCTGATCGACGTGCACGGCACCGGCGACATCAGCCCGCTCGCCACCCCGTTGCTCGGCCTGGCGGACATCCGGTTCTCCGGGCTGAACTACTCGTCCCGGACGGACGGCAGCACGGTCGTGATCGCGGAGACCGAGTCCGCGTCCGGGCAGGTGAGCGGGGAGACACTGGACGCCATGGCGGACATGGCGAGTTGGCTGCCGCGCTGACCATGTCGAGAAACGGCGAGAGGCTGCGACACAGGGCTATGGACACACGTGTTGACGACTACATCGCCGGGCTGCCGGACTGGCAGCAGGACGTCTGCCACGAGGTGCGCAGGCTCGTGCACGAGGCCGACCCGGACGTCGAGGAGACGATCAAGTTCACCGACCGGCCGTACTTCGTGCTGGACGGCAACGTGTGCGCGTTGCTCGGCACCAAGGACCACGTGAACGTGATGCTCTACGACAAGGCGAGCGTGCCGGACCCGCACGACATCATCACGAGCGGCCACGGCAACAAGACCGCGCGCATGATCTCCGTGTACCGCGACCAGCCGATCAACGCGCCGGCGCTCGTCGAGATGTTCCGGTGCATCATCGCGAACAACCGCAGGCGCAAGGGTGCCGGACCGCGTCGGTAGCCTCATGCCGCATGGAGGTCGAGATCTACACCGACGGTGCGTGCAGCCCCAATCCCGGGCCGGGTGGCTGGGGTGCCGTGCTGCGTTACGGCGCGCACGAGAAGGACATGTACGGCGGTGACATCGGCCCGACGACGAACAACCGCATGGAACTGATGGCGCCCATCATGGCGTTGGAGAGCCTCACGCGTCCGTCCACCGTGAACCTGTACACGGACAGCACTTATGTCCGGAACGGCATCACGTCGTGGGTGCACGGCTGGAAGTCGAACGGCTGGCTCACGAAGGCCCGCGAGCCGGTCAAGAACTCCGACCTGTGGCGCCGCCTGGAGGAAGCCGCCGGCCCGCACGAGGTCGAGTGGCACTGGGTCAAGGGCCACGCGGGCCATCCCGAGAACGAACGCGCCGACCGCCTCGCCGTGCGCGGCGTCGAAGAGGTGACGGGGCGCGAAGTCAAGCAGCCCCAGGCGAAGCCGAAGAAAGCCGCGAAGCCCAAGCAGCCGCGCGAACTGAGCGGCGAACCGTGTGGCGCGCCCACGAAGAAGGGCACGCCCTGCCCGATCACGGCGGGGTCGAACGGCCTGTGCCACGTCCACGACCCAGCGTTGCAATGCGGTGCCATCACGAAGAAGGGCACACCCTGCTCCGTCGCGACCGGCGGCGGCCGGTGCGACCACCACCAGAACGCGCTCGAACTGTTCGGGTGAGCGCCTGCGGACCGGCGTAGCGCCGCCGGCGTGCTCCCGGAATCCGCCGGCCCTGCGCTGAGTCCAAGACACTGCGGTGCCAACGGGGCACTTGCGCTTGTCTTGGCTAAATCCGTTGTCTCACGCGTGTCAGCACGTGGCCAACCGAGTGCTGTGAGCGACGCACACCAGCAGCGCGCAGGTTCGCCACGAAGCAGGCCGCGCGACGCTGGCAGCGGGCAGGGATGAACAGCCGAATCCGTCTCTCTCAGCGCCGATCAGAGCGCAGGTCCACGGGCTCCCGCCGGCCGTCGCCGTCGGCAACAGCCGTCACGTCGCGCGCCGGCACTTCACGGTCGGCTCAAGAGCCACCTCGATGGCGATCACGCCGTCCGTCGCAGCCTCGGCCACTTCGCAGCCACACCCAGGCACGAGTGGGTTCCAACTCCGAGCACGCTCACGCAGGGGTACCCCCGAATCGGGAACCCCTGCGTTTCAACGTACTCACGGGGTCTGACAGTCATCGTCGTGCAGGTTCACAGCAGCACCTTCGCCAGGCGCGCCATGCCCTCGCCGATCTCCTCCACCGTGTTGGCCGTGAACGACAGCCGCAACGTCGCGTGGTCCGGCGTCGTCGCGAAGAAGGCCGCGCCGGGCACGAAGGCGACGTCGTGCTGCAGGGCGTCCTTCAGCAGCACGGCGCTGTCCGCGTCTCCGGGTAGCCGCAGCCACACGAACATGCCGCCGTCCGGGTCGCTCCACGTCGTGCCGGCGGGCGTGGTCGCGGGCAGTGCGGCGAGCATCGCGTCGCGGCGGGCGCCGTACTCGGCGCACAGGCGGGTGATGTGGGCGTCGAGGTCGTTGTCCGCCAGGTAGACCGCGGCGGCGGCCTGGTCCACTGTGGACGTGTGGAGGTCGGCTGCCTGCTTCACGATCGTCAGGGTGCGCAGCAGGTCGGCGGGGGCCCTCAGCCAGCCGAGGCGCATGCCGGGGGCGCCGACCTTCGAGAAGCTGCCCAGGTAGATGGTCCTGTCGCTCATCGACGCGAGCGGGGGCACGGCGGAGCCGCGGTAGCGGAGTTCGCCGTACGGGTCGTCCTCGACGATCCACAGGTCGTGAGCCGCGGCGATCTCCGCGATTTCCACGCGGCGTTCGGCGGAGAGGGTGCGGCCGGTCGGGTTCGCGAACGTCGGCACCAGGTAGAGAAGTCCTGGTTTCTCGGTGGCGACGACGGACCGCAGTGACGAGGGGACCAGGCCGTCGGCGTCGCTCTCGACGGGCACGATCCGGGCGCCGGTCATCCGGAAGCACTGCAGCGCCGCCAGATAGGTCGGTTCCTCGACCGCCACGACCGCGCCCGGCCCGAGCATCGCGGTGGCCACCAGCGCGAGCGCCTGCTGGGAGCCGGTGGTGATCAGGACGTCCGAAGTGGGCAGTCCACGACCGGTCAGGCGCGACGAGACCAGGTCTCGAAGCGCCGGATCTCCTTCTGTGGGCGCGTATTGCAGGACGGCGCGGTCTCGCAGGGCGCGGTCGTAGGCGGCGCGCACACCGTCCAGGTCGAACAGTTCGGGGGCGGGCAGCCCGCCGGCGAACGAGATGACCTCGGGGCGCGAGGTGAGCGCGAGCAGGTCGCGCACCGGGGAACTGGCCACGGAGAGGGTGCGGTGCATGAACTTCACGTTAATCGGCGCCCCTCGACTCCGTACTCCCCTTTTCTGTCGGTGGTCCTGACTAGCGTTGCGGGCATGGACATCGAGACACGTGCGGAGCAGCCCTACGCAGCCGTCAGGGGCACGGCGACGGCGGAGACGTCCGGCAAGATCGCCGACCGTTTTCCGGAGGTCATGCGGTGGCTGGCCGATCGCGAGTTACCGGCCACCGGAGCGCCTTTCCTGCGGTATTTACGCGTGACCGCCGAGGAGTTCGAGGTGGAGGCCGGCATCCCGACCGTCGCCGAGGTTCCCGGCGAGGGCGACGTGTTCACGGCCACGCTGCCCGCCGGCCAGTACCTGGTCGCGCTGCACGAGGGCGGCCCGGACGGGCTGGCGGCCGTCACGGATCAGCTCCTCGCCCACGCCGTGCGGTTCGACCGCGACGGTGACGCGTGGGGTGCGCGCCTCGAAACGTACTTCACCGACCCTGCCGTGGAGCCGGACCCGAGCAGGTGGACGACGGAGGTGGCCATCCGCCTCGCGGGCTGAGTGGCGGTTATATGCTGATCGAGCTATATTGCTGGCATGGCATCTACATTCGCCGTGCTGGCGGATCCGAGTCGCCGGGAGATCCTCGACCTGCTGCGTGAACGCGAGCGGCCGGTCGGCGACCTCGTCGACCGGCTGACACTCACCCAGCCGACCGTCTCGAAGCACCTCAAGGTGTTGCGCGAGGCCGGTCTCGTCGAGGTGCGCACCGACGCCCAGAAGCGCTGGTACCGGGTCTCGCCGGGGCCGCTCGCGGAGATCGACGCCTGGCTCGCGCCGTACCGGCGGATGTGGGAGAAGAGCCTCGACGCACTGGAACGCCGGCTCGACGAGATCGAAGGGGACTGACCGTGGACGCCGAACTGCGGATGATCGAGGGCAAGCCCGTGCTGCGCTTCGAGCGCACACTGCGGCACTCGCCGGAGAAGGTCTGGCGGGTCGTCACCGATCCGGCCGAGATGAAGCACTGGTTCCCGGCCGAGGTCGAGGTCGACGGCCGGAAGATGCGCTTCACGTTCCCGGACGACGCACCCGTCGACTCCGACGGCGGCGAGGGCGAGGTGCTGGAGTCCGATCCGCCGAAGGTCTTCGCGTTCCGCTGGCTGAACGACGTGCTGCGCTTCGAGATCCTGCCGCGCGAGGACGGCTGTCTGCTGGTCTTCACCGCGGTCGTCACGAACATGCTGTCCGTGGGTCGCGACGCACCGGGCTGGACCACCTGCCTGGACGCGCTGGTCGCCCACGCCGACGGCACGAAGTACGAGCCACCGGCGGAGTGGCTGCCGCTCATCGAGCACTACGTCAGGAAGTTCGGCCTCGACGAGGGCACCGACCAGGCCGACGGCGTGCGGTTCGTCCGCGACCTCGCGTGGGCACCGCTGGACGAAGTCTGGAAGGTCCTCACCGAAGGAACCGCGGACGCGGTACCGGTGCGCGCCGCACACCCCGGCCTGACGCCGGGCGAGGTCACAAGGTTCGAAGCGCCGCGCGTGCTGGAGTACGAGTGGCTCCAGGACGGCGAGCCGAAGGGCAGGGTGCGCTGGGAGTTCGAGAACGTACCGCTGCAGGGCACCACGGTCACGCTCATCCAGGAGAACGCTCACGGCGCCGAAGCGCTCGCGGCCTGGCACGTGCACCTGGAACTGTTCTTCGCGGCCACTCAGGGCGAGATCCGCTGCCCGTGGCCCGCGGCCCGGGAGGAGGAACTGGCCCAGCGCTACGCCGGCCACTGACCGGACACCACGAGCGCGGCCGTTCCCGAACCGAGGTCCGGCCGCGCCGAGGGCGTCAGTCGTGCTGCACGCGGTCGATGAGGCACACCCAGTCCGGGGCGCTTCGCCGAACGAGCCGTCTCGGTGTCCTCAACTCGTGTTCCAGCACCGCGCGCCGCCGATCCCCTGGGTTCGGCGCGAGTTCCTCGAGCCGGTCGAGGTCGGCCGCGGTGAGACGGACGTCGGTCACCTTCGAGGCGTCGTACCTCGCGATCGTCCACCAGCAGGTGTCCGCGGCGCGCTCGCAGCCGAGCCTCCGGTACGACTCCTCCGCGGCGAGCAGGTCACGCAGCGCCGCGGTCTTCTCCCTGGTGGCGAACAGGAGGTCGGCTCGTACCTGCCGGGACTTGGCCACCACCTCGGGGAAGTCCGCGGTGGCGATGACGGCCGTGACCAGTTCCTTGCCGTCGTTGTACTTCTTGTCGGCCAGGCACAGGCGCGCCTGCAGCGCCGCGAGCCAGTGGTACGGCTCCGTCCCCGGTGTCAGCACCGTCTCGGCCGCGTGCGCCCGCCGGACCGCGGCGGCGAGCTCGTCAGGGGATCCCGTCGACTCGTACCGGAGCAGTTGCAGTTCCGCGTGCAGCGAGGCGCACACCCCGAGCTCCTCGCTGGTCGGTCCGCCGATCGAGCGGAACAGCTCCTTCGCGATCATCAACAGGTGCTCGCCCTTGCCGAGGTAGTACTCGCGGTCGTACCCGACCGCCTCGGCGGCGAGGTGCAGGAAGACCCTCGCTTCGGCACGCTTCCCCCTCGCGGCCGTCTTCAGATCGCGGATCTTCTCCGCGATGTGAGTTCCGTCCTGCGCCATCAGGGTCGCCTCGCTGAAACGGTGCTCACGCAGCAGATGCCACGCATGCCCCGCGACGAGCACCTTCGCCTTCAGCTCTTCCTCGCCCCTCAGCGGCGGCCCGGACGCCAGCGTCCGCAGGCACACCTCGGACAGGCGCCGAACCAGCCGGACGTCACCGCGGGCCTTGGCCACGGCCGCGACCGACTCGAACCCCCTGACCAGTTCGAAGTCACCGGCACCCCGCTCCACCAGCTCTCGCGCCAGCAGGTAGGCCTTCTCCGAGGACAGCGGCTCGGCCTGCAGACCGCTCAGCGCCGCACGGGTGCGGTACACATCGTCGCTCTCCTGCACAGCGGGCGACGTGCGGCTGCAACTGCCCTCCTCAAGCGCTTTGAGGCTCCGCACCAGTTCCTCCTCCCCGTCGCGAGTGCTCGGATCGAACCGATGAACCACCAGTTGTTGCAGCACAGCCGGTAGCGAGTTCATCTCGATCCCCGGCGGCACGACCACCACGACCGGGCACCTGTCCGCCCCGACGTGGTGGTAGAGCTTCTGGCGGATCAGCCCCAGCTCGTAGCGGACGCCCAGGCGCTCCATGAAGTCGTTGGACAGCAACGCTTTCAGGTAGGAGTCCGACACGATGACCACGACGATCCGCTCCCGGACCGCGTTCTCCATCCAGGCCTGGATGGACATCGGATGAGAGGAACTCAGATCGGCGTCCCAGAGCACGTCGAAACCGTGCCCCCGCAACACCTCGACCACCGGTGCCGCGATCTTCCCTCCGTCGCTGCAGCTGTAGCTAGCGAATATGCCCATCTCGGTGACCTCCCCCGTCTCGCGCGCAGGGAGTGAGGGGAAGGATGGGATTTCTGGTGCTGCTGCACATGGAGCGCCTCCTGGGGACTGGGTCGACGAACAGATCCGTGCTGGATCAGTGCGGCGAGGGCCAATCACCTGAAGGGGACCTGGATGGCGGAACTCATCAGGGGTCGAACGTCATACGCTGACGGACGGCGGCATTGCCTCGCCTCATGGGACTCGGGGCCGGTATTGGTTGCCATCGGGCAGGTGGCTGTTCCAGCAGCCACCCGCCCGGCCTCATCGATCAAACGCCTCCCAGCTCTTCCAGTCGCCGGTCGATCACGTTCGGGGTCTCGCTCGCCGGCAGGGCGAACTTCTCCAGCTGGTAGAAGTAGTTCAGGTACTCCTTCAGCTCAGGTCCCGCGGTGAGCAGGTTGTCCTTGTACGGCTGCTCGATCAGCAACGCGAAGTCGTCCTCGTCCTCGGAGAAGTCGAGGATGGAGAACGAACTCTTCATCGCCGGGTGGATGCCCTTGGCGAACGGCAGGACCTGGATCGTCACCTGCGGCAGCGCGGCGACCTCCTTGATCCTCACGAGCTGGCGCCGCAACAGGTCCTCGCTACCGATGACCCGGTGCAGCACGGCCTCGTCGAGGACGATGAAGATCTCAGGGCCGCCTGGCTCCAGCATCGACTGGCGGTGCAGACGGATCTCGACACCCCGCGCGACGCTGTCCTCGTTGGGGGCGTTGGCCGCGACCAGAACGCGTGCGTAGTCCGAGATCTGCAGCAGGCCAGGAACGACGTTGAGCTGACATTGCCGAACGCGAATGGCGGATGTCTCGAGTTCCAGGAACCGTGCGAACTGCTCGCTGAAGAAGCCCTTGTACTTGTCCATCCACGCGGAACGCGAACGCTTGATGGCCCTGGCCATCCCGACGAGCTCGTCGACTCGCTCCTTGTCCGTCACCCCGTAGTGGAACAGCAGGGCCTGGACGTCGGTGACCGAGACCTTGTTCTCGCCCTTCTCGACTCTGATCAGCTTCGAGACGGACCAGTCGAGCGCGTCCGCGACGGCTTGCTGGGTGAGATCTAGATCGTCCCGCATCTGCCGAAGTTCATCGAGCAGGCGTTTTTGCAGAACAACGGGACTGTTCACGACGGTAACACGTCTCCCTTCATTCTGCGTACTAGCAGAATGGTAGCGCGCATATAGCGCGTCATCGTAGTGCTGTCAACCATTTGGCACACAGCAGAAGGAGACCTATCAGATCAGACGAACATGTGTGCGAGCCACGCCGTCGGTTGATCATGGCTTCACCCGCTGGTCGGGTGACGACTCACTCGTGGGACAAGGCCATCAGAAACGCACGCCAGCTCACCAACGGAACGCCGAATCGCCGGCTGACATCCTTGGAGTCCCTGACCCACACGGTCGCGCCGTTACTGGCGCATTCGACGCAGGTTGATGCAGAAGAGTCGCTGTACGAGCTACGGATCCACCTGAGCTCTGAAGCCATTCGCCGCTCCCATCGCACGGGGTCCCCGACCGAACCCACAGTCCTCGGCCCGGCCCGCCCGCGTGCACCCCGGGAGGGCGGCGGAGGGAACGCCTCCAGCCCGATGAGGCCACAACTCAGAATAAATCAACGAAGACGGTCATCAACACCGCCAGAGGTACGCCGCAGCAAGGGAAAGAGGACATATCAAGGACACCGCGCATGCGGAACCCGTTGACATGACTTGGAATCAGAGCGTGGCGAACCGGTCGACGCCCACACCGCTGATCAGCAGCCGTTCCTTGCGGTTGCCCGTCAACCGCGCGGTCCAGTCGACGAACCCGCCGTCACCGATCTCCACACCGTCGCGGAACACCTTGAAGCACAAGCCCTTGTAGTACCCGGTCCGCCGCGACGGGTCTGCGGGCAGATCACCGCGCACCGCCTCGAACCGAGGATCCAGCACGGTCACGCGGAACTCGACGTCGCCACAGGCGGAGCGCAGGAACGCGATGTGCTCGGCGAAGTGCTCGAGCTCGAAGTCGAGCGATCCACGCGCACGCCCAGCCGACACGGCCGCGAACAATGAGAAGTGCGCGAACCTCCCGGCACCGCTGAACAACTGCGCCCGCACCACGCGCTGCACCGCCGCCAGCCGTACGTCGTCCGGCCCTGACTGCCGCAGCAGAGCGGCTTCCAGCGCCAGCGCGTTCGTCGGGTCGGCGGCGACCTCGGTGCCGCGCATGGTCGACACGATGTTGTTCTGGTCCATCTCGGCCACAGCGGAGCACGTCCCCAGCGGCGCCACAGGAGCAAGGGCCAGCACCGAGAACGACGACGGCAACGCGGCCAGCAGCCGGTCCTCCGCCGCGCGCAGCACGGCGAACGGCACCGGCGAAGGCGCAACGAACCGGTCGGAGCGGTACTGCCGCAACACGTCCGTGGCCGACAGCGCACCGGCACGCCGCCGCGCCAGCGCGAGCAGCAGACTCGTCAGATCACTGCCGGGCAGGCCCGCGAGCCGGTCCAGCACCTCGTCGCCGCCCACCGATCGCAGTACCCGCGCCAGGACACCCATGCCTGCCATGATCCACGCCCCCGCCAGCGGATTAGGGTCGGAGCCATGACCGACACCCCGGCAGCCCAGGAAGGCGAGCGGTGGGGCCGCAAGGCCGCGCAGCGCGCGGAACTCGGCGCCAAGATGTCCATGCCCGCCTGGAAGACCGCGATCGAACGCACGGGCATCACGGAGGGCACGAAGGTGCTCGACCTGGCGTGCGGCAGCGGCGAGTTCTGCGCCGCCGCAACGGAAGCGGGCGCGAAGGCGACCGGGATCGACATCTCGCCGGCCATGATCGCGCTGGCGCGGCAGGCGAGCACCGCCGAGTTCCACGAGCTGCCGCTGGGGCGGTTGCCCTGGGAGGACGGGACGTTCGACGTCGTGACGGCGTTCAACGCGCTGTTCTTCGCACGGGACCCCGACGAGGCGTTCGCGGAGGCTGTCCGGGTCAGCAAGGACTACGTGGTCGTGTGCCAGTGGCATCCGGAGATCCCGAGCGATCTGCTGGTCGTCGGCAGGGCCGTGCGCGGGACGAGCGGGCGCAGGGGCGCGACGCTGCCCGAGCCGCAGGAGGAACTGACGATCGACATTCCTCTGGTGCATCCCGACGAGGCCACGATGCTGCGCAGCTTCCTGAGTGTGGGCAGCTACCAGCGCGTCATCGAGAGCGAGGGCGAAGAAGAAGTCGCGGAAAAAATCAAGGCCGCGGTTGAACCGTTCCGAACTCCGGACGGCGGCTATCGGTTTTCGAACAAGTACCTGATGTCACTCTTCCGCAAAAGTCAGGCCGCGAGCACCTCGTAGCCCGCCGTGGTCAGCGCGGCAGGGCCTGGACGGGTGCTGATCAGGCCCGCTGTCCTCAGGCGCAGTCCGGCGAACTGGTCGGCGCAGCAGAGGCCGTCGACGAGCAGAGAGCTTCCGGCGATCTCGCAGCGGCCGTCGGCGACTGCTCTGAGAACGGCCCGGTCGCGGTGTGTGAGCGATGATTCGGTCATCTTCTTCTCCTAGCGGTGAATCCTCTACTTACTGATACGTCGAAGGAGAAGGTTTCGGTTCGACATCATCGTCAGAGAATTCCGCGCGTACTCCGAGAAGACGAACGGCACGGCCGTGTTCGAAGCGGTCCAGCACGACCAGGGCGGCCGCCGCCAGCTCGTCGGCGGAGGACGTCGGCGCAGGTAGCTTCATCAGCCGCACCTTCGTGAAGAACGGCACGAACCGCACCTTCACGCCCACGCGCACGACAGGACGTCCCTCGGCGACCACGTCGACGGCCACCTGGTGCGCCAGCGCCACGACCTCGCGGCGGATGTCCTCCATCGACACGAGGTCCTGCTGGAAGGTCTTCTCGTGCGACCGGGACTTCACCACCCACGGCGTCGCGCTCACGACCGTGTCTCCCGCGCCCTGGGCGACGGTCCGGTAGTAGGGACCCATCCGCGGGCCGAAACGCAGGGCCAGCTCCTCCACCGGCGCGGAGGCCAGGTCAGTCACGGTCACGAAGCCGAGTTCGGCGAGCTTGCGCTCGGTCTTCGCGCCGATCCCCCACAGCGCGGACGTCGGCCGGTGCCCCATCACCTCCACCCAGTTCTCCCGCGTGAGCTGGAAGACTCCGGCGGGCTTGCCGAACTCGGTCGCGATCTTGGCCCGCAGCTTGTTGTCGCCGATGCCCACCGAGCAGTGCAGACCGGTCTTCTGCAGCACCGCCGCCTGCAACGACCGCGCGAACGCCGCCGGGTCGTCCGCCGAGACGCCCACGAACGCCTCGTCCCACCCCATCACCTCGACGACCACGGGGAACGAGCGCAGCACGGCCATCACGTCCGCCGACGCGGCCTCGTACAGCGCGTGGTCCACCGGCAGGTAGACGGCGTCGGGCAGCTTCCTGAACGCGGTCCGCAGCGGCAGTCCCGAGCGCACCCCGAACTCGCGCGCCTCGTAGGACGCGGTGGCCACGACCGCGCGTTCGGTCGGGTCGCCGTTGCCGCCGACCACCACGGGCCTGCCGCGCAACGACGGGTCGCGCAGCACCTCGACCGCCGCGATGAACTGGTCGAGGTCCACGTGCAGGACCCAGTCCGCCATGCTGGACAGTATGAAACGGTCGGCCGGGATCCTGCTCTTCAGAAGGCGCGAGCAGCTCGAGGTGCTCCTCGGGCACATGGGTGGCCCGTTCTGGGCCCGCAAGGACGCCGGCGCGTGGTCCGTGCCGAAGGGCGAGTACACCGACGACGAGACGCCCGAGGCCGCCGCGCGCAGGGAGTTCGAGGAGGAGCTCGGGCTGCCGGTGCCGCACGGCGACCTCGTCCCGCTCGGCGAGGCCAAGGGCTCCGGCAAGGTCATCACGGTCTGGGCGCTCGAAGGCGACCTGGACCCCGAGGCCGTCACGCCGGGCACGTTCGAGATGGAGTGGCCGCCGAAGTCGGGTCAGCGCAAGACGTTCCCCGAGGTCGACCGGGTCCAGTGGTTCAGCGTCGAAGAGGCGAGCGCGAAGATCGTCTCCGCGCAGCGCCCCTTCCTCGAACGCCTCACGGCCAAATGAGGTCCGCCCACTTGTGGTTGTCGATGAACGGGTTGCGGTTGCGCTGGTAGCTGTCGAAGATCACCTGGTTGCGCCGCTGCTCGAACGCGTCCGGCGGGTCCTGCAGGTTCCACTGCTTGAGGACCGACAGCTTGCCCATGTACGGCTGTGAGCTGTTGGACGTCGAGTTGTTGAGCTCCAGGTTCAACTGGTCGCCGCTTTCGTAGCGCACGGCCATGTAGAACAGCATGCGCGCGACGTCGCCCTTCACGGCGTTGCGCGGCTCCCACGAGTCGGAGTCGAAGACGTTGCCGGGCGCTTCGGGGTGGGTCTGGGTGCCGCCGTTGTCGAAGTCCAGGTTGCCGCGGACCCCGTTCACCGTCACGTCTTCCGGTCGCAGGTGGTGCAGGTCGGTGCCAATTCCGGCGGAGGTCCCGAAGTCGCCGTGCGACTGGGGCCAGACGTGCTCGCGGTTCCAGTCGTTCTGGTCACCGCCGTTGTCCGTCTTCGAGCGGGAAGTGCCGCTGTACAACAAAATCACGTTCGCCGAGTTGTTCGGGTCCTGGTCGGTGACCTTCAACGCCTCCCAGACCTGCGCGTAAGTCAGCTTGGTCTGGCTGCGGATGATGCCGTTCAACGCCGACTTCAGCGCCGCACCGGACTTGCCGCAGGCTGCCGCGTAGTAGGCGAGGCAGTCCGAGGGTGGCGGGGTGGTCGTGCCGCTGGTCGGCGGGGTCGTGCCGGCGAACGCGAACGCCGTGGCCGAGGTCAGGCCGGCGTGCGAGAAGTACGCGCTCAGGGAGCCCGTCACGTCGATCTGCTTGCCCAGCAGCGACGGGTTCGTCCTCATGCCCCACGCCGCGCGGAACGACGACGGGATCTGCACGTAGACCATGCTCGAAGTGCTGGTCGTGGACGCCGAGTCGGCCAGGGCGAGCGCGTAGTCGTTCGGATAACCCGAACGTACGACGGTCGTCGTGGCCGTGGGTTGGCCGACGACGTACCCGCGGACAGTCGCCGACGACCCGTTCTGGGTCGCGATCGCCTGCGCGACAGTGAGCGGAGCTGCTGCGACAGCGGCGGTCGACCCGTACAGGCCGACCGCCGCCAGCAAAGCGACGACTAAAGCAAGTGGACTCCACCGTGCCATGAGCACTCCCCGATCGTGTGGATGTTTCGCACACGATCGGTGTACATGGTCAACGAATGGTTAACGAGGGGTCACGGCACCAGGACGACCTTGCCCGTGGTCCGGCCGGACTCGACCAGTTCGTGGGCCTTCGTGGCATCAGCCAGCGGCACCGCGTGATCGATCTGCACCCTGAGCTGCGGCAACGCGGCGAGCTCGGCACCGGACGCGGTGACGCTCAGGAACAGCTCGAACCGGATTCCGAGCCCGGAAGCTCGGTCAACGTCAAAACCCGGGTTGCCCGGGACGGTCGACACGAGCACGCCTCCCGGCTTGACCACCTTCGCGGACCGCCCGGCGTACTCGCCGCCGATCGTGTCCAGCACGACGTCGACCGGCTCGATCCCGGTGAAGTCCTGGTGGCGGTAGTCGACGACCTCGTCCGCGCCGAGCGACCGCACGAAGTCGTGCTTGGCCGCCGACGCCGTACCGATGACGTACGCGCCAAGAGCCTTGGCGATCTGCACCGCGACGTGCCCGACACCACCGGCCGCGGCGTGGATCAGCACCCGCTGGCCGGCGGAAACACCACCCCTGCCGACGAGCGTCTGCCAGGCGGTGAGCGCCACCAACGGTGCCGCACCGGCCTGTTCGACGGTCAGCCACGCGGGCCTCTTCACGAGGTTGGAGGCCTTCACCACGGCGTACTCGGCGTACCCACCGCCAGTGCCGGGGAAGTCGAGCATTCCGTAGACCTCGTCACCGGCCGCGAACCCCTCGGCGGCGTGCTCGACGGTGCCCGCGACGTCCCAGCCCAGCGTGAACGGCGGCTCGCCGAGCGCCGGGAACCCGCCGCCGCGGATGTAGGTGTCGACCGGGTTCACGCCCGCCGCACCCACCTTGACCAGCACCTCACCCGGTCCGGCCACGGGCGTCGCCACCTCCGCGACCTCCAGCACGGACGCGTCGCCCACGGTCTTCTGCGTTATGACTCGCACGATGATCCCCCTTCAACGTCTTCACCAGGGACCATCCTGCAGTTAGCGCCAACTTCTAGAAAGTAGGCACTTAATGGTGACTAACTCTCCCTCAGATACAGGTCGCGGAGCAGTGCGACTTCTGCGAGGTGGTGGATGACCTCGCGGTTGATGTGCAGCACCAGGGTCGCCATCGGCTCCTCCGCGAACGGCCCTTCCGCCGGACCGACGGCCTTCGACAGATCCGCCGTGCGCGCGCCGGCCATCCACGCCTCGTACGCGTCGTCCAGCTGTTTCAACGCCTCGTCGGCGCTCTGAGCGAACTGCCAGGTCGCGTAGTCAGCGGGCGGGCCACCGAAGTGCGAGGCCGTGCGCGCGTTGAACACGCCGACGATGATGTGCGCCATCCGCCACGCGATCGTGGTGACCGGCGCCGGTTCGGGCACGGGGTACTGCCAGTCGATCGAGTTGTCCTCGTGGACGGTCCAGGCGCCGGGCACCGGCTGCCAGAGGTACTCCTCGTCGGTCATGCCTTCCAGCCGAGGCCGCGCCTGCACGGTCCAGTGGAACTCGAGCTGGTCCGTCAACTGCTTGTTCCAGTCCATGCCCCGACGGTAAATCCGTTTGCGGACAACCACCGCCCTGGAAACACTTCGGGCGTGGAGATTCGCACCTCGCGCCCCGAAGACGTGGACCAGGTCGAGAAGCTCGTCGTCTCGCGCATGGATCCCAGTGACGGCGTCGACGCCCGCCTGCTGATGACCGATCCGGACGCGGGGTGCGACTGGGTCGGGGTCGCCGACGACGGCGGCCGGATCGTCTCCACCATCACGCTGATGGACGAGACGATGACTCTCGCCGGCGTCGGCATCCCGGCGGGACAGATCGAACAGGTGGCCACCGACACCGAGTACGAGGGCAGGGGCCTGGTCCGGCAGCTGATGGACTGGACGAACGAGAGGTCGGCCGAACGCGGCCACCTGGTGCAGTTCCTGATGGGCGTCCCGTACTTCTACCGGCAGTTCGGCTACACCTACTCGATCCCGTTCAAGCAGACGCGCAAGCTCGCCCGCAGGCCCGAACCCCTTGCGGGACACACGATCCGGCGCGCGACAGAGGCCGACATCCCGGTGCTCGACCGGTTCCAGGACGACGCGCAGCAGGGCGCCGACCTGCGCGTGGCCCACACGACGCCGTGCTGGCGCTGGCTGATCAACCGCACCGGCTCGACCACGTGGATCGTCGAACGCGACGGCGTGCCGGTCGCCACGGGCCGCAGCACGCCGGAGGAGGAAGGCGACGTCGTGCTCGGCGAGATCGCCGGCATCGACGACGACGCGGTGAAGGCGCTGGTGGCGCTCGTGAACCCGGCCGAGGTCGGAGAACGGCACCCGGCGCTGGAAGAACACCTGGCGGCCGGGCCCGCGGACCTGAACCAGTACATGGTGCGCATCCCGAGCATCCCGAGACTGCTCGACCACCTCCGGCCGGTCTTCGCGCAACGCCTGCGGGGCCATGATCCCGACGAGGTGGTGCTCGGCTTCTACCGCACGCACGTCCGCTTCCGCTGGGACGGCGAGGAGATCGGCCCGTACGAGTGGGGCGGCACGTTGCTCGGCCCCGGTTCGCAGGGCGGCGCGGGAATCGCACCGGACCTGCTGGCGCCGTTGCTGTTCGGCCCGCACGGCATGGACGGGCTGCGCCGCCGCTTCTCCGACGTCTACCCCGGCCCGAAAGAAGACTTGATGACCAGGCTTTTCCCGCCGGTCACGAGCGATCTGCTGACCTTCTACCTGCCGTAACCCAGAATAAACCGAGCGCTCGGTCTACTATTGGCCGCATGACGACTGTGCAGGAGGCCGCAGCGGTCCGGTACGGCATCTGGGTCGCGTGCCCGGCCGCCGGCGCCGCCGCGGCGTGGGGGCTCACGCTGGCAGCCGGGTGGATCACGACCCTGGGCTGGTTCCCGTTCCAAGGCGTGTTCGAGCTGGTCACGGACATCCAGCAGCCGTGGCGGACGATCGGAGGGCTCGCGGTCGGCGCGGTCGCGGGCTTCGTGTTCGCGCTGTTCTGGGCGAGCGAGATGATGTCGGTCGAGGTCTCGCACGCGCGGATCACGCTGCGCAAGGACGACAAGACGTTCGACTTCGGCCGCGACGAGGTCGAGTCGGTGTTCGCGGACGGCAAGCAGCTCGTGCTGCTCTCCCCGAGCGGCACGGAACTGGCCCGCGAGAAGTCCGATCTGAGCAGGGCGAGGCTCGAACACGCCTTCACCGAGCAGGGCTACCGGTGGCGCGCAGCGGACCCGTTCGCGAAGGAGTTCCGGATGTGGGTCGAGCACTCGCCCGAACTGACGGCGGACGTGAACGCGCTGTTCACCGCCCGCCGCAAGGCCATCTCGAAGTACGAGCACGAGGAGGCCGCAGAACTGGCGCGGGAGATCCGCAAACGCGGCGTCTCCGTGCGGGACGAGAAGAAGAGGCAGTACTACAGGTGCGAACGGTAGACCCGGTCAAGCACGCGGAGAAGAAGCGGCACATCACCGACACCGCGGCGGGGTTGTTCGCGCAGAAGGGTTTCGAACGCACGACCGTCGCGGACATCTGCAGGGCCGCGGACATCAGCACCGGCAGCCTCTTCCACTACTTCCCCACCAAGCGGGCGATCTTCCGCGAGATCTTCGTGCAGGACGCCGGGGACAACGCGGCCGTGTTCGCCCGAGCCCGCGAGCTGAGCCCGTGGGACGGCGTCCTGCTGGTGATCGGCCATCTGTGCGAACCCGCGCTGGACAGGTCCGTGGCCGGGCTGGTGCTGGAGGTCGTGACGCAGGCCAGCCGCGATCCGGAGCTGTGGGAGCTGGCCGGCCGCAACGAACAGGCTGTGCGCGACGAACTCGCCGCCCTGCTCCAGCAGGCGCACGACGCGGGCCAGATCGCGCTCCCGGTGAGCGCGCTGACGGCCGCGAGCTGGGCGCAGGGGCTGGTCGACGGCCTGTTCGGCAGGCTGATCGACCCGGACTTCGACGCGAACGAACAGGTGAGGACCCTCCGGTTGATCCTTTCCCGATTCGTGGGTGCTGAAGCACCATGAGGGCATGGCTTACGACGTCGCTGCGGTCCGCGCCCACTTCCCCGCGTTGCGCGAGGGTGCCGCGCACTTCGACGGGCCCGGCGGCGCGCAGGTGCCCGACGTCGTGGCCGAGGCGGTCAGGAACACCCTGATCTCGGCGGTCTCCAACCGGGGCGGCGTCACGGCCGCCGAGCGCCGGGCCGAGGAGATCGTGCGGACCGCACGGCGCACGATGGCGGAGTTCCTCAACGCCGGCAGCATCGTGTTCGGGCGCAGCATGACCCAGCTGACCTACGACTTCGCCCGCACGCTGTCGAAGAACTGGCGGCCGGGCGACGAGATCATCGTGACCAGGATCGACCACGACGCGAACATCAGGCCGTGGGTGCAGGCCGCCGAGGCCGCGCGGGCCACGGTGCGATGGGCGCCGTTCGACCGCACGACCGGTGAGCTCCCCGTCGAGTCGGTGACGAAGCTGCTGTCCGACCGCACCCGCGTCGTCGCGATCACGGCGGCGTCGAACCTGCTCGGCACGCGCCCGGACATCGCGGAGGTCGCGCGGGCGGCGCACGAGGCGGCGGCGTTCGTCTACGTCGACGGCGTGCACTACACACCGCACGTGCCCGTCGACGTCGAGGCCTTGGACGCCGACTTCTTCGTGTGCTCGCCGTACAAGTTCCTCGGCCCGCACCTCGGCGTGCTGGCGGCGGCACCGGAGCTGCTGGAGACGTTGCGGCCGGACAAGCTGCTGCCGTCGAGCAACGCCGTGCCGGAACGGTTCGAGCTGGGCACGCTGCCGTACGAGCTGCTCGCCGGGACGACCGCGGCCGTGGAGTTCATGCGGTCGCTGGAAGGCCTGGAGGAGCACGAGCTCGGCCTCCGCGAGCAGCTGGAGACCGGGCTGCGGGAACTCGGCGCGCGCATCTACAGCAAGGCCTCGTCGCGCACGCCGACCGTGCTGTTCTCCGTCGACGGGCTGGACCCGGCCGAGGTCTACCGCAGGCTCGGGGCCGAGGGCGTGAACGCGCCCGCCGGCCACTTCTACGCGCTCGAGTGCTCGCGGTGGCTCGGCCTGGGCGACAAGGGCGCGGTGCGGGCGGGCATCGGGCCGTACACCGACGAGTCCGATGTGGATCGTCTGCTCCAGGCCGTGGCCAAGCTCAGATGAACAGGACCAGCGCGGCGTAGGCCGCGCCGATGAGCACGCTGATGTTGAGCTTGCGCGTCACGCGGTCGCCGGGGTGCTCGGCGACCAACGACCGGGCGCGCGCCCACATCAGCTTCTCGCCCGCCTCCTCGTCCGGCAGGTGCGGTGTCGTGAGAACGTCGCCGTGCGGGCCGAACGCGAGCATGAGCTGGGGGCCGGACCGCCGCACGCCGTGCAGCTGCGCCCACGGCACGCGGTAGGTGAAGACGCCGGTGTAGAGCACGACCGAGTTGTGGTCGAGGCGCAGCATCGGCTGGAACCGCGTCACCGCGGACAGGACGCACTGCACGCCGATCAGCCCGAGCACGATCAGCTCCGGGTAGAACTTCAGCGCGATCAGCGCACCGGCGGCGCCGAGCAGCAGCACCACGCCCTCGATCCGCCGCCGGTCGCCCGGCCAGATCGCGTGCGGCAGGTCGACCGGCGTGCCCGCAGTGACCGGCACGCCCGGCAGGTGTGCACTGTGGACGGTGTGGCGCGGGCGGACGCGGTTCAGCGTGCTCGTCGCCACGACCTCCCCCTCGACCAGCAACGCCACCTGGCCGCCGTGGTGCCACTCCCCCGCGACGAGGACCTCGGCCGGGTCGAGCCGCAGCGGCGGGTCCTCCTCGCCGCGCCACACCCGGCCGAACTGCTCGGTGTCGTGGTAGAGCGGCTCCTCCAGCCCCAGGTCGGCGAGCGTGGTGACGGTGGCGATGTCCTCCTTGCCGTACCGCAACAGGATCCGGCGAGGTCCGAGCGGACGCGCCTGCAGCCGGATCGCCTTCACCGGGCCCGACCACAACGCGCGGCGGCGGCGTTCCCGCGCGGCCATCATGATCGCGAAGAACACCGCGGCGCCCCCGATGGTCAGCCACCACGTGACGTCCTCGGGCTCGTTCTCCATCCGCACCCACGTGCCGTCCGCGAGCACCGGCACCGCGTCGCCGACCTGGTAGGACTCCGGCGCGAGCGGCTGGAACGCGGTGCGCTGCCGGTCCGGCAGCTCCACCCACACCTCGTAGGTGTCCTTGATCTCGACGACCTGGGCCTCGACGCGGCTGGCGTTCGCGATGTGCTGCTCGATCGCGTCGTTGGTGAGGCCGTACTGGACGAAGGTCAGGAACCCGAACACGACCAGCAGCACGGCGACGACGCGCAGAACTCCGCGTTGCGGCGGCAGGTCCGGCAGGGAGACGATCGCCGCGCCCGCCGCCTCGTGCTGGTCCGCACGCGCCCTGACCGTCCACACCGCGACCAACGCACACGCGCCGGCGTGCAGCCCGAACGCCAGGTTCGCCACCGCACTGCCGTCGAGCGCGATGTCCAGCACTCCGAACAGCACGCCCATCGCACAGCCCGTGAGCACGCGGTTGAACAGCAGCAACAACGGCGTCGCCAGCAACGGCACCACCGCGAGGGAGAACAGCGGGTCCGGCAGGCACGGCTGCGCGGCCGTGCACGGGGCCTCGTTCGCGCTCACGGCGAAGTAGAAGGCGGCGATCCACCCACCGACGAGCCCGACCTTGGTCACCCACCACGGAACCGCGGCTGCTTGCCAGCGCTGGACGTCCACGGGACCGATCATGGCACGTCCATTGCTCCGAACGGCGCGATTCCCCCTCAACGAAGTGGGTATCCGCACCTCAACCAATACGGAGGTGGACACATGCTGGCCATCATCGCCGCAGTCTCTTTCGGCCTCGCCCTGATCCTGGATCTGGCGAAGGCGGCGCTCGGTGAAGTGATCACGGTCAACACCCTGGTCGTGCTCGGACTGTTGCTGCTCGCATTGCACCTCGCCGGTGTCGGCGCCGGCACTCGTTCCTTTGGATGGCGTCGTGCCCGCAGGTAAGACCGTCAAAAGTCCCACCAGGTTGCCGAAAGGCGCCTGGTGGGGCGTTCTCAAGCGGACTGTCAAAGAGTTCAGCGACGACAACCTGACGGACTGGGCGGCCGCGCTCACCTACTACGCGGTGCTGTCGTTGTTCCCCGGCATCATCGTCCTGACGTCCGTGCTCGCGCTGCTCGGCGACACGACGACGCAGGAGCTGATGAAGTACGTCGACCAGGTAGCGCCCGGTCAGGCCGGGGACGTGGTGAAGTCGTCCATCGAGGAGCTCCAGAAGAGCCAGAACGCCGCCAGCCTGCTGGGCGTCGTCGGTCTGCTGACCGCGCTCTGGACCGCGTCGGGCTACCTCGGTGCGTTCATGCGCGCCTGCAACGCCGTCTACGACGTCGAGGAGGGCCGGCCGTTCTGGAAGATCGTGCCGCTGCGGCTCGCGCTGACGCTGGGCTCGGTGGTGCTGGTGTCGCTCACGCTCGGCGCGCTCGTGCTGACGGGCGGCGTCGCGGACGCGCTCGGCAACGCGATCGGGCTCGGCGACACCGTGGTCACGGTCTGGGACATCGCGAAGTGGCCGGTCATCCTGCTGCTCGTGAGCCTGGCGTTCGCGATCCTGTACTGGGCGGCGCCGAACGTGCGCCAACCCGGCTTCCGCTGGGTCAGCCCCGGCAGCCTGCTCGCGATCGCGCTGTGGGCGCTCGCGACCGTCGGTTTCGCGATCTACGTGGCGAACTTCGCGTCCTACAACAAGACCTACGGCTCGCTCGGTGGTGTGATCGTCTTCCTGGTGTGGCTGTGGATCTCGAACATCGCCGTGCTGCTCGGCGCCGAGTTCGACGCGGAGCTGGAGCGCGGCAGGAGGCTCGAGCAGGGCGAGGAGGACCCCTCACCCGAGCCGCGTGATCTCCCCGGGTAACTCGGCCTCGACCGCCTTCCACACCCCGTCGGGCCCGGCCTCGATGCGTTCGCTGGTGTCACCGGGGACCAGCACCCACAGCTGGTCCTGCTTGGACAGCCACACGACGCCGATGCCGTCCGCCCGCGAGCTGGTCGCGTACTCGTAGGACTTGCGGAACACGTCGCCGCCGTTGCGGTCGGTCACCCGCACCTCGCTCGCGCTCTCGGCGTGCGCGACGAACTTCCCGCTCGGCGACGGCTTGGGCGCACCGGGTCTCGCGAACCGGTCCTCGCCGTCGCCGCCACAGCCGGTGAGGACCAGGAGCAGGGCGACGAGCGCCGCCAGGGACCTCATGACAGTTCGCTGCGGTAATTGCCGTGCGTCATACCGCCAAAGGTAGCTAGCGTGATCCTTCGTGCTCACCATTCTGGAAGAGTTTTACGACTCTGTGCCCCGACCGGGATCTCGCGTTGAGGAACACGGCGACCTGGTGCTGTTCGTCCAAGCGGGCGACGGCTACCCGTACTACGCGCGTCCCCGGTTCCCCGGCGGACAGCCGACGGTCGCCGAGGTCTTGAAGGTGCGCGAACGGCAACGCGAAATCGGTGTGCCCGAAGCGTTCGAGTGGGTGCACGAGACGACGCCGGGCCTGCTCGACGTCGCCCGGCAGGCCGGCTTGGAGGTGCTCCAAGCTCCGTTGCTGGTGCTCGACCCCGAGAAGCTGCCGGAGCCGCATCCGCACGTGCGCGTGATCGGCACGAGCCCCGCCGAGGTGTCCGTCGTGGCACAGCTGGCGTTCTCGTCACCGGGCACGGCGCCGGGTGGGGCCGGGACGGCGGAACGGGACGCGGAACTCGCGAGCGCCACGCCCACGAGCACCCGGCACCGGCACGCGGTGGCCGACCTGCCCGGCGAGGGCGTGCTGGCGGTGGGCACCGCGCAACGGGCGGGTGACGTCGTGGAGATCGTGGGCATCGGCACGTTGCCGGCGGCACGGCGACGCGGCCTCGGTGGCGCGGTCACCGCGGAACTGGCACGTGATGCCCTTGAGAGGGGCGCGGAACTGGTGTTCCTGTCGGCCGGCAGCCAGGAGATCGCGCGGGTCTACGAGCGCGTCGGCTTCCGCCGGGTCGCCACCGCCTGCATCGCTTCGGCCTAGGCCTCCGGCACGCGGAACAGGCAGTCGACGCACGGCATGCCGGACGGCCGGTCGAGCAGTTCGGCCTCGCCCTGACGGATGAGTTCGCCGCAGTAGGCGGTCAACGCGAGCGGTGTGTCGCCGTCGGGCACGGGCACGAGGTGGCACGTGCGCTGTGTCTCTCCTACGACACCCGCACGCTTGCGGACCAGCAGTACAGCCATCCGTAGATCGTGGCGGCCGCACGGTGGTTCGCGGTCCGTATATGCGGAACTCGCATGCGGCAGCTACCGGAGTTGCGCCGTGAGCTCGGCCATCGCGGGCGTCGCGGCCCACGGCCCGAGCCTGGCCAACTCGTTCACGACGAGCTGCGAGCCCGTCGCCCTGGCCAGGTCCAGTGCGGCGAACCCCAGCTCGGCGGCCCGCTCCACGTCACCACTGGCGGCGTGCGCGTAGGCGAGGGTGGCCGTGTGCACGCCCTGTTCCCACTGGCACGCGCTGCCCCACCGCGGCATGAGCTGCGTGTAGACGTCGATGGCGCGACGGTGGTCGGCGAGGTCGACGAGACTCGCGGCGCGTTGCAGCTGAACGTGCAGGTCGGTGAAGCAGTAGCCGATCGAGTATTCGTCGGACTGCGGCGGACGAACCTCCAGCACCAACGCCTGTGCGAGGTCGAACCGCGCCATGCACGCCTCCTGGCCCGCCCGTGCGAGACCGCGCGCCTCCTGCCGCAACGCCATCGCGCGCACGACCGGGCTCACTCCGCTCTCACGCTGGGCGGCGCGCGCCAGGCCGATCACGCGGTCGTCGTCGCCGTCCGCCTCCGCGAGCTGGCTCAGCCGCACGGAGCAGTACGCGACGACGTCGCCGTCGTCCGCGGCCTTCCCCTGTTCCCGCGCCCGCGACGTCCACGCGGCCGCGTTGCGGAGGTCGCCGACCTCCTCGTGCAGCCAGCCGTAGAACTCCGCGTACATCGCGCCCGTGCCGAGCAACCGCCGGCGGACTTCGCCACGCGCGTTGCGGCGCAACGCGTCGATGACGTCGTACATGCCGCGAACAGCGGGCATGAGGGCGCCGGTCGCGCGCCAGTTGTGCGCGTCGTTGACGATCCGGCGCAGCACGAGCAATTGGCTCACCGCGTCGTCCTCGCTGTCCGCGTTGAAGACGGCGGAGGCGCACAACGCCATGAGCGCCTTGCCCTCCAGGCCGGCCACCAGGTCGCCGGACCTCATCGGCACCGTGCGGTCGGTCAGCCCGAGCAGGTGGGCGGGCACGCCGAGCAGCCGTTGCAACGTGCGCAGAACGCGCAGGTCGTAGGCGATGTTGCTGCCGGACTCGAGCCGTGAGATCGCCGACTGGGAGAACCCGGCCAGCGCGCCCAGTTCGTCCTGGCGCAGTCCGTGGGCCCTGCGCGCGATCGCGATCACGGCGCCGGGCGACTCCGCGGCGACCGCGTCCCGCACGGCCTTCGCCTCCCAGGTGGACGGAGGCAGCACCGGCAGCGGCCCGTCCGGGACGACGGCGTTCACAACGGGGTCGCTCAACCTCGACGCCTCCCACGCTCGGGAGCCGCCATCATGCCGCTCGCGGCGAAATCACTCCACCTCGTCTCGGCAGGGGACGAAACCGACTATCCTGCGCGCGTGATCAAGGACTTCGGTGCCGGTGTCGGTCTGCTGCTGCGTGGGTTCAGCCTGGTGTTCAGCTCGCCCAAGCGCGTGCTGGTCGGCGCGTTGCCCGCGGTCATCACGGCCGCGCTGATGATCACCGGCTGGGTGTTCCTGTTCACGAACATCGACTCGGTCGCCGACTGGCTGACGGGCTTCGCGGACTCGTGGAGCGACACCTGGAAGAACGTCGCCGAGGTCGCCGTCGGAATTTCGGTGATCGCGGCCGGCCTCGGGCTGAGCGTGCTGCTGTTCACCGCGATCACGATCATGATCGGCGGCCCGTTCTACGAGTACATCTCCGAAGAGGTCGAGGACGAGCTCGGCGGTGTGCCGGAGGCGGAGCAGATCGGCTGGTGGCGCGGGTTCGTCGTGGGGCTGCGCAGCACGCTCCTGCTCGTGGGCACGTCGATCCTGTTCGCGATCCCGCTGTTCCTCTGCGGGTTCATCCCCGTCGTCGGGCAGACGGTCGTGCCGGTGGTGGCCGTGTGCATCAACGGCTACCTGCTCGGCATCGAGCTCACCGGCATCCCGTTCACCCGCCGCGGCCGGACGTTCAAGCAGCGCAGGCAGATCCTCGCGACGCGGCGCGGGCTGGTCCTCGGGCTCGCCGTCCCCACCTACCTGCTGTGCCTGGTCCCGCTCGCCGCGCTGGTCGTGATCCCGGCGGCGATGGCAGGCGGCACGGTGCTGGCGCACCGCCTGCTCAACGGGGACCGCGCTACCGCGTGAACGGCAGCCAGGCCTGCTGGGCCAGGCCGTTGCGCGCGTTGACCTGCACGCCCGCGTTGGAGATCGACCACAGCTGGTCGCCGATCACGATCGTGCGCCTCTGTCCGCCGCCGAAGTCCTGGCTGGACGGTTCGACGATCTTGCCGCCGTCGCGCAACTGGCCGCCGTCGACGCGCAGCACCAGCGAGGAGACCTCGTAGCGCGCCTTGTACGACGCCACGGGGATCACCAGGGTGCCGTCCTGCGGCCAGAAGAGGAACGCGTGCGGGTCGAACTGGGCCTCGGAGTCGGTGCCCGGCAGGTGGTACTGCGCGATCCGTTGCGGTGACGCGGGATTGGCCACGTCGAACAACGACACCTGGGTGCCCGTCGTCCTGCCCTGGTCGGTCGCCTCCTGGCCGACGCCGATGAGCCTGCCGTCCCCCGCCGGGTGCAGGTAGGCGGAGAACCCGTTGATCTTCAGCTCGCCCATGACCCTGGGCTGCCGGGGATCGCTGAGGTCGAGCGTGTAGAGCGGGTCGGTCTGGCGGAACGTGACGACGTAGCCCATCTTGCCGATGAACCGCACGCTGTAGATCCGCTCGCCCTTGCCCAGCCCGCCTGCCTGGCCGAGCTTCGTGAGCTGGTTGCCGTCACGGCGCAGCGTGGTGACGAAGCTCTCCGACGGCGGTGGCGCGGCTTGCTGCTGCGGCACGACGTCCGCCGGCATCCGCCAGCAGCAACGGCTCTCGGTGCCCGTGGTGGTGGCGACGCGCAGCACGCCCTCGTGCTCGGACAGCGAGTACTGGTTGAGCAGCGTGCCGTTGACGTCGCCGGACGCGACGTGCTTCGGCGGTCCGGACGCGCTGATGTCGAACTGGTGGATCGCCGTCGTGATCGGGCGCTGGACCGGTGGCCGGGAGGGCAGTTCGGGCAGCAGGCGGTGGTCGTCGGCGATGTAGAGGCTGCGGTCGGTGCCGTAGACGGTGTCACCGTCGGCCACGATCGAGACCGGCTGACCGGTGCCGAGCTTGCCGGAGAGGTCGAACGTCAGCACGGTCAGCATCGACGTGCCCGAGTGCACGACGGGGTGGCTGACGTTCGCGCAGTCGACCAGGGTTCCGCTCGACTTGGCGCCGCTCTCGTCGAGCTCGTAGCGCGGCAGCCACGACGTGATGGGTTCGGTTTGCAGGATCTCCCTGTTGCGGCGCAACGATCCCGCGTCGTTCATCGTCTCGTCCGGGTACACCCACGGCATGCGCGGCTGCGAGCGGACGACGACACGGGCGGTGCCGCCGATCTGGCGGGCGTCGAGGTAGAAGCCGTCGGTCTTGAGGCTGCTGATCTCCTTGAGCCCCTTGAGGTCCACGAGGACCAGCTCGGTGCCGGCCTCGGGGGCGAACGACGGGCGGCCGGTCGGCCTCGTCGGCTTCATCATCGGCACGGGGTTCTCGGTGACCACCAGCGCGCGGTCGCCGGAGACCAGCAACTGGCTCGCGTGGCGCTCGCCGAGGTCGACGGTGCCGGTGACGGCCTTGCCCGCGACGTCGATCACGCGCAGCTTGCCGCCGGCGATGGAGACGACGCGTTTCCCGTCCGTCTTCACGATGTCCGGCTCGTCGACACCCTGCTCGTGGACGTTGGTCGTCGAATGACCCTGCTGCTGCGCGGGCGGCGTGGCGGCGGTGGGCGCGTCGGGCACGCTCTTCTGCGCGACCCCCGCGCTGCTGTCCGTCGCCATGCCCTCGGCGTACATGATGTTGCCGCGCCCGAGGCCGTACGCGCTGACGTACGGGGCCATGGCGCGGCGTAGTTCGGCCACCGCGTTGTCGCACGAGTCGAACGCGACGAGACGCACCGGCCCGTGGTCCACGATCGGTGGTGGCGCGGGGATCTCGTCCCGCACCGCGGAGCTCACGCACACTCCGGCGACGGCCAGCACGGCGGTACCGGCCAACAGCTTCTTGCCGTTCATGTCATCAGGACGTAAGCGGGGCCGGGAAGGGTTGCCGCCCTTCCCGGCCTTTCTCCTACAGCTGGGCCTGGATCTGCGCCGCGTAGGTGGAGACGCGGGCGTAGACGCCGGGGTAACCGGCGGCCGCACAACCCTCGCCCCACGACGTGATGCCGATCAGCTTGCCGCCGGCCACGAGCGGGCCGCCGGAGTCGCCCTGGCACGTGTCGGTGCCGCCCTGGGCGTAGCCCGCGCACACCATGTGCGTGGAATTGAAGTCGCTGCCGTACGAGCCGGTGCAGCTGGAGTTGCTGGTCAGCGGCACGGTGGCCCGCAGCAGGTAGCGCGAGGCCGAGCCACCGGAGGACGTGGTGCCCCAGCCGAGGATCGTCGAGCTGGTGCCCGCGGTGTAGAGCGCGCTGTCCGCCGAGGTGGCGAACGGGATCGGGGTCTGCGACAGGTTGCGGTCGAGCGTGAGCACCGAGACGTCGTAGCCGCGGGTCACGTCGCGGTAGCTCGGGTGGATCCAGATCCTCGTGACGCGCGCGACGGTGCCCGCGGTGGAGTTCTTGTCGTCGCGGCCCGCCACGACCCGTACCGCGGACGCCGAGTCGCCCACGGTGCAGTGCGCGGCGGTGACGACCTTGTCGGGAGCGACGAGAGTGCCGCCGCAGTACTGGAAACCGCTGCTCGTGGCCAGGTAGACGACCCAGGGGTAGGTGGACGTGCTCGCGCGCGTGCCGCCGACGATCTGGGTGCCGAACTCGCCGTCGGAGGTGGGGGCCGGAGCTGCTTCGGCCACGCTGACGCAGGCCATGGACAGCGTTGCCGCCGCCAGTGCCGCGCCGAGCAGTGACCGGAGGCGGTGCAGGGTTGCCGCCATGATCATCTCCTTCTTCTGTTGTGCCCCCGGCCGCAGGGCCGGTGGTCGTTCAAGAAAGACATGTCCCCGCCGGAACCGGGTAGGGCTGGTCCGCGTAGGCCATTCGGCCGCGCGCGCCCCCGCGTGATTGGATCGACCGCGAACAACCCCGTTCCGAGAGGAAGTTGTGATGGCCCCCACGAAGCCTGAGGTCGACCCGCACGACGGCCCGGCGCCCGCCGACCTGCTGATCGAGGACATCACCGTTGGCGACGGTGCGGAGGCCACGGCCGGTCAGTTCGTCTCCGTGCACTACGTCGGAGTCTCGCACTCCACCGGCGAGCAGTTCGACGCGTCCTGGGACCGCGGCGAGGCGTTCCAGTTCCCGCTCGGTGGCGGCCGTGTCATCGCCGGCTGGGACCAGGGCGTGCAGGGCATGAAGGTCGGTGGCCGCCGCAAGCTGGTCATCCCGGCGCACCTGGGCTACGGCGACCGCGGCGCCGGTGGCGTGATCAAGCCCGGCGAGACGCTGATCTTCGTCGTCGACCTGCTGGGCGTGAACTAGTACGGTCAGCACAGCGGCGTTTCACTGGTCCGATCGGTGGAACGCCGCTGGTCTGCGTGGCCGATTTGACCCGGGGCTGGAACTGGATCGGACCCGGCTGCGTCATCCTTTGAGTCCGCCGCCGCCTCAGGAGGGAACACCGGTGCCCCAGGACATCGCCGGGTCCGAGCAGATGCTCGCGAACTGGAACCAGAACATCCAGGAACGCGCCGCCCGCTATCAGGAGATGGCGACGCGCGTGCAGGGGATGACCATCTCCGAGCGTTCCTCCGACGGTTCCATCGAGATCCTGGTCGGGTCCAACGGGATCCTGCAGAACCTCGTGATCCAGGAGTCCGCCTCCGGCAAGCGCATGGCCGAGGTGAGCGGCGAGATCATGAAGCTGCTGCAGCGCGCGCAGTCCCGGATTCCCGCACTGCTGCAGGAGGCCATGGCCGAGACCATCGGCACGCAGGACGAGACGGCCAACGTGTTGTTCAACGAGGCCAAGAAGAACTTCCCCGCGCCTCCCGCCGAGGAGCCGGTGCGCACGCCGTACGACCGCAACGAGATCAACTTCCGGGTCGAGGAGGACGCTCCGCCGCCGTCGCGGCCGACGCCGCCGCCTCCTCCCCCGCGCCGCCGCCGGCCGTCGGATGACGACGACGACTTCGGCGGGGAGTCCGTGCTCTCCTGATCTTCCTGTCCGTTGCCCGAACTTGAGGGGGTTCGATGACCGCCGGTGGTTTCAACGTCACCTCGGACGTGCTGGAAGCGCACGCCAAGGCCCTGGAGGGCCTGCACGGGCGTTTGAAGGGGGCAGTGGACGCGGCGAACACCGTGTCGATGCCGACTGACGCGTACGGGATCATCTGCCAGCCGTTCCGGATGCTGCTCGACCCCGTCGAACAGTGGGGCATGGACGCGCTGAAGGGCGCGGCGGAGGCCATGGACGCCACCGCCAAGAAGGTCACCGCGACCGCCAAGCACTACCAGGAGGTCGAGGACAAGATCACCAAGTCGCTCCAGGGCGGCGTCTGATGTCGTCGCCGAACCCGCTGGTGGCTCAGGCCCCCGCCGAGCCGTCCGGGTTCTTCAACGCCGGCACCGGTGACAACGGCTGGGCGACCGGCTTCTCCATCGCCGACTCGGCGGTGGACGCGTACAAGGGCATCTCCGAGGGCAGCTGGATCGAGGGCGGCCTCGGCGTCGTCGGCCTGGTCGCCGACGCCGCCTCGATGGCGATCGACCCGTTCGGCACCCTGCTGTCCTCCGCGGCGTCGTTCCTGATGGAACACATGCAGCCGCTGAAAGAAGCGCTCGACTGGCTGGCGGGCGACCCGCCGGTGATCCAGTCGTACTCGACGACGTGGGGCAACGTCTCGCAGGAGCTCGGCAAGGTCGCGGGCGACTACAAGGCCGCCGTCGACGGCACCGGCGAGTGGACGGGTGCCGCGGCCGACGCCTACCGCAAGGCCGCCGGCGAGCAGCTGGACGCGCTGTCCGGCGCGGCCTCCACCGCGGGTTCGGTCGGCACCGTCGTCGGCGTGATGGGCATGGTCGTCGGCTTCGTGCGCGAGATGGTGCGCGACCTCATCGCCGACCTGGTCGCGAAGCTGATCACGTGGGTGCTCGAGGCCGTGTTCACGCTCGGGTTCGGCACGCCGGTGATCGTGGCGCAGGCCGTGACCGCGATCTCGAAGTGGGCCACTCGTATCGGTGAGCTCATCCAGAAGCTCATCAAGACCATCAAGAAGGTCTCGCCGCTGCTGGGCAGGCTGGTCGAGATCTTCACGAAGATCATGAAGGTCCTCGGCAAGATCGTCGGCAAGGTCACCGGCCTGGACGTGATCTCCACCAAGTCCATCAAGCCCGGTGGTCTCTTCCAGACCACGAGCACGCCGGACCTCCCCAACGCCGGCACGCCCTCGTCTCCCGGCAGCTCGCCTTCGTCCACTCCGGACACTTCGCCTTCTTCGAACTCCCCTTCGTCGCCTTCGTCACCGTCCTCTCCGGACAGCTCGCCGACGTCGCCCTCCTCACCTTCGTCTCCGTCCTCGCCTTCGTCGCCCTCCTCGCCTTCGTCGCCCTCCTCGACGCCGGACGCGCCCTCGCGGGCCCCGGACAGCTCGTCGCCGTCGTCCGCGTCGCCCCCTTCCGCGCCTTCGCCGTCCCGCACGCCCGACAGCCCGTCGGCGCCGGACGCCCCGTCCCCGTCGCGCACCCCGGACGGCTCCGCTCCCGACTCGCCCTCACCGTCGCGGACGCCCGACAACGCCGCCGCACCGTCGGCCCCGCGCACGCCGGACGGTTCGTCGTCCGCGCCGTCGGGTCCCAGCGCACCGCCGCACGCCCCGTCCCCCTCGTCCACGCCGGACGCCCCGGCCCGCAACACGGGCCAGACCGTCCAGTCGTCCGTGGCACCGCCCGAGGCCCCGCCGCGAGCGGACGTCCCGCACGCCCCGCCGGCACCGCGCACCCCGGACGGCTCGCCCTCGGCCCCGTCCCAGGCAGGCCCGATGGGCGGCGGCGCCCCGAACGCGGGCGGCAACGCCCCGACGTCCCCGGCCCCGCGCACCCCCGACACGTCGACGTCGGCAGCCCGCGCGGACGCCCCGGCCCGCCCGTCGGCGCCCTCGGCCCCGTCGATGCCGCACACGCCCTCGGCCCCGTCGATGCCGCACACGCCTTCGTCACCGTCGATGCCCACGAGCGGCGCCCCGTCAGGCGGCATGCCGCACGCCCCGTCCACCGGCGCCCCGAACGCGGGCCGCCCCGACGCGACTCCTCCGAGCCGCGCCACCTCACCGTCGGCGGCGCCGTTCACGCCGGCCCACACCCCGTCCGCGGCGACCCCGCACGCTCCCTCGGCAGGGACCCCGCACAGCCCGAACGCACCGCACTCCCCGTCCGCACCCCCGGCACGCACGGACGCCCCGCCGAGCCGCCCGTCCAGCCCCCACGGCGGCCCCAACGCCCCGTCCAGGCCGGACGCGCCGCACAACGGCCCGACCGCACCATCTCGCGCGGACGCTCCGCCGAGCCGCCCGACCGGTCCATCCGGCCCGCACGGTGGCCCCCACGCACCGCACAGCCCCAACGCGCCGTCACGCCCCGACGCGCCACACGCACCATCGCGTCCAGACGCGCCCAATGCCCCACACGGGCCGAACGCTCCCCACGGCGGCCCGAACACACCGCATGGCGGCCCGAACCCGCCGTCGCGTCCCGACGCGCCACACGCACCATCGCGTCCCGACGCACCCAATGCCCCACACGGCCCGAACGCTCCCCACGGCGGCCCGAACACACCGCATGGCGGCCCGAACCCGCCGTCACGCCCCGACGCACCCCACGCACCATCGCGCCCCGACGCACCCAATGCCCCACACGGCCCGAACGCTCCCCACAGCGGCCCGAACACACCGCATGGCGGCCCGAACCCGCCGTCGCGTCCCGACGCACCCCACGGCGGCACCACAACGCCGTCGTCGCGACCTGACGCGCCCCACGCGCCGTCGCGTCCCGACGCACCCCACGGCGGCACCACAACGCCGTCGTCGCGACCTGACGCGCCCCACGCGCCGTCGCGTCCCGACGCACCCAATGCCCCACACGGCCCGAACGCTCCCTACGGCGGCCCCAACACGCCGCACAGCCCGAACACCCCGTACGGCCCCAACACGCCGTCCCGCCCAGACGCACCGCACAGCGGCCCGAACTCGCCGTCACGCCCGGACGCACCCCACCGGCCCGACTCCCCGTCGCGCCCGGACGGCAGCGGCCCCGGCAACCGCCCGGACGGCGCCCGCCCCGACGGCTCTCGTCCGCACAGCCCGCAAAGCCCGGACGCCCCGCGCTCCCGCGGCACCGACACGGCAGCACCCCCGCACCGCCCCGACGCCGACGCCCCGCACAAGCCGGACGCACCCGGTCACGGCCCGGACGCCGACAAGCCGCGCGACAACACCCCGGACAAGCCGCACGACAGCGACCCGAACAACCCCGACAGCCGCGACCCGGACGTCCCGCCCGCGGACCGCCCGAGCCCGGAGGAAGCGCACGCCCGGCACGCGGAAAGCACCCCGGCCGGTGTCTCGCACCACGGCGGCGACCGCGACATGGGCGACCTGCCGCACCGCGTGCCCAACGACCCGCGCTACTTCACCGCGGACGTCCACGTCACCCCGGACGGCAGGGCGCGCGTCGGCGGGCACGACTACACGCCCGCCGAGTACGCGGACATGTTGCGGCGCAGCGGCTACGACGGCAGCAGGCCCGTCCGCCTGATCGGCTGCGACGCGGGCAGCAACGACTTCGCGCAGCAGCTCTCCCGGCACCTCGACGCCCCGGTCCTCGCCCCCACGAAACCGGCCTGGACCGACAGCCACGGCCGCGTCTTCACGAGCGACGCCGAGATCCTGCCCGACGGCACCCGCCAGCCCAAGATCCCGCCCAACGGCGAGTGGGAGACCCACCACCCGGACGGCTCCAGGTCCAGGACCGGCGACGACGGCTTCGCCCCCGGCACCCACGACAAGGACAAGGACCTCGACCCGACCGACGCGAAGGACCGCGAAGGCAGGCCGATCTCCAGCGAACCGGTGCCGGGTGTGGAGAAGCAGGACCCCGTCATGCCGATGAAGGACAAGGTCCAGAACGAGCAGTACCGGGCCAAGTACTACGACGGTCCCCTGGAGGACGGCAGCTACCGCCGCAAGAACGCGACCCAGCCGGACGCCGACGACGTGGACGTGCCGATTCTCCGCCGCAACGAGAACGGTGACATCGAGCCGAAGCCGACCGACTACACGGCCTCGGACTACCGCAAGGACATCCCGGACGACGGTGCCAGGAAGGCCACGCCCGAGCAGACTGAGCGCGCGCGGGATCTGATCGAGCGCCGCGCCGAGGCCAACCGCCACGCGAACGAGGTCGAGGCGAGGTACCAGAAGGCAAAGGAAGACGGCACGCTCACCGACGAGCTCCAGCAGGAGCGCACCGATGCGCACCGCGACCGCACGAACCGCGGCGAGGACCTCGGCGAGCACGCGGCCAGCGACGCGATCGAGGACATGTACCGGGACTCGGATCTCACTCCCGTGCCGCGTCAGACCGCCTACGACGGCGCCGGCAGCTTCGACCAGGTCTACGAGATCAAGGACGCGGACGGGAACACCGTCAAGTACGTCGTCGTCGAGGCGAAGGGCCCGAACGCGGACCTCGGTGTCCGTCAAGGTCTCGACGGCAAGAACTACGAGCAGGGACACCCGAAGTACGTCGAGAGCCTTCTGGAGAACATGCGCCGGCGTGGCGACGGCGACCTCGCCGACGAACTGGAAGCCGCCGCTCTCGGAGGCGACCTCGACTACCTGGTGGTCAAGGCGAAGGTCGCGCACGACACGATCGAAGTACCGGGAGCCGACGGCACCCCCGAGAAGACCAAGGTGCCGAAGTACGGTGGGTACGATCGCAGGCACTTCGACCTTTCCGGCTACGGCGCATAAGGGAGTCCTTCGGTGCGAGTCGTCGCCCGTCACGACATCGACCAGCAGTGGGCGGACCAGCAGGCCGCCGGCCTGGCGAAGAAGACGCAGGTCTTCATCGACCTGGTCGCGAAGAACCCGCGAGCGCTGAACAGCGTGACCAACCGCGCGCTGATGGAGTTCGAGTACCACACCGCGGGAGACCCGACGGCGACGTGGTTGCCGACCTGGGAAAGCGTCGTGCTGGCGATGCAGGCGAGCTCCGCCATCTTCGTCACCGCGCTCGCGGACGGTGGCGAGGCGCAGTTCCGGTTGCGCGACAAGGACTGGCGCATCCCGGGCACGGGCCCGACCATCGACACCGACGCGGGCAACTGGCTGAGGGCGTTGTGGCTGGCCATGATCTGCCGGGAGAAGCCGCGCGTCGACGTCCTGGCCTCGGTGCCGGAAGAGGTGCTCCGCGGGTCCGGCGCCGACTTCGACGACTACATCTACCACTGGGTGAAGGCGCTGCAGCTCTACTGGCGGGGCGAGGACGGTCTGGTCGACGCCCTCCTGGCCGCCATGCAGGGAACCGAACCCGACTCGTTGCGGGTGGCGGCTCCCGAGCTGGTGCTGGAACTGCTGTACCCACCGATCGAGCTGTTCTACCTCTTCACCCAACGAGACGAGGCGAAGTTCAACGACTCCCTCGTTCGTGCACTCGAACTGCACCAACGGTTCTGGACGAAGGACGACGACCGCAGGGGTGACCCGAACGGGTTCGTCTCGATCCCGCTCCTGGCGATCGCCGCACTCGCCAAGGACGCCGGCATGACGATCGACGTCGAGTCGGAGTACCTGCCGAAAACCCTGGTCGACGGCAACTGGGTCGGCGAGTTCCCCACGTGATCCTGATCAGCGCGTCTCTCGTGGTCGCCATCGCCCGGCGTACCCGTACAACGGCACATGGCCGCACGAGGGGCTGACCGGACCGCATCCGTGCAGCTCTCCGGCCGCTTCGACCAAGGGCCTCCGCTCTCGCCGGAGAACCTCACCCAGCGCGAGGACGTGAGGTTCAACGACTCGCTCGCCAAGGCCCGGTCCGGACCGGGCGCGCGTCGACCTAGGCTGGACCCGCACTCCGGGGCGGGGTGTCCGCACCGGCACGAGGTGGCCCCGGCCTGCTCCGGCGAGCAGGGACCGACTGAGACATCGACGGGAACCACAGGGCCCCACACCCACTCAGAGTGTGGTGAACGACGCGCGGTGTGTGACCGGCCCGCACGCGTCGCGGTGGCCCGATAAGATCAGCGGGCTTTCACGGGGAGAGGGGCGAGAACCACATGAGCCAGCCGGCTACACCGCTGAGCGAGCAGGACCAGCAGCAGTTGGTGCGGCAGATCGGCCGTGCCATGCTGCCGGCCGTACCGCAGGGCTGGCAGCGCATCCGGGCCGAGTACCGCGCCGCGGGCAGGCACATCGAGGTCGACCTGGCGTTCGCCGGGCCCGATGGCCAGCTGCGACCGGTGCGGCCGCCGATGGACGTCGTGCAGATGTTCGGGCACCTGCGCGGGGGCATGTACCACCCCGAGCGCGGCACGTGGCTGAGCGCGACGTACGAGATCGAGGCGCCCGCGGCGTTCACGGTGGACTTCAACGCCGAGGACGAACCGCGCTGGCGCAACGCGCCGCCGCCCATCGGTTTCCGCGACGAGCTGCAGACGTTCCCGCGGCCGGACCGGCAGATCCCGGACTGGTGGCGCCAGCGCGTCGGCCTGCCGCCGCTGCCCGCGCCCGAGCCCGAGCCGGAACCCCAGCAGCAGCCACAGCAGCCGCCGCAGGAGTTCCAGGCGCCGGCCGCCCAGCCGCAGGCCGGTTCGGGTGAGCTGCGCACGGCCCGCGTGTACGACGGCAAGAACGACGACGGCCGCATCGTGGTGAACCGTCAGCCGGTCGACCCGCAGGTGCTCGACGGTCTGCTGAACTACCTCGAGTCGGCGCCGGTCGTGCTGGCCGCGCGCAGCTACGACCTCGACGAGTTCTCGCAGAGCGGTGAGCAGGACGTGCCGCTCAACTTCCGCACCGACGGCACGTGGATCTGGGCCGGCGCCGTTCCGCACTACCTGCGCAAGTACGGCCTGCCGCCGGAGCCGGAGCTGGTGGCGCACGCGGTGGCGCGCGGCTTCCAGATCGCCGAGGTGACCGAGCAGACGCAGGACCGGGCGGTCTCGATCATCACGGGACAGAGCTAGTCGAGGGTTCGCAGGTACGCCTCTCCCCGCGGGGAGAGGCGATACCCCACTTCGAGTGACTCGGTGAGCCCCTTTGCCTTGAGCTTGCGGACGTCCGCCTTGAACGGCAGCTTCTCGCGACCGATCGAGGCGGCCAGGTCCGCGGCCCGCACGCCGGGTTTGGCCGCGATCAGGCGCAGCAACGCGAGAGCGTCCTCCCGCAGCTCCAGTCCGTCCACATCGGACGACGAACGCAGCTCGGCGCGCGGGTCCTCGCCCACGAAACGCAGGCGGATCCGGTAGAGCGAGCCCTCCCGTCCGTCCACTGAGGACTTCAGCGCGGTCACGGTCGGGAACCCGGCCGCCACCGCCTCGGCCCGCGACACCCGCGACACGACGTCCACCGCGTCGATCGCCAGGACGCCCTGCGACGTCCGCAACGTCCCGCCGGCGCGCACGGTCGGCCGCTTCCACCGCCGGAACTGCAGCGTGATCTCGCCGGACCGGATCCGTTCCCAGTCAGCCACTCGGATCAGCACCGAACGAGGGTCTCAGGTTGCCGGCCCCGGCGACAGCCGAGACGATCCTGGACCATGCAACGCTGGTGGCTCTTCACGGTGCGCGGGGTGTTCGCGGTCCTGTTCGGGCTGGCCGCCCTGATCTGGCCCGGCCTCACCCTGCTCGCGCTGATCATCCTGTGGGGCGCCTACGCGCTCTTCGACGGCGCGATGATGCTGTACCTGACGCTGACGCACAAGGAGTGGCCCGCGCGCTGGGCACTCGGGCTCATCGGCGTGCTCGGCCTGGTCACGGGCTTGATCGCGTTGTTCTGGCCGGACATCACCGCGACGGCGCTGCTGCTCCTCATCGCGGTGTGGGCGCTCGTCACCGGCGTGCTGCAGATCGTCGACGCCATCCGCCTGCGCAAGGTGATGACGAACGAGTGGTTCTACATCGTCACCGGCGCGCTGACGGTGCTGCTCGGCATCATCCTCGTCGTGAACCCGGCCGCGGGCGCGCTGGCGTTCGTGATCACCATCGGCGTGTTCGCGATCCTGTGGGGTGTGGTGCTGGTGCTGTTCAGCCTGCGGTTGAAGCAGCTCGACGGCGGTCTCGCACCACGCGCACCGCAAGCGTGACCAGCACGGCGACCCCGATGAACACGTAGAGGTTGCCGATCAGCTGCTGCCACCACGCCCAGTCGCGCTCGACGTCGTTGTCGCGCGGGAACAGCCAGTGCGGCCCGATGGCGAACACCGCCACGATCGCCCACGACGCCCAGTGGCGGCGCAGCGCGGGCCGTGCGAGCAGCACGAGCGCGGGCGCGATCCACACCCAGTGGTGGCCCCACGACACGGGCGAGATCAGCAGGCCGCCGATCGCCACGACGAAGAACGCCTCGATCTCGCCGAGCTGCGAGGCCAGCCACCACACCGTCGCCACGACCAGAAGCGCCAGCACGAGCCACACGCCGACCTGGGCGCCGTTCTCCAGGCCGAAGCGCGCGAGCGTGCCGCGAATGGCCTGGTTGGACGCGTAGGTGAGGCGGCCGACACGGCCCGGGTCGAGCAGCGCGTGCGTCCAGTACTCCTTCGCATCGCCGAACGAGACGAGGAACCCCACCAGCACGAAGAAGAAGAACGACCCGATGGACACGAACACGGGCTTCCACTGCCGTCGCGCCACGAAGAACAACGCGAAGAACGCCGGCGTCAGCTTGATCGCGGCCGCCAGTCCGATCAACGCGCCGCGCGGCCACCAGCGGGTGCGTTCGAGCAGGCAGTCGGCCATCACCAGCAGGCCCAGCAGCAGGTTGATCTGCCCGAACCACAGCGTCTCGCGCAGCGGGTCGAAGATCGACGACACCGCCGCCGCGCCCAGCCCCCACTTGACCGCGTCCGGACCCCAGCCGACCACCCGGCTCGCCGCGATCAGGCACAACCCCGTGAGCATCGCGAGGTTCGCCACCGCCACCGCGAAGATCGCGACACCCAGCGGCACGAGCGCCAGCAGGCTGAACAGCACGGCCGCGATCGGCGGGTACGTGAAGGGCAGGTCGGGCCCGCCGAGCGGTGTGGCGAAGCCCTCGGCGTACAGCGGGATGTCCTTGAGGAACGCCGCGCCGCCGTTGCGGTAGACGCGCAGGTCGAGCGACCACCCCGGCGGGCGGAGCATGACGTAGGTGACTGTGGCGACCATGACGGCGGACCACGCCACCACGACCCGCTTGGCGGTGCGGTCGAGCTGCATCGGGGAATGGTATCGATGTGCCACATGAGGCCCACGTCACCGGTCCGGACCGGGGATTCTAACGTAGCGTCGTCATGTGAGCGCACAACGTCAACCGTTCCTGTTTAGACCGTTCGTAGGGCGCACAGATGCGCACGCACGGGCTATTCTGTGCGCATGAGTCCAGCCTTGGAGACGGTGCTGGCCAAGGCCGGCCTGCAGGTGAGTCCCGACGAGTTCCTGGCCCTCGTGTCCGACGCGGCACGCAGGCTGGCCCCGCCACACCCGGAACCGGCCACCTACTTCACGCCGGACCAGCAGGCGGCGCTGACCGACGTGGGCCTCGACCTCTCGCCCGCGGGCCCCGGCGACGCCAAGCCACGCACCCGCACGGTCGTGGCGCACGCGGTGCTGCGCGACTCGGCGCTGACCGTGAACGAGGCCGCGCGCCAACTCCAGGTGGACACCAGCCGCATCCGGCACCGCCTCGGCGTCGGCAGGCTCGTGGGCTGGAAGGACAGGGGCAGCTGGCGCCTGCCCGCGTGGCAGTTCGCGGGCACCGGCGTCCTACCGGGCCTGGAAACCGTCCTGGCGGACATCCCGACGGACCAACCGGCACTCGTGGTAGCCGCGTTCATGACCACCCTCCAGGAGGACCTGCCCGTCGACGGCAAGCCCGCGACCCCGCGCGACTGGCTCCTCGCAGGAGGAGACCCGCGCCGAGTCGGCATCCTGGCCTCCACGCTCGGCACACCTGCCTGAGCGTTCCCGAACACCCGACAGGACCCGAATGTCACGGCTTCCGCAGCCGCCTGCCCCTGCCGTGCTCCAAGCGCACCTGCGCCGCACCGAGGACGTGGTGGCGGTGCACCGGGCGACCCGCCTGGTCCGCGTCTTCACCGCGAAGGGCTCCCACCCCCAGCGCTGGAACACGTTCCGCTACACGGGCCCACTCCCCCACGCGCGCTTCGACGCACAACAACCGGCCGACGACGGCAGCCCGGTCCAGGACCACGAGAACGGCGTCCTGTACTTCGGCCTCTCCGTCCGCACGTCGATCGCCGAGGTATTCCAGGCGACGTCGATCGTGGACCGCCGCACCCGCTCGCCGTTCCTGGTGGTGCTCCGGCCTCGCCGTACTTTGATGTTGCTGGACCTGGGCGGGTTGTGGCCCACTCGCGTCGGGGCCTCGCAGGAGATCTCGACGGGGCCGAAGATCGTGACTCAGGCGTGGTCGCGGGCGATCCGGGCGGCCTATCCGGAGCTGGACGGGCTTTGGTACCGGTCTTCGATGGACTCCGGGGATCCGGCGATCTGTCTTTGGGACCCGCCCGGAGCTTCCGGGCTGCCTGCGGCGCCGGACGTGTTGCTGCCGCTGGACCATCCGGGTCTGGATCTGCCGTTGGCGCGCGTGTGCGAGGAACTGAACTACACACTGCTCGGGTGAGCACGCACAACGAGGTCAACGGGCCGGTTTACGGCAAGGTCTTCCAGGCCCACAACCTGATCTACAACGAGCAGCCGGAACAACGCTCGCCGATCGCCCTGTACTACCCGTACATCCACGTTCAGGACAACCTGTGGTTGAAGTACGCGGCGTTGTACTGGCCCAGGATCACCCGGCTGGTGCCGAACACCTATCGCACAACCGATTCCTCGGTCGCGGAGGCGTTCGTCCGCGCGGGTGTGCTCAGTGACCTCGAGCCGGGCCACCTGGAAGGGCATCAGTGGATGTTCTTCCGCATGGTCGAAGAACGCTCGGACGACCTGCGTGCTCGCTACAGCGTCCGAAACCTCGACCGATGGCCTGCTCAGAACAGGCACGCGGCAGCGGGAGAGGGCGCCGACCCGCGACTCATCTACCTGCACCCGCAGAAGTTCGACAGGTTCGTCTTCGAACGTTTGCTGGCGAGCGACCTCGGGGTGTTGCACACCGCCGATGACGGCAAATGGATCGGCATGCACCCCGATCTCGCCAACGTGTACATCTGCCAGCTCGTGGAATTCCTGGCGAGGAGGGAGTGGCTGCACCCGGTGACCGACGATCCTCTGGCCCACGACGCCTCGCTGGGCTGGGACCTCGAACGCATGGCAGAGGTCCTGCTCGACATCCCGCGACGCCCCCGGCAACGCGATGCCACGCAACAGTTCGTGGAAGCCGCAGTGCACACCGTTGTGCCGGAAGGCCTCGCCGGCGTTCCGGTCGAGAAGATCCTCGAACTGCGCGAGACCTTCCCCAAGGAGTTCCACCGCTTCCGCGCCCACATCGGTGACCGGTTCACCGAGCTGAAAGCGGACAGGACGACAAAACTGCACATCGACGTGGCCGTGGACGAGCTCGTCCGCGCCGAGCTCGTCGAGTTGGAGGACAAGCTCCGTTCGATCAAGCTGGTCCCGCGCCGCGTCCGCGTGTGGCTGAAAGCGGACCCGGAGCGGGAGTCACCTGTCGGCTGGCTGTTCCGAGCGGGTCAGGCCTTGAGGTAGCGGTCCCACCACTCCAGCACCGCGTCGAACCGCTGCTTCCGGTGCCGAGGCTGCCCGGACCGGGTCAACTCGTGCCCCTCACCCGGGAAGATCAGCATCTCCGTCTCCACACCACGCCGCTTCAACGCCACGAACATGCGCTGCGCCTGTTCCAGCGGGCAGCGCCAGTCGTGCTCGGAGTGGACGACGGCGAACGGCAGGTTGATCTTCTCGGCGTAGGTCAGCGGTGACATCGCGCGCTGTGCCTCGGGGTCGGTGCCGCAGTAGGCGTCGGCGAAGAAGTAGCCGATGTCCGAGGAGCCGCCGAACGAGTCCCAGGCGTTGACGGCGCGTTCGCTCCAGGCCGCCTTGAAGCGTTCGCCGTGGTGCGCGGACAGCCACGAGGTCATGAAGCCCCCGTAGGAGCCGCCCATCACGCCGACTCGTTCGGGGTCGCAGTCCTCGCGGGCGAGCGCTACGTCCAAAAGGGACAGGACGTCGTCCACGTCCACCGTGCCGAACTTGCCGATCACCGCCTGGCCGTGGGCCTGGCCGTAGCCCGCCGAGCCGCGCGGGTTCGGGAGCACGACGGCGTAGCCCGCGGTGGCGTAGACCTGGGCCTCGTCGAAGAAACCCCAGCTGTGGTACATGAACGGGCCGCCGTGCACGGCCATGACGACCGGGTGCGGGCCGTCGCCTTCGGGCAGCACGAGCCAGCCGTGCACCGGGTAGCCGTCGGAGGCGGAGCCGGAGAGCTCGACGACTCGGCGGGTGGGGACCGACGAGAACGCCGTGCGGACACCGGTTCCGACGAACTCGACCTGACCGACGTCGTCCGGAGTGGACACGACCGCGACCACAGTGGACCCGTCGGTCGCGAACGAACGGACGGCGGCCGAGGAACCCGCGAGCACCTCGCCGGGCCCGCCGTCGAACGGGATTCGCTGCAGTTCCAACGCGCCGCGGTTGCGCACGACCAGGAGCACGCCCGACGAGTCGGCGACGGGCTGGCCCGAAAGCCGTTCCACGTCGACGGTTTCGACGTCGGTGAGCCGGACGGGAGCGGAACCGTCCACCGGCGACTTCCACAGGCCGTGGTTGCGCGCGACCGCATCGATGCCGGTGAACTCGGTGCCCAGCCAGTAGAGCGAGCCGTTGGCGACGAACGGCATCGAGACCTCGCCGGCGCCGCGCACCAGCAGTGAGACCTCGCCGCCGGCGGCGGGAACCGTGTACAGGTCGGAGTGCAGGGTCTCGGAGACGCCGAGGTCGCGCGGGGCGACGAACACCAGCGTCGAGTCGTCGAGCCAGGCCGGGTCGGAGACGTCGTGCGCGCCGTCGGTGACCTCGATGACGGCACCGTCGAGGTCCACGACGTGCAGGCGCGGGCGGCGGTCGGCGAGGAAGCCGACGTCGTCGACGCGGTAGTCCAGGCGCGTGATGCGGCGCGGCGCCTCGGACTCCGGGCCGTCGTCGGTGGTCCCGTAGCGGCCGGCTTCGGGTACGCGGGCCACGAAGACGAGGCGTGACGAGTCCGGCGACCACACCGGGGCACCGGCGCCGAGCGGCAGGTCGGTCAGCCGGCGAGGCTCGCCGCCGTCCACCGGGACGACGTAGAGCTGCGGCTTCGACTTTCCGCTGACGCGCAGGAACGCGACCAGCTTGCCGTCGGGAGAAATGCGCTGCGCATTGTCACGATCACCGTGCGTCCACGGTGATGTCGTGCCATCCGGGAACACCCGGTGCAGACCGCCCCGGTAGGTGTTCTTGTCGAGGTCGGGCGTGGTGATGCTGACCAGCACCAGGTCTCCGGACACGGCGACGGTGCCGGGCGTGGTGAGCAGCTGCAGGTCTTCAGGGCGCACGGCGTGGACGCTAACAGAACTTGTTAGCAACGCTCAGAGTTATTTGTTGACCGATCACAAAAATTGACTCAGCGCATAGATTCCCGCGTATGACGCGCATCGTGTTCTCTGGGGGCAGGGTCTTCACCGGCCGGGCGACGGAGCCCGGCGACGTGGTGGTCGAGAACGACCGCATCGTCGACGTCGGCATCGGGCTCGACGGCGACACCGTGGTCGACGCGACCGGCCACACGATCCTGCCGGGACTGTTCGACTGCCACGTGCACTTCATGTTCAGCGGCGCCGACCTGGTGCGGTCGCTGAACACGCCGTTCTCGCTGCCGTTCTACGAGGCGATCGGGAACATGAAAGCGACGCTGCAATGCGGCATCACGACGGTCCGCGACGCGCTCGGCGCGGACCTCGGTGTCGCGGAGGCGGTGCGGCGCGGTCTGGTCCAGGGCCCGCGCATGCAGATCGCGGTCAACATGGTCTCGCAGACCGGCGGCCACAACGACGACTGGATGCAGTGCGGCGCCCACATCTCACCGCCGCTGCACCCCGGTCTGCCGGACACCGTCGCCGACGGTCCCGAGGAACTGCGCAAGGTCATCCGCACGCTGGTCCGCCACGGCGCCGACATCATCAAGATCGCGTCGAGCGGTGGCGTGATGTCCCCGCGCAGCAACCCCCGCCACGCGCACTTCCGCGACGAGGAGATCGCGATGATCGTGCAGGAGGCCAATGCCGCGGGCATCGCGGTGATGTCGCACGCCATGAGCGGCGACGGCATCCTCACGGCCGTGCGCAACGGCGTGCGGTCCATCGAGCACGGCGTGTTCCTCACCGATGAGGGCGTCGAGGAAATGCTCAAGAACGGCACGTGGCTAGTGCCGACGTTGATGGCCCCGCGCATGGTGCTCGACCAGGCCGCGGCCGGCATGGCGATCTCGGACGTCATCCTCGACAAGGCCAATGCCGTTGTCTCGCAACACTTCCAGTCGTTCCAGAAGGCGCACGAGGCGGGCGTGAAGATCGCGATGGGCACCGACTCCGGCGTCGGTCCGCACGGCGACAACCTCAACGAGCTGACGCTGATGGTCGAGTACGGCATGTCCCCGGCCGAGGCGCTCCACGCCACCACCACGTCCGCCGCCGAGCTCATGCGCCTCGGAAACGAACTCGGCGAGCTCGCACCGGGCAAGCTCGCCGATCTCGTACTCGTGGAGGGTGACGCCGAGCAGCACGTGAAGGCCGGAACGCTGAAGCAGGCCGTCCGCGCCGTCTACCAGAACGGCGTCTCCCAGTTGTAGCTAGTGGTGGGCGTCCGCATCGGCGCCGATGTGCTTCACGGAATCCGGGTCGCGACGCACCTTGAGCAGGCTGGCGATCGTCGTGATCGCCAGCACGCCGATGATCACCGACAGGGAGACCTCGATGCCGATCGTCGGCACGTGGAAGGGCTCGCCGCCGTTGAGGAACGGCAGGGTGTTGGTGTGCAGGGCTTCCAGGATCAGCTTGACGCCGATGAAGCCGAGGATCACCGAAAGGCCGATCGACAGGTAGACGAGCTTCGCGAGCAGGCCGCCGAGCAGGAAGTACAGCTGGCGCAGGCCCATCAGCGCGAACGCGTTGGCCGTGAACACCAGGAACGGCTCCTTGGTGAGGCCGAAGATCGCGGGGATCGAGTCGAGCGCGAAGAGCAGGTCGGTGGAGCCGATCGCGACCATCACGATGAACATCGGGGTCACGTAGCGCTTGCCGTCGATCTTGATGAACGAGTTCGAGCCGTGGTAGTCGTTGGTCACCGGGAAAACCTTGCGCACCATGCGCAGCATCAGGTTCTCCTTGTACTCCTCTTCCTCGTCGTGGTTCTCCCGCGCCAGCTGCCAGCCGGTGTAGATGAGGAACGCACCGAAGATGAAGAAGACCCAGCTGAACTTGGCGATGAGCGCCGCGCCGGCCGCGATGAAGATGCCCCGCATGACGAGCGCGAGCACGATGCCGATCAGCAGCACCTTGTGCTGGTGGATCGCGGGCACCTTGAACGTCGTCATGATGATCAAGAAGATGAAGAGGTTGTCGACGCTCAGGGAGTACTCGGTGATGTACCCGGCGAAGAACTCCGTCGCGTACTGACCACCTGAGAAGTACCAGATGCCGAGGCCGAAGACGGCGGCCATCGCCACGTAGAAGATCACCCAGCGGGCGGCTTCACCGATCGTCACCTCATGGGGTTTCCGATCGACGATCACCAGGTCCACGGCGAGCAGAAGGAGCAGACCACCGATCGTCGCGAGCCACATCCATGCGGGGACGTTCACAACCCAACCTCCGGGATTCTCAGCGCATGCCAGATAAACCCGGAGGTCTCCTCCGCCGCCGAGATGTTCTCTCGAACGACCAACGGCACCGGGAGCTCCATGCTGAGCTCCGTACTGACGACACCGCTGCTTAGGGAGTACTCCCCTCCATGCTGCGTCAATATTGTGCTCTACGAAGAGCGGTTAGCGCCACACAGGGTGAGCAGACGCACGCGACCAGGTGCGATGGGAATACCCAGCGTGTCGTTCGGGTTGAGCGGACCACTACCTGAAGCCCTGCTGAAGATCCACTGATGCTGAGACCGCCACCGGATCCCGACAGGACGTTCTCAGCAAAACTCGCATATCGTCAGCGGCGTGTCCCGCCTCTCCCGCCTTCGCGGCAGGTGGACGATCCCCGCATTGATCGTGGTACTCGCCCTCGTCGCAGGTGGCGTGTACTTCACTCGATCCGGAGACGACCCCGTAGCCGTTTCCTTCAAAGAAGCGAACATCGACGCACCTGAGAGCGCTGACAGCGCCCAGACGGTGACGATCGAGACGCGCCTCTACCTCCCACAGCAGACGCCCGCGCCCGCGATCATGCTCGCGCACGGCTTCGGCGGCAGTTTGCGCAGCGTGCACACGCAGGCCGAGGAGTTCGCCCGGCGCGGATTCGTCGTCCTGACGTGGTCCGCGCGTGGTTTCGGCCGCAGCACGGGCCAGATCGCGCTGAACTCCGTCGACCGCGAGGTCCGCGACGCGCAGAAGCTCCTCGACTTCCTCGGCACACGTGACGAGGTGGAGAAGGACAGCGGTGGCGACCCCCGCGTGGGCGTGACAGGCGCGTCGTACGGCGGTGCGCTGTCACTGCTGCTCGCGGGCGTCGACAAGCGCGTCGACACACTCGTCCCCGTCATCACCTACAACGACCTCGCGCAGGCGCTGCTGCCGAACTCGGCGCTGGCGACACCGCGAGCGGACGCCACCCCGTCCGCCACGGCGTTCGGTGAGGACGGTGTCTTCAAGCGTTCGTGGGCGGGCATCTTCTTCTCCGCGGGCATGACGTCGATCGACCTCTCGTCGCCCACGGGTGACGCGCCCGAGCAGGGCCAGCGGGAACCGAGCCAGAACTCCGTGCAGGCACCTCAGCAGCAGCCAGGGGGCAGCTCAGGCGCCCAGGGCCAGCAGCCGCCCACACCTTCGCTGGGTGCGTGCGGCCGCTTCACGCCCGAGGTCTGCGCCGCCTACACCGAGGTCGCCACGAAGGGCCGTGCCTCGCAGCAGACGCTCGACCTGCTGCGCAAGTCGTCCCCCGTGGCCGTGACCGACCAGATCAAGCAGCCGACGATGCTGGTGCAGGGCGAGCAGGACACCCTGTTCGGTCTCGACCAGTCCGACGCCACCGCGCGCCAGATCGCCGCGGCCGGCGCCCAGGTCAAGATGGTCTGGTACGCGGGCGGCCACGACGGCGGCAACCCCGGCACCGCGCTGCGCGGCGAGATCGCCGACTGGATGGACTTCCACCTGCGCGGCAGGGGCACCGACCCCGGTACGGGCTTCGAGTACACGGTGCAGGGCGCGTTCCGCTCGTCCGGCCAGCCGTCGCTGCGCACGGTCGTCGCGCCGTCGTACCCCGGTCTCGCCCAGGGCTCCTCCACCGAGCGCAAGACGCTGAAGCTCAGCGGGCGCGAGCAGGTCGTGGTGAACCCGGCGGGCGGCAACCCGGCGTCGATCAGCAACCTGCCGGGCCTGGGTTCGGCGCTGTCGCGGTCGTCGGCGATCTCGTCGCGGCTGTCGCTCGACATGCCGGGCCAGGCCGCGGTGTTCACCTCGGACGCCCTGGACTCGCAGGTGCTGCTGACCGGGTCGTCCACGGTGAAGCTGCGCGTCGCGCGCGGTGACCAGAGCTCCGGTGAGGCGATCCTGTTCGCGAAGCTCTACGACGTCTCCGCGGACGGCACCCGCACGCTGCCCGGCTCGATCGTCGCGCCGTTCCGCGTGGCGCTGCCGCCGGACGGTTCCGCCGCCGAGGTGACGGTGACGCTGCCCGGCGCGGTCCGTCCCGTCGAGAGCGAGCACAAGCTGGCTCTCGTGGTGTCGACGACGGACCAGGCGTTCGCGAACGCCGAGCAGCCCGCCGCGTACCGGATCTCGCTGGCCTCCGACGAGATCTCGGTTCCCGTGGTGTCCGGCCGCAACGTCACCGAGGGCTTCCCGACGGGAGCCCTGTGGGGCATCGCGATCGCACTGCTCGTGCTGATCGGCTCGGGCATCGTCGCGATGTTCCGCCGCCGCATGGCGCAGGACTCCGATCCCGACCTCGCCGAGGTGCCGCTGGTCATCTCGAACCTGACGAAGGCCTACCCCGGCGGCGTGACCGCCGTGAAGGACCTCTCGTTCCGGGTCGAGCACGGCATGGTCCTCGGGCTGCTCGGCCCCAACGGCGCCGGCAAGACCACGACGCTGCGCATGGTGATGGGCCTGATTCACCCGTCCGAGGGCCACATCCGGGTGTTCGGCCACAAGGTCACGCCGGGCGCTCCGGTGCTGTCGCGCATCGGGTCGTTCGTCGAGGGATCCGGCTTCCTGCCGCACCTCTCCGGCGCCGCGAACCTGCACCTGTACTGGGCGGCGACGGGCCGGCCGGTGGACGAGGCGCACTTCGACGAGGCGCTGGAGATCGCGGGCCTCGGCAAGGCGGTGCACCGCCGCGTGCGCACGTACAGCCAGGGCATGCGCCAGCGGCTGGCGATCGCCCAGGCCATGCTCGGCCTCCCGGACCTGCTGATCCTGGACGAGCCGGCCAACGGCCTCGACCCGCCCCAGATCCACCAGATGCGCGAGGTCCTGCGCCGCTACGCCGCGGCGGGCCGCACGGTCGTCGTGTCGTCGCACCTGCTGGCCGAGGTCGAGCAGACCTGTTCGCACGTGGTCGTGATGCACAAGGGTCAGCTCGTCGCCGCCGGCGAGGTGGCCGACATCGCGGCGGGAGGCGGCGAGGCGACGTTCCGCGTCGACTCCCCCTCGAAGGCAGCCGATGTCCTGCGGGGTCTCGAAGGCGTGCACGACGTGCACGAGGACGAGGACGCCGTGCACGCGTCGATGAACGGCGTCCCGCGCTCCGTCGCACTGACCGCTCTCGTGGCGGCCGGTGTTGCGGTGGACCAGGCGGGCCCGCGACGCAGGCTGGAAGACGCGTTCCTGGAGCTGGTCGGTGAATGACTTCCTGATGGCAGCGGCGTCCGCCACGGCGGACGCCCCGAACCCCGCCGCCGTCGAGGTGCTGGCCGAGGCCGGCCTCGACGTGGCGGACGAGATCGCGGCGACGCCCGCGTTCGCACCCGTGCGGACCGCCAACCCGAACCGCACGAAGGCACCAATCCCGCAGGAGGTGGACCGGTGAACGAGAACAGCGTCCACACCGACCCAGGCGCGCTCAAGGACCTCACCGACGCCGCCGCCCAGCAGCACACCAAGGTGGCGCCGGACGGTTCGTCGGTCGGCTACAAGGCACGCCGCACGCTCCGCATCCACGTGGAGCTGCAACGGCAGATCCGCCGCCGCAGGACCCAGCTCGTGCTGGCCTTCCTGGTGCTGCTGCCGTTCATCCTCGCGGCGAGCTTCGAGATCGGGCAGTCCGACCCGAACCGCCGCTCCGGCGGCTTCGTGGACCTCGCGACCGCCAGCGGCATCAACTTCGTGGTGCTCACGCTGTTCGTGAGCAGCAGCTTCCTGCTGCCGATGATCGTGGCGCTGTTCTTCGGCGACACGATCGCGTCCGAAGCGTCGTGGTCGAGCCTCAAGTACCTGCTCGCCGCACCGATCCCGAGGCACCGCCTGCTGCGCCAGAAGGCCATCAGCAGCGGCCTGCTCAGCGTCTTCGCCCTGGCTCTGCTCCCCGCGGTGGCCCTGGGCGTGGGCGTCGCCTGGTACGGCACGGGCGAGGTGGTGAGCCCGACCGGCGAGGCCGCCCCGTTCGGCGACGGCGTGCTCGCCATGGCGTTCGCCGTCATCTACATCTCGATCAACCTGTTCTGGGTGGCGGGCCTCGCGATGTTCCTGTCCGTGTCCACCGACGCGCCTCTCGGCGCGGTCGGCGGCACGGTGCTCGTCTCGATCGTGTCGCAGATCCTCGACCAGATCGAGCCGCTCGGGGACCTGCGCAACTACCTGCCGACGCACTACGCGATGGCGTGGGCCGACCTGCTCTCGACCGACATCGACTGGTCGGAGATGGCGCGCGGCACGTTCTCCGCGCTCGCCTACGGCGGCATCTTCACGCTGCTCGCGGCACGGCAGTTCAAGACGAAGGACATCACGAGCTAGCTCACGCAGAACTCGTTGCCTTCAGGGTCGAGCATCACGACCCAGTGGCCCGTCTGGTCGTTGTGCTCACGCACCCGCGTGGCACCCAGCGAAACCAGGCGGGCCACTGCGTCGAGACCCGGCCGGATGTCGAGGTGGACGCGGTTCTTCGCGGTCTTGCCCTCGGGCACGCGCTGGAACAGGAACCGCGGCCCCTTGCCGTGCGGATCGATGATCGCCGCGTAGTCGTCCACCGAGTCGAACGGGATGTTGTTCTTCACCGCGAACTCCTCCCACGTGGCGAAGCCGGGAGGCGGCGGCTGCGGGACGTAACCGAGTGCCTGCGCCCAGAAGTCGGCGAGCTTGGGCGGGTCGGCGGCGTCGAACGAGATCTGCATTTCCGTTGCCATGCGGCCACCGTAGAGACCAATGCGGACAACCACTGTCCGGAGTAGCGTGCCCTCCCATGTCACGTCCTGTGCACTTCGAGATCCACGCCGCAGATCCCGAGCGAGCGCGGAACTTCTACTCCTCCGTCTTCGGCTGGAAGATCGAACAGTGGGGCGACATCCCCTACTGGACCATCGTGACCGGCGACGACGACCAACCCGGCGTGAACGGCGGCCTGCTCCCCCGCCGAGGCCCGGACCCGGCCCCGGACGCACCGGTCCACGGCTACGTCATGACGATCAGCGTGGCCGACATCGACGTGGCCATCGCCGCGATCGAGGTCAACGGCGGCACCGTGGCCCTGCCCAAGGACGAGATGCCCGGCGTGGGCCTGCTCGCGTACTACAAGGACACCGAGAACAACATCTTCGGCATCATCCAGCCGGAAGAACGCTAGACAGCGGGCCGCCTCCCCTTGGGCAACCGAGCGACGACGGCCTCGTAGGAGCCGTCGACCAGCTCCAGCAGGTCGTCGTCGGGCACAGACCCCTTGAGCGCGATGGTGTTCCAGCCGTACCGCCCGACGTACCCGCTCACCGTGACGTCACCGGGAAAGCGCTCTCGCCACACCGAGGCGGCCTCGGCGTCGGCACCGCACTTCAACCCGACGGTGTGCACGTCAAGCCCGATGAAGGCGAACGCCTTCCCACCGACCTTGCACACCAGTTCGGTCTCGCCCCACGGATACGTCTCCTCGGCGCCAGGCTTGCCGGCGCAGTAGACGATCAACTCATCCAGTGTCACAACAGGATTATCGCGCGCCGAACACGGCAACGAAACGAGTGAGCAACCGGGCGAAGAGCACCCGCTCCTCCTCACTCCAGTCCGCCATGGCGACAGCACAGGCACTTTGCCGGGCCCGATGCAGCTCAGCGGACGTGGCCCGCCCCCGAGGCGTCCGCACGAGCAACACCCGCCGCCCGTCGGCCTTGTCCGCGATCCTCGCCACCAACCCGGCCTCGACAGCACTGGTCACGAGCTTGCTGGCACGAGGCTGATCGACGTGCAAAGCCAAGGCAACACTGGAAACCGTGGCCTGGGCCCCAGTCCGTTCAGCGGTCTCCACAACATCTAGTACGTCGAACGCAGGCACAGCCAACTCGGCCAAGGCCCGACGAGACTGACTACGCCGCACAGCGATCAGCGCCTGCTCCACCGCGGCAAGGTGGGAGTCCACATCCACCCCGAGATCATGGCCGCCCACGGCCCTGACGAAAGCAGTCCGCGAACATCTCACCCCAGAGGGCGATTTACGTGCGAGGCGCGAATCGTTACAAGCGCACAGGACTACGCACCGCACACAGCGATCTAACCCACCGCACGCAACACGTCTCCACAGTGGACAGGCCAGAGCACGCTCGAAGTGAAAGCGAGCAGTCGATCCTCGCGGAGTGTCGGGAGCCTGAGGGCAGAGCCCTCAGGCAACGCACGCAACCGCAAGGCGACCGCCTGCGCACGAGACAGGCAGCCGCCAGCGAGCCAGGGGAACGGACTTACGAAACCCGTGCGCCCAGGATCACTTGACCCCGGCCGCGTCCATCCCCCGCAGCTCCTTCTTCAGATCCTGAATCTCGTCCCGCAACCGGCCGGCCAACTCGAACTGCAGATCCCGGGCAGCGTTCATCATCTGATCGGTCAGCGACTGCACCAGATCAGCCAACTCGGACCGAGCCATCCCAGCTCGCTCAGCCGAAGCCACCACCCCGGAAGACCGGCCGCTCTCCCCGGCGGCCCGCTTGCCCCGGGACTGGTTCCGCCCGGACCCGCCGACCGGGACCTCGTCCTCGATCTCGGAGTACACGGCCTCCAGGATGTCGGTGATCTTCTTCCGCAACGGCTGCGGGTCGATCCCCCGCTCGAGGTTGTACGCGACCTGCTTCTCACGCCGCCGGTTGGTCTCCTCGATCGCGTGCCGCATCGAGTCGGTGATCCGGTCCGCGTACATGTGGACCTCACCGGACACGTTGCGGGCGGCACGGCCGATCGTCTGCACCAAGGAGGTCCCCGACCGCAGGAAGCCCTCCTTGTCGGCGTCCAGGATCGCCACCAGCGACACCTCGGGGAGGTCGAGGCCCTCTCGCAGCAGGTTGATGCCGATCAGCACGTCGTAGTCGCCGAGACGGAGCTGGCGCAGCAGCTCCACGCGGCGCAGGGTGTCGACCTCGGAGTGCAGGTACCGGACCCGGATGCCCAGCTCCAGCAGGTAGTCCGTCAGGTCCTCGGCCATCTTCTTGGTCAGCGTGGTGACCAGCACGCGCTCGTCGCGCTCTGCCCTTTCGCGGATCGAGTGCACCAGGTCGTCGATCTGGCCCTCGGTCGGCTTCACGACGACCTCGGGGTCGATGAGACCGGTGGGGCGGATGACCTGCTCGACGAACTCGCCGCCGGCCTGGCCCATCTCGTACGGGCCCGGGGTGGCCGACAGGTACACGACCTGGCCGATGCGGTCGGCGAACTCCTCCCACGTCAGCGGGCGGTTGTCCATCGCGGAGGGCAGCCGGAAGCCGTGCTCCACGAGGTTGCGCTTGCGGGAGGCGTCGCCTTCGTACATGCCGCCGATCTGCGGCACCGTCACGTGCGACTCGTCGATGACCATCAGGAAGTCGTCGGGGAAGTAGTCGATCAGCGTCGCCGGTGCCGTGCCGGCGCCACGGCCGTCGATGTGGCGCGAGTAGTTCTCGATGCCGTTGCAGAAGCCGACCTGCTTCATCATCTCCAGGTCGTACTGGGTGCGCATGCGCAGGCGCTGGGCCTCGAGCAGCTTGCCCTGGCGCTCCATCTGCGCGAGCGTCGTCTCCAGCTCCGCCTCGATGTCGCGGATCGCGCGCTCCATGCGCTCCGGGCCCGCCACGTAGTGCGTCGCGGGGAAGATCCGGAGCTCGGAGACCTCCTTCACCACGTCGCCGGTGAGGGGGTGGAGGTAGAAGAGCTTGTCGATCTCGTCGCCGAAGAACTCGACGCGGATGGCGAGCTCCTCGTAGGACGGGATGATCTCGACCGTGTCGCCGCGCACGCGGAACGAGCCGCGGGTGAACGACATGTCGTTGCGGGTGTACTGGACGTCGACCAGCAGGCGCAGGAACGCGTCGCGGTCGACCTCCACACCGGTCTCCAGCGGGATCGAGCGGTCGAGGTACGACTGGGGCGTGCCCAGGCCGTAGATGCACGACACGGACGCGACCACGATGACGTCGCGCCGGGTCAGCAGCGACATCGTGGCCGAGTGGCGCAGGCGCTCGACGTCGTCGTTGATCGAGGAGTCCTTCTCGATGTACGTGTCCGTCTGCGGGATGTACGCCTCGGGCTGGTAGTAGTCGTAGTAGCTGACGAAGTACTCCACCGCGTTGTGCGGGAAGAGCTCCTTCAGCTCGTTCGCCAGCTGGGCGGCCAGGGTCTTGTTCGGCGCCATCACCAGCGTCGGGCGCTGCAGCTTCTCGACCAGCCACGCCGTGGTCGCCGACTTGCCGGTACCCGTGGCACCGAGCAGCACGACGTCGCGCTCGCCGGAGCGCACGCGCCGTTCCAGGTCGGCGATGGCCGCCGGCTGGTCGCCCGCCGGCTGGTAGTCGCTGACCACGCGGAACTGCCCGTCGGTGCGTTCGATGTCGCCGACGGGACGGTGCTCGGAGTGCGCCTTGACGGTGCTTTCCTCTGGCGGGAGCTCGGTTGCGAAAGCCACGGGAAGCACGTTACGCCGAGGGTCTGACAATTTCCGATTGTGCCAGGTCAGACCCCTCGAAGACCTCAGTCGCAGGGGCAGCAGTTGCAGTCGCAGTCACAGTTCGGCCCGCAGTCGGGACCGGGGTCGCAGCCGTCGCGCCGCTTGTCGCTCCACGGCCCGGGGAACGGGTCGCGGCAGCAGAACTGGCAGGTCCCGCACATGTAGAGGAACGCCCCGCAGCCCTCGAAGCACCCGCGCGGCTGCCTCTGCCAGTTGAGCCTGGGGTACGACCACAACCCGCTGCCGGGATCCGACCAGCGAGGCTTGCCCGGCGGGTAGTCGTGCCTCTTGCGCTTGCCGAACACCCGGATGATCGACTCCTCCAGCTCGTGCACCAGCAGCTTGTGCACGAGCCGCGCGTCGGTGAACTCCACGTCACCGAGCGCCAGCCTGATCCCCGCGACCGCGTCCAGGCACAGCCGGTGCGCCTCCTCGACGGGCGTCCCGGTGGCGAGCAGCGGGTTCCACGCGCCGGACGCGCGGTCCTCCTCCAGGTCCTCCACGGCGTCGATCAGGTGCGCCACCCGCCCGAACAGCCGCCCCACCTCGCGCAACGGCTCCACGTTCCCGGGCCTGCCGGCGATGATCGCGGTCTGCCCGACCGCGAACGCGGTCGCGGTCTCCGTGGGCTCGGTGACCACGAGCACGGAGCTGCCGAGCCCCGCCCCGGCCTCCACCTCGGGCTGGCGCCGCACCGCGTCCACCATCACCGAAGCGTCGAACCCGAGGTCGGACGCCGTTCCGAGACCCTTGGAGGCCCAGCGCTGCGCCACCGCGCGGCCAGCCCACCCGAGCCGGCCCGCGAGGCCGTCGCCGTCGTCCACGTGGTCCTGGATCTTCAACGACGCGAGCACGAGCGACACCGAGGCGGCCAGCCGCGCACCGTCGCCGATGGCCACGTCCGCGGACTTCATGCCGCGCAACGCACACGGTCCGGCGGTCCGCCGCGAGACCCCGGACTGCGCCTCGACCGCGGCCGAGATCATCAGCCCGTCGTAGTTGGTGACGAGGCGCGAGAGATGACCGTGCTCGTCGCGCAACGACAGGCACATTCCACAAAGGTGTGACAGCCACGCGGACCGCAGCTCAGCGCCCATTCTGTTGCGACAGGGGCGGATGATCCCGAACATGCGCGGCATCCTAAGTGGCCGCGGCGCCCGACGATGGCAGTATCGCGGACGTGGCACACATCCATCCGCCGAAGATCGAGTACTTCGACCTGGACGCCAAGAGCAACACCGACCCCAAGGGGCAGCTGAGGAGGGTCGACGAGTTCCGCCTCACACCGACCGGCCTCTACATGTTCCGGCCGCTCGCGGGACATCCGAAGATCAGCCACTTCGAGAGCTGGTTCCTGCCGAAGCTCAACATCCGCGTGACGCGCCAGTCTTGGCACCCCGGTCACCAGCTCGACTTCGACTTCTACGTGGACGTCGTCGAGATCAACGCGATCGGCAGTGTCTGGAAAACAACCGATCTGTACCTCGACCTGATAGTCCGAACGGGCCACAGCGTGACTGTTTTGGACACGGACGAGTTGATCTCCGCAGTTCAGCACAACCTGCTCTCCGCGCAACGCGCGCAATGGGCACTGGAAACCACCTACTCGGCGGTGTCCGGCATTTCAGCGCACGGTCACGATGTGGTCAGGTGGCTCACCTATTCGGGTTGTCCTACGACCTGGCGTTGATACACAGAGCGTGTTCGTCACCTGACCGTGACGTAACAAATCGACCCGGCGTGTAACTGGGAGCACATATTTGACTACGCTCGGCGGCGTGGGAGCGGTCACTACACCTCAGTTGGTCGATGTCGTCGACACCATTTCGGGCGTGCGCTCGTATTCTTCGGGTGGCTCGCGAACTCTCAGTTCGTGTTATCCCGAACGGTGGGGTCTGCGAATCGAGCACCCCACTCCGGAGGACCCGTTCTCGGACTCCGAGGTCACCTGGCTGATGCCCGAACTGGGTCTGCGCCTGACCACTTACCGCCCTCGTTCACGGCATGCGCGCAGCAGCCCGAGCGTGCTGTCCGCGGTGCGGGTCGAGCGCGACCACCGCCACTGGCAGACCACGGACCTGCTGCTCGGCCTGGCCGTCCCCGGCGGCACCACGGCCCGCATCGTGCGCAGCGAGGACTTCGCCGCCGCGGTCGCGGGCCGAGTGCTGCGACCGGGCGATGCCGACCAGGCGCTGCGCACGGTCCACCGCACCCTCGAAGAGCTCAGCAACGTCAACCACAACCTGACGTCGTGGCTGACGTGGCACGGCATCTACGACTCCTGGCCGCCCCTGTAGGCCTCGACGCGCTCCACGGCCGCCTCCATCCAGGGTTCCTTCGCCTCACCGTAGGCGAAGGCGCCGGCGTCGCCCGCGAACCGCTGTGACAGCTCGAGCTTGAGATCCGCGTACTCCTCACGCGCCCGCGCGTCGTGCCGCAGCCAGTCGCGGAAGTCGACCGCCCACCGCCAGTTCGGCGCACCTTCGACACGCAGGTGCAGGTTCACGCGCCGTCCGGGGTCAGCCCCGGCGTGCAACCGCTTGCTCCAGTCACCCTCGCCACGCGGCGTGTCCACGTACGGCCCCACGTACGGGAAACCAGCCTGAGCCAGCACTTCGCGCAGCTCGTCGGCGGTCTCCATGTCCTCGACGGCGAGCTGGAAGTCCAGCACGTCCTTGGCCGCGAGCCCCGGCACCGCCGTAGACCCGATGTGCTCGACGTGCCGCCCACCGGCCGCCAGGCTGATCCGGCGCGCGATCCGCCGCGCCTGCACCGGCCACCTCTCGTCATAGGGCACGACGATCGGCGACCCGGACGCGTACGTGCCAGAGCGCACGTTCTTCTCGAAGCCCACCAGCCGGTCCCACAACGCCGTGATGTCCGGAACCTCGCCGCTGTTGTCCAGCCACACGTCCGCGACGGCCCGGCGCTGCTCGTCGGTGGCCTGCGCGGCGATCCGGTTCTCGGCGTCCCGCCGATCCATCCCGCGACTCGTGACGAGCCGCTCCAGCCGCGTGTCCGAGTCCGCGAAGACGACGATCACCAGGTGGTACACGGCCGCCATGTCCCGCTCCACCAGCAACGGGATGTCGTGCACCACGACGGCGTCCTCGGCGGCCTCTGACATCCGCTGCCCGGTGAGCGCACCGATCCGCGGGTGCGTGATCCCGTTGAGCGTCTGCCGAGCCTCCTCGGTGGCGAACGCCTTGGCCGCCAGCGCCGCCCGGTCGAGCGTCCCGTCCGCGTTCAGCACGTCCTCGCCGAACGCCGCGACGACCTCCTTGAGCCCGTCACTCCCCGGCTCGAGAACCTCACGCGCGAGCTTGTCCGCGTCGATGACGACGGCGCCGTTCTCCGCCAGCAGCCGCGCGATCGTCGACTTGCCGGACCCGATTCCCCCGGTCAACCCCACCCTGAGCATGCCGGTCAGGTTAGCCGGGCCACCAGGACCGCTAGACCGGCGGCGTCATCGACTGCGCGGCCAGCACCGGCAGGATCGCGATGAGCTTCTCCTTGGGGATGAAGTTGTTCCGGTTGCGCACCACGAACGTCGACTTCCCCAGCGACCCGATGAGCAACTGCTCGTCCTTGCCCTCGACCAACGTCCCCTTCTGCTTGCCGACGTCGACCTCGGTGATCTTCGCACCATCAGCCCGCTCGGCCTCGACACTCTCGGAGACACGAGTACGAGCGGTCAGGTCGTCGGTGTAGGACGACAACCCGATGACGATCTTGGCGTCCGTCAGCCCCTTCTTGTCGGGAATCCCGTAGTAGCAATCGATCTTCCCGGTCCGTCCGATCCCCGGCTCCTTGATGCCGACGATGATCCGAGGCTCCCCGGGAAGCTCCTGCCCGAGCGTCGTGTTCATGACCTCAACGGGCACCACGAGCTCACAGTCATCGGGCAACGCCCGGTCCACCATCACCGGCACCCGAGACGGCGTGGTGGACGGCGTGATCCGAGGAATCTGAGGCGGCGGCGCCTGAGTCTGCGGCACGGCAGCAGAACAGGCGGTGCTGACAACCAGCAGCACACCGACACCCAGCGCCACGACGAACTTGTTCCCACGCATAGGTTTGCCAACCTACACAACAAGGTTGGGCCCCCACCACAGAGTGAACAGCAAGCACCTGATCGCGTTAAGCCAAGACGAGAGCCCTTCCCCAAGCGAAGCCGAAGGCGAGCCGTCTTCACCGAACGGGCCTGGCGGTGGGTCCCGTCACGAGTCGCGCCATAGCTCTTGCCACATGAGAGAAGGGGTGTCAAGCGGACACGCTTTTCGTCCGCTTGACACCCCTTCTCTCATGTGGCCCGCTCTTGGTGCGACTCGTGACGGGACCCCACCGCCAACGCACCCTCTAAGCAACAGGCAGCCGCCCAACGCAACAGGCGTGCCATCAACCCACAGGTGGCCCCCCGATCAGATTGCCGGGAGTCTGGGGGCAGAGCCCCCAGGGGGAAGCACGCAACCGACAGGTCGCCGCCCGCAAGGTGACCACCCGCACGGTGACCACCCGCACGGTCGCCGCCCGCAAAGCCGACCACCCGCCCACGCCCCCAAACAACGAAGGCCCCCACACCCAAAGGGTGCAGGGGCCTTCGAAGGTCTAACTAGCGACTCACATGCCGCCCGACAGCTTCTCGCGGAGAGCCGCGAGCTGCTCGTCGGAGGCGAGCGTGCCACCGGACTGAGCCGGCGCGCCCACGGACGTGGAAGGAGCGTCGCCACCGGAGGTGTAGTTGCCCGCACCCTCGGCCGAAGCCTCTTCCTCGGCCTCGGCGGCCTTCTTGATCTGCTTCATGTGGGCCTCGTAACGAGTGTGCGCCTCGGCGTACTGGCGCTCCCACTCCTCACGCTGCTTGTCGAAGCCCTCGCCCCACTCCTGCGACTCCGGGTCGAAGCCTTCGGGGTAGATGTAGTTGCCCTGGTCGTCGTACTCGGCGGCCATGCCGTACTGGGTCGGGTCGAACTCGGTGTCGACCGTGAAGCCCTCGTTGGCCTGCTTGAGCGACAGCGAGATGCGGCGACGGTCGAGGTCGATGTCGATGACCTTGACCATGACGTCGTCGCCGACCTGGACGACCTGCTCCGGGATCTCCACGTGGCGCTCGGCCAGCTCGGAGATGTGGACCAGGCCCTCGATGCCCTCGTCCACGCGGACGAACGCACCGAACGGAACCAGCTTGGTGACCTTGCCCGGCACGATCTGACCGATCGCGTGGGTGCGGGCGAACTGGCGCCACGGGTCTTCCTGCGTCGCCTTGAGCGACAGCGACACGCGCTCGCGCTCCATGTCGACGTCGAGGACCTCGACGGTGACTTCCTGGCCGACCTCGACAACCTCGGACGGGTGGTCGATGTGCTTCCAGGACAGCTCCGACACGTGGACGAGACCGTCGACGCCACCCAGGTCCACGAAGGCACCGAAGTTGACGATCGAGGACACGACGCCCTTGCGGACCTGGCCCTTCTGCAGCTGGTTGAGGAACTCGCTGCGGACCTCGGACTGGGTCTGCTCCAGCCACGCACGGCGGGACAGGACCACGTTGTTGCGGTTCTTGTCCAGCTCGATGATCTTCGCCTCGAGCTCACGGCCGACGTACGGCTGGAGGTCGCGGACGCGACGCATCTCGACGAGCGAGGCGGGGAGGAAGCCGCGGAGGCCGATGTCGAGGATGAGACCACCCTTGACGACCTCGATGACCGTGCCCTTGACGGGCTCGTCCTTCTCCTTGAGGGCTTCGATGGTGCCCCACGCGCGCTCGTACTGGGCGCGCTTCTTGGAGAGGATCAGACGGCCTTCCTTGTCCTCCTTCTGGAGAACAAGCGCCTCGACCTCGTCACCGACCTTGACGACCTCGTTGGGGTCGACGTCGTGCTTGATCGACAGTTCACGCGAGGGGATGACGCCCTCGGTCTTGTAGCCGATGTCGAGCAGGACCTCGTCCCGGTCGACCTTGACGATGGTGCCCTCAACGATGTCGCCATCGTTGAAGTACTTGATCGTCAAGTCGATAGCTGCGAGGAAGTCCTCCTCCGTCCCGATGTCGTTGATCGCGACCTGCTTGGGAGCAGCGGCAACGGGGGCGGTGGTGGTGTCGGTGGACATTAGGTAGGTGGCTCCGGTACGGATTGGCATTGATTGGCTGGGTAAGTGGTGCGCGCGCAGCGACTCAGAGACCTTGAACACCGGCACTTCTGGATCATGGGCAGCGCTAACCCACTACGCACGCGATATCGTACGCGGCTGCGAGACGCGCAAGCAAACCAGCCCCCATGTGAAGGAGCAGTGTGTCCAACCAGCACGCGAGCGCGGAGCAAGCGCTCGGCACCGCCGGCATCGTCAAGCGCGGGGCGGACGCCGCGGAGTCACGCGTGGCGAACCAGATCTGGTGGGACGCGGACGCCGACGACTACCACGAGACGCACGGCGAGTTCCTCGGCGCGGCCGACTTCGTGTGGTGCCCGGAGGGCCTGCGCGAGTCCGACGCCCGGTTCCTGGGTGAGATCGCTGGTCAGCGCATCCTGGAGGTGGGCTGCGGCAGTGCGATGTGCGCCCGCTGGCTCAAGGACAACAAGGCCGACGTCACCGCCTTCGACATCTCCGCGGGCATGCTCCGGCACGCCCGCAGGAACAACGCCGAGACCGGCATCGACGTGCCGCTCGTCCAGGCCAGCGCGGACCAGCTGCCGTTCCGCGACGGCTCCTTCGACGCCGCCTGCAGCGCGTTCGGCGCCGTGCCGTTCGTGGCGGACGTCCAGGAGGTCTTCAGCGAGGTCGCCCGCGTGCTCAGGCCCGGCGCGCCCTGGGTGTTCGCGGTCAACCACCCGATGAGGTGGATCTTCCCCGACGACCCCGGCCCGCTGGGTCTCACCGTCACGCAGTCGTACTTCGACCGCACGCCTTATGTAGAGGTGGACGAGGAGGGCAAGGCGACCTACGTCGAGCACCACCGCACGCTCGGCGACTACGTCCGCGCGCTCACGAACACGGGTTTCGTGCTCGAGGACCTGGTCGAGCCGGAGTGGCCGAAGGGCCACACCCGCAACTGGGGCCAGTGGAGCCCGCTGCGCGGCAAGCTCTTCCCCGGCACCGCGATCTTCCGGACCCGCCTGACGTCGTAACCTCACGTGCCATGACCTCGGCACGCGGACTAGTGGCGGCCCAGTCAGCGCGTTTCGCCTCGCTGGACCCGTTGCTCCCGCCCGCCACCGAACCGCCCACGGACGGCCACGTCATCACGGCGGCGCTGGCGGACGGCACGCGCGTGGCCGGGATCATCAGCCACCAGAGCTTCGAGCCCCACACGACCACGCGCCTGTGGTCGGCGGCCGAGGTGTGGGAGATGCTGCCGCTCGTCGGCGAGTCGCAGGGCATGGACGCGCTGCTCACCCGCTTCCGCCGGCACCTCGACACGCAGGAGGTGCACGACGACACGGCGTGCGTCGTGCACTGGCCGAGCCGCGACACCAAAGCCGCACGTGCGTTCCTCGACCACGGGCTGGTGCCGCTGTCGGTGCTCGCCGTGCGCCTGAGGACTCCGGCACAGCACATCTCCCGCACGCTCACGATCCGCCGTGCGACCCCGCACGACCTGGAGACGGTGCTGGAGCTGTCGCTCGCCGAACTGGAGTACTCCTCCTACGTCGGCTCGACGATCGTGCGCCCGAACGCGGCCCATGTGAAATGCCAGGCGCTGGTCGAGCGCCTCAAGAACGCGAGCCCCATCTGGCTCGCCGAACGCGACGGCATCGCGGTGGCGCTCGCCGAGTGCGCGATCGTGTCGTCCGAGCCCGGCACGGCCGCGGCGGCGAGACTCCCCCGCGGCCGCTGGGGCTACGTGAACTGCGTCTCGGTGCTGCCGGGCGCCCGCGGCGCCGGCATCGGCCAGCAGCTCCTCGCCTACGCCCACCAGGAGCTCCACCGGATGGGCACGGTCGGCACGTACCTCTACTACAACCCGCCGAACCCGCTGAGCAGCGTGTTCTGGCCCCGTCAGGGCTACCGGCCGCTGTGGACCGTCTGGGAAGTACGCCCCGCGTCAGCCCTTAGGTGACCTATGTCCGAGTTGCAGGGTGCCGAGGTCTGCGGGAGAATTTGTACTGACCGGTCAGTTTAACGGAGGGTAAAGCCGTGGAGATCCACGCAAGTCGCGCAGGCGTCAACGGGGGCCATGGTCCCCTGCTCCGGCCGACTTCGCTGACCGTGAAGCCCGGCGAGCTCACGCTGGTCGCGGGCGAGCCCGGCACCGGTCACACGGCGTTCGGCCTGCTGCTCTCCGGTCGCATGAAGCCCTCGACGGGCACCGTGTCCCCGGACGCGAAGACGCTGCGCAAGCGCGTCGTCCTGGTCGACGCCCCCGAGGTGAACGAGCCGGAGGAAGCGCTGAGCCTGTCCGCCGTCGTCGGCGAGGAGCTCGCGATGAACGGCATGCCGTCCGGCAAGAAGGCGGTGCACGACTGGTTGGTGGAGCACGCCGCCGATGAGCACGCGGACAAGCGCTTCGAGCACGTCCCGGCGCGGACGCGGTGCGCGGTGCTGCTCGAACTGGCCGCGTCACGCCCCGGCGTGACGGCTCTCGTCCTCGACTGCCCCGACCGCTACCACCCCGACCCGCGCGAGTGGTTCGCCCTGGCCCACGACCACGTGACCCCCGAACGGTCCGTCGTCGTCCTGTGCTCGAACTCCTCCGCTCACATCCTCGACATCCCGCACGCGCGCCTTGGTGAGGACAACGACACCAAGATGGAGATCACCGCATGAGCGCCCTTCGCATGGCCTTCAACGAGCTCCGCCGGATCACCTCCGGCAAGCTCCCCAAACTCGCCGTCCTGGCTCTGGCGCTCGTGCCTCTGCTGTACGCGTCGCTCTACCTGTACGCCAACAAGGACCCGTACGCGAACCTCAACCACGTGCCCGCCGCACTGGTCGTGAAGGACAAGGGCGCCAAGGACCTCAACGCGGGCAAGGACGTCGCGGACGAGCTGCTCAACGGCAAGAAGTTCAACTGGAAGGTCGTCGACGACGCCGACGAGGGCGTCCGCAAGGGCGAGTACATCTTCGCCCTCACGCTGCCGGAGGACTTCTCCGAGGCGCTCACCTCCGCCGAGCAGAACAAGCCGCGCCAGGGCGTGCTGACCCTGACGACCAACGACGCCAACAACTACCTGGGCAGCACGATCGCGAACCAGGTCGTCAGCGAGGTGCGCAGGGCCGTCACGGCGAAGGTCTCCACCGAAGCCGCCGACAAGCTGCTGCTCGGCTTCTCGACGATCCGCCAGGAGACCACCAAGGCCGTCGACGGCGCCACGCAGCTCGCGAACGGCAGCGCGACCCTGCGCGACAAGCTCGGCGAGCTCGACAGCGGCGTCCAGCAACTCTCCACGGGCGCGGTGACGGCGGCCAACGGCGCCGCGCAGCTCCGTGACGGCACGCACGAGCTCCGCTCGCAGACCGCACCACTGCCCGACGGCGCCAAGAAGATCGCCGACGGCGCACGCCAGGTCGCCACCGGCAACGAGACCGCCGCGACCCAGGCCGAGGAGTACGCGAAGAAGGCCCAGGCGCTCGTCGGCGTGCTCGACCAGGCGAACGGCGACATCGCGAACCGCTTGCGCACCTTGGGTTTCACCGAGGAACAGGTGCAGAACGTGATGGCCACGATCGGCCAGGTCCGCAAGCCGGTCGACGACGCCAACGGCAAGGTGCAGGGCGCCGCTGGTGATCTCCGCAAGCTCGCGACCGGCGCGGACCAGGTGGCCGACGGCGCCGAGCAGCTCTCGTCCAAGATGCCCGGCCTGGTCGCCGGCGTCGCCAGGCTGGACGACGGCGCCACGAAGCTCGCCGAAGGCAACGCCCAGCTCCGCGACGGCCTGCGGACGGCGGCCACCGGCACGCCGCAGCTCGAGGACGGCGCCGTGAAGCTCGCCGACGGATCGGCGCAGCTGCGTGACGGCCTGACCGGGGGCGTGAACAAGATCCCGAACCAGGACGACCCGACCAGGGCGGCCATCGCGCAGGCGATCGGCGACCCGGTGGCGGTGCGCGGCCTGTCCCAGACGAAGGCCGCCACGTACGGCGCAGGCCTCGCCCCGTTCTTCCTGGGCCTGGCGACGTGGATCGGCGCGTTCGTGCTGTTCCTGCTGCTGCGCCCGCTCTCACGCCGTGCGCTCGCCGCCGGTCAGTCAGCACTCAGGGTCGCGCTGGGCGGCTGGCTGCCGGGTGCGTTGCTCGGCATCGTGCAGGTGCTCGTGATGTTCACGGTCGTGCGGTTCGTGGTGGACATCGAGCCGTCGAACCCCATCGGCACGTTCGGATTCCTCGCGCTGATGTCACTGACGTTCGTGGCGATCCTGCACGCGCTGAACGCCGCGTTCGGCGCCGTCGGCAAGTTCCTCGGCCTGATCCTGCTGATCCTCCAGCTGGTCAGCGCGGGTGGCACGTTCCCGTGGCAGACGATCCCGGTGCCGCTGTACCCGCTGCACTACGGCCTGCCGATGGGCTACGCGGTCGACGGCCTGCGCCACCTGATGTACGGCGGTGACCTCGGCAGCGTCGGAAAGGACGCGCTGATCCTTCTCGCCTGGCTGCTCGGAGCCCTAGCCTTGACGTCCGTGGCGGCCTACAAGCAGCGCGTGTGGACAGCGTCCAAGCTGAAGCCGGAGCTCGTGCTGTGAGCGCGCGGACGACGGCGACCAAGCAGAAGCTCTTCGACGCGGCGTTGAAGCTGGTCGGAGAACGGGGCGCGGCCTCGGTGACGGTCGACGAGATCGCCGCGGAGGCGGGCGTCGCCAAGGGCACGATCTACTACAACTTCGCCTCGAAGGACGCCCTGGTCGAAGCGCTGCTGCACCACGGCGTGGAGATCCTCGCGGGCCGGCTGCGGTCCGCGGAGGGCTCGGAGGACTCGCTGGAGGCGCTGGTCGACGAGATGCTCGGCTTCTGGGCCGAGTACCCGGCGTTCGGCCAGCTCCTCGTCTCGGAGCTGTGGCGCACGCCGGGCCAATGGCACGGCACTCTCTCGTTGCTGCGCGACGACATCGTCTCGATCGTGCGCGGTCAGATGAAGCGCCTGGCCGACGCGGGCCGCCTGCCCGAAGGGGTCGAGGTCGGCACCGCGTCGGCGGCGCTGTTCGGCACGTTGCTCGTGATCGCGCTGGACTGGCAGGTGTTCCAGCCGGAGCGGTCACGGGCGGAGGTGCGCGAGTCGGTCATGCTGCTGGTGCGGGGGATGCGCTCGGCGCGTTAGAGCTGAGCGATCCGCTCCGGCCGTTGCAGCGCGGAGACCTGGGCGATCACCACGACGGCCAGCGCGGCGGCCACGACGGTGAGCACCGCGGACAGCACCGCCGCCGCCCGGTAGGCGGGCCCTTCGTCGACGAGCCCCTCGGCCGCGTTCGCGAGCATCATCGCGAGGAACGCGTACTGCCAGGGCTTGATCCACGGGCTGGGCACCCGTTCCTCGAACGGCCTGTCGTGCTGCGCCACGTCGGACGCCCGCCACACGTCCGCCATCTGCCTGGCGTCGCGCAGCCCGATGGCCGTGGCGTTGACCGAGGCGCGCCGGACCCAGATCACGAACGCGACCGCGGCCGGCAGCAACAGCAATGACGCGATCGCGTCCCACCTCACCTCGCCCGTGCTCAGGTCGACCGCCGTGCCGAGCACGCTCGCCACGGCGACCAGCACGATCAGGCCCTGAGTCACGTGCCCGGTGATCCGGACGTCCTTCAGATCGATGTGAGCGCTCATTGACTCCCCCAAAAAGACACGTCCCCCGACGTCGGCGCTGACCGTACAACTCCGATGCACGATCGAGCGACGCGTTTGACCGAGCAGGGCACGATGCCCGCCGGTACGAACGAAGACATGCCGAAACTGCTGACCATCGCCACCGCCCTGCTCGCGACCATCGCCCTCACGGCCTCGCCGGCGCTGGCCGAGCCCGAGCCGGCGAAGGCCACCGCCGACTTCCAGGAAGCGCTGTTCACCCCTGTCGCCGGCGTCCTCGACCTCGAGGAGACAGCCGACGGCATCAAGGTCGCCGGCGAGTTCAAGAAGGGCTTCGCCTCCGACCTGCCGTCGGACTACCAGTTGGTGGTCCTCGACGGCGCGGAGGTGGTGCTGGACTTCAGCAAGGACTTCCAGGAGGTCGCCGAGATCGAGGCGGCGGAGGTCAGCGCGTTCGAGTTCGTCACGGTGACCAAGCAGAAGATCGCGGACATCCGCAACGAGGACGTGGTCGTCCGCCAGCTCGTGGACGTGGCTGTCGGCGTGAAGGCGCAGGCGGAGATCGGCCGCGCGAAGGTCGTGAAGACCGAGGTCCGGTAAGGCCTCAGCGGGCGTCCTCGTGGTGCAGCGAGGGCGCTCGTCCTTCCAACCCTCGTTCGACGGCCTGCAGCACCGCACGGTTCGTGCGCAGCGTGGCGTCGTGGGCGAAGTGACCGAGCAACACCTGCTGTGTCGGGTGAGGGAGCACAGGGTCCGGCACCGGCGTGGACGTGTGCACCTCCACTACCGGCGCACCCTCTGCGAGAAGGTGCCGCACGGCGTTGAGGACCCTCACGCGATAGCTGTCGTGCACCCACGCCACGAGCAGGTTCACCAGGTGGCCGTCGAGCTCGTACTCGACCTCCTCCGCGAGCTTGGAGGGCTCCGCCCAGTCGGCCCGCACCCACGTCGGCCGGTGTCCGCGCGAGATCGACGCCCGCGCCGCCCGTCCGGGACCGTCGTCGGCCATCAGCGGCTGCGTGCGCGACGGCAGCACCACCCGCCATCCGCGTGCCACGAGTTGTCCCGCGCAGCCGGCCAGCATGCCCGTCCCGCCCAGCACCAGCGCAGTTCTCACCGAGCACGCTCCTCCCCGACCGAGGCGAGCGGCCCCGAGAGCCACCGCTCCACCTGCGCCTGCCCGCGCAGCCGCACGACCACCACGTCGTCGACCAGGGCGAGCACCCTGACCCGGTTGCGCCGGTAGCTCTTCCAGCCCCACCGCAGGATGTGCCCGGGGTCGGTGAACGCCGACCACAGCGACGACTCCCGATTACCGTTCCACAACTCCACCCCTGCCGCGCGACGTCTGATCGTGCGACTCACCAGTCGTCCCATCACGACCGGGAACCGGTGGTCGAGCCACACCACCGTGTCCGCCCTGGCGAGCAACACTGGCCGCGCCGCCTTGTACTGGTACTCGGTGACCCAGTGGTCGTCCTGCGCGAACGCGGCGACCTCCGCGAAGAACTCCGGCCGCGGTGTCCACTGTGGACCCCAGTAGAGGCTGTCCAGCTCGACGCGCCGCAGTTCGTGCTGCTCGGCGATGCGCAGGCAGAGCGTCGACTTGCCGGATCCGGCGTTGCCGGCGACGAGGATGCGCCGGGGCACGTGCGGCAGCGGATCAGCTGGTCCGAGCAACGGCATCGGGCCAGGCTAGCGAAAACCCAATGATCACAACACGGCGCGGAGCGGGCCCGGAAAGCCCGAAGGGCCCCCGGAAGATTCCGGAGGCCCTTCGGGGTGAAACAACGTCAGAGAGCGGTGACGTTCGTCGCCTGCGGGCCCTTCTGGCCCTGCGTGATGTCGAACGAGACCTTCTGGTTCTCCTCGAGGCTGCGGTAGCCGCCGCCGTTGAGGGCCGAGTAGTGGACGAAGACGTCAGCGCCGCCGTCCTCGGGGGCGATGAAGCCGAAGCCCTTTTCAGCGTTGAACCACTTGACGGTGCCGTTTGCCATGTACTGCTTCTCCTTGATTACTGAAGAGCGCGCCGCACTGTGCAGCCGCTCCGTGGTTGGTCATGAGCCTTGCCCCAACCGTGAAGAAGGAGAAGCACTCGCAACTGAAGTTTGGCGAGCGTGAAAGACACGAACACGAAACTGCAACCAACGAAGAACTATACCCTACCTAGCCGCGTTTGCGCTGGGGTACCGCGAACCGCTGCTGCATGATCGAGATGCGGAAGACGAGGAAGCAGGCGAGACCGCCCGCGCCTATGGCGCACAGCGTTGACAGGGTCGAGAACACCACGTAGAGAGGGGTGTCGAGCAGCAACGACTCGAACACGTCGCCCAGCACCATGGCGAGGAACGCGTACTGCCAGGGCTTGATCAACGGGCTCGCGGCGCGCTGGGCGAACGGCACCTCGCGCTGCTCCGGGTCGCTCGCCTTCCACACCTGCGAGACCGTCCGCACGCCGTGCAACGCGATCGCCTCGGCGTTGTGGGTCACACCGCGGAACCACACCATGCACGCCACGCCCGCGGGCACGAGCAGCATGATGGCGAGGAAGCTCCACGAGGACGAGCCGCCCTGCCAGTCGTTGATCGTGCCCCAGATCGACTCGGCGACGACCAGCGCGATCAGGCCCATGCTGACGTAGCCGGTGACCCGGACGTCCTTCAGGTCGATGTAGGTGTCCAACGCAACTCTCCCCGAACGCGGCGAACTGCGCGGCAGACTACCGCCCGAATCCGCAGCCCAGTTCGGTGAAGGTCGCGATCTTCTCGGCCGCCCGCACGACGACCTCGTCGATGCCGTCGAGCACCACCCGTTCACCGACGCGGCGGGCGGGCAGCAGCGGCACGTCGGCTTTGCCGCACTGCTCGGCGATCGACGTGAACGCCCGCGCGGCGGCCAGCGGTGCGACGAGGGGCTCGCCGGTCTGCCGGTGCCGGATGAGGTTCTCCAGGAGGTCGACCGGCGGCGCCACGGCCATGCGGTGGTCGTTGACCGTCAGCCTGTCGTCGTCGTACCACCAGACGACCTGGCCGAGCGTTCCGTGCACCAGGACGACCGGTGGCAACGATGTCGTCGCGCAGAGCGTGGTGGCGACCACGACCGGCGGCGCGCCATCAGCCGTGACCCGGACACAGGCCGTGTCGTCCGCACTGATCGTGTCGCGGCACCGGTACAGCTCCAACTCGACAGCGATGTCGGCTCGTTCCTCGACATCGGCGAGCAGCAGCGCGTTCTGCAGCGCGTGTGCGAACGGGTTGACGAGCGTGCCGTCCTCGCCCTGCCGCCCGGCCCACTCGGAGCGCTCGTAGTAGGAGTCCGAGCGCACCCAACGCCCGGCGGCACCGATGCCCGTGATGTCGCCCAGCGCGCCAGAGCCGATCAGTGAGCAGAGCCGCCGGTACGAACCCGTGCCCTGCGTCTGGAAGCCGACCTGGCACACCAGGCCGCGGTCCAGCGCCGCCGCGCAGATCTCGTCGAAGTCGGTCACCGACAGCACCGCCGGCTTCTCGACGAGCACGTCGCAGCCCAGTTCGAACGCCGCCAGCACGAGGTCGCGGTGCGTCGAGGGCGGCGAGGAGACCACGACGACCTCGGGGTGCAGTTCGGCCGCGAGCGACGGCAGATCCGGGTAGGACGGCACCGGCACGTCGACGTCCGCCACGTCGACCACGCCGACGAACGTGGCGAGCCCGTCGTGGCCGAGCCGGACCAGGTTCTCCACGTGCCGCGCCCCATGTCCCCGAGCACCGACCAGCGCAACACGCATCGCTCTCACCCTTCTCGGGCGGACTCCGCCACCAACGCGGCCACCAGCATCAGCCGAGGTGCCGGTAATTTCAATGCGCCGCGCCAACCAAGACTCGTTTGCGACAGCATCACGGCACCAACGGCGTCCGAAGCGTCAACACAGCCACCCGAACGGGCAATGGCGCCGGGAGCACGATGACCGCTATCGGAGGTCGAGGACGTCGGCGACGCGGACCGGCTGCCCGGTCTCGAAGCTGCGGTTGGCGGCGAACCCGGTCAGCAGGGAGAGCGCGCCGTCGTGGTGCGTCGCTTTGCGACCGAGCGGGTCCTCCTGTCCTGCGGGCCCGTACAGCGCGTCGACCATGCGCTGGTCGGCACCGCCGTGCCCGTCCCGGTCGTACTCCAGCGCGATGTCCTCCCGTTCCTCGAACAGCCGGTGCACCGAGAGCTTCGCCCACCCCTGCTCGGGGTTCGCGGCGACGCCGTGCACGGACGGGTCCTGGCCGGACACCCAGGAGTTCTCGACGACCTCCAGTTCGAGACGGCCCCTGCTACCGTTGACCATCAGCCGGTAGCCCTCCCACGGCGAGTAGGCCGTCAGGTGGTAGGTCAGGTTCGCACCGCTGGCGTAGCGCACGAGTACCGACATGTCGTCCTCAATGGACACACCGGGCTCGAACGGGTTCTGGTCGCGGCGATAGCCGTCCTCGTGCCGTGCGTCGACGTAGAGCTTCTTCAGCCAGGCGTTGCGCTCCAGATCGATGTCGAACCTGTCGTCGTGCGTGTAACCGTGACGCTCACCGTTCTCGTTGCCGTAGAAGAACAACCGGCCGTGCGCGTACACGGTCTCGGGCACCGAGCCGACCCACCAGTTGAGCAGGTCGAAGTGATGGGTCGCCTTGTGGACCATGAGACCGCCGGAGTTGACCTTGTCGCGGTGCCAGCGGCGGAAGTAGTCGGCGCCGTGCCGGGTGTCCAGCAACCACTCGAAGTGGACGGACCCGATCTCGCCGACGGCGCCGTCCGCGAGCAGCGTGCGCACCTTCTCGTGGATCGGGTTGTAGCGGTAGTTGAAGGTGACCGTGAGGCTGCCTTCGTTGCGGTGCACCGCGTCCAGGATCTTGCCGGCCGACGGGACGTCCGTCGTCATCGGCTTCTCCGTCACGACGTCACGACCGGAGTCCAGCGCCTCGATGATGTACGTGTCGTGGAAACGGTCGACGGTGGTCACCACCACCACGTCGACCCGTTGCTCGTCGAGCATCTTCAGGAAGTCTTGCGCGTCGTACGTGGGGACCGGCTCGATCCCGAGTTCCGCGAGGCGGTCGTTGTGGACGGTCATCCTGGTCCGGTTCACGTCGGCGAACGCGACGAGTGCGCAGGTGTCCGCGTGTTCGACCGCGATGGCGTGGACGTGCCGCTCCGCCCTCGATCCGGTCCCGACCACCGCGTACCGCCTGCGCGTCATCCCCGGCCTCCCCTGAAAAGGTTTTCTCCACGCTAGCCGCATCCGCCCCAGCCTCGTCAAGATGAGGTCATGCCGACTCCTGTGGTGCTCGACTGCGACCCCGGCCACGACGACGCGATCGCGATCCTGCTCGCGGCCGGCTCACCCGAGATCGACCTGCGCGCGATCACCACCGTGGCCGCGAACCAGACGCTGGACAAGGTCACCGCGAACGCCCAGCGGATCTGCTCCGCCGCCGGCATCTCGGTGCCGATCGCGCGCGGGTGCGCGCAACCGTTGGTGCGACCGCTGTACGTGGCGGAGGACATCCACGGCGAGTCCGGAATGGATGGTCCGGCGTTCGGCCCGCTGACCGTCGGTGTGACCGAGGAGCACGCGATCGACGTGATGCACGCCCACATGCCGGCGACGCTGGTGGCCACCGGCGCGTTGACGAACGTGGCGATGTACCTGCGGCGGTACGGGCCGGCCGCGGTGCGCGAGATCGTGCTCATGGGCGGGTCGACCGAGCGCGGCAACACCACGCCGTACGCGGAGTTCAACATCTACGTCGACCCGGAGGCGGCCGCGATCGTCTTCGGCAGCGGCGTGCCGATCACGATGATCGGGCTGAACGTGACGCACAGGGCGTTGGTGACGCCGGAGATCGTGGCTCAGTTGAACGCCCTGGGGCCGCTCGGGCGGACGTGCGGGGAGCTGATGACGTTCTTCGCGGCGACCTACCGCGACGTCTTCGGCTTCGCGGCACCGCCGCTGCACGACCCGGTCGCGGTGGCACGGGTGATCGATCCGACACTCGTGACCTGCGTCGAGGCGTTCGTGGGGATCGAGACCACGGGGACGTTCACCCGCGGCGCGACCGTCGTGGACCTGCACGGCAGGCTCGGCCGGGAACCGAACGCGCAGGTGGCCGTCGGGCTGGACGTGGACCGGTTCTTCGACCTGGTCGTCGCCGCCGTGGCTCAGCTCACGTAACGCCGTTGACGGTCCGGCGATGATAGGCGCAGGGGGACTTCCTGGGGGGGAAATCATGACCAATCCTGTTTTCGATCCGCAGCAGTCTGCGGACACCACCGTGCAGCAGCAGGACATCGCGCCCGCCGGACCGGAGTTCGAGGTGTACACGCCTTCCGCGTTCGCGCCGCCGCCGCAGCAACAGCCCGTCGCGCCGGCACCCGTGCCGCCGAAGGCGAAGAAGACCGGCATCGTCGTGTTGTCGTTGTTCGTCGTGCTGCTCGCCGGCGCCGGTGCCGCGTTCGGCGTGCTCTTCTTCCAGGAGAAGGGGCACTCCGCCGAACTGTCCACTCAGGTCGAGGGCAAGGACCGCGAGATCGCGGACCTCACCAAGAAGGCCAAGAACAGCGCGGAGGACACCGACCGGGCGGTGACCGCGCAGAAGAAGGCCGAGGCCGACGCGGTGAGCTCGCAGAAGTGCAAGGACGCGGCGAAGGAGATCAAGTCCGCGCTCGTCGCCAACGACGCCACGAAGGGCGAGGCCGCGATCAAGGGCCTGCTCGTCGAGTGCTGATCTGAGCTGGAACGGAAACGGGGCGGTGACTCATCCGAGTCGCCGCCCCGTTTCCGTTCAGATCAGGACACTGTCTTGTCGCTGAGCTTGGCCCACTGGCTCCAGCCCGCCTTCTCCTTGTAGAAGCGGCGGATCAGCTTGCCGTCGTCGGTGCGGGCGAAGACCTCGACGGTCTTCGTCTGCGCGTGGTACATCGCGGTCGGCGCCTCGGAGACCTTGGTGGTGCCGAGCTTGGCCCACGGGGTCCAGCCGCCGTCGGTCGCGCGGGAGTGCTCGACGATGCCGCCCTCACCGAGCTGCACGACGTCGATGGACCCGGTCGTGGAGTTGAAGACCGCCGACGGCGCGCCGATGCCCTTGCCGCCCAGCGACTTCCAGACGCCCGTCCCGTACTGCTCGACGCTGCCGGACTCGGTGCGCACGAAGACCTGGTCGACGGCGACGCTCGGGTCGCTGACGATCTTCTTGTCGCCCTGGTCGGCCCAGGTGCTGCCGTCCCACTTCACGAGCTTGCCGTCGGCGGAACGCGCGTAGACGTCCTTGTCGGCGACGGCCGGGTCGCCCTCGATCTTGCGGTCGCCGACCGGCGCCCACCTGTCGGTGAAGCGGAGCAGGAGGCCGTCCGCGCCGCGGGCGAGGACCTCGACGGCGTTGGTCTTGTCGTTCCAGAACAGCGTCGGCTCGCCCGCGACGGCCGTGTCGCCGAGCGCGAGCCACTTGCCGTCGACGCGGCGGTAGATCCTGTCGTCCGTGCCGCGCGCGAACACCTCGACGATCTTCGTCTGCGGGTTCATCAGCGCGACCGGCTCACCGGCGAAGAGCTCGGGGCCGAGCTGCTGCCAGCCGTTCCAGCGGCTCGTCTTGTGGAAGTTCGTGACGATCGTGCCGTCGGTGGCGCGCGCGAAGATCTCGAGCTGCTGCTGGCCGGTGTTCGAGATCTGCGGGCCGGCGCTGACGACGAGCTTGTCCGTCACCGGCGTCTCGCTGCCGGTACTGCCGCCGCTGCCGGCTTCGAGGATGTTGTTGTAGCGCAGGGGCACGTACCTGCGAGCGGTGCTGGCGCTCCACACGCGCTGCACGGGCCTGCTGCCGTCCGGCCCGGCCTGCTCGCGCACGATCGGCCGCGTCTTGGCCGCGTCCGCCCAGCCGATGAACAGCGCGACGTGGTTCTCGCGGTCGTTGAGCGCGTCGCCGGGACGGAGGTCCTCCCAGTCGATGCGGTGCGCGACCTGCTCGAGGATGTGCGTGGTGTAGGAGATGCGCAGGCCCCAGGCCATCGAGACGAAGCCGGAGCAGTCCGTGCGGTAGGCGCCGTACTTGTTGCCGAAGCAGTCGCTCTGGCTGTACGGCACACGTGCGCTGATCCACGTCCGTGAGCGCGCCAGGACTTCGCTGCGCGTGATCTTGGAGTTGGTCTCGTACGTCCCGCAGACCACCCCGCCCTCGGCAGCGGCGACCGCGACGTCCGGCATGGCCAGCGTCGAGCCGAACGTGATGGCCGCCGCGGCGACCGCCAACATCCCCCACGATCTCATGCCGGTCACCGTAGCAAGGCGATGTGAAGTTTTGGTCCGGTCGAACGTCCCATCTTCCTGCTTTCAAAGACTTGTCGGTACCGCTCAAACGGTCAACGGTGAACGTGCCGGGCTAGATCCCCTGCAAGCTCCGCACGAGGTCGGCGTCGCTGATCTCGGCGGTGACCCAGGCGAGCGGGTAGCTCAGTTCGATCGTGTCGGCCTCCCTGTTCAACCGCACGCCGGGCAGCACCTTGCGCACCAGCGCCAGCATCGCGTGGTTGTCGGGCAGGACGTTGCCGTGCAGTTCGGCGACGCCCATCCGGGCCGCGATCGACGTCAGCTCCTCCAGCAGGAGGCGGCCGACGCCACGGCGCTGCCACAGGTCGATCACGGCGACCGCGATCTCCGCACCGCACTCGCCGGTCTTGATGACCCTCGCGATGCCGATCGGGTCACCGCCGACCGTCGCGCACACGGCCCCGTGCCGTTCTCCGTCCACATCGGTCAGCACCCGGCGCGCGGACGCGGTCAGCCGCGGCGTCGGCGAGTGGAACCGCAGGTAGCGGCTTCGCGCGGACAGTCCTTCGAACACCACGTCGACAGCTTCCGGCGCGGTGTCGCGGTTGAGCTCGGTGACGCGCATGAGGATCGACCCCTCTGAGTTCGGAATCCGAACTGTAGCTGAGTTCGAAAAACGAACGCAAGGGATACCCTGGGCTCATGCCGTACTCGAGTTTCGCGAGCATGCCCTGCACGCTGAGCCGCCCCGCGGCGCTGCTGGGCGAGCGCTGGACGCTGCTGCTGCTCCGCCAGATCTTCCTGGGCACCCGTCGCTTCGAGGACTTCCAGGCGACGATGGACATCTCGCGGAGCGTCCTGACCGATCGTTTGAACGTGCTGCTGCAGGAGAACGTGCTCAAGCGTGTGCCCTATAACGAGGATGGCCGCACACGGCACGAGTACCGCCTCACGGAGAAAGGGCGCGACCTCTACCCCGTGCTGATGGCACTGCGGACGTGGGGCGAGAAGTGGATGGCTCCGGAAGAGGAGGAGACGTTCCACCTGCACCACCGCGACTGCGGCGGAGGCGTCCGGGCGAAGGTCGAGTGCACCGAGTGCGCCGCCGAGCTGACCGCGCGCGACGTGCAGGTCACGGCCAAGCAGTGAGCTGTCCCGGTCAGGCGGCGCGGCACGGCCTGCCCGAGCTGCCGGCGTGGGTCGCGGAAGCTACCGCAGCGAGTCGAGGTGCCTGCGCAGCAACGACAGCGTGAGCTCCGGCGTCATCCGGTCCGGGTGCAGCACCCCGTCGACAGTGATGCCGTTGAGCAGCGACGCCAGCCGTTCGGCCTCCAGTTCGACGTCGTGGGTGGCCGCGATGGTCCCGGCCTCGGTCATCACGGCCAGCACCCGGCGGCAGAGGGACCGCAGGCCGTCGTAGAGCCGTTCGGCGTGCGGCACGAGTGACGGCCGGGTGCGCGCGGCGGTCACGAAGGCCAGCCACAGCACGGCTTCGTCACGACGACGATCGTCGAGCGGAAGCACCTCCGAGAGCACTCGTTCGGCCGGCCGGCGCGGATCACTCCGGTCCTGCAACGACCGCACGTGGGCGAGTACGCGCTGCTCTGTCGAGTGAATGAGGGCCTCGACGGCGAAGACGATCATCTCGTCGTGGCTGTCGAAGTAGTGCCGGATCGAGCCGATCGCGAGACCCGCCTCCACCGCCACGTTGCGCAGCGAGGCCTGCTCGACGCCGTCGCGCACCACCACGCGGAACACCGCCTCGGCGACGGCCTGGCGGCGGGCGGCGGGATCCACGACTCTCGGCGACACCTCCCTTTTGTAGCATGATCCTGCTACTTTAAATAGCAGGGTCATGCTACTTAGGGGGATGTCATGACGTATCTGCTGATCGCGGCCGGTGTGCTGTACGTGCTCGTGCGGCGGTTCAGGGGAGAACCGCTCAATGCCAGGGATCTGCTGGCGCCGCCCGCGTTCCTGCTGTTCTTCGGCATCCGCGCGGTCGACGAGTTCCACCTGACCTACCTGCTCCCGCTCGCCGCCGGCTTCGCGTTCGGTGCGGTCCGGGGGCTGACGATCAAGCTGTTCGAGCGCGACGGCCACCTGTGGCAGCGGTACACGCCGTGGACGTTGCTGGTGTGGGTGACGTCGATCGGCGCGAGCTTCGGCTTCGTGTTGCTGCTCGACCACCACGCGCCGACGCAGCTGTCCATCGGCGTGAGCATGCTCGGCGAGCTGTGTGCCGTGGGCGCGAAGGCGTTGAACACCGGCCTGCCGTTCGCGGCGGAACGGGTGTCCAATGGCAGGCATGGAACGTCGTGACTTCCTCGTGGGGGCAGGGCTGCTCGCGGTCGCACCGGCCGCGTCGTCCGCCGCGCAGGGAGCGGACTGGGCCTCCGTGCGCCGCGAGTTCCGGCTGGACCAGGGCCTGACCAACCTGGGGCTCTTCTACCTCGCGTCCAATCCGCGCGAGGTGCGGGACGCGGTCGAGGAGTTCAAGCGCAGGCTCGACGCCAACTCGCACGACCTGATGCCCGAGCAGGCGCAGGAGGTCGCCGTCGCGCTCGGGCAGTACGTCGGTGGCGCCGCGGACGACATCGCGTTCGTGCCCAACACGACCATGGGACTCTCGATCGTCTACGGCGGCCTGAAACTGCGCCCGGACCAGGAGTTGCTGCTCAGCGACCAGGACCACGCGTGGCACCAGCAGGCGGCCAGGCTCGCGGCGGCACGGGTGGGCGCGAAGGTCAGGGTCGGCACGCTCTACGAGAACCCGGCGAAGGCCACCGAGGACGAGATCGCTGTGCGGCTGCGTAACTCCATTACGCCGCGGACCCGTGCTGTCGGCATCACGTGGGTGCAGTCGAGCACGGGCCTGCGCATGCCCGTGCGAGCGTGCGCTTCCGTCGTCGCCGAGGCGAACAAAGGGCGTGCACCGCAAGACCGCTGCCTTCTCATCGTTGATGGCGTGCACGGGTTGGCGGCCGTCGACGAGGACGCGGCGCGCATGGGTGCGGACGTGTTCGTCGCCGGCACGCACAAGTGGCTGTTCGGACCGCGTGGCACCGGCATGGTGTGGGTGAATCCCGAGGTGCGCGGCGAGATCGTGCCGATGCTGCCGAGCCTGAGCGACCGCAGCGAGACGGCGTTGCTCGGGCCCGGTGGCTTCCACGCGTTCGAGCAGCACTTCGGGGTGCAGGCGGCGGTGCGGTTCCACCAACGCCTCGGCCGCGACCGCGTGGCGTCCCGGATCGCCGAGCTGTCCGGGCGGTTCTCCGACGGGCTGGCCGAGATCCCCGGCGTCGTCGTGCACACGCCGCGCGACCCGGCGACATCCGCGGGCATGGTGTGCTTCGACGTCACCGGCCACAGCGGCCCCGAGGTCGTGGAACTGCTGGCGCGCAAGCAGATCCAGATCACGACGGCGTCCTACCGGATCCCGTACGCACGAGTCGGCACGTCGATCCTCAACACACCCGAGGAGATCGACCGGACCGTGCGCGAGATCAGCGCCCTGGCTCGCTGATCCGCGGCAACTCGGCCGTTCCCGGCGGTGCGAGCTGCACGCTGGTGTTCTCCATCCTCATCTGTGGCTGGTTCATCGCGTCGTGCGCGAACCACCCTCCTCCGAGAACGAGCACGAGCAGCCCCGCCGCGATGAACGGCGTGGTCGGAATCCGCTTCTTCGGCTCCTCCGTGCGCGGCACGGGCACCTCGACGGTGGACTGCTCGCCGGGTTCGGGCTCCAGCTGCCTCGCTTCGAGATAGGCACCAGTCGCGGCCGCGCCGTCCGGAGCCCTCATCACCGGGATGTGCAGCCGTTCCACGATCTCCCTCGCCACCAACGGAATCCGTGACGAGCCGCCCACGAGCAGGATGACGTCCGGCAGGCACAGCCCCGCGCTGCTCGCCACGCGTTCCAGCGCGTCGATCACCAACTCGACCGACGGCCGGATGACCGCCTCGAACTCCAGCCGGCTCAACCGGACCTCGCGCACCTCGCCGTTCGTCGCGACGTAGGGAATCCGCACCTCCGGATAGCTGCCGAGCAGTTCCTTGGCCTCGACACAGCTCCGCACGAGCTCCCGGCTGTGCGTGCCGATCTTCGCGATCACGTGCTCCGCCACCAGTTCGTCCAGGTCGAAACCGCCGACCTCGACCCGTTCCGGCTGCCCGGTCAGCAACAGCACCCCCTGCTTGCGCAGCACCGTGACGTCGCACCCGGTGGCACCGAAGTCGAACACCGCCACCGTGCTGTGCTCGGGCATCTGCGCGTCGGCGTCGAACGCGATGGCGGCGGCGTGCGGCGCGGGCACGAACAACACGTCCGCACGGCCCTCGTTGATGAGGTCCTGGCGCAACTGCTCGAGATGCTCGTGCGGCCAGCACAGGGGATGCGTCATCGCGACGCGGCTCGGGGGCTCCCCGAGCCGATGCGTGAGGTCGTCGAGGACGTTCGCGATTTCCCTGGCCGGCGTCGGCTGACGGCGGCTGTTGGTCGTGACGCCACTGCCGGTGGCGATGGTGGTACCTGCGGATCCGAGATCGAGCCCAACCTGGTACGACATTGCGGGTCACCCCTCGCTGCGGACACCCACAACACGTACGTCTCAGCTGGTTCGGTTCAACCTCGGCAACACGCCGTCCAGTTCGCCGGTCACCTCAGCGAGGAGGTCGGCGCCCCAGACGCACAGCGAGTCCTCGTGGTGGTTTCCGAACGTGCCGAACCTCAGGTCGTACGGCGCGTTGATGGCGTAGTCGCCGTCGCCGACCACGGTCTCGTCCCACTCCGGTTGGCCGAGACCACCCACGCGGCGCAGATCCCCCGCGATCCCGAAGTGGTAGGGGTCGGCCCAGAAGATCAGCTCACCCGGCTCCGCACAGGCGACCAGACCTCGCCTGACCACGTCCGTCGCGGCCTTCTCCGCGCTGAACGCGCTGCCCCAGGTGATCGAGTCCTCCGGCTCGGCGTCGAGCTTCTGCCGGAAGCGTTCCAGCAGGTCCCGGTACTCGACGTTGCCGATCGGCTGGATCGGCCGCGTCGCGCGCGGCTCTCCCTCCGGAGCCCAGCGGAACGTGCGGATCGTGGTCAGCTCATTGAACCCGTTGCGCGCCAACAGGTCACGCACGCCACCGGTTCCCTCGGCAAGCAGGTGCAGTTGGGCACGCGTCCGGTTCGGCGCCATGATCTGCGGCAATGGACCGAACTCGGTGTGTGCGCCGGTCATGCCGAACTCGATGAACCTGTCGCCGATCTCGTCGTGCCACCAGAAGACGCCGCCGGGTTCCCGGACGCACCAGCTGACGTCCCCTGCCTCGTCCTCCCAGAACCGTTGCAGTGCGGGCGTCGCGAGGCGGACCTCATCGGCCTCCTGGTCGTCCGGCCAGTGCATGCTCTCCGGCAACTCGTGCGTCGACAACGTGCGATCACGTTCGGCGACCATGACGTGCGCGGGCTCGTCCTCGGTGAACCCCGCCTCGGCGAGGTGCTCGGCGAGCCCGTGCGCGGCGATGTGCTGGTGGATCCGCCACTCGACGGGTTCGATCCGTTCCGCCGCAATGCTTTGCTGGCGTGCGACCAACACCTTCAAATCGCCCGTGATGGTCTCGGCGTGCTGGATCGTCACGTGCGTGCCGAGGTGGTGACGGACGAGTGGACCGTCCCGTTCGGTGAAGGCACCGCACGGCGTCCTGCGCAGCCGCCGCTCGTCGTAGTCCTCGATCATCGGCCGACCAGCTGCCTCGCGAGCTGATCGGCCTCGTCCGCGGTGAACTTGCCGGCGATCTGCATGGCGCCACCCGTGATAGGTGACTGGATGCTCGGGGCGCTGAGCACCCGCCCGTTGACCAGGATCGCGACCTGGTTCCCCACGTTGGCGGTCGTGAAGTCGCTCCACGTCCGGGCGCCCTCGGGGTCGAACTCGACCGTCACCACGTGGCCGGTGCCGTACTCGCTGGGACTGGCCTTCGCCTTGCCGACGCGATCACTGTCGAGGAAGACCGGGCCGAGGTCGTACTTGAACTCGCCGGCGTCACACGTGACCAGCGGGGCGGCCGCGTCGTCGTTGCCGGTCAGCGGGTCCGGGGCGCCGCAGTCCAACGTGCCGAGCGCCTGCTCGCGGACGGTGGCGTCGGGGCTCTGCCTGGTCGCCCGCGCCGTCTTCACGGCAGGGTCGCCCGCCTCGTTCTGGGGCGCGGGATAGCCGGACGACGGCTTGGACGTCGGCGCGACGCTCTCCACCTTGCGGAAGGTCAGCTTGCCCGTGAGCCACGCTTCCCTCTTCGGCTCGCCCTGCTGGGTGGCCGTGCAGGCGGTGACGGCGAGGAGCAGCACCACGACAAGGATCTTCATGCCGTTGGCATATCACGCTGCCACCGCCCGCATCAGGCGATTGAGAGCGTCATCAGCCGTTCTGCCGCGTAGCCACGAGGCGTCACGCGAGCGCGGCGTTGTGCAGGGTCCTGCCCACCGGGCTCTCACCACGAAAGCCCGCCCGAGCACTCGACTCGGACGGGCTGATTCGTGCTGCGAACCCTAGTGGGCGGCCTCGTCCCAGGAACGACCCACGCCGACGGAGACCTCCAGCGGCACGAGGAGCTGGTAGGCGTTGCCCATCTGGTCGCGCACGAGGGCCTCGACGGCCTCGCGCTCGCCGTCGGCGATCTCCAGCACCAGTTCGTCGTGGACCTGCAGGAGCATCCGCGAGCGCAGGCCGGACGACTCCAGCGCTCGGTAGACGCCCAGCATGGCCACCTTGATGATGTCCGCGGCGCTGCCCTGGATCGGCGCGTTGAGGGCCATGCGCTCGGCCATCTCTCGACGCTGGCGGTTGTCCGACGTCAGGTCCGGCAGGTAGCGGCGGCGGCCCAGCACCGTCTCGGTGTAGCCGTCCTTGCCGGCCTTCTTCACGATCTCGTTGAGGTAGTCGCGCACGCCGCCGAAGCGGGAGAAGTACGCCTCCATCTGCTCGCGGGCCTCTTCGGTCGGGATGCGCAGCTGCTGCGACAGACCGAACACCGACAGGCCGTACGCGAGGCCGTACGACATCGCCTTGATGCGGCGGCGCATCTCCCCCGTCACCTCGGAGGTGGGGATCGAGAACGCCTGCGAGGCCACGTAGGTGTGCAGGTCCTCGCCGCTGTTGAACGCCGCGATCAGGCCCTCGTCGCCGGACAGCGTCGCCATGATCCGCATCTCGATCTGGCTGTAGTCCGCGGTCATCAGCTCCGCGTAGCCCTCGCCGACGACGAACGCCTGGCGGATGCGGCGGCCCTCGTCCGTGCGGATCGGGATGTTCTGCAGGTTCGGGTCCGTCGAGGACAGCCGGCCGGTGGCGGCGATCGTCTGGTGGAACGTCGTGTGGATGCGGCCGTCGTCGGCCACCGACTTCAGCAGGCCGTCCACAGTGGACTTCAGGCGCGTGACGTCGCGGTGCGAGAGCAGGTGCTGCAGGAACGGGTGCTCGGTCTGCTCGAACAGGTTCTGCAGCGCGTCCGCGTCCGTGGTGTAGCCGGTCTTGGTCTTCTTCGTCTTCGGCATGTTCAGCTCGTCGAAGAGGACCGTCTGCAGCTGCTTCGGGCTGCCGAGGTTGATCTCCTTGCCGATGACCGAGTACGCGTCCTGCGCCGCCTGCTTCACGCCGGCCGCGAAGTGCGCCTCCAGCTCCGAGAGGTGGTCGACGTCGATCGCGATGCCGACGGCCTCGACCTCGTCGAGCACGTTCATCAGCGGCAGCTCGAGGTTCGCGAGCAGGTCGGTGCCGCCGATCGTGACCAGTTCCTCGTCGAGGCGGTCGGCGAGCTCGGCGACCGCCCGCGCGCGCAGGATGGTGCTGGTGGCGACCTTCTGGGCTTCCTCGGACTCGTCGGAGAGCAGCGACAGCTGACCGTCGCCGGACTCCTCGGCCCGCAGCTCGCGCTTGAGGTAGCGCAGCGCCAGGTCGTCCAGCGCGAACGACCGCTGGCCGGGACGCACCAGGTAGGCGGCCAGCGCCGTGTCGGAGGACAGGCCGCGCAGCTTCCACCCGCGGGCGCGCACGCGGCGCAACGGTAGCTTCAGGTCGTGGCCCGCCTTGGACACCGACTCGTCGGCCAGCCACGCGGCGAGCGCCTGCTCGTCGGCCTCGTTCAGCTCCTCGACGGCGACGTACCCGCCCTCACCGGTGGCCGTGCACAGCGCGACGCCCTCCAGATCGGTGGTGATGCGCAGCGCGACGCCGACCCGCGTCTTGCGGGCGTGCTCGTCCAGCCACTTCGCGAGCGTGCCCGCGGGGATCGCGCCACCGGAGACCTCGAAGCCCTCCTCGGCCTCGGGCTCCGCGGTCGTCAGCGTCTGGAACAGACGGTCGCGCAGGACGCGGAACTCCAGCTCGTCGAACAGGCGGTGCACCGCGTCGCGGTCCCACTGCTGCGCCTCGAGGCCGTCGATCGTGTACGGCAGCTCGACGTCCTTGATCAGCTCGGTGAGCTGGCGGTTCATGATGATGTTCGCCAGGTTGCCGCGCAGGGCCTCGCCGACCTTGCCCGGCACCTCGTCGATGCGGTCGACGAGCTCGTTGAGGCCGCCGAACTGGTTGAGCAGCTTGATGATCGTCTTCGGGCCGACGCCGGGGGTGTTCGGCAGGTTGTCCGAGGAGTCGCCGCGCACCGCCGCGTAGTCCGCGTACTGCTCCGGGCGCACGCCGTGCTTCTCCTCGACGTACGCCGGGGTGAAGCGGCCCATCTCCGAGACGCCCTTGACCGGGTACAGCACCGTGACCTTGTCGTTGACCAGCTGGAACGCGTCCCGGTCGCCGGTGACGATCTCCACCTCGACGCCCTGCTCCACGGCCTGCGTGGTCAGCGTCGCGATGATGTCGTCCGCCTCGTAGTTCTCCTTCTCCATGGTCGGGATGGCCAGCGTGGCCAGCACGTCCTTGATCAGGGAGACCTGGCTGCGGAACTCGTCCGGCGTCTTCGAGCGGCCGGCCTTGTACTCGGGGTACTGCTCGGAGCGGAAGGTCTTGCGCGAGACGTCGAACGCCACCGCGACGTGCGTCGGCTTCTCGTCGCGCAGGATGTTGATCAACATGGACGTGAAGCCGTACACGGCGTTCGTGACCTGGCCCGTCTTCGTCACGAAGTTCTCGGCGGGCAGGGCGTAGAACGCTCGGTAGGCCATCGAGTGACCGTCGATGAGCAGGAGCCGCTTCACGTCTGAGGTAGTCACGGGCCCGAGTCTAGGGTGGGGGTCTGACAGTTTTGCTTGAGCCCTTGGAGCCCGCGTGACCCCGGACCTGCCTATCGAGTTCGCCGACGAGCAGTTGCACGTTCGGATGGGCATCGAAATCACCCAATGGGATGTTCAGGAGATGATCGGCACGATGCCGGTCAAGGGCAACCGCCAGCCGTTCGGCCTGCTGCACGGCGGCGCGAACGCGGTGCTCGCCGAACAGCTGGGCTCCGTCGCGTCCGCGATGCACGCCTCCCAGTTCAACTGCATCGCCGTCGGGCTCGAGCTGTCCTGCACCCATCATCGAGCGGCGCGCGAGGGCACCGTCACCGGAGTGGCGCGCCCGATCCACCTGGGCCGCAGCACGACGACGTACGAGATCGTGGTGACCGACGAGGAGGGCAAGCGCACCTGCACCGCCCGCCTCACGTGCCTCATCCGCCCGAAGCCCCCCGGCGCCTGAGCACTGGGGTTAACCACACCCCAGTTCTGCGGTGAGCCCCAGTGTGCGACCAAGATCAGCCCGACATCGTTGGTCGCATGACCTTCACGACTCGACTGACAGCAGCAGTCCTGTGCGGCGCGGTGGTCGCGGCCTCGGTCCCGGTCACCGCCTCCGCCCGCCCGGCGCGCGGCAGCCTCCTCGACGTCGTCCCGGTGTCCACGATGGACACCAACCAGCTGGTCACCTATCTGGGGGACTACGACCTGGACGCCTCGCGCGTCCGCTTCGCCGTGGAGGCGAAGCGCATCACGTACCGCACCATCGACGCCTTCGGGAAACCGACGACGGCGAGTGCGCTGATCGTCTTACCGCGCAACGAGGACCGCACGCCCCGGCAGGCCACCTGGCTGCACGGCACCACCGGCTACCGGGGCTCGGTCGCCTCGGTGGCGGACGGCAACGACAGAGCCGCCACCTACCTCTTCGCCTCCGCCGGCTACCTCACCACGGCGCCGGACTACCTCGGCCTGGGCACCGGTCCCGGCCACCACCCGTACGTCGACGCCCCGTCGACCGTCACCGCCTCGGTGGACGCCCTGCGCGCGGCCCGTGAGTTCGCCGCCCGCCGAGGCCTCCGCCCCGACCCGCGCGTCATGATCACCGGCCACTCGCAGGGTGGCCACGCCGCCATGGCGTTGGGCCAGGCCCTGCACCGCGGCGCCGACCCGCGCCTGGAGGTGGGCGCCCTCGCCCCCATCGGCGGCCCGTTCAAGCCGAGCCTCCTCGTCGCCAGGGCGACGAACGACGAGATCACCAACGGCGTCGCGTACATGGCGTACTGGACCGTGGCCTGGAACCGCCTGCACCACCTCTACGACGACCCCGCCGAGGCCTTCCGCGACCCTTCGATCGAGGCGCTCTTCGACGGCGACCACCGCAACGAGGACATCTTCCGGCACCTGCCGGCGACGATGGAGAAGCTCATGACCGAGTCCTACCTGGACCGAGTCAAGCACCCCACGGGCATCCTGCGCGCGAAGCTGCGCGAGGCCGACGGCTACTGCGACTGGCGCCCCGCGGTCCCGGTGACGATCTACTCCTCGGCCGGCGACAAGGACACGCTGCTCGAAACCTCCGCCTACTGCGACCAGCGCCTGAAGCGGCACCACGCCCGAAGCACGCTCGTGGACCTGGGCGCGGACGTGAACCACGGCAGGGCCGCCAAGCTGGCCTTACCCCGGATCCTGGCCGACTTCGACCGCACCTGACCGCCGCGGCGCGGACCAGAGCGCCGGGTGCGGGCGGAGCGCCCGCCCATGTCCCCACGGGCAAACGAAAGCGGGGCGGAGGAAAGTCCTCCGCCCCGCTCCCGACAAGCCGAACCTCAGTGAGCCTCACCCAGGTACGCGTCGCGCACCCGCTGGTCGGCCAGGAGCGAGTGCCCCGGGCCGTCCAAAGTGGTCCTGCCGAGGTCGATCACATAGCCGTGGTCCGACAACGCCAGCGCCGCCAGGGCGTTCTGCTCCACCAGGAGAATGGTGGTGCCGAGCGACTGCAGCTCCTTGATGGTGTCGAAGATCTTCTGCGTCATGATCGGCGAGAGACCCATCGAGGGCTCGTCGAGCATCAGCAGACGGGGCTTCGACATCATGGCGCGGCCGATGGCCAGCATCTGCTGCTCGCCACCGGAGAAGAGCCCCGCCTTGTTGTGACGGCGCTCCCCCAGCACGGGGAAGAGGTCGTACACGCGCTGCATGTCGGCCTGCACGCCGTCGTCCTTGCGGACGTAGGCGCCGAGATGCAGGTTCTCCTCCACCGTCATCCGGGGGAAGAGGCGGCGGCCCTCCGGAGAGTGCGAGATGCCCATGCCCAGGATCGCGTGTGCCGGCTCGCTGTGGATCGGCTTGCCCTGGAACAGGATCTCGCCGGCCTTCGGCCGCAGCAGACCCGAGATGGTGCGCAGGGTCGTGGTCTTGCCCGCACCGTTCGAGCCGATCAGCGACACGATCTGGCCGGCTTCGACGGTGAACGAGATGTCGCGGACGGCCTCGATGGCGCCATAGGCGACCGAGAGGTTCCGGACCTCGAGCAGCGCGGTCATGCCTGCTCCTCTCCAGCTGCAGCAGCGGCCTCGACGTCGTGCTGGACTTCCTCCGGCGGCTTGCCGAGGTAGGCCTCGACCACCCGCGGGTCCGCCCGCACGACCTCGGGGCTGCCCTCGACGAGCAGTTCGCCCTGCACGAGCACGGAAACCGAGTCGCACAGCCCGAAGATGAACTTGATGTCGTGCTCGATGACCACGACGGACACACCCGTGTCGCGGATGCGGAAGATCAGCTGCTGCGTCGCTTCCGTCTCCTGCGGGTTCATACCCGCGGTGGGCTCGTCCAGCAGCAGCACCGCCGGGTCCGTCGCCAACGCGCGCGCGATCTCCAGACGGCGCTGGTCGCCGTACGGCAGGTTGCGCGAGAGCTCGTCATCGACGCCGTTGAGGCCGACGAACGCGAGCAGCTCCCGCGACCGCTCGCGGGCCGCCTTCTCGCCGCGCTGGTAGGCCGGGCCGTGGAACAGCGAGGCCAATGGGCCCTGCTTCATCCGCACGTGGCGGCCGACCATGACGTTCTCCAGCACGGTCATGCTGGGGAACAGGCGGATGTTCTGGAACGTGCGGGCCACGCCCGCGTCCGTCACCTTCGCCGGGTCGCCGGGCAGGATGTTGCCCTTGAGCCGCACCTCACCCGTGGTCGGGGTGTACAGACCGGTCAGGCAGTTGAAGAACGTCGTCTTCCCCGCACCGTTCGGACCGATCAGACCGACGATCTTGCCTTCTTCGAGCGTCAGGGTGACGCCCTTCAACGCCTTGAGGCCACCGAAGACCATCGAGACGTCACGCGCCTCCAACACCGGAGTGCTCATGCTTTCTTCGCCTCCACATGCGCCTCTTCGGCATTCTCGTCGGCGCGTTCGACCATCTCAGCACGCCTGTGCGCATCGGGGATCAGGCCGACCGGCCGGAACCGCATGATCAGGATCAGCGCGAGGCCGAAGATCATGAGGCGGTAGTCCTCGAAGTCGCGGAGCTTCTCGGGCAGCACGAACAGCAGCGCGGCACCGAGAACGGCGCCGGGGATCGAGCCCATGCCGCCGAGGATGACCGCCGCGAGCAGCGTGACCGACTCGAGGAACTTGAACGACTCGTACGACACGGTGCCGTTCTTGTGCGCGAACACCGCGCCCGCGAGACCCGCGAGCATGGCACCGATGAGGAACGCGAGGATCTTCATCTTGCCGGTGCGGATGCCCATCGCGCGGGCGGCGTCCTCGTCCTCGCGGATCGCGATCCAGGCACGGCCGATGCGGCTGAACTTGAGGTTCGCGAACACCGCCATCGTCGCCGCGACGAGCAGCACGATCAGGACGTAGTAGAGGACACCCGCGGGGAGCTTCACCGCGCCGATCGAGATCGACTTGTTGAACTCCGCGCCGAACAGCGACAGCGCCGGAACACCGGGGATCGCGTTGGAGCCGTTGGTGAAGCCACCGATGTCGTTCTGCGCGGAGCGGGTGAAGATCTCACCGAACGCCAGCGTCACGATCGCCAGGTAGTCACCGCGGACCCGCAGCGTCGGCGAACCGACGATCGCGCCGAAGATGCCGGCCACGACGGCCGCGATCACGGCGGCGACGGGGAACGGCAGGTCGAAGCCGAAGTACGCGGTGGCGGCACCGGAGAAGTTCGCTGCCACGAGGGCACCGATGCCCATGAACGCCACGTACCCGAGGTCGAGCAGACCCGCGAGGCCGACGACGATGTTCAGGCCGATCGCGGTGGCGGCGTAGATGCCGATGTTCGCCGCGACCGTCATCCAGTACTCGTTGCCCGCCTCGGTGAACGGCAGCAGCAGCGCGCACGCCGCCAGCACGATCACGCTGAACACGCGGTGCTGCTCGGACAGTGCCGAGAGCCAGCGGACGTAGCCGACGCCGCTGAGCGCACCGAGCACACCGGCGGCGAACCCGAGGAACGACAGGAAGATCGCGCCCGCGTACGGGTTGGCGGAACCGACGCCACCGGTGGTCAGCATCGCGGCGACGGCGTAGAGCACCGCACCGAACGACAGCAGCAGCACCAGGTACGCGACCGGGGTGGAGATCTTGAACTTCCACTCGCCCACCGGCTCGATGCCGATGCCGTAGCCCGCGAGGATCGTCAGCACACCCGCGACGAGGCCGACGACGCCACCGAACGCGGTGGCACCGTCGAGGGCCGTGATGGCACCGAGGCCACCGCCCTTGACCGTGATGTACGCGGAGTTGACGAAGGAGACGAGGGTGAGGCCCCAGCCGAGCGCCCGGACGACGCGGCCCCTGGACGGAATCGGCGCGAACGCCGCGACCAGGATGAGGATGCCCAGCAGCAGGACGTGCCAGCGGAAGCCGGTGACGAGGAACGGGGCGTCGAAGAACTGCAGCGTCGACTTGTCCGGCCAGTTGCCGTCGTTGAGAACGAACGTGACCCACGGCAGCAACGCCGCGACGATGCCGAGGACGCCACCGGCGGCCGCGAACGGCTTGCCGAGAGGTGCGAGCGCGGAGCGCTTCGCAGAAGTGTCGACCGTACTCATGCGCGCACCCTTTCCGGCTCACCGAACAGACCCTGCGGGCGGAAGACGAGCACGAGGATCAGCACGACGAAGATCCACACGTAGTCGTACTGGGTGCCGCCCGGCATGTACTGACCGGCAACGGTCTTGATCAGACCGATGATGAACGCGCCGATGACCGCGCCGCGGATGCTGCCCACGCCGCCCAGGACGGCCGCCGTGAAGGCGAAGATGCCGTTCTGGAAGCCCATGTCGATGTTGATGTTGTTCAGGTAGCCGCCGAACATGACGCCCGCGACACCGGCGAGGACGGCGCCGAAGATGAACGTCAGCACGATCACGCGGTCGGGGTTGACACCCATGAGCTTCGCGGTGTCGGGGTCCTGCGCGGTCGCTCGCATCGCGCGGCCCATGCGGGAGCGGTTGATGTAGGTCTGCAGGGCGATCGCGAGACCGACCGAGAGGGCGACGAGCAGCACACCGGTCCACGGGATGTTCACCGGGCCGAGCGTGAGGTTGCCCTCGGGGAAGACCTTGGGGTACGGCAGGTTGGACTTGGCGTTCGGGTAGAAGACGCGCACAGCCTCCTGCAGGAACACGGACACGCCGAGCGCTGTGATGAGCGGCGCCAGCCGGGGTGCGTTGCGCAGCGGCCGGTAGGCGAACCGTTCCATGATCACGGCGACGAGGACCGCCACCGCGATGCCGCCGACGAACATGAGCGGCAGGGCCACGGCAGGCGACTTCTTGAGGTCGTCAGGAAGAAGCGTGAACGTGGCGAGGCCTCCGTACGAGGCCACCATGAAAACCTCGCCGTGGGCGAAGTTGATCAGCTGGATGATGCCGTACACCATCGTGTACCCGAGGGCGATCAGGGCGATCAACGCACCCTGAATGACCCCGTTGGCCAGCTGTTGGAGCAGGACTGACACGACTACCTCCGTAGACGGCGGGGGCGAGCAAAGAACGCCCGCCCCCGCCGTGGCTCAATCAGTTTTTCGGTAGTCGTCAGCCGGTGAAGGTGCCGGTCTGAACGTCCTTCCACTTGGCCGAGGTGACCTGGTAGACGGTCAGCACCTTGTTCGTGCTGTCGCCGTACTGGTCGAACTTGACCTCGCCAGTGGCACCGGAGCCGGCGTAGGCGCCGACGTTGGTCAGCATGGCGTCACGCTTCGACTCGTCCCAGGCGGAGCCGCCCTCGAGGGTCTTGGCGAGGCCACCGATGATCGCGTTCGCGGCGTCGTAGGAGAACGCACCGTAGGCGGCGTAGTCCTCCTTGCCGAACTTCGCCTTGTACGCGTCGACGAAGGCCTTGGCCGTGGCCAGGGACTCGGTCGGGGCACCGACGGAGGTGGCGAGGTCGCCTTCCTTGCCGCCGAGCTCGATGTACTTGCCGTCGAAGATGCCGTCGCCGCCCATGAGCGGAACGTTCAGGCCCGCGCTCGCCATCTGCTTCGACAGCGGGCCGGCGACCGGGTACTCACCGCCGTAGTAGACGGCTTCCGGGTTCAGAGCCTTGATCTTGGAGATGACACCGGAGAAGTCGGTGTCCTTCTCGCCGACCTTCTCGGAACCGACGATCGTGCCGCCCTTCTTGCTGACCTGCTTGGACAGCTCGGCGGCCAGGCCCTCACCGTAGGTCTTGCCGTCGGTGATGATGGCGATCTTCTTCTTGCCGGCCTTCTCGACGAGGTAGTTGGCCGCGTACGGCCCCTGCAGGTCGTCGGTGGTGCAGACGCGGAAGTAGTTGTCGAACTGCCGCTTCGGGGCCGTCAGGAAGTCATTGCCCCTGGTCAGCGACGGGTTCGTGTTGGCGGGCGACACCTGGGGGATCTTCTTGTCCCGCAGGATCGGCTGCACGGTCTGGGCGACCGACGAGTTCAGCGTGCCGACGACACCCACGACGTTCGGGTCGGTCGACAGCTTCGTGGCGGCCTGGGCACCCTTGGCGGGGTTGGCCTCGTCGTCCTGGGCGGACACGGTCAGCTTGAAGCCCGGAACCGTGCACTTCTTGTTCGCCTCGTCCACGGCGAGCTCGGCGGACTGCTTGATGCCGACGCCGAGAGCGGACAGGTTCCCGGACAACGGGGCGACAACACCGACGGTCAGAGTGCCCTTCGACGTGTCGCAGCTGCCCCCGGTGGTGCCGCCGCCCTCGGTCTTGTTCGAGCCACAAGCTGCAAGAACAAGCAGCGAGGCGCCGACGATCGCTGCGGACTTCACAGAGTGCTTACGCACGTGATGTCCCTCCTATATTCCTGCTCCCGGCTACGCGAGATCTCCGCGCGCCGCTCCATCACCCTCTCCTGAGGGATGGCCGGAACCTAGGCGATGACTGTGACCGCAGTCATCAAAGCCAATGGGCTCGTGACCATAACGCAACGCGGCGTTATGTTTTACTTAAGCAATCTCACAGCCTGTAACCTTCGTTCACTCTTTGGACGGCTGCCATAACGTGGACGTATGACTCCGCGTCGTCGGGTGATCACCGCGGCCGGCATCGTGGCGGCTCTGGTCGCCTCGGTGCTGGTGCTGCGCGCCACCGATGATGCCCTGAAGAAGCCCAGTTCAGAGGCCGTTCGCCTAACTAAGTACACGGCGGATTTCGTCGAGGTTTCGTCTCAGCCCGCGAGACCTGGCCCTCCGTCCACCGTTTGGAGCAGCGACGGACGAGTCCAATGGGCTCCCGTGGACGGCGCGGCCGGCTACGAGGTCGCCGGAAAACTCGTCACGTCGCCCGAGATCGCGGGTTCAGGAAGGCCCGAGGTGCGCGCCGTCGACGCCTTCGGCCAGCGGTCCGAGCCGGCCAGGGCCGAAGAACGCCCGAGCGACGACAGCTGGCGCCAGAAGATCAACGGCTGGATCGACGACTTCGACGACACGTTCCTGGAACGCCGCTACCACCTCAGTGGGCGGCGGGGGTGCGTGAACCCCGGCTCCGGCTCGGGCGGGCGCCTGGTGCTCGACATGCCGTGCGGCAACGACACGGCCGTGTTGCGCGCAAGGACACCGTTGCAGTTGAACGAGTCGGGCGAACTAGGCCGCGTGGCCGTGGTGACGGACGCGGCGGGACCGCACGGGAAGCTGGTGCTCGACCTGGTCCCAGGAACCCCCGATCGTCTCGGACCCATACCTCCTGCTGATGCGATCCGCGTCGTGGTCGACGACTCCACGGCCCCCGGAACGCGCGGAGCGGGCGTTCTGCATCGATTCGAAGCGGTGCTGACAGATAACGATGTGCGCGTTGTGCAAGATGGCGTGCAGATCGCGACGGTGCCGGTCGTACCGAAGTGGCGCGAGGCGAGCGTGCTGGTCAGCGTGACCCCGCCGCCCAGCTACCCCGGACGTGTGGAGATCGACGCCGTGGGCATCACCGGCTCGCGTGGCCCGGTGGACGAGGTGATCGAGACACCGCTGGTGGCGGGGACGTTGCGCGTGCTCGAACCCGAGGAGGAGGCGCCGAGCATCGGTGTAGCGCGCGCACCGTTGCGTGCGGCACCTTCAGCGCGATTGCGGGCGACGGTGCGGTTCGGCGACGGCGGCGACCCGAACGGCCTGGTCGCGGAGCTCGGGCCGGCGAAGCTGCCGTTGCGGCCGGTGGTGAGCGGCTGGTCGGCAGCGGAGGACAGCGAGTTGACGCTGGTCGCAGACGTGCCCGCCGAGCTGCTCGGAGAGGCCGGGACGCACGCGCTGACGCCGTTCGTGCTGCGGATGCCCGGCGCGTCGCAGGCCCAGGTGTTGGAGAGCTACCTGGAGGTGCCGGGCCGGTCGCCGGTGAAGCTGGAGAACGCCCCAGACGAGCCGCCGCCCGTTTTGCCCGTCATGACCGCTGAGTTCGCCGCTACGGACCCGAACGACGCATCACTGGTGATCACCCTCGACGCCTCCTCTGCGCGCTCTGTGGCGCCGATAGCGGGCTTCGAGGTGTACGTGGACAACTCTCTCGCGGCGACCGTGCCGATGCCTGGCGGCGTGGGTGGCCGGCACGAGCTGCTGGTCTCGCTGCAAGGCAGCCACAACGTCGAAGTCCGCCTGCGCCCCGAGGATCCAGGGCGGCAGACGGACTCCGTGTTGCTCGAACTCAGACGCTGATCAGCCGAAGTTCTCGATGACGGCCTCTGCGACGGCCTTCATCGTCGTGCGGCGGTCCATCGCGGTGCGCTGCACCCAGCGGAACGCCTCCGGCTCGCTCAGACCCTGCTTGGTCATGAGAACGCCCTTGGCCCGCTCCACGACCTTGCGGGTCTCCAGTCGCTCGGTGAGCCCGGCGACCTCCTGCTCCAGCGCGGCCAGTTCGCTGAACCGGCTCATCGCCAGCTCGATCGCGGGCACCAGGTCCCGCTTGGCGAACGGCTTGACCAGGTAGGCCATCGCACCCGCGTCACGGGCGCGCTCCACCAGGTCGCGCTGGCTGAACGCGGTGAGGATCACGACCGGCGCGATCCGGTTGCCCGCGATGTGCTGCGCCGCCTCGATCCCGTCGACCTTGGGCATCTTGACGTCCAGGATGACCAGGTCGGGATTGAGCTCGGTCGCGAGCTTGATGGCCTCTTCACCATCTGCGGCCTCGCCCGCCACGTCGTAGCCCTCTTCGCGCAACATCTCCACGAGGTCGAGGCGGATCAAGGCCTCGTCCTCGGCGACGAGCACGCGGGGGGCCTTGCGCGTGGCATCGGACTGGGCCTCGGCAGCCTGCTGGGTCACCGGGGTCCTCCTGACGATCGTTCCTGCGGGCGAAAGCGCAGTCTACCGGCGGCCGGGCCGCTGATCGGGCTGACCAGCCGTGACGGCAGACACGAACTCCTCAGGCCACGGGTAGGTCCGCATGCCCTCCTCGACGTCCTCGGCCGGCGCGTCGATGCGGCGCACCGTGATGTCGCGGGTGGTCCCGAAGTCCGGGTGACCGAGCTTCTGCCTGATCTCGTCCTCGGTCGGACCACCGGGTCACTCGACGAACCAGGCCCCGCCCATCGGGAGTGCTCGCAACCAGCTGGCGTCATGCCACAGGTGTACCCGGCGCAGCAGGGCGCTCCCAGTGGCCGATTCCGCGATCTTGTCGTCGTTGCCGCCGCCCTCGGTGTACTCGACGCCGCGGTGCTCGTGCATCCAGCGCACGTAGCGCATGCCGAGGTCCCACGCCTGCTCGTCGACCCCGGCCAGCACGACGCCGGCGTCACCGGTGGTCAGCTCGGCCGACCTGCGGTACTGCCGGTGCTCGAGACCGGCGACGCCCATGCCGAAGCCGCCCTCGGTGCGCGGCAGCAGTTCGAACAGCAGCGGGCCCAGAGCCCGGTCGGTCAGGTGCAGCCGCAGGGTCTCGCCCGGTTCCACCGTCCGGAACGCGTGGGCGGGCCTGACGATGCTCGCGGGCGGCATCAGCTGGAGCATGCTCGCGGCGGTGCAGCCCGCGACCAGGACCTTGGCCTCCAGCTGTTGCTGGGCCTCGGTCGTGGCATCGGGCAGCAGCGCGCCACCGTCGCGGACGGCCGGGACCGCCTGGGACAGGTTCTCGCCCGTGTAGGTGCGCCGCAGATCGGCGAGCTGGTCCGTGGTGGACAGACGTGCCATGACAGCAGTCCTCGTTTCCGCCGCCCGGCTCGGCCGACAAGGACGCATGTGTCACGCGTCTACGTGGTCAGGTCGCTTAGGCGAGCAGGAGTTGCTGAACACTGCGGCGGAGAGTGCCACTCACTGCCGGGGAGCGGCTCCAGCCTCACGTCTGCTCGGACGCCGTCCACCACGTTACCGGACCGGCGCACCCCATTTCCGCCTTAGTCGGCGCCCACGATGAGCTTGTACCTCACGTCGACCTGCTTGCCGTCCGCCAACCCGCGGATGACGAGCTCGTGCTCACCGGACGCGGGCGCGGGGATCCACGCGTAGAGACCGCAGCCGACGGCGTTGATCCGCCCGGCCGAGGTGCCGTACGGGTTGCCCGCGCGAGCCTCGAAGGTGAACGGCGTGGCGGACACCTTCGTGAGCGTCTGCGTGGAGCCGTCCAGCAGCACCTCGCCCTGTGCGCCCTTCATGAACGTCTCGCAGGAGGCGACATCGCTCGCGAGGTTCACGACCGGCGCGAGCAACGGCTTGGAGGCGGGAACCCGGCACTGGCGCTCCACCGGCGCCTCACCGAGCGACCCGGCGAGCAGCCAGACCTCGACGGGCTGGTCCCGCATGCAGAAGCGCCCCGAGGTGTCGGACACCGGGTTGCTGCCCGAGGGCTGGGAAGCCCACGTCCACCAGCGCGCCTGGAAGTCGGCCGGCGCCAGCTTGTCCGAAGTGGACGATTGAGCGGTGGGGGGTTGTGCCGCCATTTGCGCGTTTCCGCCACAACCGGCGAGCAGAAAAACCAAGAACAGCAGGGCAATCCTCACTGGTTCTCGCGTCCCTTGCGTCGTTGTTCCTCCGCGCGCTCACGGCAGCGGCGCAGGAACTCCTGATCGTCGTCAGCATCGGTGGCCGCGAACCGTCCCGGCCGGTCGTACTCGGGAAATGCGGGAGTACCTCGTTCGTACGCTCCGAATCGAGCGCGTCCGGTCCCCACCACCGGACGGCCCGCAACGAGCCACGCGATCGAACCCACCAACGGGAACAGCAGGACCAGGAGAAGCCACATCATCTTCGGCAGATTGCGAACGGAGCCCTCGTCAGTCGTGATCACGTCCACGACGGCGAAGATCGTCAGGCCCAGCATCAGCACTCCGAACAGCCCACCGAAGTACAGCATCTCCACCCCCAGGTAGTGCGGTCGCCGCACATGGTGGCACAAGGGGCCACTCCCTGAACACAGTTCACTTGTCAATCATCTCGGGACCAATTCACGAAGCCGTGAATCCACCGAAACAAAAGCCGCGGGAAGGCCGGAAATGCCGTGCGGCGGTTCGGGGGCCGTACCACGCCGAACTTCGCACGCACCACGTCCCGTTCGGCTGTCAGGCCCACCGGCTCTGTCGGCCGACCCGCGCAACCGAATCGCCCCTAGGAACGAAAAGGCGCGGTGACGCGATCGAATTCGACGCCTCTCCACACAGGGCCGAATTGCGTTTCACCGGATTCGAACGAGGTTTCGCGACCCGGAACGTTCACACCGTCCCGGTTGGACTGGAGTTCGTGAGGAGAGCTGACGCTGAGCACCAGACCTGCTGCGCACCCGTTGCTCGCGTAGTAAGGGAGCCTTAGCGTCGGGCACATGCCCAGGGGTGCCGAGAGCTTGCTGGAAGTGCTGGCCGCGCACGACGTCGAGGTGGTGTTCGGACTGCCCGGCGTGCACAACCTCGCCGTCTGGGAGGCACTGCAGAAACATCCGGGCATCCGCATGATCGGCGTGCGCCATGAACAGACGGCGGTCTACGCGGCAGACGGCTACGCACGGGCCACCGGCAAGCTCGGTGTGGCGGTCGTGACCACCGGTCCCGGCGCGGCGAACACCCTGGGCGCCACGGGCGAGGCATGGGCGTCCGGCAGCCCGGTGCTCGTGATCGCCACGGACATCCCCTCGACCCTCCGGCGGCCCGGGGTGTACCGCGGCGTCCTGCACGAGACGCGCGACCAGAAGGCCATGTTCGCGCCGGTCACCAAGGCGACGTTCGACGTGCCGTCCGCCCGGGAGCTCGGCGCGTGCGCCGACAAGGCCGTCCAGCAGGTGATGCGAAGCCCGCACGGCCCGGTGTACCTGGGCGTCCCGACGGACTTCCTGTCCGCCGACGTCCCGCACCACACCGTGACGCAGGCCGAGCCCACTCACGCGGTTGTCGACCTCACCGAAGCCCAGAAACTCATCGCCAAGTCGTCGAGGCCTCTGATCTGGGCCGGCGGCGGTGCGGCACGGTCAGGCGCGGGAGCAGCCCTCGGCGCGTTGGCCGCCAAGCTGCAGGCACCGATCGTCACGACGTACGGCGCCCGCGGGCTGACGGACAGCCCTTACGTCGTGCGAGGTCCGGTGCACGCACCGCCCGTCGGAAAGCTGTGGGACGACGCCGACCTCGTGATCGCGGTCGGCACCGACTTCGACGGCATGATGACCCAGAACTGGTTGCAGCCGAGGCCGCGCGCCCTGATCGCCATCAACATCGACAAGGCCGAGGCGAACAAGAACTACCCGGCCGACGTCACGCTCGAAGGCGACGCGGCCGTCGTCACCACCGCTCTCGCCGCGGAGGTGACCGCCAAGCAGGCCTCCGTCGACATCGATGCCGTCAACGCCGAGGTGCGCGCACTGGCCGAGGCCGACTCCCCCGAAGCGATGAAACTGTTGCGGGCACTGGAAGACACCGAAGCCACGATCGTCGCCGACATGTGCATCCCCGGTTACTGGATCGGCGGCTTCCACCACGTCACCAAACCTCGCGGCCTCGCCTACCCGGTCGGCTGGGGCACGCTCGGCTTCGGTTTCCCGGCGGCCATCGGCGCCGCAGTCGAACACCGCACGATCGCGGTCGTCGGCGACGGAGGTTTCCTCTTCGCGTGCGGCGACCTCGCGACGTTGAAACAAGAAAGCCTGCCGCTCACCATCGTGCTCGTCGACGACGGCGGCTACGGCATGCTCCGCTACGACCAGCAGATCGCGAACCACGCCATCAGCGGTGTCGACCTGACCTGCCCGGACTTCGCGAAGCTGGCCGAGAGCTTCGGCATCCCCGCCGTCACGCTCAACGGCTTCGACGACCTCAAGTCCGCGCTCACCGGCGCCGAGGGCCCCACCATGATCGTGGTCAACGCGAGCCTCAAGCCCCCGGTCACCACCTCCCCTCGCTGGTACCGCAAAACCGCCACCTGACCGGGCACGCCTGGGTACCGTCCGTCCATGGGACGTGGGCTGGGGATCGTGCTCGCCGTGCAGGCGGTGGCGCTGACCGCGTTGTCAGGCCGCTACGGCTTCCACCGCGACGAGCTCTACTTCATCGCGGCGGGCAAACGCCTGGACTGGGGCTACGTCGACCAGCCTCCGATCACCCCGCTCCTCGCCCGCCTCACGACGGAGGTGTTCGGCGAGACACCGGCCGGCCTCCGCGTGATGGCCACGCTCCTGGCCCTGGCCATCACGGTCGTGGTCGCCCTGACAGCGAGGGAACTGGGCGGCGGCTCGGTCTTCGCGGCGGCCGCCTCGGCGACGTCGACATTCGTCCTGGCCGTGAGCCACATGCTCTCCACCGCCACCGTCGACCTGCTGATCTGGGTGCTCATCGGCTACTTCGCGATCAAGCTCCTGAAGACCGCAGACGGCCGCTGGTGGCTGGCCCTCGGCGCAACGGCGGGCGTGGGCCTGGCCAACAAGTGGCTGCTGCTCCTGCTCCTGGCAGCCATGGCGATCGCACTCCTCGCCGTGGGCCCCCGCACCGTCCTGCGCACCTGGTGGCTCCTCGCCGGCCTCGCGGCGTGCGCGGTGCTCGCCGCCCCGGCCGTCGTCTGGCAGGCACTGCACGACTTCCCGTTGCTGACGGTCGCCCAGGGCATCAGCGAGGACGACGGCGCCGAGAACCGCATCATGTTCGTCCCCATGCAGATCCTGCTGCTGTCACCACTGCTGGTGCCGGTGTGGCTGATCGGCTTCCGCAACCTGTGGCGTGACAGGACCTTCCGCTCGATCGCACTCGCCTACCCGATCCTCTGCGCCCTGTGCCTGATCACCGGCGGCAAGCCCTACTACGCCGTCCCGCTGCTCCTAGTGCTGACGGCAGCAGGAGCACGCCAGGCCCAAGAATGGCTGTCACACCGCAAGACCACCGGCAGCGTCCTGGTCGCCCTGAGCGTCGTGCCGGCTGTGCTGGGCTCCTTGCCGATCCTGCCGCCCAGCGCACTGGCCCCGGTGATCGCGATCAACCCCGAACAGGGCGAGCAGGTCGGCTGGCGCGAACTGGCCCTGACCGTCCAGGAAGCGTTCTTCGCGAACGACTACCCGACCGTCATCACCCGCAACTACGGCCAGGCCGGAGCGATCGAGGCCTACACCGAGGTGCGCGTCTGGTCCGGGCACATGTCCTTCTACGACTGGGGACCTCCCCCGTCCAGCCGCAGGAAGGTGCTCCTGGTCGGGTTCGACGCACCGCCGTTCAGCGACTGCAAAGTCGTCGGCCAGCACCGCAACCCCGTGGAGAACGAGGAAGACGGCACGGAGATAAAGCTGTGCGCGACCCCAACGGAACCATGGGAAACCCTGTGGCCAAAACTCCGCCACTACTACTGAACGACACCGGCCATGAAGGCTGACAAACTCGCCCGGTGACCCGAACCTGGCCCGAGAAGCGCGCCACCGACGAAAGCGCGCTCGCCTGGGAATTCCTCGACTTCCTCCGCAAGACCGCCGTGCTGAAGGTCGACGGCCTGACCCGCAGTCAAGCCGCGGCGGCCCCGATCGCCACGTCCCCGAAGCTGACGGCCCTCGGCGTGCTCAAGCACCTGACGGCCGTCGAGCGGTACTGGCTGTGCATCGCGGGCGCGGGCCTCGAGCTGCCGTCGCTGTGGAGGGGCGACCCGGACCCGTCCTGGAACCTCGAAGACGACGACACCCCGGCGTCGCTCATCCAGGCCTACCGTGAGGAATGGGCGAACACCGAGGCGTTGAAGAAGCTGACGCCCGACACGACGGCCGCAGACGGCGAACGCACCGTGCGGTGGATCCTGGCCCACGTGGCACAGGAAACCGCGCGCCACGTGGGACATCTGGACCTCCTCCGCGAACTCGTGGACGGGCAGACCGGCGAGTAGAGATCAGTCCGGCCATGGGCGAGCCGGGCCGCATCTTCCCCTCACGGTTGGTAGAGGTGGCCGGCCACGGCGTTCCGGCACACCTCCTGCAGTGCGTTCACCGCGTCGCGCAGCAGCGGGTTGGTGTTCGCCGTGCGGTGGACGACGTGCACGTGCCTGCGCACAGGCTTGTGCCGCAACGGCATCGCGTGCGTGCCGGGCAGCTCCTTGTACCCGAGCGCGGGCACGAGTGCGACACCTACCCCGGCCGCCACGAGCGACTGCACGACCTCGTAGTCGTTGCTCCTGAAAGCGATCTTGGGAGCGAACCCCGCCGCCGCGCACAGGCGCGTGAGGCAGGTGGCACCGGAGGTGCCGTCGCGTGACGCGATCCAGCGCTCGTCCTTGAGGTCTTCGAGCCTGACGTTGTTCTTCGCGGCCTGGTGCGCGGACGGCACCATGACCAGCAGGGATTCGTCCAGCAGCGGCAGCACGGTCAGCTCTTCCGGCCACGTGCGCGGGACGAGGTCGTAGGCGTAGACCAGCGCGAGGTCGAGCTCGCCCGCCAGCACGAGCGGCAGCACGTCGTCCGGCTCCGCCTCGTCCAGGCGGATCTCGGCGCCCGGCAACTCGGCCTGCAGCTTCGCCAACGCCTTCGGGACGACCCGCGCGCTCGCCGTGGGGAAGGTGCCGATCCGCAGGCGGCCCCGCAGGCCCTGCACCATCGCCTTCACCTCGTGCTCGAACCCGTCGAACGCGGCGAGCAACTCGCCACCGCGGTCGGCGATCAGCAGAGCGGCGGCGGCCGGCCTGATCGAGTGCGCCTCACGTTCGAAGAGCGTCACGCCGACTGCCCGCTCGAACGCCGAGATCTGCTGCGACACGGCCGACGACGTGTAGCCGAGACGGCGGGCGGCCTCGGCGAAGGAACCCGTCTTCACGACCTCGACGAGCGTGCGGAGATGCACCGGGTTGAGCACCAGGCCAGCTTATGCTCGACGTCGCGAGGTTTCGTTCTGCAACCTCTGGCGCATCCACCGCCCACCTACCAGGGTGGATGCATGCCCTACATCTCCACGAACCCGTCGAACACCTCCGACGTGGTCGCCGAGATCGAGCTCGGGACCAGCCGCGACTTCGTCGACGCCGCCCAGCGGGCCAAGGCCGCACAGCGCGCGTGGGCACGCGTACCCGCGCCAGTGCGCGGCCAGGTCATCGGCAACATCGGCCGCCTGGTCGAGGCGAACTTCGAGCCCCTCTCCCAGCTCGTGACCCGCGAGATCGGCAAGCCGATCGCGGAGGCCCGCGGCGAGGTGCAGGAGATCGTCGACACCGCGAACTTCTTCCTCGGCGAGGGCAGGCGCCTCTACGGGCAGACCGTCCCCTCGGAGATGGCGGACAAGCAGCTCTTCACCTTCCGCAACCCGGTCGGTGTCGCGGCGATCATCACCGCCGGCAACTTCCCTGTCGCCGTGCCGTCCTGGTACATCATCCCGGCCCTGCTGTGCGGCAACTCGGTCGTCTGGAAGCCCGCCGAGTACTCCGCCGCATCGGCCCAGGCCTTCTACGACGTGTTCCAGGCCGCCGGCATTCCGGCCGGCGTGTTCGAGATCGTCTTCGCCGAGGGCTCGGAGACGTTCGACGGACTCGAGCAGTCGCTGCGGCAAGGTCTCGTCGACAAGGTCGGCTTCACCGGGTCCAGCGAGGTCGGTGTGCGCATCGGCGAACTGTGCGGACGCCACCTCCAGACACCGTGCCTGGAACTGGGCGGCAAGAACCCGATGGTCGTCACCGAGGACGCGGACCTCGACCTGGCCGTGCAGGGCGCGTTGTTCGCCGGCTTCGGTTCCGCGGGCCAGCGCTGCACCTCGCTCGGCACGGCGATCGTGCACGAGTCGGTGTACGACGAGTTCCTGACCCGGTTCGTCGAGGCCGCCGCCGGCGCCACCGTGGGTGACCCGACCGGCGATGTCCTCTATGGACCGCTGCTGGACGAGAAGTTCGCGCTGGCGTACGAGAAGTACCTCGGCTGGATCGGTGAGCACCACACGGTGCACGGCCCGACCGGCCGCATCTCGGCCTCCAGTCCCCGCGACGGCTTCACTGGTGAGAACGGCTTCTTCTACCACCCCGCAATCGTTTCCGGTGTTCGCGACGACGACGAACTGTTCCTGCAGGAGACGTTCGGCCCGCTCGTCGGCGTCATGGGGTACTCGGACCTGGACGAGGCGATCGAGCTCGGCAACAAGCCCGGCTACGGCCTTTCCTGCTCGATCTACACCACGGATCCGAACAAGGCCTTCCGGTTCCGCGCCGGCATCTCCGCCGGAATGGTCAGCGTCAACAACTCGACGTCCGGGGCCGAGGCGCACCTGCCGTTCGGCGGGAACGGCAAGAGCGGCAACGGCTCCCGGCAGTCGGGCGTGTGGGTGCTCGACCAGTTCACCCGCTGGCAGTCCATGAACTGGGACTACTCCGGGAAGCTGCAGAAGGCGCAGATGGACACTCTCGCGATCGAGGCGAACCTTGACTTCCGCCTCGCCTGAGCTGCCCGCTCAAGCAGAGGTCGTCGTCATCGGCGGCGGGGTGATGGGCACATCCATCGCCTTCCACCTCGCCGAGGCAGGAGTCCGGGACGTCGTGGTCGTGGAGAGGGATGACCTGGGGTCCGGCTCCACCTGCAAGGCAGCGGGTGGAGTGCGCGCCCAGTTCTCCGACGAACTGAACATCAGGCTCGGAGCTCGATCCATCGAACTGTTCCAGCGCTTTCCGCAGCGCCCCGGGCAGGAGATCGATCTGCACCAGGTCGGCTACCTGTTCCTCCTTTCCTCCCGGGAACACGTCACGGCGTTCGAGCGCAACGTCGATCTCCAGAACTCCCTCGGCGTGCGCAGTCGCATGCTGACTGTCGAGGAGGCCCGGCGGATCTCGCCGCTGATCGAAACGGACGGCCTGCTCGCGGCGACCTTCTCGCCCGACGACGGACACTGCACGCCTGAGTCCGTCGTACTGGGCTACGCCACCGCGGCCCGCCGATCCGGTGTCCGCTTCCACACCAGAACAACCGTGAGATCGATCGTAGGGACGGGGTCCGACAGTTTTCGCGTCGAAACCGACCGCGGCACGGTTTCGGCGGGAACCGTGGTCTGCGCGGCGGGTGCGTGGTCGCGGGAGATCGGCGAGATGGTGGGCGTTGACCTGCCTGTTTCTCCCTTGCGGCGGCAGATCATGTTCACCGAGCCCATGCCGGAGCTACACGATCGGGTGACTCCGTTCACCATCGACTTCGGCAGCACCTTCTACTTCCACCGCGAGGGCCGGGGGTTGTTGTTCGGCATGTCCGACCCCGACGAGACACCGGGTTTCAAGCTGGACATGTCCGACGCGTGGCTGCCTCGCCTGACCGAGGCGATCGGCAGGCGTGCGCCGAGGCTGCTGGACGTGGGCGTGCGCGACGGGTGGGCCGGGCTGTACGAGGTGACGCCGGACCACAACGCGCTGATCGGCTCGGTGGGCAGGTTCTTCTACGCCACGGGCTTTTCGGGGCACGGGTTCCTGCAGGGCCCCGCGGTCGGCGAGGTGGTTCGCGACCTCGTGCTCGGCCGCGAGCCCTTCGTCGACGTGTCCAGTTTGGACGCCTCCAGGTTCGCCGCCGACCGGGCACGGCCGGAACTCAACTGCGTGTGAGGAATGTGATGGACGTTCTCGAGCTCATGGACGAGTGGGGGCCGGAGAAGGTCGTCTGCGTGTCCGACCGGCGCACCGGCATGAAAGGTGTGCTCGTCATCGACAACACCGCGCGCGGCATGGGCAAGGGCGGCACCCGGATGAGCCCGCACGTGACGGTCGCGGAGATCGCCCGCCTCGCACGCGTGATGACGTGGAAGTGGGCCGGCGTCGACCTGTTCTTCGGCGGCGCGAAGGCGGGGATCGTGTTCGACCCTTCTTCTCCCGGCAAGGAAGCAGCGCTGCGGGCGTTCGCGCGCAAGCTCTCCAACGAGGTGCCGCGCGAGTACGTGCTCGGGCTCGACATGGGCCTCACGGAACGGGACGCCGCGATCGTCCAGGACGAACTGTCGGACCGCGGCGCTATGATGGGCGCACCGGCTCAACTCGGCGGTCTTCCGTACGACGAGCTGGGCGTCACCGGGTACGGCGTGGCCGAGGTGGCGGACGAGTTGGTGGTGCTGCGCGGCAAACGCGTGGCGATTCAGGGTTTCGGTGCGGTGGGCGCCGCTGCGGCGAAGCGGTTCGCCGAACTGGGCGCTGTCGTCGTCGCCGTGTCATCGGTGCACGGGTCGTTGGTGGATGCCGGCGGCCTGGACGTCGCACGACTGCTGGAGCTGCGAGGCGAATTCGGTGACCTCGCGGTGAAGGAGTACGGCGCCGTCCGCGCGCTCGGTGCCGAGCTCCGGGTGCCGTGCGACGTGCTGGTGCCGGCCGCCCTGCAGGACGTGATCGACGCGGACCTGGCGGGCGAGCTCGACACCACACTGGTGGTCGAGGGTGCGAACCTGCCGACTTCGGCTGCGGCGCAAGAGGTTCTCGCCGCGCGCGGGATCACGGTCGTGCCGGACTTCATCGCGAACGCCGGTGGCGTGGTCGCGGCGGCGTTCGGGATGGACGCGCGGTACTCGCCGTTCCCGGTGGATCCCGCGACGGTGCTGGAGGCCGTGTCCTCGAAGCTGAGGGCGAACGCGGTGAACATCATCGACGAGGCACGAAGTCGCGGCACCACGACACATGTGGCGGCGCGCGAGCTGGCGCAGGAACGCGTGCTGGCCGCGATGAAGCTGCGGGGGCGGGTCGCATGAGTTCCCTTGAAGGCGTGGTGATCGCGGACTTCAGCCGGGTGCTGGCGGCGCCGTACGCGACGATGGTGCTGGGCGACCTCGGTGCCGAGGTGGTCAAGGTCGAGCAGCCCGGCAGGGGCGACGAGACCCGCTCGTGGGGTCCGCCGCACTACGAGGACGAGGCGACGTACTTCCTGTCCGTCAACAGGAACAAGACGTCGGTGCAGATCGACCTGTCGACCGAGGCGGGCCGGGAGGCGGCGCGTGAGCTGATCGCGCGGGCGGACGTCGTCGTCGAGAACTTCAAGCCGGGCACGATGAAGAAGTTCGGGCTCGACTACGAGTCGCTCGGGCGGGACGACCTGGTCTACTGCTCGATCTCGGGGTTCGGTTCGGGCAAGGGCGCGGATCTGCCCGGCTACGACCTGCTCGTGCAGGCCGTGGGCGGGTTGATGAGCGTGACCGGGCCCGGTCCGTACGAGCCGGTGAAGACCGGTGTGGCGCTGGTCGACGTGCTGACCGGTTTGCACGCGTGCGTCGGCATCCTGGCGGCGTTGCGGCACCGGGAGGCGACGGGGCTGGGGCAGCTCGTCGAGCTCGACCTGCTGACGGTGTTGTTGTCGAGCATGGTGAACCAGAGCGCGGGCTTCACGCTGGCCGGGTCGGTGCCGAAGCCGATGGGCAACCGGCATCCGTCGATCGCGCCGTACGAGGTGTTCCCGACGGTCGACCAGCCGATCGTGCTCGCGGTCGGCAACGACCGGCAGTTCCGCCGGCTGTGCTCGGTACTGGACGTGCCCGAGCTGGCCACGGACCCGCGGTTCGTCACGAACTCCGATCGCGTGGAGAACGTGGACGAGCTGTTCGAGGTGCTCGCGGCGAGGCTGCGGACGCGCCCGGCGCAGCACTGGTTCGAGACGCTGACGCCACTGGGTGTGCCGTGTGGTCCCGTCAACGACGTCGCGCGCGCGTTCGCGCTGGCGGAGTCGCTGGATCTCGGCCCCACCGCGACGATCGACGGCATGACGCTCGTCGCGAACCCCATCCGCCTGTCGCGCACGCCGGTGACCTACCGGCTGCGCCCGCCGAAACTGGAGCAGTGACGTGCAGGACCCGTTGGAGTTGCTGGACATCCCGGCGTTGCTGGGCGACGAGGAGCGCGACATCCAGGCCACCGTCGCGGCCTACCTGACCGACCACGTCCGGCCGCACATCGCCTCGTGGTTCGAGGCGGGGATCCTGCCGCGCGAGCTGGCGCGGGAACTGGGCAAGCTCGGCGTGCTGGGAATGCACCTGGAGGGGTACGGGTGCGCGGGGACGTCCGCGCTCGCGTACGGACTCGCGTGTCTGGAGCTGGAGGCCGTCGACAGCGGCATCCGCAGCTTCGTGTCCGTGCAGGGTTCGCTGTCGATGTACTCGATCTGGAAGTACGGGTCGGAGGAGCAGAAGCAGGAGTGGCTGCCGCGGCTGGCGGCCGGTGAGGCGATCGGGTGCTTCGGGCTGACCGAGCCGGACTTCGGCTCGAACCCGTCCGGCATGCGCACGCGGGCTGTGCGCGACGGCGCGGACTGGGTGCTGAACGGCACCAAGACGTGGATCACCAACGGTGGCCTCGCCGACGTGGCAACGGTGTGGGCGCGGACCGAGGAGGGAATTCGGGGATTTCTCGTTCCCCGCGGGACGCCCGGATTCTCCACCCGTGACATCAAACAGAAGCTGTCGATGCGAGCATCCGTCACTTCCGAGTTGGTCCTGGAGGACGTGCGGCTGCCGGAAAGTGCCCGGCTGCCGCTCGCGACTTCCTTGCGCGCACCGCTCACGTGTCTGAACGAGGCGCGGTTCGGGATCGTGTTCGGCGCTGTCGGTGCCGCGCGGGATTCGTTGCAGGCGGCGCTCGACTACTCCGGCACGCGCATCCAGTTCGACCAGCCGATCGCCTCGTTCCAGCTCACCCAGCGCAAGCTCGCGAGCATGACGGTGCAGGTCAGCAACTCGATGCTGCTGGCGTTGCACCTCGCGCGGCTCAAGGAGGCCGGCACGCTCAAGCCCGAGCAGATCAGCGTCGGCAAGTACAACAACGTCGAGTCGGCCATCGCGATCGCCCGGGAAAGCCGGACCATCCTCGGCGCGAACGGCATCTCGCTCGAGTACTCGCCCTTGCGTCATGCCAACAACCTGGAATCCGTACTGACTTATGAGGGCACTTCCGACATCCACCTGCTATCCATCGGCCACGCGTTGACCGGAATCGCCGCTTTCCGTTGATCGTTCGCCCTATCCTGCACTCCGCAACGGGGTTCGCGGGTGGGAGGACGTTCTGCCGGAGGAGACAAACAGCCGCAGTGACGCGCGTCGCAACCGCAAGCGATTGCTGGACGCCGCGACGCACGTCCTGCGGGCTGAACCAGCAACGGCGACGATGCAGTCGATCGCGCGCAGGGCCGCGCTTTCGCAAGCGACGGCGTATCGGCACTTTCCCTCCGTGGAAGCGCTCGTAATGGCCTATCACGAAGACGTCATAGCGTCGTTGGTCGAACACGGCGAACGGTCTCGCAAGACCGGCAAAGAACTGTTCGAGCACCAAGCCGCACGGTGGGTGAAGCTGCAGAACGTGCACGGCCCGGTGATAGTGCGGTTCTCGTCGCAGCGCGGGATTCTGGAACGGATGCACAACGCCGAGGAGGTGGCGGCGTTGACGTGCAGCGCGTGGGACCAGGCTTTGCGCGGCGTGCTGATCGACCTGGCGCTCCCGGACGCCCTGCTGAACGTGGCCCGGTTCCTGCACCACGCGTTGTTCGACCCGCGGGAGATCCTCGACCTGACGAAAACCGCCGGAGTACCTGACGAACAGGTGGTCCGGCGGCTCTCGGACGCGTTCTACGGCGCGTTGAAGGGCTGGGCGCGCTCAGACGCGTGAGGCTTCCTCGATGAGGTCGGCGATCTCCGCGGGGTGCGAAGCGAGTGACGCGTGGCTGGACGCCAGCTCGACGGTCCTGAGCGGCTTCATCCGCTCCGCCATGCGGCGCTGGTTGTCCGGAGCGATCATCCGGTCCTCCGTCGACACCTGGTACCAGGACGGTTTGGTCCGCCACGCGGGCTCCGACACCTCGGAGCCGAACGCCGCGCCGAGGGGCGCCTTCTGCGTGACGGCCATGACCAGCGCCTCGTCCGCGGACAGGTCCTGGCAGAAGCTCTCGTGGAACCGGTTCTCGGCTATCCACAGATGGCCGTCCGAGTCCGGCGTGACGACGTCGTGCGCGGCCGGAGGGTGCACCTCGCTGATCGTCGCCAGGCTCTCGCCCGCGTCCGGCGCGAACGCCGCCACGTAGACCAGCCCGACGACGTTCGGCAGGTCACCGGCCTCGGTGATCACCGCACCGCCGTAGGAGTGTCCTACCAGGAGGACGGGACCGTCGACCTGGTCGATCATCTGACGCGTGCGGGCCGCGTCGTCGGCGAGCGAGGTCAGCGGGTTCTCCACGGCCTTGATCGACGAGAACCCGCGCGCACGCAGTTCGACGATGACCTTGGCCCAGTGCGCGGCGCCGCCCCAGAACCCGTGCACCAGCAGCACGGTCGGCTTCGTGGACATGAAGTCGGTCTCCTCACCGTTCACATCGGACATACTTGCTCCGCGAGCTTATGAGAACAGTGGAGTACCGAATATGACCGAGAAGCCGGGGAACTTTGCCGTTCCCCCAGAGCCGCTCATTCGCTCGGAACACGGCGGACAGGACGCGCTGTCGGACGTCCTGCAGTCGATCCACCTGCGGGGCGGCGAGGTCGTCCGCAGTTACGACACCACGGCGCGATACCCGTCCGGCGCGCGCTTGGTGCATCTCGTCGAACACGGCACCGTACGAGTGGAGTTGCCTGACGGGCCGGTCGAACTCGCTGAAGGCGACATGGCGTTGCTTGCGCGCGGGGACGCTCACACCGTGCGTGGAGGCACCAAGGCGTCGTGGTTCACCGGCGAGTACCTGACCGAACCGGTGGCAGCGGCGCCGCTGCTCGGGGTGCTGCCCGGCGCGATCGTCGTGCGCGGCGCGCTGGAGGACGCCCGATGGCTGCCTCTCGGCCTGGCGTTGATGATCACCGAGGTGAACGAGCCGCGCCCCGGCTCCCGCGTGATGGTGTCGCGGCTGCTGGACCTGCTGTTCATCCAGGCCCTGCGCCTGTGGTCCGACTCCGGCCAGAAGACCGAGCCGGGATGGCTGAGGGGCGCGCTGGATCCCTCGCTCAGCGCGGTGGTCTCCGCGATCCACCTCGCTCCTGGACGGGACTGGCAGGTGGACGAGCTGGCACGGATCGCCGCGCTGTCGCGGTCGGCGTTCGCCACCCGGTTCACCGAGGTGCTCGGCCGGTCCCCCGGCGCCTACGTGCTGCGGCAACGCCTCGAACACGCGGCACGCCTGCTGCTCACCACGACCGAGCAGGTCGGACGGATCGCAGCAGGCGTGGGGTATTCGGAAGCAGCGTTCAGCCGCGCGTTCACACGTGCCTACGGCAGTTCACCGCGTGCTTGGCGCGCCTCGGTCAGAGCCCGAGGGGAAGCACCCACTTCAGCTCCGACTTGACGTTCGGCCGGCCGTCGAGCGGGTTCTCCCCCGCGATGCCGCCGGCCGCGATCTTGTCCAGGGTCTTCAGGCCCTCGGGCAGGATCTCGCCGTACACGGTGTAGTTCGGGCGCAGGACCGAGTCCGACTGCACGAGGAAGAACTGCGAGCCGTTCGTGTCCGGGCCGGCATTCGCCATCGCGAGCGTGCCGCGCGGGTAGATGCGGCGCTGACCGGTCGGGTCGTTCGGAGCGGGCTGCAGGTCGGTCGGCAGCTCGTCCTTGTACCTGTAACCAGGGCCGCCCTCACCCGTGTTGGACGGGTCGCCGCACTGCAGCACCTTCAGCGTCGGGTACGCGGTGAGCCGATGGCACTCGGTCTGGTTGTAGAAACCGCGGTGCGCCAGGTGGATGAAGCTGTGCGCGGTGCACGCGGCCTTGGAGCGGTCGAGCAGGAGCGGGATGTCGCCCTGGTTCGTCTTCACCTTGACCAGGACCTTGCCCTTGGTGAACCGCGGGTCGTGCGGAATCGGCACCGGACGCGCGGCCGGTTCCTCCGGGGTCGCGGTGTAGCCGCAGTCCGGCCGGGCCGTCTGAACCTCGGCGGACGCGGTGCCCGTCGTGGTGAAACCAACGGCCAGCGCCGCCACTGCCAGTCCAGCTGCGATTCGCCTCATGCGCGTTTCCTAGTGGAGCCGGGATGAGCGGGCAAGGTTTAACGGATCACAGGTGCCTGCGGGGATGGAGGCCGAGTCGCTCGCGGCGCTTCACTCGATCCAGCGACGTGTATCGGATCTGAGACGGGGTACCCGAACTGCATAGGGAGGTAATGCAGTCATGGGATTCGACGAGTTGAAGAACAAGGCCAAGGACCTCGTGGGCCAGCATGGTGACAAGGTCGACGACGGTGTCGAGCGCGCGGGTCAGTTCGCCGACGACAAGACCGGCGGCAAGCACAGCGAGCACATCGACAAGGGCGAGGACAAGCTCAAGGAAGGCCTCCGGAACTTCGGTGGCCAGCAACAGCAGTGACAGGACCTACCCGGAGTGGGCTCCTGAGGCGGCACAGGCGGTTGGTTCGCGTGTGAGTTAAGCCTGTTCGGATTCACTTCCGCGATCCCGGCGACACGGTTACCGTCGTTCGCCGGGATCGCGGAGGTGAAGGTGGATCCAAGCGGGGTGACGAGGGCTGCACGGCTGACTGCGTTGGCCGCGTTGTGCCTGGTCACCGTCGTTTTGCTGCTTCCAGCGGCCATCAGCGTGAGCACCGGCGGTGCTGTGCCGGGGTTCATCGGCGAGTTCGGCCGATGGTTGTGGCCCACGGTCGGCGTGATGGTCCTCGTCGCGGTCGGTCTCGCTCTCTGGGAGCGCGGTCGCGGCCACGAGACCAGCAACCGCACCGCCGCCCTCGCGCGGGTCGAGTCACGGGTGAAAACGCTGCTCAGTGCCTCGCTGGCCGCGCAGACGCAGATCAAGCTCGGTGCTTTGAAGCAGCCCTCGATCTCCGTACGAGTCGACGGCGAAGAAATCTCCTCGCGGAACGTGGAGGCCGTCTACGACCGCCTCGGCCACACCATGGTCCTGATCGGCCCTGTGGGCAGCGGCCGGTCGACGTTGCTGCGCGAACTGTGCCTGGCGCTGGTCGAACGGGCACGAGACGACCCTGAGGCGCCCATCCCGGTCGTCGTGGACCTGGCGACGTGGCGGGCATACGGCACGCGCAAGCCGACCGAGTTCACCGCATGGCTGTTGCGCGAGATGAACCGCCGCTACGGCATCAGCCGTTCGGCCGGCACGATCTGGCTGCGCCGCGAGCGGGTGGCCGTGCTCATCGACGGACTGGACGAGGTGCCGCGCGTGGACCGCGCGCTCTGCGAGTCCGAACTCGCGCCGTTCGCCTCCGTCGTGACCTCGACCGGTCCGATCGAGAACCTGCCGTCGGTGTTCGTGGAGCCGTTGACCCGCGGTCAGGTGCTCGAGTACATCGCTTCGGTCAGCCCTCGGCTCGACAGCCTGGAATCGGCCCTGACCCCGGAGATCTGGGAGCGGCTGGACTCTCCCCTGGCGTTGAACCTGCTGGCGCTGACGCACCTGGACAAGCAGGTCGACACGATCGGCAACGACTTCGTGGGGTCCTTCGTCGTGGAAAGGCTTTCCGGCCAACGCGGTGCGGGACCCACCATTCGCGCGTTGAAGTTCCTCGCGCGGTTGGGGCGGCCGGACCTCGGAGCCCCCGTGCACTTGCCTCATCGCCGTGCGTGGCTCCCGCTGCTGCCGACGCGTCCGCTGTGGTTGCTGTTCGTGCGTGCGGTGCCTGCGGCGTATGCCGGCGGTGTGTGTGCCGTGTCGTTCATGACGGGACTGCGCCTCGGATTGTGGCCCGCTTTGGTGTTCGTTGTCGCGGCTTCTTCTTTGCTCGTGCTGGTGAACAAACTGCCCCGCGTCTTCCACCCGCCTGGACGTGCGCACGGCATCGTGACTGCCGCGCTGGGATTCCTCGCAGGAGTGTTCGCGGGGTTGCTGGTCGGTCTGGCCGGTTTGTGGCTGGGCGCAATCGGGACGCCGTGGCCGTATCTCGTGGCGTACGTGTTCGTGGTGGTGGCGTCTTTCTTCTTGGCGTTGGGCTTCATTCCGGGTGACGCACCCATCCCGTGGGCGTTGCTGATCGCCGCCGCACCGGGCGTCTCGATGATCTGGACCGGTCCCTACGCGGTGATGACGGGCATGGGGGTTGGCTTCTCGGCAGGTGTGGCGGGCGGGGTTTTCGCCGCAGCCGTGGGGCGTGTGTGGAGCACGGTGCTGCCGGTGCAACGACACCGCATGCGGCAAGGGCGCCCGTGGTGGGTTCAGCCGGCCGTCCCGGTGCTCGGCACGATCGGTCTGCTGGGCGGGATCGGCGCACTGGGGTCGTGGGGAGTCGCACTGGGAGTAGCACTCGGTCTGCTGGTGACCCCGACCGCCGCCCGCGACTACGTCTGGCCGTTCGACGCGCTCGCTGAAGTCGCCGCCGAGGCCGTCACACGTCCATTGTCGCTGGGCGAGTTGTCGTTCCGCCGCAAGGCTTTGCTGCACCTCGCACAGGACAGGCTGCTGCTCACGCGCGTCGACGGCGAGTACCGCTTCACCCATGTCGCCCTGCGCGATCACCTGGCGTCGTGCGACCCGACGGCGCTGGTTCGGGCCACGCGCCGTTGAACCTTCCCGATCTGCGGGCCGTACGGCCTGACAGAGAGGTCGGGTGTTGTACATGCGCTGGTCGAAGGGCTGGATCGCGAGCGGCGGGGTCTTCTCGGTCGTCGCGGCCATCGGGGGCACGGCCTTCGCTCTCGCCGGATCCGGTGCCTCCTCGTCGCAGCCGGTGGTGGCGGGCAAAGAGGTGTGCGGCGGGCAGCAGGTGAGGACGACGAACGCCAAGGGTCCGGCGACGGTGCTGTCGGACAAGTTCCCGATCGGCACATTGTTGCGAGTCACGAATCCCGCCAACGGGCGGGCGATCACCGTCTCGGTCACCGGACCGTCGACCGGATGCGCGGTGCTGAACACCGCGGCATTCGATGCACTCGGGTCTGCCGAGACCGGCGGAAGAGAAAGCGTTCTCCGGCGCATTCGAGTGGAGATCATCGGAAACGCACCGGCGCCGACTCCCACCACCCGCACCTCCACGGCGCGGGTGCGGGCTTCCGGAACAGTCGGGCAGGTCGTCTGCGACGGCGCGACCGTCGGGTTGTCGGCCGTCGGCGGGGCGGCCGGGGCGTTCTCCTCGCAGCTCCCGGTCGGGACCGCGGTACGGGTCACCAACCTGGACAACGGAAGGCAGACGACCGTCCGCGTCGTCGGCGTCGGGCCGGCCTGCGTCGTGCTGAACAGCGCTGCTTTCGAACTCGTCGGGGAGTCCGGGAAGAGCGTGATCAAGCGGGTTCAGATCGAGAAGGTGACCTGACCCGTCACCAGTCCATGGGCTCGTCCGGCTCCTCGGGCTCCGGCCACTCGTCCACGGCGTCACCCGAGCCCCACGCGGCACCGCCGGCGCTCGGGGTCTTCGGCTTGGGCGCCGCGGCCGCGGCAGGTGCGGCGGCTTCCGGTGCGGGACCGCCGGCCGCCACCACCTCCAGGATCTGCTCGCCGTACTTCGTGAGCTTCGCCTGGCCGACGCCGCTCACCGCGCCGAGGGCGGTGAGCGAGCCGGGGCGCGACGCCGCGATGGACTTCAGCGTGGCGTCGTGGAAGATCACGTACGCCGGGACGCCCTGTTCGCGGGCCTGGCCGGCCCGCCACTCGCGCAGCGCCTCGAAGAGCGGGCCCGCGTCGGCCGGGAGGTCGACCTTCACCTTGGCCGCGCCGGACGAGGAGGACGCCGTGCGCGTCGTCGAGCGGACGGGCGTCGGGTCCTTGCGCATCTTGACCTCGCGCTTGCGGCCGAGGACCTCGGTGCTCGCCTCGGTGAGCACGAGCGTCGAGTACTCGCCCTCGACGGCCAGCAGGCCCTGCGCGAGGAGCTGACGGACCACACCGCGCCACTCGCCCTCGCTCAGGTCCTCGCCGATGCCGAAGGTGCTGAGCTGGTCGTGGTCGAACTGGATGACCTTGGCGGTCTTGCGGCCCAGCAGGATGTCGATGGCCTGCCCGGCGCCGAACTTCTGGTTGCGCTCCTTGCGGAGCCGGTAGACCGTGGACAGCACCTTCTGCGCGGCGACCGTGCCGTCCCACGACTCGGGAGGGGTCAGGCAGGTGTCGCAGTTGCCGCAGGGGGCGCCACCGGGTTCGTTGAAGTACTCCAGGAGCCTGGACCGGCGGCACGTCACCGTCTCGCAGAGGGCGAGCATCGCGTCGAGGTGCGCCTGCGAGCGGCGGCGGAACGCCAGATCGCCTTCCGACGACTCGATCATCTTTCGCTGCTGCACCACGTCCTGCAGGCCGTAGGCGAGCCACGCGGTGGACGGCAGGCCGTCGCGACCGGCGCGGCCCGTCTCCTGGTAGTAGCCCTCGACCGACTTCGGCAGGTCGAGGTGGGCGACGAAGCGGACGTCCGGCTTGTCGATGCCCATGCCGAACGCGATGGTGGCGACCATGACCAGACCGTCCTCCCGGAGGAACCGGGCCTGGTTGCGCTGGCGGACCGACGAGTCGAGGCCCGCGTGGTACGGCAGCGCGGGAATCCCGTTCGCCACCAGGAACTCCGCCGTCTTCTCCACCGACGCGCGGGACAGGCAGTAGACGATGCCCGCGTCGCCCTGGTGCTCGCCGCGCAGCAGGTCCAGCAGCTGCTTCTTCGGCTCCTTCTTGCCGACGATGCGGTACTGGATGTTCGGCCGGTCGAAGCTGGAGACGAACTGCCGCCCGTCGTTCAGCTCCAGGCGCGTCAGGATCTCCTTGCGCGTCGCCTCCGTGGCCGTGGCGGTGAGCGCGATCCGCGGCACCTTCGGCCAGCGCTCGTGCAGGTGCGTGAGCGAGAGGTAGTCAGGCCGGAAGTCGTGGCCCCACTGGGAGACGCAGTGCGCCTCGTCGATCGCGAACAGCGCGATCTCACCCTGCTCCAGCAGGCGCAGCGTCGCCTCGGACGTCAGCCGCTCCGGCGCCAGGTAGAGCAGGTCGATCTCGCCGTTGACGAAGTCGGCCTCGACCTTCCGGCGTTCGTCCCACGACAGCGACGAGTTCAGGAAGCCCGCGCGCACGCCGAGAGCACGCAGCGCGTCCACCTGGTCCTGCATCAGTGCGATGAGCGGCGAGATCACCACACCCACGCCCGGCCGGACCAGCGCCGGCACCTGATAGCAGAGGGACTTGCCACCACCTGTCGGCATGAGCACGAGCGCGTCGCCACCGGCGATCACGTGCTCGACGATGGCGGCCTGGTCGCCGCGGAACTCGGGATACCCGAAGACGCGCTGCAGGACCTGCAGCGCGTCTCCGAGAACGACACCGTCGGTGGAAACCATGCCGCCGATGCTAGCGAGCAGCACCGACAGTCCGGTTCGCTAGCCCAACGCGCCCTTCGTACCAGCGGAAACGCTGCCGGCGACCAGCGGAGCGGACGAGGCGGCCGGGACCGAGCCCTTCAACGGGATCCGCACCGACGTGTCCGCCAGGTCGACGGTCAGCCTCGGCAGCTGGCTCGGCCGCACGATCGCGGTCGAGTCGGTGCCGCCGATGACCAGGCCCAGACGATGTCCCGCCTTGACCAGGTGGTCCGTTGTGGACAGTCGGAACGTCATGCGGTACTTGGTTCCCGGCGTGATCGTGCGCGGGGTCGAGAGAGACTGGTAGTTCGCGAGATCCGCCCAGCCACGCGCGATGATCTGCGCGTCAACGTTGCCCGTCGTGGCCTCCGTGTTGCGATAACAGGCGTCATCGCCCGTGCGGCTCTCTCCCCAGCACGACTCCGTGGTCAGGGTCCGGATGCCCTCGCCGGTCCGCACCGTCGCCGGCCCGTAGTCGACGAGGTACGCCGTGAGGTGCGCGGTCGGCGTCGAGGACGACACCCCCACCGTGATCGAGGACGTGCCCGCGACGCGCAGGTCGGAGGTCAGCGGTGCCGTCGAGTAGATCGTCCTCCCGGTGTTCGAGCCGGAGAGCCAGTTCGCCGGCGTGCCGCTGCCGTTGTCGGTGAACGCCGACGTGCCCGTGCCGGGCGTCGTGCCGAGTCCCGAAGAAGAGGGACGCAACACGGTGCTGACGGTGCCCGCAGGAGGCCACGTCTGGTCGTCCGCCCACTGGTCGGGCGCGCGTTCCGCCGACACCTGCGGCTCGTTCTCGATGCCGTTCTGCACGTTCAGCAACCAGCGGTCGAACCACCGGTGCAGCGTCGGGACCCACTCGCCACGCCGGAAGTCGAACGGGTCGACGTGCGCCGTCTGCGAGAACCACAGCTTCTTCGGCACCGACGCGGGCACCGCGTCCCAGAACTGGCCGTACTGCAACGTCTTCACGTTGAGGTCGTTCAGCCCGTGGATCGCGAAGATCGACGCCTTCACGTTGGCCGCGTTGCGCACGAAGTCGCGCGTCTGCCACATCGCCGTGTAGTCGCCGTTGGCGGGAGAACCGTTCGTCATCTGCGTGCGCACCGCAGCACACCGAGAGCGCGCGTTGGAGTTCTCGAACTGCGAGCCCAGGCCGGTCGGCGAGCTGTAGCCGGGGTACGCGACACCGTCCGAGCGGAACCAGTCGTACCAGGAGCTGATGGCCGCGATCGGCACGATGGTCTTCAGGCCGTCGATGCCGGTCGACGCGACGCCGTTCGCGATCGAGCCGTCCCACGACTTGCCGATCATGCCGACCGCGCCGGTCGACCAGGACGCGGTCTTCGTGGTGGCGCCGGTCAGGGTGGAATAGCCGGTGCGCCGGCCGTTCAGCCAGTCGATCACGGCCGTGCCGGAGGCGATCTCCGACTGGCCGCCGACGTCGACGCAGCCGCGCGACCGGTTCGTGCCGAGGAAGTCGACCAGCACGACGGCGTAGCCGCGCGGCACGAAGTAGTTGTCGTAGAAGAGCGGGAACTTGACCGGCACCCCGGCGGAGTCGTAGGTCTTGACCTCGCTCTCGTTGCCGCGTCCGGCGCTCTGGTAGTAGGGACTGGCGTCCATGATCACGGGCACGCGCCCGGTCGTGGACGGCCTGATGATGTCGGCTGCCACCCGGTCACGGGTGCCGTTGCCGTCGAGGTCGAGCCCGGAGTCGACGTATACCGTCTCGCGGACCGCGTCGGCCATCGAGTGGATCGGCGCGGTCACGCCGCCGGACAGGGTGAACGCTGGTGTCGCCGCTGTGGCAGGGATCGGCGTCAGGGACAGGGCTCCTGCTAACGCCACTACAACACGAACACGCTTCATGAAGATTCACGCTAAGGAGTGATGAACTCGCCCCGTCAGAGCCGAAAGGCTTGACCCTCTGCTGTTGCGCCCGGCGCTCCCCTCACGAATATTCGTCACTCGTGAGTTTCACCTTCGAACCTGGCCGCACCCGCGTGGTCTTCGGCCGCGGCACCGCCTCCTCCGTGCGCGCCGAGGTCGAGCGGCTGGGCGCGCAGCGGGTCCTGCTGATCGCCCGCCACGGTGGCGACGAAGTGGCCGCCGAACTCGGCCCGCTGCTGGTCACGCGGTTCACCGGTGCGGCGATGCACACGCCGGTCGAGGTCACCGAGCGCGCGCTCGCGTCGTTGCACGAACACGGGGCGGACTGCATCGTGTCCGTTGGCGGCGGGTCGAGCACAGGGCTGTCGAAGGCGCTCTCGGTGCGTGCGGGCATACCGCAGATCGTCATCCCCACGACCTACGCGGGCTCCGAGGTCACACAGGTGCTCGGCGAGACCGCGTCGGGGCTGAAGAAGACGCGGCGCGACCCGGCGATCCAGCCGAACACGGTCATCTACGACGTCGACCTCACGCTCGACCTGCCGCTCGACGTCACGGTCACGAGCGCGCTCAACTCTCTCGCGCACGCCGTCGCCGCCCGAGGCAACGAGAACCCGCTGATCGACGCCATCGCGACCAAGGCGATCGAGGGCGTTTTGCACGCTTTGAGCGGAAACCCGTCCACTGTGGAGGCACGGACGGAGCTGCTGTCGTCGGCCTGGCTCGCGGGCACGTGCCTCGCGTCCGTCCCCATGGGACTGCACCACAAGCTCGCGCACGTTCTGGGCGGCACGTTCGGACTGCCGCACGCCGCCACCCACACGGCACTGCTCCCGCACACGGCACCGTCCGATCTGGCCACTCGTGTCCACGACACGGCGACTCGGTTCGGCGCGGCGACGTCGTTGCGGGAACTGGGGATGGCGGAGTCCGATTTGTCCCGTGCGGCGGAGATCGCCGAGCACCCGGACGCCCTGCCGGTGCTGACGAACGCCTGGCGCGACGCATCATCCGGCTGAGGGGTTGTCATTCTTCAGGCTGATGTTCACAGCTCTGAAGCGAGACGAAACGCCGATGTGCTTCCTGAAGACTTCCTGAAGCATCGGCGGCATGCTCAGCCCGTTGGATCTGTCGCTGATAAACGGACCGATCCCCCAGCTCGCCACGGCCGCCGCCGCACTCGCTCTCACGTACTTGGCGATCCGGAAGAACCGGACGTGGTGGTCCCGAGTCCTGCCGATCGTCGTGCTGACGTGCGCGCTCGTGGTGACCGGGCTGGTGCTCGTCGTCGACCACGTGTGGAAGCCGTGGCCGGAGCCGCTGCCGCCCGTTCTGGCGGTGTGGCTGGGCGCGGCCCTGGTCGCGTTGACGCTGGCAGCGGTTCGGTTGCGCTCCGGCCGGTGGTACGGACGGGCCTTCGGCGTCCTGCTGGCGCTGGGCGTGACGGCGAGCGCGGCGGTCGCGACGAACGCCCACTTCGGGCAGTACCCCACCACGCGCGCGGTGCTGGACGTCTTCAGGAACGACACGGTCGCCCTGAACGACGCCGCTCCCCCGCCCACGAGCGTCGTCGAGGTGCCCGCGGGCCAGAAGCTCGCCGACGTCTGGAAGCGGCCGGCGGACCTGCCGGACAGGGGTGTCGTCACCGAGGCGGAGATCCCCGGCGCGTTCAAGGCGCGTCCGGCGTGGATCTACCTGCCTCCCGCCTACAACGCGGTCCCACGTCCGCGGCTGCCCGTCATCGTCCTGATGGCGGGCCAGCCGGGCAGCCCACGCGACTGGTTCGACGGTGGCCGGATCCTCGACAACCTCGACGCCTACGCGCGTCAGCACGACGGGCTCGCGCCGATCGTCGTGGTGGTCGACCAGCTCGGCACGTCGACGGCGAACCCTCTGTGCCTCGACTCGAAGCTGGGCCAGTCGGAGACGTACCTGGCGCGTGACGTGCCCGCGTGGATCAAACAACGGCTGACGGTCGACGAGCGCCGGGAGTCGTGGACGGTCGCGGGCTTCTCCCAAGGCGCCACGTGCTCGGTGCAGCTGGCCGTGCGCGCGCCGGACGTGTACGGCAACTTCGTCGCCCTCGCTCCCCAGCCCGAGCCCTCCCTGGGCACGCGGCAGGAGACGGTGAAGGCGGCGTTCGGCGGCGACGAGGCCGCGTTCGTCCGGGTCAACCCGATGGACGTCCTCGCGCGCCAGCGATTCCCGCACACGGCGGGCATGGTCGTCGCCGGACGCGACGACGTCACGTACCGCAAGGCGGACGCCGAGGTCTTCGAGGCGTGCCGGAAGGCCGGAATGGACGTGCAGTGGAAAGAACTGCCGAACAACCACGACTGGAACATGGCCCGCGAGGGCCTCTTCGGGTCGATGCCGTGGCTCGCGCAGCGAACAGGGCTGGTCAGATGATCGCCCGGCTGTTCCGCACCGCACCTCTGACGTGCGCGTTCCTCATCGTCTTCTGGACGGCCGGGGCGTTGACCGGGGCGATCGGCGGCGCTGGCGACGAGCTGCTCACGTGGACCGGGTTCGGCACCGGGAGTCCGTGGTGGACGGTGCTCAGCTCGGCACTGTGGTCGATGGACCTGCTGGGTTACGTCGCGACCACCGTGCTGCTGGCGGTCGCCGGACCGCTGGCGGAGCGTGAGTTCGGCGCCCTGCGGACCGCGGTGATCTTCCTGGCCACGCACGTGCTCGGCTCGTTCCTGGGGCTCGGCCTGGTGCTGGTCGGCGGCGACCTGCACTGGGGCTGGCTCGAGTCGCTCGTCGGCGAGCAGGCGGCGGGGCCGTCGATCGGCGGGGTCGGGCTGGCGCTCGCCCTGACGTTCCGGATGCCACCTCTGTGGAGGCGTCGTGTACGCCTGATGATGATCTTGTCGGTGCTGGTCCTCACGCTGTACTCGGGTTGGCTGGAAGACCTCCTCCGACTGTCCGGTGGCGTGGCCGGGCTGGTGGTGGGAGCGCTGTTCCTGAAGAGCGGGCCGGTGCACAAGGCGCGTTCGCTGCAGGAGACGCGGGTGCTGGTGGCGTTGCTGCTCGCGGCGTCGGCGCTCGGGCCGGTGGTGTCGATGATGTCGCCGTACCCGAACGGACCGCTGTGGTGGTTCGCGGACGTCGTGGCGGTCGCTCAGCCGTCGCAGGAGGACGTCGACGCGTTCTGCTCCTCGGACGCGGTCGAGCAGTGCCGGACGATGCTGGTCCAGCTGTCGTACGGCCGGTTCCCCGCGCTCGTGATGTCGTTGCTGCCGGCGTTGCTGCTGCTCGTGCTGGCGGAAGGGCTGCGGCGCGGACGGCGGTTCGCGTGGCGGGCGGCGCTCGTGTTCAACGTGGCGTTCGCGGCGTTCATCGGTTCGTACGTCGTGTACGTAGCGCAGTTCCCGGGCGCGAGCGTGCTGGAGATGGCGGTCTCGTTCGGTGTGCCGATGCTGGCACCGCTCGCGATCACCGTGGTGCTGTTGTTGACGCGCAGGCATTTCGACGTGCGTCTTCCTCGGCATGCCGTCGTGAGGTTCTGGCGGTTCACGGCGATCAGCGTCGCGTTGCTGTCGGCGCTGTACGTGTTCGCCGGGTACCTGGTCCGCGACCAGTTCACGCCGGAGCCGGGGTTCGGTGCGCTGCTCGCGGACCTGCCGACGCGGTTCCTGCCGCCGGGCTACCTCGGCCTGGTGCCGCTGCGGTTCTCCACCGAGGGGTTCGTCGGCGCGCTGCTGTTCGAGTACACCGGCGTGGTGTTCTGGCTGATCGTGCTGGCCGGGCTGCTGATGGCGTCGTGGCGGACGTGGCCGTCGTCGTGCGAGAAGGAGGCAGCGCAAGCCCGTGAACTGATGCGTCGCCACGGCGGCTCGTCGTTGTCGTACATGACGACGTGGCGTGGCAACCAGTACTGGTTCACGCCGGACGGGGAGACGGCAATCGCGTACCGCGTGGTGGCGACCATCGCGCTGACGGTCGGCGATCCGATCGGCCCGGCGCGGCTGGACGCCGTGCGCGGGTTCGCGGAGTTCTGCGCGCTCAACGGCTGGACGCCGTGTCTCTACAGCGTGGGCGCGGAGACGCGGGCCGCGGTGGAGGAGATCGGCTGGTCGGCGGTGCAGGTCGCCGAGGACACGATGATCGAGCTCGACGAGCTGAGCTTCACCGGCAAGAAGTGGCAGGACGTGCGCACGGCGTTGAACAAGGCCGCCAAGGCCGGGATCACCGCCGAGTGGTGCACCTACGCCGACGCGCCGTACGCGATCACGGACCAGATCCGCTCGATCTCGGCGGAGTGGGTGGCGGACAAGGGCCTGCCGGAGATGGGTTTCACGCTGGGAGGACTGGAGGAGCTGGCCGGTGACGGGGTCCGCTGCCTGCTGGCGGTGGACGGCGACCGGACCGTGCACGGCATCACGAGCTGGCTGCCCGTGTACGCCGACGGCGAGGTCGTCGGGTGGACGCTCGACTTCATGCGCCGCCGCTCGCACGGCTTCCGCGGCTCGATGGAATTCCTGATCGCCTCGGCGGCACAACAACTCCAGGCCGAGGGAGCGCGGTTCCTGAGCCTGTCCGGGGCACCGCTCGCGCGGCTGGACCGCGGGGAGCGGCCGCGGGCGTTGCAGCGCGTCCTGGACTTCACCGGGCAGGTGCTGGAGCCGGTGTACGGGTTCCGCTCGCTGTTCGCGTTCAAGGCGAAGTTCCAGCCGACCTACCAGCCGATGTTCATGGCGTACCCGGACTCGGCGGCACTGCCGCGCATCGCGAACGCGGTGAGCCGCGCGTACCTCCCGCACCTCAACGCTCGGCAGGGACTTCGGCTCGCGACCAAGATGATCATTCGAACGCGGGAGCGCGTGACCACGCCTGGTCGAACTCGCTAGGGGTGTGGCCCGGAAGGGTGCCGCCCGCTGAGCGTGGATCACCTCGCCGACCTTCCGGGTCACACCACTAGTCCGAAAGAGTGGAGAGGTGATGCTCGTCATCACACTTCGGTGCCACTAGGCGAAGATGCGCCGATGACCGTGCGGGGCGATCTGCCTCCCCAGACCACGACGTTCATCGGCCGCCGGGCGGTGCTCGCCGAAACCGAGGCACTCCTGCGCCGGTCGCGGCTGGTCACGCTGGTGGGCACGGGCGGTGCGGGCAAGACCCGGATCGCCGTGGAGACGGGGCGCGCGCTGGCTCGGGCGGGGGCGTTCCAGCACGGGGTGTGGCGGGTGCGGCTCGCGGATCTCCGGGACCCGGCGGCGCTGTCCCGCACCGTCGCAGCCGAGCTGCGGATCGTCGACAACTCACCGGAGCCCGGGCTCAAACGCCTCGTGGAGTCGTTGCACGACAAGCACTTGTTGCTCGTGCTGGACGGCTGCGAGCACCTGCTGGAGGCGGTCCGGCACCTGGCGCACCACCTGTTGCGCGACTGCGAGGGGCTGACGGTCCTCGCGACCTCGCGGGAGCCGCTCGGCGTCTACGGCGAGCAGCCGCTGCGGGTTCCGCCGCTGAGCGTGGACGACGCGGTGGAGCTGTTCCTGGACAGGGCGGAGGTGCCGCCCGAGTCAGCCGGCGTCGCGACGTTGTGCCAGGCGGTCGAAGGGCTGCCGCTCGCGATCGAACTCCTGGCCGCGCTGCCGACCGGCGTGGTTGCCGAGGTGCCGCAGCAGCCCGCCTCTCTGGAGCAGGTGCTCGAGTGGGCGGCGCAGCAGTGCACGGACGAGGAACGGCGGTTGTGGGCGCGGTTGTCGGTGTTCCCCGCGGACTTCGACCTCGCCGCCGCCGAGGCGGTGGCGGATGCGGACGTGCGGAAACCGTTGTCCGCGTTGGTTCTCCGGGCGGTTGTCGCGACGGCGAAGAGCTCTGTCACCGGTGAGACCCGCTATCGATTACTGGGCGCCGTGTCGCAGTTCGGTGCCCGTCTGCTGACGGATGCGGACGAGCCGTTGCGCCGCCACGCCGTGCACTACAGCGGGTTCGTGGACGAGGCCGCCCGCTCGTGGTTCTCGCCGGGCGAGGCGTTGTGGATGGGCCGGTTGTGGGAGGAGTGGCCGAACGTCCGCGCGGCCGTCGGACACGCGCTCCGGACACCCGGCCTGGCCGCGGCCGGCGCGGGCGTGGCGATGAACGTGCAGCGGGCGCGCTTCACCTCGTTCGCGGGGATGCTCGGGGAGGCGTGGGACATGCTCGTCGCCGCCCGCGGGGTGATCACCGAGGCACCGCTGCGGACGTCGTTGCTGGCGCACAGCGCGTACATGGCGCAGGTGCGTGGCGATTCAGCGGTGGCGTTCCCGTTGATGAGCGAGGCACGTGCGTTGCCACGGCTGCCGATCACGGACGTGCACCTGGTTTTGGCCGAGGCCACGCATCTCTTCTTCGTTGAGGGCTCACCGGACTGTGTGCCGTTGTACGCGCATGTCGTGGAGTTGTGCCGTCAGTACGCGTCGCTGGGCGACACCTACGTCACCGAGCTGATGCACGCGATGGCGTCGTGCTTCCTGCTGGACGCCGAAGCCGCGGACAAGGCCACGACGGCGCTCGCCAGGCAGGCCGAGAGCAACGGCGTGAACTGGTCGCACGCCTGGGGGTTGTGGCATCGCGGCCTGTACGAACTGCTGCACGGCGACGCGGCACAGGTGCATCCGCTGGTGATCGAGGCGTTGCGGATCCAGCTGGCGCTCGGCGACACGTGGGGTGCGCCGTTCAGCCTGTGGCTGCTCGCCTGCACGTGCGCCGAACTCGGGGCCTTCGACCGCGCGGCACGGCTGCTCGGCGCGCTGCGGTCGCTGGAACGGATCTCGCGGATCTCGTTCGCCGGCATGAGTCCGTTCCACCGGCTGCTGGACCGCGCCGACCGGACCGTCCGCCGCTCGCTCGGCGACGACTACCAGGTGATCTCGACGCTCGGCGCCGACCTGCGACCGGAGCAGGCGATGGCGTTCGCGCTCGAACCGGTGCCGGACTCCGAACGCCGACCGGCGAAGCCCCTGCTGCCCGGCGGCCTGACCCGGCAGGAGTTCACCATCGCCGGGCTGGTCGCGGACGGGTTCACGTCGAAGCAGATCGGGACGCGGCTGTTCATCTCGCCGCGCACCGCGGACCGGCACGTGGTCAACATCCGGGTGAAGCTCGGCCTGCCGAGCAGGGTCGCGCTCGCGGCCTGGCACCGCTCGGTCACCGGGGAGCGTTAGCGCGCGTCGAACGCCAGCTTCAGCCCCAGCGCGACGAACACGGACGCCGTCAGCCGGTCCAGCAGAACCCGCTGGCGCAACAGGAAGGCACGAGCGCGACCGGCCACCGCGATCAGGATCGGCAGCCACACCAGGCCGAGTCCGAGGTGGATGGCGACGAGTGCGGCCCCCCACGCGGGTTCACCGGCGGGCATGAACTGCGGCAGCAGCGACAGGTAGAAGACGCCGACCTTGGGGTTGAGCAGGTTCGTCAGCAGTCCGGCGCGCAACGACGCTCCCGCGCCCGGCACCGAACGGGAGTCGTCGAGGGACACGGCCTTGCGGGAGTTCCACAAAGCCTTGGCGCCCAGGTAGATCAGGTAGGCGGCACCGAGCCAGCGGACGACGTCGTAGGCCGGCGCGGACGCCTGCAGCAGTGCGGTGAGGCCCGCGAGGCTCGCCACCGCCCAGACCAGGCAACCGAGTGTGATGCCGAGGACCACGCCCATCGCGGCGCGCTTGCCGCTCAGCAACGCCGTGCGCAACACCATCACCGTGTCCAGGCCGGGCGTCAGGACGGTGAGCAGCGCGACGAGGGAGAAGCTCAGGAGGGCGGCGGTCGGCATGCGGACATCACATCACACGTCAGCGCGCGTCCGCCGCCGTCTTCAAGCCGAACGCGATCAGCGCTGAAGCGGACAACCGGTCCAGCAGAAGCCGTTGCCGCAACAGGAAAGCACGTGCCCGGCCGGCCGCCGTGATCAGGATCGGGAACCACACCAGCCCGATGCCGAGGTGGATCGCCACGAGCACCGCGCCCCACGCGGGCTGGCCGACCGGCAGGAACTGCGGCAGCAGCGAGATGTAGAAGACGCCCGGCTTCGGGTTGAGCAGGTTCGTCAGCAGTCCGACCCGGACGGCCGCGCGCACCGACGGCACGGGCGCGGGTTCGTCGATCTCGGCGGGACGCCTGGACTGCCACAGCGCCTTGACGCCGAGGTAGACCAGATATCCCGCGCCGAGCCAGCGCACGACGTCGTAGGCCAGTTCGGACGCCTGCAGCAACGCCGTCAGGCCGACCAGGCCCGCGACCGCCCACACGAGGCAGCCCAGCGTGCTGCCCACCACCACGCCCATGGCCGTGCGGCGACCGACCAGCAGCGCCGTGCGCAGCACCAGCAGGGTCTCGAGGCCCGGTGTGATGACCGTCAGCAGCGCGACGAACGTGAAACTCAGGAGGGCGGCGGTCGACATGACGCCATGAGAACACGGAAGAACAGCGCCACCAGAAGAGTTAACACACCCGACACGATCACACGGGCTTGGTGTAGCGGTGAGCCGGAACCGGGATCGGGCCGTCCGGGTGCGGCGCCCGGTGGTCGAACAGACCTTCGTCGGCCCAGCCCCGCCGGTCGTAGAAGCGGCGGGCCCGCGCGTTCCCGGCGACGACCGCGAGCCACGCGCGGGAGTGCCCGTTCGCCGCCACCTCCTGTTCGGCGGCGGCCAGAAGTGCCTGTGCGACACCGGATCCGCGGTGGTCTGCCGAGACGTAGACCTGTTCGACCTCGTCGTCGACGACCATGACGAACCCGGCGACCCCGCCGTTGACGATCGCGACCGTGGTCTGGCCGGCGTGCTCCAGCGCGCGTGGCTCGAAGGTCTCCTCCGGCCGTGCGTCGACGAGCCGCTGTGGGACGTTGCCGAGGTGCGCGTCGCACCAGCCCGGGTACCAGATCCGGGCCACCGCGGCGGCGTCGTCCGGGGTCGCGCGCCTGAGCTCGGTCACGGGCGGTGCCAGGCCTGGACGCCGATCCGCCCGGTGCTCCCCAGGTCGATGTGGATCGAGCCCTGCTGCGACGCCGGGACCAGCGGCTGCCAGCCGTCATCCGGCGCGGCCGCGATGTCGACGTGCTTGCCTACCAGCGGCGGGTCCACCGACGCGTGGGTGTTGCGCCACAGGAACGCGCTCCTCGCACTCTCCCCCGGCGGCACCGTGATCGGCCGTGGCGCGTCGTCGAAGCCTTCGATCGCCGCGATGCCACCGGAACCCTCGAGGATCGCGACGTCCAGTTGCCCGAGCTCCGCGTCCAGCACCTTCACCTGCGGATAGCCGTTGAGCTCCACCGGCCCGCTGCCGCAGTTCGTCACCTCGACCGACATCACGCGCAGGCCCATCGCCGCGCCGGTGCCGTTCGCCGTGAACCGCACGCCCGTCTCGCACGACGGGTCTTCCGCGGCCTGCGACGCCGTCGTGCCCGCGACCAAGCCGGCGAGCACGGTGAACAAAACGAGAATTCTGCCCCCAGATCCCATGCGACCGATCCTGCCACGGGCCGTGGATCCTCCGCCGAAACCTTCACAAGCGGAGCGGCGGTCCGCAGCAAATAGTTGACATCAACTAGTTAGAGTCGGATAGTCGACATCAACCAAGGAGGACGCATGCGGCGCAAGGTGTCGAACCCGCTGGCGCTGGCGGTGCTGGCACATCTCGTGATGGGCCCCATGCACCCCTACGAGCTGGGCAAACAGCTCAAGGACACGGGCAAGGACCGCAACATCAAGTTCAACCGCGGCTCGCTGTACATGGTCGTCGAGCAGCTTCGGAAAGCCGGCTTCGTCGCCGAGCAGGAGACCGTCAAGGACACGCAACGGCCCGAACGCACGATCTACGCGCTGACCGACACCGGCCGTGCCGAACTGCACGACTGGATGCGCGAGCTCGTTCGCGACCCGGTGCACGAGTACCCGCAGTTCGGCGTGGCGCTGTCGCTCATCTCGGTGCTCGACCCGGTGGAGGCCGTGGAGTTGCTGGAGGCCCGGGCCGGCGCGCTGACGAAGGACCTCGACGAGACGCGCGGGATGGTCGGCAAGGCGACGGCCGACGGCGTCCAGTGGATCTTCCTCGTCGAGGAGGAGTACCGGATGTCGTTGCTGGAGGCCGAACTGCGGCTCGTCCGGAAGCTCACGGCGGAACTGGCGAAGGCCGAGTACCAGCACACCTGGCGGGAAATCTTCGGGAGGGAACAGTGAGAGCGTTGGTCATCGGGGGCGGCATAGCGGGCCCGGTCACCGCGCTGGCCTTGCAGAAGGCCGGCATCGACGCAGCGGTCTTCGAGGCGTACGACACGACCGCGGACGGCGTGGGCGGCATGTTGACCGTGGCGCCCAACGGCCTGGCGGCGCTGAAGATCGCGGGACTGGAAGCGGAGTTCGGCGATCCCCTGCGCCACATGGTGATGGCCGACGCCCAGGGCAGGACGCTCGGCCGCATCACCGGGGGCACCAGCCGGGTCGTGACGCGGGCCGAGCTGTACCAGCGGCTGCGCGAGCGGACGGTGGCCCAACGGATCAAAGTGGAGCACGGCAAGCGTCTGGTGGAGGTGGAGAGCCGCGAAGACGGTGTCACGGCGACGTTCTCGGACGGCACCAGCGAGTCCGGTGACGTGCTGGTCGGCGCCGACGGCATCCGCTCGGCGGTCCGCGAGATCATCGATCCGGGCGCTCCGGAGCCCGAGTACGTCGGTCTGCTGGGATTCGGTTCGTACGCGGAGAGCAGCGGCGTGCACGGCGACCCGGAGTCGATGTACTTCGTGTTCGGCAGCTCGTTCCTCGGCTACTGGGAACAACCGGACGGCAAGATCGCGTGGTTCACCAACCTCGCCGTCCCGGAACCGATGACGGCTGCGGAGATGGCCGCGATCCCCGCCGAGAGCTGGCTGGACCGGCTGCGCGTGGCCTACGGGGACGACCTGCCGGCGAAGCGGCTCCTGGCGCACAGCAGCACCGTCATCGGTGGTGGCCCGCTGGAGATGATGCCGACCGTGCCGCGCTGGCACCACGACCGCATGGTGCTCGTCGGCGACTCCGCCCACGCTCCCAGCGCCAGCTCCGGCCAGGGCGCCTCACTGGCCGCCGAGTCCGCCGTGCAGCTGGCACGCTGCCTGCGCGACATCCGTGACATCCCAACGGCTTTCGCCACCTACGAGCAGCTGCGACGCCCACGCGTCGAAGGCATCGCAGCACGTGCGGCGCGTACCAACAGCAACAAGCGCGGCATCGGCCCCATCACCCGGCTGCTCATGCCGCTCGTCATGAAGACCTTCGGGGCCAAGGCTTTCACGAAGGACCAGAACTACCGCATCGACTGGGACGCTCAGGTCAGCCGGTAACCGTGCGCCGGGCGGTTCGCCATGCCGTACCGCGGCTGCACCTCCGCCTTGCCGATCGTCACCAGGTGCTCCAGGTAACGGCGGGCGCTCACGCGGGACAGCCCCGCCCGGTCCCCGACCTCCTGGGCCGAGAGGTCGTTCTGGCTGTCCCGCAACGCCTCCGTCACCAGCCGCAACGTCACGGCCGACAACCCCTTGGGCATGGCCAGGGTGCGCGGCCGGTGGTGCATCAGCGAGTCGACCTCGTCCTGGTCCAGCACCTGCCCCAGCCGCTGTACCTCGATCCGCTGGGCGAGGTACTCCCGCATCCGGTCGAGGAACGCCGTGCGCGTGAACGGCTTCACGAGGTAGTTGTCGACCCCGCGGGACATCGCCTGGCGCACGGTCTCCCGTTCGCGAGCCGCCGTCACCGCGATCACGTCCACCGGCGGCCCACCGCGAGCACGCAGCCGCGACAGCACCTCCAGCCCGGACATGTCCGGCAGGTGGATGTCGAGCAGCACCAGGTCCGGCCGCAAGGCTTCCACGGCGCGCAACGCCTCGCCACCGCGGTGGGCCTCGCCGACCACCTCGAACTCCGGCATCGCCTCCAGGAACCCGCGGTGGATCGCCGCCACGGCGAAGTCGTCGTCGACCACGAGCGTTCGCACGCTCATCGGTTCCCCGTTTCCGGCAGCCACACGTCGAACGACGCGCCGCCGAGTTCCGAGTCGGTGATCGCGACCCGGCCGCTGCGCCGGGTCACCACCCTCGACACCAATGCAAGTCCTATTCCTCTGCCGTGCGCGCCCTGGGCGTCCTTGGAGCTCACGCCCAGGTCGAAGATGCGGCCGCGTTGCGACTCGGCCACTCCCGGTCCGTCGTCGTCCACGACCACCCGCACCCCGGTGACCGACGAGCGCACGAGCACCCGCACGGTTCCACCGGTCTCCACGGCGTCGACCGCGTTGTCGACCAGGTTTCCCAGCACGGTCAACGCGTCGTCGCCCGCACGAATGTCGACGGAGCTGCCGGGATCGAGCCGGAGCTCCACACCTCGTTCGTGCGCGGTGGAGGATTTTGCCAGCAACAACGCCGCCAGGGCGGGATCGGCGTTCGCTCCGTCGATGATGTCGGCCGTGACGGAGCCGGCGCCACCGACCCGTTCGATGTAGGCGACGGCGTCCGGGCCGCGGTCCAGGTCCAGCAGACCACCGATGACGTGCAGGTGGTTCGAGAACTCGTGGGCCTGTGCGCGCAGTGCTTCCGTGACGGTGCGCTGCCCGTCGAGCTCGCGCAACGCGTCGTGCAGCTCGGTCCGGTCGCGCAACGTCAGCACGACGCCGACGGCGCGTTCGTTCGTCTTGGCCGTCATCCGGTTCGCGACCAGGACCCGTTCCCCGGCGAGGACGAGCCGGTCCGCGACGTCGTCGTCGCCACGGGCGAGGTCCAGCAGCCCGTCGTCGAGCACTTCCGCCGCCGGGCGTCCGCTCGGGTTCTCGGCCAGGCCCAGCAACCGCAGCGCCTCGTCGTTGACCAGCGCCAGCTTCTCCTGGTCGTCCAGGGCGACCACGCCCTCGCGGATGCCGTGCAGCATCGCGTCCCTGGTCTCGAGCAGCTGCGCGATCTCGGCCGGTTCGAGCCGGAACGTCCGCCGCCGCACGTGCTGCGTGATCAACGCGGCCCCGAGCACGCCGACCAGCGCGGCCGCCGCCAGCCAGCCGATCAGCTCCGGCAGGTCCTCGGCGAGGTCGGCCGAGAGCTGGCTCTCCAGGATGCCGACCGACGCCATGCCGATGATGCGCCCGTCCGCCGTCCGCACCGGGACCTTCGCGCGGAGCGACGTGCCGAGCGTGCCCGTCTCCGTGCCGACGAAGACCTCGCCGGACAACGCGCTGGACGGGTCGGTCGACACGCGCTCGCCGATGCGCTTCGGGTCGGGGTGGGCGTAGCGGACTCCGTTGTGGTCGGTGACCACCACGTACGTCACGCTGGACGCCTTGCGGATCAGCTCGGCCAGCGGCTGGATCGTCGCGGGCGGGTCGACCGAATCGAACGCCTCGACCACCGTCGGTAGCCGCGCCACGCTCTCGGCGACGGACAACATCCGGTCCTTGTAGGAGTCTCGGATCCGGTCGCTCTGCAGTTTGGCGGCGAGCAGCCCGGCCGCACAGGTGGTCATGAGCACGATGACCACCTGCAACGCCAGAAGCAGAGCTCCAAACGAAACAGACCGACGGAACATGGATGGAATTCTGACGCATCAGCTGTGAAACAGGTCACGAACTAAACGACCAATACGGAACTTACGACCTAACCCTTACGAGCCGCACGGCCGTTACCTAGCGTCCCCGCCCAACGTTCGCAACGAAGCGAGGAGCACTCGATGGGTACGGCATGGAGACGAGCGGTGGCGGTAGCCGCCGCCGGACTGGTGCTCGCAGGATGCGGTCAGGGGGCCAAGAGCGCGAGCAGCGGTGACTCCATCGCGAAGCTGGAGATCATGGCGCCCGCGGACCCCGGTGGCGGCTGGGACCAGACCGCGCGGTCGATGCAGTCGGCGGTGAGCGGCGCCAAGCTCGCCAACTCGGTGCAGGTCACCAACGTCGGTGGCGCGGGCGGGACGGTCGGCCTGCAGAAGCTCCTCAACGAGCGCTCCGAGTCGTTCCTGATGATCACCGGCCTGGTCATGGTCGGCGCGGTGGAGACCAACACGTCGCCGGCCCGGCTGGAGGAGACCACGCCGATCGCCCGGCTGACGGCCGAGGACGAGGTCGTCGTGGTGCCCTCGGACTCGCCGCACAAGACGATCGACGACCTGCTGGCCGCGGTCGCCGAGAAGGGCAAGGGCGTCTCGATCACCGGCGGTTCGGCCGGCGGCACCGACCACATCCTCGCCGGGATGCTGCTCAAGGCGAAGAACATCGAGCCGGGGAAGCTGAACTACGTGCCCTACTCCGGCGGCGGTGAGTCGCTGGCGGCGTTGCTGGGCAAGAAGGTCGACGCGGGCATCTCCGGCGTCGGCGAGTACAAGGAGCAGATCAAGGCGGGCAAGCTGCGCGCGCTGGGCACGTCCGGCCCGAACCCGGTGCCCGACCTCAACGTGCCGACGTTCAAGGACCTGGGTGTCGAGCTGATCAACTGGCGCGGTGTCGTCGCGCCCGCGTCGATCTCGGCCGAGGCCAAGCAGCGGCTGACCAAGCTGGTCACCGACATGCACGCGAGCCAGCAGTGGAAGGACGAGCTCTCCAAGAAGGGCTGGACGGACACCTTCCTGACGGGCAGCGAGTTCTCCACGTTCATGGCCAAGGAGATCGGCCGGGTGAAGCCCGCACTGCAGGACATCGGGCTCGTCAAGTGATTGCTGCAAAAATCGAGGAGTACGCGTTCGGCGGTCTGGTCGCGGCGGTCGGGGTCTTCACCCTGGTCGACGCGACCACGATCGCCGGGCGTGACGACAACGTCGTAGGACCACGCGCGTTCCCTTATGCCGTGGGGATTCTGCTCGTCGTGACCGGCATCGCGGCGATCATCGCGACCGCCCGCGGGAAGCTCGGACAGGCCGAAGAGGCCGAGGACGTCGACGAGAACGTCCGCACCGACTGGCTCACCGTGGCCAAGCTGGTGGCCGTGCTGATCGCGCACCTGGTGCTCATCGACCTGGTCGGCTGGCCGGTCGCGGCCGCGCTGCTGTTCTTCGGCGCGGCCTGGACGCTGGGCGCGACCTGGTGGCGGGCACTGCCGATCGCGGTGGTGCTGGCACTGCTCGTGCAGGTGGTGTTCGCGTACGGCCTGGGCCTGTCGCTGCCCGCCGGGATCTTCGAAGGGGTGCCGTTCCTCGATGGATAGCATCACCATGCTGCTGGAGGGTTTCGCGACCGCCGCGCAACCCGAGTACCTGCTGTACGCGCTGCTGGGCGTCACGCTCGGCACCGCGGTCGGCGTGCTGCCGGGCATCGGGCCGGCGATGACGGTGGCGTTGCTGCTGCCGCTGACGTACACCCTGGAACCGACGGCGGCGCTGATCATCTTCGCCGGCATCTACTACGGCGGCATGTACGGCGGCTCGACGACGTCGATCCTGCTCAACACCCCGGGCGAGTCCGCGTCCATCGTCACCGCCCTGGAGGGCAACAAGATGGCGAAGGCCGGGCGCGGTGCGGCCGCGCTCGCGACGGCCGCCATCGGCTCGTTCGTGGCGGGCACGATCGCCACCGTGCTGCTCACGTTGCTGGCGCCGGCCATCGCGGACCTGGCGGTACAGCTGGGTCCGGCGGACTACGTGGCGCTGATGGTCGTGGCGTTCACGACCGTGGCCGCGCTGCTCGGCTCCTCTCCCGTGCGCGGCCTGGCATCGCTGGGACTCGGCCTGTTCATCGGGCTCGTCGGCACCGACACGCTGACCGGCCAGCAGCGCTTCACCCTCGGGGTGGCGACGATGTCCGACGGCATCGACGTGGTCGTGGTCGCGGTCGGCGTGTTCGCGGTCGGCGAGGCGCTGTACGTGGCGTCGCGGCTGCGGCACGGGCCGATCGAGGTCATCCCCGTGGGCGGCAAGTGGATGACGCGCGGCTTCTGGGCGCGTTCGTGGAAACCGTGGCTGCGCGGCACGTTCATCGGCTTCCCGATCGGCACAGTGCCGGCCGGTGGCGCGGACGTGTCGACGTTCCTGTCGTACGCGGCGGAGAAGAAGCTCTCGAAACGGCCCGAGGAGTTCGGCAAGGGCGCGATCGAGGGCGTGGCGGGTCCGGAGGCGGCCAACAACGCCGCCGCGGCAGGCGTTCTGGTGCCGTTGCTGACGCTCGGCCTGCCCACCACCGCCACGGCGGCGGTGATCGTGGCCGCGTTCCAGAGCTACGGCATCCAGCCGGGTCCGTTGCTGTTCACCAACAACGGCCCGATGGTGTGGGCGCTGATCGCGTCGCTCTACATCGGCAACGTGATGCTGCTCGTGCTGAACCTGCCGCTGGTCAAGATCTGGGTGAAGGTGCTGCAGATCCCGCGGCCGTACCTCTACGCGGGCATCCTGCTGTTCGCGGCGCTGGGCACCTACGCGGTGAACTTCGTCGTGGACGACCTGATCGTGCTGCTGGTGATCGGTGTGATCGGTTTCTTCATGCGGCGCCACGGTTATCCGGTCGCTCCGCTGGTCGTCGGCCTGATCCTCGGGCCGATGGCGGAGGAACAGGTCCGGCGCACGCTGCAGATCAGCGAGGGCGAGCTCAGCGCGTTGGTGACGAGCCCGTTCGCGGCGGTCGCCTACAGCATCCTCGTCGTGCTGCTCGTGGTGGCGGTGGTGCTCCGGTTGCGCCGCAAGAAGTCCGAGGTGGCGGTCTAACCGCGCACGGCGGCAAGCGCCTGTTCGTACAGTTCGAACGCATCGGCCTTGCCGCCGTGGCGGACCCACAGTTCCGACGCGGTGTCGACGCACGCGAACACCGTGGCGATGACGCCCATCGCGCGGGCGTCCGGGATCTCACCGGGCTCGATGCCCATCCGCTTCTCGATCACGGGCACCAGCGCCCGCTGCCACCTCAGCCGCTTCTCGAAGTACCGCGAGCGCAGCGGCGGGTTGTCGAAGATCAGCGTGGAGATCTCCAGCACCCGTTGCGGGGTGTGCTCCGACGCGGTGAGGATCGTGGTGAACCCGGCTCGCAGAGCGTCCCAGGTGGACACTTCCGGCGGCTGCGCCTCGACGGTGGCGACCAGCAGGTCGCCCAGCGCCTCCTGCTCGCCGCAGACCAGGTCCTCCTTGGTGCCGAAGTAGCGGAACAGCGAGCGCTGCGAGACTCCCGCGCTCGCCGCGACCTGGGCCATCGTGGTGGCCTCGTACCCCTGTTCCGCGAACAACTCCAGCGCCGTGTCGACGATCTCGGCGACCACGGCCTGACGCGACCGGTCCCACAGCGTCGACGGCTTCTCCATGAACCCCACTCTAGTGGTGTGGCTCGGAAGGTTGCCGGGGGAATTCGCGGTCAGACGGGTGCGTCGTGGTGTCGCCCCCACGTCGTCGTACTGGTTGTACGGGGGCGTGGGGGCGGCGCCGCGAGGTGCCCTGCTGAGCGTGGATCACCTCGCCGACCTTCCGGGTCGCGCCACTAGCTCCGCTGCACCATCCGCCCGATCATCCTGGCGCCCATGGCACGCGAGGCGAGGTGACGTCCGGCGAACGCCAGCACGCGGTTCATCCGGCCCGAGATGACACCCACCGGCGTGACGCGGCGGTCGAGTGCGCGCATCGCCGTCGCGACCACCTCGCCGGCGGTCTGCATCCGCAGCCCCGCAGCCATGTCCTCGCTGCCGGAGACCTCGAAGAACTCGGTGCGCGTCGCACCGGGCGACAGCACCATGACGCGCAGGCCCGTGCCGCGCGACTCGATCCACAGACCCTCGGTGAAGCTCAAGACGAACGCCTTCGTCGCGCCGTAGACCGACGACCACGGCGTCGCCTGGTGGGCCGCCATGCTCGCCACGTTCACGAGGAAGCCATGACCGTTGGCGCGCAACGGTTCGATGAACGCCCTGCTGATCTCGACCACGGCGTTGACGTCGACGGCGACCTCCTGCCGCAACCGCTCGGGCTCCTCCTCGTGGAACGCCCCGAAGTTCCCGAACCCGGCGTTGTTGACGACGCTGGTGACGCCGAACCCGGCGACCTCCGCCGCCAGCCGCTCGCCGATGCCCGGCTGGGCGAGGTCCGCGGCGACGACGTGCACCGCCACCCGATGCGTCGCCCGTAGCTGCTCGGCCAGTTCCTCCAGCCTGTCCTTGCGGCGCGCGACGAGCACGAGGCGCGATCCGCGTGCCGCGAGCTGCCGCGCGAACTCCGCGCCGATGCCCGCACTCGCACCGGTGACCAGCACCGTTTGCTTCCCGAAGTCGACTCCCATGCCGTCAGCGTACGCCAGCCTGTCAGTCACTGCCAAGCTGTCGTTATCTGACTCAGGAGGTTCGGTGACCCTTCGAACCTGCCGTTCTGCTCCTAGCAGAACAGCCCTTTGCGGTGGCCGGGCTGCTGTCACCATGACGACATGGCGGAGATCCTGGACTTCAAGCGCACCCCGGAACCCCTGTGGCGTGAAGCCCTGGGCCGCAAGCTCCGCGAGACCCGGGAGGAACGCGGCGACCGTCTGGTCGACGTGGCCGACCGCGCGGGCATCTCGGTGCAGTACCTGTCCGAGATCGAGCGCGGTCGCAAGGAGCCGTCGAGCGAGATGATCGCGGCGGTCGCCGGTGCCCTGGGCATCGACCTGGCCGACCTGCTGATCGGTGTCGCCGGCCAGGTCCGCCACCTCCGCGTCCAGCAGGTCAGCCACTTCCACACCTCGCGCCCGATCGGCCGCCCCTCCGGTCCGGTGGCCATGGCCTGGGCCGCCTAGCCCCGCTGGTCCAGCACCTGGTCCACGAGCCCGTACTCGACGGCACCCGCCGCGTCGAACACGCGGTCCCGGTCGGTGTCGTGGCGCAGTTCGGCCACGGTCCGGCCGGTGTGCCTGGCCAGGATCGCCTCCAGCTGCGTGCGCACCCGCACCACCTCGTCCGCCGCGAGGATGAGGTCCGGGATCGTGCCGCGTCCCTGCGCCGCGGGCTGGTGCAGCACGACCCTGGAGTGCGGCAGGACGGACCGGCGGCCTTCCGCGCCCGCCGCCAGCAACACAGCACCCGCCGCCACCGCCTGGCCCACGCACGTCGTCGCGACCGGTGCCTTGATGTAGCGCATGGTGTCGTACAGCGCGAGCATCGCCGACGGGTCGCCGCCCTCGCAGTTGATGTAGAGGTTGATCTCCAGGTCCGGGTTGTCGGCCTCGAGGTGGAAGAGCTGCGCGATCAACGCGTTGGCGACACCGGAGTCGATCCCGGTGCCCAGGTAGACGATCCGCTCGGACAGCAGGTGCGAGTAGACGTCCATGATCCGCTCGCCCCGCGCGTCCCGCGTGATGACGTTGGGAATGGTGTAGCTGCTCATGCCATGGCTCCCGAGTGCAGTCCCAGCTTGTGCATGCGGACGGGGACGACCTGCCCGAGGTCGCTGACGACGTGGTCGATGAACCCGTACTCGAGGGCCTGCTCCGTGGTGAACCACCTGTCGTGCAGCGAGTCGGTGAAGATCCGGTCGAACGGCTGCCCGGTGTCCTGCGCGATCAGGCCGAGCACGGTGTCCCTGGTGTGCCGCAGGTCGTCCGCCTGCACCTCCACCTCGACGGCCGAACCGCCGATGCCCGCACTTCCCTGGTGCATCAGGATTCGCGCGTGCGGCAGCGCGAACCGCTTGCCCGGCGTCCCCGCCGACAGCAGGAACTGCCCGGCGCTGCAGGCGAGGCCCAGCGCGAGCGTCGCCACGTCGCACGGCACGAGCCGCATCACGTCGCGGATGGCCAGCATCGAGGGCACCGAACCACCCGGCGAGTTGATCCACAACGCGATGTCCTGCCGCGGATCCTCGCTCGCCAGCGACAACATCTGGGTCGCCAGCACCGTGCCGTTGTCGTCGTCGAGCGCGCCGTCGAGAATCAGCACCCGCTGACCGAAGAACCGTTCTCGCAGCCCTGGGCTGAAGAGCTTCTCGCTGTTCGTCATGGCACCGACGATGCCCGCCGCCCCAACGGATCCGCTGCTTTCTCTGCTGAGGGCAGATCAGCTCACAGCAGGCACGAACTCGTCCGCCGGCAGGGCGGACACGCTCGCCGGCCGGCGGACGGGCGGCGTGACCTCGCGTGTGCGGTGATCGTCAGGCGCCAGCGCACCGATCCCGAGGCGGGCACGACCGCCACCGGACGAGTGGCGTCACGGCGGTCGAAGGTCCGGCCGATCATGGGTTCCACGCCGATGCTGCGGTACGGATCGCCGTCCGGCCAGCCCTTCAGGTTGCGCCACAACGCGATCGAGACGGGTTGACCGGCGCACTCGACGCGGAGGTCGAGCCGTTGATCGCCGTCGTCCACCCCGATCTGCCCTCGTTCGAGCACCGCGCCGGTCGCCGTGCCGTCGTCGGGCCCCAGCGAGTCGAGGCCCGCCGGCCACTCACGCAGCGCCGGAACCGGATCGGTGATCAACACGGGAGTGCCGCGCGGAGCGTCCAGGCGGGCAGCGTCGCTGACGTCGAGCAGGGCTGCGCGGCCCACACGAACCGGTATCCGGGCTCGGCGAGCAACTCGTAGTCGGCGACGACCGCGCCGCCGGCAGAACCCAGGGAGCGGGTGAGCGTGAATTCAGGACAGTCCACACCGGTCCCGTGCCACGGCCTGCTCCAGACGTCGCCGTGATCGGGCAGGCCGCGGACCGTCGGGACGCACTACTCCAGGCCGCCCGCGTCGACGAACGGCGAGCCTGGCGTCACCCCGGCACGCGCAGGATCGGCCCGGTGCCACAGCCACTCGCGGCCGGCTGTGCGCAGCGAGGTCCAGCGACCGCCGAGGCTGTGGTCGACCTCGGCGTACAGCGGCACGACCTGCACGTTCATCCCTCAGCAAGGTCAAATCAGTTAATTGCCAATTAATCTTGCCACGGGTGGTCGCCAGGACCAACAGTCAGCTGGTCGCGCAGGCCGTCCCGTTGAGGCTGAACGACGTGGGCGCGGTGTTCCTGCCGCGGAACGTCCCGAGGAACCCGATCTCCACCTCACCCCGCGGCGAGATCGACCTGGTGTTCTCGACGCCGGCCGCGGTGACGGCCGAACCTCGCTGCGACACGGACGCGTTCCACATCTGCCGCACGCTCTGCCCGTCGGCGAACGACCACCGCAACGTCCAGCCGTTGATCGGCGCGCCGCCGGTGTTCCTGATCGTGATCTTGCCCTGGAACCCGTCCTGCCACTGGCCGTCGAGCCGGTAGACGACCGCGCAGGGCGGCGGTGGCGGCGTGGTCGTCACCACGGGAGGCGTCGTGGTGGACTTGGACTCCTGCGGTTCGACGCGCTGCGCGGGAGGAGCGGCCGTAGTCGTCGTGGTGGTCGTCGTCGGTGCGGCGTCCATGCCGTTGCACGGCGCTCCCCACAGACCACGGTCCTCACGCGCGGCCCCGAGTTCGGCGTCGGCGAGCGAACCGGCCGCCGTCTGGGCCCTCAGCACGCCTTCCCGCACGGCGAGCGACGCGTAGTCGGTGCCGTCGTCCAGCCGGAGGTTCACCTCGCCGGGCGTGAGCGCGCTGACACGAACGGTCTTGCCCAGCAACCACTTCTCGGCGAACGTGCGCGCACCGGCGGCCCAGCAGTCCGCGGGCTGCGCCAGCAACGAGACCTCGACGCGCTCACCGGTGTCGAGCTCGACCGTGCGCCCGTCGACCACCGCGCGCACCACGGCCGGCACGTCTCCACGCGCCTCGTTGACCAGCGTCGGCTGACGCACCTGCGCGGGCGCGGAGATGGGACGCGACGGACTCTCGGACGCACACGCGCACGTCAAAAAGACCAAGAGAAAGGACAAGGACTTTCGCAACACCAAGGACTCCCGCACACGTTCATGCAAACCTGCACGACCGTAGCGGTCTCCGGGCACCGCTCACATCCACCGTTCGGCCTTGATCAACCGCGGGAGGAACGGCGCCCGGAGGAGTCGGGGCAACCCTCGACTCGTCGCGCACTCGCGTCGTACCTGGCAACGCCTGAAAGAGTCCACACCGGACAGACCGCGCTGCGCCAGCTTCACGAAGAACTGGAACCGGCTTCGCGTGGGCACCCCGGCACCATCGACCGCCTAGACGAGACGTACAACGTCTTCAGCCCAGCACCCGTCCGGAGCCCAACGCACCGCCACGCCTGGCGCTACCTCGCCAACGGAGGAGTCACGAACCCCCACCGGCACTTCACGACATCACCGCGCGGCCCGCGAAACGGAAACTTTACGCGCAACCCCACCCCAGCCAAAAGAAAATCAACGATTCCACTTTGGAATCCCCATGACCAGCTTGGTGATCGGCCCGTTGATCGGCCAAGCGAAGCGAGGCCGAAGCGGGGGTCCGGGGGCGCAGCGCCCCGGCTGGGGTCTGGGGGCTCGGCCCCCAGAAAACACCACGGGCGAGGTACGGTCCGCGCTTTCCGCAGACATACCTCGCCCGAAGGTCGTGCCCCCGGTGCGACTCGAACGCACACTGGACGGATTTTGAGTCCGCTGCCTCTGCCGATTGGGCTACGGGGGCGTAGCAGGGTGAACTGTAGCGGATCACGCCAGCGAGTTCTTGTGGGGACCCCTACGACTTGACGAGCCTGCCGATGGCCGCGGACGCCTCTGCCAGCTTCTCCTCGGCCACGGCGCCGCCTTCCGCGGCTGCCTGCGCGACACAATGCTTGAGGTGCTCGTCGAGCAACCCCAGGGACACCGCTTGCAGCGCCTTCGTGGCGGCGGAGATCTGAGTGAGGACGTCGATGCAGTATTCGTCGTTCTCGACCATGCGCTGGAGGCCACGGATCTGTCCCTCGATGCGGCGCAGTCGCTTGAGGTATGCGTCCTTGTCCGCGGTGTACCCGTGCATCGGCTCCTGACCTTCCCTACCCCTGGCGGGTATGTCGAGGATACCTGCACCGGATGGGGGTGCGTTATGTCCGGCACTGCTCCGTCAGCGGGAATGCGGAAGCGTCCGGCAAGCCCAGCAACGACCCGAAGTGAGACGACTAGCAGCACATTTTGGACCCATAACACCCGTGTGGTTTACCGGGTAAATGCCCCGACCGGGGGGTTGGGGTCACATTTTAGCGGCGAAAGGTTCGCCGTTTTTCCTCTTGTGTACTACGGTGTTGTCGAAGCACGTGGTTACGTCGAGGATCCGCGTGCTATGTGAGTACCCAACGGAGGAACAGTGGCACAGCAGACCGTCGTCCAACTCATCGACGACCTCGACGGCGGAGAAGCCGACGAGACCGTGACCTTCGCACTTGACGGTGTCGAGTACGCCATCGACCTGTCGAAGGGAAATGCGGAGCGGCTTCGCGAGTCGCTGGCGGACTTCGTCGGCAAGGCTCGCCGTGCGGGTGGCCGCAAGCAGCGCAAGGGCACCGGCAAGTCCACGGTCAAGGCCACCGACAAGGCTGAGGCGCAGCGCATTCGTGACTGGGCTCGCGCGCAGGGGCACCAGATCTCGGACCGCGGTCGCATTCCGCAGAACCTGGTCGTGCAGTTCCAGGAAGCGCACGCCTCCTGACCTGCGCGAACACGCGAGGTTTCCACACGTCGGCCGGTTCGCCGGCCGACGTGTTAACCGCATAGACCCGCACATACCGGTTCGTTCACACTATCCCCGGAACGCTGGATCAACGGCCTGGAAAGTGTGCTCCGAACAGGCGTGACACAGCAGTGGCCTTCACCGCTGTCTCCTCGAATTCCTCGTCAGGGTCGGACAGCGAGATCACCGCTCCGCCCACACCGAAACTCACCTGGTCGCCGTTGCCGACCAGCGTTCGGATGACGATGCTGAAGTCGGCTGCTCCGTTGAGCGAGAAGTATCCGAGCGCTCCCGAGTACACCCCACGTGGACCGGCTTCCAGCCCATCAAGGATCTGCATGGTCCGGATCTTCGGCGCACCGGTCATGGATCCTCCGGGAAACGCGGCTCGAACACATCGGACGGCAGAACTGTCCGGTCGAAGTCGGGCCCGCACGGTGCTCACCAATTGGTGTACGGTCGCGTAGGTCTCGACGTCGAACAACCGCGTCACCTCGACGGAACCGACTTCCGCGCACGTGCCGAGATCGTTGCGGACGAGGTCCACGATCATCAGGTTCTCCGCGCGGTCCTTGACAGATCGCGCCAGCGTTGTGCGCAACATCTCGTCGTCGGCCGCATCAACACCTCTGGGCCGTGTCCCCTTGATCGGCGATGACTCCACGACGCCATCTCGGTCCACCTTGATAAATCGTTCGGGTGACGTGCTGAGCACGGAGAGGTCACCGAAACGCAGCAACGCCCCGAACGGAACGGGATTTGCGGCGCGAAGCAGGCGATATGTGTCCCACGGGTCGAGCGAGGCACGCCACGACATCATGTTCGTCAGACAGGCCTCGTACGTCTCCCCCGCCGTGATCGCTTCCTGGCACGCGCTGATCAGCTTCAGGTAGTGCGCGCGCGGATGGCGCAACGTCACGTCGGAGACGACCGGCCGTGAAGGTTCGGCCAATGGTGTCAGGTGAGCCAGAACAGCCGAAACCTCGTCGAACCAACCGTCATCGGACAGTGACATCAAATAGACGCAATCATCTGAGTGATCGATGACCACGGCACGGTCGGTGAAGACGAACGACGCGTCCGGCTGTTCCGCGCGGTGTGCGAAGTCGCCGCCGCACTCCACCTTCAGCTCGTAGCCGAGGTATCCGACCCAGCCCAGGGCGAAATCGAACGGAACGTCGGGTTGCTCGACGTTCCACGACGCGAGGTCGTCCTCCAGCCAGGAGAAGAAAGAAGGGCAGGGGTGCGGTGTGCCGTCGAGCGTGAGCACCTCGTCCTGCACCGAGTACTGCGCGACGCGTGCGAGAGGCCCTGAGGCGTCTCCCATGACGGAGAACCGCCCGCCGGCGCCACTGTCCAGCCAGAACGCGGTCTCAGCGGCCCGGTGGAGCGCCGCGAACGCTTCCTCCGCGTCCACGGCCGCGGCCAGCTTCCGGACGTGCACAGGGCGCTTCTGAGGGGGTGAGCGAACCAGCACCGGTTCCGGCACGGCGGCCGTTCTCGTCGGGGTGAGCGCGGCGAAGTTCGCGAGCACCTCGCGGCCGAAGTCCGTGCAGATCGACTCGGGGTGGAACTGCACACCCCACGCGGGCCGGTCGAGAGCGCGCACACCCATCAGCACCGAGTCGTCGCTCCACGCGATGGCCTCCAAAGACGGAGGCAGCTCCGTGACCGCCAGCGAGTGGTACCGCACGACGTCGAACGGCGAGGGCAGGCCCGCGAACACGTCGGCGCCCGTGTGCGTGACCGGGGAGACGATCCCGTGGCGTGGCACGGGCGCGGGCCCCACGACGGCGCCGTAGGACAGGCACAGGCCCTGATGGCCCAGGCACACGCCCAGCAACGGGATCTCGGCGTGGTCGATCACCGCGCGGCAGAGGCCGAAGTCGGCGGGATTGCCGGGCCGGCCGGGGCCGGGCGAGATCACCACGTGGTCGAACGACCGCAGTGAGGCCAGCCGGAAGCGCGGGTCGTCGTTGTGGACGACCACGGGCTCGGCGCCGTTCACCTCAGCGAGGTGCTGGAAGAGGTTGAACGTGAACGAGTCGTAGTTGTCGATGAGCAGAGTCCGCATTGCAGGACGGCACTCTACCTGGCAAAACACCCGAACAGAGCAACGAGAGAGGGCGGCCACAAAACGTGACCGCCCTCGATGCGCGAAGCGAACTCAGCTGCCGAGCAGGAACTTCGGGTCAGCCGCGAGCGCCGCCAGTTCCGGCCCGAAGAACGGCTGCCTGTCCAGCACCGGATACCCGGCGTACGGGTACTCCTCCTCCTGCGCGACCGTCACCGTCCAGCCGCCGGCCGCCCGGTAGGACGCCCAGGTGGCGTCGTTCTGGCCGGGGCTCGTGGAAGAAACGACCCCGACCTGCTTCCCGGCGACGTCGTAGGTCTTGCAGCCTTCTCCGGCGCCACCCTTGAACCGCGTGACTAGCGCGCACGGTTCGACCGGATCACTCGGGTTCGGCGTCGTCACGGTCACCGTCAGCCTGCCGACCTTGCCGTCCTTCCGCACCGGCACGTAGGCCGTGTACTGCCAGATCTCCGGCGACTCACCCTTGTCGCTCGAGACCTGCGCCTGGGCGCGGAGCATGCCGCCGTGCATGGCGGGATCCGTGTACTTCAGATCGGGCGCCTCGTACCCGGCCGGCACGGACGCCCTGGCCAGTTCCAGCAACTGCCTGCCGCGGTCGGCCTGCGGCCCGTTGGTGGCCGTCCGGTCGGACTGCCCGACCGGCCACTGCTCACCCCACTGCGTGTCCGGCAGGCCGGGGCTGGAACTGCTGCTCTGCCCCGCTCCCACCAGGTAGTCCGTCGTGCCCTGCGGGTTCAGCGCGAACGCCGACCCGAGCCCGACACCGACGACGAGCACGGCGACCGCGGCCCCCGTGATCGACGCCCGCCGCTTGGACCGGGCCTTGTGCGCCCTGCCGAGCGCGATGCCCGGATCCATCGGGGGCGGCGGGCTGCTCGCCACCACCACGTCCTGGAAAGCTCGCTTGAGGTCCTGTTCGTTCATCGAACCCTCTCCTGCTCCAAGAGCAGGCCGCGCAGCGTCTGCAGCCCCCGCGCAGCCTGGCTCTTCACGGTTCCTTCCGAACATTTGAGGACCACGGCCGTCTTCTCGACGGACATGTCCTCCCAGTACCGCAGGACGAGGCACGCACGCTGCTTCGGAGGCACCTTCGCCAGCGCCTCCAGCAGCACCATCCGTTCCTCGGGGTGGACGCCGGGCGGAGCGGCCGAGTCCGCCACGTCGTCCGTCGCCGACTCGAACCGGAACCACCCGCGCCGTCGCTCGGACAGGAACGTCCGCACCAGGACCTGCCTGGTGTAGGCGTCCAGCGCCTCGTGCCGCTCGATCCTCCGCCAAGCCAGGTACAGCTTGGTGAAGGCCTGTTGCACCAGGTCTTCCGCGCGATGCCAGTCGCCGCACAGCAGGTATGCCGTGCCGCGCATGGCGTCGGAACGGGCCGCGAAGTACTCCTGGAACGCGGCGTCCCGATCACTCATCAGGTCTCCCCCTGTCTGCGGTGCCGGGTTAGTCACGCCACCTGGGGCCTGGCGGGTTGCACGAAGTTCTGGAAACGCATACTGATGTCGTGATTTTCCTTTTGCTCCTCGGCGTCCCCGTCGCCTTGGGCCATCTGTACCTGTGGCGGCGGCTGGTCGTGGACACGACGCTGCCCCGCACGCTCGGGCGCCGCGTCGGAGCGGTGGCGATCGCCGCCGCGTTCCTGATGCTGATGAGCGCGCTGGTCGTGACGCGCAGGGTGCCGCCGGAGTACGGGAAGTTCTTCGCCTGGCCCGGGTTCATCTGGCTCGCGGTGCTCTTCTACCTGGCGATCGCGCTCGGCGTCGCGGAGGTGCCGCGCCGGATCCTGCTCAAGCGCGCCACGCTGGCGCCGGTGCCCGTCGCCGCCGGTCCCGCGCCCGCCGAACCGGCCGAGATCGTGCCGGACCCGTCACGGCGGCTGTTCATCTCGCGCTCCGTGGCGATCGGCTCCGGCATCGCGGCGGGCGGGGTCGTCGGCTACGGCATGACGCAGGCGCTGGGCGACCCGCAGCTGCTGAACGTGCCGGTGACGCTGGACAAGCTGCGGCCGTCGCTGTCGGGCTTCCGGATCGCGGTCGTGAGCGACATCCACCTCGGCCCCCTGCTCGGGCGCTCGCACACCGAGCGGATCGTGCGGATGATCAACGAGCAGGAAGCGGACGTCGTCGCGATCGTCGGTGACCTGGTGGACGGCACGGTCGCCGAGCTGGGCGAGGCCGCGGCACCGTTGCGGGACCTGGTGTCCAAGCACGGCAGCTTCTTCGTGACAGGCAACCACGAGTACTTCTCCGGACACGAACAGTGGATCGCGGAGCTCGACAGGCTCGGCGTGAACCCCTTGCGCAACGAGGGTTTGACGGTCGCCGGCGGCATCGAGGTCGTGGGTGTGAACGACGTCACCGGCAAGTCTTACAACGACGGACCGGACTTCGACCGCGCCCTCTCCGGACGAGATCGCAACAACCCCGTAGTCCTGCTGTCACACCAGCCCGTGCAGGTGGCCGACGCGTCTTCACGCGGCGTCGACCTCCAGTTGTCCGGCCATACACACGGCGGACAGATGGTCCCGTTCAACTTCCTCGTGCCGCTGCAGCAACCCAGCACGGCCGGGCTGTCGAAGGTGGACGGCACCTGGCTCTACACCAGTCGTGGCGCGGGTTTCTGGGGCCCGCCGGTGCGCGTGGGCGCGCCTCCGGACATCACGATGATCGAGCTGCGTTCTGCTGGGTAAATCACACTCGCCTGGACTGGCTTGCGCACTTTCGGTGTCCAGGCCGTAGAGTGGACGGCCGTGCCCGCGTACGGAACGCGAGGCGGATGAAGGGGGACCCCTGGGGAAATGACCGAGAGCTTCGCCGTTGATCGGCGCAACGAGGCAGAGGCTCGTATTCGGCGTTTCCTGGACCAGGAGAACCCGTCGACACCATGTCTGGTGATCGACCTCGAGACGATTCGCGCGCGCTACCAGGCGATTCGCGCGGCACTGCCGTCCATCGACATCTTCTACGCGGTGAAGTCCAACCCGGAGTCCGACGTGGTCGGCACGCTGGTCGCGGAGGGTTCGCACTTCGACGTGGCGTCGCCCGCGGAGATCGACCTGTGCCTGGAGCGTGGCGCCGAGCCGTCGTCGATCTCCTACAGCAACCCCATCAAGAAGGCCGCGGACATCGCGTACGCGTACTCCCGCGGCGTGCGGATGTTCGTGTCGGACAGCGAGCAGGACGTCCGTTTCGTCGCTTCCCACGCGCCCGGTTCGTCCGTGCTGGTGCGGATCCTTGTCCACAGCAAGGGTTCCACGTACCCGTTCGGCAACAAGTTCGGTTGCGATCCGGAGATGGCGACGGATCTCTTGCGGCTGGCGCACGAACTGGGTCTCGTTCCTCTCGGCGTCGCGTTCCACGCGGGCTCGCAGCAGCTCTCCGTCGAGGGCTGGGACTCCGGCATCGCCGACGCGGCGCTGATCGCCGCGAAGCTGCGCGCGGAGGGCATCGAGACGTCGACGGTGAACCTCGGCGGCGGGCTCCCTGCCGTCTACCAGGAGGCCACGCCGTCCCTGGAGGCCTTCGCCACCGCCATCGAGGCCTCGGTCGCCCGGCACTTCGGCACCGCTCGCCCCAGGGTGATGATCGAGCCCGGCCGGGCGATCTCCGCCGAGGCGGGCATGATCCGTTCCTCCGTCGTGCTGGTGTCGCGGAAGTCCTATTCGGACGAACGCCGCTGGGTCTACGTCGACATCGGTCGCTACCAGGGCCTCGCCGAGACCGAGGGCGAGGCGATCGCGTACCGGCTGCGCACCTCGCGCGACGGTGGCCCGGCAGGCCCGATCGTGCTGGCGGGCCCGACGTGCGACGCGGACGACGTGATCTACCAGCACACCCGCTACGACCTGCCGCTGGACCTGCAGGCGGGCGATCACGTGGACATCCTCCACGCGGGCGCCTACACGTCCTCCTATTCGTCCGTGTGCTTCAACGGCTTCCCGCCGTTGGCCACGTACTGCATCTAAGCCCGTCTGCAATTCACATAGTTTGGAGTGATTGATGTCCGAAGCGCCCTGTCAGACCGAGGAGACCGTCGGTTTGTTCGCGGGACAGCACGTACTTGCAGAGCTTTCGGGTGTGAGTGCCGATCTGCTCGACGACGAGCAGTTCCTCAAGCACGCCCTCGGTGAGGTTCTCACGCAGGCCGACGCAACCGTTCTGGAGGTGATCTCCAAGAAGTTCGATCCCCAAGGAGTCACCGTGCTCGCCCTGCTCTCGGAGTCCCATGCGTCGATCCACACCTATCCCGAAGTGGGTTCGGTGTTCGTCGACGTCTTCACCTGCGGTACTCGTGCGAAGCCCGCGCTGGCCGTCCAGCTACTCGCTGACGCTCTGGGCGCTGCTCACGTGAGCACGGACCTCGTCACTCGTGGCGTCAAGGAGCATGTCGCGTGAACACGATCAACGAGCCGCTCGCCGATGGCATGACCCGCCACTGGCAGGTGGACGAGGTGCTGGTCGACACCAAGACCGACTTCCAGCACCTGGTGATCGCCCGAACGGCGCAGGGGTTGTCGCTGTTCTGCGACGACGACCGCCAGTCGACGGAGTTCAGCCAGCTGACCTACCACGAGGCCCTGATGGTGCCGGCGCTGCTGCTGGCCGACACCGTCGAGCGCGTGCTGGTCATCGGCTCCTCCGAGGGCGTCGTGTGCCAGATGGCCGTCCAGCACGGTGCGACCGTCGTCGACCACATCGACATCGACGAGCAGGCCGTGAAGCTGTGCGCGGAGCACCTCCCGTACGGCTACACGACCGAGGAGCTGGCCGCCGCCGAGAAGGGCGACGGTCCGATCCGCGTGCAGTACATCGACGGGTTCGAGTACATCCGCACGACGTCGGAGAAGTACGACATCGTGCTGGTGGACCTGCCCGACGAGCGCGAGGAGGAGGCGCAGCACAACCGCCTGTACGGCGCGGACTTCCTGCGCATGTGCAAGGCCCTGCTGCGTCCCGGCGGCGTCGTCGTCAACCAGTCCGGTTGCCAGACGATGTGGCGCAACACCACGCTGATCCGCTCCTGGCAGCGGTTCAACGAGGTGTTCGACACCGTCGCCTACTACGGCTCGGACGAGCACGAGTGGGCGTACCTGTTCGGCCGCGCGGACGTCGTCGAGGACCCGACCGCGCTGATGGTCGAGCGGTTGAAGACGGCCGGCTACGAGCCGGAAACGATCGACGACCTGGCGCTGGTGGGCAACAGCATCCCGCCGTACCGGGTGCGGCAGTCGCTGGCCTGATCGCAGGCTTGTCGAAAGGGGCGCTTCCCGTTGCGGGAAGCGCCCCTTTCGCTGTTCGTGCTAGGCGAGCGACTGCTTGAGGAACTCGACCTGCAGCAGGAGGAGGTTCTCCGCCACCTGTTCCTGCGGGGTCATGTGCGTGACGCCCGAGAGCGGCAGCACGGTGTGCGGGCGGCCGGCGGCGAGCAGGGCGCTCGACAGGCGCAGGGTGTGCGCGGCCACCACGTTGTCGTCGGCCAGGCCGTGGATGATCATCAGCGGGCGGGAGAGCTTGTCCGCGTCGGCGATGAGCGAGTTCGAGTCGTAGACCTCGGGCCTGTCGTCGGGGTGGCCCAGGTAGCGCTCGGTGTAGTGGGTGTCGTAGAGACGCCAGTCGGTCACCGGGGCGCCGGCGATGCCCGCGTGGAAGACGTCCGGGCGGCGCAGGACGGCCAGGGCGCTCAGGTAGCCGCCGTAGGACCAGCCCCGGATCGCCACTCGGGTGAGGTCGAGGTCCGGTTCGAGCGCGGCGGCCGCGTGCAGGGCGTCCACCTGGTCTTCCAGGGTGGCACCGGCGAAGTCGAACGCGATCGCGCGTTCCCAGGCGAGGCCCCGGCCCGGGGTGCCGCGGCCGTCGGCGACGAGGACCGCGAAGCCCTGGTCCGCCAGCCACTGCGAGGCCAGGAAGGCGTTCTGGGCCGACACGACGCGCTGGGCGTGCGGGCCGCCGTACGGGTCCATCAGCACCGGGAGCTTGGTGCCCGGGACGTGACCGGTGGGCAGCAGGAGCGCGGCGCGGAGGGAACGTTCGCCGAGGGTCAGCATGCGCGGGGACGCCTTGAGGACCGGCGTGTCCGCCCACGACTCGATGACGTGGTCACCGACTCGCACCCGCGCGCCGAACCAGTCCAAAGTGGCCGATACGAGGACAACCGTGTCACCGCCGCGAACCGCGGAGTGCACACCGTCCTCAGAGGACAGTTTTTCGACGCTGGCGCCGACCGAGTAGACGTGCACCTGCGTCGGGTCGCCGGCGGAGGCGGCCACGAGGATCGAGTCGTCGGTGATGTCGAGCACCCGGCGCACCTGCAGGCCCGAGGTCACGACCTCGTCGCCCACCTGGAGTGCGTACTCGTCGCCCTCCCCCACGATCCGCACGAGACGGCCGTCCGGGGTCCACGCCGGAGCGCCGTCGCTGACCTCGAGCCACGTCGGATCGGTCTCGGCCGCGAGCTCCGTGACGGCGCCGGTGTCCGGGGACAGCGTGTGGATCCGGCGGGTGCGCTGGTCGCGGGTCTGCGTCGTGATCAGCGGAGCGCCGCCGGACGACCAGTGCACGTCGTTGAGGTAGTCGAACTCCAGCAGCACCGGGACGAAGGTGCTGTCGAGCGACACCACGTGCAGCGACACGGTGGCGTTGGCCGTACCGGCCGCCGGGTAGGCGATCTCGGTGGCGGCGGTGCCGGGGTTCGCCGGGTCGGCGATGTACCAGCGCTGCACCGGTGCGTTGTTCACGCGCGCGGCGATGAGGCGGTCGCCGTTCGGCTCCCACCAGTAGCCGCGGTAGCGCGACATCTCCTCGGCCGCGATGAACTCGGCGAGGCCGAACGTCACGTCCTCGCCGTCCGGCTCGGCGACCGCGTAGTCCTCACCCGAACTCAGCTCGACCACGCGCATCGTGCCGTTCGTGACGTACGCCACACGCCGCCCGGTCGGGTCGACGCGCGGGTCGACGACGCCACCCCGGGTCGGCAGCTCACGGGCGGTACCGCTCACCAGGTCGGCCACGAACAGTCGTCCGGACAGCGCGAACGAGGCCACCGAGGCGTCCCGGGAGAGCGCGTACCCGACGATGCCCGCACCGGACTCACGCGTGCGCTCGCGGCGCGCCTTCTCCTCCGCGGGCAGGTCCTCCGGATCGGACAGCAGCGTCGCCGGATCGACGAGCAGCCGTTCGACGCCGGTGGCCGTGTCCAGTTCCCAGAGCCCGTTCGCACGGCTTGTGGCCGTGGCCGGGCGCAGGAAGAAGACACGTGCGCCGTCCGCCGACACCGCGAAGGTCCTCGGTGCGCCGACGGTGAACCGCTGGGTGCGCGCCTGTTGGCGCGGGAAGGAGATGTCGTTGCCCACGCTCCAACACTAACCCGCGCACCCGCGCCGTACGGGCGCTGTGACGTGCGCTGCCTGCCGCGATACAGATCCGAAGAGGGTTGTGGACGCGAAGCCGAAGGCACGAACCGCGGCCTGCTGCGCTGCGTCGCGACGGCCAGGCCTCGAACGGCAGTCCCGCGCCACCGCGCGCCCAACCCCGTCCGCTACCCCACGCGACTCTTCGGAGGCAGCGGGAAGAAGCCACTGGTGCGCCGCACGTACTCGGCATAACCGGGACGGCGCGACACGATGTCCTTCTCCAGCAACGGCTTGCCGCTGCCCTTCGCGAGCAGCCACGTCATGACCACCGGACCGATGATCGTGAGCGCGGCGAGCCACGAGTGCAACGCGAACAGGTACAGGCCCCACCACACGACGGAGTCGCCGAAGTAGTTCGGATGCCTTGTGTAGCGCCACAAACCGCGGTCCATCACAGCGCCCTTGTTCGCCGGGTCCGCACGGAACCGGGAGAGCTGCCAGTCACCCACGGCCTCGAAGACGAAGCCGACCACCCACACGCCAGTGCCCAGCCAATCCAGCACTCCGAAAGGGGCCGAAAGGTGCTGCGCGGCCTGGACGGGCAGCGACACGATCCACATCAGCACGGCCTGGAGCAGGTAGACGCGGTACATCCGCAGGCGCGGGTTTCCCTTGGCACGCCTCAAAATGTCCTGATAGCGCGGATCTTCGTCCTTGCCCCTGTTGCGCGAGTGGATGTGCACGCCCAGGCGTACGCCCCACACCACGGTCAGGGCGGTGACGACCCACTGCCGAGTCGGTTCGCCCTCCGCGAACAGCAACGTGATCACGGCGATCACGGCGAAACCGGGGCCCCACACGGAGTCGATCAGGTCGTAGCGCTTGCGGGAGTCCGCGTACAGGAACAGTCCGCTGAGCAGCGCCAGCACCACGACGAGGCTGATCAGGAAGCTCACCTGGACACCAGCTCACGACGCACGCGCGGCATGCCGCTGCGGCCGTTCTCGCTCCTGCGCACCGCGAGGATCTGGTCCACGCCCATCCGGCCCTCCTCGAACGTCAGCGCGCCGCCGGCCAGGTACAGCCGCCAGACGCGCGCCTGTCCCTCGCCCACCAGGGCGACGACCTCGTCCCAGCGCTCTTCCAGGGTCTGCGCCCATGCTCGCACCGTCCACACGTAGTGCTCGCGCAACGCGTGCACGTCGCGGATCTCCAGGCCGGCGCCTTCGAGGAAGCCGGTGGTGGCACTGACCGGCCGCATGTGCATGTCCGGCGCGACGTACGACTCGATGAACGCACCGCCGCCGGGTGCGTTGTGTCCGCGCGACATCTGTTGCAGCAGCAGGCGGCCCTCGGGCTTGAGCAGCCGGTGCAGCGTCGAGGCGTACTCGGGGTAGTTGCCCTCGCCGACGTGCTCGCCCATCTCGATCGTGGAGATCGCGTCGAACGGCTCGTCGCGCACCTCGCGGTAGTCCTGCAACCGCACCTCGACCCGGCCGGTCAGCCCTTCGGCCTCGATCCGGCCGAGGATGTGCTCGCGTTGCTGGGCGGAGATCGTCACCCCGGTCGCGTGCACGCCGTAGTGCTTCGCGGCGTGGATGATCATCGAACCCCAGCCGCAGCCGACGTCGAGCAGGCGCATGCCCGGCTCCAGGCCGAGCTTGCGGCACACGAGGTCCAGCTTGTTGTGCTGCGCCTGCGCGAGCGGCTCGTCCTCGGACGTGAAGTACGCGCACGAGTAGGCCATGCTCGGGTCGAGGACGAGCCGGTAGAAGTCGTTGCTCAGATCGTAGTGGTGCGAAATGGCATCGCGGTCGCGGCTCTTGGTGTGCAGCGCGCCCCGCAGCCGGGCTTCCTCCTTCGGCGCGTCCGGGTTGGGTCCCAGCACCTTCAGCCGCAACGCGAGCTTCGCGACCTCCGAGAGCCGCGGCCGGCGGGTGACGCCCCGCCGCACGAGCCCCCAGATCTGCGAGAGACCGGTCGCGAGGTCACCCTCGACGTCGAGCTCGCCGCTCACGTATGCGCGGGCGAGCCCCAGCTCGTTCGGACTCCACACGAGCCGCCGCAACGCGTCGCGCGAGCGGATCACGACCACCGTGCCGTCCTGCGGCCCGGCGACACTTCCGTCCCACGCCCGAAATCCGATCGGCAACGCCGCACCCAGCACCCGCTCGGCCATTCCTGCCAGCTGACCAGCGACGACCACACTGCACCTCCTGCGTTACCTGGCTCCGCCAGACGTTCGAGACGGGAGGAGGTTCGGTTCGTTTCTGAACCGAGACGCAACCGGGGCCGTATGGCCTGGATAGAGCGAACGGATGGACGAGGAGGACATGAGTGTGATCCGACGTAACCGCATTGCCATCGGGCTCGCCGCGGGACTGGCAGTTGTGCTGGGTCTGGGTGTCTGGAGCGCCACTGGCAGTGGCACGAACTCCAAGCCGGTGGCACAAACCGAAACCGACCTGGGCGTCCTCGGTGACTACGGCGACGTGGGTCAGCCCCCGGTACTCCAGGAGCCCGCGCAGGCCCCCGAAGCCCCTGTCCAGCAGCAGGCCCCGGAAGTTCCGGCAGCGCAGCCCCCGGCCGCGCAGCCCCCCGCAGCAGCCCCGGTCAGCACGTTGAAGCTGGTCGGCAAGCCCGTCGACAAGATGGGCCTCGTGGTTCAGGACGGCGATGGCCGCACCCTGTACCGCTTCGACAAGGACACCCCGAAGCCCGAAGGCAAGTCGAACTGCAACAACCAGTGCGCGGTCACCTGGCCGCCGCTGATCTCGGAAACGATCCCGCAGGTCGAAGGTGTCGACGCGAAGCTCGTCTCGCTGATCACGCGCGCTGACGGCAAGAAGCAGGTCGCCATCGACGGCTGGGCTCTCTACACGTACTCGCAGGACCCGAAGCCGGGCGCCTGGAAGGGCCAGGGCGTCGGCGGTACCTGGTACGTGATCCAGCCTGACGGCAAGCGCAACGTGGAATGCCTGCCCCCTGGCGTCACGGCACCCGCTGCCTAACCCCACAGCATCCTATTAGGACGGTCCATCTGAAACACACATCACCCTGACGTGGTGAAACCCCGGCCCTGGGGAAGGGGCCGGGGTTCCCGTCGTTTCGCTCCCGGGTCACCAACGCAAGGGGCGCCACCGGAAATCCGGTGGCGCCCCTCGTCGTTCAGCGTCAGAGCGTGGAGTACAGCGGGTGCTTCGCCGCCAGCACCTCGACGCGCGCACGCAGCTCGTCGATCGCCGCGCCCGGCTTCAGGGCCTCCGCGATCACGTCGGCGACCTCGGTGAAGTCCACCTCGCCGAACCCGCGGGTCGCGAGCGCCGGCGTGCCGACCCGCAGACCGGACGTGACCATCGGCGGCCGCGGGTCGTTCGGAACGGCGTTGCGGTTGACCGTGATGCCGATCTGGTGCAGCACGTCCTCGGCCTGCTTGCCGTCCAGCTCGGAGTTCACCAGGTCGACGAGGACGAGGTGCACGTCCGTGCCACCGGTCAGCACCTTCACGCCGGCCGCGGCGACGTCCGCCTGCGACAGGCGCTCGGCCAGGATCCGCGCGCCCTCGAGCGTGCGGCGCTGGCGGTCCGCGAACTCCGGCGAGGCGGCGTGCTTGAACGCCACCGCCTTGGCCGCGATCACGTGCTCCAGCGGGCCGCCCTGCTGACCGGGGAACACCGCCGAGTTGATCTTCTTGGCGATGGCCGCGTCGTTCGACAGGATCACGCCGCCACGGGGACCGCCGAGGGTCTTGTGGGTCGTGGTCGTCGTGACGTGCGCGTGCGGCACGGGCGACGGGTGCAGGTCGGCGGCGACGAGGCCGGCGAAGTGCGCCATGTCGACCATCAGGTAGGCCTCGACCGAGTCCGCGATGCGGCGGAACTCGGCGAAGTCCAGCTGGCGTGGGTAGGCGGACCAGCCGGCGACGATCAGCTTCGGCCGGTGCTCCTGCGCCAGGCGCTCGACCTCGGCCATGTCGACGCGGCCGTCCGAGTCCGCGACGTGGTACGGCACGACGTTGTAGAGCTTGCCGGAGAAGTTGATCCGCATGCCGTGCGTCAGGTGGCCGCCGTGCGCGAGGTCCAGGCCCAGGATCGTGTCGCCGGGCTCGAGCAGTGCGAACATCGCGGCCGCGTTGGCCTGCGCGCCCGAGTGCGGCTGGACGTTCGCGAAGCCGGCACCGAAGAGCGCCTTGATGCGCTCGATGGCGAGGCGCTCGACGACGTCCACGTGCTCGCAGCCGCCGTAGTAGCGGCGGCCGGGGTAGCCCTCCGCGTACTTGTTGGTGAGCACGGAGCCCTGGGCCTGCAGCACCGAGACGGGCGTGAAGTTCTCCGAGGCGATCATCTCGAGCGTGCCCTGCTGGCGAGCCAGCTCGGCCGCAACGGCCTCGGCCACCTCGGGGTCGTACTCCGCGAGGGAAGCGTTGAACTGGTCGGACATCTGGAGGATCTCCCTACTTGGCGCGCTTGTAGAACGGAAGTGCGACGACCTCGACCGGCTGCTTCTTGCCGCGGACGTCCACCAGCAGTGAGGTGCCGGGCTCGGCACTGGCCTTCGACACGTAGGCCATGGCGACGGAGTAGCCGAGGGTCGGGGACAGCGCGCCCGACGTCACCTCGCCCACGACCTCGTCGCCGTCGAGCACCGCGTAACCGTGGCGCGGGGCGCGGCGCTCAGGGGTCTTCAGTCCGACCAGGACCGAGTCCACCCCGGACTCGGCGACCTTGGTCAGCGCGTCGCGACCCACGAAGTCGCCGGGCTTGTCGAGCTTCACGACGCGGCCCAGGTTCGCGTTGTAGGGCGTCAGCGACGTCGTGAGTTCGTTGCCGTACAGGGGCATCCCGGCTTCGAGACGCAACGTGTCGCGGCAGCCGAGACCGCACGGCTTGAGCTCGTGCGCCTCGCCGGCCCCCAGCAACGCCGCCCAGACGGCGGGTGCGTCGGCGGGCGCGACGAAGAGCTCGAAGCCCTCCTCGCCGGTGTACCCGGTGCGGGCGAGCAGCGCCTCGACACCGGCCACGGTGGACGGGTACGAGGCGTAGTACTTGACCGTCGACAGGTCGGTGTCGGTCAGGCCGGAGAGGATCTCGACCGACTTCGGGCCCTGGATCGCGATCAGCGCGTAGTCGGTCGACTTGTCCGTCACGACGGTGTCGAACCCGGCTGCGCGCTCGACCAGGGCCTCGGCGACGACGAGGGCGTTCGAGGCGTTCGCGACGACCATGAACTCCTGGTCTCCCAGGCGGTACACGATCAGGTCGTCGATCACGCCGCCGTCGGCCTGCGTGATCATCGTGTAGCGCGCCTTGCCGACGGCCAGTGCCGAGATGTGGCCGACCAGCGCGTAGTCGAGGGCCTCACCGGCCTGCGGTCCGGTCAGGACGATCTCACCCATGTGCGTGAGGTCGAACAGGCCCGCGGTAGTGCGCACCGCGTGGTGCTCCGCGAGTTCGGACGAGTAGCGCAGCGGCATCCGCCAGCCCGCGAAGTCGGTGAACATCGCGCCGAGCTGCTCGTGCTCGGCGTTCAGAGGCGTGAGGCGGGACATCAGAACGCTCCTCCAGGGTGCGCCGAAGAGCCGGACGCGGCCGGCTGAGGCATCAGAAGAATGACACGGTCCATCGGAGACTCCTCACTAGAGCGAGCCTCCCCCTCTGTCATGAGCCTGAGAGCTTCACCGCGCGGAGCGCGGCTTGCACCGTGGGCGAGGCTGCTGATGAGCCTGCTTTTCAGAGTTGCCTTCGTCGGGCGGTACCTGTACCTGAGAGATTCCGGGGAGGAGTTGCTCCTACGGTGTCCCCACTCAAGGGGACTCTCCCGCGCGACATCGACGGCCGTGTTCAGTTGTCAGCCCCAGACGCTAGCAGGCCAAACGTCACAGCGGGACGCCCTGCGCAGTCTTCTCGACCACCTTGCGCTCCGCCCAGAAGGACAGGAACGGGATCGTGCCGGCGACCAGCACCAGCGCGGTGCCCTTGATCGACCAGCGCAGCTTCAGCGCCAGGTCGACGGAAATCACCAGGTAGATGGCGTAGAGGAAGCCGTGGATCGGGCCGACGACCTTCATCGCGCCGTCCATGTCCGCGGCGTACTTGAGCACCATGGCCACGACCAGGAGCAGCAGGAAGACTCCGACCACGTAAGCCATGACCCTGAACCGGGTCAACGCACCCTTCATCTGCCCGCCTTCGCTCAACGACCGTCCCGCGCGTTGAGGTCCGCGAGCATGCGGTTGTAGGCCGCGAGCTCCGCGTCTTCTTCATCGTCGAAGTGCTCGACAGGCGCGGGTTTGACGGCGTCAACGGTAGCTACCGGCTTGGGGGCGGGCGCAACCGGCTCGGCTGCGAGATCCGCGTCACGGTTCTGGCGCACCAAACGGCGGAAACGCCACACCATGAAGAGGGGGAAGAGGCCGAAGAGCGGCCACTGGAGCACGTACCCGAGGTTCTGGAACGTGCCGCTGGCGGACTCGAAGCGCTGCCACTGCCAGTACGCGAGCCCGCAACAGACGATCAGCGCCGCCAGACAGGCGAACGCGATCAACACTCGTTGGGGGGTAAGGAGGCCGCGCACGACCTCCACACTACTTGGGTGAGGCCTCCTGACAGGAGGCCGCCCTTCGAGGTGTGTGGTTACGGGGCTCCCGCCTCCGAGAGCCCGTTTCCCACTACGCCACGCCGTCCCGGCGCTGCCTCTGCAGACGTGCGACGCACCAGGCTGCGGCAGAACCGCGGCGGAGGTGCTGGAGAACCGTCATCGGTCCCAGGCGCCGACCGAGGTCGGCAGGAGAGAGGCCGGCGGCGCGGTAGTCGAGCGCGCGCTGGTCCAACGGGCTGATGCCCGCGTCCCACCACTGCTCGGCTTCGGCGACGTCGCCCACCAGCTGCCAGTAGCTCGCCGCGGCGGCGAGCAGTGCCTCGGGTGCCTCCGGCGCCCGCTTGCGCATCGCGGCCACGTAGGCCGGATCCGCCGAGTCGACCTTGACCAAGCCACGCGGCCCGCTCCTGCCTCCCCGCTGCACGGGGATGCCTGGCGCCGAGGGGGGAGCCTCCGCGAGCCATGCGTTCTTGATCCGGTTCACCTCCTGCATCTCTGCGTCATCAGACCGTTCAGCCGCCCACTGCTGCAACAGCTCGTGGACCCCGGAGTCCTCGACCATATGTGCCTCCTCGTCGGTCGGGGATCGGCCATTGCAGCGGAAGGTATTCGGTAGGTCTGACAATCGCCAGACCCTGAATCCCCAGAACACCCGTTACCAGTGCGTGATTGGCCTCATTCCACCCATCCGGCTCAACGCAGATGGCCGAGGATCACCGGCTGTCACTAGCTCAGAGGGGTCGCCGTCCCGAAGAGGCTCCTGATGAAGGTGATGATCGACTCCGCGCCCTCCCGCAGCCAGCCGAGAGCCGTCTGGACCGCCGAAGCGGACTCTTCCGGCCGGGTGATCAGGAGGAACAGCACCAGCGCGACGCCCGCCAGCACTAGCACCTTCTTGAGGTTCACAGGTACCTCTCCGTCCGTGTGGTTCACAGGTCGGGCGGCGGACCGCCCGTGTCACCCGTCATGGTCCCTCATTCACCCTTGCGATGAACAACGACCACGCCAAACTCCTCCCAGGTTCTGCCAGCGGCGCACGCCTGCACAGCGGCCAACGTCACCCGAATGGCGGCTAAAGACGGGCGTCAACAGCGCCGATGTCCTGGGCACGAGGTGAAACACGACCCCCTCGCATCCCACAGCTTGGAAGAGAGACTGTTGCACCGGCCCTCACCCGGATGCCGATCGTCCCCCATCACGCACCGTCACGCCCTCGTGGCGTTATTAATGCGCACCCGAACATTCATCCAATTACTCCAGACCGCCGCAGTTCCATAATCCGGGCATCCGCCACACCCATGTCGGCAAGCACTTCCCCGGTGTTCGTCCCGGCCGGAACCGGAGCCGTGGGAACGGCCGCGGGAGTGCGGTCGAAACGAGGCGCCGGCGCCGGATGCCGCGAACCGGACACGTCCACGAAAGTGGAGCGCGCCTCGTTGTACGGATGCCGTGCCGCCTCGGCAGGGGTCAGCACCGGCGCCAGGCACGCGTCCGTGTCCCGCGCGAGGTCGGCCCACTCGTCCCGCGGCCGGGTCTTGACCGCCGCCGCGATGCGTTCCCGCAGCTCAGGCCAGTTCGCCGGATCGTTGCGCGAGGGTGCGTCCTCCAGGCCCAGCACCCGCACGAGGTCCGCGTAGAACTTCTCCTCCAGCGCGCCGATCGCGACGTACTTCCCGTCGGCGGCCTCGTAGACGTCGTAGAACGGCACTCCACCGTCGAGCATGTTCTCGCCGCGCCCGCCTGACCACATGCCCGCGGACCGCATCCCGTGCAGGAACGTCGTCAGCAACGCCGCCCCGTCGACCATGGCGGCGTCCACCACTTGGCCACGGCCTGAGCGCTCGCGTTCGTACAGTGCCGCGAGCACGCCGAGGGCCAGCAGCAGCCCTCCCCCGCCGAAGTCGCCGAGCAGGTTGATCGGGAACGACGGCGGCCCGCCGGCCTGGCCGAGGGGCTCCAGGGCACCCGCGACGGCGATGTAGTTGATGTCGTGGCCCGCGCGGTCGGCCAGGGGCCCGTCCTGGCCCCAGCCGGTCATGCGTCCGTACACAAGGCGCGGGTTGCGGGCGAGGCACTGCGCCGGGCCGATGCCCAGCCGTTCGGTGACGCCCGGCCGGAAGCCCTCGATCAGCACGTCCGAGCGCTCGACGAGACCCAGGACCAGCTCGGCGCCTTCCGGCTTGCGGGTGTCGATCGCGATCGAGCGCCGGCCGCGGCCGAGGAAGTCGCCGGGGATCGTCTGCACGCTCCCCGGCTTGTGCACCTGGATCACGTCCGCGCCGAGGTCGGCGAGCACCATGCAGCCGAACGGCGCGGGCGCGAGGCCGGCGAGCTCGACGACGCGAAGGCCGGCGAGAGGCCCGGTCCCAGAAGGAGTGGTCACAGGGACCTCGCGATGATTTCCTTCATGATCTCGTTCGTCCCGCCGTAGATCCGCTGCACGCGGGCGTCGGACCAGGCACGCGCGATCGGGTACTCGTTCATGTAGCCGTAGCCGCCGAACAGCTGCACGCACTCGTCGACGACCTTGCCCAGCCGGTCGCTGGCCCACCACTTCGCCATCGCCGCGGTCGGGATGTCCAGCTCGCCCTTCAGGTGCTTCTCGACGCACTCGTCGATGAACGCCCTGGTCACCGCCGCCTCCGTGGCGCACTCGGCGAGCTTGAACCGGGTGTTCTGGAACTTCATCAGCTCCTTGCCGAACGCCGTGCGCTCCTTCACGTACTCGAGCGTCACGCCCACGGCCGCCTCGATGCCCGCGATGCAGCAGACGCCGATGATCAGCCGTTCCTGCGGCAGCTGCTGCATGAGCTGGATGAACCCGAGCCCCTCGGAGTCCCCGAGGAGGTTCGAGGCGGGCACGCGGACGTCGTCGAAGAACAGCTCGGCGGTGTCCTGGCCCTTCATGCCGACCTTGTCGAGCACGCGGCCGCGCCGGATGTCGTTCTCGACGACGAGCAGCGAGATGCCCTGGGCGCCCTGCGCCGGGTCGGTCTTGGCCACGACGATCACCAGGTCGGCGTGCACGCCGTTGGTGATGAACGTCTTCGAGCCGTTGATGACGTACTCGTCGCCGTCCCTGATCGCCTTCGTCCGGATGCCCTGCAGGTCGGAGCCCGCGCCGGGCTCGGTCATCGCGATCGCGCCGACGTACTCGCCGGACGCGAGCTTGGGCAGCCAGCGCTGCTTCTGCTCCTCGGAGCCGTAGGAGTTGAGGTAGTGCGCCACGATGCCGCTGTGGACGCTGTTGCCCCACGCGCTGTCGCCGGCCCGTGCCTGCTCCTCCAGCAACACGGCCTCATGCGCGAAGGTGCCGCCACCGCCGCCGTACTCCTCCGGGATGCTCAGGCACAGCAGGCCGAGCTCACCGGCCTTTCGCCACAGTTCGCGGTCGACCTGCTTCTGCTCGGCGAAGCGCTCGACGTGCGGTGTGACCTCCTTTTCGAAGAACGTGCGTGCGAGCTGGCGCAACTGGTCCAGGTCACTGTCCATCCACCGCGATCGACGCTCTGCCATGCGGTCCACGAAACCACCGGGCGGTGATCCACGCCATGACCGCCGCGCCTGCGCAGCCCGGAAAAACTGAGCGAAATTCCCACCCCGGTCGTACAGACTGACGGGTATGCAGATCCACCAGGTCACGCCCGGCGATTGGGAGCTCTGGCGCGACACCCGCCTGGACGCATTGGCGAGCGACCCCGAGGAGTTCGGCTCCACGCTGGCCCGCGAGCAGAAGTACAGCGACGACGACTGGCGTGCGCGTGCGGCGGAGGGCCTGAAGCTCGTCGCGCTCGACCCCCGTCCGGTCGCCCTGGTCGCCGCGAGCGCGACACCCGAGGGCCTCTACCTCTACTCGATGTGGGTGCGGGACTCCCATCGCGGCCGAGGGGTCGGAGAAGTCCTGGTCAGGACGGTCCTGACGTGGGCAGTGGACGAGGGCTGGAAGATCGTGCGACTGCGCGTGTACGACCACAACGCGCCCGCGCGACGCCTCTACGGGCGACTGGGGTTCGTCGACGCCGAAGAACCCGAGCACATGGAGTTCCGGGTGAGCTAATCGGTCACCCTTCACGGTCATGGCCAGCTCTCACACGCGGGCCTAGCGTGGTGCCATGAGCGAAGCCTTGATCTTCGACGCGGTGCGCACGCCGCGCGGCAAGGGAAAGCGCGGGTCGCTGCACAGCGTCAAGCCCGTCGAACTGGCCGCCGGTGTGCTGCGCGCGCTGTCCGAACGCAACTCCCTCGACACCTCCGCGGTGGACGACGTCGTGTTCGGCGTGGTGTCCCCGCTCGGTGAGCAGGGCGGCGACATCGCCCGCACCGCGGTGCTGGCCGCCGGGTGGGACCAGCGCCCGGCCGGGGTGCAGCTCAACCGGTTCTGCGCGTCCGGCCTCGAGTCGGTGAACCTCGCCGCGGCCAAGGTCGCGTCCGGGTTCGAGGACCTGGTGGTGGCGGGCGGCGTCGAGTCGATGTCGCGCGTGCCGATGGGCTCCGACGGTGGTGCCTGGGCGATCGACCCGCAGACGAACTTCGACCTGTCGTTCGTGCCGCAGGGCGTGTCGGCCGACCTGATCGCGACGCTGGAGGGCTTCTCCCGCACGGACGTCGACGCGTGGGCCGCCCGGTCGCACGCCCGCGCGTTCGAGGCGCAGAAGGACGGCCGGTTCGAGCGGTCCGTCGTGCCGGTCGTCGACCAGAACGGCACGGTGGTGCTCAAGGAGGACGAGACGATCCGTCCCGAGTCCACCGTGGAGTCGCTGGGCCGGCTGAAGCCCAGCTTCCAGTTCCACGGCGACCTCGGCTACGACACCGTCGCGATCGACCGCTACCCCACCGTCGAGCGCATCAGCCACGTGCACACGCCCGGCAACTCGTCGCAGATCGTCGACGGCGCCGCGGCGATGCTGATCGGTTCGGCGGCGACGGGCAAGGCTCTCGGCCTGACCCCGCGCGCCCGGATCGTGTCCGTCGCCGTCGTGGGCACCGAGCCGACGATCATGCTCACCGGACCGGCTCCGTCCGCGCGCAAGGCGCTCGACAAGGCGGGGCTCTCGGTCGAGGACATCGACCTGTTCGAGGTCAACGAGGCGTTCTCGTCGGTCGTGCTGAAGTTCCTGCGGGACATGGACATCCCCGAGGACAAGGTCAACGTCAACGGCGGCGCGATCGCGCTGGGCCACCCGCTGGGCGCCACCGGCTGCATGATCCTGGGCACGCTGCTGGACGAGCTGGAGCGCCGGGACCTGCGCCGCGGGCTCGCCACGTTGTGCGTGGGCGGCGGCATGGGTATCGCGACGATCATCGAGAGGGTCTGAGGCATGCCGTTCCACTACGACAAGGACGAGGACGGCGTCGTCACCCTGACGATGGACATGTCCGGCTCCGCCAACGTGATGAACGACGAGTACCGCGAGCTGATGGGCGACGCCGTCTCCAAGCTCGAAGGCGACGACATCACCGGCGTGATCATCACGTCCGCCAAGAAGACGTTCTTCGCCGGTGGCGACCTGAACGTCCTGATCGCGATCACGCCGGAGAACGCCTCGCGGGCGCTGGAAGGCGTCGAGGAGCTCAAGTCGCAGCTGCGGCGGCTGGAGAAGCTCGGCAAGCCGGTCGTGGCGGCGATCAACGGGACCGCGCTCGGCGGCGGGTTCGAGATCGCGCTGGCCTCGCACCGCCGGATCCTGGTGAACGACAACAGCATCCGCGTCGGCCTGCCCGAGGCGACGCTGGGCCTGCTGCCCGGCGGTGGTGGCGTCACGCGCATGGTGCGCCTGCTGGGCGTGCAGAAGGCGTTGCCGTTGCTCATGGAGGGCAAGCAGCTGCGGCCGGAACGCGCGCTGCAGGCCGGAATCGTGCACCAGGTCGTGGACACGCGCGAGGAGCTGATCTCCGAGGCCCGTGCGTGGATCAAGGAGAACCCGGCGCCGTCGCAGCCGTGGGACGTGCAGGGCGCGGGCGTGCCGGACCTGAAGTTCGGCGACCCCAACAGCTACGGCCTGCTCGCGGCGGCTCCGGCCGTGCTGAGCAAGAAGTCGCACGGCGTGTACCCGGCGCCGGAGAAGATCATGGCGACGGCCGTCGAGGGTGCCTACGTCGACTTCGACACGGCGCTGAAGATCGAGGGCCGCTACTTCGTGGAACTGGCTTCCGGCCAGGTCTCCAAGAACATGATCACAGCGTTCTGGTTCAACCTCAACGAGGTCAACGGCCGTGCGTCGGCCACGGGACGACGCGTGGCCAAGCTCGGTGTGCTGGGCGCGGGCATGATGGGCGCCGGAATCGCCGAGGTGTCCGCGAAAGCGGGCATCGAGGTCGTCCTGAAGGACGTCAGCCTCGAAGGTGCCCAGAAGGGCGCTCAGGGTCTGGAAGGCATCACGCCGACCGACTCCGACGACGACCTCGCGGGCTGCGACCTGATCATCGAGGCCGTCTTCGAGAACCGCGAGCTCAAGAACAAGGTGCTGCCCGCGGCCGAGGAGAAGGCGCTGCCGGACGCGGTGATCGCGTCCAACACCTCGACGCTGCCGATCACCGGCCTCGCGTCGGCGGTCACGGCGCCGGAGCGGTTCATCGGCCTGCACTTCTTCTCGCCCGTGCCGAAGATGCGGCTCGTGGAGATCATCCGCGGCGAGAAGACGTCCGAGGAGACGCTGCAGCGCGCGCTCGACTACGTGCGGCAGATCGGCAAGACGCCGATCGTGGTCAACGACTCGCGCGGCTTCTACACCTCGCGCACGTTCGGCACGTACGTGATCGAGGCGATCACCATGCTGGCCGAGGGCGTCGCACCGGCGTTGATCGAGAACGTGGCGAAGAAGTCCGGCATGGCTGTCGGCCCGCTGGCGGTGTCGGACGAGGTGACGCTGTCGCTGCAGCTGAAGATCCACGACCAGACGCTCGCCGACGACCCGTCACTGGTGTCGGAGAGCCCGGCCTACGACCTCATCCGCGAGATGGTGTCGCTGGGCCGCAGCGGCAAGTCGACCGGCTCGGGTTTCTACGAGTACCCGGAGGGCGGCAGGAAGTTCCTGTGGCCCGAGCTCACCACCCGGTACGCGAAGGCCGACGCCGGCGTGTCCGAGCAGGACGTGCGGGACCGGCTGCTGTTCGTGCAGTCGCTGGAGACCGTGCGGTGCCTGGACGAGGGCGTGCTGACGTCCGTGGCGGACGCGAACATCGGCTCGATCTTCGGGTTCGGGTTCGCGCCGTGGAGCGGTGGCACGCTGCAGTTCATCAACTCCTACGGAGTGCAGGCGTTCGTGGAGCGCGCGGACTACCTCGCCGACACGTACGGGGAACGGTTCCGCCCGCCCGCATCACTGCGGGAGCGCGACAGGTTCTAGGCGCGGTAGGAGCCGGGTGAGGACCCGGTCCACCGCTTGAAGGCCCGGTGGAAGGCGCTCGCCTCGGAGAACCCGAGGCGCAGCGCCAACTCCTCGACCGACTCCCCGCCCCGCACCAGCGAGGCCACCGCCTGGTCGCGCAGCAGCTGCTCGCGCACCTCGCGGAACGACGTCCCCTCGGCCGCCAGCCTCCGGCGCAACGTCGGCGCCGACACCCCGAGCTGCGCCGCCACGGCCTCCAGCCCGGTCACCCCGCGCCCGAGCAGCCGCCGCACGTGGCCCGACGTGTCCGCGCCGTGGTCGCGGCGGGACAACAGGTCCGCCGGCGAGTGCCGCAGGAACCGCTTCAGCGCCGCCTCGTCCTGCACCACGGGCATGCGCAGGAACTTCGGGTCGAACGCGATCGTGGTGGCGGGCCCGCCGAACCGCAGCGGGCACCCGAAGATCAGGTGGTACTCGGCGGCGTGCGCCGGTTCCGGATAGCCGAACTCGGCCCCCTGCAACGGAATGCGGCGGCCGATGAGCCACGACGAGAAGCGGTGCCACAGCACGAGAAGCGACTCGGTGAGGAAGTGGTCGGGGTCACCGGGCACGTGGAGTGTGAAGCGGCCGCCGTCGAGCGCCAGCTCCAGCGGCTCGTCGAAGAGCGCGTAGAACGCCAGACCGCGCTTGAGCGCCGACTCGAGGTCCGGGCAGTGCACGGCGAGCAGGCACATCATCGCGAACGTGCCGCGCTTCGACGGCCGCGGCCCGAAGCCCATGAACTCGTCGTCGAGGACTTCCCAGAGCGTCTGGATGAACTTCGTGTACTGCGCGGGCGTGACGCGCGCACGGTCGTCCGCGAGGAGGCTCTGGGGGATGCCCGCACCGAGCAGGACGACGGACGGTTCCGGGCACGCGCGGAGCGCCGCGCGCACGTAGTGGATCGCCACTGTCCTGGTGTGCACGACCCACAGTAAACGCCACCGGCGGTGACGCGGCTCCGGGGAGAGTTGGAGTCGCGTCACCGCCGCAGTGGGCCCACCCAGTGAGCCGTACTCCTCGCCAACGGGGCTTCCGCACGCCCGCCGGCAAGGGACGATGTTGTGTGCGTCGACGTGGACGCTATGTGGTCTAGACCAGGAAAGTCAATGGTGAAAGGGCCGTCCGGTCTTGATGTTTCAGGCTTGTTCCAGCGGCGCGACGGCGAAGCCCGCACTGAACCTCTGACACCAGATGACGACACTCCGAATGGTGGACACATCCACACCTGCCGGAATTGCGTACACCTGGTCGCCACGATTTCCCTTCAGCTTGCCGAGACTCGTGAACCCCTGACCGAAGGTCTTCTCGGACGAGCCCGACGCGTGCGGCGAGAGGTAAACGTACAGGTCGGGGCCGTCACTGGTGTTCAACGAGGCGAACTGGACCGAATACCCGCCACCAGGCAGTTCGATGAGGCTCGCCTTGCCCGTCGTCGCGTGCTCGAGTGAGCGCCACTCACCGGCCGCGACCTCCTTCGGCGTTTTCGCAACGGGCGCGGGAGCACTCGACGCAGTCGGCTGAACGGCCGACTGCGTCGTCGACTGAACAGTGGCCGGGGGCACGATCAGCGCGTCACGAGTTTCGCGAACCGTGAACAACCGCCACGGCTGGAACAGGTACAACCCGACCCCGAGGGCGACGACCACGAAAACTGAGACGGGAATCAGGAATCGACGATGGCGCATACCGAAAATACTGGCGCAAACCGGACCGAAAAGAGCTTACGGAGTTGTTAGGGTGCCAAGCCGTGGCGACTCAGGCGAGGATCGGCCAGGCCGTGCTCGGCGTCCTGATGGTCGGGTGCGCCCTGACGGGCCTGTTCCCCAGACCCGTGCCGCTCCTCTTCGCCATCGCGGCGATGGGCACGGCCAACGCCGCGTTCCCGCTCATGCGCACGTTCGGCTCCGCACTGCTGGGCGGCGTGGCGGCAGCCTCGATCGCCCTCTCGTCGGTCCCGTTCGTCACCTGCTCCACGGAACGCTTCACCGAGGTGTTCACCTGCTCGGGTGACGCTCCGACGTGGCATTTGACCGGAACCGTGCTGGTGGCAGGCCTTTCCGGGGCCAGTTTGGTACTTGCCCGCATCACAGTTCAGTGACAGCGATCACTCAACCGGGGCCGTCAAGGAGCCGATAAGGCATCCAGGCGAGCGTTCTCCAGCCACCGGCCGAGCCGGTAATCTGCCGAAGAGCGTGATCGCCCGACTTCACACCGTGAGCATTAGGAGGACTGCTGTGCGCGCACTGTGGGCCGCAGGTGGTTCCGCCGTGCTCGGGTCAGCGTTGCTCGGCGTGCTGGTAGGCATGGCGATCCACGGAGCGTCCGGCGAAGAACCGCCGAGCAGAACCCCGGCATCCACCTGGATCTCGTCCACCCCCAGCACACCACCGAGCTCGACGGAGAGCTCGCCCGCGAACAGCAGCGCACCATCGAGCTCCACCAGCTCGCCCCCGAGCACGCAGCAACCGCAAAAGACCACCACGCCACCCCCGGCGGCGACGAACCCGGCCCAGCCCCCACCCCCGCCGGTGCAAACGACGACGCCGGCGCCGTCCTCGTCGGGCTGGCCGTGCAGCCCGTTGAACCCGCTTCCGCCGCCCACCTGCAAGAACCTGGGCAACTAGCGGGTCGGAGCAGGCTCGCGCAGGGGTCCCCTCGGGTTTGGGACCCCCCGCGTCCCAAGGTAGCGGCGAGGTCTGACAGTCCTAAGAGACGAGGCAGCGGCGACCGACAGAAGTCGGGCCGCGATGCGGCTGGACGGAACCGGAACCGCGGAGGCTTGCAGACCGCGACCACACGCGATGCCGCAGGCGAACAGTCATTCCAAGCGATGCCGCAGGCGAGCAGTCATTCCTCATGGGAGCCACGACCAACGCAACAGCAAGCCGCCCGCAAGGCAACCACCCACCCGGCCGGGTCTCGCAAGGCAACGCCCGCAACCCAATCACCTACGGATGCCAAACAGGCGGCCGCCAACGAAGCAGGGGGACGACCTACGAAACAGGCGCGCCCAAACTCAGGCAGACTCGCGCCGCACCAACACGGTGGGCAACATCTGCTGCTTCCGCTTCACGGTCTCGTCCCGAAGCAGCTTCACCAGGTGCTCGACCATCACCTTGACCTGCTCGTCAGAATCCTGCCGAACCGAGGTCAACGGCGGCGAGGTGTGCTCGGCGATGGCCACGTGATCGTCGAACCCGACCACGGCGACATCCTCGGGAACCCGCTTCCCAGCCTCGTTCAGCGTCTCCAACGCCCCAGCCGCCATCAGGTCGGAGGCGACGAACACCGCGTCGAGCGCAGGCACCCGCGCCAGCAACGAGGACATGGCCTTGCGCCCACCTTCGCGGGTGAACCCACCGTCCTCGGTGAGCCGAGCCAATCCCTTGTCGTCCAGCGACATGGCCGACTTGAACCCGTTCAGACGGTCTATGGCGGACAGTTCGTCCAAGGGTCCGGAGACGTGGACGATCTTCTTGCGGCCGAGGGACTTCAGGTGCTCGGTGGCGAGCACGGCGCCGCCCTCGTTGTCGTTGTCCACGAGGTGCATGCCCCGCAACGACCCCCACGGCTTGCCGGCGTACACGACCGGCAGCGGCAGCTTCTTCACGATCGAGACCAGCTCGTCGTTGCGGTGCGGTGCGAACACCAGGGCACCGTCGACGTGACCGCCGGCCAGGAAGCGGTGCGCCCGGATCTGGTCGTCCAGCGAGTGCACCAGCATGAGGACCATCTGCACGTCGACGTCGGCCAGGGCCCGTGCCCCCGCACGGATCAGGCGCGCGAAGTGCGGGTCGTCGAAGATCTTGGGCTCCGGCTCGGAGAACAGCACGGCCACGGCGCCTGTGCGGCGGGTGACCAACGCTCGCGCGGCGCGGTTGGGCTGGTAGCCCAGCGCCGTCACCGCGGCGTTGACCGCTTCCAGGGCCTCCGGGCTGACGCGCGGTGACGCGTTCAGCACCCGTGACGCTGTCGCGCGGGAAACCCCTGCCCTCGCGGCAACGTCTTCCAACGTCGGACGCGCGTGGTTGGACACGAGCACCACCACTCCTCGATGAAAACCTTTGATCCGCTAAGCAGCTTAGCCCCAAAGGATCTCCGAGGAGGGTTTCCGCGCTGTTCATCGTGTTTTTCGGCGACCTCCGCGGCTTCCGGCGTCTTCAGGGCACGCACGCGAGGCGTGATCGAAACTCGGAGCAGGCCGTCCTCGCGGCGTGTCGTGGTGGCGAGGCCGGCGCGTGCGGCGGTGCGAACCAGGGCGGTTTCGGAAGGCAGGCACCACGCGACGAGTTCCGTGAACCCGGCCGCGCGGGCGTCCGAGGCCAGGGCTGCGAGCAGGGCCGCGCCCACGCCTCGGCGCTGCCAGGCGTCCTCGACCAGCAACGAGATCTCGGCGCAGTCCGGTGTGCCGGTGTGGATGAGCTGTCCCAGTGCCACGACCTGGTCGCCGCACTGGGCGAGGACCGTGGTGCCGCGCGGCGGGTTGAGCAGGCGGTGCAGCCAGCGGCGGGGCACGGTGCGCATGCCCGAGTGGTAGCGGTTGAACATCGTCCTCATCGAACAGCGGGAGTGCAGGGCGGCGACGGCGTCCTCGTCCACGTCGGACCCCGGACGCAGGACCAGTGCCGCGCCGTCGTCGCTGAGCACCGCGCGCATCGAGGGCGCCGGCGCGTCCACGAGGTCGAGCAACGCCTGCGCGCGCGTGAGTTCGACCTGGGTGAACGGGGCCCAGCCCCGCCGGGCCACCCACTCTCCCAGCTGGACCTGGCCGTCGGCGGCCTCGCCGACCGTCACGGAGTCGGCGGCCAGCACCTGGCGGAGTGCGTCGCCGGTCTGCTCCGGGTCGGTGAGGGCCATGCGTGCGGCGCGCAGCACGGCGGTCGGCTCGTCGACGAGGTCGCGCAGGTCGGCCCGGGTGATGCCGACGCGCTTGCCTCCCTCGCTGCGCACCGCCTCGACGAGGTCCGCGGGGAGCACGCCGGGAGCCGCCCGCACGACGATCTCGTCGAGCACCCCGCCAGGCACGGGGATCACGTGCAGCGCGAGGACGTTGCAGTCGGCGGCGGCCAGCCGGACGGTGACGCGCGCGAGCGCGCCGGGGCTGTCGCTGAGTTCGAAGCGCAGGCGCCAGGTCGTCGTCATGACGTCAAGAGTTCATGGAACTTGTTGCCGCGAGGCGAACCACGGGTAAAACGCTCGTCATAGGGTCGCCGCATGAGGAGAACACTGGCCGTAGGCCTCACTTTGCTCACCGTCACGGCACTGGCCACGCCCACCACCGCCGCTCCCGGAGCCTCCGGTCAGAAGCCTCCCCGGCAGGCCACGCTGACGAACTTCGCCTTCCTCCCGGCGGAGACCTACCTGCCCGGCAGCGAACCGAGCGGCGCGGCACTGGGGACGGCCCCGGTCAACGGGGTCACGCCGCCGTTCGCGGACCAGCCGATCCAGGGCTTCAGCGGTCTCGTCCGCAACAGCGACGGCACGTTCGACGCCATCTCCGACAACGGCTACGGCACCAAGGCCAACAGCGCGGACTTCCTGCTGCGCATCCACCGCATCGCGCCGGACTTCGCGAAGAACACCGTCGACGTGCTCGGCGGCGTCACGCTGACCGACCCGAACGGCCACATCCCGTTCCCGCTGACCAGGCAGGACCGGGTGATCACCGGCGCCGACATCGACGTCGAGTCGGTCACCCGAGGCGCCGACGGCACGTACTGGATGGGCGACGAGTTCGGCCCGTACCTGCTGCACTTCGACCGCGCCGGCCGCCTGATGGCACCACCCGCGCCGCTGCCGGGCGTGCGCGCTCCGGAGAACCCCGCGGGCAACCCGAACCTGGGCGGCAGCAAGGGCTTCGAGGGCATCACGCTCTCGCCGGACGGCAAGAGGATCAACGCGCTGCTGGAGGGCACCGTCGCCGGTGACACGCCGGGCACGCTGCGCCTCAACGAGTTCGACATCGCGTCCAACAGCTTCACCGGCAGGACCTGGCGCTACCAGCTGGAGGACCCGAACTTCGCCATCGGCGACGCCATCGCGGTCGACGACAACCGGCTGCTGATCATCGAGCGGGACAGCGCCCAGGGTGCCGACGCGATCGTCAAGCGCGTCTACCTCGCCGACAAGCGCGACAGGAACTCCGACGGCAAGCTCGACAAGACGATGGTCGCCGACCTGCTGAACCTCGCCAACCCGAAGCACGTCGGCGGGCAGGCGGACCCGTTCGAGTTCCCGTTCGTCACGATCGAGGACGTCACGATCCTCGACGACCGCACGATCGCGGTGCTCAACGACAACAACTTCCCGTCGTCGTCGGGCCGCACGCCGGGCAAGCCGGACAACAACGAGTTCATCACCATCAGGCTCGGGGAGAACCTGCACGCCGATCCCAGGGTCCTGCGCAGGCGCTGACACAAGAGAGCGCTCTCACCTGTGGACACGAGTATCCGCAGGTGAGAGCGCCAAGGCCCCCTCGGCCCGTCCTGTGCGCTAAACGGTGTAACCGTGCGCGGGGAGCCCGTTCTGCCCGATGATCCGGGACAGCGTGGCCGCGCTCTCCTTGACCGTGCGCTGCTGCGTCTCGAAGTCGACGTGCACGATCCCGAACCGCTGCGAGTACCCGGCCGCCCACTCGAAGTTGTCGAGCAGCGACCACGCCAGGTAGCCGCGGATGTCGGCGCCCTCGGAGATCGCCCTGTGCACCGCGCGCACGTGGTCCACCAGGTACTTCGTCCGCTGGACGTCGTACACGCGACCCGCCGGGTCGACGACGTCCGGGAACGCGGACCCGTTCTCCGTGACCACCAGCGGCACCCCCGCCGTGTCCCGGGACAGGCGCACCAGCAGTTCGGTGAACGCGTCGGCGTTCTGCTCCCACCCGAAGCCGGTGAGCTCGCCCTGCGGCGGCTGGATCGACACACCGCGCAGGCCCGCGTGCGGACCGGCTGGCACGAAGTCCGGGTCGGCCGGCGCGACGCGGGTCGGGTTGTAGTAGTTCACGCCGATCCAGTCGACCGGGGTCGCGATGGTCTCCATGTCCCCGTCGCGGACCACGTTCGTCCAGTCACCCAGCCACGTCGTGTCCTGCAGGACGTCGAGCGGGTAGCCCTTGCCGAGGACCGGGTCGAGCAGGATGCGGTTCTGCAGGCCGTCGACCTTGCGGACGGCCTCCGCGTCGTCGCCCCAGATCGTGCTGAAGTTGAGCACGATCGACAGCCGGTGCGACTCCGGTGCCTGCGCGCGCAACGCCTGCGTGGCGAGCCCGTGGGCCAGCAGCAGGTGGTGCGCCGCCTCCAGGGACGCGACCGCGTCGGTGATGCCCGGCGCGTGGATCCCGTTGCCGTAGCCCAGGAACGCCGAGACCCACGGCTCGTTCAGCGTGGTCCAGGCCTGCACCCGGTCGCCGAGCCGTTCGTGCACGATGGCCGCGTACTCGGCGAAGCGGTAGGCGGTGTCGCGGTTGCGCCAGCCGCCGAAGTCCTCCAGAACCTGTGGCAGGTCCCAGTGGTACAGCGTGGCGAGCGGCTGGATGTCCTTCTCCAGCAGCGAGTCCACCAGCCGGTCGTAGAACGCGAGCCCGCGCTCCTCGACCTGGCCGCTGCCGCTGGGCTGGATCCGGGGCCACGCGACGGAGAACCGGTACGAGGCCAGGCCGAGGGACTCCATCAGGTCCACATCGGACTGGTACCGGTGGTAGTGGTCGCAGGCGGGGTCGCCCGTGTCACCGGCCAGCACCTTGCCGGGCGTCGCGGCGAACGTGTCCCAGATCGACGCGCCACGACCGTCCGCCGTGGTCGCGCCTTCGATCTGGAACGCCGCGGTCGCCGCTCCCCAGAGGAAGTCCGGCGGGAAGGTCAGCACCTCCTGCCCGACCTCGACGTCCGAGTCGGTCGTCATACATTCACATCCTTGTGGCTTGAGCCCTGCGCAGTGTCATCCCTTTAGGGCGCCCTGCATGATGCCGCCCACGATCTGACGCGACAGCAGGACGAAGATCGCGATCACCGGCAGCACCGCGATGGAGGCGCCGGCGAGCATCAGCGAGTAGTCGGTGTAGTACCCGCTGGCCAGCGTCGACAGGGCCACCTGGACCGTCGGGCTGTCGTTGGGGTCGAGCACGATCAACGGCCAGAAGAAGTCGTTCCAGGCCGTCATGAACGTGAACATCCCCAGCACCGCCGCCTGGGGCCGCACCGCCGGGAACCCTACGTGCCAGAACGTCCGCAGCACCGAGCAGCCGTCCATGCGTGCCGCCTCGATCAGCTCGTACGGCACGGTCTCCTCGCACGCCTGGCGCATCCAGAACACCGCGAACGAGCCGATCAGCACCGGCACGATGACCGCCTGCAGGGTGCCGTACCAGTCGAGGTCGGACATCAGCATGTACAGCGGGATCACGCCGAGCTGCGTCGGCACCATCGCGGTGCCGAGCACGACCAGGAACAACGAGTCGCGGCCCCGGAACCGCAGCCGCGAGAACGCGAACCCGGCCAGCGTGCCCAGCACGACGTTCGAGATCGCCACGCTCGACGCCACGATGAACGAGTTCTGCATGGCGAGCCAGAAGTCGACGGTGTCGAAGACGCGGGTGATGTTCTCGACCAGGTTGCCGCCGGGGATCAGCGGCGGGACCTTCTCGCCGAGGACGGAGTTGTCCTTCGACGCGACGATGAACGAGTAGTACAGCGGGAAGATCGACGCGGCGAGCACGGCGACCAGGAACCCGTAGAGCAGGGGTCCCGCCTTGGCGTTCTTCATGCGATCACCCCTTGCCCGCGATGCGGCGCGTCAGCGCGAAGTTGATGATCGCGACGATCAGGACGACCACGAACAACATCCACGCGACGGTGGCCGCGTAGCCGGCGTCGAACAACCGGAAGCCCTTCTCGTACATGTAGAGCACCAGCGTCTGGAACTGCCGGTCGGAACCGCCGGTGGAGTTGTTGGCGGCGAACCCGGGGTCGAACAGCGCGGGTTCGGCGAACAGCTGCAGACCGCCGATCGTCGAGGTGACGACGGTGAACAGGATGGTCGGCCGGATCGACGGCACGGTGATCGACCAGAACATCCGCCAGCGCCCCGCGCCGTCCAGGGTGGCCGACTCGTACATGTCCTTGGGCACGGACTGCATCGCCGCCAGGTAGATCAGCGCGTTGTACCCCGTCCAGCGCCACATGACCATGGTCGACACCGCGAGGTGCGACGCCCACGTCTCGGCACGCCAGTCGATCGGGTCGATGCCGACGAACCCGAGCAGGAAGTTCACGATGCCGAAGTCGCGGCCGAAGAACTGCGCGAACACCAGCGCCACCGCGGCGACCGAGATGACGTTGGGCAGCAGCACACCGGCCCGCCAGAACGCGCTGCCGCGCAGACCCCGGTCCAGCAACGCGGCGAGGCCCAGCGCGGCCAGCAGCTGCGGCACCGTCGAGAGCACGAACAGACTCAGCGTGTTGAACAGCGCGTTCCAGAACTTGGCGTCGCCGAAGAGCTCGACGTAGTTGGCGACACCGACGAACCCCTGGTTGCCGTCGATCAGCTGCCAGTCGTGCAGCGACACCCACGCCGTGTACACCAGCGGGTACAGCCCGAAGATCCCGAACACCAGGAAGAACGGCGCGATGATCAGGTACGGCGTGTACCTGGCGTCCCAGTGGTTCAGCCGGAAGCGCTTCGGCTCCTTGGAAGGCGAAACCGAGACGGCCGGAGCCGCCTCGGTCTCTGGACGAGTCACCGTCACTTGGCGGCGTCCGTCGCTTCCTTCAGGGCCTGCGTCCACGCTTCAGCCGCGGACTGCTTGCCCTGCTCCACGCGGGTCAGCGCGGTGCCGAACACCGGGCCGACCTTCGAGTCCTTCGTGCCGCGGTAGGTCGGCTTCAGCGACTCAGCGGAGGTCGCGAAGATCTGACCCACCGGAGCCTTGTTGAAGTACTCGTTGACGGTCGCCTGCACCTCGGCGTCCTGGTAGACCTTCGGCTGGCTCGGCAGGTTGCCGGTCTCCTTGAAGATCCGCTTCTGCTGCTCGGGGGCCGTGAGCCACTTGGCGAGCTCGTAGGCCTCCTTCGGGTGCTTGCCCTGCTTCGGGACGGCCAGGAACGAGCCACCCCAGTTGCCGCCACCGCCGGGCGCCGTCGTCACGTCCCACTTCCCGGCAGCCGCGTCGCCGGCACCCGCCTTGATCAGCGCGAGCGCCCAGGCCGGGCACGTGGTCGTGGCGAACGAACCCTGCTTCAGCGCGACGTTCCAGTCCTGGCTGAACGGCTCGAGAGCACCGGTCTGCCCCTTGGTGCCGAGCGCCGCCGCCTGGTCGAACGCCGCCTTGACCTTGTCGTTCTTCTCCGCGATGTACGAGTCGTCCTTCGCGAAGTAGCCCTCCTCGGTCTGGTCGAGGATCGCCTTGTAGACGTTGCGGCCGGTGTCGACGAACTTCACGTTCGGCGTCTTGGCCGCGAACTGGTCGGCGACCTTCGCGTAGTCGGCCCAGGTCGGCCACAGCTTGGCGACCTCGGTCCGGTCGGTGGGCAGGCCCGCCGCCGCGAACAGGTCGGCGCGGTAGCAGAGGCCCAGGCTGCCCATGTCCGTGCCCAGCCCCAGCACGAACTCACCGCCGTCGGCGGTGCCCTGGTTCCACTTCCACCCGGCCCACTGGTCCTTCAGATCCTTGGCCCCGTACTCCGCCAGGTTCACGAACTTGTCCTTGGAGGCGCGGAACTGCGAGACCACGCCCTCCTCGAGGGCGACGATGTCCGCGGCACCACGGCCACCCGCGAGCTGAGTCGCGAGCTGCGTGTTGTGCTGCTCCATCTTGACCTTGCGCTGCTCGATCTTGATGTTCGAGTGCGAGGCCATGTACTCCTCGATGAGCTTGTCGTACCCGAAGTCGGAGAACAGACCCAGCGACAGCTCGATCTTGCCGTCGGCCCCGGAACTCCCGCCGCATCCAGCGACCAGAACCATCGCGAGGGTCGCAGCGACGCTGCCGACCAGTCTTGTGCTCATCCGTCCTCCTCGACGACGCCGTGAGCGGCGCTTAACTGTGATGAGAGCGCTCTCACACTCAACCGGAGACGCGCGGGTGTCAAGCGGTCGACATCGTTCCGTAACTTTGTGGAGGCAGGCAACAAAAACCTGGACCGAAACGCCGAACGTCCCGGATCGAGCGACCACAGGCCCCCCGGAAACGGCGAAGAGGGACGACCGGGCCCTCGCTCCGGTCGTCCCTCACCCCAGGTAGAGGGGCTTGCGGGCCGAAAGTGACGCGCGGTCTCCAAGATTTTTTCCGGATCCGCGGTCCGGGTGCCGCCAGGGCGGATGACGAGCACTTGTTCACGCAGGTGGCAAAGCAGTGGCGAACTACCTCGTGCTCGCGGAAAATTACTCACGGCCCCACTGTCGATCCGGCAATGAGGGGCCGGCCGCCTCGCCGCGCGCTCAGTCCGCTTTGCCTGTGGCGATCGCCTGAGAGGTTCAGTGGTGGACGAACCTGCTGCGCCGCACGACTACCGAAACTTCGGCCGAGCCGACGGAGAGACTGCGCACGACCTCCGTCACCCGTGCGATCGTCGGATGAACGAAACGACCTTCGGGAGGCAGCCGTGTGGTCCAGCATCATGACCCTGGGACCGTTGGCAGCACTCGGTTTCCTGGCTTTCCGCTCCCTGACCGGCAGCCGGGTCCTGGCACTGCTGATCGCCCTGCGCGGTACCCGTCCAGAGGAACGACCGGAGATCATCCACGCGCTCAACGCGGGCACCACACCACCCGAGCCAACGCGGGAACGGCCGGCGTCGCGCCTGTGAACGCAGTGGAGGCCCGGTGCCCCGACAGCACCGGACCTCCACCGATCCCCCGGTCGTGCGGCCCCTGTTCCCGCACTCCCGAACCCGCCCGGCCGTGGCCCCCGACAGCGAGGCCGGGCGGGGTGTCTTCCCAGATTTCCTACGCCTCCGCCATGCCCGCGACCACGGAGTTCCTGGCCGCGCGACGGGCCGGCAGGGCTGCCGCGATGACCGCCGCGACCACGGCCAGGCCGAGCATGATGCCGATCTGACCGAACGGGATGGAGAAGCTGATCGTGAACTCCGAGTTGGAGATCGCCTCGACCAGCAGCCACCCGAACCCGGCGCCGAGCAGCACACCCACGACCGCGCCGATCAGCGCCATCAGGATCGACTCGACCACGAGCATCTGCCGCAGCTGGCCCCTGGTCAGGCCCAGCGCCCGCAGCAGGGCGGACTCGCGGGTCCGTTCCAGCACCGAGAGCGTCAGCGTGTTCGCGATGCCGAACAGGGCGATGATGAGAGCCAGGCCGACGAGGGCCCAGATGAACATCAGGATCTGGTCGATCTGCCCGTTCAGCTCGGCCTTGGTCTCGGCCGCGGAGTCGAGCACCGCCACCGGCGAGGTCGCGATGAACCGCTCCAGGTCGGCGCGGGCCTGCGTGATGTCCGTGCCCGGCGCCAGCTTGACCAGCACGTTCTGGTAGCCCTTGACGGGCTCCTTGAGCAACGACTCGGCGGTCTCGAGCGTCACGATGCCGGTGCCGTAGCTGTTGTCCTTGATCAGCGCGACGACCTTGAGGTCCTTGCCGCTGATCGGGACGGTGGAGCCGATGGCGACGCCCGCGACCTTGGCCTCCTTCTCGCGCATCGCGATCTCGCCGTCCTTGAGCCCTGCCAGCGTGCCCGCGGCGAGGTCCGGCCGCACCAGCGACCCGAGCGCCTCGGCCGGGTAGCCGGTGACGTCGGCGTACTCGAGCTTGGGCGACTCGCCGTAGGCCCTGAGCTCGGGCGCGACCTGCGCCACGTTGCGCACCTTCGCGAGCTCGTCGGTGAACTTCTGCGTGAGCGGCTGGCTGTAGACGTTCGACTTGACCGCGTAGTCGGACGGGAACCGCTTGTCGACCTGCTCGTTCATGGTCGCGCGGCCGCTGCCGGCCACGACCGTCACCATGGCGACGATGGTCACGCCGATCATCAGCGCCGCCGTGGTGGCGGCCGTGCGCTTGGGGTTGCGGCCCGCGTTGGCCGAGGCCAGCTTCGCCGGGACACCGCGCAGCGCCTTGCCGAACAGGCGGTTCACCACCGGCACGTACAGCGGGCCGAGGAGCAGAACCGCGAGCAGCAGGACCATCGTGGCGCCACCGGTGATGAACATCGCCGGCTCTTCCTTCTCCTGCTGCAGTCCGAAGTAGACGGCGACGCCACCGGCCAGCGCGATCAGTGCCGCGACGACGATCCGGACCTTGCCGGTGCGGGCGACGTCGTCGGAGCTGTCCGGCTGCGAACGCAGGGCCGCCACCGGGGCGACCTTCGTGGCGCGGCGCGCCGGCAGCACGGCCGACAGCACGGTCACGACCACGCCGACACCGAAGCCGGCGGCGATGGTCACCCACGAGATCGGCAGGCGGATCGGGGCGTCCTCGCCACCGGGGCCGCCACCGCCCACCGTGCTGATGAACGCCTGCAGGCCGGCCGAGACGCCGACTCCGCCGAGGAGGCCGAGCACGGACGCCGTGAGTCCCATGAAGAGCGCTTCGGCGAGCACGCTGCGGAACACCTGCGAGCGGTTCGCCCCGACGCAACGCAGCAGCGCGAGTTCCTTCGTGCGCTGGGCGACGAGGATCGTGAAGGTGTTGTAGATCACCATGCCCGCGACGACGAGCGAGATCGCGGCGAACGCGAGCAGGAACGTCTTGATCTCGCTCGCGGCGTCACCGACCTGCGCCAGCGTGGCCTGGGTCAGCTGCTCACCGGTCTGCACCTCGTAGCCGGCGCCGATCGCCTTGGTGATGTCGGTGACGAGCTGCTGCTGCGACACACCGGGCTTCGCGACCGCGACGATCTCGTAGATCCGCTGCACCGGGATCACCGTGCGCAGACCCTCCGGCGAGACCAGGACGTGGTCGCTGCCGGACATCGAGATGCTGCTGGCGCCCTGCTGGTAGGTGCCGACGATGGTGAACGGGTGCTCGGCGTTGCTCTCGTCGAGCAGCTTGAGCTTGTCACCGACCTTGAGCTTCGCGACCTGGGCGGTCTTGACGTCGATCGCGGCCTCGTCGGCCTTGGCCGGGAACTTGCCGTCCTTGAGGTTGAAGTCGCGCAGCTTCTCCGTCGTCGGCAGCGGCTGCACCAGTGCGCTGCGCGCCTTGCCCTCGCCGCTGAGCAACGCGGCGCTGCCGAACTCACGCGAGTCGGCGCCCTCGACACCGGGGGTGTCGCGGATCTTCTGCAGGAAGCCGGCGGGGATGCCGTCCTCCCGGTTGGGGCTGTTCTCGCCCGTGTGCACGGCCGCGTCGACGTTGCGGGCGCTGCGGGCGAAGTTGTCCCTCGTCTGTTCCCCGACCGCGTCGCCGAGCACGAGCGTGCCCGTCACGAACGCGACGCCGAGCGCGATGGCGATGCTGGACAGCACCAGCCTCGCCGTGCGGGCTCGAAGGCCCGCGAGGATCGTCTTCAGCATCGGTAGCTCACGCCCCCAGGTGCGTGAGGGCGTTGACGACGGACTCGGTGGTGGGCTGGTGGATCTCGCCCGCGAGCCGGCCGTCGGCGAGCAGCACCACGCGGTCCGCGTAGCTCGCGGCCACCGGGTCGTGCGTCACCATGATCACGGTCTGGCCCATCTTGCGGACCGACATGCGCAGGAAGTCGAGGACCTCGGCGCCGCTGCGCGAGTCCAGGTTGCCGGTCGGCTCGTCGGCGAAGATGACCTCGGGACGGGCGACGAGCGCACGGGCGCACGCCACGCGCTGCTGCTGGCCACCGGACAGCTCGGTCGGGCGGTGCGTGAGCCTGTCGCGCAGGCCCAGCACGTTGACGATCGTGTCGAACCACTCGCGGTCGGGCTTGCGGCCGGCGAGCTCCAGGCCCAGCAGGATGTTCTGCTCGGCGGTCAGCGTCGGCAGCAGGTTGAAGGCCTGGAACACGAAGCCGACGCGGTCGCGGCGCAGCTTGGTCAGGTCCTTGTCGTTCAGCTTCGTGATCTCGGTCTGTCCGATGTGGATCTCGCCGCTGTCGACCGTGTCCAGTCCCGCGAGGCAGTGCATCAGCGTGGACTTGCCGGAGCCGGACGGGCCCATGATCGCGGTGAAGCGGCCGGCCTGGAAGGCGACGTTGATGCCGTCGAGCGCCCGCACCGCGGTGTCACCCTTGCCGTAGACCTTCACCAGGTTGTGGGCCGCCGCGGCGGTCCGGGTGCCGACCTCGGACACCAGTGCAGACATGTCTCGTGCCTTCCTCACAGGGGATGTTCCTTGCTGAGGAAGAAGCTATGAGGAAGCTGAGTGCGCGGACATCAACTCGGCGACGCGTTGCGCGTCAGCCTGAGGTATGACAACCGGCGCTATTCCAGCAGACCCCGGTCGTACGCGATGGCCACGGCCTCCGCGCGCCGCGACGCCCCCAGCTTCGCCATGATCCGGGAGAGGTGCACGGAAACGGTCTTCTCGCTGATGTAGAGCTCCTCGCCGACCTCGCGGTTCGTCCGTCCCGCGGCCACCAGGCCGAGCACGTCGCGTTCCCGCGGGGTGAAGAGGTCGACCTGCTCGCGCACCGGTTCGTCGGCCCTGAGGCTGATGCGGGCCCGCTTGGCGCACGACGCGACGGCCGTGGCGAGCGGAACGGCCTTGAGCCGCGTCGCCACCTCGTCGGCCAGTCGCAGCTGCTCGGCGGCCTCGTCCCGGCGTTCCGCGCCCAGCAACGCCTCCGCGAGACGCCACCGGCACAGCGCCTGCTCGAACGCGACCCCGTAGCCGAACTCGTCGACGGCCTTGTGCCACAGCTCCGGATCACCCGCTCCCCGCAGCCGCGACTCCTCGGCGTTGGCACGGGCCAGCCAGGCGCGTCCCTCCGGGCCGAGGGTGCCCGCGCGCGGCTTGCCGTTCCGCGCGGTCAGCCGCACGTGCTCGGCGAGCTCGTGACCGGCAGTGACCGCGTTCCGCTCGGCCTCGGTGTCGCGCTTGCGGCGTGCCTTGGCGGCGATCTCCGCGTGCGCCGCGATGCCGATCGCGCCGATCCTGATGCCGGCGAGCATCCACGGACCGCCGAGCTTGCGCGCCCACTCCAGCGCGTCCGTGACGCGTTCGACGGCCAGCTCCGGACGGCCGCGCCACAACGCGAGCTCCGCGCCCGTGCCGCCGTTGATCAGGGCGATCTGGATGTCGCGGTGCCAGTCGCTGCGCAGCTTGGTGATCATCCGCTCGGACTCGGCCAGGTCTCCGCGCGAGACCGTGAGGTGGGTGCTCGCCGACGCCAGCCGCGCCAGCACCGTCGACGACACCGACATGCCGGGCGGTTCGCTGGCCCACGCCGCGTAGTCCCAGTCGCCGATGTAGTAGTGCACCAGCACCTGCAGGATGCGGATCTCCAGGCCGAACATGCTCCAGGTCAGGCCGGTCTCCTTGGCCCTGGCCCCCGCGAGGTTGTAGACGCGCGCCGCCTCGGCCAGTTCGCCGCGGTCGTAGTGCATCATCCCGTAGTAGTACCAAGCCCTCAGCTCGTTGTTGAACGCGCCGACCTCGCGCGCGTGCTGGATCGCGCGCTCGAAGCTGGCCTTCGCGTCCTCCGGCCGGTTCGCGTGGTCGTCGAGGATCGCCATGGTTCCCAGGCCGTCCGCGATCGCACCCGGCGCGTTCGCCGTCTGGCCGTCCGCGATCGCCAGCTCCGCCGCTTCGCGCGCTTCGGCGTCCTTGCGTTGCTGGCGCAGGGAAGAGGCCTTGCCCGCGAACACACGGGCGCGCGTGGGGCTGGGCTCGCGGTCCCGCACGAGCTGGAGCGCCTTGGCCAGGACCAGGAAGTGCTCCTCCTCGTTGCCGTCGAGGATCGACAGCGCCTGCGAGAGCCGCAACCAGATCTCGGCGGCCTCCTCCGGCGTCTGCTCGGCGCTGATCGCCTTGGTGGCGCTGCGGGCGAACGCGACCGCGCGTTCCGGCTGCCCGGCCGTGCCCGCGACCCAGGACGCGCGCCGCAGCAGCACGGATTCATCCACATCGGACGGACGATCCGCCTCGGCGACGGCGTTCCACAGGTTGAGGGCCTTTTCCAGGTACCGCAACGACTCCGCGGGCGCACCGGCGCGTTCGGCCTCCTTGGACGCCATGATCGAGGCGTTCAGGGCCGTCGGCAGGTCGTGGCTCTCGAAGGCGTGGTGGGCCAGTGCCGCCGAGGCACCGCGCTCCTCCAGGTGCTGCGCCAGGTGACGGGCGTACGCGGCGTGCAACCGGACCCGTTCACCGGGCAGCAGGTCGCCGTAGACGGCTTCTCGGACCAACGCGTGGCGGAAGGCGTAGACCTCGTCGTCGTGCACGACGAGCAGGTGGTGCTGGACCAGTTCGCGCAACGCCGCGTCGAACGCGAGGTCGGACATGCCCGACACCTCGTGCAAGCGGTAGTGCCGGACCCGGCGGCCCCGCACCGAGGCGACGCGGACGACGTGCTGCGCCTCGGGGCTGAGGCTCTCGACCCGGCTGAGCAGGACGTCGGCGAGTGCGGACGGCAACGACCTGGCGTCGTCACAGGTGGCCACCGCGATGAGTTCCTCGGCGAAGAAGGCGTTGCCCTCGGAGCGTTCCGCGACCTGCCGGAGGACGTCCTCGGGCAGGTCGTCGGACAGTGCCTCGACGAACCGGCGGGCGTCCGCCGCGTTGAACGGCGCGAGGTCCAGGCGGTCGACGGCGGGCAGCCGGACCAGCTCGGACAGCAAGGGGCGCAACGGATGGCTGCGGTGCAGGTCGTCCGCGCGATAGGTGCCGACGACCAGCAGGCGCTGGGAACGCAGGCGGGACAACAGGAACGACAGCAGGTACCGGGTGGACGCGTCGGCCCAGTGCAGGTCCTCGACGACGAGCAGCACGCGCTGCTGTTCGGAGAGATCACCGAGAAGCCCGAGCACGGCGTCGAACAGCTGCAGCTGGCCGACGTCCTGCTCCGGCCTGCGGCCCGGGACCAGGCTCGGCGCGATCATGCCCTCGGTGCCGGGCTCGCGTGCGGCCGGCAACGCCAGCTGGGGCAGCAACATCGCGAGCGCGGGCCGGTGCGACACGTCGCTCTTCAACGTGCCCAGCGCCTCGGCGAACGGCAGGTACGGCAGGCCGGTCTCGCCCGCGTCGAGGCACCGTCCCATGAGGACCAGGGTGTCGTCGGCGCCGGCGGCCAGCTCGTCGATCAACCGGGTCTTGCCGACGCCGGCGTCACCCGCGAGCAGCACCGCCCCCGCGGTGCCCTCGCCCGCCTGCGCCAATGCGGTACGCAACCGGTCCAGTTCCCGATCGCGTGCGACGAGAGGAATTCCAGAACCGAGGCGCGCCACAAGTGGCATGCTCGCACATGTCATGAGCCGGCGTTGCCGTGTTTTCCAGAGGTGCGGTGCATCACCCGGCTGATCCACGACGGCATGTCGCGGTTCGCCCGGCGCCAGTTGCACACCGCGGTGCCACGCCGGTAGTCGATTTCCGCCTTGATCGCCTCAGGGGTCCATTCGTTCATGAGCCTGAGGTTCGTCCTGAGGCCTCACCTCAGGCATCGGGCGAACACGCAGTCCTGCGCGCGGAACCCCTTACCCGACCGTCACCGCACGTGCGCGAGCCAGCCGGGCCCTCACCCCGTCCGCTTCCGGCGCCCCCAGCTCGGTGAACAACGCCAGCGCCCGTTGCCAGTGCGCCGCGGCCCCAGCCGCGCCGAGCTGCTCGAACACCGCCGCGAGCCGGTCGTGCGCCAGCGCCTGGTGGTACGGCGAGACGGCGTCGCACGCCACGGCCAACGCCGTACGGGCGGCAGACAGCGCGCCGTCCGTGTCGCCGGTCTCCAGCAGAGCCGTGGAGATGTCGGTGTGGCAGGCCGCTTCCCCGCACTGCTCGCCGACCTCGTGGTACATCCGCAGCGCCACCCGCAGCCACGGCATCGCGTCGTCGAAGCGCTGGGTGCTCAGGTAGAGCAGCCCCAGGTGGTGGTGGGCGTTGGCCTCGGCCCACTTCGAGCCCGCGATCCGCGAGATCTCCATGGCCTCGCGGTAGTGCTCCTCGGCCTCGGCGGCCCGGCCCAGGTCCTGCAACGTGCCGGCGACCGTCGTCAGGGCACGGGCCTGCTGGTGCACGTCCTCCTTGCGGCGCGCCACCTCCAGTGCGCCCTGCTGGGCCTGCAACGCCTCTTCGAACCGTTCGAACTGCAGCAGCGCGACGCCCAGGTTGAACTGCATGACGAACCGGGCGTCGTCGTCGTTCAGCGCGATGGCGGCCTGCAACGCGGCTTCGGTGAGGCGCAACGAGGTCTCGCGTTCGGTCCGCAGCCACAGGTACCGGGACAACGTGTACGGCAGCTGCCACGCGTGCACGTGCCAGCCCGACCCCGAGGCGAGTTCGGCGGCGGCGATCAGGTTGGCGCGCTCGGCGTCGAACCAGGCCGTCGCGTCCGCGGCACCGGAGATCGCGGGCACGTGCACGGGCCGGTGTTCCGGCGCGACCAGGACGCTGCCGCGGTTGATCGGCAGCAGGCCGTCCGCGAGGTCCGCGCAGTGCAGGTAGTAGTCGAGCATGCGGCCGGTCGCGGCCCGGCGTTCCGGCTCGGACAGCTCACCGGCCAGCGTCTTGGTGTAGACGCGGACGATGTCGTGCGCGACGTGCCGGCCGGGTTCGCTGACGGACAGCAGGTTCGCGGCCGTCAACGCGTCCAGCGCGCGTTGGGCCTCCAGCAACGGGACGTCGCCCATGGCCGCGACCACGTGCGGGGTGAGGTCAGCGCCGGGGTGCAGGCCGACGATCGCCAGCAGTCGTGACGGCTCCTCGGGCAACGCCCGGCGCGAGGCGTCCAGAGCTGCTCGCACGGTGCCCTCACCGTCCTCCAGGCCGAGCGCGGCCAGGCGGCCCTGCTCGTCCTGCAGCTCCTCGACCAGTTCGGCGACGCGCAGGCGGGGCGACACCGCGAGGCGGGCCGCGGCGATCCGCAGCGCCAGCGGCAGGCCGTCGCACAGCTCGGCCAGTTCGCGCAGGGCGCCGGCCTCGATGTCGGACCTGCCGGCGATGCGGCCCAGCACGTCGACGGCGGCGTCCGGGTCGAGCATGTCCAGCTCGACGAGCTTCGCCTCGACCTGCGCGACGAGCCCGACCAACCGGCGCCGCGACGTCACGACAACGCACGACGGCGCCCCCGGCAGCAGCGGTAACAGGTCGGCCGAGCTGCGGACGTTGTCGAGCATGACGAGCATCCGGCGATCCGCCAGCAACGTGCGCAGCAACGCGGAGCGTTCGTCGACGGAGACGGGGGTGTCGCCGGCCGGCACGCCCAGGGCGCGCAGGAACCGGTTGAGCACCTCGCCGATCTCCAGCGGCTCCCGGTTCGGGTCGTACCCGTGCACGTCGACGTAGAGCTGACCGTCCGGGAACTCCTCGCGCACGCGGTGCGCCCAGTGCAGTGCCAGCGCGGTCTTGCCGACCCCCGCCGGTCCGGTCACCAGCATCACCGGGCCGTCGTGGCCGCGCAGCAACGCGTCCAGGTAGCCGAGCTCGGTGTCCCGGCCGATCAACGCGACGGGCGCGCGGGGCAGCTGCGCGGGGATCGTCACCGGCGCGGGTTCGGGCGCGGACACCGGCTGTGGCACGCGCACGGGCGCCCGTTCCGGCTCAGGACTGTCCCCCGCCAGCACGGCCTGGTGCACGCGGCGCAGTTCAGGACCCGGCTCGACGCCGAGCTCCTCGATCAGCACGGCGCGGGCCTCCCGGTACGCGGCCAGCGCCTCGGCCTGCCGGCCCGCCTGGACCAACGCCCTCATCAGCAGCCCGTGGCCGCGTTCGCGCAGCGGGTGCTCGACGACCATCAAGCTCAGCTGCGAGACCAGTTCCGGGCCCTGCCCGATCGCGAGACCGAGCTCGGCGCGTTCCTCCAGCACCGCCAGCCGGCGTTCGACGAGACGGCCGCGTTCCACGTCGGCGAAGAGACCGGACACGCCGCCCAGCGGCTCGGCGCGGAACAACGCCAGCGCGTCGTCGAGCTCGACCGCGGCTCCGGCCAGGTCACCGGCGGCGCGCATGCGGTTCGCGAGCAGCACTTGACGTTCGAAGACGTCGAGGTCCAGGGCACCGGGTTCGACGCGCATCAGGTAGCCGTCGCCGACCGACGTCAGCAGCTCGGCGGGAGCCCTCCTGGCGCGGGTCGGTTCGAGGGCCCTGCGCAGTCCGGCGACATAGGTCTGGACCAGGTTGACCGCACTCGAGGGCACGTTGTCGCCCCAGACGGCCTCGATGATGTGCCCGCGGCTGACGGGTGTGTTGCGCGCCAGCAGCAGGACCGCGAGGACGGCACGCTGCTTCGCCGCACCGAGATCAACCTCTTGACCTGCGCGAACGACCCGGAGAAGGCCGAGAACCTCGAACCGGAGGGGTTCCTCGCCGTGCGTCACCGATCTGTCCTTCGCCTGTGGGCCACCTGGAGCTTGAAGATCACTTCAGTCGGGCTCCAGTCGTGCTGTAGAAGGCATTCTTACGCTTAGCGTGTCCAACCAACCACAGACGGCGAGATCAACGGAAACCGGAGATCGCCGAGTCGGAGCAGGTTGGACCGGACAGCGGAACACCCGCTGCTCCCCATGATCGACGTGGGTCGGCCGGCGTGCAAGGGGCATCCAGCCCGCGGCGGCGGAACGCCGGCCGGCCCACGTCCCCTTACGCGAGAAGGCCCCGGCTGGAACTCCAGCCGGGGCCTTCCTCGTACATCTGACGATCAGCTGACAAAAGAGCCGGTCTTCGCGGCGGCGAGGAAGGTGTCCCACCCCGCGCCACCGAACTCCAGCCGCCCTCCGTCCGCGTTCTTGCTGTCACGGACGGCAGTGCCGGAGGCGACGAGCGCGATCTCCACGCAGTCGGGCCCACCGGCCGAGGATCGGCTGCTCTTGCGCCACTGCAAGCTTTCCACTCTGTTCACTCCCGATCGCAGTCACGCGAGAGTGCGAGCGATCTCCGTGATCAGGGTTACCGATTCCCGCGGGGTCTGGGCGGAGCTCACGAGACGCTCGAACATCTCGGCGTAGGAATGGACGTCTGACTGTTGTTCCAGGTAGACGCCGCTTCTGGTGCTTTCGATGTACACCACGTCGGAGTCGAGCTGCTCCGGAAAGCTCAGGATGACGAACGGGCCGTCCATCGCAGCATGACCACCGGCGCTGAACGGCACGACCTGCATCGTGACGTTCGGCAACGCACCGACTTCGAGAAGACGCGCCATCTGCACGCGCATCACCTCGGCGCCGCCGACGAGCCGGCGCAGGGCGGCTTCGTCGATCACGACGTGCAGGCGCAACGGGTCGTCCTCACTCAGCAGGGCCTGCCTGGCCTTGCGCAACCGGACGCGCCGGTCGATCTCCGCGGTGCGCGCGTCCGGCAGCACCTGGGAGATCAACGCCCTCGTGTACGCCTCGCACTGCAGCAGGCCCGGGATCATCAGCCCCTGGTAGGTCCTGATCGAGTCCGCGTCGGCCTCGTACCCCACGTAACGACCGGGCACGATGTCGCCGAACTCGTCCCACCACGCCTTGCGACGGGCTTCCCTTGCCAGCTGGACCAGTTCGTCGAGGGTGGCGGCGTCCGCACCGTAGGCGGTGAGCATGTCCCGCACGTCACGCGGGCTCACCCCCACACGACCCGTCTCGATGCGGCTGATCTTGGAGGCTGAGCACTCCAGGCGCTCGCCCACCTCCTCGATCGTCAGCCCGGCCACTTCACGCAGGCGCCGGAGCTCGCTCACGAGCCGGCGCTTGCGCAGGGTCGGGCTGCTGCCCCGCATGACTCCTCCTGCGTGCCATCCACGTTCTGGTCGCTCTCAGTTTGAGAGCAAACCAGCGTGTCGCAAAGAGACGTCATCCATTCGTGTACTGCAACTTGCAGATCGCAGGTTCGGCGCGACAGTCTGCATGGGCTGCTTACGTAAGGACTGGAGCTCTGAGCCTGATGGCCGTCACGGTGTTCAGCCAACTGGACAAGTCGCTGCACTCCCACCTGGCCACACTCACCGATCTCGCCGAACGCGGCGACGACCAGACCGCTCTCGTACTCGCCAGGGTTGAGTTGCCGAGGGTGGTCGCGGTGGTGAAGGCGTTGCTCGACGAGCACCAGCCCGACGAGCACGGCCGGTGCGCGACCTGCAAGCGCGGCTGGTTCTCACGGCGAATGCCCGCACCGTGCCGTGCTTATCTCTCGGCGCAGCTGATCCTGACCGTCGTCGGCCAGGAGACTTCGCACGGCAAGCACCTGCGCTCGGTAGGCTGAATTTCCGGAACTCGATAGTTCTTTAGTTCCGCCCCGACCTGGGCCGGCTCCGCACCCCCCGACCGGAGCCGGCCCTTCTACGTGATCACCTCGCGTGACGACGCCGCCCAAGATCAACACGGTTGGCTGAAAGATCTGTCACAGCACCGATTCCGGCCTCATCATTGAGGGCGACGCGGCCTGATCCCGCCCCCTGGTGCCTGTGCCGACACGGAGGTGTTCCCGTGCCGACCCCGCATGACCGCGCCGACGCGCTCGCAGCCGTCCGGCCGCGCCGCATGCTGCCCTTACAGCGCCTGGTGGCGCGACTCAGAACGTCGGGCGCCATCTCCTGAGCTCACTCCCCTCCCCGCCCTGTGCAGCCGTCGCACAGGGCCATGCCGCTATTCAGCAAAGGGACGTCTCGTGAACCATCAGCCCAGGTCCAACACCGGCGACCACACCCCGCACGGTCCACCGCTGGTCCTGAAGCACGACCTGCCCGCGAGCTTCGTGCTGTTCCTCATCTCGATCCCGCTGTCGCTCGGCATCGCGCACGCCACGGGCGCGCCGCTGATGGCGGGGATCATCTCCGCGGTCATCGGCGGCGTGGTCGTCGGCGCGATCAGCGGGGCACCGCTGCAGATCAGCGGGCCGGGCACCGGGCTCGTGGTCATCGTCGCCGGGCTGGTGGCGCAGTTCGGGTGGGCGGCCACCGCGGCGATCACGCTGGCCGCGGGCGTGCTGCAGGTCGCGCTGGGACTCACCGGGATCAGCCGCGTGGTGATGTCGCTGTCCCCCGCCGTCGTGCACGGCATGCTCGCGGGCATCGGCATCTCGATCGCCGCCGGGCAGCTCGTGGTGGTGCTGGGCGGCACGGCGGCATCGTCCGTGCCCGCGAACCTCGCCCTGCTGGCGGGCGAACTGGCCGGCCCCTCGCCCGGTTCGGTGATCGCCGGTGCGGTGGCGATCGCGGTCCTGCTGCTGTGGCCGCACGTTCCGCGTGCCTCGCTGGTCCCGGCACCGCTGGTGGCCGTCGCCCTGGCGACCGCGCTGACGTTCGCGCTGCGCCTCGACGTCACCCACGTCGACCTGCCGGACAGCCACGCGCTGACGTTCCCGGAGATGCCGCAGGGCAGTGCCGGCACGGTGGTCATGGCCGTCGTCACGGTCGCGCTGGTGGCGAGCATGGAGTCGCTGCTGTCCGCTGTGGCCACGGACCGGCTGCACGACGGGCCGCGCGCCCGGCTGGACAAGGAACTCGTCGCGCAGGGCACCGGCAACGTGCTCGCGGGCGCGCTGGGCGGGTTCCCGATCAGCGGTGGCCTGGCGCGCAGCTCCACGAACGTCGCGGCCGGAGCGAAGACCCGGTACGCCGCGATCCTGCAGGGCGTGTGGATCGCGGTGGCCGTGCTGGCGTTCACCCCCGCCCTGGAGCTGATCCCGTTGTCCGCGCTGGCGGGCGTGCTGTTCGTGGTCGGGCTCAAGCTCGTGTCGTTCCAGCGGATGCGGAACCTGCTGCAGCACGGGGAGTTCGTCGTGTACGCCGCGACCGTCCTCGGCGTCGTCCTCTTCGGACTGCTGGAGGGCGTGGTCGCCGGGCTCGTCATCGCGTTGCTGCGGGCGCTGTACCGGTTGACGCACTGCTCGGTGCGCGTCGAGGGCAACCGGGTGTGCGTGCGGGGATCGTTGGTGTTCCTGGGAGTCGGACGGCTCGTGCGTGAGCTGCGCAGGATGCCGCAGCGCGAGACCGTCGTGCTGGAGCTGCACGTCGACTACCTGGACCACGCGTCCTACGAGGCGATCAACGACTGGCGTGAGGGCTACGAACGGCTCGGTGGCCGGGTTAGGGTCGACGAGGTGCACGACACCTGGTTCGACCGGGCGAACCAGGGCAAACCGGGGCGGCTCAAGACGTTGCCCGGCCCGCTGCCGCGCTGGTTCGCGCCGTGGTCGCACTGGCAGGGCACGCCCGAGGCCGTCACGCTGCCTGCCCAGCGGGCGTCGTCCACATCGATTCTGGTCGAAGGCGACCCCATGCTGCGCGGGATGCGCGAGTTCGAACGCCGTTCCGCGCCGTTGGTGCGGCCGTTCCTGCACGAGCTGGCGGTGCGCGGGCAGCGCCCCCAGCAGTTGTTCATCACGTGTGCGGACTCCCGCGTGGTGCCGAACCTGATCACCACGTCCGGGCCGGGCGACCTCTTCTGCGTGCGCAACATCGGCAACCTGGTGCCGGTGTCGTCCGCCGACGACAGGTCGGTCGGGGCGGCCGTCGAGTACGCCGTGGAGATCCTGAACGTCAGCACGATCGTCGTGTGTGGACACTCCGACTGCGGCGCGATGAAGGCGCTGGTCAGCGGGTCCGCGCCGCGCGGTTCGCACCTGAGCTCGTGGCTGCGCAACGCCGAGCCGTCGCTGATCAGGTTCCACGCGCCGACGGCGCCCGGCTGCGCGGAACTGCCGGTGGCGGACCGGCTCGCGGTCGCGAACGTCGCGCAGCAGCTGGACAACCTGCTCGGCTACCCGAGCGTGCGCGAGGCGATCGTGGCGGGCACGCTCACGTTGAAGGGCCTGTACTTCGACATCTCGAACGCCCGCGTGTACCTGGTGGACCCGGACCGCAACGGGCTCGAACCCGTGCCCGCTCCGGCGTAGGAGAACGAGGAGCCGCCCCGAAAACGCTCGGGGCGGCTCCACCGGGGACGTTCCGCTAGCAGGTGCCGATCCAAGAGCACTCCACGTCGAAGCGCTCCTGTGCGGGAACCTTCGCGCGGTCCTGCGCCGGAGCCTTGCGCTGCTGCGGCACCGTCTGGACCTGCGGCGAGACCGAGCCGCCCTCCGAGGCCAGGCGCACGGCGATCCTGTCCTCGATGTTCTTCGGGCTGTTGAACAGCAGGACGTTGTTCTGCACCACCGAGAACACGAGGTCACGGCCCGCCGCGGTCTTCACGTAGCCCGCCAGGCCCGAGACGCCCGAGAGCGATCCGGTCTTGGCCTTCACGTTGCCCGCGGCCGGGGTGTTCTTCATGCGGTTGACCAGGGTGCCGTCGACACCGGCGACGGGCAGCGAGGCCTGCCACGCGGAGAACCACGGCTTGGTCCTGGCCTTGATCAGCACCGACGTGAGGTCGTCCGGCGAGAACTGGTCGAGCCGCGACATGCCGGAGCCGTCGAAGACCTCGACCGCGTTCGGGTCGACGCCCAGGCCGGACCACTTGGTGCTGAGCTGGTTGATGCCGTTGGTGAACGAGCCACCCGCGGTCTTGACCAGCACCTCGGCCAGCATGTTGTTGCTGTCCTTGAGCAACGGCACGTTCAGCTCGCTGAGCGTCATCGACGTGTCGGTCGCGAGGACGGTGGCACCGGCCGGAGCCTTCTGCCGCTTCACCCCGCCGGTGACGGTGATCCCGCTGGCCTGCAACGCTTTCTGGAACACCGACGTCACGAGGCCGGTCGGGTCCTTGACCGACGAGAGCCTGGTGGCCTCGACGGACGTCGACCCGCTGACGATGATGCGGTTCGTGCCGTGCTCGCGTTCCACGAAGAGGCCGGCGTTGCCGGTCGTCGCCGTGGACACGACCTGCACGTGGTCGTTCGCCGGTTCGGTCGTGACGACGGCCGGGGCGCCCGCCGCGGCGCCCGGCTTGACGCGCACGACGACCGTGCCCGCGCTGAACTTCGCGTCCGGCGAGAGCGTGAGCGCCGACGTCTCCGCGCTGTAGGAGAACGGCTCGTCGTCCCACGCCCAGCCCGTGCCGTACGGCTGCGCGTCGAACTTCGTGTCGTCGATGACCAACGCGCCGTTGACCGTGGTGACACCGCTGGCCTTCAGCGTGTCCGCGAGCTGCTGGTAGCGCAGCCTGGACATCGTCGGGTCGCCGCCGCCGCGCAGCGCCAGGTCGCCGTTGAGCGTCGACCCGGACTTCGTGCCGCTCGACACGAGCTCGGTCTTCCAGCGGAAGCCCGGGCCCAGCAGGTCCAGCGCCGTCGTCGTGGTGAGCAGCTTCATGTTCGACGCCACCTGGGAACGCCTGCTGCTCTGCCTGGTGTAGATCACTTCACCCGTGCCGGCGTCCCGCACGACCAGGCCGACGTCCGCGCCCTTGAGCGCGTTGTCGGCCAGGATCGTGTCGAGATCAGCCGTGAGGGCCTCGTTGCCGACCGCCACGGCGCCGCCGCTGGACGTCAGGGAAACCCCTGCCGCCACAGCGACGACCGCCCCCAGAACTCGAAATTTCACGCTTCCACCTCTGATCGATCACCCGACCACAACGTGTGGAAGCTACCGGGCTTGTCGGTGCGCCTGTACGTGTGCGCCCCGAAGAAGTCGCGCTGTCCCTGCACGAGTGCGGCGGGCAGCCGTTCGGAGCGAAGTCCGTCGTAGTAGGCCAAAGCGGACACGAAGCCCGGCGTCGGCACGCCGGATTCGACCGCACGGACCACGACCCTGCGCCAAGCGGCCTCGGCGTTCTGCACCGCGTCGCGGAAGTAGTCGTCCACCAGGAGGGACGCGATGTCCGCGTTCGTGTCGTACGCCTCGCGGATGCGGTTGAGGAACTGCGCGCGGATGATGCAGCCACCGCGCCAGATCGTCGCCATCGCACCGAGGTCGATGTCCCAGCCGAAGTTCTTCGACGCCTCGCGCATCATGTCGAAGCCCTGCGCGTACGCGACGACCTTCGACGCGTAGAGCGCCTGGCGCACGTCGTCGACCAGTTCGGCGTCCGGCTTCGCGACGACCTGGCTGGCACCGAACGCGTCCCGCACGGCCTTGCGCTGGTCGGTATGACCGCTCAGGCTGCGGGCGAAGACGGCCTCGGCGATGCCGGTGACCGGGACGCCCAGCTCCAGCGCCTCCTGCACGGTCCAGCGGCCGGTGCCCTTCTGCTCGGCCGCGTCCTCGATGACCTGGACGAGCGGCGTGCCGTCCGCGTCGACGTGCTTGAGGACCTCGGCGGTGATCTCGACCAGGTACGACTCCAGGTCGCCCGAGTTCCACTGCGTGAAGACCTCGGAGATCTCGGCCGGCGTCTGCCCGCCGATGCGGTTCAGCAGGTCGTACGCCTCGGCGATCAACTGCATGTCGGCGTACTCGATGCCGTTGTGGACCATCTTCACGAAGTGCCCGGCGCCGTCCGGCCCGACGTGCACGCAGCACGGCTGACCGTCCACCTTGGCCGCGATCTCCTCGAAGACCGGCCCGACGTGCTTGTAGGACTCGGCGGGACCGCCCGGCATGATGCTGGGGCCGTTGAGGGCGCCCTCCTCGCCACCGGAGATGCCGGCGCCGACGAACAGCAGCCCCTTCTCCTTCAGCGCGGCTTCACGGCGGCGCGTGTCGTTGAAGTGTGCGTTGCCGCCGTCGATGACCATGTCGCCGGGCTCCAGGAGCCCGCTCAACTCGTCGATGACGGCGTCGGTCGGGCCACCCGCCTTGACCATGATGATGATCTGGCGCGGCGTCTGCAGGCTGTCCACCAGGTCCTGCAGCGTCTCGGCGCCGACGAAGTCGCCCTCGTGGCCGTGCTCTTCGAGCAGGGCCTTCATCTTCGCGGGCGTCCGGTTGTGCACGGCAGTTTTGAAACCGTGCCGCGCGAGGTTCCGCGCGAGGTTGCTGCCCATGGTGGCAAGACCGGTGACCGCGATACGTGCTTTGCCTTCCGTCATAGGCGACAGCCTGCCGTGTTCTCCGCCTCAGCGCGAGACGTCACAGGGTGTTCTCAGACTCCGTTTTGCCAGGTGAACCGCGTCACGTGCCGGTACGTATTGCTAGGCGTAAGTTGGCTTCATGACGGAATTCACGAGCGTGGGACGCTCGGCGACCGACCGTGCCTCCAGGTACGGATCGCAGCTGGTGAAGCACTTCACGGCCAAAGACCTCGAAGGGTCCTGGGAGGACACCCGCGGCTTCGTCCGCTTCTCCGCCGGGCTGGCGGAGTTCGAGGCCGCCGACGACGGCTTGATCATGCGCGTGGTGTGCACGTCGGAGGAGGACGTGGCACGCCTGCGCGACGTCGTCGAACGGCACCTGGTCCGTTTCGGGACGCGCGACGAACTGTCCGTCACGTGGGACTCAGGTAGCGAGAACTGACGCGGCCAGCCCAATGAGAGCGGTCCCACAGACCCTCTCGAACACCGCGCGCGTCCTGGGCCTGCTCAACAACCTGCCCAGCTGACGAGCGGAGGGCACGACGATGACCCAGAACACCGCGAACACTCCGACCGTGACGGCGCTCAGCACCGCCGCTTGAGGCAGGGGCGCGGCGTTCGGGTCCATCGCCTGCGGGATGAGGCTCAGGAACGTGAGCATCACCTTGGGGTTCAACAGATCGCACAACATGCCGCGCAGGAACACGTTCTGCTGCCGCGGCTGTTCGGCGAGCGGCTCGCTGGCGGTTTTGAGAGTCATGAAGCCGATGTAGGCGAGGTAAACCGCGCCGATCGCCTTGACCGCGAACAACGCCCCCGGAGCCGCCGCCACGAGCGCGGACAACCCGACCGTCGCGAGCGTCGCGTGGATCAGCAGCCCGGTGAGCACGCCGAGCGCCGCCTCGACGCCCTTGCGCAGGCTGCGGACCGCGTTCCCCATGACCAGTACGAAGTCGGGACCGGGCACGACCGTGATCACCACGAGTGCCAGCAGGAACGACGTCCACGCGATGTGCATGGCGCAGATCGTCTGTGGTTCGTTCGTGTCGATTCCAGCAGGTCAGTACGATGTTCGGTTATGCGCGAACAAGCCGAACTCGATTCGGTCGACTGGCACATCCTGGAGGAGTTGCAGAACGACGCCACCCTGCCGAACCGCGCTCTGGCGGAGATCGTCGGGCTGGCGCCTTCGTCGTGCCTGCAGCGGGTGCGGCGGTTGCGCGATCTGGGTGTGATCACGGGGTGCCACGCCGTGGTCGATCCGGCTACCACCGGGCTGCCGCTGGAGGCTGTCATCTCGGTGAACGTGCGGCCGCACACCCGGACCGTGGTGGCCGGGTTCCGGGCGTTCGTGATGGCACAGCCGGAGACCCGGTCGATCTTCCACGTGTCCGGGCAGGCCGATTTCCTGCTGCACATCGCCGTTGCGGATTCCACGCACCTGCAGGCGTTTCTGATGGACAAGATCGCTTCGCGGACCGAGGTGCGGAATCTGACCAGTTCGGTGGTGCTGGAGCGGGTGGAGACGCGTGCGTTGACGCCGCCGGCGAACCTGCGGCCTACGCATCGGCGCCGGAAGGTTTAACGCCGGCGCGTCAATGCGTCGAGATCGAACGCCAGCGGGGCGGGCCGAGTCAGCTCCACCTGACCCACGCCGTCCTCCACGAGCTTGTAGACGCCATCCACGAGTTCGAACGCCGTCAGGCTGATCGGGGTGCCGAGTTCGACGAGCCAGTAGTTCGCGATCCCAGCCTTGGCGTACTGGGTCGGCTTGGTGACGCGGTCGACGCGCTCGGAACCGGGAGACACGATCTCCACCGCGAGAACCACGTCCTTCACGTCGAACCGCTTGGGGTTGCTATCCGCTGCTTCCGCCGTCCCCACGGTGATGTCGGGCTTGCGCACGGTCGGCCGGTTCGAGCTGTCGATCGTCACGTCGACGTCGTGGTAGGCGACCAAGCTCGGCGGGAGTTGCTCGTCCAGCCAGTAGACCAACCTGCTCTGGGCCTTCTGGTGCGGGGGTACGGCTGCGGCCACCACGTGCAGGACTCCATCTACGAGCTCGAGGTTCTTGTCCTCTGGCATCGCGTCCCACTCGTCCAAGGTCACCAGGTGCTCCGGCCAGGCTTGCGCGGTCAAGGCGCTCACCACCCTCTGCTTCGAGCTGCACTACCAGACGAGTGTAGTCATCGGCGGACCACACCGGGCCGTTGATCACTCACACAGGTGGTTCGAACTACGGTGCGAGCTCAGACCCCATCGGGTGACGACTTGATCACCCGGATCAGCCCTTCCTGCACCACCGTCGCCACCAGCTGCCCGTCCCGGGTGAAGAACCGCCCAGTAGCGAGCCCACGATTCCCGGACGCCGAAGGCGAAGTCGTGTCGTACAACAACCACTCATCGGCCCGGAAAGACCGGTGGAACCACATGGCGTGGTCCAAAGAGGCGCCGAGAACCTTGTCCAGCCCCCAATAAACGCCGTGCCGCGCCAGAACCCCGTCCAGCAGCGTCATGTCCGACGCGTAGGTCATCACGCAGAGTTGCAGCATCGGGTCGTCCGGCAGCTTGCCGTCGGCCTTCATCCACACCCGTGACGCGGCCTGGCCCGGGCCGTCCTCGCGCGACTCCCACGGCGGCTCGGTCACGTAGCGGACGTCGATGGGGCGCGGGAACTTCAGGTTCACCAGCGGGTAGCTCTTGGCGGACTCGGTCCACGTCGGCAGCGACTCGGGGTCCGGCACGTCGGGCATCTCCGACGAGTGCTCGACGCCCTGTTCCTCCTGCTGGAAGGACGCGGACAGCGAGAAGATGGCCTTGCCGTGCTGCACCGCGACGACGCGGCGGGTGGTGAACGAGCGGCCGTCGCGGATGCGGTCCACCTCGTACACGATCGGCACGCGCGGGTCGCCAGGCCTGATGAAGTACGAGTGCAGCGAGTGCACCCTGCGTTCCACCGGGACGGTGCGGCCCGCGGCCACCAGGGCCTGGCCGGCCACCTGGCCGCCGAACACGCGCACGGGCGACTCCGCGGGCGAGACACCGCGGAAGATGTTCTCCTCGATGCGTTCCAGGTCGAGCAACGCGACCAGGTCGTCCACTGCGGATTGTCCACTCAGGCCCGACGGGCTCGAAGCGGCGGCACGGGCGGCCTCAGTCACTGCGGAACTCTCCTCGGTCTGGGCAAGGCACCGGCCCTGCTCCCGGCACACGTCCAGTATGCGGGAGCAGGGCCGGCATCACGACAGGCCTGACTGAGAGTCAGAGCACTTACGCGTGGTCGTCCTCGCCCAGGCGGTGCACCCGGATGAGGTTGGTGGACCCGATGGTGCCGGGAGGCGATCCGGCGACGACGACCATGAGGTCGCCCGCGGAGTAGCGGCCGATCTCGATCATGGCCACGTCGACCTGGCGGACCATCTCGTCGGTGGACTCCACCTTCGGCACCAGGAACGTCTCGGTGCCCCACGTCAGCGACAGCTGCGAGCGGACCGAGGGCTCCGGCGTGAACGCCAGCAGCGGCAGGTGCGTGTGCAGGCGGGCCAGGCGGCGGACCGTGTCGCCGGACTGCGTGAACGCCACCAGGGCCTTCGCGTTGAGGCGCTCGCCGATGTCGCGGGCCGCGTACGAGATCACGCCGCGCTTGGTGCGCGGGACGTGGGTCAGCGGCGGCACGACGACCGACTCGGTCTCGACGGCCTCGATGATGCGGCCCATGGTCTGCACGGACTCGATCGCGTAGCGGCCGACCGAGGTCTCACCGGAGAGCATCAGGGCGTCCGCGCCGTCGAGCACCGCGTTCGCGACGTCGGAGGTCTCGGCGCGGGTCGGCCGGGAGTTGGTGATCATCGAGTCGAGCATCTGGGTCGCGACGATGACCGGCTTGGCGTTCTCGCGGGCGATCTGGATCGCGCGCTTCTGCACCAGCGGGACGTGCTCCAGCGGCAGCTCGACGCCCAGGTCACCGCGGGCGACCATGACGCCGTCGAAGGCGAGGACGATGGCCTCGAGGTTGTCCACGGCCTCCGGCTTCTCGATCTTCGCGATCACCGGGAGGCGCCTGCTGCCCGAGCGGTCCATGATCTGGTGGACCAGGTCGATGTCGGCGGGCGAGCGGACGAACGACAGTGCGATGAAGTCCACGCCCAGCGAGAGCGCGAACTCCAGGTCCTCGATGTCCTTCTCCGACAGCGCCGGCACGGAGACGTCCATGCCGGGCAGCGAGAGGCCCTTGTTGTTGCTGACGGGTCCGCCCTCGGTCACCTCGCAGACGACGTCGGAACCTTCGACGTCGACGACCACGAGTGCGACCTTGCCGTCGTCGACGAGCATGCGGTCGCCGACCTTGGCGTCCTTCGCGAGCTCCTTGTACGTCGTCGACACGCGGTCGTGCGTGCCCTCGACGTCCTCGACGGTGATGCGGACGACGTCGCCGTTGTTCCAGTCCACCGGACCCGCGGCGAAACGGCCGAGGCGGATCTTGGGGCCCTGGAGGTCGGCGAGAATGCCCACGGCGCGGCCGGACTCGTCGGCTGCCGCGCGGACCATGTCGTAAACCTGCTTGTGGTCGGCATGGCTGCCGTGGCTGAAGTTCATCCTGGCCACGTCCATACCGGCCGCTACCAGGTCACGGACCTTTTCCGGCGTGCCAGTGGCGGGACCGAGGGTACAGACGATCTTTGCGCGTCGACTCACGTGTAGAGAGAGTAGACCCCGTTCCTGGACCGATCCCGAACTACTCCTCGGTAATGTTCTGACAATGGGTCGAGTACTTCCGTTCGTGATCGCGGCGTCGCTCAGCGTCGTCGTGCTGTTCACCCCCGAGTCAGGTGTGCCGAGCTCTCCGCCCGGCACGGACAAGGTGGTGCACACGGTGCTGTTCGCGCTGCTCGCGTTCACCGGCCTGTACGCGAAAATTCCTCACATTCTGCTCGCACTGGTCGCCTACGCAGGCATTTCGGAGGTGCTCCAGCAGGTCATCACGCCGTTGCACCGCAGCGGCGACGTGCTGGACGCGCTGGTGGACGTGCTCGGGATCGGTCTCGGCTGGGCTATCGCCTCGGCTGTTCGCTCACGCCGACGTGGTCCTCGCACCACGCGTTGAACTCCCTGAGCTGCCTCCACGACTTGCACACCCGGTCGAGGCAGCCCGGCTCGTGCAGCACGTCGTCGGGCTCCCACACCTTGCGCACGTAGATCGACCGGTGCCGGAGCAGGTCGAGGTGCGGGTGGTCGTCGGCGAACCCGCGCGGCTTCGACTTCATCACGTCGCCGGCCAGCTGCCAGCCCTGCTTCAGCAGCTTGTCCACGATCTTGCGCAGCAGGACGCCGTGCGCGTCGACCGAGGCCCGGTAGCGGGCGAGCTGGTCTGACTGCATGTGGAACGAGCCACCGCCGGTCATCAGGCCCTCGGGACTGAGCTGCACGTAGTACGCGCCGCCGCCGCGACCCTTCTCGATCACGGCGCCGCAGTGGTCCTTGTACGGCGTCTTGTCCTTGGCGAACCGCACGTCGCGGTACGGGCGGAAGATCTTGCCCTCACCGAACTCCTTCTCCAGCGCGAGCATCAGCGCCTCCATCGGGGCGCGCACGTCACGCAGGTAGGTCTCCTTGTTGTCGTCCCAGTACGCCTTCGAGTTGTCGAGGACCAGGCCGTCGTAGAAGTCAATGGCGTACTCGCCGAAACCGTCGAACGTCACCGAGTCAGCCTAGGCGGATCGCCCATGTGCGTGAAAATTCGTTTGAGTGCGCACAACCAGGCCATAATTCGATGAATGCCCCGCCGTATCAACGCGCTCGCGACCTGGCTCCTCCGACTCGGGCCGGACGAGGTGGCCGCGGTGCTGGTGCACCGCCGTGATGTCGCCGACCGCCACATCCGGACGCTGAAGGACCTGGCGACGCAGCTGACCGACTCCGATTCGGTGCACGCGGCCGAGGACACGCTCGACCAGGGCGCGATCGACCTGCTCGGCGTGATCGTGGCGCAGAACAACACCGGCACGGCCGACACGGTGTGCGCTGAACTGCGGTGCTCGGCCGGCGACTTCGAGCGGGCGTTCGGCGAGCTGAAGCAGCGGGCGCTGGCCTGGCCGGAAGGACCGCGGCTCGTCGCGGTGAACTCGGTGCGCGCGAACGGCGCGGCGGAGGGGCGGCTGACGTTGCGGCCGAAGGCCCCCGGCACGCGCAGGGCGTCCGAGACCTCACCGATCGTCGCCGCCATGTCCACTGTGGACGGAGTGGCACGGCTGCTGGCGCACTGCGAGCAGGACACGTTCGACGCCCGGTACACCGGTGGCGTGGCGACCGTGGAGATCCGGCGGGTCGCCAGGGCCCTGCGGGTCGCGGACGGCGTGCTGCGGCTGTGGCTGGAGCTCGCGGCCGAGGCCCAGTTGCTCGGGGTGGAACGGTCTCGGCTGCTGCCGACCACGCAGGCCGACGCGTGGCTCGGCTCGCAGCCGGGGCCGCGGCTCTCGGCGCTGGTCGCGGCCTGGCGGCGGATGGACTGGCGGCCGGAGCCGGACCTGGCGCGGGCGGCGTTGCGGGACTACACCGGTGCCGCCGGGCTGGCGCTGCGGCGCGGTGTGCTGGAGCGGTTCTCCGCCGAGGAGGCCTTCACGAACACCGCTGAGCTGGTCGAGGACCTGACCTGGGAACGCCCCGCCGTGCACGACCTGCGGGCGACGGCGGCGGTGATCGGTGAGATGGAGTCGCTGGGCCTGGTGGCCGGTGGAGCGCTCACGCCGTTGGGGGTGGCGGTGCGGCAAGGCGGTGACGTCGACAGCGCGGCCGCCGCGTTGATGCCGGCGGCGACGGAGAAGGCCGCGTTCCAGACGGACATGACCGCGGTCGTGAACGGGCTGCCGTCGCCGGAGCTCAGCGCGACGCTGAACCTGGTGGCGGACCTGGAGGACAACGACGCGGCACGGGTGTGGCGGCTGTCCGCCGGCTCGGTGCGGCGCGCGCTGGACTCGGGCCTGTCGGCCGACGAGGTGCTCGCGCGGCTCGCAGCCGTGTCCGAAGCCGCTCTGCCGCAGGTGATCGAGTACCAGGTGCACGACGTGGCCAGGCGGCACGGGCAGCTCACGGTGACGGACGTGGCGAGCTGCGTGCGGGCCTCGGATCCCCTGCTGCTGCAGGAGATCGTGAAGTCGAAGCGGCTCGGTTCGCTGAAGCTGCGGTTCCTCGCGCCGACCGTTCTGGCGTCGGACCGGCCGATGGCCGAGACGCTCGCGGTGTTACGCCGGTGCGGGTACGCGCCGACCGGGCTGGACGCGGGCGAGAAGTCCGTCGCGGAGACCGTCGAACGGCTGCGGGCGCCGGCTCGTGGCGAGCGCCGCGAGGACCGGTGGTGGCGCACCGAGATGAACGACGTGGAGCTGACCCAGCTCGCGGTCCGGCTGGTCGAGCAGGAACGGCCGAGCGCGGGCCGGGGCACCCCGCGAGCCAGCGCGGCGCGGATCCTGCGCGACCAGAACGTCTTCCTGCGCGACGAAGAGGTCGTGCTGCTGTCGTCCGCGCTGGTCGACGGAAGCCGCGTCGAGATCAAGTACGCGAGCGGCCCGCGCCGGACCGAGACGCACGTGATCGTGCCGGCCAAGCACCTCGAAGGTGTGCTGAGCGCGGACTGCGAGGACGGCACGAGCCGGGATTTCGCCATCGGGCACGTCCGCAAGGTCGCGCTGCCGGAATGATCAGCGCCTCGAAGAACTGCGTCAGGCCCTGACCATCACCACCTGATGTCGGCGAGGCTGTCCAGCGGCTTGCGCTCGGTCTCGTCCAGCAGCTGCACCGACGCGGTGTCGGCGGCGTGCAGCTCGGCCGGGAAGGTGAGGCTCACGCGCTTCTCCAGCTCGGTCAGCGACACCTGGAACACCCTGAACTCGTCCAGGTCGAGGGCCTCGGCCACCACGATGTTCTGGGTGAGCAGGAACGCGCTGCAGCGCAGCTCGCCGTCCACCACGAACGCGATCGCCTTGTAGAACTCGCGCGGGATCGCGACGCTGCGGAAGATCCTGTCGTCGGCGTTGAAGACCGGGCCTCCGTAGACGCTGACCTTGAGGTTGTCGACGTCGACGTCCGCGAGCACCGCGTCCTCGAGCCTGCCCCAGAGCCCTTCCTTGGTGCTCTGGTTGAAGTCGTCCATCTGCGGCGTGATGTTCGTGAAGAAGAACGAGTCCCTGTTCGCCTTCTGCGCCTCGGCCTTCGGGCCCCAGCACAGGTCGGCGCGGCGGGCGAGGTGGCCGCGGTCGAGCCGGTTGTCGCGGTAGAGCTCGTCGCCGGTCTGGAACGCGGCCGGGACGCGCGGGTCCTTGACGAACGGGATGTTGTTGCGGCTCAACGCCTTCATCTCGCCACCGTCGATGTTCCACGCGACCCAGCTCGCGAACTTGCGCGACTTGCTCATCGCGAGCGAGAAGTGCGTGTAGTCGATCGTGGTCGAGCCGTCGAGCTCGACCGCGTCGGCCGCTCCCGACTCGGTGAGGACGGGGATCCCGGCGGTGGTGCCGAGGAACTTCGCGTCGAAGCCTGCGCTGGTCATGTGTCGCCCCCTACTGGTTCATCTGCAGGGTCGACATCTTTCCCGAGGCCGTTAGCCGCACACACCCGAACGGCCCAGTGTTCATCTGGTCTTCCGTGCGGGGATCGGCGCGCGGCCTGGACGGCTCGCCCAGGCCGCGCGCTCCGCCTTCCCTACCTCCCGACGAGGTCCACGGTCCTGCCCGCCCGCCGGGACTGGTCCACCCACTGGTCGATGGCCTGCCCGCAGGCCTGGTCGAGGTGCCGGACCCCGCTCAGGTCCATCCGGACGTGCTCCCGGTCCACGCGGTCGAGCTCGTCCAGCAGCACGGGCAACCGCAGGAACGTCGCGTTGCCGCGCAACGCCACCCCCTCCGGCGTCACGACGACCGACAGCCGGGACACGTCCCACGCCGTCTTGACGACGGCGGCCAGCAGGCCTGCCACGGTGCCGGTGAGCAGGTCGGTGCCCACGATGAGCCCGGCGGTCAGGACGAAGATGAAGCCCTCGGCCTTGTCCGTGCGCCACAACGCGATCACCTCGCGCAGCCCGAGCAGCTTCCACCCGGCGTGCACCAGCACCGCCGCCAGCACGGCGACCGGGATCAGCGTCAGCAACCCCGGCAGCAGCACCACGAACAGCAGCAGCCACACGCCGTGCAGCACCCTGGACGCCTTCGTCCGGGCTCCGGCCGACACGTTGGCCGCGCTGCGCACGATCACGGCCGTCATGGGCAACGCGCCGAGCAGGCCGCAGAGCGTGTTGCCCACGCCCTGCGCGACCAGTTCCTTGTTGTACCGCGTGCGCGGCCCGTCGTGCATGCGGTCGACGGCCGCGGCGCTGAACATCGACTCGGCGGAGGCGACGAGGGCGAACACCACCGCCGTGCCGATGATCCCGGTGTTCAGCAGCGAGAAGTCGGGCAGGTGCACGTCCGCCGACAACGTGCCGACGTTGATCCGGTCGACCGGCGACGCGAACGCCGCCGCCAGCCCGGTGCAGACGACCACGCCGACCAGGATGCCCGGCACGACGCGCATCGGGCTTCGCTGCCACAGCAACATGATCAGCACCGTGAGCAGGCCGAGTGCCAGTGCGACCGGCGACACGACCAGGTGCCTGAGCTGCCCGAGGATCAGCACCAGGCCGATGCCCGCGAGCATGCCCTGCACCACGGACGGGGAGATCGCGCGGAACCAGCGTCCGCACCTCGCTAAGCCCAGCGCCACCTGCAGCAGGCCGGCGCCGAGCACGATCACGCCCAGCGCCGCGATCCCGTGCCGGGAGACGGCGTCCGCCACCAGCACCGTCAACCCGGCGGCCGGTCCGCTCACCTGCATCGTGCTGCCCGGCAGCAGGCCGACGACGATGCCGCCGACCACGCCGGTCACGATGCCGAGTTCGGCCGGCACCCCGGACGCCACCGCCACGCCCACGCACAGCGGCAGCGCCACGAGGAACACGACGACCGATGCGCCGAGATCGGTCCAGTACTTCTTCATCACGTCGGAACCCCTACAGCGGAAGGAAGGCGTGCTCGGCACACGCGGAGACCTGGCCGGTCTCGATGTCGTAGAACCAGCCGTGGACGCGCAACTCACCCGAGGCGACCTTGTCGGCCACGAACGGGTACGCCAGCAGCACCTCCAGTTGGGCGCGCACGTGGTCCTGTCCTTCCGCGCGCATCGCCGGGTCGGACGACGTACGAGGCCGCCCGGGACGCAGCCAGCCGCGCATGGCGGGCAGGTGGTCGATGCCGCCGCCGTGCAGCGCACCGACCGCACCGCAGTGCGAGTGGCCGCAGACGACGATCTCGCTGACGCCGAGTTGCAGCACGGCGAACTCGATCGTGGCCATCTCACTGGTGGGCGCGGTCAGCGAATAGGGCGGGATCACGTTGCCCGCCGTCCGGAGCTCGAACAACGAACCGGGCTCGGCGCCCGTGATCGCGGCCGTCACGATGCGCGAATCGGCACACGTGATGAACATCGTGGTGGGTTGCTGACCTGCGGCGAGCTTGCGGCCGAGCGCGCGGGAACGCGACGCGGCGTGTGCGCGGGCATGCTGAACAAAGCGATGGAAGTCCACGGGAGTCCCTCACTGCTGAGTGAAAAGTGTTCGATTTACCGGCGGGTCGGGGACCGCTCAGTTCCGGAACACCTGCAGCGCAGGAGGTGTGCGCCAGACCACTATTGGCTCGGCACTGGACACGAGCACGAGAACACCGGGAACGGCGCGCGGCGTGAAGACGGTGAAAAAGGTCGGACCGGCCACTTTGGACGTGCGGTCGACGGACGCGACCAGCAGGCGCAGGCGGCTCGGCTCGCGCTCCTCGCGGGGCGCTTCCTCCTTGGGGGCAGAGGTCTTCGACTTCGGCGGCGGCGCGCCGATCGACACGGTCGAGACGGCCGGGGTGAGCACGGCGCACAGGGCGACGACGACAGCGAGAAGAACACTGCGCATGCTTCACCCCCCGACTGAGTTGATCTACAGCTATCAGTTTCGCCCGAAGTGGACAAGCTTCGCGATATACGAGACTGAGTTCGCCCGCATCACACAGAAGTTTCACCCGAAAGTGTTTCCTGTTTCACGGAAACGTATGTATGCACAGAGTGATCCTCGCGCGTTGGAGATGTGCCAATTAGTGGACAACCGGCCACCGATCCCTGCCAGATCTGCACAATCGGTGACCGAATGCCAAAGGAGGCCGTCGTGGCGAGGGTTTTCATCAGCCACGCGACGCAGAATGTGGCGATCGCGACACAGATCCGGGACTGGCTCGACCGAGACCACGAAACTTTCCTGGAAGTTCATCCCGACGACGGGATTCAGGTGGGTGAGGCGTGGCGCGAGCGTCTGCACCTCGAGCTGCGCAAGGCGGACGCCGTCGTCTGCGTCGTCAGCGAGGCGTCGGTGGTGTCGAGCTGGTGCACCGCCGAGGTGGCCATCGCGGACGCGCTGGGGTGCCTCCTGCTGCCGGTCCAGCTCGGCGGTGTCATCCACCCGCTGATCGGGCACCTCAACCACATCCCGCACGCCACCGCCCGCGAACAGCTGGAGAAGGCGCTGCGGCAGTTCGACGCCGGTGGCCGCAAGCTCGCCAAGGACCAGGAGCCGTTCCCCGGCCTGGACGCGTTCAGCACGGCGCTGAGCGCGGTGTTCTTCGGTCGCGACACCGAGACGCGTGCGCTCGCCCGCAGGGTGCGCCGCGGACCTGGCCTGCTCGCCGTCGTCGGCCCGTCCGGCTGCGGCAAGTCGTCCCTGGTCCGGGCCGGTCTCCTGGCCCAGCTGGCAGACGACCCGCGCTGGCTCGTCATGCCGCCGTGGTTACCGGGCAACGACCCGCTCGACGCACTCGCCCGCGCGGTGCGCAAGGCCGCCGAACGCGTCGGTCTCGGCTGGACGCTGGCGGAGACCAAGGACCGGCTCGTCCTCGACGGGCTGCGCGGCGTGGCCCAGGAGCTCGTGGACGAGGACCGCAGGCTGCTGATCACCATCGACCAGGCGGAGGAGCTCTTCACCCGTGCCGGCGAGAAGGACCGCCAGATCGTCGCGAGCCTGCTCAGGGAAGCGCTTGCGGACAACGTGCGGGTGATCGTCACGCTGCGGTCGGAGTTCCTGGACGACCTGCGGGCGTTGCCCGAACTGGGCGGCGTCCACCTCGGCGGCTACGTGCTGGCGCCGCTGGCGAGAGAGGTGCTCAACGTCGTGATCACCGGCCCTGCCCGCGTGGCAGGCCTCAAGGTGCACCCGGAGCTCGTCGCGCGCCTGGTCGAGGACACGGCGAGCGGCGAGGCACTGCCGTTGCTCGCGTTCACGTTGCAGCACCTGGCGATGGGCGTGCCCCGAGGCGGCACGCTGTCCAGCGAACGGTACGAGCACCTCGGCGGCGTGCACGGCGCACTCGCCCGCCACGCCGACGACGTGCTCGACAGCGCCGTGGCGGAAACCGGGACGGGCAAGGAGGACCTGCTCGCCCGTCTCGCGTCCCTCGCCACGCTCGACCACACCGGCAGCCCGACCCGCAAACGCGTCAGCCTGGCCCAGCTGGACGCCCACACCCGCGACGCGTTCGAGGTGTTCGTCCGGCACCGCCTGCTCACCGCGAGCGGCGACCAGCAGGGCCGCTGGATCGGCGTGGCGCACGAGGCGTTGTTCACCGAGTGGCTGCCACTGCGCGACGCGATCGACGAACGCCAGATCGGCCTGCGCGCGGCCCAGTCCGTCGAGCTGGACGCGTCGCAGTGGACGGAGGGCGAGCGCGCCGACCACCTGCTGCTCAACGAGGACACGTTCGCCGCCATCTCACCGCTGGTGGCCGACGACGACCTCTCCCCCGACGCCCTGCGGTTCCTCGCCGTGAGCCGCGACCGGATCCACACGCTGCGGCACGAACGCCGGCGCGACCGCAGGCGCACGGTCAGCTGGCTGGCGGTGTTCCTGGTGGCCGCGGTCGGCGCGGCGGGGCTGGCGGCCGCCCAGTGGTACAACGCCGGCGTCGACCGCGACAAGGCGACCGCACGCGCACTCGTCGCGCAGGCACAGGTCGCGCGCGTTTCCTCGCCGCAGCTGGCACTGCGCCTCGGCTTGGCGGCGCACGCGGTGGCGCCCAGCCAGGACACGAGCGCCGAACTGGCCACCACGCTGCTCAGTTCGTTCGGGGAGGCGGCGCCTGGTGGCCTGTCCGCCCGCGCCTGCGAGGTCGGGGGCGGCGGCCTCAGCCCGCTCGAGTGGAGGAAGCACCTGCCGGGGCTGGCCTACCGCGACACCTGCCCGGCTAGCGGGTGATGCCGAACTTCTCCTCCACGAGGTCCCAGAACGCGGGCGCGGCCTCTTCCACCGTGCACTGCACGGTCTCCCTGCTGCCCCGGCGGCGGCTCTTGCTCCCGCTGAAGGTCAGCATGACGAACCCGTCCCGAACAGGCGGCAGCGACGAGGGTGAGAACACCCTGATCGTCTCGTGGTACCAGGTCTTCGCGTCCAGCGACACCACGACGATGTCGTGCATCGAGGTGGTCACGCCGAGGCGATCGGCCGCACCGCTGGCGAGAACGCTCGCGACGATGTCGCGCATGTACTGGTGCGACTCGAAACCTGGCTGCTCCCGGTGCAGTTCGTCGAACCACTCCGCGACATCCGCCCAGCCGCGTCCCCTGAACTCGCCCTGGATCGGCCACATGTGCCCGACCTCAGGGAAAGGCGAACGCCCCGCGCGACTTCGTTGTCGCGCGGGGCGTTCATGCTGCTCCCCGCCGGCCGGACGCCGTTGTCAGACCACAGCGAGCGGAAGCTGGTTCGGGATCACCGGTGAAGGCAGGTTCGAGGATCCCGTGAGGAAGCTGTCCACGGCGTTCGCCACGGACCGGCCCTCCGCGATCGCCCACACCACGAGCGAAGCGCCGCGGTGGGCGTCTCCGCAGACGAACACGCCGGGCGCGGTCGTCTGCCAGTCGGAGCCGCACGAGATCGTGCCGCGCTGCGTCAGGGAGATGCCCAGGTCGTCGAGCAACCGCATGTGCTCGACGCCCTCGAAGCCGATCGCCAGCAGCACCATGTCCGCGGGCAGCACCTCGACCTCGTCGGTCAGCGGCACCACGGAACGGCGGCCGGACGAGTCCTTCTCGACGCGCACCTGCTGCAGCTCGATGAAGCGCACGTGGCCGTCGTCGTCGCCGACGAAACGCTTGACCGCCACGGTGAAGCGGCGTTCGCCGGCCTCCTCGTGCGCGGGGTACGTGCGCAGGACGTGCGGCCACACGGGCCACGGCGAACGGTCGTCGTCGCGGACCGACGGCGGCATCGGGTACTGGTCGAGCTGCGTCACGGACAGCGCGCCCTGGCGGGTCGCGGTGCCGTAGCAGTCGGCGCCCGTGTCGCCACCGCCGATGACGATGACGTGCTTGCCCTCAGCCGAGATCGCGGCCGGGCCGTCGCCTTCGACGGCGCGGTTCGCGGGGACCAGGTGGTCCATCGCGAGGTGCACGCCCTGAAGCTCACGCCCCGGAGTCGTCTTGTCGTCACGGCCCCGCAGCGCACCCACGGCGAGCACGACCGAGTCGAACTGGGAGCGCAGCTCCTCGACGGTGATGTCGACGCCGACCTCGCAGCCGGTGACGAACTTGGTGCCCTCGCGGCGGAGCTGCGACAGGCGCCGGTCGAGGACCTTCTTCTCCATCTTGAACTCGGGGATGCCGTACCGCAGCAGGCCACCGAGCCGGTCGTCCCGTTCGTACACCACGACCTCGTGGCCCGCGCGGGTCAGCTGCTGCGCGGCGGCGAGTCCGGCGGGACCGGAACCGACGATCGCGACGCGCTTGCCCGAGGACACCGTCGCCTGGGCCGGCTGCACGTAGCCGTTCTCCCACGACACGTCCGCGATGGTCTCCTCGACCCGCTTGATCGCGACGGCACCACCGGCGTCGTGCGAGATCGACAGCACGCAGGCGGCCTCGCACGGTGCCGGGCACAGACGACCCGTGAACTCCGGGAAGTTGTTGGTGGCGTGCAACCGGTCCGAGGCGAGCTCCCAGTCGCCGCGGCGCACCAGGTCGTTCCACTCGGGGATCAGGTTCCCGAGTGGACAGCCCGCGGTTCCGCTGTGGCAGAAGGGAATGCCGCAGTCCATGCACCGCGTGGCCTGCGTGCGCACGGCGTTGTTGCGCTCGACCGGGTCCTCGTGGAGGTAGACCTCGTTCCAGTCCTGCAACCGTTCCGGCTTCGGACGCTTCGGCGCGTCGGACCGGGTGTACTTCATGAATCCCTGTGGATCAGCCACGAGACGCCTCCATGACAGCCGCGTCAACGTCCCGGCCCTCGGCGCGGGCGAGGCGCATGGCCTCGAGAACGCGCTGGTAGTCACCGGGCATGACCTTCGTGAACGCACCGGCCCGACGGGTCCAGTCACCGAGCAGCGACGCGGCGACGGCAGAGCCAGTCGCCTTGTGGTGCTTGGTGACGGCGTCCTTGAGCCAACGCAGGTCCTCGGCGCTGAGGCGCTGCAGATTCACCATCTCCTGGTTCACCGACAGGGGATCCAGGTCGAGCACGTACGCGATGCCACCGGACATGCCGGCCGCGACGTTGCGCCCGGTCGGCCCGAGCACCACTGCCCGGCCACCGGTCATGTATTCGAACGCGTGGTCGCCCACGCCCTCCGCCACCAGCAGCGCGCCGGAGTTGCGGACGCAGAAGCGTTCGCCGACCCGGCCACGCAGGAAGATCTCACCGGACGTGGCGCCGTAGCCGATCACGTTGCCCGCGATCACCTGGTCCTCGGCGCGGAACGGCGCGTCGTCGTGCGGCCGGACGATGATCCGCCCGCCGGACAGGCCCTTGCCGACGTAGTCGTTCGCGTCGCCGACCATCTCCAGCGTGATGCCGCGCGGCAGGAACGCGCCGAGCGACTGGCCCGCCGACCCGGTCAGCTTGACCCGGATCGTGTCGTCCTCCAGGCCCTCGCCGCCGAAGCGGCGGGTGACCTCGGCGCCGAGCAGCGTGCCGACCGTGCGGTTGACGTTGCGGACGGGCAGTTCCAGGGTGACCTGGTGCGCGTCCTCCAGCGCCGCCTCGGCGAGCTGGATCAGCGTGCGGTCCAGGGCCTTGTCGAGCCCGTGGTCCTGGTCGCGGATCTTGCGCTTCGCCGTCGGGTACGGGGTCTCCGGCACCTCGAAGACCGGGTCCAGGTTCAGGCCCGCGGTCTTCCAGTGCTCGATCGCGTCGTCCTTGTCGAGCAGCTCCGCGTGACCGACGGCCTCGTCGATCGTGCGGAAGCCCAGCTCGGCGAGGATCTCGCGGGCCTCCTGCGCGATGAACTCGAAGAAGTTCACGACGTGATCGGCCTGGCCGGTGTAGCGGGCGCGCAGGTCGGGGTTCTGCGTGGCGACGCCGACCGGGCACGTGTCCAGGTGGCAGACGCGCATCATCACGCAACCCGCGACGATCAGCGGTGCCGTGGCGAAGCCGAACTCCTCGGCGCCGAGCAGAGCCGCGACCACGACGTCCCGGCCGGTGCGCATCGCGCCGTCGACCTGCACGGTGATGCGATCGCGCAAGCCGTTGAGCAGCAACGTCTGCTGGGTCTCGGCGAGGCCGATCTCCCACGGCGTCCCGGCGTGCTTCAGCGAGTTCATCGGCGAAGCACCGGTGCCGCCGTCGTAGCCGGAGATCAGCACGACGTCCGCGTGGGCCTTGGCCACACCGGCGGCGACCGTGCCGACACCGATCGACGAGACGAGCTTCACGTGAACCCGCGCCTGCTCGTTCGCGTTCTTCAGATCGTGGATGAGTTGCGCCAGATCCTCGATCGAGTAGATGTCGTGGTGCGGCGGCGGCGAGATCAGGCCGACACCCGGCGTGGAGTGCCGGGTGCGCGCGACCCACGGGTAGACCTTGAAGCCGGGCAGCTGGCCGCCCTCGCCGGGCTTCGCGCCCTGCGCCATCTTGATCTGGATGTCCGTGGAGTTCACGAGGTACTCGCTCGTGACGCCGAACCGTCCACTCGCGACCTGCTTGACCGCGGAACGGCGTTCCGGGTCGTACAGGCGCTCGCGGTCCTCGCCGCCCTCACCGCTGTTCGAGCGACCGCCGAGGCGGTTCATCGCGATGGCGAGGGTCTCGTGCGCCTCGGCCGAGATCGAGCCGTACGACATGGCGCCGGTGTTGAAGCGCTTGACGATCGAGCTGACGGGCTCGACCTCGTCGATCGGGACCGGCGTACGGCCCTCGCTCCGGAACTTGAACAGCCCGCGCAACGTGCCACCCTGCCGGGAGATGCGCTCGACCTCCGCCGTGTACTGGCGGAAGACGTCCTCCTTGCGCGTCTTCGTGGCGTGCTGCAACAGGAACACCGTCTCCGGCGTGAACAGGTGCAGCTCGCCTTCGCGGCGGTACGAGTACTCGCCACCCACTTCGAGCCTGCGGTGCGCCCGGTCGGTGGGGTTGTCCGGGTACGCGCGGCGGTGGCGCACCGCCACCTCCTCGGCGAGCACCTCCAGGCCGGCGCCGCCGAGCTTCGACTGCGTGCCGGTGAAGTACTCGTCGAGCAGGTCGTTCGACAGGCCGACCGCCTCGAAGATCTGCGCCGCGGTGTAGGCGCCGACGGTCGAGATGCCCATCTTCGACATGATCTTCAGAACGCCCTTGACGAGCGCCTTGACGTAGTTGCGCACGGCCTTGTGCGCGGGCACGCCGGTGATGGCGCCCTGGCTGATCAGGTCCTCGATCGTCTCGAACGCGAGGTAGGGGTTCACCGCGGCGGCGCCGTAGCTCAGCAGCGCGGCGACGTGGTGGACCTCGCGGCAGTCACCGGACTCGACGACGAGCGCGACGCGCAGGCGTTCCTTGGTGCGCACCAGGTGGTGGTGCACCGAGGAGACGAGCAGCAGCGACGGGATCGGCGCCATGCGGTGGTCGGAGTCCCGGTCGCTCAGGACGAGCGTGCGAGCGCCGTTCGCGATGGCCTCCGAGGCCTCGCGGCGGACGCGCTCGATCGCGGCCGTGAGCGCCTCGCCGCCACCATCCACTTCGTACAGTCCGGACAGGACGGTGCAGGCGAAGCCCGGCAGGTCGCCGTCGTCGTTGATGTGGATGAGCTTGGCGAGCTCGTCGTTGTCGATGACCGGGTAGTCGAGCGTCACGTGGCGGCACGAGACGGGGCCGGGGTCGAGCAGGTTCTGCTCGGGGCCCATCACGCGCTTGACGGACGTGACGATCTCTTCGCGGATCGCGTCCAGCGGCGGGTTCGTGACCTGCGCGAAGTTCTGCACGAAGTAGTCGTAGAGCAGCCGGGAGCGCTGGCTGAGCGCCGCGACCGGGGTGTCCGTGCCCATCGAGGCCAGCGGCTCCATGCCCATGATCGACATGGGTGTGAGCAGGATCCGCAGCTCCTCCTCGGTGTAACCGAAGGTGAGCTGGCGGCGCACGACGGACTCGTGGCTCTGCACGACGTGCTCGCGGTCCTGCAGGTCGGCCAGGTCGAGCAGGCCGGCGTGCAGCCACTCGTCGTAGGGCGACTCGGAGGCCAGCGACGACTTGAACTCCTCGTCGTCGATGATGCGGCCCTGCGTGGTGTCCACGAGGAACATGCGGCCGGGCTGCAGGCGGCCCTTCGCGACGACCTGGTCGGACGGCACGTCGAGCACACCGGTCTCGGATGCCAGCACGACGCGGCCGTCGGCGGTCTGCCACCAGCGGGCGGGACGCAGGCCGTTGCGGTCGAGCACCGCGCCGACGAGCTCACCGTCGGTGAACGTGACACAGGCCGGGCCGTCCCACGGCTCCATCAGCGACGCGTGGAACTGGTAGAACGCGCGGCGCTTCGGGTCCATCGTGGCGTGGTTCTCCCACGCCTCCGGGATCATCATCAGCACCGCGTGCGGAAGGCTGCGGCCGCCGAGGTGCAGCAGTTCCAGCACCTCGTCGAACGACGCCGAGTCCGAGCCGTCCGGGTTGCAGATCGGGAACAGCCGGGCGAGGTCGCCCGGGATGAGTTCGCTGTCCAGCAACGCCTCGCGGGCGCGCATGCGGTTGCGGTTGCCGCGCACGGTGTTGATCTCACCGTTGTGGGCGACGAACCGGAACGGGTGCGCGAGCGGCCACGAGGGGAAGGTGTTCGTGGAGAAACGACTGTGCACCAACGCGATCGCCGAGTAGAGGCGTTCGTCGTGCAGGTCGGGGAAGAACGCCGGCAGCTGCGCGGTCGTCAGCATTCCCTTGTAGACGATCGTGCGCGCCGACAGAGACGGGAAGTAGACGCTGCCCTCGTGCTCGACCCGCTTGCGCAGGCAGAACGCCAGGCGGTCCAGGGCGATCCCGGCCTCGTCCCGAGTGCCCTTCACGAAGAGCTGCGCGAAGTGCGGCGCCACCGACATCGCGGTCGGGCCGACATCGGCCTTCTCCGGATCGACCGGGACGTCGCGCCAGCCGAGAACGACGAGGTTCTCCTGCTCGGCGATGCGCTCGATCTCCTGCATCGCGGTGGCGCGTTCTTCGGGCTCAAACGGCAGGAAGGCGATTCCCGCCGCGTAACGGTCGCGTTCCGGGAGCTCGAACTCGACCACAGCACGCAGGAACTCGTCCGGCAGCTGCAACAGAATGCCAGCACCGTCGCCCGAGGTGGGCTCGGCGCCGGCGGCGCCTCGGTGCTCCAGGTTCGCAAGCGCTGTCAGGGCATCGCTCACGATGCCGTGGGAACGCCTGCCCTGGATGTCGGCCACCATGGCGACGCCGCACGCGTCGCGCTCATCAGCCGGGTCGTAGAGACCCTGGGGGCCGGGGATGGCGGAGAAGATCACTGCGCAGACCTCCTTCGTCGTCCTCGCTAAAGAACAAAGTCCTCGTGCTCAGACCTCGAACCAACAGGTGGGAGCACGGGACGACGATGGCCCGCGTGTTGACGCGACTTTAACAGCCGCGAAACCCAGGGACACCCTCCAATGGGTGATCTAGGTCATGGAACTGTAACGATTCCTGGCCGGAGAACGACATTGCGGCCAACGTCGGCGTTCGTTACAGCCGGGTAAGCGTAACCGAACGTTCAACTTCGGCCAGCTCGATGAGAGTTGCGCGACATTCCCGATTTGCCAGTGGTTGAGCCGGGTAGAGACACGTTCTGGCTGTTCAGCCGCCTGCCGTCCCAGTTAGCGGACGCTCACCTCCTCCAGCCGGAGTCGAGCGGGCACCGTCCGTCCGGGCAGAACGGGATTGTTCCCCACCAAACGAGACCGAGGCCCCGTTCACCCCGCGCCGCATGCGGGGAGAGCGGGACCTCGGCATACATGGAGGTCTGAGGTCTCGTGGCCGGAGGCGGGAAGAGCCGCCTCCGGCCACGGACGTCCTCAGTGAGCCGCGACCGGCTCCTTCTTGTCGTCGCCCTCGGCACCGGTCTGCTGGGCCAGCAGGTCGTCGACGTCGACGCTGTCGGGGTTGTTCAGCACCTCGGTCAAGCGGTCCTTGTCGAGGGCCTTCTGCCAGGCGGCGACCACGAGCGACCCGACACCGTTGCCGATCACGTTCGTGATGGCGCGGGCCTCGGACATGAAGCGGTCGATGCCGACGATCAGCGCGATGCCGACCGCGGGGATGGCCGAGTGGGCCTCGAAGGCCTGCAGCGAGGCGGCCAGGGTGACCAGGCCGGCACCGGTGACGCCCGCCGCGCCCTTCGACGCGATCAGCATGAAGAGCAGCAGGCCGATCTGGACGCCGATCGACACGTCGTTGCCGGTGGCCTGGGCGATGAAGATCGCGCCCATGGTCAGGTAGATGCAGGTGCCGTCGAGGTTGAACGAGTACCCGGTCGGGATGGTGAGGCCGACGACCGACTTCTGGGCGCCCGCCGCCTCCAGCTTGACCATCATGCGCGGCAGCACGGACTCGGACGACGAGGTGCCGAGCACGATCAGGATCTCGTCCTTGATGTAGCGCAGGAACTTGAAGAGGCTGAAGCCCGCGAACTTCGCGACCAGGCCGAGCACCACGATGACGAACAGGATGCAGGTGGCGTAGAACGAGCCCATCAGCCACAGCAGCTTGCCGAGCACGCTGCCGCCGAACTTGCCGACGGTGTAGGCGATGCCGCCGAAGGCACCGATCGGCGCGACGTACATGACGATCTTGATGATGCCGAACATCACCTTGGAGAGCGTCTCCATCGCGGAGACGACCTTGACGCCGCGCTCACCCATGCCGGCGACCGCGACGGCCACGAGGATGGCGACCACGAGCACCTGGATCAGCTGGCCGTCGGTGAACGCGCTGACGAACGACTTCGGCACCAGGCTCAGGATGAAGCCGGTGATGCCCGTCTCCGCGGTCGAGGCGGACTTCAGCGTCGCGTCGGCCTGGCTCGCGTTGAGCGCGATGTCGCCGCCGTGGTGACCCGGCTGGACGATGTTCACGACGATGAGGCCGATGGCGAGCGCCACCGTGGTCATCGCGGTGAAGTAGAGGATCGTCTTGAGCGCGAGCCCGCCCGCCTTGGCGAGGTTCCCGAGGCCCGCGATACCGACGATGATCGTCGCGAAGATGGTCGGCGCGATGACGACCTTCACGAGGTTCACGAACAGGTCGGCGAGCCACTTCATCTCGGACGCCTGTTTGGGGAACAGGAAGCCGACGGCAGCGCCCAGCACGATGGAGACCAGCACCCAGAAGTAGAGGTGCTTGTAGATCGGTTTGCGCCCTGTGGTCGTGGTGGCCACTGTTCCTCCTTGAACTACGTGTTGGACAGAGAGTGAGCCGCGCCACCTGACCCGACAAGCCGACCTGAGGAAACTTCAGACAGCCCTGACGTAACAGCTAGGCTTCGTCGGTGTCGCTCAGCCGTCGCACGCTTCTGCTAGGGGCCGGACTGGCTCTCGCCGGGTGCACCCCGCGCAGGGTCGAGGCACCCGCTGAGCTGGTGCTCGCGACCGGTCCCGAGGGCGCGGTGTTCCGCGAGGTCGGCGGGGCCCTGGCGGCCGCGCTGGCGGAGCAGTTGCCCGGCACGAAGGTCACCGCCATCCCGACGGCCGCATCGGTCGAGAACCTCCAGCTGCTGCGCTCGGGTGAGGCCCAGCTCGCGCTGTCCTCTTTGGACCCCATCGACGACCCGCAGAGCGTCCGCGCGGTCGGCCGGCTCTACGACAGCTTCATGCAGATCGCGGTCCCGGCGGGGTCGCCGATCCACACCTTCGGCGACCTCGCCGGCAAGCGCATCTCCCTGGGCCCCACCGGTTCCGGCACGGAGTTCACCGCCAAGCGGATGCTGGAGTTCTTCGGTCTGTCCGCAATGGACGAACGCATGGCGCACGCCGAGGCGTCCCGCCGCGTCGCGGACGGGTCACTGGACGCGATGCTGGCGCTGACCGGCATCCCGACGCCCGCGATCACCGACCTGCAGGGTGACGTGCGGCTGGTCAACATCCCGCAGGAAGCGGTCAGGCTCGCCGAGAAGTACAAGGGCCCCTACATCCCGGCGACGATTCCCAGCACCACCTACGAGGGCGTGGTGGCGAACCAGACGTTCGCGGTGCCGAACCTGCTGCTGGCGCGCGAGTCGCTGAGCGCGGACGTCGTGGAGGTCGTGACGCGCACGGTGTTCACCGAGACAGCGCGGATCGTGGAGGGCCACCCGGAGGCGTCGCGCATAAACGTCCGCACCGGCATCGCGACCGGCCTCGTGCCGCTGCACGACGGCGCTATGCGCTGGTTCCGTTCCGTGAAGCGCTGAGCGCGACCTTCACGTCCAGTCCCGGGTCCGCGTCGTGCAGGGTGAGCGTGCCGCCGGCCGACTCGATCAGCTCGGCGCAGATCGCGAGCCCCATCCCGGTGCCCGCGATGTTCTGGTGCTTGGTGGCACGCCAGAACCGCTGCAGCGCGAGCTCGCGTTCCTCGGGGCTCAGGCCGTCGCCGTTGTCGACGACGTGCAGCTCACCGTGCTTGCCGGTGATCGTGACCTCGGTGGCGTTGGCGAGCCGGATGGCGTTGCTGACGAGCTCGTCGAGCACGCTGCCGAGGCCGCCGGGCGGTTCCTGCATGGTGAGGCCCGCCGGCACGTCGATCCTCAGCGTGACACCGGACCGGCTCGCGAGCGCCTGCCAGGCCGCCCGGTGCGTCGCGAGCAGCTGGTCGATCTCGACGGGCTCGGTCTGCCGCGCGCTGTCGAGCCGAGTCGCGGCGAGCAGCGTGTCGAGCACGCGCCCCATCTCCTCGGCCTCCTCGACCGCGATCTGGTGCGCTTCTTGCGCGAGCTCGCCTTCGACGTGCGGTTCCAGGTTGTCCACGGCGAGCCTGAGGCTGGCCAGCGGGTTGCGCAGCTGGTGCGACGCGTCGGCCACGAACGCCTTCTGCCTGTTCAGGGCCTTGCCAACAACGTCGACCATGGTGTTGAAGCTGCGCGCGAGCCGTCGGAGCTCCTGCGGCCCGCCGACCTCGTCCGCCCGCACGTCGAGGTTGCCCGCGGCCACGGCGGCGGTGGCCTCGTCGAGCCTGCCGACCGGCCTGAGCACCCACCGCGACATGGGCCAGGCGGCGGCGACCACGGCCAGCATCGGCGCGAGCCCGGCCAGCGCCATCAGCCCCCACTGCCGCAGCACCTCGGTCCGCAGCCCCCGCGTCTGCGAGATGGTGACGACCGCGGCCACCACCTCGCTGTCCCGCCCGACCGGCTCGACGACGACCATCGGCCCGGTGCGCCACGGCCAGCCCGTGTACTCGGGCTCGGGCCGCACGCCGCCGTTCAGCGCCGTGTTCAGCGACTTCACGACCTCGCGGTCGTTGCTGGGGTCGAACCCCTGCCGGGACGCCAGCAGGATCCGCTTGTCGGCGCTGACCAGTGCGACCGGGATGTCGTAGAGGGTGTCGTAGCGCTGGATCTCCTGGCTCAGCGCCTCCAGCCGGTCCGACTGCAACGCGCTCTCACCGAGCGCCGCGAACCTGCTCGCGTCGCTGAGGCGGTCGAGGTAGGTCGTCTGGGTCTCACGCTGCACGACTGCGGACGCCAAGGGGATGCCGAGCGCCGCGACCAGGGCGACGAGCAGCGGAACGGTGATGACGAGCAGTCGGCGGAGCATCGGTTGTGATTGTTCCGCAACGGACTGTGGATGTCTCTCGGACACTCGTCACGTGGCGAGCCGGTAGCCCACTCCCCTGACCGTCTCGATCTTGACGTGCCCGCCGAGCTTGCCGCGCAACGCCGCGATGTGCGTGTCCAGCGTCCGCGACGGCGCCTCCCAGTGCGCCTGCCACACCTGGTCCACGATGAAGTCGCGGCTCACCACCTCGCCCTTGCGGGTCGCGAGGAGCGCGAGGAGGTCGAACTCCTTGCGGGTCAGCGAGAGCGGCTCACCGTCCACTGTGGCGACCCGCGTCGAGGCGATGATCCGCAGCGGACCGATCTGGAGCGGACCTTCATCCTCCGGCTCCGCGCGGTGCGTGCGCGTCCTCCTCAGGACGGCCTCGATCCGGGCGAGGAGCTCGGACGTGCCGAACGGCTTCACCACGTAGTCGTCGGCCCCGGCCCGCAGGCCGAGCACGCGCTCCCGTTCCTCGCCGCGCGCGGTCACCGTGATGACGGCGGTGCCCGGCCGGTGCCGCAGCTCGCGCAACACGTCCAGGCCGTCGCCGTCGGGCAGGCCCAGGTCGAGCAGCACCACGTCGGCGGGTGCGGCACGCAGCGCGTCGGCGGCCGTGGCCACCCGATGCACCTCGTAGCCCGCGTGCCGCAGCGCGGTCAGCAGGCCTCGGGCCACCCGGTCGTCATCCTCGACGACGAGCACGCGCACAGATCACTCCGGTTTGACGGATTCCGGGGAGTTCTTCTTGTCCTTCTCGGCGACGTCGGCCTCGGTGTCCGCGGCGACGCCCTCGTCCTCCACGGCTTCCGCTTCGGTCACCTCCGCCGCTGGCTCTCCGTCCGTCCCGCGCAGCGCGGCGACGTCCTCGCGCTCACCACGGGACTTGGCGATGACGAAGTACGCGACCGCTCCGAAGAACACGATCGCCGACACGAACACGTTCACGCGCGTGCCGAAGACCAGCGTCGCCTCGTCGGTGCGCATGAGCTCGATCCAGAACCGGCCGGCCGTGTAGCCCGCGACGTAGAGCGCGAAGACCCGGCCGTGGCCCAGCCTGAACTTCCGGTCCGCCCACACGATGAGGAGCGCGACACCGACGTTCCACAGCAGTTCGTAGAGGAACGTCGGGTGCACGACCTGGATCGGAGTGTGGTCGAGGGCGATGCCCGCCAGCGCGTCCTCACGGCCCTCGGGCGTGACGCGGCGGTAGATCTCAAGCCCCCACGGCAACGTCGTGTCGCCGCCGTAGAGCTCCTGGTTGAAGTAGTTGCCGAGCCGCCCGATGGCCTGCGCGAGCACGATGCCGGGCGCGAGCGCGTCCGCCATCGCCGGCAGCGGGATGCCCCTGCGGCGGCACGCGATCCAGGCACCGACGGCACCGAGCGCGATCGCACCCCAGATGCCGAGGCCACCGTTCCAGATCTCCAGCGCCGCAAGCGGGTTCTTGCCCGGCCCGAAGTACTTCTGGTTGTCGGTGATGACGTGGTACAGCCGCCCGCCGACGAGGCCGAACGGCACCGCCCACACGGCGATGTCCGTGACCTCGCCCTTGATGCCGCCGCGGGCGACCCAGCGGCGCTCACCCCACCAGATCGCGGCGACGATGCCGGCGATGATGCACAGCGCGTAGGCCCTGATGGGGAGCGGACCGAGGTGCCAAACACCGCGGTCGGGACTCGGGATCGTGGCCAGAAGGGCGTCCAACACGGCGCCCACCGTACCGGTCGGCTCGTGAGCGTCCCGTGGGGGCGCTCGATCGTTATCGAGCCCGAACCCTGTCGGTGCCGATCACTAGAATAGAAATTGGGGGTACCCGGCCTGGCGCGTGTGTGTGGTAGCAGCGCATAGGCACGTTGGGCTCGAATCCTGGGACGTCGGGCCGTGCGGCTGTCAGCCGCTCGTCGGACGGCGGAACGGTGCCCGTTCATCCACTGACTGCGGGCCGAACGTCCGACCTCAGGGGTTCATGATCGTGGAGACCCGAGCCGGGCGGACCGAGCGCCACGGACACTTCCCCGAAGCGAGCCCTCCTGCCGTACCCACCTCCGGGCACGAACCGAAATACTCGGACGCGGTTCTGGGCGGATTCCCGAAAGGTCGGACATGACGGTCCTGGTGGTCGGCGGCGGTATCGGCGGGCTGGCGACGGCGCTCGGGCTCGCGCGGGCCGGGGTGCGGGTGACGGTGCTCGAGGCCGCGGCGGCGTTCGAGGAGATCGGCGCCGGCATCCAGGTCGGGCCCAACGGGTTCCGCATGCTCGACTCGCTGGGCGTGGGTGCCGCGGTGCGGGCTCGGGCCGTGCACGTGGACGAGTTGCGGTTGCGGTGTGGGGTGTCCGGGCGGCAGATCGCCGGGTTGCCGGTCGACGCGGGCTTCCGGGAGCGGTTCGGCACCTACGCGGTGGTGCACCGCAACGACGTGCTTGCGCCGTTGCTCGACGCCTGTCAGAACGATGAGCGGATCGACCTTCGGGTCAGCAGCGGCGTCGAGGGCTACGCGCAGGACGCGGACGGGGTCACGGCGGTGCTGCGGTCGGGCGATCTCGTGCACGGGGACGCGCTGATCGGTGCCGACGGGCTGCGGTCGGCGGTGCGGCGGCAGCTCGTGGGCGACGGGGATCCGCAGGTGTCCGGGCACACGACGTTCCGCGCGGTCATCCCCTCGCAGAACGTGCCGCAGTCGTTGAAGGAGAACGTGGTCACGCTGTGGGCGGGGCCGCGCTACCACGTCGTTTGGTACGTGATCGCCGGCGGACGGTTCGTGAACCTCGTGGCCACCACGGACAACGGTGCCACGGAGCCCATGAACGGCAAGCCCGTCGAGCACGCCGAGGTGCTGGGGCACTTCACGCCGTTGTGCGACGACGCGGCTCAGATCATGGACCTCGCCGACGAGTGGCGTGCGTGGGTGCTCTGCGACCGCACGCCGATCACGAACTGGCAGGACTTACGCGTCGTGCTGCTCGGAGACGCCGCCCATCCCGTGCTGCAGTACGCCGCGCAAGGCGCTTGTCAGGCGTTGGAGGACGCCGTCTGCCTCTCCTCCGTGTTCGACCCTCAGGACGTGGCCGGCTCTTTTGCGCGCTACGTGGCGCTTCGCTCGGAGCGGACCGCGCGCGTCCAGCACGCCTCGAGGGCGATGGGGCGGGAGGTCTACCACCCGGCCGGCGAGGCAGCGGAGGCTCGTGACGCGATGTTCGCCTCGTGGACCGTCGCCGAACTGCACGAACGGCTGGAGTGGCTCTACGGCTAGAACTTGATGGTGACCGGGAAAGGCCGTTCGATCGTCAGCACGCCGGCCTCACTGGTAGCGATCTCGACGTATTCGGCGCCTTGGAGTTCGAGCAGTGTGGCCTCGACTTCCCGCTGGCTCGGGTCGACCATCAGGTAGTACTGAACGCCCGCGCTGGCGTACAGGCCGCGCTTGAGGCCTTCGTCGTTCAGCCGCGTGCTCGGTGAGAACACCTCGCCGACGAGCACGACATCGGAGACCGGGAACATCACGCCGGCTTCTCGCGGCCGTACGACGGTGAAGTCCGGAATCACCAGACGGCCGCTGGAAAGCAGCACGTTCAGCTCGATCGTTGCTTCGAGATCAGTCGGACAGGCACCGACCAACGACCCGTACGCACGCCCCACCAACTGCTGGTGCCGGTAGGACCCCAGCGGGCTCACGAGAAGCATCCCGTCGACGAGTTCGATGCGCTGGCTGTTGTCCTCGGGCAGCGACAAGACGTCGTCGAGCGACCAGGGACCCACGTGCCTCGGCAACAGGTACTGGGCTGGTGCCGTCTCTGCTGGAGCTGCCACTGGGCATCACCTCCGAAAACCGCCCGGCGAGTACCAGTGTGGCACGCCGAGCGAATGGCTGGCTTGTGCATGAGCCCACGATCGCAGCTCAGACCGACAGTCAAACGGGGTTTTGGCCCCAAGCGACCTGGATTCACTCGATCAGGTGTTCGAATGTGTGTCATTCTCTTGGAGGAACATCGAATGCTCCGAAAGGAGGTAGGGCTCCCGACAACTTCACAGCCGCCATCCCGACAACCACTCGATGGCGAGCACGATGTTCGACCCGTTCAAGCAATTCCGCGCCACCCGACAAGAGAGGCCGTCGCTGCAGAGGCGGCTTCGCAAGCGGCACAAAGCAAAACCGCCCGGCCATCAGGCCGAGCGGCTTCACGAGACGCGAAGGAGGTTCAGACGGGAGCGACAGCCGATCGCACACCCTGGGCGAGGTCAGCGGCCAGCGCGCGCACCGCGGCATCGCTCTCGCCCGCGGCCGACACGAAAGCCGACCCGACGATGACGCCGTCCGCGAACCCGGCGATCTCGGCGGCCTGCGCACCGGAGCGCACGCCCAGCCCGACACCGACGGGCAGCGTGGTGTGTTCACGAACCCGCGCGACGAGAGCGGGAGCAGCGGACGACACGACGTCACGGGCGCCCGTGACGCCCATGACCGCGGTCGCGTAGAGGAAACCGGATGAGGCACGCGCGGTCATCGCGATGCGCTCCTCGGTCGACGACGGCGCCACCAGGAAGGTCCGGTCGAGGCCGTGCGCCTCGGACGCGGCCATCCAGTCGCCGGCCTCGTCCGGCACGAGGTCGGGCGTGATGATGCCGAGCCCACCGGCGGCGGCGAGGTCGCGCGCGAACGCGTCGACGCCATAGCGCAGCACCGGGTTCCAGTACGTCATCACGACCGCACGCCCACCGGCGTCGGACACGGCAGCCACCACGTCGAACAGGTCCCGCACGCGGAAACCCGCGGACAGCGCCTGCTCGGCGGCGGCCTGGATCGTCGGGCCGTCCATCACCGGGTCGGAGAACGGCAGGCCGACCTCGACCAGATCGCACCCGGACTCGATCATCGAACGGAGGTGGGCCTTGGAGCCCTCGATCGTGGGGAAGCCCGCGGGCAGGTAGCCGATCAGCGCGGCACGCGACTCGGCCTTGGCGGCGGAAAACACGTCGGACAACGACATCAGGCCTGTCCCCCGTCAGCGAGGCCGAAGTACTTCACGGCCGTGTCCATGTCCTTGTCACCACGGCCGGAGAGGTTCACGACCAGGAGTCCGTCCGGTCCCAGCGACGGTCCGAGCTTCAGCGCGCCCGCGAGCGCGTGCGAGGACTCGATCGCCGGGATGATGCCCTCGGTGCGCGAGAGCAGGGCGAACGCCTCCATGGCCTCGGCGTCGGTGACCGGGAAGTACTCGGCGCGGCCGATGTCCTTCAGGTGCGAGTGCTCGGGACCCACGCCGGGGTAGTCGAGACCGGCGGAGATCGAGTGCGCCTCGGTGATCTGGCCGTCGTCGTCCTGCATGACGTACGACATCGCGCCGTGCAGCGAACCGGGCGTGCCCGCCGTCAGCGTCGCGCCGTGGCTGCCGCTGTCGAGGCCGGAGCCACCGGGCTCGACACCGACGAGGCGGACGTCCGCGTCGTCGATGAAGCCGTGGAAGATGCCGATCGCGTTCGAGCCGCCACCGACACAGGCGACGACGGCGTCGGGCAGCCGACCGGCCTTCTCGAGGATCTGCTCGCGCGCCTCGATGCCGATGATCCGGTGGAAGTCGCGGACCATCAACGGGAACGGGTGCGGACCCGCCGCCGTACCGAGCAGGTAGTGCGTTTCGTCGACGTTGGCGACCCAGTCGCGCAACGCCTCGTTGATCGCGTCCTTCAGGGTGCGCGAGCCGGACTTCACCGGGATGACCTCGGCGCCCAGCAGGCGCATGCGGGCGACGTTGAGCGCCTGGCGCTCGGTGTCGACCTCGCCCATGTAGACGACGCAGTCGAGGCCGAGGAGCGCGCACGCGGTCGCCGTCGCCACGCCGTGCTGGCCGGCGCCGGTCTCCGCGATCACGCGCTGCTTGCCCATGCGCTTGGTCAGCAACGCCTGACCGAGCACGTTGTTGATCTTGTGGGAACCCGTGTGGTTGAGGTCCTCGCGCTTGAGCCAGACCCGCGTACCGGCGTGCTCCGCGAACTTCGGGGCCTCGGTCAGCAGCGACGGACGGCCCGCGAAGTCCCTCAGGAGGCGCTTGAACTCGTTCACGAACTCCGGGTCGAGCCGCGCCTTGTCGTACTCGGTGGCCAACTCGTCCACCGCGGCGATCAGGGCCTCCGGGACGAACCGGCCGCCCCACGGGCCGAAGTGGCCACGTGCGTCGGGATCATGCGGTGTGGGCGTGAACTGGCCCATCGGGTAACTCCTCTGGCGCTTGGATCAACCGTGCCCTACCGGCTGGGCCGGGGGCACGCGGGGTGTGAGCCCGCGGTCACGAGCTTGTTCACGGCGGCCTTGGGGTCTCCGCTGGTCACCAGGCTTTCGCCGACGAGCACCGCGTCGGCACCCGCGCCGGCGTACGACATCAGGTCGCCGGGCCCGGTCACACCCGACTCGGCGATCTTGATCGTCTCCGAGGGTAGCCCCGGAGCGATCCTGCCGAAAACGTCTTTGTCGACCTCCAGCGTGTGGAGGTTGCGCGCGTTCACTCCGATGACGGACGAACCCGCCTCCAGCGCGCGGTCGGCCTCCTCGGCCGTGTGCACCTCGACGAGCGCCGTCATGCCGAGCGACTCGACGCGGTCGAGCAGCGACACGAGCGCGTTCTGCTCCAGCGCGGCCACGATCAGCAGCACCACGTCCGCACCGTGCATGCGCGCCTCGTGCACCTGGTACGGCGACACGACGAAGTCCTTGCGCAGCAGCGGGATCTTCACCGCCCGGCGCACCGCGTCGAAGTCCGCCAGCGACCCGCCGAAGCGGCGCTGCTCGGTCAGCACGCTGATCACCGACGCGCCGCCCGCCTCGTAGGCGGACGCGAGCTCGGCCGGTTCCGGGATCTCCGCCAGCGCGCCCTTGGAGGGGCTGCGGCGCTTGACCTCGGCGATGACACCCACGTTCGGCCCGCGCAGCACCGACAGCACGTCGAGCGGCGGAGAGGCCTTGGCGGCCCGCTCCTTCACGACGGCGAAGGGCAACTTGGCCTCGCGAGCGGCGAGATCCTCACGCACACCTTCGAGGATCGACTCGAGAACCGTCACAGTGTTGTTCCCCTTCCCGCTAGGGGGATGCTAACCCCGCCGGAGTAACGCCCCAGCCACCGGGGTTCAAGTGTCCCCGCAGCTAACCGAGGCCGTACGCGTGTCACATGCACGAACGTCGTGAATGATCTTCACTCGTTCGAGGTCGTCCCGCCAGGGGTCTTATCGTCGGTCGGATCATCCCCGCGCTCCAGCGCGCGCCACATGTCCGTCTCGGGATCGTGCGCGCGGGGCTTCTGGCCACCCATCCCGATCTTCGGCATCCGAGCTCCCAGAGCCACCTGAAGCGCGCCGGAGGCCACCACGAGCACGCCGCCGGCGATCGCCAGCCAATGCCCCGAGAACGCCCCGGCGACGCCGACGACGAACAGCAACGCGCCGAGGATCCGGCGCGTCACCCCGCTCAGCGCCACGACCGCCGCGACGGCGGCCAGGCACAGCAACGCGACCGGCACCGAGCCGGCGCCCCAGAAGGCACCCGCCGCGCCCACGAGCAGGAGCGCGGCGATCCACAGCGGCGAGCTAGCTTTCAACTGCCGGCGCCATCGTCTGCGCGGTGGCGATCGCGGCCAGCACCGCGCCCGCCTTGTTCAGGCACTCGTTGTCCTCGGACAGCGGGTCCGAGTCGGCCACGATGCCACCACCGGCCTGCACGTACGCCACCCCGTCGCGCACCAGGGCGGTGCGGATGGCGATGGCGGTGTCCGCGTCCCCGGCGAAGTCGAAGTAGCCGACGACGCCGCCGTAGAGGCCGCGGCGAGTGGGCTCCAGTTCCTCGATGAGCTCCATGGCGCGCGGCTTGGGCGCACCGGACAACGTCCCCGCCGGGAAGCAGGCCGCGACCGCGTCGTAGGCCGTCTTGCCCTCGGCCAGCTCACCGGTCACGGTCGACACGATGTGCATGACGTGGCTGTACCGCTCGACCTTGAAGAAGTCGACGACGTGCACCGAACCCGGCTTGCAGACGCGCCCCAGGTCGTTGCGGCCGAGGTCGACGAGCATCAGGTGCTCGGCGCGTTCCTTGTGGTCCGCGAGGAGGTCCTTCTCGAGCAGGGCGTCTTCCTCGGGGTCCTCGCTGCGCCAGCGGGTGCCCGCGATGGGGTGCGTGGTCGCCTTGCCGTCGCGCACCGTGACCAGCGACTCCGGGCTGGACCCGACGATGTCGAACCCGTCGAGGCGCAGCAGGTACATGTACGGGCTGGGGTTCGTCGCGCGCAGCACCCGGTAGATGTCGAGCGCGTCGGCGTCGGTGTCGATCTCGAACCGCTGCGACACGACGACCTGGAACGCCTCACCCGCCCGGATGGCCTCCTTAGCCTTCTCGACGGCCGCGAAGTGCTCGGCCTGCGAGCGCCGGCGCCGGAACTCCGGCTTGGGCCGCGAGAACACGGCCGCCGTCGGCGGTGCGGGCGTGTGCAGCGCCGTCGTCATCTCGTCGAGGCGGCGCACCGCGTCGTCGTAGGCGGCGTCGACCCGCTCGGTCGAGTCGTCCCAGTTGATCGCGTTCGCGATGAGCGTGACGGTGCCCTCGTGGTGGTCGAGCGCGGCGAGGTCGGTCGCCAGCAGCATGACCAGCTCGGGGATCTTCAGGTCGTCCTCGGCGATGACGGGCAGCCGTTCCAGGCGACGCACCGCGTCGTAGCCGATGTAGCCGACCATGCCGCCGGTCAGCGGGGGCATGCCGGGCAACGGGTCCGTGCGCAGCACCTCGATGGTCTCGCGCAACGCCTCCAGCGGGTCGCCGCCGTCGGGCAGGCCGACGGGCCGCGTCCCCGTCCAGAACGCCTCACCGCCCGTCGCCGTGAGCGCCGCCGTCGACCGCACGCCGATGAACGACCAACGCGACCAGGAGCGCCCGTTCTCCGCCGACTCGAAGAGGAACGTGCCGGGCTGATCGGCCCCGAGCTTGCGGTACAGGCCGACCGGGGTCTCCGCGTCCGCGAGCAGCTTGCGGACCACCGGGATCACCCGGCGGTTGACCGCGAGCTCGCGGAACTCCTCACGCGTAGGACTCACAGTCCCCAGACCAGCGGCGGCCACGGCCCCGATGACGCTCACCATGCCGGCAATTGTTGCATAAATTCAACATCTGTTGAACTATGGCCCACGTGGAGCAAGTCAACCAGAAACGCCGAGGCCGTCGCGCCGCGGGCGAGGACACCAAGGCCGCGCTCGTCGCAGCGGCCCGCGAGGTGTTCATCGAGAAGGGCTACGACGGCGCCACGGTACGCGCGATCGCCGCCAAGGCGGGCGTCGACGCCGCCATGGTCAACCACTGGTTCGGCGGCAAGGAAGGCCTGTTCGCGCAGTCGGTGCTGCAGCTCCCGTTCGACCCGGCCGAGATCCTCAAGCGCGTCCTCGACGGCCCGGCCGAAGAGGCGGGAGAACGCATCATCCGCACCTTCGTGACGGTGTGGGACGCGACCGGCGGCGGCACGTTCTCGGCCCTGATCCGCAGCGTCACCAGCCAGCCGGAGGTGGCGGGCGCGCTGAAGTCGTTCCTGGTCAACGCGATCTTCAAGAACGTGCTCGCGGAGCTCGGCGCCGAGCAGCACGAGCTCCGGGCCACGTTGTGCGCGACGCAGATGGTCGGTCTCGGCATCGTCCGGTACGTCGTGCAGTTCGAGCCGCTGGCGTCGACCGACCTGGAGACCGTGGTCCGGACGGTCGCCCCGAACCTCCAGCGCTACCTGACCGGCGACCTGGACTGACCGCTCACGCCTCGGCGAGCAGCACCGTGGCGTCGAAGCACGTGCGGTCGCCCGTGTGGCAGGCGGCGCCGACCTGGTCGACCGTCAGCAGCAGCGTGTCTCCGTCGCAGTCGAGCCTGACCTCGTGCACGTACTGGGTGTGCCCGGAGGTCTCACCCTTCACCCACAGCTGCTGGCGACTGCGCGAGTAGTAGGTCGCGCGGCGGGTGGTGAGGGTGCGGTGCAGTGCCTCGTCGTCCATCCACGCCACCATGAGCACCTCACCGGTTCCGCGCTGCTGGGCGACCGCGCACACCAGGCCGTCCGGGGTGCGCTTGAGCCGATCGGCGACGGCGGGATCGAGCTGGCCGCTCAACGGGGACCTCCCAGGTGTTCACGAGCCGGTCCGGTGTTGAGCAGGACCACTCCGTAGATGTGCACTGCGGACAGCACGCCGGACGCGACGCGAGCCCACGCCGGTCCTTCTGCCAGCACGATGACGAGGTGCAGCAGGGCGACGAGGATGAACACGATCATCGCCGGGTAGTGCATGAACCGGAGCCTGATGAGCAGCGACGCCGCGACGGGCAGTTCGAGGACCGCGATGAACGACGGCAGCTTCAGCACGTCCGGGTCGCCGGTCGTGCGCCACAGCACCAGGCCGATCACGAAGAACACCAGGGCGCCGCCGAACGCGACCGCCGAGGCGACCCGCACCTCGACGGGTTTCATCGCACCACGACACCGGCTTGGCGCAGGCCGTCCTTGACCTCGCTGATGCGGAGCTGCCCGAAGTGGAACACGCTCGCGGCGAGCACGGCGTCGGCGCCCGCGGCGACGGCCGGCGGGAAGTGGTCGACCGCGCCCGCGCCGCCGCTCGCGATCAGCGGGACGTCGACCTCGCGGCGCACCAGTTCGAGGAGCTCCAGGTCGAACCCGGCCTTGGTGCCGTCGGCGTCCATCGAGTTCAGCAGGATCTCGCCGACGCCCAGCTCCTGGCCCTGCGCGGCCCAGGCGATCGCGTCGATGCCGGTGCCGTTGCGGCCGCCGTGCGTGGTGACCTCGAAGCCGGTGCCGCCGGGCACCCGCCGTGCGTCGACCGACAGCACGATGCACTGCGCGCCGTACCGCTCCGAGCACTCCTTGAGCAGCTCGGGGCGTGCGATGGCGGCGGTGTTGAGGCTGACCTTGTCCGCGCCCGCGCGGAGCAGCTTGTTGACGTCCTCGGGGCTGCGCACGCCACCACCGACGGTGAGGGGGATGAACACCTGCTCGGCCGTGCGGCGCACGACGTCGAACGTCGTCTCCCGGTCGCCGCTGCTGGCCGTCACGTCGAGGAACGTCAGCTCGTCCGCGCCCTCGGCGTCGTACGCCCTGGCGAGCTCGACGGGATCGCCCGCGTCGACGAGGTTCGTGAAGTTGACGCCCTTCACCACCCGGCCCCGGTCGACGTCGAGACAGGGGATGACACGGACCGCGACTGACATGCGGGAAAGCCTACAAGGGAGGTCTGGGGACTACGCTGCGGCGCCATGATCACCGAGTTGGGCGAGGGCAAGTACCTGCTGCTGACGACGTTCCGCAAGGACGGCACCCCGGTGCCCACTCCGGTCTGGGTCGTGCCGGGCGAGAGCGACGGCGTCATCTACGCCTGGAGCGGGCGGGACACCGGCAAGGTCAAGCGGATCCGCCGCAGCGGCGACGTGGAGATCGGGCCGTGCGACGTCCGCGGCAACCCCAAGGGCGATTCGGTCAAGGCGCACGCGGCGCTGCTGGACGACGACGAGAGCGACGCCGTGCGGTCGCGGATCACCAAGAAGTACGGGGTGTTCGGGTGGATCACGGTGTTCGGCAGCAAGCTGCGGCGCGGACGGACCGGGTCGGTGGGCATCCGGATCACGGCGGCGAGCTGACCCAGGGCCGACACCCAACTCCAGCAGTCAACGTCAGGCGATCAAGGTCGAGTCAACGTGATCCGGCTGATCAACGTTGACCACATCGGTCGACGTCGACAACGCCGGTCTTCGTTGACGACGACCAGTCCACGTTGATGACACGGATCTACATTGACTCGATGTCGATCAGCGCCAAATCAACATCGACCGCGCCTCGATCAATGTGCAGTTGACGCCGTTCCCAGCGATGACAACGTTGTCTCCTGCACACATTGCCGGTCCTGGTCAACGTTGACTGCGGGCGTCGACGTGGACTCAACGCTGACTGGATGCGTCAACATCGAGTCCACGTTGAGCGTCAACCCGAGGTTGACCGACGACTCGGCGTCAACCTAGAGTTGACGGATGATCCAGTTGACCGACCTCATCGTCACGGTCGCTCAAGAAGCAGACGACGCTCTCGTGCGCCTGGCCAAGGCCGTCGAGATGAGCGGGCAGCTCAGCGAACTCGGCGACCACCTGATCGGCCACTTCGTGGACGAGGCGCGACGGGGCGGGGCGAGCTGGGCCGAGATCGGCGAGAGCCTCGGCGTCACGAAGCAGGCCGCGCAGAAGCGGTTCGTGCCCAGGGAGTCGCCGGAGCTCAGCAAGCCGAGCACGGAGCGCTACACCCAGCGGTCGAGGCGGGTCATCGCGCTGGCGAGGCACCACGCGCGGTTCAGCGAGCGGATCGGCACCGAGCACCTGCTGCTGGGGCTGCTCGACGAGTCGGCCGGGCTCGCGGCCAAGACCATCGCGAAGCTGGAGTCGGGCGACGGCAGCACGCGCATCGCGACCCTCAACCGGCTCGACTCCGAGGCCAAGCAGCGGCCGGAGAAGCAGCCGTACACGACGCACTGCAAGAAAGCTCTGGAACTGGCCGTGCGCGAGGCGCTACGGATGGGCCACATGTTCATCGGCACCGAGCACATCCTGCTCGGCGTGCTGCTGGAGGCCGAGGGGACCGCGGCCGACGTGCTGCACACCACCGGTGTGACGCACGCGGCCGCGGCCGCTCACGTGGAGGCCGTGGTCAACGGACCGCAGCGAGCGCTTCCGGGAGCGTGAAGGCACCGGCGTACAGGGCCTTGCCGATGATCGAGCCCTCGACGCCGTCGCGCGACAGCTTCGAGAGCGCGACCAGGTCGTCCACAGTGGACACGCCGCCGGACGCGATCACCGGGGCGTCGGTGCGGGCGCAGACCTCGCTCAGCAGCTCCAGGTTCGGGCCCGTCAGCGTGCCGTCCTTCGACACGTCGGTGACCACGTAACGCGTGCAGCCGTCGCGGTCGAGCCGGTCGAGGACCTCCCAGAGGTCGCCGCCGTCCGACGTCCAGCCGCGGCCCTTGACCCGGTGGCCCTGCTCGGTGATGCGGACGTCGAGGCCCACCGCGATCTTCTCGCCGTACGCCGCCAGCGCCTTCGCGCACCACTCCGGGTCTTCCAGCGCAGCCGTGCCGAGGTTCACGCGGGCGCAGCCGGTGGCCAGGGCGGCCTCCAGCGACGCGTCGTCGCGGATGCCGCCGGACAGCTCCACCTTCACGTCGAGCTCGCCGACGACGCGGGCGATCAGCTCGCGGTTGGAGCCGCGGCCGAACGCCGCGTCGAGGTCGACGAGATGGATCCACTCCGCCCCGTCGCGCTGCCACTGCAGGGCCGCGTCGAGCGGCTCACCGTAGTTCGTCTCGGTACCGGCTTCGCCCTGCACGAGCCGGACGGCACGACCGTCGGCCACGTCAACAGCGGGGAGGAGTGTGAACGTCACCCGGGCAGCCTAGCGTCCCCCAGGACGAGGGCGGCCACGCGCTCCTGGGCCTCCGTGGTCCGCGGGAACTTCGACGGGACCGGCGTGCCCGGACCCGTCGCGGCAGGTCCGACGCCCGTCCAGGGCCCGAAGACCATGATCCCGGCGAACGCGGGGTGCTGCCGCGCCAGCGCCAGGTACAGGTACTGGGTGCTTTCGAGGTCCGCGTCGGTCCTGTCCGCGCACCACGACTGCGGTGCGGCCTCGGAGATCAGGAACAGCTCCTTGCCCGGCGCGCGCTGCGCCAGCTTGGTCATGCGCGCGTCCAGGGCACCGTGTCCGACGCAGTACTCGTCGAAGCCGACCCAGTCGACGGCGGCGGGCACGCTGAAGGTGTCGTCGACCCGGACACCCGCCTCGATCAGCATGACCTTCTTGTCCGGGAACGTGTTCTTGATCTGCTGGGCCGAGAACTCGACGTCGGCGAAGCGCGCGCCGTGGTGGAACGGTTCGTCCTGCAGCACGAACCCGGCCACCCGGTCGAGGTACGGCCGCACCTTCGAAGCGAGGACCTGCCACCGCTCGGTGGCGTTGGGGTAGAGCGGACACCCGGCCTCGTCGCAGTCGAAGAACTCGTTGCCCGTGTGGACGACGCACCCCGCGGGAGCGCAGTCCCGCAGCACCTCGGGGCGGTAGGCGTCGAAGTCGCTGATCTGCACCCAGTTCAGGTTGCTGCGGCCGCGCACCTCGGGCAGGTGGTTGCCTCCTGCGGCGTTCAGCCGCGCGCCGAAGTAGCCGTAGTAGCGCAGCGGGGACCCGGGAGGCTTGCGCAGGTCGTCGGAGTTCATCCGCTCGACGCGCAGGTCGTCGACGAGGCTGACGGTCCTGTCGTCGTCGGAGTAGCGGCCGAGGTAGATCCACAGCCGATCGGTCGGCACCGAAACGTCCAGCGCGATCGTCCCGCGCGTGCCGTTGACCAAGAGGTCGAGCTTCGACCCGGCCGGCGTCAGCGTCACGTCGAACGAGCCGTCGGACTCGGGCGAGGCGAACGACGGCAGGTCCGCGACGGACCTGCCGGCCTGGAAGAGCTGGACGCCGCCGTTGGCGCGCACCAGGAAGCCGAGGTCGATGTCCTGATTGGACACATGACCCCAGCTGTTCGCCGACCGTGCCAGCGCGATCGACGACCAGTCGCCGGACGTGCGGCCGCCCGCCACCGGTGTCAGCGTCGCCGAGATCGAGGAGCCGGTGGACGGCGCGTCGAGCCGCACGGCCGTCGTGCCGAGGTGCATCGACAGCTTGCCGCGGTGGTTCGGGTGGTTGACCTGCGCGAACCACGGACGCGGCACGTCGCCGGTGTTCCACCTGCCGGAGACCCGGCTGTAGGTGACGGCGCCCGTTGCCTGGCGCTGCTCGAGGTTGTCGTTCAGGCCGTAGGTGGGATCCGCGGCCACGGCACCGTCGAAGTCGTCCTGGAACGGTGCCGGTGCGGCGTGCGCGCCCCCAGGCACGGCGACGCCGGCGGCCACGAGCGCGGCCACCGTCAGCAGTCGTGTGATCACGACAAGGTGGTCAACCAGTTCCGCAGCAGGTGTGCGCCGGCGTCGCCGGACTTCTCCGGGTGGAACTGGGTCGCCCACAGCGGGCCGTTCTCGACCGCCGCGACGAACTCGTCGCCCGCGTGGTCCGCCCACGTCACCAGCGGCGGCCTGAGGTGCTCGGCCGGCTCCAGTTCCCAGCGCCGCACGCCGTAGGAGTGCACGAAGTAGAACCGCGTGTCCTTGTCGAGGCCTGCGAAGAGCTTCGAGTCCTCGGGCGCGCGCACGGTGTTCCAGCCCATGTGCGGCACGATCGGCGCTTCGAGCCGCTCGACGGTGCCGGGCCACTCGCCGCAGCCCTCGGTCAGCACGCCGTGCTCGATGCCGCGCTCGAACAGGATCTGCATGCCCACGCAGATGCCGAGCACCGGACGGCCGCCGGCGAGGCGCTCACCGATGATCCGGGCGCCCCGCACCGAGTTGAGGCCTTCCATGCACGCCGCGTACGCACCGACGCCGGGCACGACCAGTCCGTCCGCCTCGCGGGCGGCCCGATGGTCCGACGTCACCTCGACATCGGCGCCGACCCGCTGGAGCGCGCGTTCGGCGGAGCGCAGGTTGCCGGATCCATAGTCAAGTACGACGACACGTGCCACGCCCACCAGGTTAGTCGGTCGGGATCGCACCCTGCGTGACCGGTATGACCGGCAACACGGTGTTGATCGGTTTCGTGCGCACGAGCCGGCGCCTGAGCACGACCAGCAGCCCCGCCAGCGCCGCGAGGAGCAGAACGACGACGAGGTAGTACACGACCGCCGGGACGTCGAAGATCACCGTCGCCGCCGCGGACAGCACGATCAGCGGGAAGATCAGCCAGAGCGGCCACAGCTGTGCGCGAGGCGGTTCGAGCGTCCGCAGCACGCCGTCCGCCCTGCCCTCCCCGCTGAGCTCGGCGACCCGCGCGACCTCGTGCAGCCCCGCCTCGCGGAAGAAGTCCGGGATCGCCGCACGGCCGTTCCCGAAGTCGCGGATGCGTTCGAGCGGGCCCTTGCGACCGGCCGCCGGGTACAGCGCGGTGAGCTTGTCGATGGCGTCGAGCTGCCACTTCTCCTTCTCGCGGAGGTCGATCATGCCGGCGGTGGCGCGGTCGAAGGACTGGCCGACCGGCCCCGACTGCTTCGCCTGCGCCGACAACCGCAGCACCGCCTCGCGCGATCCCCACATCGAGGCGCGGCCGAGCGACGTGGTGAACAGGTAGAGCAGCGCCGCCTCGTCGTTCCACACCGCCAGGGCCGCACCGCGCCCGATCTTGCGCACCCTGTTCGTCATGTACGCCGCCTCGCTGAGCTTGGTGCCCGGCGGAGGCAGCAGCACGGTGCCGGGCTGCACCGGAACCAGCGCCGCGGGGCCCACGTTGCCGCTGTGCATGGACTTCTGCAGCTCGGCGGCGTTCAACGGGGTCCAGATCAGCATTCTCACGACCAACATCATTCCTGGTCCGCCTCGGGCGCCCGTGCGGACATGCCCGGAAGGTGCGAACCGGAACGCGTCGACGCACCGGACGGCTCCGCGCTCTCCGTCCACACCAGACCGATCCGCCGGTGCCTCCTGGGGTGTGCACGATCAGGATCGCGCCTGACCGTGCCACCGCATCATCCCCAAACGGCGCGAGAAGGCGCGCCGGTCCAGTCATCCCCCATGACTGCGAACATTTCTTCACCCCCTGAAGAAACTCCGCACAGCACTCCCCAGCCCGACCACGTCGAGATCATGCGCCGCGTCATGATCTTCAGCCGTGCCGTAGTTGCGGAGCTCTGCGTGTCGTTTGACACCTGTAGAACGAATGCGGTGCGGGATTTGTTGCAGTGTCTCTGATACGAGATGAGAAGAAGTGCCCTCCAGGTACGGCTCCACCACCATCACGTCGGCGTGGTCGGTGTTCTGCACGGCCGTGCGCAGCCCGTTCGCGTCGAACGGCCGCACCGTGGCCGCGTACAGCACCGTGACGTCGGCGTTCTCGGAATCGACGGCCTTGAGCACGCGGTCGAGCATCGGCCCGACGGCGAGCACGACGCCGCGCTTTCCGTGCCGGACCGTCGTGAATCCCCCGCCCACCGGATACGCCTGGGTGTTCTCGTGCAGCGAAAGCCTCATGTAGACCCGGTTGTCGTCTTTCAGCGCCTGCTGGAGCAAAGGCGTGACCTCGTCCGGATGTCCGGGTACGTGCACGGTCCAGCCGGGAAGCGTGTCGAACAGGGCGACGTCTCCCGGTGACTGGTGCGTTCGGCCCCACGCCGGGTCGTCATAGGACGCTCCGATGCTCACGAACACCGCGCCGACGTCCTGATGCCCGATGTCGAGCTTGATCTGCTCGTACGGCCGTTCGACCAGGAACGGCGCGTAGCTGTGCACGACCGGCCGGAGCCCGGCCAGCGCCAGGCCGCTCGCGACGCCCACCATGGTCTGCTCTCGGATCCCGACGTCCACGACGCGTTCGTTCTCCTGCGGGAACTCGTTGCTGGAGATCACCGCGGTCACCACGGCGATCCGCGGGTCGGCGGCGATCTCGTCGTTGACCGTCTCGACGAACGCCTGGCGCATGGTGGTCATCAGTAGCCCTTCTCGATCTTGGCGACCACCGCGTACGGGCGGTCGTGCGGCGCGGTCAGTGCGGTGAAGACGGCCTCGTGGTCGCGGCCGTCGATCTCGGCGGTCTGCCACCCCTCGACGGCGAACCGCCGCGCGATGCCACCGGGCCAGCCGTACATCGCGGACTGGTTGTCGATCACGATCGCGGTGAGGTTCGCGACCTGCAGCCGCGCCGCCACGGCGATCGCCTCGTGGTTGCTGCCCTCATCCAGCTCACCATCTCCGACCAGCACGAACGTGCGGCCACGACTGCCGGCGATCCGCTGCCCGATGGCCGTGCCGACCGCGATCGGCAGCCCGTGGCCGAGCGAGCCGCTGCTGATCTCCGCACCGCGCACGAGCACGCGGTCGGGGTGCTGGCCGAGTGGGCTCTCCCACGACGTCCAGTCGTCCAAAATGGACTCGTCGATGAACCCCTTCTCCGCGAGCACGGCGTAGTACGCCATCGGTCCGTGCCCCTTGGACAGCAGGAACCGGTCGCGGTCGGGGTCGTCGGCCGTCGCGGGCGTGACGTTGAGGACCTTGTCGTAGAGGACCCAGAGCACGTCGATCGTGGAAGCCGCAGCCCACTCGTGCTTCTCGTCCCCGGTCATCCTCGCGAAGAGCTCTGGTATCCGTTGCATGGCAACAACTGTTCAACCTCGACCAAGCTGGAGGTCAAGCGGGTTACCATGATCCCGTGAGCAAGTTGCCGGAAATGCTGACCATCGGCCAGGTCGCCGAGCGCAGCGGTGTCCCCCACACGGCCCTGCGCTTCTACGAGGACAGGGGTCTGATCACGTCGGTCCGCACCGCGGGCAACCAGCGCCGCTACCTGCGCTCGGTGCTGCGCCGGCTGGCGTTCATCCGCACCGCGCAACGCGTGGGCCTCACCCTGGAGGACGTCCGCGACGCCCTCGCCCAGCTCCCCGACAACCGCACGCCGACGAAGTCCGACTGGGAACGCCTCTCCCGCTCGTGGAAGTCGGAGCTCGACGCGCGCATCGACGCCCTGTACCGCCTGCGCGACCGCCTCACCGGCTGCATCGGCTGCGGCTGCCTGTCGCTGCGCAGCTGCGCCCTGCAGAACATCGACGACGAGCAGGCCTCACACGGGCCGGGCGCTCCCCAGCTCAAGCCCGCCGTCGAGGGCGGCACCTTCTAGGAACTCCCGCACCGCGCGCAGGTAGCCGTCGGGGTCGTCGACGTGCAGCATGTGGCCCGCGTTCTCCAGGACCACGGCACTCGCCCGCGGGATCAGGCCGAGGGTGGGCTCGACCAGGCTGACCGGGAACGTCATGTCCTGCCGGCCGTGCAGCAGGAGCACCGGGACGCCGAGGCCGGCGATGCTGCGCGCGGCGTCGGGAAGCCGGGGTGAGACCAGGCCGGCGGTCTGGAGCTGCCGCACCCACTCCGCGCCGAACCGCACCTGGCTCAGCCGCTTCAGGTAGCCCGGTATCCGCGCGGCACGGCGGACGTTGGCTTCGACGGCCGCGAACGCGTCCGCCCGCACGCACTGCTCCGGCGTCAGGTCGTCGCGCTGCCACGGATCCTCCTGGTCGGCCATGACCTCGTCCCGCTCGGCCCATCCGCCGAAGGCGTCCGGGGGCACCGGCAGGACACTGCTGCCCGACACGATCAGGCTGCGCACGCGTGCCGGGTGGGTGATCGCGAACCGCTGCGCGACCATGCCGCCGTAGGAGTGGCCGAGGACGTCCGCGCGCTCGACCTCGAACGCGTCCAGCACCCGCACGAGGTCTTCCACCACACCGTCCGGGTGGTACTCCGGCGCTCGCCCTGACCGGCCACATCCGCGCAGGTCCGGCAGCAGCAGCCGGCAGTCCAGCCGGTCGAGCGGCTCGCGGAGGTAGCTGTGGTCCCAGTCGGGGCCGCCGTGGATCGCGAGCAACGTCCGGTCCCGGCTGCCCTCCTGCCAGGCCACGAAGATCTCGGTCTCGCCCGGAACCCGCCGCTCGCGCCACATCCAGCCCATGAAACCGCAAAACCGGTGGACGCGCTGTGGTTTCCTGGTGGGGAAATGGAAGACGAACGAATCGTCCGCCTCTCGAAGCGGATGTCCAAAGCGCTCCGGCACCAGCCCGAGCGCGTCGGCCTCACCCTCGACCCTTCGGGCTGGGTGCCGGTGGCCGACCTCCTGAACGCGCTCGGCATCTCCGAGACAGACCTGCGCGAGGTCGTCGACCGCAACGACAAGAAGCGCTTCGCGATCGACGGCGACCGCATCCGCGCGAACCAGGGCCACAGCGTCGAGGTGGACCTCGGCCTGCCGACCGCGGTCCCGCCGGACCAGCTGTTCCACGGCACGGTCGCGCAGTACCTCGACGACATCATGCGCGACGGTCTGCGGCCCATGTCACGCCACGACGTGCACCTCTCGCCTGACCGCGAGACAGCGCGGCGCGTCGGGGCCCGGCGTGGGCGGCCGTTGGTCCTGACCGTCGACGCCGGGGCCATGCACGCGGACGGGCACGAGTTCCGGCTCAGCGCGAACGGGGTGTGGCTCGCGCAGCACGTGCCGGCGCGTTACCTGGCTACCGCGTGAAGCGGACGGTCGAGGACGGCTACGACGCCATCGCGCAGCGGTATCTCGACTAGTCCGCGCGGATTGCCGACGACCCGCGGCTGCACTACCTCGGCGAGCTCGACGGGCGGCTGCCCGATGGGGCGAAGGTGCTCGAACTCGGCTGCGGCGCGGGCGACCCGTGCAGCAAGAAACTCGCCGAACGGCACGACGTGCTCGGCGTCGACCTGTCGCGCAGGCAGGTCGAACTGGCCCGCGCGAACGTGCCGCAGGCTCGGTTCGAGAAGGCCGACATGACCGCGCTCGACCTTCCGGAAGCCACGTTCGACGGCGTCGTCGCGTTCTACTCGATCCTGCACGTGCCGCGCGCCGAGCAGCCCGCGCTCATCGCGGAGATCGCACGGTGGCTGAAGCCCGACGGCCTGTTCCCGGCCTAGCTCGGCACCGGCACGCCGGACACCACCGAGAACTGGCTCGGCGTGGAGATGTTCTTCGCCAGCCACACTCCCGCCGAGAACCGCGCACTCGTCGCGCGGCACCTGGAGATCGTCTTCGACGACCTGGTGACCATGCACGTGCCGGCGCGTTACCTGGCCACGAGCTAGAGCAGCCAGAGGACGGCGCCGCCGACCGCCACCAGGAGCAGCACCAGCAGGATGATCGCCAGGACCTTGGCGGTCTTCCAGGTGGTGTAGACGCCACCGGCCAGGAAGCCCGCGAGGGCCAGCAGGCCGATGACGACCACTTCCTTCGGCATCAGAGAACGCCCTTGGTCGACGGGACGCCGGCGACGCGGGGGTCGGGTTCGGTCGCGACGCGCAGGGCGCGGGCGATGGCCTTGTACTCGGCTTCCGCGATGTGGTGCGGGTCGCGGCCGTATTCGACTCGCACGTGCAGTGCGATCTGGGCGTGGAAGGCCAGCGACTCGAAGACGTGCCGGTTCAGCACGAACGGGTAGTTGCCGCCGATCACGAAGCTGTTGAACTGCTCCGGCTCGCCCTTGTGCACGGTGTACGGGCGGCCAGAGACGTCGACCGCGGCGTGCGCGAGGGTTTCGTCCATGGGGATCCAGCAGTCGCCGAAGCGGCGGATGCCCTTCTTGTCCCCCAGCGCTTCGCGCAGTGCCTGGCCCAGCACGATCGCGATGTCCTCGACCGAGTGGTGGGCGTCGATGTGCGTGTCACCCGTGGCGCGGACGATCAGGTCGAACGAGCCGTGCACGCCGAACGCCGTGAGCATGTGGTCGTAGAACGGCACGCCCGTGCTGATCTCCACCTGGCCGGTGCCGTCCAGGTCGATCTCCACGTAGACCGACGACTCCCTGGTGGTGCGCTCCACCTTGCCGACACGACTCACCGGCTGACCTCCTTGCTGGCCGCGAGGAAAGCGTCGTTCTCCTCGGGCGTTCCGATGGTCACCCGCAGGTGACCCGCGATTCCGACGTCCCTGATGAGCACGCCGTGGTCCAAATAGGACTTCCAGATCTCACGTGCGTTCTCGAACCAGCCGAACAGCACGAAGTTCGCGTCCGAGGGCACGACCTGGAAACCCAGGGCCGCCAGCTCGGACGACACCCGGTCACGTTCCGCGGCCAGCAGGGCCACCGAACCCAGCGTCTCCTCGGCGTGGCGCAACGACGCCCTAGCGGCCGCCTGCGTCAGCGCGGACAGGTGGTACGGCAGGCGGACGAGCTGCAGGGCGTCGACCACGGCCGGAGCGGCCGCCAGGTAGCCGAGGCGGCCTCCGGCGAACGCGAAGGCCTTCGACATCGTGCGCGAGACGATCAGGCGCGAGCCGAACTCGTCCAGCAGCTTGATCGCGCTCTCCTGCGGGGAGAACTCCGCGTACGCCTCGTCGACCACGATCATCCCCGTCGAGGACGCGATCAGCAGACGGAGGTCGGAGAGCGGGATCGACTGGCCGGTCGGGTTGTTCGGCGACGTCACGAAGACGACGTCGGGCCGTGTCTCCGCGATGATCGCGGCGGCCTTCTCGACGTCCAGCGAGAAGTCGGAACGGCGCGGGGTCGGCGACCACTCGGTGCGGGTGCCAGCCGCGATGATCGGGTGCATCGAGTACGACGGCTCGAAGCCCAGCGCCACTCGGCCCGGACCGCCGAACGCCTGCAGGACCTGCTGGAGGATCTCGTTGGAACCGTTGGCGGCCCAGAGGTTCTCCGACGTCAGCGGGACCGAGGTCGCGTCCGACAGGTACGCCGCCAGGTCCTCGCGCAACGCCACCGCGTCGCGGTCCGGGTAGCGGTGCAGCTCACCGGCGATCTCAGCGACCGCCGCGACGACGTCGGCCGCCAGGGCGTCGGTCGGCGCGTACGGGTTCTCGTTGGTGTTCAGGCGGTACGGGACGTCGAGCTGCGGCGCGCCGTAGGGCGTGCGGCCGCGCAGGTCCTCGCGCAGGGGCAGGTCGGTCAGCTCCACCCGCGCACCGATCACCGGCTTCATCGGGAGAACCTCGCTGTCACGGCCTGCCCGTGCGCGGGCAGGTCCTCCGCGTTGGCCAGCGCGACGACCTTGTCCGCCACCTCGCGCAGTGCTTCCTCGGAGTAGTCGATCACGTGGATGCCGCGCAGGAACGTCTGCACGGACAGCCCGGACGAGTGCCGCGCGCAGCCACCGGTCGGCAGCACGTGGTTGGAGCCGGCGCAGTAGTCGCCGAGCGACACCGGTGCGTACGCACCGACGAAGATCGCGCCCGCGGACCGGATCCGCGCGGCCACCTCACGCGCGTCGCGCGTCTGGATCTCCAGGTGCTCGGCGGCGTACGCGTCGACGACCCGGACCCCTTCGTCCACAGAGGACACCAGCACGGTGGCGGACTGCTTGCCGCCCAACGCCGTGCGGATCCGTTCGGTGTGCTTGGTCGCACCGATCTGGCGCTCCAGCTCGGTGTCCACCGCGTCCGCCAGCTCGACGGAGTCCGTCACCAGCACCGACGCCGCGAGCGGGTCGTGCTCTGCCTGGCTGATCAGGTCCGCGGCCACGTGCACCGGGTCGGCCGTCGAGTCGGCGAGGATCGCGATCTCGGTCGGTCCGGCCTCGGAGTCGATGCCGATCAGGCCGCGCAGCAGCCTCTTGGCCGCCGTCACGTAGATGTTGCCGGGTCCGGTGACGATGTCGACCGGGTCCAGTTCGGCGCCGTCGGTGTCCACGCCACCGTGGGCCAGCAGCGCCACGGCCTGCGCGCCGCCCACGGCCCAGACCTCGTCGACGCCGAGCAACGCGGCGGCGGCGAGGATCGTCGGGTGCGGCAGGCCACCGAACTCCGCCTGCGGCGGCGAGGCCACCACCAGCGACTCGACGCCGGCGATCTGCGCGGGTACGACGTTCATCACGACCGTCGAGGGGTAGACCGCGAGGCCACCGGGCGCGTACAGCCCGACGCGCGCGACCGGCACCCACTTCTCCGTCACGGTGCCACCGGGCACGACCTGGGTGGTCGTCTCCGTGCGGCGCTGGTCGGCGTGCACGCGCCGCGTCCGCGCGATGACCTCTTCCAACGCCTCGCGCACGGCCGGGTCCAGCGAGGACAAAGCGGACGAAATCTCCGAAGCGGGCACACGGACCGAAGCAGGACGAACCCCGTCGAACTTCTCCGTGTACTCCAGTGCGGCCTCGACACCGCGGTCGGCGATCGCCTCCACCATCGGGCGCACATGATGCAGAACCGCGTCCACGTCCACCTCGGCGCGCGGCACGATGGCGCGCAACTGAGCGGGGGTCGTGGTGCGACCTCGCAGGTCGATGCGGTTCAGCATGTCGTACAGCCTAGTTCCTGCAGAAATCTGTCAACGGTCAGCCCGCTATCGGCGCTACCTCACCCCGTGACAGCACGGCCACGCTCGGTCGAGCACCACTCCGTCGCAAACCCCTGCTGATGATGGAGGAAAGATGTTCAGCAAGAGCCGCGGCAAGATCGCCGCAGTGCTCGCCATCTGTCTGCCCGTGCTGGTCGCGGGCATGGCGACACCCAGTACCGCCGACTCCGGCCGTTATCTGCTGGAGGTCACCGCCAACACGTCCGCCGAACGCACCCAGGTCGCCCAGATCGGCGTCGACGTGCTCGGCGCGACGAAGCTCACCACGGTCTCGGTCGTGGCGGACAAGTCCCAGTACCGCGCCCTGCAGGCGACGGGACTTCCGATCAAGTACCTGGGCGACTTCGAGCAGGAGCTCAAGAAGCTCGGCAAGGTCCAGTTCTCCGACCCCGCGCCCGGTCAGATCGGCACGCAGGACTTCCCGGCCGGCTACACCGGCTACCACAACTTCGCGGAGACGACCGCGGAGCTGCAGCAGACGGTCCGCGACCACCCGAGCCTCGCGAGCCTGCGCAGCATCGGCAAGAGCTACCAGAACCGGGACATCTGGGCGCTCAAGGTCAGCGACAACGTGACCTCGGACGAGAGCGAGCCGGAGGTGCTGCTCGTCTGCGGCCAGCACGCCCGCGAGCACCTGACCGTCGAGCAGTGCCTGCAGATCATCAAGCGCTACACCGACAACTACGCCAACTCGGCGATCAAGAACCTCGTCGACAGCCGCGAGGTCTGGATCGTCCCGATGATGAACCCGGACGGTGCCGAGTACGACATCGAGACCGGTTCGTTCCGCGGCTGGCGCAAGAACCGCCAGGGCAACGGCACCGACCTCAACCGCAACTGGGGCTACAAGTGGGGCTGCTGCGGCGGTTCCAGCGGCAGCAGCACGTCGGACACCTACCGGGGCCCGTCGGCGTTCTCCGCACCGGAGACCACCCGCATCCGCGACTTCGTGAACTCGCGCGTGGTCGGCGGCACCCAGCAGATCAAGACGTTCATCGACTTCCACTCGTTCTCGGAGCTCGTGCTGTGGCCGTACGGCTACACCCGCAACGACACCGACACCGGTCTCAACGCGGACGAGGCGCGCGCGTTCCAGACGCTCGGCCGGCAGATGGCCGCCACCAACGGCTACACGCCGGAACAGGCGAGCGACCTGTACATCACCGACGGCAGCAGCGACGACTGGATGTGGGGACAGCACAAGATCTGGGCCTACACCTTCGAGATGTACCCGAGCAGCGGCGGCCTCAACGGCTTCTACCCGCGCGACACGGTCATCGCGGCGCAGACGTCGCGCAACGACCGCGCCGTCGACCTGTTCATGAGCTACTCGGACTGCGTGAAGCGGGTCATCAACCAGACCTGCTGATCCTCTCCAGCGCCTGATCGATCTCCTGTGGCGTGACGAAGTAGTGCGGGGAGGCCCGCACTACTTCGTCCAGGCCCCGCCGGGTCATGTCGATCAGCGTCGAGCCCTTGTGGGAGACCGTCACGGCGACGTTCTCCCGCCACAGCCGGTCTTTGAGTTCCGTCGCCGGCACCCGGTCGCTCGTGAACGTGACGATGCCGGACCGCCGTTCACCGAGGTCGTGGACGGTGATGCCGTCCATGGCGCCCAGGCCTTCGCGCAAACGCTCGGCGCGCTCCTGGACCTCGGCCTCGATCACGTCCAGGCCCTTGGCCAGCGCGTACCTCACGGCGGCGATGAGGCCCAGCCGGTCCGCGACGCTGTACTCCCACAGCTCGAACACCCGCGCGTCGTCTCGCGGCTCGTAACGGTCGGGCGCGACCCACTCCGCGGCGCTGTGGTCCATCAGCCGCGGCTTCAGCCTGCGGCGCACCTCGTCGCGCACCACCAGCGCACCAGTCCCCCGCGGCCCGCGCAGCCACTTGCGGCCGGTGCAGACGAGCATGTCGTAGTCGAGGCCGCGCAGGTCGATCTGGCCGGTCGACTGGCAGGCGTCGAGCAGCACGAGCGCGCCGACCTCGTGAGCCCTCGCCGTGACCTCGCTGACCGGGTTGACCAGGCCGCCGTTCGTGGGCACGTGCACGAGCGAGATCAGCTTGACCCGTTCGTCCAGGTCGAGAGCGCCGACGTCCAGCTGGCCGTGCGAGTCGGACGGCATGACCTCGACCGTCGCGCCGGTCTCCTCGGCGCGGCGCAGCATCGGCACCGCGTTGCCGCCGTACTCGACCTCGGTGACGAGGACGCGGTCGCCCTTCTCCAGCGGGACGGCGTCGAAAGCCGTGAGCCACGACCGGGTCGCGCTGTCGGTGAACGCGACCTCGGACGGTGCGCAGCCGAAGAACTCGGCCAGCACGCCGTACCCCGCCTCGACGTCGTCACGCCGTTCCGCGGCGGCCCGGTAGCCACCGATCTCGGTCTCCCGGCGCAGGTGCCCGATCACCTCGTCCACCACCTCGGCGGGCGGGATCGAGGAACCGGCGCTGTCCAGGAAGATCAGGTCGCTCACCCGCTCCACTGTGCCACCATCGAGGTCATGGGGGATCGGACCTTCGGTTACAGCGCACAGGTGAAGCCGTTCCTGTGGGTGTTCATCGTGGTGACACCGCTGGAGGTCCTGCTCGTGGAGCTGATCGTGCCGTGGTTCTGGCTGCGGGCCGTGCTGCTCGTGTTCGGCGTGGTGGGCGCGCTGCTGCTGGGGTGGCAGATCTGGATGCTCTCCAAGTTCAAGCACTCGGTGGACGACGAGTACCTGTGGCTGCGGTACGCGCGTGAGTTCGAGTACCGGATCCCGTTGGCGGTCATCGAGAACGTGACGCAGGGCACGACGAGCCGGACGCTGCACCGTACGCGGTCCGTTGTGGACGGAACGCTCGTGCTGGAGATCTCCGGCTCCACCAACGTCTCGCTGCGGCTGAGCGAACCGCAGGCGGTCGACCTGGGCCGGCGCGGCGCGCACGACGTGACGGAGGTCGAGTTCTGGACCGACGACCCCGGCGGCATGGTTCGCGCGCTGCGAAAATAGGCTCTCGCGCATGGTGGAGATCCCCTACGGCAAGCGCATGAAGCCGCGGTACGTGCGGTTCCTGATCATCACGGTGGTCGGGGTCGCGCTGGTCGCGTTCGCCTTGGACGTCCCGTGGCTGCTCATCACGCTGATCGTCCTGGGCGTGCTGAACACGGTCGTGTGCGTGGGCGCTCTCTACGTGCTGACCAAGCAGCCGCACACCGTCTCCGACGACGAGCTGCGGCTGCGGCAGCTGGGGTTCTTCGACTGGCGCATCCCGACCGCGGACCTCGGTCCCGCCCAGATCGCCGAACGCACCCACAAGGGGCAGCGCAGCGTCGAGGTGATCGGTGACGCGCTCGTCATCCAGTCGCTGACCAGGACGAACGTGTCCGTGCCGTTCCACGAGCCGCAGCTCGTCGACCTCGGCAAGACGGGTGTGCAGCGGGTCGAGCGCGTCGAGTTCTGGGCGGACGAGCCGGAGAAGGCCGTCCGCGAGATCAACGCCCGGACTACTTAGGCTCCCACTTCTCCAGGTTCCACCACGGGCCCCAGGCCAGCGCGCCGTAGGAGTTCGGGTCGACCACCGGCTGGTAGCCGTTCCACGAGTCGCGCATCACGTACGCGTGCTCGGGGAAGACCAGCACCGCCATCGACGGCGCGGCGACGAACGCCTGCTGGAAGAGCTTGTACGCCACCGCGCGCTGCGCAGGGTCGATCAGCCTGCGGCCGTTCTCGAGCGCGGCGTCGGCGGCGGGACTGCCCTGGCCGCGCAGGTCGTAGAGCATCAGGTCCGGGTCGAACGGCGAGCCCTCGCCGTAGAGCAGCGCGTCCTGGGCCATGCGCGGGCGGATCGCCTCCCACGACAGACCGGCGAGCTGCACGTCGACGCCCACGGCCTTGGCGTCGGCCGCGAACGCGGTGGCCAGGTCCGCGCGCAGGTCGTCGCCCAGCGGGTACATCAGCGTGAAACGGGCGGCGACGCCCTCGCGGACCCGGATGCCGTCCGCGCCGGGCACCCAGCCGCCGACGTCGAGCAGCCGCGTCGCCTCGGACTTGTCGAAGCGGAACTTCGCGGTCGGGTCGAACACCTCGGCCAGCGCGTCCGGCACCGGCGTGTACGCGAGGGTGCCCTTGCCCTCGAGCAGGCTGTCGATCATGCCCTGGCGGTTGGCGGCGAAGTTCAGCGCCAGCCGGACGGAGGCGTTGCCGGTGACCGGGTGGGCCGCGGGCAGCCGCACGGCGCGGTAGTCGGCGCTGCGGTGGTAGTTCACCTGCAGGCCCGACCTGGCGGCGAACTGCGTGGCGATCTTGGGCGGCAGCACCGTGCCGTCGAACTCGCCGGCCTGCATGCGGCCGGCACGCTGGTTGTCGTCGGTGACGAAGACGATCGTCGCCTTCTTGACCTTGGGCGCGCCGTCGAAGTAGCCCTCGTTGGACTCCAGCAGCAGCCGGTCGCCCTTCTTCCACTCGGTGACCTTGTACGGGCCGGTGCCGACGGGCTGACCGTCCGGGTTCGCCTGCTCGCTGGGCAGGACGCCGAGCACGAGCAGGTGCGGGAAGGCCGCCTGCGTCTGCGTGAGGGTGAAGCGGACCGTCGACGGGTCGACCTGCTCGACGCCCTTGAGCGTGCTGAACCTGTCCTTGACCGGGTTCTGCAGCGCGGCGGTGTAGGTGGCGACGACGTCCTCGGCGCCGAACGTGCTGCCGTCGGTGAACTTCACGTCGCCGCGCAGCTTCACCGTCCAGCTCAGGCCGTCGGCCGACGGCTGGGGCAGATCGGCCGCGAGCCGCGGGGTCAGCGACCCGTCCTGGCGGTGCTCGACCAGCCCGTCGTAGATCTTCGACACACCCTGCGCGCCGTAGCCGAGCAGCGGGTTCAGCGTCGTGGGCTCGTCGCGGTCCGCCAGCACGATCGACGTGCCGTTCTGCCCACCGTCCGGGCGGGGTGCAGGGGTCTCGGTGCAGCCCGCGACGGCCAGCAACACGACTAGGAGCAGTGGGGAACGCACGTCCGGGACCCTACAGTGATCCTCATGCGCGTCGCCGTGAGTCAGATCAGCTCGACCACCGATCCCCGCTCCAACCTGGAGCTCGTCCGCGACGCGGTGCGCAGGGCCGAGGGCGCACGGGTCGTGCTCCTGCCCGAGGCGACGATGTGCCGCTTCGGCGTGCCTCTCGGGCCTGTCGCGGAGCCGTTGGACGGCCCGTGGGCGTCCGCGGTGCACGAGATCGCCGTGCAGCACGACGTCGTGGTGGTGGCGGGCATGTTCACGCCTTCCGGTGACCGCGTGACGAACACGCTCCTGGTGACCGGGCCCGACGTCCACGTCGGCTACGACAAGATCCACCTGTTCGACGCGTTCGGGTTCCAGGAGTCGCGCACGGTCGCGCCGGGGTCCGACGTGGTGACGTTCGAGGTCGACGGCGTCACGCTGGGCGTCGCCACCTGCTACGACATCCGCTTTCCCGAGCTCTTCCGCGCGCTGGCCGACAAGGGTGCGTCCGCCGTGCTGGTCGGGGCCTCGTGGGGCGCCGGGCCGGGCAAGAAGGAGCAGTGGGAGCTGCTGGTGCGGGCGCGCGCGTTGGACTGCACGTCGTTCGTCGTCGCCTGTGGGCAGGCCTATCCCGGTGATCTCGGGTCTTCGGCGCCCACCGGGATCGGGTACTCGACCGTCGCCGACCCGTTCGGGAACGTCGTCGTGCAGCTGTCGGACCAGCCCTCGGACACGATCGTGGACCTGGACCCCGACGTGGTGGCACAGGCTCGCGAAGTGCTGCCGGTGCTGGCGAACCGGCGCTTGACCTCCAGTTAGGTCGAGACCACAGGATCGGGGACATGACACTTCCCGAACTGCCCGGTTTCGTCCGCGACCGCAAGGACCTCGACGGCTTCACGCTCTACCGCTCCGGCGACCCGCGGGACCGCCGGGAGCCCGGCTGCGTCGTGCTCGTCACCGTCGACACCGACAGCGAGGCGACCGCGCGGGCGTGGGTCGACTCGGTGTTCGTGGCACTCGCCAGTGAGCCGAACCCCCACCCCGGCGGCATCTCCGCCGCCTTCCACATCCGGGAGGACGGCAGGCGCGTGATCAACTACGCGGAGTGGGTCAGCGCGCAGGACCACGCCGACGCGCTGTCGGGCCGCGGCGGCGGAGTCGGCTCGCCGACCGCCGACTGGCGCCGAGTGCAGAACTTCCCCGGCGTCCAGCACGTGAGCGTCGAGCGGTACCGGCCGCTAGCGGAGGTCCAGGCCGAGGTCGAGTGACGGACTGGAGTGCGTGAGGCCACCGACCGCCAGGTAGTCCACGCCGGTCTCGGCGTACTGGCGGGCCACGTCGAGCGTGAGCCCGCCGGACGCCTCCAGCTTCACGCCGTCCGGACGCCGCCGCACGGCCTGAGCGCACTGCTCGGGCGTGAAGTTGTCCAGCAGCACCAGTTCCGCGCCTTCGGCCAGCGCCTCGTCGAGCTGGTCGAGGCTGTCGACCTCGACCTCCATCAGCAGGTCGGGCGCGTGCGCACGGGCCGCGCGGATCGCGGCGCCGACCGACCCCGCCGCGGCGACGTGGTTGTCCTTGATGAGGATCGCGTCGCCGAGGCCCATGCGGTGGTTCACGCCGCCGCCGGCCCGCACCGCGTACTTCTGCAGCAAACGCAGGCCCGGCAACGTCTTGCGCGAGTCGCGGACGGCCGCGCCGGTGCCCTCGACCGCGCTCACCCAGCGGGCGGTCTGCGTGGCGATGCCCGACAGGTGGCAGATCAGGTTCAGCGCCGTGCGCTCGACGGTGAGCAGGCCGCGGGTCGAGCCGGTCAGCACCAGCGCCGGCTCGCCGGGAACGGCCTTGTCGCCGTCGGAGGCCTCGGAGAGCACCTCGACCTCGGGCAGGTAGCGCTGGAAAGCCGTGCGGGCGACGGAAACGCCGCACAGCACGCCCGCCGCGCGAGGGGTGATCTCGGCGGTGGCGACGGCCTTCTCCGGCACGGTCGCGAGCGTCGTGGCGTCGAGCCCGTAGCGGAGGTCCTCTTCCAACGCGAGCTGGATGACCCGGTTCGCGTCGTCCCAGTCGATGGTCATGCGACACCCTTTGCGAGAACAGGATCGGCCAGCACGGGCTGACCGGTCGGGGTGAGCCGGACGAGCTGGCTGCGCCGCCACACGTCGGAACGCTCGGTGAAGTCCGTGCGCACGTGGCAGCCGCGCGACTCGGTGCGTTGCTGCGCCGCCGCGATCAGGGCGCGGGCGGCCGTGGTCAGCGCCGCGTCCTCGACCAGTTCGCGCGACTCCAGCTGCTTGTCCACGGTGGACACGTCGAGCACCGAGCCGACGACGGCCAGGCCTTCGGCGTCGCGGCCGATCGCGGCGTAGCGGGACATCACGCGCTGCAACAGGTCGCGGTCCGCGACGGGTGCGGTGGGCAGCGACGGCTCGACCGACCGCGCGGGCGCGATCAGGCCGATGGCGAGGTCGGCGGCGACGGTCTCCGCGGCACGCGTGCCGCAGACCAGGCCTTCGAGCAAGCTGTTGGAGGCCAGGCGGTTCGCGCCGTGCAGACCAGTGCGGGCGACCTCGCCGACCGCGTAGAGGCCCGTCACGCCGGTGCGGCCGTCGACGGTGGAGACCACTCCACCGCAGGCGAAGTGTGCCGCCGGGGCGACCGGGATCGGATCCACGGCCGGGTCGATGCCCACCGAGGTGCAGGCCGAGTACACGGTCGGGAAGCGGGTCGCCATGTCGTGCAGCGCCGTCGCGTCCAGGAAGACGTGGTCGTCGACGCCGCCGGGCCCCGCCGCCATGTGCCGGGTGATCGCGGCCGCCACGACGTCGCGCGGCGCCAGGTCCTCGAGCGGGTGCACGCCCTTCATCACGCGGGCACCGGTCGCGTCGATCAGCACGGCACCTTCGCCGCGCACGGCCTCCGTGACGAGCGGGCACCGGCCACGGGCGCCGCGACCCGTGTAGAGGACGGTCGGGTGGAACTGGATGAACTCGACGTCCGCGGCCAGCGCGCCGGCCCTGAGCGCCAGCGCCAGGCCGTCACCCGTTGCCACCGCGGGGTTCGAGGTCGCCTGGTACATCTGGCCGAGGCCACCGGTCGCCAGCAGCACGGCGGGCGCGGTGAGCACACCGGGCACGCCGTTGCCGTCCAGGACCAGGAGCCCGGCCACGGCACCGAGCGGCGTCTTCACCGCGTCGACCGCGACGTGGTTCTCCAGCAGGGGAACCCGTCCGTCCACAGTGGCCTTGAGCAGGGCTCGCTCGACCTCGGCGCCGGTCGCGTCGCCACCGGCGTGCACGACGCGGAACGCGCTGTGGCCGCCTTCGCGGGTGCGTTCGAGCAGGCCGTCCGGCTTCGCGTCGAACACGGCACCGCGCTCGCGCAGCCGGGCGACGGCCGCGGGGCCGTCGGTGATGATCGCCGCGACGGCCGCGTCCTCGCAGAGGCCCGCGCCCGCCGTCAGGGTGTCGTCGATGTGCCGTGCGACCGAGTCGCCGGCGTCGTGCTGGTCCTCCATGACGACGGCGACGCCACCCTGGGCCCAGCGGGTGTTGCCGTCGTCCCCCGCGGCCTTCGTGACGACCAGGACGCGCAGTCCCAGCTCACGAGCCCGCAGCGCGGCGGTCAGACCCGCCACGCCCGTGCCGACCACGATCAGGTCGGCTCGCGCCTCCCAGCGCGCGGCCATCACTCACCGCCGCCGGGCTTGCCGATCTCGATCATGCGCTGCACGGCACCCTGGGCGCGCTCGGCGGTCTCCAGGTCGACGTGCACCTCGTCCAGGCCGTCACGCACGCAGCGCAGCAGCGCGGCCGGCGTGATCATCTTCATGTAGGTGCAGGACGCTCGGTCGTTCACGGCGCGGAAGTCGATCTCCGGAGCGGCCTTGCGCAGCTGGTGCAGCATGCCGATCTCAGTCGCCACGAGCACCTTGGTCGCCTTGGTCGAGCGGGCCGCGGTGATCATGTCGCCGGTCGAGAGGATCTTGACCTTCTCCGCCGGGACGATGCCCTCGCCGCTCAGGTACAGCGCGCTCGTCGCGCAGCCGCACTCCGGGTGGATGAAGAGGTCCGCCTCGGGGTTCGCGGCGGCGCGCTCGGCCAGCTCGGGGCCGTTGATGCCCGCGTGGACGTGGCACTCGCCCGCCCAGATGTGCATGTTCTCGCGACCGGTCTCGCGCTTGACGTGCGCGCCCAGGAACTGGTCCGGGCAGAACAGCACCTCGCGGTCCGCCGGGATGGACCTGACCACGTCGACGGCGTTCGAGGACGTGCAGCAGATGTCCGTCTCGGCCTTCACCTCGGCCGTGGTGTTCACGTACGACACGACGACCGCGCCGGGGTGCTCGGCCTTCCACTCGCGCAGCTGCGCGCCCGTGATCGAGTCGGCGAGGGAGCAGCCCGCGCGCTCGTCCGGGATCAGCACGGTCTTCTGCGGGGCGAGGATCTTCGCGGTCTCGGCCATGAAGTGCACGCCGCAGAAGATGATGGTCTGCGCGTCGGACTGCGCGGCGATCCGGCTCAGCGCGAGGGAGTCGCCGGTGTGGTGGGCGATGTCCTGGATCTCGGGCAGCTGGTAGTTGTGCGCCAGGATGACGGCGTCGCGCTCCTTCGCGAGACGCAGCACCTCGTCTCGCCACGCGGCGTTCGGCTCGACTCCGCCGTACACACCCGACGCGGTTCGCTCCACGGTTGCGGTAGCGACCATCACTGCCTCCTCGATCCGGGGTTTTCGCCTACTGGTCGAAAACGTGGCCGATAGTATCAGCCGGGTGGCAGGTGTGGGGCACGAAGTTCTGGCCGCTGTGTTGCGGGTGAGAGGTGCGTCACTCCAGGTCATGCTGTGGGAGCGCGCTCGGGAACCGCACGCTCACCGCTGGTCGTTGCCGGGTGGGGAGCTGCGGGTGGACGAGGACGTCGAGTCCTCCATCCGCCGCCAGCTGGCCGAAAAAGTCGACGTGCGACAGTTGTCACACGTCGAACAGCTCGCCGTGTTCAGCGCGCCGGACCGAGTTCCCGGTCCCCGCGTCGTGGCGACGGCGTTCCTCGGGCTGGTCCCTTCGGACGTCGATCCCGAGCGGCCGGCGGACACCGAGTGGCACTGCGTGGAGAAACTGCCCGCGATGGCGTTCGACCACGCCTTGATCGTGGATCGAGCGCGGCACAGGCTCGGCTCGAAGCTGTCGTACACGAACGTCGGTTTCGCACTGGCACCACCGGAGTTCACGATCTCGCTGCTGCGCGACCACTACTCCGCGGCACTGGGCTACCGCGTGTCCGCGACGAACCTCCAGCGCGTGCTGTCGCGCCGGTTGTTGCTGGAGCCCACGGGTGGTACCGCTCCCCCCGGCCCGTCCGGCGGCCGCCCGGCGGCGTTGTTCCGTTTCAGCGCCAAGGGAATCAAGGTGACCGATCCGTTCGCCGTCCTGAGGCCGCCCGGATCCGGCCGTCCGGCGGCCGGGAGTGGCACCACGTAACGTTGGGCGCGTGGCAGAGACGCTTCCGTTGTTCCCCCTGGGCACAGTGCTGCTGCCAGGGGCGTCTTTGCCGTTGCACATCTTCGAACCCCGCTACCGGCAGCTCGTCGTCGACCTGATGACCGGCTCGCTGTTCGGCAGGACGTTCGGCGTCGTGTGCATCAAGCAGGGCTGGGAGGTCGGCGCCGACAACGTCCACTCGTTGCAGGACATCGGCTGCTCGGCCGACCTGCTGGACGCCCGGCCGCTGCCCGAGGGCCGCTTCGACATCGTGACGCGCGGGGTGCGGCGGTTCCGGCTGCTGGACGTCGACACGACGACGGCGCCGTACCTGCTGGCCCACGTCGACTACCTGGACGACGCTCCCGTACCCGAGGCGGCCCAGGAGGTCGTGCCGATCCTGGAGCGCGGAGCCCGTGCCGCCCATGAGCGGTACTGCGGCGCCGCTTGGCATCGCGAGGACTGGTCGGCGCCGGGGGACGACGTCTCGCTGGGAACCCTGTCGTACCTGCTGGCCGCCGACTGCCTGCTGCCCGTGGAGGACCGGCAGCGGTTGCTGGAGGAGAGGTCGCCGGCTCGGCGGTTGCGGCTGGTGCGACGGATGCTGCACCGGGAGACCGGGATCCTGAGCGCGTTGAAGGCCGTTCCGGTGCCGTTGACCGAGTTCGGGCACGTGCCCAGCCCGAACTAGCCAGACCGCCGGCGGCGTGCCGCGGGAACTGCCGGACTAGGGCCTGTATCGAAGTCTGATCCGCGATAGCCGGGCCCGAGGCGGCCCCAGGCCGCGCGGCCGGACGGCCCACATACAACACGGGTATGCGGGCCGTCCGGCCGCGCCACCAGGAACCACCTCAAGCGCAGCTCTCATCGAACCAGACTTCGACACAGGCCCTAGTCGCCTCACGCTCGTCGCCCGATCGCATACGGGGACCTTTCGCACGCTCGTGAGTGCGAAAGGTCCCCGTGTGCGTTGAGGCGATGCACGCGCGGACCGTTGACTCGCATCGGCCCCACCTGTCGAACCGCGCGCCTACGCCGATCGTCGGATCGTTGAATTGTGGCCTTGTGGGATTGTTGAACAATCCTTACTCTGAGTCCCACATCACACTCCACCACTCCTCCACCACGCTGCGAGGTGTCCCATGAGCACGTCCACGACCGAGGAGACAGGCCGTTTCGCCTGGTTCCGCAGTCTCGGCCAGAAGGGCAGGCGCGCGTTCGTCGGCGCCTTCGGCGGCTACGGACTGGACTCGTACGACTACTGGGTCCTGCCCCTGAGCCTGGTCGCGATCACCGGCTACTTCGGCCTCACCAAGGCGGAGGCCGGCCTGCTGGGCACCAGCACGCTGCTGATGAGCGCCATCGGCGGCGCGGTGGCGGGGATCATGGCCGACCGGTTCGGCCGGTCCAGGACGTTGGTCATCACCGTGGCGGCGTACGCGTTCTTCACGGTGCTGTGCGGTTTCGCGACGAACTACGAGACCCTGCTGGTCTTCCGCGCGCTGCAGGGCCTCGGTTTCGGTGGCGAGTGGGCGGCCGGGGCGATCCTCGTGGCCGAGTACTGCAAGCCGAAGTACCGCGGCCGGACCGTGGCGTTCATCCAGAGCGCGTGGGCGGTCGGCTGGGGGCTCGCGGTCCTCGTCAACACCCTGGTCGTCTCGTTCGCGGACCCCGCCATCTCCTGGCGCATCATGTTCTGGACGGGTGCGCTGCCCGCGGTCCTCATCTTCTACGTGCGCCGCAACGTCGAGGACGCGCCGGAAGCCAAGGCACAGCTCAAGGAACGCGGCACGTTCCCGAAGATCTTCCAGGGGCCGATCCTCAAGACCACGGTGTTCGCCGCGTTGCTCGCGACCGGTGTGCAGGGCGGGTACTACACGCTCGCGTTGTGGCTGCCCGCATTCCTGCAGACCGGGCGCGGCCTCACGGTCATCGGCACGGGCGGGTACCTCGCGTTCCTCATCGTGGGCGCCTGGATCGGGTACGTGTGCGGCGGCTACCTCACGGACTACCTGGGGCGAAAGAAGACCTTCGTGCTGTTCGCGGTCGCCAGCGCGCTGCTGATCGTCGCCTACACGCAGATCCCCAACGGCGCCAACACGTTGGTCATGTTCCTCGGCTTCCCGCTCGGGTTCTGCATGAGCGCGATCTTCAGCGGGTTCGGCAGCTACCTCAGCGAGCTCTACCCGACGCACCTGCGGGGCACCGGCCAGGGCTTCACCTACAACTTCGGGCGCGCGTTCGGCGCGGTGTTCCCCGGCGTGGTCGGGTTCATGGCCGACCGGCTCGGCATCGGCGGTGCGATGCTGTTCGGGGCGGCCGCGTACGGAATCGCCGTCGTCGCACTCGTCTGGCTGCCGGAGACGGTCAACAAGGAGCTCGAATGACGACCGCGGGACGAGCGCCGGGACAGGCGCAGGCCAACCTGATCGCCATCCCCAGGGACTGGGCGTACGACTTCCTGCTCTTCACCCACCGCAACCCCAAGCCGTGCCCCGTGCTCGACGTGCTGGACGCGGGCGAGACCGTCAGCGCCCTCAAGCAGGACGCGGACGTGCGCACCCACGCGCCGCGGTACCGCATCTGGGAGAACGGCGAACTGGTGGCCGAACCCGAGAACGCCACGGACCACTGGCGCGACGACCTGGTGACGTTCCTGATCGGCTGCAGCTTCACGTTCGAGACGGCGCTCACCAACGCGGGAGTACCGCTGCGGCACGTCGAGCAGGGCAGGAACGTCTCCATGTTCGTCACGGACATCCAGTGCAGGCCCGCGGGAAGGTTGCACGGCCCGATGGTCGTGTCGATGCGCTGGATCCCGGAGTCCCTTGTGGACATGGCGCACAAGGTCACGGCGCTCATGCCGTCGGTGCACGGCGCACCGGTCGGTGCGGGCGACCCGAGGATGCTCGGGATCCGCGACATCGGCGAACCGGACTTCGGGGACGCGGTCGAGCACGAACCCGGTGACGTGCCGGTGTTCTGGGCCTGCGGGGTGACGCCGCAGGCGGTGCTGATGAAGTCCAGGCCGCCGTTCGCGATCACGCACGCGCCCGGTCAGATGTTCGTGACGGACATGCCGGACTTCGCCTACCGAGTCGGGTAGGCCGCTGCAACACACGACAGACTGAAGAACGGCGCCTCGAGCTCTTCAGCCGAGGCGCCGTCCCAGGTCGTCCAGTCCGTTCCACGCCGTGCAGCAGCCGTACGCCAGCGCGGCGCCCAGCGGCCACGCCAGAATTCCCCACCACGTCTCCAAAGCGGGCGCGACGAGCAACGTGTCGTTCGGCTTGATCGACGCCGGCATCGGGTAGGCGGCCAGGGCCAGCTTGCCGCCCATCCACTGCGCCATCCACCCCGCCGCGAACGAGCCGGCGGTCATCCCCAGCATCACGACCGGCCCGCGCCGCTGCCGCAGCAGCCACGTCGAGATCCCGGTGACCACGCCGGCGCCGAGGCCGATCAGCACGAACACCATCAGCGCGTCGAGCCGGTGGTAGCTCTCGACCCCGATCGGGTAGAACTTGCCGTCCTGCGCCGAGACGACCTTGAGCTGGGCCGGTGCCAGCCACGACCAGAGGTACGCGGCCGGCAGCCCGAACGCGAACGTCGTCAGCGCCACCACGAGGCTCGGCAGCAGATCCCGCTTCACCACCACCTTCGGCCGTGGCCGCGGGTAGTAGTGGTAGACGTACGGCGGCTCCGGCACGGGTTCGATGCGCACCGGCGCTGCTTTTTCGTCCATTCGCGAGAGGTTACTACCGAGCCGACAGGGTCTCTCCGTGGCGGCTGCAGCGCGCCGTCCAGCCGTCCGGGGTCACCTGGACGACCATGCGGCGCGCGCACTCCGGGCAGTAGCGCGGCGGGTCGATCATCGAGAGGCGCTGACGGCAGAACGCGTGGTCGCCGTCAGCCTCTTCCTTGCCGCAGAAAGCGCAATACACAGCCGTCGTCATCACAGGGTCTGGCTCAGCGCCTTGATCGGCATCGACAGCTCTTCGAGCATGTCGAGGTCCTGCTGCGCGGGACGGCCGAGGTTCGTCAGGTAGTTGCCGACGATGATCGCGTTGATGCCGCCGAGCATGCCCTGCTTCGCACCCAGGTCACCGAACGTCAGCTCACGGCCGCCGGCGAACCGCAGGATCGTGCGCGGCAGCGCGAGCCGGAACGCGCCGACCGTGCGCAGCGCCTCGGCGCCCTCGACGACCGGGTAGTTCTCGTACGGCGTGCCGGGGTTCGGGATGAGGAAGTTCAGCGGGACCTCGTCCGGCTCCAGCTCGGCGAGCTGCACGGCGAACTCCGCGCGCTGTGCGAGCGTCTCCCCCATGCCGATGATGCCGCCGCAGCAGACCTCCATGCCGGCGTCGCGGATCATCCGCAGCGTGTCCCAGCGCTCCTCCCAGGAGTGCGTGGTCACGACCTCGGGGAAGTGCGAGCGGGCGGTCTCGAGGTTGTGGTTGTAGCGGTGCACGCCCATCGCGACGAGCTCGTCGACCTGCTCCTGCGTGAGCATGCCAAGCGAGCAGGCGATCTGGATGTCGTTGCCGTCCGCGCGGATGGCCTTGATGCCGTCGCGCACCTGCGAGAGCAGCCGCTTGTCCGGGCCGCGCACGGCCGCGACGATGCAGAACTCGGTCGCGCCGGTGTCGCGGGTCTGCCGCGCCGCGCGGACCAGGCCGGGGATGTCCAGCCACGCCGAGCGCACCGGCGAGGGGAACTGGCCCGACTGCGAGCAGAAGTGGCAGTCCTCGGGGCAGCCGCCGGTCTTGAGCGACACGATGCCCTCGACCTCGACCTCGGGGCCGCACCAGCGCTCACGAACCTCGTGCGCCAGCGCGAGCAGCTCGGGGATCCTGTCCTCGGGGAGCTCCAGCACCTTCAGCACCTGAGCCTCGGTGAGCCCGACGCCTCGTTCGAGCACCTGCTCACGAGCTTCGTCGAGCACGTCGATCTGTTCCGGTGCTGCGGTCACGGTCTCTCCTCCTCTGTGGCCTGGCGAGCCAGTGTGCCTCACTGAATCCTTCATCGTGCAGCGATGTAGGTCACTGGACCGCGAATTGAGCCGCGAACGTCTCCGGGTCGAACTCCCCGCCGAACCAGGGTGAAAACGATCTCTTGGCGACGGTCAGGAAGTCCACTGGACCGAGCTTCGTCACACCCTGCGGCAGCGCGCCGAGCAGCGGCGCCCCCGCGGCCTCCGGCAGATCGGCCAGGTTCGTGAGCGAGGCGAGGTCGGGGTGCAGCGGCCAGCTGCCCACCACGACACCGATCGCCTCGAGCCCCCGCCGCTGCAACGCCTCGGCCGTCAGCGCGGTCGTGTTCAACGTGCCGAGCCCGGCCTGGGCCACGATCAGGACCGGCGCGTTCACCGCCCACGCGATGTCGGCCAGCGTCGAACCGGCCTCGTCGAACCGCACCAGCAGCCCGCCCGCGCCCTCGACCAGCACCAGGTCGTGGGTCTCGTCGAGCGCGGTCACCTCGGCCGCGACGTCCTTGGGGTGCACGGTGGCCATGCCCGCACGTCTCGCCGCGGTCGCCGGGGCCAGCGGGTCGGGGTATCTGGCCAGCTCACGGGTCGTCACGTCACCCGCCAGCCGCGCCACCTCCGCCACGTCGCCCGGCTCGCCGGGCAACAGACCGGTCTGCGCGGGCTTGAGCACCGCGACCCGTCTGCCTTCTGCCCTGGCCAGCGCCGCGATGCCCGCGGTCACGGCGGTCTTGCCGACCTCGGTCCCGGTTCCGGTGATCACCAGCACGCTCACAGGCAATCACCTTAGGACGTCACCTACGGTGAGGGCATGACCGAGCAACCGATCGTGATGTACGGCGCCGAGTGGTGCGGCGACTGCCGCCGGGCCAAGTCGTGGCTGACCCGCAACGACGTGCCGTTCACCTACGTCGACGTCGAGCACGACGACGAGGCGCGGGACAGGGCGATCGAGATCTCCGGCCGCAAGCAGATCCCCGTCGTCGTGCTGCCGAACGGCGAGTTCCTGGTCGAACCGACCGACACGCAACTGTCGGCCGCGATCAGCGGTCAACCCTTCGCGTAGATGCCGATCGGCGCGCCCTCGTGCACACTCGCCGCGCCGAGGAAGCCCTTGGTCGCGACAGGCGTGATGAACAGGTCGCCCTGGTGGTAGATGACCGTGAAGCGCTGTTCGACGCTGCCGGTGCACTGGTACATCTGCACCCGGCCGCCCTCCTGTTCGATCTCCTCCAGGGCGACGTCGAGGCACTTCCCGTTCGCCTCGTTGACGACGTAGGCATGGCCGCTGGAATCGCCCACGTACTCGTACCGCCACTGCTGTTCGGCACCGGCGAGGCCGCACGTCCACATCTGCACCTTGCCGCCGTCGCGGTCGATCTCCTCCAGCGCCGCGTCGAGGCACTTGCCGCCGGTTCCCGGCAGGTTGATCGTCCCGCCGCGCCCGGAGCCGTACATCTTGGGAAACGTGATGGGCTCGTCCGCCGCCTGCGCAGGCGCCACGAGACCTGCTACCCCCAGGATGGCCACGCCCAGCGCGGCCGGAATTTTCCCCATGGCGTGGAACGCTAGCGGGCCGCGGCCACCACAGCCGAACAGATCTGTGCAACGTCGGCGTCCGTGCTGACGAACGGCGGCATCGTGTAGATCAGGTCGCGGAAAGGCCGCAGCCAGACGCCCGCGTCCACCGCGGCGCGAGTGGCACGGGCCATGTCCACGGGCTCATGCAGTTGCACAACGCCAATAGCGCCCAGCACGCGCACGTCCCGAACGCCCGGCAAGGCTCGTGCGGGCGCGAGTCCCGCTGTCAGACCGGCCGAGATCCGGGCGACCTCGCGCTTCCAGTCCTGCGACAGCAGCAGGTCGATCGACGCCAGCGACACCGCCGCGGCCAGCGGGTTGCCCATGAACGTCGGCCCGTGCGCGAGCACCGGCACGTCGCCCTTGCTGATCCCGTCCGCCACCCGTGACGTGCACAGGGTGGCGGCCATCGTCAGGTACCCGCCGGTCAGCGACTTGCCCAGGCACATCACGTCCGGGCTGACGTTCGCGTGATCGGCTCCGAACAGCTCGCCCGTGCGGCCGAAGCCCGTGGCGATCTCGTCGAACACCAGCAGCACGTCGTGCGTGTACGCCAGCTCGCGCAACACGTGCAGGTAGCGCGGGTCGTGGAAGCGCATGCCCCCGGCGCCCTGCACGACCGGCTCGACGATGATCGCGGCGAGCTCGTCCGCGTGTTCCTCGACCAGGTCGGCGAGGTGCTGGACGTACGCGGGGTCCATCTCGGCCGGCGGCGCGTCCGCGAACACCTGCTGCGGCAGGATTCCGCGCCACAGCGAGTGCATGCCGCCGTCGGGGTCGCAGACGGACATCGGGTTGAACGTGTCGCCGTGGTAGCCGCCGCGCCACGTCATCAGGCGGTGCTTCTCCGGCCGGTTCTGCGAACGCCAGTACTGCAGGCACATCTTCACCGCGACCTCGACCGACACCGAGCCGGAGTCGCAGAGGAACACGTGCTGCAACGGTTCGGGGGTGATCTCGACGAGCTTCGCGCTGAGCCTGATGGCGGGCTCGTGCGTGAGACCGCCGAACATCACGTGGCTCATCCTGCCGAGCTGCTCGGTGACGGCCGCGTCCAGCACGGGGTGGCGGTAGCCGTGAATGGCCGCCCACCACGACGACATGCCGTCGACGAGCTCGCGGCCGTCCGCGAGCTCGAGCCGGACACCCGAGGCCCCGGAGACGAGCAACGGCTCCTGGGTGCCCGGCATCGGGCCGTACGGGTGCCAGACGTGCGCCTGGTCGAGCTTCAGCAGGTCGTCCACCCGAAGCACATTAGGCGAGGCGCACGGGCAGGGTGTGCAGACCGCGGATCAGCGTGCTGTCCCGCCACCCCAGCGTCTCCGGCTCGGCAGCGAGCGCCAGGTTCGGGAACCGGGCCAGCAACTGCGTGAGCGCCACGTCGAACTCCAGCCGGGCCAGCGGCGCGCCGAGGCAGAAGTGGATGCCGTGGCCGAACGCCACGTGGCCCTGCGCGGACCGCGTCACGTCGAGCTGGCCGGCGTTCTCGTAACGCTGCGGGTCGCGGTTCGCGGCGATCAGCGACACCATGAGGATCTCGTCAGCGGGCACGGTGACGCCGCCGAGCTCGACGGGTTCCAAGGTGTAGCGGAAGGTCGCGACGTTGACCGGCCCTTCCAGCCGCAGGAACTCCTCGGTGCTCGCCGGGATCAGCTCCGGGCGGTCCTTGAGGATCTGCAGCTGTTCCGGGTTCTTCAGCAACGACAGCACCGCGTTGCCGATGAGGTTCACCGTCGTCTCATGGCCCGCCACGAGCAGCAGGAACGCCATCGAGATCAGTTCCTCGGTGCTCAGCCGGTCGCCGGAGTCGTCGGCGTGCACGAGGGCGGAGAAGAACGTGTCGTTCGGCTCGGCCTCGGCGATGGCCGTGACGTGCTGGAACAGGAAGCCGGCCATCGCGCCCGCGGCGGCCTTGACCTGCTCGGGCGTGCCGAAGGTCAGCAGCTGGTTGGACCACTCGCGGAAGTCGTCGCGGTTGTCGATCGGGATCCCGAGCAGCTCACAGATCACCGTGATGGGCAGCGGGAACGCGAACGCCTCCAGCAGGTCGACCTCGTCGCCGTCGTTCAGCTTCGCGATCAGCTCGGCCGCGATCTCCTGCACGCGCGGGCGCATCAGCTCGATGCGGCGGGCGGTGAACGCCTTGGTCACGAGCTTGCGCAGCCGGGTGTGGTCCGGCGGGTCCATGTTGAGCATGTGGACGGAGAGCGTGGGCTCGATCTCGCGGCGCACGTGCGTCTGGGTGGAGTGCTTGGCCATCAGGTGGCCGCCGGTCTGGACGTTCTTGCTGACCCTGGGGTCGGTGAGAGCGATCTTCGCCTCGTCGTACCGGGTGACGAGCCAGGCTTTGAGGCCGTGCGGCAGGATCACTTCCCGCACCGGCCCTTCGGCGCGCAACAGGTCGTGCACCTCGTGCGGGTTCTGGACGTAGTCGGCGGGCAACCGGGTGAGTGTCGTCACCCCACCCAGTTAACCCCGTTTACTCACTGCTCGCCACTATTTCTCCGGCGATCCTGGATCGCCGGAGAACGCGGAATTGGTCATTGGGCCGGAAGCCGACATCCAACTCGAATCCGGCCGTTCTCTAGCGGTGGATGGTGATGCCGCGGATCGTCTTGAGATCACCGAAGAGCGACGGCGTCGTGCTGACCCGGAAGTTGCCCACCACCATCATCTCCTTCGACTTGTCGCGCTTCTGCACCTCCAGGTGCACGGCGACCTGGCCCTCGTGCGACTTGAAGACGCTCTTCAGCTCCTCGATCAGCTCGGGCGTCAGCGTCTTGGTCTGCAGCCCGAGGACGAGAGGCGGATCCGCTCCGGGGTTCGCCTCCGCGTCGCTGATGTCGAGCGGGACGACACCGTCACCGAAGATCGCCATCTTGTCCTCGCGCCAGTTCACCCGGCCCTTCACGCACACGGCGGAGTCGAGCTCCAGGTCGTCGCGCAGCACCTCGTAGGACTTCGGGAAGAACAGGACCTCGATGGACGCGTCCAGGTCCTCGATGACCGTGATCGCCCATGGCAGGCCGTTCTTGTTCACCCGGCGCTCGATCGACGAGATCATGCCCGAGACGATCAGCTCGCCTTCCTTGGGCGGATCGTCGAGCACGACGGCGATCGGCCGCGGCGCGTACTTGCGCAGGATCCGCTCGGCGCCGTCGAGGGGGTGCGAGGACACGTACAGCCCCAGCATCTCCTTCTCCAGGCTGAGCATCTGCTTGCGCGGGTACTCGTCCGTGCCGAACTTGAGGTGCGCCAGCGGTGAGGTGCTGTCGTCCTGGTCGTCGGCGCTGTCGCCGCCGAACAGGTCGAACTGGCCCTCCGCCTCCTTGCGCTTGATCGGGACGACGGCGTCGACCGCGTCCTCGTGCACCTGGATGAGCGAGAGCCTGGGGTGGCCGAACGCGTCGAACGCGCCGGCCTTGATCAGCGACTCGATCACGCGCTTGTTGCAGGCGACGAGCTCGGACTTGTCCATGAAGTCCGTGAAGGACGTGTAGGCGCCCTTCTCCTTGCGGCTCTTGATGATCGACTCGACGACGTTCGCGCCGACGTTGCGGATCGCGCCCAGGCCGAAGCGGATGTCCGTGCCGACCGCACCGAAGCGCAGCGCCGACTCGTTGACGTCCGGCGGGAGGACCTTGATGCCCAGGCGGCGGCACTCGGCGAGGTAGACCGCCGACTTGTCCTTGTTGTCACCGACCGACGTGAGCAGGGCGGCCATGTACTCGGCGCGGAAGTTCGCCTTGAGGTACGCCGTCCAGTACGAGATCAGGCCGTACGCGGCCGCGTGCGACTTGTTGAACGCGTAGCCGGCGAACGGGAGGATCGTGTCCCACAGCGCCTGGATCGCCTCGTCGGAGAAGCCGCGCGGGTCGTTGCGCATGCCCTCGCGGAAGCCCTCGAACTCCTTGGCCAGGACCTCGGCCTTCTTCTTGCCCATGGCCTTGCGGAGCACGTCCGCGCGACCCATGGAGTAGCCCGCGACCTCCTGGGCGATGAACATGATCTGCTCTTGGTAGACGATCAGACCGTGCGTCTCGCCGAGGATCACCTTGAGCGGTTCCTCGAGCTGCGGGTGGATCGGCTTGACTTCCTGACGGCCGTTCTTGCGGTCCGCGTAGTCGTTGTGTGCGTTCACACCCATCGGACCGGGGCGGTACAGCGCGCCGACCGCGACGATGTCCTCGAACGTCGTCGGCTGCATGCGGCGCAGCAGGTCTCGCATCGGCCCGCCGTCCAGCTGGAACACGCCGAGCGTGTCACCGCGGCCGAGCAGGGCGTAGGTCTCCGGGTCGTCGAGGGTGAGCTTGTCGAAGTCCGGGACCGCGTCCTTGCCGCGGTTGGCTTCGATGTTCTCGATCGCGTCGCCCATCACCGTGAGGTTGCGCAGCCCGAGGAAGTCCATCTTCAGCAGGCCGATGTTCTCGCACGACGGGTAGTCCCAGCCGGTGATGAACGAGCCGTCGTCGCGGTACCAGAGCGGGATGGACTCCGTGAGCGGGTCCTTCGACATGATCACCGCGCAGGCGTGCACGCCCGCGTTGCGGATCAGGCCCTCGAGGCCGAGCGCGGTGTCGAAGATCTCCTTCACCTGCGAGTCGGTCTCCAGCAGCGACCGGACCTCGGCGGCCTCGCCGTAGCGCGGGTGGCTCTTGTTGACGATGCCGTTGAGCGGGATGTCCTTCGCCATGATCGGCGGCGGCAGCGCCTTGGAGATCTTGTCGGCGATCGCGAAGCCGGGCTGGCCGTGGTGGACACGCGCCGAGTCCTTCAGCGCGGCCTTGGTCTTGATGGTGCCGAACGTGATCACCTGGGCGACCCTGTCGGCGCCGTACTTCTCGCTGGCGTAGCGGATCATCTCGCCACGACGGCGGTCGTCGAAGTCGATGTCGATGTCGGGCATGGCGGTGCGCTCGGGGTTCAGGAACCGCTCGAACAGCAGGCCGTGCGGGATGGGGTCGATGTTCGTGATGCCCATCGCCCACGACACGGCGGCACCCGCGGCCGAACCACGGCCGGGACCGACGCGGATGCCCACGCTGCGGGCGTAGCTGATCAGGTCGGCGACGATCAGGAAGTACGCCGGGAAGCCCTTGTCGATGATGACCTGGGCCTCGAAGTCGCAGCGCTTGATGTACTCCTCGGGAACTTCCTTGCCGGCGAACCGCCACTCGAGGCCGCGCTGGATCTCCTTGCGGAACCAGGAGGCCTGGTCCTCGCCCTCGGGGACCTCGAAGTTCGGGATGCGGTCCTTGACGGTCCAGATGTCCTCGTAGGACTCGACCATCGACGCGACCAGCAGCGTGTTGTCGCACGCCTCCGGGAGGTCCTTCCAGATCTCCCGCATCTCCTCGGACGACTTCAGGTAGTAGCCGTCGCCGTCGAACTTGAACCGGTTCGGGTCGGTCAGCATCTTGCCGGACTGCACGCAGAGCAACGCGGAGTGCGTGTCCGCCTGGTCCTTGGTGACGTAGTGGCTGTCGTTCGTCGCGAGCGGCGGGATGCCGAGCTTCTTGCTGATCTCCAGCAGGCCGTCGCGGACCCGGCGCTCGATCTCCAGGCCGTGGTCCATCAGCTCGAGGAAGAAGTTGTCCTTGCCGAAGATGTCGCGGTAGTCGGACGCGGCCTGGAACGCCTCGTTGACCTGGCCGAGCCGCAGGCGGGTCTGCACCTCGCCGGACGGGCAGCCGGTCGTCGCGATGATGCCGTCGGCGTGCTGCGAGACGAGCTCGCGGTCCATGCGGGGCTTGTAGTAGTAGCCCGTCTTGCTGGCCTCGGTGTGCAGCCGGAAGAGGTTGCGCAGTCCGTCCGCGTTGCGCGCCCACATGGTCATGTGGGTGTACGCGCCGGCACCGGAGATGTCGTCGCTGCGCTGACCGGGATCGCCCCAGGCGACCGGCTTCTTGTGCAGGCGGTTGTGCGGGGCGAGGTAGGCCTCGATGCCGATGATCGGCTTGATGCCGGTCTTCACCGCGGTTTGGTAGAACTCGTCGGACCCGTACATGTTGCCGTGGTCGCTCATGCCGACAGCGGTCATGCCGAGCCGCCCGGCCTCCTCGAACAGCGGCGCCACCTTGGCCGCACCGTCGAGCATCGAGTACTCGGTGTGCACGTGCAGATGCACAAACGAGTCCGCCACCGGCAACCCCCTTGTATAGCAAGCGTTTTAGCGCGAATGAGGGGAATGGAAGGCCCCTGGCGCTCGTCGAGACTAGCCGACTTGCGCTGGCTCAAGAAGCCGACCCGCCAAGTGACTCAGGAACTCCCGCCAAGGCGAAAAGTGCCGCATCCTACGCCCTTCGGCAGCCACGATGCGCACGACAGCGCACGTTGCCATGATCTCGATCCGGTACGCGGTGACGCGGTGGTCAGGACCTCCGGGTAGCGTTCTTTTCGTGGTGCCCCCCGATCCCGTAGACGCCCGCCTGCTCGCCGTTCTCGCCGAGTCGGGCCGCGCCGCCGTGCACGAGATCGCCCAGCGCCTGGGCATGGACCCGCGCGAGGCCGCCATGCGCCTGATCACCCTTTCCGGCAGCGGGCTCCCGTTGCTCGTCGGTGTGGAGTGCGACCCGAACGGCGTGCGCAGGGCCCTCGCGAACGCCGCCGCTTACGGCAGCTACGCGGGCGGTCCGCCGTCCGGCCCGTACGCGGTGCACCAGAGCGGGCCTCACCCCGTCCAGCAGCAGCCCTACGGTCCGCAGGGCCCGGTCAGCCAGCCGTTCCCCGCGCAGCAGCAGCCGCCGCAGGCCACCTGGGGTCCGCCCCAGACCGCCGGCTGGGTGCGCGCGGACCAGCCACAGCCCAAGCCCGTCGTCTCGCGGACCGGCAAGATCGGCTCGGCGCTGGAGGCGGACAGCCTCGAAGGCGCCCGTCTCAGCATCCAGCTGGTCGAGGTCGTCGACCCGGCCGACTTCCTGTTCACGGCGGCCGGCTACAAGCTCGCCGAGGGCGAACGGTCCGTGGTCGTGCACACCGAGGTGACGAACACCTCGCAGGTCCCCTACACCTCGCTGCCGGACATGTACCTGGTCCTCGTGACCAAGACCGGCGAGACGGTGACGAAGGCGCCCGTCTCGCTGTCCTCCCGGCCCGCGCACAAGCTCGGCGTGGGGCCGGGCGAGACGGCGGGCGGGCACAGCGTGTTCGTGCTGCCGGAGGAGACCCAGGTGATCCAGGTCCGCTGGAGCGTGCGCCCCGAGGTCGACCTGAACACCCTGGTCTGGACCGTCGAGGACTAAGCAAGTACCTCCAGCGCCGCCGCGTGCACGCCGGGCGCGGCCGCCAGGTACTCACGGCTGGTCAGCTCCCACGGCTTGCCGTCGAGATCGGTGACGACCCCGCCTGCCTCCTGCACGAGCAACACGCCTGACGCGTGCGCGCGCACGTTGTCGTTCTGCCAGTGCAGGTCCATCCGGCCTGCGGCGACCTGGGCGAGCTGGTGCGTGACCGGCACCGAGATCCGGACGTAGAGGGCCTGCTTCGCCATGGCGCTGTAGGAGGTGCCGACCCGGTCGGCCATCTCCGGGCCCTGCCCCGGCTGGGCCTGGCCGGTGCCCGCCAGCGCGCCGTCCAGCGAGGTCTTGTCCGAGACCCTGAGCCGCACGCCGTTCAGGAACGCCCCGCCGCCCTCCGTCGCCGTGAACATCTCGTCGAACAGCGGGAAGTGCACGACCGCGAGCACCGGGCGGCCGTCGCGGACCAGGCTCACGCCGATGTTCCAGTCGGTCATGCCCTGGACCGCGTTCATGTTGCCGCCGACCGGGTCGACGAGCCACCACTCACCGGAGTCCAGGGGGCCGGAGCCGTGTTCGTCGTCGAGCCAGCGCGCCTGCGGGCGGATCTCGGCCAGTTCCGGCCTCAGCAGGTCGACGACGGCGGCGTCGTTGGCTTGGATGGCGGCGACGAGTTCCGTGAGAGAGGACGCGCGGGATTCGGTCGAGTAGCGCTTCAACATCCGCTCTCCGGCACGGCGGACGGCGGCGGTGGTGGCTGCGAGCACGGTTTCCTCCAAGATTGGCTGTTATGCAAGCGGATCTGAACCTGCTGACGGTGCTGGACGCCCTCCTCGAAGAGGGCAGCGTGATGGGGGCGGCGGAACGGCTGCACCTGTCGTCACCCGCGGTCAGCCGCACGCTCGGGCGGATCAGGAAGGTCACCGGCGACGACATCCTCGTGCGGACCGGCCACACCATGACGCCCACGCCGTACGCGCTCGGGATCGCCGACGAGGTGAGCCGGCTGGTGCGGCAGGCCAACGCCGTGCTGGCGCCGAGCCGTGAGCTGGACCTGGCCGAACTGGAGCGCACGTTCACGATCCAGTGCCACGACGCCCTCGCCTCGTCGGTGGTGCCCGCGCTGATCGGGCGGATCGCGGAGCAGGCACCGGGCGTGCGGCTGCGGGTGCTCGCCGAGCACTCCGCCGACACCGACGACCTGCGGCACGGGCGGGTCGACCTGGAACTCGGCGGCGGTGCGCCCGACCTCCCCGAGTTCCGCTCGGAGACGCTCGGCACCGACCCGCTCGCCGTCGTCATGCGGTCCGGGCACCCGTGTACCGAACTGGACCTGCGCGCGTACGCCGCCTATCCGCACGTGTTGGTCTCACGACGCGGCCGGCTGACCGCCCCGATCGATGACCTGCTGGCCGCGGAAGGGTTGCGGCGCAGGGTGATCGCGACCGTGGCGACCGTGCACTCGGCCGTGCAGATCGCGGCCGCGAGCGATGCCCTGGTCACCACCACGGCGATCCTGTGCCGGCCGTTGATCGAGGCGTTCGGGCTGGTCACCCACCCGCTGCCGGCCGAGTCACCGGAAGCGCCGATCAACTGCAACTGGCACCAGCGCTACGACTCCGACCTCGCCCACGCGTGGCTGCGCGACCAGGTGCGCACGGTCGTCGGCGACGTACTAGGCCGCTAGCGGCAACGCGATGGCGCCGGGGAAGCGTGGCTCCTCGGCCTCGTCGAGCATCGCGGCGGCGACGGTCTCCCGGCTGACCTCGGCCGAGAGGTCGAACGGCGGCGCGGCGTCCAGGCCGACGGTGCGGCCGGGGCCTGCCGGTTCGTCGGTGAGCACCCCGGCGTGGAAGACCGTGCCACCGGCGGCGAGGACGGCGTTGTCGGCCTCGACCTTGTCCGGGATCCGGTCGCCGAAGAACTTCCACAGCACGGCGGCACCCTCGCCCGCCACCTCGGCCGACGCGCCCGTTCCGTAGGTGCCGAGCCAGATGATCCGGTGCGGCCCGGCGGCGATCACCGCCTTGGCGCCGTCGGAGAGCACGCCCGCGCGGTCCGTGCCGAGCCCGGACAGGACGACGGTGTCCGGGTCGACGACGATCGAGGCCGGATCACCCACGTCGCCGGGGACCTTGTGCAGGTTCGGGTGGTCGAGGGTGATCCGGGCGGGATCGCGGGCGATCGCCGTGACGGTGTGGCCGCGCTCCAGCGCCTGGCGGGTGAGGGCGAGACCGGTCCGGCCCGAGGCCGCGAGAATTGTCAGGTGCATGCCGAGAACGCTATTGAGCACGCCGGTTAACATCAAGTGCAACTTCGTGAACCGGCGATTTACCCAGACACAATCAGCCTTCTTCGCGCAGCTTCTCCAGCGACACGAACAGGTCCTCCGGGTACTCCGACGTGTACGAGACCCACTGGCCGTCCGCCGGGTGGTGGAACCCGAGCTGCCGCGCGTGCAGCCACTGCCGCGTCACCCCGAGGCGCTTGGCCAGCGTCGGGTCGGCCCCGTACGTCAGGTCGCCCACGCACGGGTGGTGCAGCGCCGAGAAGTGAACACGGATCTGGTGCGTGCGCCCGGTCTCCAGGTGGACCTCGACGAAGGACGCCGCGCGGAACGCCTCGATGACCTCGTAGTGCGTGATGGACGGCTTGCCGTCCTGCATCACGGCGAACTTGTAGTCGTGCTTGGGGTGCCGGTCGATCGGGGCGTCGATGGTGCCCTTGATCGGGTCCGGGTGGCCCTGCACGATCGCGTGGTAGACCTTGTCGACGGTCCGCTCTTTGAAGGCGTGCTTCAGAGCCGAGTACGCGGACTCGGACTTCGCGACCACCATCACGCCGGTCGTGCCGACGTCGAGCCGGTGCACGACGCCCTGGCGCTCGGCGGCTCCGGACGTGGCGACGCGGTGGCCGCCCGCGAGGAGCCCACCGACGACGGTCGGCCCGGTCCAGCCCGGCGACGGGTGCACGGCGACACCGACGGGCTTGTCGACGACGATGATGTCGTCGTCCTCGTGGATGATCTTCAGACCTTCGACGGGGATCGCCTGGACGGTGATCGGCTGCGGCGGCGCCGGCAGCGTGATCTCCAGCATCGACCCGGCCGTGAGCCGGTCGGACTTGCCGACGACCCGGCCGTCGACCAGCACGTCGTCGGCGTCGGCGATGGACGCGACGACGGTGCGGGACAAGCCGAGCAGCTTCGCGAGACCGGCGTCGACGCGCATGCCGTCCAGACCGTCGGGAATGGGCAGCGTTCGGTATCCGCTCACGCGGGGGCCTCGACCTTCTTCTTCTTGCAGAACCTGCTGAAACTACCAGGAGCAGCTACTTCGACTCCTGCAGACCGTCCGGCTCCACGAGGGGCTCGGCCCGCTTGTGGACGGTGCCGTCGTAGTCGTGCTGCAGCAGCGCCAGGATGATGATCGTCACGCCGCCGCCGACGATCGCCATGTCCGCGACGTTGAACACCGGCCACACCTGGCCGTACGGGTCGAACAGCGACAGGAAGTCGACCACGTGGCCGCGCATCGGGCCCGGCTCGCGGAAGAGGCGGTCGGCGAGGTTGCCGACGGCACCGCCCAGCACCAGGCCGAGACCGACGGCCCAGCCCTGGGAGCGGAGGTTGCGCGAGATCCAGACGATGAACCCGGCGACGCCGAACGCGATCAGCGCGAGGATCCACGTCATGCTCTCCGCCAGCCCGAACGCGGCGCCGGGGTTGCGGACGAACGTCAGGTAGAGCACGCCGCCGAACAGCTTGATCGGGTCGGCACCCTCGAGGAACGCGACGGACACGACCTTGGTGAGCACGTCGAGGGCCAGCACGCCGGCTGCCAGGACCGCGAGGATCTTCGTCCTCGGTTCCGGCAGCGAGCCGGAGATCGAACCGGCGATGGAGAACTCGTCGTCGTCCTCCGCCTTCGCGGGGGACTCCGCAGGAGACTTCGGGGTCTCTTTTTCGGCGACCGGCGTCAGCACGGGCGTCGCGACCGTCTCAGGATCGCTGACCTGCTCTTTCGCCGACCCGTCAGCGACCTCCCCGGAGGCTTTCTCCTCGGCCTTGGACTCGTCACTCACCACGTCATTGTCCACTACAGGGACTACGCGAGGAACGGCGGCAGGGTTCGGTTGTCGTCCTGCGGCACCCAGCGGCCGTCGCGCTGCTCGTAGGTCCACTTCGGACCTTCGGTGACCAGGGTGCGCAGCGCCGCGATCAGACGGTCGACGTGCTCGGCCGTCGTGCCGAGACCGATCGACGCGCGCACGGCACGTTCCTCGTGCGATCCGGCCTGCTTGACCAGGCGCCCCACGATCACGTGCGCGCAGAACGCTCCGTCGCGCACGCCGATGCCGTACTCGGCGGACAGCGCCGCCGCGAGGAAGCCCGCGTCGAAGCCGGAGATCGTGAAGCTCACGACGCCGACCTTGTCCGCGTCGGCCAGGATCGCGAGCTCGCGGAAGCCGGGGATGGCGCGCAGGCCGTTCTGCAGGCGCGTCAGCAGTTCCTGCTCGTGCGCGACGGTCTGCTCCCAGTGCCGCGACAGGATCTCGCAGGCCGCGGCCAGCGCGTGCACGCCGACGACGTTCGGGCTGCCGGCCTCGTGCCGCTCGGGCACCGCGGACCAGGCCACGCCGAGGCGGTCGCCGTGGTCGGTCACCTTGGACGTCGCGCCGCCGCCCACGAGGTACGGCTGGGCCTGCTGCAGCCAGTCCGCGCGGCCGACCAGCACGCCGGCGCCGAAGGGCGCGTAGATCTTGTGGCCGGAGAACGCGATGTAGTCGACGCCCAGCTCACGCACGTTGATCGGGCGGTGCGGGGCGAGCTGCGCGGCGTCGAGCGCGATGCGCGCGCCGTGGCGGCGGGCGACCTTCGCGAGCTCGGCGACCGGCCACAGCTCCCCCGTGACGTTGGACGCCCCGGTGACGATCACGAGCCGAGGGCCGACCGGGGCGGCGGCCAGAGCCCGGTCCAGTGCGACTACCGCAGCACCAGACGAAGACGGAGCGGGAACGCGCTGAACGTTGGGACCGCGCCACGGCAGCAGCGCCGCGTGGTGCTCGCTGTCGAACAGCACGACGGCGGTGTTCTTGGGAACGCTGCGCGCCAACAGGTTCAGCGAGTCCGTGGTGTTGCGGGTGAAGACGACGGCGTCGGAGGAATGCGCCCCGACGAACCTGCGGATGCGGTCGCGGGCCTGCTCGTAGACGCGCGTCGAGACCTGCGAGGCGAACCCGGCGCCGCGGTGCACGCTGGCGTACCAGGGCAGCAGCTCGTCGACGGCGTCGCGGACCTCCTGCAGACAGGGGGCCGACGCCGCGTGGTCGAGGTTGGCGTAGGTGACGCGCTCTCCGGTGACCAGGGGAACGCGCAGGTCGGAGCCGACGACAGCCGGAACGGAAGTGGTGGTTCCAGGGGTGATCGCGAGCGTCATCGAGCTGCCTCCGAGGCCAGGGGCCCCGCCCAGCGAAGGCCCGCGCTTGACCGGCGCCCCACGCGCCGGACCAGGTCCTCACCAAGGGCACCCCACCGCGGTTGGAGGGTTGCCGGCCAGCAAGCTTGGGCTTGACGCTGGCTCTCATGACCTGCCGACGACGTTAGCGGAGGGTGATCCTCCCGTCGACACCCGATTCACATCGTGAGAAGCCTCGGAGACCGACTAATCGCCGGTCTCCCCCTTCCACCGTGCGTAGCGACCGGCGCGGTCGACGGCACGTACGCGCCGCTCAGCGGCATCGCGCGCTTCCTCGGTGGTGACGATGAGCAACTGGTCGTCCGTCTGCAGCCTCGTCGTCGGCTGTGGCGTGAAACTCTTCCCCGAGCGCACCACGAGGCTGACCGTGGCTCCGGTCGGTAGCCGCAGTTCGGTCATGTAGACGCCGTGCAGCTTCGACCCGCGCTGGATGTGCACCTGCAGCAGTTCGGCGCCCAGCTCGTCGAGCGGCGAGGAGTCGACCTGGACCTCCTGCGCCTCCCCCGTCTTCACCAGCCCGAGACGCCGGGCGAGGAACGGCAGCGTCGTGCCCTGCACCACCGTCAGCACGATGACCAGCACGAACACCACGTCGACCAGTGCGCGCGCGCCCTCGACCCCCTGGATCAACGGGATCAGCGCGAACACGATCGGCACCGCGCCGCGCAGCCCTGACCAGGACAGGAAGACCTGTTCCCGCCACGGCACCTTGAACGGCAGCGAGGCGAGGAACACCGACAGCGGCCGGCCCACGAACGTCAGCACCACGCCGGCGACCAGCGCGGGGAACAGCACGTCGAGCAGGCGCGACGGCGAGGCGTAGAGACCGAGCAGCACGAAGAGGCCGATCTGGGCGAGCCAGCCGAGGCCTTCGGCGAACGAGAGGGTGTCGGCGCGGTGCGGCAGGCGGGCGTTGCCGAGGACCAGCGCGGCGACGTACGTGGCGAGGAATCCGGAGGCGTGCGCGACATCGCCGGCCGTGTAGGCCATCACGCAGACCGCCACCGTGGCGAGCGGGTACAGGCCGGTGGAGGGCAGCGCCGCGCGTCTGAGCCCGGCCCCGCCGAGATAGCCGAGGGCCACGCCGATGACCGCTCCCGCGCCCAGTTCGTAGATCACCAGCAGCGGCGCGGTCCAGGAGATCTGGTCCGAGGAGGCCAGCAGCACCACGGCGATGTAGACCGGCGCGTCGTTGAGACCGGACTCCAGTTCGAGCGCGCCGGTGAGCCGGGCGCCGACGCCCAGCGAGCGCAGGACGCTGAAGACGGCGGCCGCGTCGGTGGACGACAGCACCGCGCCCCACAGCAGCGCCATCCGCCAGTCGAGGCCCAGCAGGAAGTGCAACGCCGTTCCGGTCACCGCCACGCTCACCGCGACGGCCACTGTGGACAGTGCGATGCCCAGCGACAGCGAGGACTTCACCGCGCTCCAGCGGGTGGTGATGCCGCCCTCGGTCAGGATCAGCACCAGCGCCGCGATGCCGAGTGACTGGGTGAGGTCGGCGTCGTCGAACTTGATGCCGACGACGGACTCGCCGAGGAGCACGCCGATGCCGAGGTAGAGCAGGAGTGAGGGCAGCCCGAGCCGAGTCGACACCCGCACCGCGATCACGGAGATCAGCAGTACGGCCGCGCCGATGCCCAGAACGACCGTGACGTCACCCACCTGGACCATTCTGGTTGATCACCACCGATTCCGACGAATCCGACGATCGCCTCTACCGGGCTCATGCACGGAGGAGCATGTTGATCAGTGGCTCAATCCCCAACCCCTGCACGGAGTTGAACCATGAGGATCCTGATCGCGCTGGCGGCCGCCTTGATGGTGACCGGAGCGACCACCGCGCAAGCGGCGGCCCCCGCGGCTCTCGCCGCACCGAACATCAACGTCGCGAACGTCCAAGCACACCTGAACCAGTTCCAGTCGATCGCCAACGCCAACGGCGGCAACCGCGCACACGGACGACCGGGGTACCTGGCCTCGATCAACTGGGTGAAGAGCAAGCTCGACGCGGCCGGTTTCACGACGCGCGTCCAGTCGTTCACCTACGGCGGCGCCACCGGCTACAACCTGATCGCGGACTACCCCGGCGGCGACCTGAACAACGTCGTCATGCTGGGCGGCCACCTCGATAGCGTCACGGCGGGCCCCGGCATCAACGACAACGGCACGGGTTCCGCGTCGATCCTGGAGGTCGCCCTCCAGATGAAGGCGACGAACTTCCAGCCCACCAAGCACGTGCGGTTCGGCTGGTGGGGCGCGGAGGAACTCGGGCTGCGCGGCTCGACGGCCTACGTGAGGTCCCTGTCCGCCACCGAGAAGTCGAGGATCAAGGCGTACCTGAACTTCGACATGACCGGTTCGCCGAACCCGGGCTACTTCGTCTACGACGGCGCCGACAACCAGCCCCCCGGTTCGGTGGCGTTGCAGCAGCGGCTGCAGGCGGGCTTCACCTCGATCGGCGTCCAGACCGAGCTGACCAAGGTCGGCGGCCGCTCCGACCACGCGGCGTTCGCCGATGCGGACATCGCGACCGGCGGCACCTTCACCGGCGCCGAGCAGACCAAGACCACGGCACAGGCGCGGAAGTGGGGCGGCACGGCCGGCCAGGCCTACGACCGCTGCTACCACCGCTCCTGCGACACCACGGCCAACGTCAACGTGACGGCTCTCGACCGCAACGCGGACGTGATCGCCTACGCGTTGTGGGCGACCGCGGCCTGATCTGATCTCTGCGTGAGCACCTGCACGGCCTCGTCGAGCACCGGTTCGACGAGGCCGGGCAGGGTCGTCCACATCTGCGCCTGGCCCAGGTAGAGGCTGAACGCGATCAACGCGCGCTTCCTCGCCTGGGCCTCGCCGAACCCGAGCTGCCCGAACAACTCGGTCAGGTAGCCGATCCGCTTCTCGGTGACGCGCTGGAGGACCGGCGCGATCACCTCGTTGCCCGCGCCCGCCTGCAACGCCATCTCCACCGAACCCTTGCGGGTCTGGTCGAGCACCACGGTGAACAGCGTCCTGAGCTTCTCGCGCGGCGTCCTCCCGGACTCGACCAGTTCGATGACCTTCTCGGTGTGCTCCCGCTCCCACCGCTCGACGGTCGCCTTCAGCAGCGCCTCGCGGTTCGGGAAGTGGTGGTAGACGCTGCCCTTCGTGGCTCCGGCCCGCGCCGCCAGCGGCTCGATCGCGACGGCCTGCAGCCCGCCTTCGGCCAGCGCTCTCAGCGCTATCTCAGTCCAGTCGTCCTGGTTCCTCCGCGCCACGCTTCCATACGCTAGCGTACGTTCCAGGAACATACGCAAGCGTATGGAGGGGGATTCACATGATCAAGAACGTGCACACCCGCGACCTCGGCGTGCCCGCCGGCCCGTTCGTCGAGCGCATCCAGGAGCTCTGGCCTCCCACGTGGGGCAAGCAGGAGTTCGACCGGCCGCTGGGAGTCGGCGCCGACGGCGGGCACGGCCCGATCCGCTACCGCTGCACGGAGTTCGTGCCCGGTGAGTCGATCACCTTCGAGTTCACCGGCATGTCGGGCAGCCACACGCTCTCGGCGTCCGGCACGGTGCTGCGGCACGAGCTGATCGGCCGGTTCGGCCTCGTCGACCGGCTGCGCTGGGCACTGGCGATCAGGTGGCTGCACGACGCGTGCCTCGAGGACCTGTTCGACGTCTGCGAACGAGCAGCGGGCCGGGAACCGAAGTCCCCGGCCCGCTGGTCGTGGTACGTGCGCCAGGTGCGGCGCCTGTTCACCCCGAAGCGTCAGCCACAGCGCGCGTGACGCGGCCTGGACTTGAAGTTCTCGTCCGACTCGGTGCCGTACACGTCACCGTTCTCCGCCATCAGGACTCCCTGCAGGCCGGGTGGGGTGTCGAGCTGCCCAGGCCCGCGCCAGACCGCGTTGCGGGAGTTGGACACCTGGCCGAGGACGTGACCGGAAGCGTCCACGTCCAGCGGGTTGTAGATCTCGGGGAACGTACGCACGACCTTGCCGTCCATCCCCCACTCGACGACCGTGCTGGGCTGCTGCCAGTCCTGTGGCACCGACTTGCCGAAGATTCGGCCGTCGCGAATGAACTCCACGTCGGCCGAGTAGTCGCCGGGTAGCGTCTCCAGCCTCGTCTGGCGCCCGTCACGGTCCCAGACGTGGCTGAAATGCTGGTTCACGGGCCCCATCTCAAGGGCGACCACGTTGCCGGCGTCGTCGATGCCCTTCACGATGCGGACGAGGCCGTTACGGGTGTTCGGCAACTCCCGCGGCGTCGTCGATCCAGCCGGCCACACCAGCACTGGTCCGTACATGCTCATGTAGCCCGACAACCCGGCGACGTCCCCAGCGTTGTTGATGTGCTCACCCCACGACCGGCTGCTGCTTTCGGGCGCGGGTTCCAGCCGCTCCCGGACACCGTCCTTGATCCGGTACGCGGCGTCGTTGGCGTTGCTCATGAGCACGCCGTAGTTGTTGACATCGCCGACCCTTGCCTGCGGGATGAACTCGCCCGTCGGCACTCCGTTGTGCCAGACGAACGTCCCGGCGACGTACGCGGCGTCATACCCCTGCCCGAGCACCCACTCACCGTTGTCCGACCCCGCGTGCACGTCGTTGAACGTGACACCGGCCGGCACGGGCAGGTCCGTCGTGACCCACTCACACGCAGCGGCGGCGTACGCGGTGGGCGAACCCACCACACACGCCGCCAGGAACGCCGCGCTCAACACAAGTCCTCTGACCTTCACCATCGCCCCCTCTCAGGCGATGGCGACGCTAGGGACGAGCGCTCACGTATCGATCACGCCTTCGCGACAGCGACCTTCACCTTGGCGCCGTCACCGACGGTGCCCTCGGACGTGCCCTCGCCGAACACCACCGACGTCGTCAGCGTCTCCGCCTGGACGAACGCCAGGTGCGGCTCCACCGCGGCGCGCACCGCCTCGGGAAGCTCCAGCGTCAGCGTGATCCGGTCGGACACGTCGAGCTGGGCGTCCTTGCGGGCCTGCTGCACCACGCGCACCAGGTCGCGCGCGACACCCTCGGCCTCCAGTTCCGGCGACACCACCGTGTCGAGCACGACGACACCGGCACCACCGGGCAGAGCGGACGTCGCGGCCGGATCCGTTGCCACCAGTCGCTGTTCGTACTCACCCTCGAACAGCTCGACACCGGCGGCGACGATCCTGCCGCCGACCTCGGACCAGTCGCCGGCCTTGACGGCCTTGATGACCTTCTGCACGTTCGGCCCGAGTCGCGGCCCGGCCGCCCGCGCGTTGACGACCAGCTGGAACTGCCCGTAGGCGTCGACGTCCGTGGACAGCGACACCTCCTTGACGTTGACCTCGTCGCGGACGATGCCGGCGAAGTCCTCCAGCGAGCCCGCCACCGGGGACGCCACCGTCAGGCGCGCCAGCGGAAGCCGCACGCGCAGCTTGTTCGCCTTGCGCAGCGACAACGCCGTCGAGCAGACGTCGCGCACCTCGTCCATCGCCGCGACCAGCGCGTCGTCCGCGGGCAGGTCCGACACCGACGGGAAGTCCGTCAGGTGCACCGAACGGCCACCGGTCAGCCCGCGCCACACGACCTCGGACGTGTACGGCAGCAACGGCGCCGTGACGCGCGTGACGACCTCCAGCACGGTGTGCAGGGTGTCGATCGCGTCCTGCTCGCCGTCCCAGAACCGCTGCCGCGACCGCCGCACGTACCAGTTCGTCAGCACCTCCAGGTACTCACGCACCAGCTGGCACGAACCGGAGATGTCGTAGACGTCCATCGCCGCCTGGACGTCGCGCACCAGGTCGTGCGTCTTCGCCAGCGCGTACCGGTCGAGCACGTTCTTCGAGTCGACGCGCCACGTGCCCTCCTTCCCGGAAGCGTTGGAGTACAACGCGAGGAAGTACCAGGAGTTCCACAACGGCAGCACCGCCTGGCGCACCGCGTCGCGGATGCCGCGCTCGGTCACCACCAGGTCGCCACCGCGCAGGATCGGCGACGCCATGAGGAACCAGCGCATGGCGTCGGAGCCGTCGCGGTCGAAGACCTCGTTGACGTCCGGGTAGTTCTTCAGCGACTTGGACATCTTCTGGCCGTCGTCACCCAGCACGATCCCGTGCGCCACGCAGTCGCGGAACGCGGGCCGGTCGAACAACGCCGTCGCGAGCACGTGCAGCGTGTAGAACCAGCCGCGCGTCTGCCCGTTGTACTCGACGATGAAGTTGCCCGGGTAGTGGTTCTCGAACCAGTCCGCGTTCTCGAACGGGTAGTGCACCTGCGCGAACGACATCGAGCCCGACTCGAACCAGCAGTCGAGCACGTCCGGGATGCGCCGCATCACCGACTGGCCGCTCGGGTCGTCCGGGTTCGGTCGCGTCAGCTCGTCGATGAACGGCCTGTGCAGGTTGTCCGGGCGCACGCCGAAGTCGCGCTCCAGCTCGTCCAGCGACCCGTACACGTCCGTGCGCGGGAACTCGGGGTTGTCCGAGGTCCACACGGGCAGCGGCGAGCCCCAGTACCGGTTGCGCGAGATGTTCCAGTCGCGCGCGTTCTCGAGCCACTTGCCGAACTGGCCGTCCTTGATGTGGCCGGGCACCCAGTTGATCTGCTGGTTGAGCTCGACCATCCGGTCCTTGAACTGCGTGACCGCGACGAACCACGCCGACAGCGCGCGCTGGATCAGCGGGTTCTGGCAGCGCCAGCAGTGCGGGTACGGGTGGTCGTAGGTCTCGTGACGCAGCAGCAGGCCCGCTTCCTTGAGGTCGCGGATGATCAGCTTGTTCGCCTCGAAGACGTGCACGCCCTGGTACGGCGCCACCTCCGCGGTGAACTTGCCGTCCGGCCCGACCGGCACGACGACCTCGATGCCCGCCGCGTCCGTCACGACCTTGTCGTCCTCACCGAACGCCGGTGCGATGTGGACGATGCCCGTGCCGTCGTCGGTGGTCACGTAGTCGGCCGTCAGGACCTGGTGCGCGTTCTCGCGGCCCGCGAAGAAGTCGAACGGCGGCAGGTACTTCTTGCCGACCAGGTCCGACCCCTTGTAACGGGCGACGACCTCGGGCTCCTCGCCCAGCTCACGCGCGTACGCCGCGACACGGGCCTCGGCGAGCAGGTACCTGTCCCCGTCGGAACCAACGACCGTCACGTAGTCGACGTCCGGGTGCACGGCGGCGGCCAGGTTGCTCGGCAGCGTCCACGGCGTCGTCGTCCAGACCAGGGCCTTCTCGCCGGACTCCAGGCGCAGCGCCACCGTGACGGCGGGGTCCTGCCGGTCCCGGTAGGCGTCGTCCATCTTGGTCTCGGTGTTGGACAGCGGCGTCTGGCAACGCCAGCAGTACCAGAGCACCCGGAAGCCCTCGTAGATCAAGCCCTTGTCCCACAAGGCCTTGAACGCCCACATGACGCTTTCCATGTAGTCGAGGTCGAGCGTCTTGTAGTCGTTGTCGAAGTCGACCCAGCGAGCCTGCCGCGTCACGTACTCGCGCCACTGGTCCGTGTACTGCAACACGGACGTGCGGCAAGCCTCGTTGAACTTCTCGATGCCCAGCTCGTCGATCTCGTGCTTCTGCGTGATGCCGAGCTGCTTCTCCGCCTCGTACTCGGCGGGCATGCCGTGCGTGTCCCAGCCGAACCGGCGCTCGACGTGCTTGCCGCGCATCGTCTGGTAGCGCGGCACGACGTCCTTGACGTAGCCGGTCAGCAGGTGCCCGTAGTGCGGCAGGCCGTTCGCGAACGGCGGGCCGTCGTAGAAGACGAACTCGTTCTCGCCGTGCTCGCCGGCCGGGTTGCGGTCGATGCTCGCCTGGAAGGTCTCGTCGTCCTTCCAGTACCCGAGCACGTCCTGCTCGAGGTTCGGAAAGGACGGCTGCGCCGGGACCTCGTTCGCTCCGGCCCTGGGGTAGGCCATCTCCACTGCTCCTCGCGGTCAGATGCGACACGCGAGGACGACACACCGATGTGGCTCGGTCTGCCGCGGTACCACCCCGCTTGCCCGCCACGGGGGCGAGCCTCTCGTTCTTCGGCTGTGACGGGCCGGTCCCGTCCGGTTCTACTGAGATGCTCGCGCATCCGTTCTTCCGGAGGCTCCCCGGTGATGGCCGGATCGGTGCCTGTGAGTTACAGGGTAACCGGAGGCGCAAACCGTATGCTCGGCCGATGACGTTGACCATCGCGTTGTCGATCGTGCTGGCCCTGCTGTTCGTGGCGACGGGCGCGGGCAAGCTGTTCGGCGCGAAGGCGTCACTCGAGGCACGCGACCACTTCCGGATGAACCCGGCGCTGTGGCGCACCATCGGCGCGCTGGAGTGGGCGGGCGCGGCGGGTCTCGTCGTCGGGCTGGTCACGTGGGAGTGGGTGGCGCACGCGGCCACCGTCGGCCTCGGGCTGCTGATGGTCGGTGCCACGATCACGCGGTTGCGGTACGACTCGAAGCCCACCGGTGTCGTCGTGGACCTCGCGCTGCTCGGGCTGCTCGCGTTGCTCCTGTTCCTGGACCGGTGAGGTTCCACCTCTTCGGCCCGCCCGTGGTCCGGCGGGGCACCGGCCTCGTCGACGTGGGTCACGCACGTCAGCTCAGCGTGCTGGCGGTGTTGCTGGTGGACGTCAACCAGGTCGTCGGCGTCGACAAGCTGCTGGCACGGGTGTGGGGCGATGCGCCGCCGCGGCAGGCCAGAGCCGCGCTCTACAGCTACGTGTCGCGGTTGCGGACGGCGTTGGACGGCATCCCGATCGTGCGCCGCTCCGGCGGGTACGTGCTGGAGGCCGACCCCGCGTCGATCGACCTGCACCACTTCCGCTCTCTCGTGGCGCTCGCACGGCCTGCTGAGGCCATGGCGCTCGTGCGCGGCGAGCCGTTCGAGGGGCTGCACGGCACGTGGTTCGCCGGTCTGCGCGAGACGCTGGCCGGTGAGATCGCCGCCGCTGATCTGGACCACACCGACGCGCGTCTGGCCGCCGGCGAGCACATGTCACTGGTCGCGGAACTGACCGCGCGCACGTCCGAACGCCCGCTCGACGAACGGCTTGCGGGACAACTGATGCGTGCGTTGATCGGTGCCGGCCAACGCGCCGATGCGGTCGCCTACTACTCGCAGCTGCGCCATCGGCTCGCAGACGAACTGGGCCTCGACCCCGGCCCCGCGTTGCGCGACCTGCACGCGTCGCTCGTCCAGCGTCCACAGTGGAGCCCACGACAACTTCCGCCCGCCCCAACGGATTTCGCGGGCATGGCAGCCGAACTGGCGGCCCTCGACCTGGACGGGCCGATCGTCACGATCACCGGACCGGCCGGCGCCGGCAAGACGCGGCTCGCGGTGCACTGGGCGCACGAGCACGCCGTCGACTACCCCGACGGCCAGCTGTTCGTGGCCCTCGGCGGCTCCGACCCGGCCGACGTCGTCCGCGAGTTCATCACCGCGCTGGGCACCAGCCCGGACGGCATCCCGCCGGAACCGCACGCGCAGACGGCGCTCTACCGCACGTTGCTGGCAGACCGGCGAATGCTGATCGTGCTCGACAACGCCGCGGACACCGCACAGGTCGTGCCGCTGCTACCGGGGACACCGCACTGCCGGGTCGTCGTGACGAGCCGCGAACGCCTGCCGGGCCTCGTCACCGCCCACGGGGCGCGCCCGGTCGTGCTCTGAGTAGATCCACGCATGGCGCGCCGAGTTCCCCGTCCCCCAGACTTCTCGACGAGGTGATTGGGGGATCACGTGAAAGTTCTGGCATTCGCCGCTTTGCTGAGCACCACCGTCGTGGCACCGGTGCAGGAGTTCTCCTTCGAGGCCGAAGCCAACGCGCGGCCGGTGCACAGCCGGTCCGCGAACTGGTCGGCTCCGGCCGAGGAGATCAGGGTCGGCCTGCGCCGATCCGACAACACGATCAGGATCCACGCCGAGCACAACGGCCTGCAGGACTACATCCTGGTCGAGCTGTCACGGCACGACGGACAGCTGATCACCGCCGGCTCGTACGACGACGAGAAGGTCACGGTGTTCGGCGACGGCTTCGTCTGCACCGACGACACGGCCGGCTTCACCGTCGACCGCGTCGAGTACAACGCCGACGGGTGGACCGACGTGTTCGCGGCGTCCATCACGCACACCTGTGGCGACCAGCCGTTCAACGCGTTCCGAGCTCGGGTCGACTTCCACCGCTGACACCCTGGGGGGTAACCATGATTCGCGCTGTTCTGACCACCACGGCCTTACTGCTCGCCACCGCCACACCGGCCTCGGCCGACGCCACCGGCTACCTCATCTGGGACTCGGACGCGAGCGCGTGGCCCACGCAGGGCCGCTCGGGCACCTGGACGCCACCGGAGCTGTTCTCCGTGCGCGAGGAGCCCGAGGAGAACAACCTCATCCGGATCAAGGGCGAGTCCTCCGACGGGTGGGAGTTCCTCGAGATCAGGTTGTACCGCCACGACGGACAGCGCATCACCGAGGGCCACTTCGAGGACCAGAAGGTCCTCGTCGTGAACCACGGCTTCGGCTGGTACGACAACGGCGGCGACTTCGCCGTCGAGCACATCGCCTACAACGACGAGGGCCTGATCTCGGAGTTCGACGGCGCGATCGAACACCACTACGAGGACAGGCCGGACAGCACGTTCCGCGCGAAGGTCAGCTACCGGCGCTGACGTCGGGAGGCGTGGTCGTGTTCCGTCCGCGGAGCACGACCACCCCGGCCACCACGAGTGCGAGCAGCACAACGCCGCCGATCGGCAGTGTCCAGCGCTCGAGGAAAGTGCGCGGAGGCATGACCTCGCGGACGAAGGCGCGCACCTCGTCCCGCATCGCCGAGTTCGCGGTCAGCGCGACCCCGGCCACCGCGCCCGGCACGATCTCCAGCCTGCTGTCCGACGCGGCCCCGGCGACCTCGCGTGCTTCGCCGACCATGACGTCGTTCTGCGCCGCGGCGACGAAGGTCGGCACGTCGACGGCCCTGGCTCCCGCCACGGCGTCGAGTTCCGTCCCCTGCCTGGTGACCGCGAGCGGGGTGAGCAGGACCAGCGCCTTCAAGCCGGAGATCTTCTCGGCTGTCGCGGCGACGGCGGTGGCGCCGGTGCCGGCCCCTGCGGCCACGATGGAGGTCACGTCACGACGGTGGAGCTCCCTCGCGGCGCCCATCACGTCGAGGCCGTACCGGTACTCGCCCCTCGGGACGACCTCGGCTCGTACCTGGTGGAGAAGCACCTGATAGCCGTCGTCCGCGAGTTGCCGGGCCAACGGCAGCCACGCGCAGAGAGACTCGCCGGTGCCGGGGGTGAGCAGCACACCACTGGACCCGCTGCCCAGCACCAGTCCACGCAACACGACGTGATCATCAGCTCTGAAGTCGATCGCGTCGCCACGCAGATCGGCGGGAACGCACGCGTCCAGCTCTGGTCGTGCAGCCGCGGGGGCTGCACCGGCAAGGAGGAATGCGGAAGCGACGGCCAGGGCTCTCAGCCTCATGGCTCGTTCGTACCGCCAGACCGCACCGTTCGTCCGCGAAACGGACGGATCAACCGGTACGGCTCCTGCGCACCAGGACCGCGTCCGGGGTGCACAGCGCGCAAGGCGTGAACTGCAACTGCCGTGCCTCCTGCACCGGGAGGCCCAGCGTGGGCCTCCCGGCAAGCCAGGAGCACGAACTCAGGTGGTATCGGGGCCGTTCGTCCAGCACCCGCACCTCGTCCACCAGATCGGCCACGACGAGCATGTCCGCCGCGTCGGTGTCCTCTTCCGGTGGTTCCTCGTCAGCGGACGGCGTGTCGGCTACCGCCGGCTCCGCCACCCGTTGATCATCAGCTGCACGTAGTTGATCTACACTCTGCGCGTCGGCAGCGGGGTCCCCCGGCCGTCTCCGCCACCAGTCCCAAGCCAGGACCAGGGCGGCGAGCACGCTCGCGCCCACGGAAGACCACGCCCAGATCGTGTTGGACGTGGCCAGCGCAGGAACGAGCAACCCGAGGGCTGCCAGCACCAGAAGCAGAACTACGAAGAGCACCTAGCGAACAGTAGTTCAGCCGGCTTCGGCGCGTGCGCCGAAGGAGTAGCCCTGGGAACGGCCCTCGGACGGAGCGGCGGGGCCGCGGTCCTGGAGGTCGCGCAGGGACGACTCGAGCATCGTCTTCAGTCGCGTGCGGTACTCACGTTCGAACGTCTGCAGCTTGTCGATCTGCTTCTCGAGCGTGTTCTTCTCCTGGGTGATGTTGCCCATCACCTCAGCGTGCTTGCGCTGCGCGTCACGGTCCAGCGCGGTGGCCTTCTCACGGGCCTGCCGCTCCAGCGTCTCGGACCGCGTCCGCGCGTCGTTGAGCATGGTCTCGGCACGCGTGCGCGCCTCGTTGACCATCGTGTCGGCCTTGGCACGGGCCTCGGACAACAGCTGCTCGGACTTCGTGCGCGCCTCGGACAGCATGCCGTCCGCTTCGGCCTTCGCCTCACCCGTCAGCCGGTCCGCCATCTCCTGGGCAAGGCCCAGGACCTTCGCGGCCTGCACGTGGTGGTCTCCGCCACCACCGGGGGACGTCTGCTCCATGACCGAGGGCGGCGGGACCGGCGCCAGGCGGCGCGGCTCCTCCACCGGCATACGGGTCGTCATGGGGCTGGCAGAAGCCTTCGCACGCGCGTCGTCGAGGTCGGCACGCGACGTCTCGAGCTGCTGGTCGAGCTGCTCGACCTGCTGACGGAGGTCGTTGTTCTCCTCGATCAAGCGGGCGAGCTCGCCCTCAACCAGGTCGAGGAACGCGTCCACCTCGTCCTCGTTGTAGCCCCGCTTGCCAATCGGCGGCTTGCTGAATGCAACATTGTGCACATCAGCGGGGGTCAACGGCATCGGATCACCTCTCGCACTCCTGGGCTGCGGTCATCCCACGGTTCCCCGTCACCTGGGATCTGCGAATCGCATCAGAATGATAACGACTAGCCACAGCACAATAATCGATAGGTCCAGCCCGACGCCCCCGATCCGCACAGTCGGGATCACCCGACGGAGTGCACGAACCGGTGGGTCGGTGACCGTGTAGACGGTCTCAAGCGTCACGGCTACGCCGCCCGCTGGGCGCCATTCCCTCGCGAACGTCCGCACCATCTCGACCACGACACGCGCGGTCAGGAACAGGGAGAACGCGAACAGGACGTAGAAGATGACGAGACGGATGGGGTCCACGGGTCAACTCTAACCGTGGTTCCCGAACCCGCCCTCGGCCAGCTTCCTGCGGTCCTCCGCCGTGACGTCAACGTTCGGCGGTGAGAGAAGGAACACCCTGCTCGTGATCTTGTCCATGGACCCGCGCAGAGCGAACGCCAGTCCGGCCGAGAAGTCGACGAGACGCTTCGCGTCCGCGTCGTCCATGTCGGTCAGGTTCAAGATCACAGGGGTGCCGTCGCGGTAGTGCTCCCCGATCGTGCGCGCCTCGCTGTAGGTACGGGGGTGAAGCGTGGTGATGCGCGCCAACGGGTTGCCTGCCGGCTCGGCAACCGGACGCAGCCTGCTCACGGGTTCGCGCTGCGGCTCGACAGCGAGTGCGCCGTGCACGGGTGCATCGGCGCTCCAGCGTCGCGTGCCCGGGGGGTTGCCCCCGCGCCGCGACTCGGGCTCGTAGTCGTCCGGCTCGTCGATGTCGGCCCGGTAACCGGAGCCCTGGAGCTCCGACCGGCCCGGTGTGAACACGCGGCTGCGCCGCGGATACGGGTCGTAGTCGTCGGCCTCGGCCGCGTACTCGGACCGATAGTCGCCGTAGCGGCCGCGGTCGTCGTCGTAGCCGGGGTCGTCTGCGTACTCGGCGGGGACCATCCCGAAGTAGGCCTTCAGCTTGTGCAAAGCGCTCATTCCAGCCCCTCCTCGGCGGTTCCCCACTCTTAGGGACGGTGCGGACGGTCCCGAGGTTCCCGACAACCTACGGCGAGGTTAGTCGCCGGCTGCCGAGCAACGCCGTTCCGACACGCACACAGGTCGATCCGTGCGAGATGGCATCTTCCAGGTCACCGCTCATTCCCGCTGACACATGGGTGGCAGTGGGATGATCATCACGTAGGCGAGATACCACCGAAACCAACGCCTGAAACGCCTGCGACGGCTCCATCGTCCGAGGCGCGACAGTCATCGCACCTCGGAGAATAAGATCACCCGAACGAGTGATCACGCCAGCCAGTTCCGCCACATCCGCAACAGCAACCCCACCGCGCGACGTGTCGCCGTCGATGCTGACCTGCAACAACACGTCGAGCTTGGTGCCTTTCGCGTGCGCCGCCTTCGCCAGCGCCTCGGCCAGCCGGACGCTGTCCACGGAGTCGACCTGGTCGGCCCACTCGACGACGGACTTCGCCTTGTTGCGCTGCAACCGCCCGACCATGTGCCACCGCGCCTCGCCGAGGTGTCTCAACTGGCCGACCTTCGCGCCGGCCTCCTGGTCGCGGTTCTCGGCGAAGTGCCGGAGCCCGAGCCCGTAAAGGATCTCCACATCACTGGCGGGCCACGTTTTCGTCACCGCCAGCAACATCACCTCGTCCCGAGCCCGCCCAGCCACCTCACACGCTTTGGCGATGCGCTCCTCGACCTCAGCGAGGTTCGCCGCCAACTCCTCGGCCCGGTTCACGGCTCAATCCAGATCACCGACGCAAGCCGCCCGGTAGGCGCCTGCCGCCGATGGCTGAACAGGTCCTTCTCCTCGAACGTGCACCGAGGATCGACCCCGATCCTCCCGACCCCGGCACTGGCGAGCTGATTCCACAGCCCAGCCCGCAAATCCAAGGCAGGCGTACCTTTCCGCGACTTGGAGGCACTACCGGGCAGGTGCTTCTCGACGTCCTTCTGCATCTCGGCGGGCACCTCGTAACACTCACCGCACACCGAGGGCCCCAGCAGAACCTCAACGCGCTCAAGCTCGGCCCCGAGCGCCATCATCGCCTTGAGAGCCTCGACGACAACACCAACCCGAGCACCGACACGCCCAGCGTGCACAGCCCCGACAACCCCGGCCTCCTGATCCCCGAGCAGGACCGGCACACAGTCAGCAGTCAACACGACAAGCCCGAGACCGGCCCGTTTCGTCACAACGGCATCAGTAGCCTCAAGCGGCTCACCCCGCGGCCCGTCAACGGTGGCAACAGTGCGCCCGTGCACCTGCTCCATCCAGACCAACCGATCGGCCGAAAGCCCGATCCCCTCAGCCAGCCGCCCCCGGTTCGCCTCAACGGCCCGAAGGTCGTCCCCAACGTGATCGCCGAGGTTGAACGACTCGTAGGGCGCCTTGGACACGCCACCGGCACGGGTGGTGACAACACGACGAATGCGCACGCCTACACCCTAGTTCGCACGAACACGCACCCCAGCCCTCCCCCGCAGACACCGCTAGCGATGCCGAAGGCGAGCCGTCCACCCCACGCGAAGCCGAAGGCGAGCCGTCTTCTTCCCACACGCGAAGCCGCAGGCGAGCCGTCTTCTTCCCGCACGCGACGCCGAAGGCGAGCCGTCCTTACCGCAAGGCAAGGGCGGTGGGGTCCCATCACGAGTCGCGCCATAGCTCTTGCTGCACCTGAGGGGTGAGGTCAAGTCGACACGCTTTTCGTCGACTTGACCTCACCCCTCAGGTGTGGCCCGCTCTTGGCTCGGCTCGTGATGGGACCCCACCGCCAACGCACCGAGCTACGCAACAGGCAGCCGCCCAACGCAACAGGCGTGCCATCAACCCACCCGTGGCGTGGACCCCCTGATCAGATTGCCGGGGTCTGGGGCAGAGCCCCAGGGAAAGCACGCAACGCAAGGTCGCCGCCCGCAAGGTGACCACCCGCCCGGTCGCGGCAGGCAAAGGCGACCACCCGCAAGGTCGCGGCAGGCAAAGGCGACCACCCGCCCGGCCGCGGCAGGCGAGGCGACCACCCACAAGGTCGCGGCCAGCCCACCCAAAACCGCCAGACACCCAAGCTGACGCAGGCGTCCCCCCAATAGAAGGACCCCCTGAGCCCGAACGCTACTCAGGGGGTCCGACAAGATCAGCACATCAGGTCCGGCAGCACCAGATCCGGCAGCAGCCCCGGCGCCAGCCGAGGCAACCCAGACCCAAACCACCAGGCCAGAACCTCACCGCCGCATGAACGGCGGCACATCAACCTCATCGTCAGGGTCCTCGGTGACCGGCACAGCCCGAGAAGGCAACGACCCGTTGGGCGACAAGGACCGAGGCGCAGAAGGCACGTACCCGTTCCCCTGAGCCGGCGAAGGCTGAGGCGGCACCGTGGTAGGAGGCTGCTGCACAGGCTGCGCGTGCCGAACCTCGGGCTGGACCTGATGCTGCACCGGGGGCTGGACCGGAGCCTGAACTGGCGCCTGGGCGACAGGTGCCTGAACGGGCGGCGGAGTCTGAGCCACCGGCTGCTGCACGTGGGTCGGCGTGGCCGTGGCGGAGGCGATCGGCCCGCTGGCCGTCCGAGGCGGCGAGGACAGCGCCGTCGGCTCCAGCTTCTTGTGGGTCGGGCCTCCGGCGTCGAAGCCGGCCGCGATCACCGTGACCCGGACCTCGTCGCCCAGGGAGTCGTCGATGACCGTACCGAAGATGATGTTCGCGTCGGGGTGCGCGGCCTCCTGGACGAGCGAGGCCGACTCGTTGATCTCGAACAACCCCAGGTCGGAGCCTCCGGCGATGGACAGCAGCACGCCGTGCGCGCCCTCCATCGAGGCTTCCAGCAGTGGCGAGTTGATGGCCTTCTGCGCGGCTTGCACCGCTCGGCCCTCTCCTCGCGCCGAGCCGATGCCCATCAACGCCGAACCCGCGCCGGACATGACCGACTTGACGTCGGCGAAGTCCAGGTTGATCAGACCGGGGGTCGTGATCAGGTCGGTGATGCCCTGGACACCGGACAGGAGCACCTCGTCCGCGGAGCGGAAGGCGTCCATCAGGCTCACGCCGATGTCGCCGAGCTGCAGCAGCCGGTCGTTCGGGATGACGATGAGCGTGTCGCACTCGTTGCGCAGCGCCTGGATGCCGTCTTCGGCCTGCTTGGCGCGGCGCTTGCCCTCGAAGGAGAACGGGCGCGTCACGACACCGATGGTCAGTGCGCCGAGCTTGCGGGCGATCGAGGCCACCACCGGGGCGCCGCCGGTGCCCGTGCCGCCGCCCTCACCTGCGGTGACGAAGACCATGTCGGCCCCCTTGAGGACCTCCTCGATCTCCTCGCGGTGGTCTTCGGCGGCCCTGTGCCCGACCTCGGGGTTCGCGCCTGCACCGAGGCCGCGGGTCAACTCTCGGCCGATGTCGAGCTTCACGTCGGCATCAGACATCAGCAAGGCCTGGGCATCGGTGTTCACCGCGATGAACTCGACGCCCTTCAGCCCGACCTCGATCATGCGGTTGACGGCGTTGACACCGCCACCACCGATGCCGACGACCTTGATCACCGCGAGGTAGTTGTGCGGGGGCGTCATCGGATCCGCCTTCCTGATCGTGGTCCGCGCTGTGGTGCTGGGTGTGATGCACCCGGATTGAAACTCTCAACCTCTCGTCGAGGCCCAGAGTTATGTCAACCCCATATGTTCCTGCTGGACGGTAAGCACCAGCGGTGCGTCGGTCCAGCAGCCACGCCGTAGGGTCCCAACACTGTGCGCTACTACTCCCCGGTCGTGCCGTCAAGTAGCGCGTACGGTCCTGAGGACGACGCACCCCCAAGCCTAGTCGGACCTCGAATCGGAGATCGTCTCGCCCGTCCTATCGACGTTTTTCCGCCTGGGACGGTCGCCGGCCCGCCCGAACTCGGAGAAGCGCGAGCTAGTCGCCGACGGTCCCGTCCAGCAGTTCCCTGACCACGTCCAGGTGGCCGGCGTGCCGGGCGGTCTCGTCGACGAGGTGCGCGAGGACCCAGCGGGCCGAGATCGTCCGGTCGCCCCGGAACGGCACCTCGGCGTCGAGCGCAAGACCGGCGAGGACCTCCCGGCTGATGTCGCACTGCGCGCGGTAGTCCGCGAGGAAGCCGGCGAGCGTCTCGCCCTCCTCGACGCGCCAGTCCGCGTCGGGGTCCTCCGTCGTGTACGGCGCGCGTGAGTCGCGGCCCGCGAGCACCACCTCGAACCAGTGGTGCTCGGTCCACCGCACGTGCTTCACCACGCCGGCCGCGGTCGTCAGCTTCGAGGGCAGCACCGCCCGCGTCGCGTCGGCGTCCGTGAGGCCCTCGACCTTCAGTTCGATCGTGGCGCGCAGGTAGTCCAACAGGGCCGTGTAGGTCGCACGCTCGTCAGCGACAAAGGGCGGTACAACTCGTGTCATGCGGCGCAGCCTGCATGAGCACGTGAGGTCACCGCACCGCATTTGTCCGCCGTTGCCCAGTCCGCCATCCGGTGCCCTGCAAAGGGCAACGCCGCCTACGGTCCGGCGAAACCCAGCGCTCGCAACCACGACGTGGCTGAGCCTGAGTACTTCCTTCGGGTGACAACGATCAAGACGGCTAATACCGCGGGTGGCTGTCCGATGAGCAGGTAGTCGTTCATCACCAGGAGGCATGTCTTGGCACCCGCACCCGCGTCCGTGCGTTCGCTCATCGTCGAAGCGATCGTCCTGGAACTCGTCTCGAGCAGGCTGGGCAGCCTCGTCGCACGGGTCGCGATGGCGCGGCTGAGGCCGAACGGCTGACCCGGACTTTCAGGAGAATCCTTTGTGCTCGCAACCGATCCATCGGTCCCGGAACCGTCGGCCCCGCCGGTTCCCGACGCCGTCACGGCCACCGGCACCGCGGCCATGACGAACACGACCTCGAACTGAAGGACCTACGTGGAACCTCTTCCACCAGAACAGACCGGAGTACAACCGCAGCAGGCACCGCCGCCACGAGGTCGAACACCAGGACTTCTGGCCGGCATCGCCGCGGTGTTGCTACTCGCCGCAGGCGGTATCGGGTTCGGCCTTGGGCGCGCCTCGACGGACTGGGGCACACCCGACACGTTCACCGTCGAGGGCAGCATGACCGTCACCGGACGCTGCGGTTCTGGTGGCTACAGCGACATGCGCGATGGCGCACAGGTGGAGATCCTCAACCAGGACAACAAGGTGCTGGGCGTGTCCACGCTCGTGAAGAGCGTCAGCAGCTGCGTCTTCACCTTCACCGTGCGGGACCTGCCGACCGGTGAGCGCCTTTACGGCGCGAGCACCGGCAACTCCAATCGCGGTGTGATCTGGAAGACGCAGCAGGAAGCCATGGCTGAAGGCTTCCACCTGACACTCGGCTGAGCGCTAGGACACGGTGGCCAGGTCCGGCGACGACACGTCGTAGGTCGTGCCTGGCCGCGAGAGCAGCACGAGCAGCACGGCCGCCTTGCGTGCCGTGTCGTCGGAGCTGCCCCACTTCACCACGCGGTTCCCTGACAGCGTCAGCTTCACGTCGGCACTGGTCGTCGCCGCCACCGACAGCACGTCGGGCCGCAGCTTCTCCGGCAGCTCGTTCACGACCCCGACCACGGCGCGAGTGGCCGGGTCCGAGGACGACGGCAGCGTCAGCACCAGTTCGGGCACGCCCGGCGCGGGGGCCGGGAGGATGGCGTAGTCCTTGCCGGTCGAGTCGACGAGGTGGAAGCCGTCGGGCAGCTTCACCGAGCCGACCGGGACGCGTTCGGTGAGCAGCAGCCGGACCGTGCCCGGGAGCAGGCGTTCGACCTCCACGGCGGCGACGCGCGGGATGCCTGCCACGCGGTCGTGGATCTCCTTGAGGTCCAGGCGCACCAACGGGGAGCCCGCGTCGATCGCCGCTACGGCACGGACCTCGTCCTCGGTCAGCGCCACGTTGCCGCGGACGTCCACCTGGCGGACGCCGAGCAACGGGGTGAAGAAGACGCAGTAGGCCAGTGCCAGCACGGAAAGCACTGACAGCAACGCCACCAGGCGGCGGCGCAGGATCACCCTGCGCCGCGCCCGGTACTCGGCGCTCTTCGGTCTCCGGTTCGCGGAGCGAACTCGCGTGGACCTGCCGCGAACCGGTGCGCTCATGACAGCGCGCTGACGATCTCGGGGCCGAGCATCGTCACGTCACCCGCGCCCATGGTCACCACCAGGTCGCCCTCACGTGCCAGCGAGGCCACCAGTGCGGGGACGCGGTCGAACGACGGCTCGTAGTGCACGGAAGCCGTGACCTGCTCGGCGATCAACCCGCCGGTCACGCCGGGTTCGGGCTCCTCGCGGGCGCCGTAGACGTCCAGCACGACGACCTCGTCCGCCAGCGACAACGCGGCGGCGAACTCCGTGGCGAACGTACGGGTCCTCGAGTACAGGTGCGGCTGGAACACCACGATGACACGGCCCGCGCCTGCGACCGGACGGGCGGCGCGCAGCTGTGCGTCGACCTCGGTCGGGTGGTGCGCGTAGTCGTCGTACACCGACACACCCTTGCCGCGGCCCTTGAACTCGAACCGCCGCCGCACGCCACCGAAGGCCGCGAGGCCTTCGAGCAGCCCTGCCTGGTCCGCGCCGAGCTCCAGACCGGCCAGCAGAGCGGCGATCGCGTTCAACGCCATGTGCTCGCCCGGCACCGCGACCCGGACCTCGACGGCCACGCCGTCGATCTCGACCGACGCCAGGCCACCGGCCTCCAGCGGCTTGTAGTCGACGAGACGCGCGTCGGACGCGGACCGGCCGTACTCGCGCACCCGGATTCCCCGCGCACGGGCCTCGGTGATCAGGCGAGCGGCACCAGGATCGTCCACACAGGACACCAGCACGCCCTCCGGCGCGATCCGCTCCAGGAACGAGTCGAACACGGCCGTGTAGGCCTCGACGGTGCCGTGGTGGTCGAGGTGGTCGGCCTCCACGTTCGTCACGACGGCGACGGACGGCGAGAAGAACAGGAACGAGCCGTCGGACTCGTCCGCCTCGGCCACGAACACGCCACCGGTGCCCTGGTGGGCGTTGGCACCGGACTCGTTCAGGTCACCACCGATCGCGAACGACGGGTCGATCCGGCAGTGCTGCAACGCGACGGTGAGCATCGACGTGGTCGACGTCTTGCCATGCGTACCGGCGACACACACGACGCGATGGTCTTCCATCAACGCCGCGAGCGCCTCGGCACGGCGCAGCACGGTGATGCCGCGCTCACGGGCCGACGCGTACTCGGGGTTGGTGTCCTTGATCGCGGTCGACACCACGACCTCGGTCGGACCGCCCACGAGCTGGTCCAGGTTCGAGGCGGCGTGACCGACGGCGATCCGCGCGCCCTGGGCGCGCAGCGCCAGCACGGTCCGCGAGTCCTTGGCGTCCGATCCGGACACCTGCACGCCGCGCGCCAGCAGGATCCGCGCGATGCCGCTCATGCCGGCACCACCGATGCCGACGAGGTGAACGCGTTCGAGGCTCATTTCTTGATCACATCCAGAACGGAGCGGGCCAGGATCTCGTCCGCCTCGCGACGGCCGGTGCCGAGCGTCGCGCGGGACATCTGCGCGAGCCGGTTGCGGTCCGCCATCAGCGGCACCACCAGCGATACGACCTTCTCCGGCGTGAGCTCGGCGTCCGGCACGAGCAGGCCGCCGCCGGCGGACACGACCGGGCCGGCGTTCAGCGCCTGCTCACCGTTGCCGATGGGCAGCGGCACGAACACCGCGGGCAGGCCGACGGCCGACACCTCGGCGACCGTCATCGCGCCCGAACGGCACAGCACGGCGTCCGCGGCGGCGTACGCCAGGTCCATGCGCTCCAGGTACGGCACCGGCACGTACGCCGGGGCACCCGGAACCTGTTGCACCGAAACGGAGTTCTTCGGCCCGTACGCGTGCAGCACACCGACGCCGGCACGGGCGAACTCGGCCGAGACCGGCGCCACGGCCTCGTTGATCGAACGCGCGCCCTGCGAACCGCCGAACACCAGCAGCACCGGAGCGTGCGGGTCCAGTCCGAAGAACCGGCGGGCCTCGGCGCGCAACGCGGCGCGGTCCAGCGACGTGATCGACTGGCGCAGCGGGATGCCGATGATCTGCGCGTCCATGAGCCCGGAGTCCGGCACGGCCGCCGCGACGTGCGCGGCGAACTTGGCGCCGACCTTGTTCGCGAGCCCGGCCTTGGCGTTCGCCTCGTGCACCACGATCGGGATGCGGCCACGCGCGGCCAGGTACGCGGGCAGCGCCACGTAGCCGCCGAAGCCGACGACGACGTCCGCGCCGACGCGCTCCAGCACCTCGCGGGTCTGCTTCACGGCGCTGCGCACGTTGAGCGGCAGCTTCAGCAGGTCCAGGGTGGGCTTGCGCGGCATCGGCACCGGCGGGATCAGCTCCAGCGGGTAGCCGCGGGCCGGCACGATCTTGTTCTCCAGGCCGCGTTCGGTGCCGAGCGCGACGACACGCGCGTCCGGCCGCAGCCGCATGACCGCGTCGGCCAGCGCCAGTGCCGGCTCGATGTGTCCGGCGGTGCCACCGCCGGCGACCACGACGCACGGACCACTGGGGGCAGGGTGCCCGGTCAAGACTTCTCCCGAAGGTAGTTGGCTGAAGATCGAATTCAGTTGGATCGCCCGCGACCGCGGGTCGACCTGCCTTGCTCTGAACGGCCCTGCGTGCGCCGCGAGTCGCGGCGACGGTACTCCGAAGGCGGAGCGGAGCGTCCAGCCATACGACGTTCGTCCACCACTGGAAGTTGCTGCGTGCGTGAACGGCCTGGTGCGCGGGGAGGCGTGGACGGGCGGACCGGCTTGCGCTTGGCCGGTGGCCGGTACGCCTCGGGGGCGGGCAGCCGGAGCAGCCCGCCGACGCGGCCGGGACCGAGCGAACGCAGCGCGGACACGGCCTCGGGCTCGTGCCGGGCGCAGTTCGCCAGGATGCCGAACACGATCATGGTCGTCACGATCGAGGTGCCGCCGGAGGAGATCATCGGCAGCGTGAGGCCCGTGACGGGCAGCAGCTGCACGACGTAGCCGATGTTGATCGCGGCCTGCGCGACGAGCCACACCGTCAGCGTCGCGGCCACGATCCGGATCCACGGGTCGGTGTTGCGCGAGGCGATCCGCAGGCCGACCCACGCGAGCCCGCCGAACAGCACCAGCACCAGACCGCACCCGACGAACCCGAGCTCCTCGCCGATGACGGCGAAGATGAAGTCCGACTCGACGTTGGGCAGGTACCGCCACTGCGAGCTGCCCCGGGCGAGTCCCTTGCCGAACAGGCCGCCGTCGGCGAGCGCGAACATCGCCTGCCGGGCCTGGTGACCGGCGCCGTCGGGGTCGGCGTCGGGGTTGAGGAACGACGTCACGCGCTGCAGCCGGTACGTGGCACCGATCGCGAGCACGACGGCACCCGCCACCGCGCCACCGGCGATCACGCCGAACAACCGCATCGGCGCGCCCACGAACCACAGCAGGCTGATCAGCACCACGCCGAGCGTGATCGTGCCGCCGAGGTCGGGCTGCAGCATGACCAGCGCGAACACCAGCATCGCCACCGGCACGACAGGAACCAGCAGGTGCCGGTACTGCGACAGCAGCGCTCGCTTGGTCACCAGGACGTGCGCGCCCCACAACGCCAGCGCGAGCTTCACGGCCTCGATCGGCTGGAAGGAGACAGGCCCGAGCGTGAACCACGAACGCGCGCCGCCGCGGACGTCACCGAGCGGCGTCAGCACGAGCGCCAGCAGCACCACGCCGATGCCCATCGCGGCCGTCGAGACGTGCCGGAGCCTGCGCAACGGGAACCGCAGCATCACCCAGAACAGGACGGCGCCGATGCACACGTAGATCAGCTGTTTCTGGAACACGCTGTACGCGGACACGCCCGACGCGACCTGTCCCGGTGCCGAGGCCGACAGCACCATCACCAGGCCGAGCACGGTGAGCATGCCGAAGATCGCGAGCAACAGGTGGAAGTCGGCGAGCGGTCGGCTGAGCCACGAGGTCATGCCGCTGCGCAACGACGTGATGCGGCCCGCGGGACGAACCTTCCGCTTGTTCCTCGGCTTGTCGGCGACGACGGTCACCGGATCATCGTCTCCTGTGTCAAGCGCTCGAACGGGGATTCCTGGGGCGTGTCGCCCCTTTCGCTGGAGCGTGCCGCCCCTGGTGTCGTGACCGCGGGCCTTTGCCCCGTATTTCGACGGTCAGACGGGTGCATCGTGGTGCCGGCCCCGCGCCCTCGTACTGGTGGTACGGGGGCGCGGGGCCGGCACCGCGAGGCACCCTGCTGAGCGCCGGAAGACGCGGTGAAGGCCCGCGGTCACGGCACCATCACCCTACCGGCCACCCGTGAGGCGCTTGACGGCGTCCGTGAACGCCTGCCCCCGGTGCGCGTAGTCGCTGAACATGTCCATCGACGCCGCCGCGGGAGCGAGCAGCACCGTGTCACCGGGCTGCGCGAGCTCCTGCGCGGCACGGACGACCGCCAGCATCGGATCTTCGTCCCCACCGACGTCGAGCGAGCGCACCGGCACGTCCGGCGCGTGCTTCGTGAGAGCGTCCGCGATCACGGCACGGTCGGCGCCGATCAGCACCGCGCCTCGCAACCGGCGGGCCTCGGTCCGCACCATCTCCTCGACCGACGCGCCCTTGAGCAGCCCACCAGCGATCCAGACGACGCTGTCGAACGCCCGCAGGGAAGCCACGGCGGCGTGCGGGTTCGTCGCCTTGGAGTCGTTGACGTACTTGATGTCGGTGGCGTCGACGGTGACGAGCACGGCACGGTGCGCGGCCGGTTCGAACGCCTCCAGGCCCTCGCGCACGGCCGCGGACGGCACGCCGTACGCGCGCGCCAGGGCCGTGGCGGCCAGTGCGTCCGCGATGCCGGGAGGGCCTGCCGGACGGATCTTCGCGACCTCGACCAGCGCCTCGTCGTCGGCGAACGCGCGGTCGACCAGCCAGCCGTCGCGCACGCCGAGCTGGCCGTCCTCGGGTTCGTCGAGCGTGAAGCCGATGCGGTCACGCGCGGTCGAGGCCTCCAGCAGGTCGCCGACGAGTTCGTCGTCGAGCCAGCCGATCGCCACCTCGCCGGTGAGGATCCGGGCCTTGGCCTGGGCGTAGGCGTCCATGCCGCCGTGCCAGTCGAGGTGGTCCTCGGCGAGGTTGAGCAGCGCGCCCGCCTGCGGACGCACCGAAGGCGCCCAGTACAGCTGGAAGCTCGACAGCTCCACCGCGAGCACCCGGTGTCCGGCCAGCAGCGCGTCCACGACCGGCAGGCCGACGTTCCCGCAGGCCACGGCGTCCGCGCCGGCGGCGTGCAGGATCGACTCCAGCATGCCGACCGTCGTGGTCTTGCCGTTCGTGCCCGTCACCGCGAGCCACACCGGCGGGTCGGCCAGCTCGGTGCCCATCCGCCAGGCCAGTTCGACCTCGCCGATGACCTCGATGCCGGCCGAGGCGGCGGCCGCGAGCAGCGGGCTCGACGGCTGCCAGCCGGGGCTCGTGACCACCAGCGACGTGCCGGCCGGGGGCTCGGTCAGCCCCGGCACCAGCTCGACGCCTTCGAGCAGGGTCTCCAGCGCCGCCAGCCGTTCCGCCGACGAGTCCGTCACCACGACCTCGGCGCCCGCCGCGAGCAACGCCTCCGCGGCGGACCGGCCGGTCACTCCAGCACCGGCCACCAGCACCTTTGTTCCGGCCAGCTTGGTCATAACTCTAGAAACCGCCCGTCAGCCACTCGCTGTAGAACACGCCTAGCCCGAACATGCAGCAGATGCCGGCCATCAACCAGAACCGGATGATGACAGTGGTTTCCGCCCAGCCCGCCAGCTCGAAGTGGTGGTGGAAGGGGGCCATGCGGAACAGGCGCCGTCGTGAGGTGCGGAAGACCGCGACCTGCAACGCCACCGACAGGGCCTCGACCACGAACAGACCACCGATGACGATCATCAGCAGCTCGGTGCGGGTCGCGATCGCGAGACCAGCGACGAGGCCGCCGAGCGCGAGCGACCCGGTGTCACCCATGAAGATCTTGGCCGGAGCGGCGTTCCACCAGAGGAAGCCGATGCAGCCTGCCATCGCGGCGGCGGCGATCACCGCCAGGTCCAGCGGGTCGCGCACGTCGTAGCAGCCCGCCACGGCGTAGCTGGAGCAGTTGTAGCGGAACTGCCAGAACGAGATCACGACGTAGGTGCCGAACACCATCGCCGACGACCCACCGGCCAGGCCGTCGAGGCCGTCGGTGAGGTTCACGGCGTTCGACCACGCGGCGACCATGCCGTAGCAGAAGACGATGAAGCCGACGACGCCGAACGAGACCACGGTGATGTCGCGGACGAACGACAGGTTGACCGACGCGGGCGTCAGGCCGTCCTTGTTCGGGAACTGCAGCACCAGGATCGCGAACGTGATGGTCGCGATGAACTGGCCGACCAGCTTCGCCGTCTTGTTCAGGCCCAGGTTGCGGGCCTTGCGGATCTTGATGAAGTCGTCGAGGAAGCCGACGATGCCGAGCGACGTCGTCAGCATCAGCACGAGCAGGCCGGACGCCGTCGGGGTCTGTCCCGACGCCGAGGCCGACATCGAGTTCACGAGGTGCGTGCCGAGGTAACCGGCCCACATCGCGACCAGGATGGCGAGGCCACCCATGGTCGGCGTACCGCGCTTGGTCTTGTGGTGCTGCGGACCGTCTTCGCGGATCTCCTGGCCGAAGCCCTGGCGAGAGAAGACCTTGATCAGGTACGGCGTCAGCAGGATCGACACTGCCAGTGCGATCGCTGCGGCGATCAGGATGCTCTTCACTTGGTTCCTGCCTCCAGCAGGGCCTCGGCAATGCGCCACAGGCGATAGGCGTTGGATGCCTTGACCAGCACTACGTCACCGGGCCGGATTTCCCCCTGCAGCAACGCGATCGCCGCGTCCACGTCCGGCACCGCGACGGATTCGTCTCCCCAAGATCCTTCCAGGTGCGCGCCCTGGTGCATCGCGCGGGCCGCTTCGCCGACGACGACCAGCTTGCTGATGTCGAGGCGCACCACCAGGCGGCCGATCTCGTCGTGCTCGCGCACCGCGTCGTCGCCCAGTTCCGCCATCGGGCCGAGGACGGCCCAGCAGCGGCGGGCGGGCGTGGTGGCGCGCGAGATCGACGCGAGTGCCTTCAACGCCGCCCGCACCGAGTCCGGGTTCGCGTTGTAGGCGTCGTCGATGACCGTCACGCCGTCCGCGCGGTCGGTGATGACCATGCGGTGGGCGGAGACCCGCCGCGCCGCGCCCAGTCGCTGCGCGATCTCGGCGGGCGTGGCGCCCAGTTCGAGTGCGATGGCCGCGGCGACCAGCGCGTTGCCGACCTGGTGCGAGCCGTTCAGCCCGAGCTCGACGTGCGCGTCGCCCTGCGAGGTCTTCAGCGTGAAGCTCGCACGTGCCTGCTCGTCCAGCTCGATGTCAGTGGCCCGGACGTCGGCCTTCGGGTTCTCCCCGACCAGGACGACCTTGGCCTTCGTGCGGCTCGCCATGCCCGCTACCAGCGGGTCGTCGGCGTTCAGGATGGCCACACCACCGTGCTCTTCGCCGGGCAGCGCTTCGACCAGCTCGCCCTTGCCCTGCGCGATGCCCTCGCGCGAGCCGAACTCGCTCAGGTGCGCGGTGCCGACGTTCAGCACGGCACCGAAGCGCGGCGGGGCGACCTGGCAGAGGTTCGCGATGTGGCCGATGCCGCGCGCGGACAGCTCCAGCACCAGGAACCTGGTGTCCTCGGTGGAACGCAGCGCGGTCCACGGGTGGCCGAGCTCGTTGTTGAACGACTCCGGCGGCGCGACGACGTCTCCGGCCGGCGCCAGCACCTGGGCGATCAGGTCCTTGGTGGACGTCTTGCCCGCGGAGCCGGTGATGCCGATGATCGTCAGGTCCTTCAGGCGGTCCGTGACGTGGCGGGCGAGCTTGGCCAGTGCCTCGAGCACCGCCGCGCCCTCGCCGCTCCTGTCCCCCGCGAGAACGTAGGCGTTGGCGTGTCTGGTCTGCACCGGCGGTGCGATCACCGCCGGGGCGTCGACCTCGCGGCCCGCCAGCACACCGGCGGCGCCCGACGCCACGGCCTGCGCGGCGAAGTCGTGGCCGTCCACGCGTTCCCCGGGCAGCGCCAGGAAGAGGCCCCCCTCGGTGATCTTGCGGGTGTCGAACTCGATGGAGCCGGTGACCACCGGACTGCCATCGGTCGCGTGCAGGCGTCCGCCGACGATCTCAGCGATCTCGGCGAGCGTGAGTGCGATCAACGGTGCGCCTCTCTGATCGCGGCGGTCAGCGTCTCGACGTCCGAGAACGGTTGGATCACGCCGGCGATCTCTTGTCCCGTCTCGTGCCCCTTGCCCGCCACGACGACGACGTCACCCGGGAGGGCCAGCTCGACGGCCTTTTCGATCGCGAGCCTCCGGTCGCCGATCTCGAGCACCTCGCCCCGGTTCGCGGTGGCGAGGGCCCCTTCGAGCATGGCGGCCCGAATAGAGGACGCGTCTTCGGTCCTCGGGTTGTCATCGGTGATGATCAAAATCTCGGCGCGTTCGGCGGCGGCCTCGCCCATCAGCGGCCGCTTGGCCCGGTCGCGGTCGCCACCGCAGCCGAGCACGACGATCACCCGGCCGTCGGTCTTGGCGCGCACGGCGTCGAGCGCGAGCGCGACCGCGGCGGGCTTGTGCGAGTAGTCGACGACGGCCGTGAAGGCCTGACCCTCGTCGATCCGCTGCATCCGGCCGGGCACCTGGACGGTCCGCAGGCCCTCGGCGACCGCCTCGGGACCGATGCCCTCCAGGTGCAGGCAGGCGATGGCCAGCAGGGCGTTCGCGATGTTGAAACTGCCCGCGAGCGGGAGGTGGATCCGGATGTCGCCATCGGGGCCGTGCGCGGTGAACGTCTGCTCACCGGTCGCGCTCACCTCGACGTCGCTCGCGGTCCAGGTGGCGGGCTTGGTCGTGGCGACGGTGACGGTGCCCGGCTTGACCAGCCGCTCGCCCCACTCGCCGTCGACGCAGACGACCTCCTTGCGCGCGCGGCCGTCGAACAGCTGCGCCTTGACCTGGAAGTACTCCTCCATGTCCGCGTGGAAGTCGAGGTGGTCCTGGCTCAGGTTCGTGAACGCGCCGATCTCGAACTCGGTGGCGGCGACGCGGCCCATGTGCAGCGCGTGGCTCGACACCTCCATCGCCACGTCGGTGACACCGCGTTCGGCCATGACCGCGAACAACGCCTGCAGGTCCGGCGCCTCGGGCGTGGTGTGCGAACTGCCGAGCTGCTCGGTGCCGATGCGGGTGCCGACCGTGCCGATCAGGCCGGTGTTCCTCCCGGCGGCGCGCAGCACCGACTCGATCATGTACGTGGTGGTGGTCTTGCCGGACGTGCCGGTGACACCCCACAGCTTGATCTTCGTCGACGGCTGTCCGTAGACGTGCGCGGCGAGCAGGCCCACGACCTCACGAGGGCGTGGGTGGATCAGCACGGGGACGTCCTTGAGGGAGTCGCGCGCGGCTCCGGCCTCGTCCGTCAGCACGGCGACGGCACCGTTCGCGATCGCCGTGGCGGCGAAGTCGGCACCGTGGACCTGGGCACCCGGCAGCGCGGCGTAGAGGTCTCCGGGGACCGCGTGCTGTGCACGCAGAGTCACCCCCGTCACCTGGACGTCGGCATGCGCCGGCCTGGTCAGGTGCACGTCGGCGACCGCGGCGAGAGCAGCCACGGAAGCAGGGCGAATGGCGTTGGGGCGGGGCGGGGCGGTCGCGACCTTGCCCTCGAGCTTGGCAGGCACGGGCAAGAGGCTACCGGCGTACACAGAGTGGCCGAGCGGCGCGTTGGCGTTCGGGTGATGATCCGCGGATCTGGGCCGTTCGAGTGGTCCGCCGCGCTGGTCTTCACGGGCGAGCCCGTCCGGCCGCACAAGTTCCTGCCCGCTTCGTGACTTAGTGCCCTGTGAGCGCTCGTGCGCCTGCGGTGAGGTAGGGAGCGGCAGGAGGCGGTAATGAGAACCAGCTCGGCGGTGGAACCCCGGAGATTTTCCTTCTGGGCTCCCGATTTCAGTCGTTCGGTGACAGTCGGGGTCGACGCGTCCGAATTCGCGTATCACGCGTTCGAGTGGGCCGCGCGACACGCGTGGTCGCTCAGGACGGACCTGCAGGTGTTCCTCGCGGACCCCGGTGACACGACGGTCCAGCGGGTCCTGGAACGACTTCCCATGCTGACCGCCCACTTCCGCCCGAGCGGGGACGACCCGGTGGCCGCACTGGTGAGGGCGTCGGACTCCAGCGCGACCTTGGTCTTGGGGTGCAAAGGCGAACAGCACCGCAGCCTGGGGCTGGGCTCCCTCGTCCTCCCGGTGTTGCGCCGCGCGCGGTGCGGTGTCGTGGTGGTGCGCGGACGACCCAAGGCGATCCGCGGCGAACACGGCTGGATCACCGCTGCCGTCGGCGGGTGCGAGGACCCGGTCGTGCTGCGGCGCGCGGTCGAGCTCTGCCGCACCCGCCGAGCGCGGCTGCGCCTGCTGCACATGCACCTGCCGGCCCAGCACGGCGCGGACGTGCCCCGGGACGAGGCAGCGGTCCGCCCGGCCGTGTTGTTCTTGCGCACCACCGCACCCGAGCTGACGCCCGAGGTGCAGGTGGGGTCACGGCATCCGCACGAGACCTTGGCCGAACTGGACTCCGACCTCGTGGTCGTGGGACGCGGCGGGCAGCACGACGGCGTCGGGCTGGTCACCCGGGCAGCGCTCTACCACGCGTCCTGTCCCGTGCTGGTGGCCCGGCCGGAGCCGTTGCAGGACGACCGGGCCAAGGTCTAACACTCCTTGCGCAGCACGGTTCCGGTCGTGCCCGGCAAGGCCACGTAGGTGACCGGGGCGCCCGCCTCGTTGGTCTGGGTCTGGTCGAGCCTGATCGTGACGGGCGCGCTACCGGTCCTGCCGGCGTTGACGATCACGGTGCCGCACTCGAAGTCGCGCTGGTGCACGTTCTTCCCGACCTCGTGGTGGGCGCCGAGCGGTGTGCCGAGATCCCAGTCGTACTCGGCGCGCCACCGCGAGGGGCCGTCGTAGCGGTCGGTCTCCTCGATCTCCGAGATCGCCGCGTGCTCGCCCTTGGCCAGCAGGTAGCTCGCGTAGGCGTAGCGGAACGGCTGCTCGGCGCCGCTGTGGTGCGGCTGGACCCAGGTGATCTTGCCCTTGGCCTCGTTGGCGGTGATCTGCTCGACCTGCCGGCTCCAGCCCTGCTCGTACTCGGAGAGCAGGTCCTTGTCTCCGAAGGTCAGCCACCACTCGTCGAAGCCGCCGTCGAGGTGCTCGACGTAGGAGTCCCAGGCGCCCTCGTGCAGGCGGGCGTTGGACATGTTCGCGACGGTCTTGAGGCCGGCGTCCACGAACTTCTGCCTGGTGCCGGCGAGCATCGAGAGGTAGGCCGCGCGCATCGACTCGTCGGTCGGGTACGCGGCCGGGCAGACGCCGTCGTGGTAGGTGTCGCAGGCGAACAGCGCGTTGTCCATGAGGACGCCGTCGAAGACCTCGGCCGAGGACGCGACCACGTTGTCTGCCCAGGCGTTCTGGTACGCGGTGTTGCCGACGTCCATCTGCCAGTGGCCCTCGTAGCCGCCGTACTCGAGGCGGTTGCCGGCGGAGTCGCGCAGGAACCAGGACGGGTCGGCCTCGCAGTAACCGACGCCGGTGGGGAGATCGGAATCGTCGACACCGTTCGAACACGCGTAGCTGCGCGTCGACGAGAGGTCCTTGTAGACAAAGGTCTGGATCTTCGGATTGGCCGCTTTGAACTTCGCGGCAAGATCGCTTTCCCAGGCGTTCAGCACGACATGAGAACGGCGCTGCGCCTCGGTGGCGATCATTTGATCACTGATGGGCGTGCTGTTCATGTGGAGCCAGAAAGACTCGGCCTTCCATTCATTTTCACCTGCTTGACCTGCGGGAACCATGGCCACCGCCAGAACTCCCGCCAAGATCGAAATGCCGGTTGAACGCACGCAGAACCCCATCTCGCCTTGCACTCCGGTTTCGGAGCATTAGACGTGATGGATTGCGTCTCATTACGAAGAATTTTTCACAGTCAAAAAGAAATGTCCTGTCGTCACGCCTGGGCGTGGTTCAGGTCACTTGCACAACGGGCGCGCACGACCAACAATGCGCGCCCGCCGGGATGAGCTACAGCTGCAGCCGGACGTACGGCGTCTGCTCCGCCGACATCGGCACCTGGAACCGCTGGGTCAGGAAGGTCGCGATCTCGTGGAAGACGGGCGCGGCCGACTGGGCGTCCGACGGCGCGTCGAGCATGATGCCGACGACGTAGCGCGGGTTGTCCGCCGGGAGGATGCCGGCGAACGTGGTCCAGTACTGGGACTGGGAGTAGCACTTGCAGTTCTGGTCGATCTGCTGCGCCGTGCCGGTCTTGCCCGCGATCTGGTAGCCGGGCACGGCGGCCGGCTTGCCGGTGCCGTTCTGGTTCGCGTCCCGCGGATCGGACTGCGTGACCGAGCGGAACATGTCGCGGACGGTCTTCGCCGTCTCCGGCGACACCACGCGCACGCCGTCCGGGCGCTGCTTCTCCGAGCGCGCGCCCGCCTCGCCGATCTCGGCGCGGATCAGCCGCGGCGGGATGCGCAGCCCGTCGTTGGCGATGGCCTGGTACATGCCGGTCATCTGCAGCAACGTCATCGAGAGGCCCTGGCCGATCGGCAGGTTGCCGAAGGTCGAGCCCGACCACTGGTTCAGCGGCGGCACGACGCCCGCCTCCTCGGCGGGGACGCCCGACTGGGTGCGCTTGCCGAGGCCGAACTTCTGCAGCATCTCGGCGTAGCGCTCCTGGCCGACCTGCTGGGCCGCCTCCAGCGTGCCGACGTTGGAGGACTTCGCGAACACGCCGGTGAACGACATGGGCACGGTGCCGTGGTTCCAGGCGTCCTTGATGACCCGGTCGGCGACCTTGATCGAGCCCGGCACCTGCAGCACGTCGTCCGGCTTGAACAGGCCGTACTCGACGGCGGCCGCGGCCGTGACGATCTTGTTCACCGAGCCGGGCTCGAAGCTCGACGACACCGCGGTGTTGCGCTTCTGGTCCTCGCTCGCGTTGCCGAAGTCCGTCGGGTCATAGGTCTTGTCGTTGGCCATCGCGACGATCTCGCCGGTGCGGCTGTCCAGCACGACGGCCGAGGCGTTCTTCGCCTTCGTCTTCGCGGCGTAGTCGCTGACGATCTTCTGGACCGCGTACTGCGTGTCGATGTCGATCGTCAGCTCGAGGCTCTTGCCGGGCTGCGGCTTCACGAGCTCGCGTTCGGTGTTCGGGATGACGAGGGTGTCGTCACCCGACATCGTGTCGACCACGCGGCGGCCGGTGCGGCCCGCCAGCACGTTGTCCTGGGCGTTCTCCAGGCCGAGGATGCCCTGGACGGTCGGGGGCTTCTCCTCCTGGCGCCAGTTCGCCGCGCCGATGATGTTCGACGCCAGGTCTCCGTTGGGGTAGATGCGCTTGGAGCGGTACTCCGAGCCGATCTCCGCCGGGTACTTGGTGACGATCTTCGCGGCCTTGGCCGGCTCGGCCTCGCTGACCAGGACCTCGTAGGAGATGTCCTTCACCAGCTGCTGGTAGACGGTCTCCTCGTCGGTCTTCTCCCCGTTGACCTGCGGTCCCAGCGTCGACGAGATGAACTTCGCCATCTCGCGTGCGCGGTCCTCGTAGGTGCCGGGGTACTTCTTCGCGTCCTTCGCGTGGGCGTCGTCCCAGTTCTTCCGGGCACGCTGCGGAAGGATGTAGAGCGCGCGCACCTCGATCGAGAACGCGAGCTGGTTGCCGTTGCGGTCGAGGATCGACCCGCGTTCGGCGGGGATGTCGATGGGCGTGGTGCGCTGCTTCTGCGCCTGCAGCGAGAGCTCCTGCGCCTGCAGACCCTGCACCTGAACGAGCTTCACGCCCGCGACCACCAGGGCGCCGATCAGCAGGACGCGGCCGACCCCGATGCGCAACCTGCTGTTGCCACCCAGACGTGCGGCCGGCCGGGAACCGCGAACCGACAGCGGGCGGCGTGGCCCCCTCTGCTGCGGACCGGGCATCAGCCACCCGCCGGAGGCGTCGTACCGGCGGGAGGCGGTGCGGGCGACTGGGGTGACGGCGGGGGCGCGGGCGTCGACTTGGTCGGTGCGCTCGGCTTGCCGAACTCCTCGATCGACCCGTCCGGGTTCTGCCGCAGCCGCGCCGGGTTCGACGGCTGGACCAGGCCCATCTCGTTCGCCCGGCGCGCCAGGTCGGTCGGCGACTCGAGCAGCGCGACCTCTCGTCGCAGCTGTTCCATCTGCAACGTGAGGCGTTCGGCCTCCGCCCGCGCCTCCTGCAACCGGTAGGTGTCGGCGGCGGCCTGGGTGGAGAAGTACATGATCCCGGCGACGCCCGCACCCAGCACGAGCATCACCAGCACGACGAACGGCGCCTTGGAGGCGGTCTTCTGCTGCGGGTTCGCGGAGCCGCCCCGCAGGTTCGAGGCGCGCTGGGCCCGCCGCGCGTAGGCGCGCTCGGCACCGGCGGTGCGCCGCCGGGCCTTGTCGTTCTGTGCGGCCTTGTCCTTCGAGGGGTCACGGGGCGACGGCCCACCGACCCGTGCGGGTGCCGTCACCTCGGTGCTCCGATCCGCTCGGCCGCGCGCAGGCGCACCGGCGCCGCACGCGGGTTGTCCTCGATCTCCTGCTCGTTCGCGAGCTCCGCGCCCCTGGTGAGCAGTTTGACCTCCGGCCCGTGGCCCGGCAGCTCGACCGGCAGACCCGGCGGCGTCTTGGACTTCGCCAGCTCCGCGAGCGCGTGCTTCACCATCCGGTCCTCTAGGGACTGGTACGACTCGACGACGATCCGGCCGCCGACGGCCAGCACGCCCAGGGCGGCCGGCAGCGCGAGCCGCAACGACTCCAGCTCGCCGTTGACCTCGATCCGCAACGCCTGGAACGTGCGCTTGGCCGGGTGCCCGCCGGTGCGCCGCGAAGCCGCGGGCACGACGGCGTAGAGCAGCTCGACGAGCCGCCCGCTGTTCGTGAACGGCTCCTTCTCGCGCTCCCGCAGCACCGCGGAGGCGATCTTGCCCGCGAACCGCTCCTCGCCGTAGGTGGAGAGGACCCGCGCCAGGTCGCCGTGCGAGTACGTGTTCAGCACGTCCGCCGCGGTCATGCCGGTGCCCTTGGACATCCGCATGTCGAGCGGCGCGTCCTTCGAGTACGCGAACCCGCGCTCCTCCTCGTCGAGCTGCAACGAGGACACGCCGAGGTCCATCAGCACACCGTCGACGTGCGAGTGGCCGAGGTCTTCCACGGCTTCGTCGATGTGGTCGTAGGTGACGTTGACGAGGTGCACGCGATCACCGTGGCGTGCGAGGCGCTTGCCCGCCATCTCGATGGCCTGCGGGTCGCGGTCGAGCCCGATGAGCGTGAGCTCGGGGTGGGCGCTCAACAGCGCGTCGGAGTGGCCGCCCATGCCGAGCGTCGTGTCGACGACGACGGCGGGCTTGCCGGAGAGCGCTGGAGCGAAGAGTTCCAGGACGCGGTCCAGCAGCACCGGAACGTGCCGCGGCTGATCCATCGTCCCTCTACTCCCCTGATGCGCGTTTCGGGTGACGTCAGGTCCCCGCCCGCCCGTCGAACCTGGCGCCGGGGAAGGTGCGCCAGGGCCGATGATCGAGCGGACCGAGGCCTCACGGCACCCGAATCGCGTGTGGAACATCCGGCCTGTTGCTCGGCTGACCGCCATCAGAAGACGCCCGGTATGACCTCCTCGCGAGCGGTGGCGTAGCCGTCCTCGTGCTCGTCGAGATAGGTCTGCCAGGCCGCCGCGTCCCAGATCTCCATCCTGGTGAACGCGCCGACGACCACGCACTCCTTGGTCAGCCCGGCATACCGCCGCAGTTCCGGTGCGATCAGGACGCGGCCCTGACCGTCCGGACGCTGCTCGTCCGTTCCTGCGAACAGATACCGCTGGTAGGCGCGTACGGCGTCGTTGGTGAACGGCGCCTCGGCGACCTTCTTCGCCATCTGCTCGAACTCCGCCCGGGGGAACACGTACAGGCAGTGGTCCTGGCCCTTGGTGACCATGAGACCTCCCGCCAGTTCGTCCCGGAACTTCGCAGGCAGTGTCAGCCGGCCTTTGTCGTCGAGGCGCGGGTAGTGAGTGCCCAGGAACACGGCAACCACCTCCCTTGCCGGACGACGCGACCGGCAGTGGAGCCCCCGTCTGCCCCACCGGCCGCCACAGTACCCCACTTTTCACCACAGTCAACGTTGAAACAGGTGTCCGCGCAGCATGTCGTGACCTGTTTGCCCAGGTAGACGCCGTGTGACAGCGTGGGGGGACGGTGGGGGAGCTGGTGCGTCACCACCTTCGCGGGTGAGAGTTCAGCCCCGAATAAGCACTCGAACGGCCTAGAAAATTCGCCGAAAACAGCGCGTGACGGCGAGATGGTGGGGGAAGGTGGAAACTGGTGGCGCGAACCCGATGTAGCCCGCAGGTGTAGGGCACTTAGCCGTGGTTTGACACACTGCGTGAAACGCTCACACGTCCGTGTTCCGGACACGGCTGCTGGAGGTTTAGTGACGCCGGGAAGCCCAAGCGCGAACAGTCATGCGCCGGTCGATCAGGTTTTGGGTGAGTTGCACGGCGCCGTCCAGCGGATCGCCGCGAACGTCGAGCGCGTGCTCGTCGGCAAACCCGACGTGGTCCGCCTCGCCCTCGTGACGCTGCTCGCCGAAGGGCACCTGCTGGTCGAGGACGTGCCGGGTGTCGGCAAGACCTCGCTGGCCAAAGCGCTCGCCCGCTCGATCGACTGCACGGTGAGCCGGGTCCAGTTCACGCCGGACCTGCTGCCGAGCGACATCACCGGCTCGTCCATCTACAACCGGCAGGAGAACGACTTCGAGTTCAGGCCGGGCCCGATCTTCGCGAACATCGTCGTCGGCGACGAGATCAACCGCGCCTCCCCCAAGACGCAGTCCGCGCTGCTGGAGTGCATGGAGGAGCACCAGGTCACGGTCGACGGGAACACGTACCCGCTCGGTTCGCCGTTCATGGTGATCGCCACGCAGAACCCGATCGAGATGGAGGGCACCTACGCCCTTCCGGAGGCGCAGCGCGACAGGTTCACCGCGCGCGTGTCGATCGGGTACCCGGACCCGCAGGCCGAGCTCGCCATGGTCGACGAGCACGCGGGCCACAACCCGCTCGACGACCTGCGGCCCGTTTCGGACGCCGCGCAGATCCTGCGGCTGGTCGAGGCCGTGCGCCGGGTGCACCTGTCCCCCGAGGTCCGCAGGTACGCCGTCGAGCTGGTCTCGGCGACGAGGCGCCTGCCGGAGCTGCGGCTCGGTGCCTCGCCACGGTCCACGCTGCACCTCGTCCGCGCCGCACGCGCGCAAGCCGCGCTGGCAGGCCGTGACTTCGTGGTGCCGGACGACATCCACGCGATCTCGATCCCGGTGCTGGCCCACCGGCTGGTGATGACCGCCGAGGCGCAGGCCGCTCGCCGGTCCCCCGCAGACCTGATCAGGGCGCTGCTCCAGCGGGTGCCGGTGCCCACCGCGGCACTCGACCCGAGCGCGGCGTTCGTCCGCAGCATGAACAACAACAACGCAGGGACGCCACGCTAACGATGCGCACCGCACTCTCCGGTCTGACCACACGCGGAAGATGCTTGCTGGCCGCGGGGTTCGCCGCCGGAGTGTGCGCCGCTGTGCTGAACGAACGCGACCTGCTGCGGGTCGCCGCCTTCGTGATCGCGCTGCCCCTGCTGGCCGCGTGGCTCGCGACGAGGGCTCGGGTGGGGCTGCACGCCGCCCGGTACCTCGCCCCGAGCCGGGTGCCGGTGGGGGCGGCGGCCGAGGTGAAGCTCGACCTGCGCAGCACCGGCCGGCTGCCCACGGGCGGGCTGATGCTGGAGGACACCGTGCCGTACGCCCTGGGCGCGCGGCCGCGGTTCCTGGTGGAACGGCTGCCCCGCAACACGCCGACGTCGCTGCGCTACCCGCTCAAGCCGGTGATGCGCGGCATCCAGCAGGTCGGCCCGCTGATGGCGCGGATCACCGACCCGTTCGGCCTCGCCGAGTTCGACCGCGAGCTCGCGGGCCGTTCCCGGCTGGTCGTGGTGCCGCGGGTGGTGCGGCTGGCGGGTCTGCCCGGCGGTTCCGGCATGGGCGCGGGTGACGACGGCTCGGTGCGGCTGCGGGCCGGTCAGGGCGAGGACGACGCGGTCGTGCGACCGTACCGTCAGGGCGACGACCTGCGGAAAGTCCACTGGCGGTCCACGGCCCGGCGGGACGAGCTGATGGTGCGCGTCGAGGAACGCCCGTGGCGCGGTGGCACCACGGTGCTGCTCGACCACCGGGTGCACGCGCACCGCGGCAGCGGGCCGACGGCGTCGCTGGAGTGGGCCATCTCGTTCGCGGCGTCCATCTGCCTGCACCTGCACCACTTCGGCCACCAGGTGCGCCTGGTCTCCGAGGACGGGCGGGTGCTCGCGGGCGGGTCGTCCGACGGCGGGCACAGCGACCACGTGGTGCTGGACTCGCTCGCGGCACTGCAGGGCTCGCACCGCCGTGAGCTCAACGGCGGCGTGGACCCCGGCGCGGGCCAGGAGGTCATCGCGGTGCTCGGCGGTCTCTCGCCGTCGTCGGCGGAGGAACTGGTCCGGTACCGGCCGCGCGGCACCCGCAGCCTGGCCGTGTTGCTGGACGTGAACGCGTGGGCCGGCGGTATCGACAACTCCGCCCCGGAACCCGAGGACGCCCGGCGGTTGCTGGGCGGCGCGGGCTGGGGCGTGGCGATCGCGAAGCCGTCCGCGTCGATGCAGCAGGTGTGGCAGGAGCTGTGCGCCTCGGCCGGAACCCGCGGCCCGTCGTTTCGCTCGGAGGTGGGCTGATGGGATCCCGTTCCGCTCCTTCGAAGGGCGCTGAGCCCGAGTGGTTCACCTCGGCGACGCCGTGGATCGCCGCGCTGGCCGTGCTCTGCGCGTCCACCGCGCTGTCCGGCGTGATCGAGGGCGACCTGTGGCTGGTGCGCATCGGCGTGGTGATCGTCGCGATCACCGTGACCGGCGCGTTCCTGCGGGCGACCCGGCTGCCCCCGCCGCTGGTCGCGATCGCCCAGGTGGCCGTGCTGTTGTGCCTGCTCACGGCGTTGCACACGCGGTCGGGCATCTTCCTGTTCATCCCCGGCCCCGACGCGCTGGGCGAGCTCGGCGACGTGCTCGCGGAGTCCGTGGCGCAGGTGCAGACCGGGGTGCCTCCGGTGCACGCGTCACCGGCGATCCAGGCGCTCGTCGTGCTCGCGATCGGCCTGGTCGCGGTCCTGGTCGACACGCTGGCCGTGGCCGCGGCGGCTCCCGCGGCGTCCGGCCTGGTGCTGCTGTGCGTGTTCGCGGTGCCCGCGTCGCTGGCCGACGAGATGCTGCCGTTCTGGACGTTCATCCTGGGTGCGGCGGCGTTCGCGATGTTGCTCGCGGTCGACGGCCAGCACCGGCACGAGGCGTGGCGCGGCCGGCTCGGTTCCGGATCGGCCAGCGGGTCCGGTGGGTCCGCGACCTCGGTCGCGGCGATCGCGATGGTGATCGCGCTGGTCGTCGGTGCGGGCTTCACGCTCGTCGGCACGGTCGGCAGGCTGCCCGGCAGCGGCGGCGGTGGCGGCGGCAAGGGCGGCATCGGGCTGAGCGAGATGACGTCGTTGCGCGGCATGCTCAACCGCGGCCGCAGCGCCGAGGTGTTCTACGTGCGCGGCATGACCGATCCGACGTACATGCGGGCGTCGACGCTCGCCCAGTACGTGCCGAACAAGGGCTGGGAACGCGGCAGTCCTCCGGGCGGCCAGCCCGCGCGGGGGGAGCTCCCACCGCAGCCGGGCGACCGCGGCGAGGGCAAGACCACCCGGATCAACATCGAGCCGCGCGACTGGCGGAGCTTCTGGCTGCCGACCTACGGCGCCGTCCGCCGCATCGACACCCCGGACGACGACTACCAGTTCGACCCGAAGAAGGGCGTGATCTACACCCAGCGGGAGCGCGAGCCGGAGTCCTACGAGCTCGACACGGTGATGTCGACGCCGACGAAGCAGGCGCTGCGGCTGGCACCGACCCAGGCGAACGCGGTCGACCGGGAGTACTACAAGTTCGACGGGGTCGAGCAGCCGATCGTGGACCTCGCCAGGAAGGCGGTCGCGGGCGCCACCAACGACTTCGACAAGGCGGCCGCGCTCACGAGCTTCTTCAACGGCCCCACCAGCGGGTTCACCTACGACCTCAAGACCGGCGGCGACGTCACCACGGACGCGCTGACCGACTTCGTGGTGCGGGGCAAGGTCGGCTACTGCGAGCAGTTCGCGTCCGCGATGGCGATCATGGCCCGTGTGGTGGGCCTGCCGTCGCGGGTGGCGATCGGCTTCACCGCCGGTGTCATGTCCGCGGACAACTCCTACCGCGTGATCAGCACCGAGGACGCGCACGCGTGGGTCGAGATCTTCTTCCCGAACTACGGCTGGATGACGTTCGACCCGACCCCGGTCAACGACGGCCGCGGGATCGTGCCGCCGTACCTGCGCGAGACCGCGCCGGGTCAGGAGGAGGTGCCGACCGCGAACACGCAGACCGAGTCGACCTCGGCCTCCACGACCGGGTCGGCCCAGCCCTCCACCTCGGCCGACGGCACGGACGGCGACCAGGGCCTGCCGGCGGCGAGCTCCCAGGGGCCGCCGACGTGGCACCTGTGGGCTTTGGGCATCGTGCTGGTGCTCGCCGCGCTGCTGTCGCTCCTGCTGGTGCTGGCGTTGCTCGGCGTGCTCAGCGCAGGGCTGATGGGCGTGTCGTGGGCGCGCAAGCTGCTGATACCGGCCGCCGCCGGGCTGTGGCTGGTGGGCGTCGGGCTCGCGGCCGCGTTGCTGTCGTGGTGGCTCGCGGCGTTGCTGGTGGTCGCCGGGGTGGTGCTCACGCCGCTGCTGGTGCGTGCCGTGCGACGGCGCAACCACCTGCACGCGGTGACGGCGCTCGGTCCCAGCGCGGCCACGGCCGCCTGGAGTGAGCTCATGGCCGAGTCGATCGACCGGGGTGCGCCCGTGCCGGTCGCCGAGACGATCCGGATCGCCGCCCGCCGGTTGGCGCGCGAGCACAACCTGGACGACGCGGGCAAGGACGGCCTGCGGACGGTGATCGGGGCGATCGAGCGGTCCTGGTACAGCCCGAACCCGGCCGCCGACCCGTCGCTGCCCGGTGCGGTGGCCGCGGTGCGGCAGTCGTTGCGGCTGAACGCCCCGCTGTCGTTGAGGGCGAGGCTGTTCCCGAAGTCGGTGCTCAAGCCGACGCCCGCGCCGGTGGCCGACACGGCTGAACGCGAACCCGCCGGGGTGTAGTTCCGAGACGGACGAAGGGCCCGCTCCCCGTTGGAGGGCGGGCCCTTCGCTTCGAAGCTCTTGTTGCTTACTGCTCTTCGTCGAAGCGACGGCGGAAGCGCTCTTCCATCCGTTCGGAGAACGAGCTGCGGCTGCGCGCGGGCTTGCCGTCCTCCTGCGCTCCCTCGGCGACCTGGTCACCACGACGCAACGTCGTCAGGGTGATGAGCGCACCGAAGAACATGAGGAGGAAGCCGAAGACGCTCACCACGGGGATGCTGGCGATCGAGAGTTGCGGAAGCATCACTCCGGTGATGAGCGCGGCCACGCCGACCACGAACAACACGATGCCCTGCACGCGGCGTCGCTTGGACGGCCGCCGCAACTTGGCGCCCCGTACGGTAGATGCGAACTTCGGGTCCTCGGCGTAGAGCGCGCGCTCGATCTGGTCGAGCAGTCGCTGCTCGTGCTCGGAGAGTGGCATCGTTCCTCCTCCGGCACAGCGGTCGCGGGCGCCGGGTGTTTTCGGTTTCCGCCGAACCCGGCGGACGACCCACCCTGGGGACGTCACCTTCCAGGATACGATCCGCGCGCCCCGGCGACTAGCCAGTCGGCCTTCTCATACGGTCTGTTCTGTCACCATCATCCTCCTGGGGCAGTGGTGAGGCCTTCGTGAGGCTCGTTCCAGCCCCTTGTGGCCTTCTGTTCACACCTGGTTCGGCCGCGCGATCCGTCCGGGACAGCCCCGCTTGCTCGGATCAGCCGCATGACCGAACTCATCGTCAACGGCGCCGCCGAGCAGGGCCTGACCGGCTGGCTCGTCGTCGCGGGCGCCCCGGTCGTGCTGCGGTACGACACGGGCCAGGGGTATCCGGGGCCGGGTGATCCCGGTCCGGCGCGGCGCGGCTCGTCGTTCTTCGGCGGCGGGGACACACCACTGAGCACGCTGCGACAGAGCGTGACGTTGCCACGCCGGTCGTCTCAGTTCGAGGTGTCCGCGTGGCTCGGCGGCTACGCATCGCAGCAGGACGGCGCCCGCCTGTCGGTGGAGTTCCTCGACGCCGGCGGCACCCCGCGCGGTCTGGTGGTGCTCGGCCCGGTGACGGCGGAGGAACGCTCGAGCCGCACCGGCCTGTTCGAGCGGACGGCGCGGGGCACCGTGCCACCGGGCAGCCGCACCGCCGTCGTGACGCTGCAACTGACCCGTTCCGGTGGTGGCACGTCGAACGACGGCTACGCGGACAACATCTCGTTCACGGTCGGAGGCCGCTGATGCTGAACCGACGTGATCTCCTGCGCGCCGCGGCCGCCGCCGGCGCTCTCGGCACCGTGTGGCCGCTGTCAGCCGGCCTGTCCCCCGCCGAGGCGCACGCGGCCGCCCTCGACCTGGGCGCGTCGTGGGATGCCGCGCCGTTCACGCTGGGCGTCGGCTCCGGCGACCCGTTGCCGGACAGCGTGGTCCTGTGGACGCGCCTGGCTCCCGAGCCCCTGGCGTTCGAACAGCCGCTGCCCGAGATCGTCGAGGTCGAGTGGTCCGTCGCGTCCGACCGCACGATGCGCTCGCGGGTGGCAGGGGGAAGTGTCGCTGCTTCGAACCTGTTGGGGCACAGCGTCCACGTGCCCGTCCACGGTCTCCGGCCCGGCCGCACCTACTACTACCAGTTCTCCGCTTTGGGCAAGCGTTCCCGTGTCGGCCGCACGCGCACGGCCCCTGTCGGCCCCGTGTCCCGCGTCAGGTTCGCGACGGCGAACTGCCAGGCGTTCCACGACGGCTTCTACGCCGCACACCGCGGCATCGCCGCCGAGAACCTGGATTTCGTCGTGCACCTCGGCGACTACATCTACGAGCACGGCCAGGTCGGCGGCGCGCACGTGCGTGATCACGAGGGCCCGGCCGTGCTGTCCCTTGCGGACTACCGACGCCGCCACGCCTTGTACAAGGGCGATCCGTCGCTACGTGACGCCCACGCGGCCCACCCCTTCTACCTGACGTGGGACGACCACGAAGTGGTGAACGACTACAGCGGCACCGAGGGCTCAGCGCCGTTCGTGAAGCGCCGCGCCGCCGCCTACCAGGCCTGGTACGAGCACCTGCCGATCCGCTCTGGGAGCGCTCTCGAACCACAGGTCTACCGCCGTCGCCAGTGGGGCTCGTTGCTGGACCTGACGGTGCTGGACCTGCGGCAGTACCGGTCCGCCCAGAACCTCGCCGGCGGCACGATCCTGGGCGCAGAGCAGAAGAAGTGGCTGCTGGACGGCATTTCCGGCGCCCGCGAGACGTGGCAGGTGTGGATCAACTCGATCATGCTGTCGCAACTGGCCCGCCCCGGCGGCGGCTACTACTTCACCGACCAGTGGGACGGCTTCCTGGCAGAACGCCGCGAGGTGCTCGGCCACGTCGCCGCCGAGGGCATGAAGGACCTCGTCGTGCTCACCGGCGACTGGCACTCGGCGTTCGTGGACGACATCCGCCCGGACTTCGACGACGTCACCTCGCCGGTCATCGGCACGGAGTTCACCGCGCACTCCGTCACGTCCGGCGCGTACTCGCCGGAGTGGAACGCGGTGAACGGACCGGTCATGGGAGCGGCGAACCCGCACCTGAAGTACTTCGAGGGCAACAGGTACGGGTACGACGTGTACGAGGTGACGCCCCGGCGGTTCACCACGCACATGAAGGTGATCGGGGACCGGCGGGACGCCTCGTCGCCGGTGTCGACGCTGACCACGTTCCACGTCGAGCGGGGGAAGGCCGGGAGTTTCGAGGATCCGGCGACTGCGGGGTCGGCTGCGCAGTACCGGCGTCCCTGAACATGTCAGACCCGCTGAGTACGCTCGGATTCGGGGGCCCTGGCTCCTGTTGGGCTGAGGTGGATCCCCCGAATCCGATGCTAGTCAGCGGGTCTGACAGTTTCTGGCCGGTGAGTTCCGGCCGGGCAGCCAGGCCGTCACGTTCGACCGGCCGGGCTGTCAGCGCCAGCCCGTCGGCCCCACGTCCGTGCTGGCCGGACCTGGCAGTCAGTTCTGACCGTCAGGTCCGCCCTTCAGGTCACGCCGGTCAGCTTGCGATCTTGTAGGCGCTGATGATCGTGACCTCGCCGGTGTTGCCCGCCGCGTCCGTCGTCTTGGCGCGCAGCGAAACGGACTTCGCTCCCTTCGGATGGTGCAGGACCACCCTGTCGCCGGCGACCTGTGCCTGTTTCCAGGTCGCGCCGTCGTCGTAGGACACCTCGACGGTGACGCGCTTGACCTTCGGCGTGTTCTGGGCCTGCTCCACCTTCAGGGGGACCAGTTGCACCCTGCCGTGCGCGGTGTCCTGATCGTCGAGCTTCGGCAGGAAGCGGACCACCGTGAGCGGGAGGTGCGTGATGTCGTCGGTGTGCTTGGCCTTGAAGGTCCAGGCGCCGCTCACCTTCTTCGAGAGTTCCGCGTCGCGGCTGTGTTCCACCTCGGCCCGGTAGGTGCCTTCGGCGGCCGGGACGTCGAAGACCGCGGTGGGACGGTTCGACTCTCCGAGCCTGGTTCCGTTGTGGAACAACGAGGTCTTCGCCGTTCCGGCGTTGACCCTGCCTTCGCCGCCGTTGCTGTCGGTGAAGAGCGGCACCCTCACGGCGATCTGGTCTTCCAGCCTCGCGAGGCCGAAGCCGGGTGCCGACGGGACGGACGGGCCGAGGACCGCGGCGCCGAACGTCTGCGTGTACTTCTTGCCGCCCTTGAAGGAACGTTCGGGCGTCTGGGTCGTGTACTCGTAGTTGTTGTCCGGGCCGACTCGGTCGTAGACCCAGCTCCACTTGCCGGTGGCGGTCGAGACGTGGTCGACCGCGCGGCCGCCTTCCGGCACCTGCGTGAACCAGCCGAAGCCGCCGCTGCCGTCCACCGGGTTCGGCAGCACGGCGATGCCGTGCTGCCGGCCCGCGCCGGCGTTGCGGAAGCTCGACGTCACCTCGGCGAGCTCGTTCGCCTTTGCGGTGCGCTCGTAGCCGGTCGGCATTCCCTTCTCGGTGTACATCAGGCGGTAGCTGACCGGGGTCTTCTCGTCGCGTGCCGTGCCCTGGAACTGCTCGGCGATCGTCGTGGAGAAACCTGGCACGTCCGGTCCGATCTGAGCCGTGGACACCTGGCCCGCCAAGCCGCCGAAGAACGCCCAGCCGTGACCGTCCGTCCTCCCCGCGATCGGGATGGAGTAGCCGACCGTGCCGATCATGCTCTTGGCCGCGGCGTCCGGGGTCTCGAGCGCGACCGGTTTGGCGTTGCGCGCGTCGATCGTGATCGAACCCTTGCCGGTCACCTGGAACTTCGGCTGCACCTGGAACGCGACCTTGAAGTCCGGGGTGATGATGCCGCTGTCCACGAGGTACTCGCCCTTGGGCAGGCGGGCGTTCTTCGTCAGCCCCGGATAGGACTTGCCGGTCTTGGTGTTGACGAAGTACGTGCTGTGAGAGCCGGCCGGGTTGCCGTCGGCGCCGAGCACCGACACGGCGGTGTCGTAGCTTTCGACCTCTCGGTTGACGCTGACGAGCGTGCGCAGGCCGTTCGACGCGACGATCGCGCCGCTGTAGGCGCCGTCCGGCGCGTTCACCCTGGTGTCAGCGGTGATCGTGGCCTTCGCCTCGCCACCGGCGGGAACGGTGACCTTCGCCGGGGACACGGTGAACAGACCGGCGGGCGAGGGCTTGCCGTCCGGTCCCTTGACGTCCGCGCTCAGGTCGAGCGTGACGGGTTCCTCGCCGGGGTTGCGGTAGGTGACCTCGCGAACGATCTTCTGGTCGTCCTCGTGCGGCCACTGCCGCAGCCCGAAGTTGATGTTCGCCGGGTCCGCGACCACCTGCTGCGCCAGCATCTTCGGCACGTCGACGCGGCCCGCGCCCTGGTCGAACGCCGTCAGCGACGGATTCGTCTTGGCCGACGCCATGACGGTCGCCTTGAGCCGTGTGCCGGTCCACTCCGGGTGCTGCTGCTTGAGCAACGCGACAACGCCCGCGACGTGCGGCGTCGCCATCGAGGTGCCGTCCATCGCGACGTGGCCCTGCGTGCCGGCCTCGGCCGCCACGATGCCGACGCCGGGCGCGGTCACGTCCGGCTTCACCGCTCCGTCCGCGGCCGGGCCACGGCTGGAGAACGGCGCGATGCCGTCGTTGCGGTCCACCGCCCCGACGGTCAGCGCGGACTCGGCGCTACCCGGCGAACCGATCGTCTCCGGCCGCCCCGAGTTGCCCGCCGCGATCACGAACAGCGCGCCGGTCTCCTGGGAGATCCGGTTGACGGCCTCCTCGAGCGGGTCGATCTCCGGCGTGTCACCGCCGCCCAGGCTCATGTTGATGACGCTCGCGCCCTGCTCGGCCGCCCACCGCATGCCGCCGAGGATCGCCGACTCGCTGCAGCCGCCCGGCTGGCAGACCTTGCCGTCGAGGATCTCGGCGTCCGGCGCGACACCGCGGTACTGCTCGCCCTTGCCGGCGATGGTGGATGCGACGTGCGTGCCGTGACCGACCTCGTCGGTGTTGTCCGGCGAGTCGGTGAAGTTCTTCTCGGCGACCTGCCTGCCCTGCAGATCCGGGTGCTTCTCGTCGACGCCCGTGTCGAGCACCGCGACCTTCACGCCCTTGCCCGTGACGCCTGCCTGCCACGCCTGCGGCGCGCCGATCTGCTTGGTGCTGCGGTCGAGCGACACCTTGCGGATGCCGTCGAGCCACACCTTCTGAACCGCACCACCGCGCAGCGACTCCCAGGCGGTGCCCGACTTCTCGACGGTGCCGGTCACCAGGCCGTCGACCGAGCCCTTCGCCGCCAACGCCGTGATGCCCGATCGTGCGCCCGCCGCCGGCCGCACGATCACAGGAACGGTGCTGCGCCGCGAATCGTCGTAGCCGAACTCGGCCAACGACGTCACGTCGAACAACCGCGGGTCGAGCTTTCCGTTGTCCACCAACGCGATCGCATCCGCGGGCACCACGTGCTGGTGCCCGTCCCGCGTGAAGGTGCGCACGGGCAGCCTGCCCCGCCCCGGTCCCGGCACGACCCGCACGACGCGGTTTCCGGCCAGTTCCACCCGGTCACCGGTGATCAGCGTGACGCTCCGGTCCCCCTGCCCCGATGCCTGCTCCTCCGCATGCGCGACAGCCGCCGTCACCGTGATCGTTCCCGCGGTGACGAGACCTGCCGACAGCGCGAGAGCGGTGATCCCCCTGCGGGCACCTCGCTGTCCTGCTCTCACTGGTTTACCTCCAGTGCTCGATGAGGTGTTGCGTCAGTGACCGTAGGGACACCGAGCGTCACCTCACCTCCGCCTGAAGGCTGGAGCTGCGCGGGCGGATGTCATCCCGCGGAGGTACCTGAACTGGCTGATCGGCTGGTTGACACTCCAAGACAGGTTCGGACCGGCCGCCTTTCGGGATTGAGCTGGGACCGGGTTCTCGTGCACACTTCGTGCTGCCGTCATCTGGGGGCGGCGCTGGGGGCTTTGGGGGAAGGTCGCTCTACTCATGCGTGTTTCGTTGCGTGCTGCCATTTCGGTGGCGATGCTCGTCGGTTTCTACGTCCTCGCTTTCGGTCTGATCGGTGGCCTGCTCGCGCTGGAGACGTACGCCCTGATCGAACGTCCGTTCGTCGGCGTGAAGCTGGCGCTGTTCGTCGTACCGGCGGTGTACGCGCTGGTCAAGGGCCTGATCTCACTGGAACGCCGCCCGCGGGACGAGGTGCCGGGCACCCTCGTCACGCCCGAGCAGCAGCCCGCGCTCTGGGACCTCGTCCGCCGCCTGGCCGCCGACGTCGGCACCCGCCCGCCGGACGAGATCCGGATCGTCGCCGCGGTGAACGCCGCGGTCGCCGAGGACACCCGCTTCCTGGGACTGCGCGTTCTCAGGCGCAGGATGTTCATCGGTGCACCTCTGCTCACCTCCTTGACCGAGAAGCAACTCATCGCCGTGCTCGCCCACGAACTCGGGCACTACGCCAACAAGGACACGCGATTCGCCGGCGTCGTGGTCTCCGGCCGTGAGGCCATGCTGCGCGCCGGTTCCCACATGAACGCCGAGCACTGGTTCCAGCGCATGATCGCCAAGCTGTTCCGCGGCTACGCCAAGCTGTACCTCCGTGTCTCCCGGGCGATCAGCCGCCGGCAGGAGTTCGCCGCCGACCGCGTCGCCGCCACGCTGGCCGGCTCGTCCGCCGCCGCGTCCGCCTGGCGCGAACTGCCGGTGATCGACGCCGCGTGGGACCTCTTCACCAACCGCCACCTCACCGTCGCGTGGGAACTCGGCTACCTCCCCGCGACGTTCTTCGACGGCTTCGCCCGCCTGCGCACCTCCCCCGAGCTCCACGAGGAGCTGGAGGAGATCCGCCAGCACCCGCACGACCCGGACCGCGGCCCGTACGACTCCCACCCGCCGCTGAAGGACCGCATCGCCGCGATCGAGGCCATGGCCCTCGAACCCGGGTCGGGCTGGGGCGACCGCCCGGCTCTGGAACTGTTCACCGACCCGATGCCGCTGCTCGACGCCGCAGTGCTCAACACGCTCGTGTCCGACGCCGCCTCGAAGGAACGCGTCGACTGGGCCACGCTCGGCCACATCGGCGCCCGAGCCCGCGTCGTGCGCGGCACCGAACGGCTGCTGCAGGCGTCCGCGGCGGCGATGAACCAGCCGCCGTCACTGACCACCGTGCTCGACGCGCTGGACGCGGGACACCTCGCCGGCCTCGGCACTCACGTGCCCGGCAACAGGGACGCCGGTGCACGCGCCCGCCGCGAGATGGCCCGCGGCGAGGTGCTGCCCGAGCTGTCCGCGTTGGTGGCACTGGCGTTCTCCGACGCGGGCCTCGCCCGCTGGGAGCTGGACTGGCTGGGACGGACCACGTTCGTCACCTCCTCTCACGACTTCGACATGGCCGAACACCTGAACGCCGCGGTCGCCGACCACGGCAGCACCGAGGGCCTGCGCACCGCGCTCGCCACCGCCGGTGTGGCCCCCGACTACCGCCCCGCGCACTGAGCGTTCAGGAGAAACCCCGTGGTGCTCTCACTTCTGTTCAAGCCCAAGGAACTCATCACCGTCATCCGCCTGATGCGCGAGGCGAAGCGGCTGGGCGTGGAGATCGACGAACTCCCTTCCGACGTAGTGGCTTCGCACGTCCTGCCCAAAACCCACCCGGAGCGCTACGGCCTCGTCCCCGACGCGGAGGTGACCACCACCTCGCCGATCGAGGACCTGGCCCTCGCCGCCGTGAAGGACGACGTCCGAGCCGGCCACTGGGAGAACGCCGCCGACCTCGTCACGTCGACCTACGGTGACTGGGACCGCCGCCAGCGCGTCGTCTGGGCCCTGGCCGACCTCGCCGCCAAGAACGACACCTGGATGGGCGCCTGGCAGACCGCCCGCCCAGGCGACCCGCACTGGATCGTCGTGCACGCGATGTCGCTGGTCTCCCTCGCCTGGGACATCCGAGGCAGCGGCACCTCGTCCCAGACCACCCGCGAACAGTTCGAGGGCTTCCACCGCGTCCTGTTCGAGGCCCGCGAGGCAGCGGGCGTCGCCGCCGCCGTGCTGCCGGACGACCCGACGCCGTGGAACACGACGCTGACGCTCGCCCGCGGCCTGCAGGCGGAGCACGACGAGTTCCGCGCGATCTGGGCGGAACTGATGTCGCGCGATCCCCTGCACCACAACGGACACGCGCAGGCCCTGCAGTACTGGTGCCGCAAGTGGCACGGGTCGGACGAGCTGGCCCTGGCGTTCGCGGTCGAAGCCGCGGCCAAGTCGCCCAAGCTCCTGTCCCTGCCGCTGCAGGCTGCTTACGAGGCTGAGGGCACCTCCCCTGACGTGTGGAAGTCGCCTGCGGTTGTCGCGGCCCTCGACGCGCTGCTGGCTCGACTGGCGGACGAGGGGGCGGACACTTACGCGCTGCGGAACGACCGTGGGTATGCGATCTACGCCTTGCTTGAGTTGCAGCGGTTCGAGGAGGCCGTGGGGCAGTTCCGGGCTTTGGGGGCGCTGGCGGATGCGGGGCCTTGGGACTACTTCGCTGAGCCTCGGTTGAAGTTCTTGAGCCAGCGGGGGATCGCGGTCAAGGCTGCGGCCAAGGGCAAGGGGGTCAAGGCTCCGGTTCGGTAGTGGCTCCTCTCGGTGCGGTGGGCGGGTGCCGCGGCGGATGGGATTCGGGGGCCGCGGCCGGTGGAACGGGCCGGCTTCGCTCGGGGTAAGCGGGCTGAGGCCTGCGGAGGCTGGGATCTGGGTGCCGCGTTGAGTGGGCTTCGGGTGCCGCACGCGGTGGAACTGGCCAGCTCCGCTCGAGGTGGGCGGGCTGAGGCCTGCGGAGGCTGGGATCTGGGTGCCGCGTTGAGTGGGATTCGGGTGCCGCACGCGGTGGAACTGGCCAGCTTCGCTCTAGGTGGGCGGGCCGAGGACTGCGGCGGCTGGGATCTGAGTGCCGCATCGGGTGGGGTTCGGCGGCTGCGTCAGGCGAGATCGGCTTGCCTCCATTCGGGGCGGCGGAGTGGGCTCGTGGTGGAAGAGGCGCGGGTTAGCGGGGCGGGGCCGCTGGGCAAGAGTCGCTGGCACCGCTGCACATCTCGTGCACGGCGCCGCTGCTGAGCCAGGTCACCGACTCAGCAGCGAGCCTGGTGCGCGGCGGCGTTGCCGGACTGGTGTGTCCGGCGCCGCCGGACGGACTCGTGCTGCCGGGCAGCACCCGGGGTTGCGGGTTGGCCGGGATGCCTTGTGGGCGAGGCCGCTGGGCAGGAGTCGCTGGCACCGCTGCACATCTCGTGCACGGCACCGCTGCTGAGCCAGGTCATCGGCTCAGCGGCGAAGCTGGTGCACGGCGGCGATGCCCGACCGGTGTGTGCGGACGCCGGGGACGGTCCCGCTGCTGAACAGCGCGGGGTTGGGGTTGGCCCGGGAGCCTTGTGGGCTGGGGTCAGCCGACTGGTTGTGGGGTTCGGGCTTGTGGGACGGACGGGGGGCGGTGGTCCATCACGGCCAGTTCCAGCTGGCGGGCCGGGGAGTCGCCCAGGAGTTTGCGGGCCAGGGTGGTGCCCTTGCGCGGGGCCATGGCCAGCTCCGCCCTGAGGGCTTGGACGCCCACGTAGTGCGACACCTCGTCGAGGATGGCCTTGGTGTCCGGGATCGAGCGGGTTCGGCGGATGGCGTCCACCGCCGCTCGTTCCAAGGGGGCCACGTGGAAGCCTCGGCGCAGGGCTGGTTTCGGTAGGCGGTCTGTTCGTTCCAGGCGCAGGGTGCCGTGGCCCCAGGCGCCGGAGTTGCGTGGGGCCAGGACGTGGATGGCGTCCGCTGTCGGCAGGACGGACCTCATGCCGTGCAGGTAGAGGGCGTCGAACGCGGTGAGCATCGCGCCCTCTCCTGCGTAGAGCAGGGCGGCCTGCACCAGTTGCTCCCGGGACGGGCCTGCTCTGGACAGCAGGAAGATGCTCGGGAACAGGCGTTGCCAGGGGCCGCCCGGGCGGGACCGCTGGTCGATCAGGGACGAGGACAGTCCTATGTGGATCAGGGCTGCCACTGGGGCCACTCGGTGGACGAAGAGGGTGCCCAGTGCTTCCAGGTCGATGGGGTGGCGCATGGGTCAATGGTGGGGCTGGGGATGGTGGGGGGTTCGGGGGGTGAGCGGATCTGTGGACAAGTCAGGGGCTGTGGACAAGTCGCGATCACTCGGGCTTCGGTTCGAAGTCCGCTGTCCTTTCTGGACTGTCGCGGAGCAGGGAGGCCGGGCGGACGGCCAGCGAGCCGAAGCGGGAACGGGCCTGGTCGGCGGCTTGCTCGGCTTCGCGCCAGCCTCGTTCCGGGGCGTCGAAGATCAGTTGCTGGGCGGAGTCGGCGTTGTCAAGGCCCTCTATTCGGACGCCGATCAGGCGGACGTCGCCGGGCGGCACCTGGGTGTCCAGGAGCTCGGCGGCCACCCGGTAGACCTCCTGGGTCACGTCGGTCGACACCGGCAGGGTGCGGGAGCGGGTGATCGTCGTGAAGTCGGAGAAGCGGACTTTGATCGACACCGTCCGGCCGTGCAGTCCCTTGGCACGCAACGAACCCGCTGAACGCTCCGACAGGCGCAGCAGTTCGCGGCGCAGCAGCGTGCGGTCGGCGACGTCGACCTCGAAGGTCTCCTCGGCGCCGATCGACTTCTCCCGCGACTCCGGCACCACCGCGCGGTCGTCCACCCCGGAGGCCAGCGCGTACAGGTGCTCCGCCAGGGCCACGCCGATCTTGCGGCGCAGGCGCGGCAGAGGCATGGCGGCCACGTCGGCGACGGTCTCCAGGCCCAGCCCTTCGAGCCTCGCAGCGGTTTTCGCGCCCACGCCCCACAAGGCCGAGACCGGCAGCGGGTGCAGGAACTCGAGAGAAGCAGCGGCGGGAACGACCATCATGCCGTCGGGCTTGCACATGCCCGAGGCGAGCTTCGCGAGGAACTTCGTCGACGACACCCCGACCGAACAGGACACGCCCTGGTCGGCCAGCACGCGGGCCCTGATCAGCTCCCCGATGCCACCGGGCGTCAGGCCGAGCCGGCGGAGCGCGCCACCGACGTCGAGGAAGGCCTCGTCCAGCGAGAGGGGCTCCACCAGCGGGGTGATGTCGCGGAAGATCGCCATGACCCCGCGCGAGACCTCCTGGTAGAGGTCGAACTGCGGCGGCAGGTACACGGCATGAGGCGCCAGACGGCGGGCATGCGCGGTGGGCATCGCGGAACGCACGCCGTACTCACGCGCGAGGTAGTTCGCGGAACTCACGACGCCCCGCCCACCGACGCCGCCGACTACGACGGGCACGGACTCAAGCTCAGGGCGTTCGCGGATCTCCACCGACGCGTAGAAGGCGTCCATGTCGACGTGCAGCATCCGGCAGCCCGTGTCGTCAGGCCAGACGCCATCACGCGCACGGAACCGGTCGACCAGGCCGCGTGGCAGGTTCGCACTGCGACCCATGAACACCCCTTTCGAACGTGAGTTCGACGCAAATCCTACAGTTTGTAAACTCGCGAGGCGTTCTCCGACGCGATCAGCCGTGCGATGCGGTGGGCGTCGTCCTCCCCGAACGCATCACTCCGCAGCCCATCGGCCAGGAAGTCCGACAACGCGCGCCGGAACAGCAACGCGCCGAGGTAGTACAACTCGGGCAGGGCGAAGGCATCGGAGGAGAACAGGAACTTCCCGTACGGCACGATCTCCAGCGCCTCGGCGAACACCCGCGACGCCTGATGTCCCAGCCCGTGCGTCGCCAGCCCGAGATCGCAGAACACGTGCGGGAACACCTGCGCGAGGTACCCGGCCTGCCGGTGGAACGGGTAGTTGTGCAGCAGCAACACCGGCACACCGAGGGTGGCTGTGGCCCTCAGGAACGGCGTCAGCAACGACGGATCGCACCGGTGCAGGTCGAGGTCCGAGTCGCCGTACCCGACGTGGAACTGCAAAGGCAGCCCGGCGTCCAACGCCTCCCAGGCCAGCCAGGTGATCACCACCGGGTCCTCCAGCCGCCCGGACGACCACGCCGCCACCGCGCGCTCCACCTCCGCGTCGGCAGGCCGCACGCCGGGAAGACCCAGCCCGGTCCGGTACGCCGCGACGGACTTCGCCCCCACCGCTGACGACGAGGCGAGCCGCGACCGGACGAGGTCGACGAACTCCGAGGGCGAGACCGAAGGCCTCGAGGTCTCCGCCAGGGCCTCCAGCCGCACGATCTCGTGCGCCACACCCCCGCCCAGCCCGGCCAGCTCAGCGGCCGACAGCAGCCGATCGGGCTGGAACCCGCCGTCCACCAGGAACGTGTGGATCCCGGACGCCATCAGGAACGTGCGCGACACCTCGGCGATGTGCAGCGAGTTCCGCCGTTCGAGGTACTCGTCGGCGGACGCGTGCCGAGGCAGGTCCAGCAACGGCGCGCACCAGCGCCGCACCGCGAACCCCAGGGCGGAGTCGAAGAACGACCCGCCGAGCGGGGACACCGCGTCGGCTTCCAGCAACAACGACTCGAACTCCGGGCGAGCGCTGTCGGTGCGCAACACACCGTGGCAATGGTGATCTACCAGCCCGAGTTCGGCGACGAACGGCAAGATGCCCATACCCTCAGGATCGTGGACTCTGCGGAACGGGACCAGCGGTTCGACCGGGCGACGGAACTCTTCGACGGGCTCAACGCGCGGAACGTGAGCGTCGTGGCGCTCACCTGGGTCGACAACAGCGGGATCATCCGCACCAAGTCCGTCCCCCTGCGCAGACTGGCGCACGCGGCGGCGCACGGCGTGGGCGCGTCACCGGTGTTCGACGTCTTCCTGTTCGACGACTGGATCATCCAGGGCCGGTTCGCCGGCGGCCCGGTCGGCGACCTGCGGCTGCACCCCGACCTCGAGCGCCTCACCGTGCTCGCGGGCCAGCCGGGCTGGGCCTGGGCGCCCGCCGACCGCCACTTCCAGAGCGGCGTCCCCTACCCGATGGACCAGCGCCTGCAGGCCCGCAAGGCCGTCCGGAACCTCGCCGACGCGGGCCTCACCGCCCAGGCGGGCTTCGAGGTCGAGTGGTGCCTGGGCAAGTCCGGCACCGACGACTGGGTCCCCGCGACCAGCGGGTCCGCGTACGGGCACGCCCGCCAGGTGGAGCTGTCCGACTACTGCGTCGACCTCCTCGACGCCCTGGACCAGCAGGACGTCGAGGTGCTCCAGTTCCACCCCGAGTACGCCGCCGGCCAGTTCGAGGTCTCCACCGCGCCGGAGGACCTGCTGGCCGCCGCGGACACGGCCGTGCTCGTCAAGGAGACCATCCGCGCCGTCTCGATCCGGCACGGCATGCGCCCGTCGTTCTCCCCCAAGGTCGTCAACGGCGGCGTCGGCAACGGCGGCCACCTGCACCTCAGCCTCTGGCGCGACGGCACGAACCTCTTCGACGGCTTCCAGGACGAGGCGAGGCAGTTCAGCGCGGGCGTCCTCAACCACCTCCGCGCGTTGTGCGCGATCGGTGCGCCCTCTCTCGCGAGCTATCTCAGGCTCGTGCCGAACACGTGGGCCGCACCGTTCGTGGCGTGGGGCGAGGAGAACCGCGAAACGGCGCTGCGCCTGATCCGGGACAACCTGGAGATCAAGTGCTTCGACCTGACCGCGAACCCGTACCTCCTCGTCGCGGGTGTGGTCGCGGCCGGCCTGGACGGCATCGCCACGCAGGCCGTGCTGCCCGAGGGCCTCAACGTCGACCCTGCGCTGCTCGGCGACGTCCAGCGCCTGCCCACGTCGCTCAAGGAAGCCGTCGACGAGTTCGAGAAGGACACCGTGCTCACCAAGGCGTTCGGCCAGGAGCTGGCGGGCACGATCGCCGACGTGCGGCGCGGTGAGATGGAGCGGTACACGGACGCGAGCCCGCAGGGAATCGCCAACATCACTCGCTGGCGTTATTGAGCTCCTTGCGCAACCGCGAGAGCGCACGGTGCTGCGCGACCCGGACCGCGCCGGGCGTCGACCCGACCGCTTCGGCCGTCTCCTCCGCCGACAACCCCACCATCACGCGCAGCACGACGATCTCGCGCTGCTTCTCGGGCAGCACGCGCAGAAGCGTCGCCATCTGGTCCGAGAGCTCTCCTTGCATCGCGCGCTGCTCAGGCCCGGCCGCGGTGTCCATCGACTCCGGCAGCTCGGACACGGCCTCGGCGCGGTTGCGTGAGGCGCTGCGGAACGAGTCCGCCACCTTGTGCGCCGCGATCCCGTAGACGAACGCCAGGAACGGACGCCCCTGGTCGCGGTACGACGGCAGCGAGGTCAGCACGGCCAGGCACACGTCCTGCGCAACGTCGTCCGCCGACGCGAACGATCCGACGCGCGCACGGCAGTACCGCACGATCAACGGCCGGATGGTGCCGAGCAGCCGTTCGATGGCGGCGCGATCACCGGCGACAGCGCGCGCGACGTGCTCGTCCGCGGTCTGCGGCCGGCTCGAGTAGTAGGAGGGCGCCGGCGGGTCGACCGGCTCCTTGGTTCCACCAGCAGTCCGCTCGACCAACGCATCGAGGGTCCCCCTGGAGGCGGAGACCGGCCCACCCACGGACGAGCCCTGAACGGCTTCCGCGGGCACCTTGCGGTGCAGGCCGGGTGTGAACTCCACGCAGATCACCGTTCCTCTTCTGGACGCCGGCGCACCGCGAGACGCGCTCGCCGGATCCGTCCTTCGACCGCGCGCGGGGTGAGTCGCATCAACTCACCGATCTCCGCATGCGAATAGCCCTGGTCATGAAGGAAGAGCAACCGCTTGCCGTCCTCGCTCAGCGTCGCGAACGCGGCGTTCGCCGCCGCCTGCTCGATGACCGCGTCCTCGGGCGTCGTCTCGGTGACCACGTGTTCGAGCGAGGCGACGCTTTCCACGAGCCGTACGTCCTGCCAGCCGTGTGCACGCGTCTGCCAGCGCCGGTACACGTTCGGGAACGCGAGCACGCACGCGTTGACGAAGTACTCGTCCAACGGCAGTCCGTGCTCCGCCGACCACTCCCGGCCGAGCAGACCCCGGTCCCGGAAGTAGACGAACCCGTCGTACACCGCGTCGCTCGCCAGTTCCTCGGCTTCCTGCGGCGGGATGTCCTGCTTGTTCAGGTAACGGCCCTGATGCCCGCAGCGGGAGAACATGGCGCCGGACCGCACGAGTTTCGTAACGATCAGCAGCCCGCGCCCGAGAAGCTGGCGGTGGAACTGGTCCCAGCGGACACCGGTGAGCCCCGACTCACGGAAGTGCTGAACCAGCACCCCGTCCATGCGCAGCCGCTCGGCGGCAAGCGCTGAGTCCGAACTTCCCATGCCCCCTGGTCCTTATGTCGGTGTCTTCCTGCCTCTAGGTATGTCGTTTGGGTGCGTCCACCCCACGCACTCGCCACGACTGGTAACAAACGCAAACGAATGTCACCCGATCGGGACAGCCAAAGACGCGATTTCCTTGCGAAGGCGACCGAGCGCCCGGTGCTGGGCGACGCGAACCGCACCCGGCGTGGACCCCACGGCTTCCGCGGTCTCCTCCGCGGACAGACCCACCACGACGCGCAGCACGAGGATCTCGCGCTGCTTGGCCGGCAGGAGGTGCAGCAGCTGACCGAGCGTGCCGTTCAGCTCGTCCTGGAGGACGAACTCCTCCGGTCCGACGCCCCGCCCGGCTTGGTCGGGCACCTCCGCCACCGGCTCCGCTCGGTTACGAGCGAGCGCGCGATGCGCGTCGGCGACCTTGTGCGCGGCGATGCCGTAGACGAACGCGAGGAACGGTCTGCCTTGCTCCCGGTACTTCGGAAGGGCCGTCAGCACGGCCAGGCACACCTCCTGCGCGACGTCGTCCGCAGTTGTCGCGGAGCGACCGACACGCGCGCGACAGTACTTCACCACCAGCGGTCGCAGGTAGCGAAGTAGCTGGTCAGTGGCCCTGGGCTCGCCTTGCACGGCCAGGTTGACCAGTTCTGCGGACAAAGCCGAACTCTCCATTCGAAGCGCCCCCTCGTCGACGTCTCGTGGAGGAGACGTGCGACGCGTCACTTCTTATGCGGAAAGTAGGGAGTAACTTCAAACGTCACCCGTTTGTAGCAACGAGCAGCGGTGGGTAATAGGCGTGGAGCAACCACTCCGCGTAACCGAAACCCGCTCGTTCCGCCAATTCGGTGATTTCATGACGAGCAATCGCCCAATACCGTGCCTTGCCCACCACGACGCGCCACGAGTCGGCCTCGTGCAGCCGGAACATCTCCAGTTCGTACTGATCGCCGTCCCAATGCCACAGCTGGAACCACACGACCCGTCCCGGCCCGACGGTCGGAGGAGTCGACGACGGCCGCTCATTCCGGATCGCGTCGTAGTCGCGCGTCGAAAGGAGGAGCCGGCCTCCGGGACGGAGCCACGCGCCGCATTTCCCGCAACGCCGCCAGGACGTCCTGAGCCGTCAGCAAATGGGGTAGCGCGTTGTCCGCCGCGAGCACGACGTCGAACGAGGCGTCCGCGAACGGTAGTGAGCGCATGTCCGCGGCGAACGTGGGCAACGTGACGCCACGCGCAGAGGCTTCCGCAACGGCCCGAGAAGCCGCCTTGGGACTCAGATCAGCGCCCACGACCTCCTAGCCGCGCAGCGCCAGACCGATCGCTTGCGTGCCGATGCCGCACGCACAGTCGAGAACGCGCGCGCCCGCAGGGATGAACTCCGCGAGCTGCGACGCCTGCCGGGCCATCGACGCGTCCCAGTCCGGGAACATCAGGTCGTACGTCCCGGACAGGTCGTCGTAGAAGGCGCCGGTCAAATCAGTTCCTCGACCCCCACGGACGTGCGGAGCTTGGCCAGCGCACGGTGCTGAGCCACCCTCACGGCGCCCGGCGTCGACCCGATCGCCTCGGCCGTCTCCTCCGCCGTCAGCCCGACCACCACGCGCAGCAGCAGGATCTCGCGCTGCTTGTCCGGCAGGCCCCTCAGCAACTGACCCAGTCGCACCGAGAGCGAGCCGAGCAGCGCGCTCTCCTCGGGGTCGACGGCCAGCGACGGGCCGTCCGGCACCTCCGCGACGGGTTCGGACCGGTTGCGCGCCGAGACCCGGTGCGCGTCCGCGACCTTGTGCGCGGCGATGCCGTAGACGAACGCCAGGAACGGTCTTCCCTGCTCGCGATAGGTGGGCAGTGCCGTGAGCACCGCCAGGCAGACCTCCTGCGCCACGTCGTCCGCCGACGCGTACGCCCTTTCGTTGCGACCGACGCGCGCACGGCAGTACCGCGCCACGAGCGGGCGCACGGAGGCCAGCAGCCGTTCGACGGCTTGCCGGTCACCCGCAACGGCCTCGTTGACCAAGGAGGCCAGCAGGTCGGAACTTTCCATCGCGTTGGTTCCCTACGTCGGCAGCGGAGACATTATCTTTCGCCGCCGAGTTGTTTGGGACCACTCATCAGGGTCATAAAAGTCCCGATTGCAAAGCGTTTCAGGCGGAGCGGCGGGCGAGCACGTGCAGGCGGGCGGCGACGTCCCGGAGCGGGGAACGCGTGGCGGCGGCCAGTTCCAGCTCGGCGAGTGCGTCGGCGGCACCCGGATTCGCGTCCAGCACCACACCGGGCACGAGGTCAGAAACTACCCCGTGACCCTGCAGGACCTCCACGGACAGACCGGCGTCCAGGACGAGTTTCTCGAGCCCGGCGACGTCGAACCGGCGCTGCAACGGGTCGCGGGTGCCCGCGAGCTGGCCCGCGTCGTCGTCCAGCAGCCTGCGCGCGTCGACGATGCGGCCGGCGATCGCGCGGTGCAGGATCGCCGCGAACCGGTTCGCGACCAGCACCGACACCGCACCACCGGGGGCCACCGCGGCGGCCAGCGAGGCGAGCGCGGCGGGCGCGTCGTCCACGACCTCCAGCAGCCCGTGCGCCAGCACCAGGTCGGCCTCACCGGCGGGAACGCCCAACGAGTCCGTGTCGCCCTGGACTGCGTTGATCGTCACACCGGCCTCGCGCGCACGGGTGTTGAGCGTGGCCAGTGCGTTCGGCGAAGGCTCCACGACCGTGACCGCACATCCCATTGCGGCTAGGGGCACGGCCCAGACACCGCTGCCACCACCAACGTCGAGCACACGGGGGTGTTCTCCACCCCTGCGCTCGCGTGCGGCGGCCAATTCGGCGTCGAGCACCCTCTGTACGGCGTCCGGTCGCATGTCCAACAGAGTAGGAGACCCTAGAGTAGGTCTGTGCATACGGTGTCCGTGCTCAGCCTCAAGGGAGGCGTCGGCAAGACGACGGTGGTGCTCGGCCTGGCCTCTGCCGCTCTCCGCCGTGGTGTCCGCACTCTGGTGATCGACCTCGATCCCCAGTGCAACGCCACGTCGACGCTGGAACCAGAGGAGTCCAAGGCCAGCATCTACGACGTCCTGCAGGACCCGTCCGAGGAGAACCTCGAAGAGGCGATCCGCCCGAGCAGGTGGGGCGACGGCATCGACGTGCTGTCCGGGTCCGAGGACGCGGAGCTGCTCAACCACCCGGATCCGAACGAGTCGAGGCTGCACCGGCTCAAAGACGCGTTGCGCACGTTGCGGGACATGTACGACGAGTTCCCGTACCACCTCGTGCTGCTCGACTGCCCGCCGTCGCTGGGCCAGCTGACCCGCTCGGCGCTGGTGGCGGCCGACCGCGCGCTGCTGGTCACCGAGCCGACGATGTTCGCGGTGGCGGGTGTGCAGCGCGCCTTCGAGGCCGTGCAGAACGAGCGTGAGAGCAACAACGCCGACCTGCAGCCGCTGGGTGTCGTCGTGAACCGCGTGCGGCCGCGTTCGCACGAGCACCAGTTCCGCATCGAGGAGCTGCGTGACATCTTCGGGCCGTTGGTGATGCCGGTGGCGTTGCCGGACCGTCTCGCCGTGCAGCAGGCACAAGGCGCGTGCATGCCGATCCACGAGTGGGGTACTCCAGGCGCGCGTGAGGTGGCGCTGGCGTTCAACCTGCTGCTCGCCCGCATCCAGCGCATCTCGCGGAGCCGGCGCCGGGCCGTGCACCACGACTTCGACGACGACGAGATCCAGGAAGCGGTGGATGCCTGAAGGGGACACGGTCTTCCTGGCCGGTCATCGCATGCACGAGGCGCTGGCCGGGAAGACGCTGCTACGCGGGCAACTGCGTCATCCCCGGCTGGCCGCACTGGACCTGACCGGCCTGGACGTGCTGGGTGTGCGCACGTACGGCAAGCACATGTTCACCCGGTTCTCCGACGGCAACAGCCTGCGCAGCCACTTCCGGATGGACGGCTCGTGGCACCTCTACCGGCCCGGTGAGCGCTGGCGTCGTCCCGCGCACCAGGCCCGCGCGGTCTTCGAGGTGGACGACCGGCAGGCCATCGGATTCGCGCTGCACGACCTGGAGTTCCTGCCGACCGCCGATGAGGATCGGCTCATCTCCCATCTCGGTCCTGATCTTCTGGCATCCGACTTCGACGCCGCTGAGGCCGTTCAGCGGTTGACCGCGGACCCTTCCCGGGCGATCGGGCTCGCATTGTTGGATCAGCGGGTCATGGCCGGAGTCGGCAATCTCTACCGCGCGGAAGTTTGTTTCCTGTTGCGCGTTCTGCCGACCGCTCCGGTGTCATCTGTGGACGCCTCACGTGCGGTTGCTCTGTCACGCAAGCTCCTGCAGGCCAACCAGTGGCGGCCCGAACAGAGCACCACCGGCGACCTGCGCGTGCAGCACTACGTTTTCGAGCGGACCGGCAAACCCTGTTTGCGTTGTCGCACAAGAGTCCGATCGGACGAGATCGACGGCAGATTCGTGTACTTCTGCCCAAAATGTCAATCAGATTGAACCGAGACGCTCTTCCAGCCGTGTCCCCCAATATGGCGGTCGATCTGGATGCGTTGCGCCCCGGCTTCACCGATGACCCGTACGCGGTGCTGAAGAGCCTGCGCGACGCAGGTCCCGTGCACCGGGTCGAGACCTTCGGCGTGCCCATGTGGCTCGTAACCCGCTATCCCGACGTGCGCGCCGCTTTGGACAACCCGCTGCTGTCCTCACACGGTTCCGCGCTCGCCGAACCCCTGCGCGGCCATCCGCACTTCGCGTCGTGGTGGTTCGGCGACCTGTCGGACCACATGATGAACAGCGACGAGCCTGATCACACCCGTTTGCGCCGTGCGGTGTCGAGCCAGCTCACGCCGCGCCGCATCGCCGCACTGCGTCCCCGCATCGAGCAGGTGGCCGCCCAGCTCGCCAACGACTTCGCCGACTCCGGGCGCTGCGACCTCATCGCGGACTTCGCCGCGCCGCTGCCCATCACCGTGATCATGGAACTGCTCGGCGTCCCCGCCGTCGACCAGGAGAACTTCCGCTACTGGGCGGACGTGGTCACCGGGCTGGCGGACGGCGACGCGTCTTCTGCCCGCGAGGAGACATCGGGGTATCTGCGCGACCTGGTGACGCACAAGCGGACGTCCGGCGACGACGACCTGATCGGCGGCCTGGCCCGCTCGACCGGCGAGGCCGCGCTGTCCGACAGCGAACTGGCCTCGCTGGCGTTCCTGCTGCTCGTGGCCGGTTACACCACGGCCGTCGACCTCGTGGGCAACGGCGCGCTGGCGTTGCTGCGCCACCCCGAGCAGCTCGAACTGCTGCAGCGCTCGTCGTCACTGCTGCCGGGCGCCATCGAGGAGTTCCTGCGGTTCGACGGCCCGACCTCGCACCTGCTGCGGTTCGCGACGCGGCCGCTGACGATCGGTGGGGCGCAGGTCCAGGCGGGCGACGTCGTGCTGCTGTCGCTGGCCTCCGCCGAGCACGACGGCAACCGGTACCCGCGGGCCGACCAGCTCAACATCGAGCGGGCGGACCGCCAGCACCTGGCCTTCGGACACGGCATCCACTTCTGCCTGGGCGCGCCGCTGGCCCGGCTGGAGGGCGAGGTGGCGTTCCGGACGCTGCTGGGGCGGTGCGCCGGACTGGCCCTGGACACCTCACAGCCGCTGTCGTGGCGGGTCTCGCTGGGCAGTCGCGGGTTGCGGGGGCTGCCGGTGACGTTCCGGACCAAGCCCACGATGCCGCTGGACGAGCAGGCGACCATCAAGGTGCCGAAGCCGCTCTAGCCGCCAGCTGCGGACCAGAGGGCCGTGCGACCACCCTGAGCTGGCGTTATAGGGTGGGCGCGTGGTGTACAAGCAGGTGGTTCGCAGGGCGTTGTTCGGAATGCACGGCGGCGACGCGGAGCGGGTCCACGAGACCACGCTCGACGTCATGGCGAGGCTGAGCCCGCTGGCGCGGTTCGCCCGCAACCAGAACAACCCGCGCACCGTGTTCGGCGTGCGCTTCCCGAACCCCGTGGGGCTCGCGGCGGGCCTCGACAAGGACGGACGGGCGTTGCCGGCGTGGGGTGCGCTGGGTTTCGGGTTCGTCGAGGTCGGCACCGTCACGTGGCACGCGCAGCCGGGAAACCCGAAGCCCCGCCTGTTCCGGCTTCGTGAGGACGAGGCGATCATCAACCGGATGGGCTTCAACAACGCGGGTGCGCAAGCGCTTGCCGCGAAGCTCGACAGGACGCCGCTCAGGGCGCCACTGGGCATCAGCCTCGGCAAGTCCAAGATCACCCCGGTCGAGGACGCCGTGCAGGACTACCTGAACTCGCTGAACGCGCTGAAGGGCCACGGCGACTACTTCGCCATCAACGTCAGCTCGCCCAACACTCCCGGTCTGCGCAGCCTCCAGGACAAGGGCGCGCTCACCGAGCTCGTCGCGACCCTGACCGCGGCGACGGACAAGCCGATGCTGGTCAAGATCGCGCCGGACCTCACCGAGGACGCCATCGCCGAGGTCATCCAGGTGTGCGTCGACAACGGCATCAAGGGCCTCATCGCCACGAACACCACCCTCAGCCGCGAGGGCCTCACGAGCGCGCACAGGACCGAGACCGGCGGGCTCAGCGGCAAGCCGCTCACCCAGCGCGCGAACGACGTGGTCCGGTTCATCACGAAGAACAGCGACCTGCCGGTCATCGGTGTCGGCGGCATCGCGTCCGCCGACGACGCCAAGCGCATGATCGACGCCGGCGCGAGCCTCGTGCAGATCTACACCGGGTTCATCTACGAAGGTCCTGGCCTCGTGTCGAGGATCAACCGGGCGCTGAAGTGAGGGCTAGGTGTGGCGCGCGGCCCTGAGCCAGCGCATCACGGGGTGCAGGATCACGACGAGCAGCGAGCCCCACACCATGCCACCCATCTCGAGGTCGCCGATCTCGATGGTGAGGTCGCCGACTCCGGCCACGAGCGCCGCGCCGCCGACCATCGCGTTCGCCGGGTTCGCCAGGTCGACGCCGCGGTCCATCCAGATCCGCACGCCGACCAGCACGATCAGGCCGTAGAGCACGAGCGTGCAGCCGCCGAGCACGCCCGGCGGGATGGTGCCGAACAGCGCGATGGCCTTCGGGGAGAACGCCAGCAGCGTGGCGAACACGCCGGCGAACGCGAACGCCGCCGTCGTGTAGACGCGGGTCACGGCCATGACGCCGATGTTCTCGGAGTACGTCGTGGTCCCGGCACCGCCGCCGAGGCCGGACAGGGCGGTCGACAGGCCGTTGGCGATGATCGCGTCGCCCGCGCTGCCGTCGAGGTTGCGGCCGGTCAGCGCCGCGACCGCCTTCACGTGCCCGACGACCTCGGCCACCAGCACGATCACGACGGGCAGCATCAGCAGCACCACGGACGGACGTAGTTCGGGCTGGTAGAGCTTGGGCAGTCCCACCCAGGCCGCGTCGCGCAGCGCGGCGAGCCGTTCCGACGACACGGCGCCGAACGCCAGGCCGCCCATCCAGATCGCGACGAAGCCGATCAGGATCGAGAACCGGAACACCAGGCCGCGGCCCAGCACGCCGGCCAGCAGGATCACGAGGGTGGTCAGGCCGGCGATCAGGGGCTGCTCGCTGAAGTTCGAGGTGGCCTGGCGCGAGAGGTTCAGCCCGATGAGGATCACGACGGCGCCGGTGACGACCGGCGGCATGACCGACTCCAGCAGCCGCACGCCGAGCGCCTTGACCGCGATGCCGACGACGATCACCAGCAGGCCCGCGGCGACGACACCGCCGAGTTGTGCCGCGATGCCCTGCTCGCGCGCGGCCACCAGTGGGGCCACGAAGGCGAAGGACGAGCCGAGGTAGCTCGGGACGCGGTTCTTGGTGATGACGAGGAAGAGCAGCGTGCCCAGGCCGGAGAACAGCAGGGTGGTGGCGACGGGAAGACCGGTGGCGGCGGGAACGATCACCGTCGCGCCGAACATGGCGACGAGGTGCTGCACTCCGAACCCGATGGTGAGCGGCCAGCTCACCCTCTCCTGGGGCGCGACGGTTTCACTGTCGGTGATCCGGCCGTCCCCGTGCACGGTCCACAACGCCAACGCACTGCCTCCCGGCATTCAGCCGGACTTCCCGCAGACCGGCCCCGGAATCCTGCCACGCCATGTAGCGGCTACGGCTAGATAACGGTCCGATAATCACACGATTGCCCTAAAGATCTCCAGAGAGAACCGCCGAATAGGCGCACGCAACTACACAGCGTTACTTTTAGTAGGCTGAATAGCCTGAGACGTCGCGCATCGCGGACGCGAGACCGGCCATGTGGTCCGTGGCGTCGTCCAGGACCTCGCCCGGGTTCTGGAACTGCGTGCTCGCCGCCAGCGCGTTGCCCGCCTCGGCGACCAACGCGCAGTAGCGGTCCACACCGTCGGCCAGCTGCGTCCTGAGCACCCGCACACCCTCGACCAACGACGCGCGCTCCAGGTGCGGCGCTGTGTCGCGGGCTCGTTCGACGGCCTGGAGCTGCGCCGACACCGCGCGGATCGCCCTGGAGGCCTCCTGGGCGGTCTGGCGGGCGTGCTGGACGGACTCGGTCGGCATCGACGTGAGCGCGGGCGAGTCGAGCTGCACGAGCAGCTGGGTCATCGTGTCCTCGGCACCGTGGAGCTTCTCCATCGGCACGCGCGCGGACGAGATGTGCGCCGGCAGCGGCGGCCTGGGCGGTGGCGGTGGCGCGAGCTCCAGCCGCACCTTGTCCGCCTTGAGCTCACGCAGCTTGAAGCCGCTGCGCACGGCGAGGACGGCGGGCACCGCCGCGCCGACCGCCCCGGTGACTGCTGCCCACGTGCCGAGCACGCCGGTGAAGCCCAGCACGGCGAGCGTGCCGAGCATCGAGATCACGATCAGCCAGAACGTGAGGACGGCGTTCGTCCGCTTGCGCTTGCGTTCGAGCTTGGCGCGCGGGTCGTTCCACTTCTGCATGCGGTAGCGCGCCTGCTCGGCCAGCGGGTGGCCCTGGAGCGACGCACCCAACTCGTTGACGACCTTGCGGACGATCTCGTTGTTGGGACGGTTTCTCCAGGGCTCCATGATCACCTGCTGACTCCTCCTGCCCCGACGCGCCCAGTCAGTTCTGGGCGGGCGGAACCTGCTGCTGCGTGGTCTTCTGCTCTGACTGGACGCGCTGCGCGATCTCGGCCTGGATCTGCGCGGCCGCGCTGTTGCCCGCGGTCACCTGCTGCGGCGTGTTCGCCTGACCGCCGTGCATCGAGGCGCGGATCTGCTCGAGGCGCGACGAGCCGGCGAGCTGCGTGGTCGAGGCCTGCACCTCGAGCATCCGGCCCTGCACCGAGTTCTGAGCGAGCTCGGCGGACCCGAGTGCGGTCGAGTAGCGCTTCTCGATCTTGTCGCGAACCTCTTCCAGCGACGGTACGTTGCCCGGCGCGGCGAGCTCGCTCATCTGGTTCAGCGACGCGGAGACCTGCTCCTGCATCTTGGCCTGCTCGAGCTGGCTGAGGAGCTTGGTGCGCTCGGCCAGCCTCTGCTGCAGCATCATCGCGTTGCGCTCGACCGCCTGCTTGGCCTGCGCGGCGGCCTGCAACGACTGGTCGTGCAGCGTCTTGAGGTCCTCGATGCCCTGCTCGGCGGTGACGAGCTGGGTGGCGAACCCCTGCGCGGCGTTCTCGAACTGCGTCGCCTTCTGCTCATCGCCCTTCGAGCGCGCCTCGTCGGCGAGCACGAGCGCCTGACGCGCGGAGGCCTGCAGCTTCTCCACGTCGCCCAGCTGGCGGTTCAGCTTCATCTCCAGCTGGCGCTGGTTGCCGATGACGGCGGCAGCCTGCTGAGAGAGGGCCTGGTGCTGCCGCTGCGCCTCCTCGATGGCCTGCTGGATCTGCACCTTCGGGTCAGCGTGCTCGTCGATCTTCGACGAGAACGACGCCATCAGGTACTTCCAGAACTTCACGAACGGACTGGCCATCTCCTACGCCTGCCTTCTCGGTGCCGGTGTTGGATCCATCGTCTCAATTGTTCGTCGGCGTATCCACCGACATGGGGAGATATCCGGGAACACCCTGACCCACCCCGGGACTTAGGAGTACACGCCTGACGACGTGCCAATCCTGCCCGTACCCGCGTCCGGAGACGCGGTGACCCAGCGTGCCGATGCCAAGCCGTTGCCTGCCGTCCAGCACACTGCCGTCGCTGTCAGTTGAACGTCCGAAGACACCATCTTGTTGCAGACCGTCACGTGGCGGGGGCCACAGTCGGTGACATGTCACCCGAATGCAGGCGACCCCGCTCGCCATCGGGGCGAGCGGGGTCGTGGATGACATGGGATTACGCCGCGACGACTGCCTTGGGCGTCTCGCCGATCTTGCTCGTGAGCCTGTGCGTGAGCATGGGCTGCAGGCGCAGGTCGGACAGGTCGTCCGACAGCGTGGACGGCAGCACGCGGCCACCCTCCAGCTTGCCCCGCTCCGATCGTCCGTCCGGGACGGTGTCGGGCACCGTGTCCGGCGTCTGCTGGACGGCGCCGATGTCGGAGGCGACGTGGTGCAGCAACTCGGACAAGGGCAGCTCAAGCGCGTCACATATGGCCGCGAGGAGCTCGCTGGACGCCTCTTTGCGGCCGCGCTCCACCTCGGACAGGTACCCCAGGCTCACGCGGGCGGTCCGAGAGACCTCGCGCAGCGTGCGGCGTTGGTTGGTGCGGGCATGGCGAAGTCGATCACCGATCGCCTCGCGTAGCAGCACGGTCATCGCGCGCCTCCTTCCGGCCGGCCGTGTCCCTACGTTACCGATCGACACCGACAACGGGCACTGACTTCCGAACACGTCCGCCAAGGGCGAACGAACGCGGAGTCATCATTAGTTCCCGTCCTCGGTGATCAGCAGATGATCCGACAGCAGGACCAGGGCTTTTTCCACGGCACCCGAACGGACCGCAGCGCGGTCACCACTCACCGTGATTGTCCGCACTGTGGACACTCCAGGGCCGCTCAAGCCGATGTGGACCGTCCCCGGAGCGACACCGTCCTGCGGATCGGGGCCGGCGACTCCGGTGAGCCCGATCCCCCAGTCCGAACGGCACCTCTTCCGGGCACCCTCGGCCAGTTGGACCGCGACGTCGGGATGCACGGCACCGTGCTCGTCGAGCAGCTGCTGATCCACGCCGGCGAGCTCGTGCTTGAGCTCGGTGGCGTAGACGATCAACCCACCGCGGACCACGGCACTCGCCCCCGGTGTGTCGACGATCGTCGCGCACAGCAGACCCGCTGTCAGCGACTCAGCCGTGGCAACGGTCTGGTTTCTCGCTTTGAGCAAGCTGACGACGTCTGTCACAGCACCGCCCGGCCTGCTCTTGCCTTCATCTTGAACGCCCGGATGACGTAATCGATTCCCGTGACGATGGTGAGCACGAGCGCGACGGCCATGATCGCCCACGCGATGAGCTCCAGCACGTCGTTCTGCGGGAGCACGAACAGCCCGATCGCGATGACCTGGGCCAGCGTCTTGGCCTTGCCGCCGCGGCTGGCCGGGATGACGCCGTAGCGGATCACCCAGAACCGCAGCAGCGTGATGCCGACCTCGCGCACGGCGATCGTGATCGTGATCCACCACGGCAGCACGTCGAGCATGCTCAGGCCGACCAGCGCGGACCCGGTCAGCGCCTTGTCCGCGATCGGGTCGGCGATCTTGCCGAAGTCGGTGATCAGCCCGTGCTTGCGCGCGAGGGTGCCGTCGATGTGGTCGGTGAAGCTCGCGACGGCGAAGATCCCGAACGCGATGAGGCGCCACGTCGTGTCGAAGCCGCCCGCTTCGAACAGGGAGAACAGGAAGACCGGAACGAGCGCCAGCCGCGCCATCGTGAGGATGTTCGCGACGTTGAGCAGCGGGACCTTCCGGGCCTCCGTCATGTCGGGAGTACCTCGACGATCAGGTCCACACCCTCGGAGTCGACCACGCGGCAGCGCACGAAGTCACCGCGCTTGAGCCCCTCGGCCTCGAGCACGATGCACTCGCCGTCGACCTCGGGCGCCTGGTGCTCGGCCCGGCCGACGCAGTCGCTCTCGTCGTCCTCCTCGTGCTCGATCAGCACGACGACCTCAGTGCCCACCCGGTCCTCGGCGCGCTGGCTCGTCAGCTCCTCGACGAGGTTGCCGATCCGCTGCACGCGCTCCGCGATGGTGTCCGCGTCGAGCTTGCCGTCCAGGTTCTCGGCCTCGGTGCCGTCCTCGTCGGAGTACCCGAAGATGCCGACCGCGTCCAGGCGCGCCTCGGTGAGGAAGCGCTCCAGTTCCTGCAGGTCGGCCTCGGTCTCGCCGGGGAAGCCGACGATGAAGTTGCTGCGGATGCCGGCCTCGGGCGCGTGCTCGCGGATCTGCCACACGAGCTTGAGGAAGCTGTCCGTGTCGCCGAACCGGCGCATGCGCCGCAGCACGTTCTCGCTGGAGTGCTGGAACGACATGTCGAAGTAATTCGCGACCTTGTCGGTCTTCGCGATCGCGGCCACCAGCGACGGCTTCGTCTCGGCCGGCTGCAGGTAGCTGACCCGCACCCGCTCGACGCCCGGGATGGACGCCAGCCGCGGGAGGAGCTGCTCGAGGGCGCCCTGCTCACGCGGCAGGTCCTTGCCATAGCTCGTGGAGTTCTCGCTGACGAGGAACAGCTCCTTGACGCCGTTCTCGGCGAGCCACATGGCCTCGGAGACGATCTCGTCCGGGAGCCGCGACACGAACGCGCCGCGGAAGCTCGGGATGGCGCAGAAGCTGCACCGCCGGTCGCAGCCCGACGCGATCTTCAACGGCGCCACGGGAGCGTCGTCGAGCCGCTTGCGCTGGACCTTGGTCGGCCCCCAGCCGTGACCGGGGACCTGGACGCCGTCCTTGGCCTCCTGGCGCTTGACCGGCGTGATCGGCAGCAGCGTGCGGCGGTCCACCGGCACGTGCGACTCGACCGGCTTGCCGTGCAGCACGTCCTGCAGGCGCTCCGCCAGGTCGTTGTACTGGTCGAAGCCCAGGACAGCGGCCGCCTCGGGAAGGCTGTCCGCGAGCTCCTTGCCGTACCGCTCGGCCATGCACCCGACCGCGACGACCTTGGCGCCGGTGTCGGAGGCGGCGAGCAGCGTGTCGACCGAGTCCTTCTTCGCCTGCTCGACGAAGCCGCACGTGTTGACGACGACGACGTCCGCGCCCTCGTCCACCAGCTCCCAGCCGCCCTCGCCGAGACGTCCGGCGAGCTCTTCGGAGTCGACCTCGTTGCGGGCACAGCCCAGGGTCAGCAGCGACACACGTCGCGGAGTGGTGGGAGAAGACACGGCGCTCAGAGTAACCGCCCTCGGGGTTCGGGCTGGAATCGCGCCGTTTCGCGCGGATCGCGAGCGTTTTGGACGACTCACACGTCTCAACTAGAGACATCCCCCACCAACGATGGAGCGGCCTTGCTGACCGAGGGGACGGTACTGGCAGAGGCGTTGAGGGCCGGCTATGCAACGCCGGTGTTCCTCGTCGCGATGGCGCTCCTGACACGACGCGTGTGGATCGAGCTGGCTCTGACGCTGCGCGAATGGGTACGTGCCATACCTGCCCGTCGGCGGTCCGAGCTCGAGCGGGACGTCGTTGGCGTCGCCCTGGGTGCTCGTTCGAAAGACCAGCGCAACCACTCCGCGGAGTTGCTCCGCCTGCTGCTCAACGCCCCCGAACGCGTCCTTCCTGCACCGCCGACGACTGATCTCCCACCAGACGAGAACCCCGGCGACAGCGCCGCTCATACTTGACGGTTGTGACCAGTGGGGTAGTCGTGCGGCGTGCCCGCACCAGCGATGTGCGCGCCATGAAGGCGTTGATCGACGGGTATGCCGGCAAGGTTCTGCTGACCAAACCGCTGGTCACGCTGTACGAGGCGGTCCAGGAGTTCTGGGTGGCGGAGGAGGACGGCGAGCTGCTGGGCTGCGGTGCCCTGCACGTGATGTGGGAGGACCTGGCCGAGATCAGGTCGGTCGCCGTGTCGCCGATGGCGCTCGGGAGAGGTGTCGGGCACCGGATCGTGGCGCAGCTCATCGCGACGGCCAGGGAACTGCAGCTCGGGCGGATCTTCGTGCTGACGTTCGAGACCAAGTTCTTCACCAAGCACGGCTTCATCGAGATCGAGGGCACCCCGGTGAGCCCCGAGGTCTACGAGGAGATCATGCGATCGGTGGACGAGGGCGTCGCCGAGTTCCTCGACCTGAGCTACGTGAAGCCGAACACGCTCGGCAACAGCCGGATGCTCCTGGAGTTGTAACTCTTCGAGTAATCACTCGAAGAGTCTTGACTCGACTAACGGCGCGCGCCAGGATCGGTGCGTGCCCGAATCGCTCACCGTCGACGAGCTCGCCGCCCGGATCGGCCTGCCCAGCAGCACCATTCGCATGTACCAGACGAAGGGTGTGCTGCACGCGCCGAGACGGCAGGGGCGCGTGGCGTACTACGACGCCTCGCACGTCGAGCGGTTGACGTTGGTCCAGCGGTTGCAGCAGCGGGGGTTCTCGCTGCCCGCGATCGCGGAACTGATCTCGGCACGCGAAAAGGGCGAGTCGGTCGCCGCGGTCCTCGGCTTCAGCGAGGCCGAGGGGCCCGACGACTGGGTTCGGATCAAGGTGCGCGACATCAAGCACCTGATTCCGACCGGAGACGTCCAACCGCGACTCCTCCTCCGGGCTATGCGGTTGGGCTTGGTGCGGTGGAAGTACGGCTGGCCGCACACGCGTCGCTGGGCACTCGAAGCGGGCGGCAGGCTTGCCGGCCTCAGGGTGCCCAGCGATGACGTGATGGACAGCTTCACGCGCCTGCGCACGGCGACCGACGCGGTGGCGGCGGACTTCGTGCGGTTGTTCGAACGGCAGTTCTGGCCGGAGCTCGCACGCAAGGCCGGTGACGAGAACCAGCTGGAGAACGTGCGGGCGTTGCTCGTCGAGCTGACGTACACGGCGGAGACCGCGGTGGTGGGGACGCTGCGGGAGTCGATCCGGGACGCCGCCGAGGAGTTCGCGTCACGGCACGGGCTGCTGCCCAGCGACGACTACCAGCCCGCGTGGGCCGAGCAGCCGTTGCCGCCGATCGCCGAGAACCTCATGGACCCGGCGGGAGATCTGCCGAGCGAGCAGGAGATCGAGAACTTCCTGAAACGGGGGGACGAGGATGAGCCTGGTCGCTGATCCCGCCTGGCACGCCCAAGTTCGTGACGAAGGCCTCGTCGTCTACGCGGGGGCGGACCTCGCGTACCTGATTCCAGACCTGCCCAGGGCGGTGGCCGTGGCGCTGGCCGGCCTGTTCGAGCCAGTGTTGAGGGGAGTGGCTCGAACGGTCGACGAGAGCCGGTTGGGGGAACCGGTTCGCCGGCACGTGGCCCAGCTGAGGACCCTGGGCGCTCTCCGCCCGGCCGGGTTGCCCGCCGAGGACGTGAAGCCGATGGGGGTCGGCACGCGCGTCGTCGGGGAGGCACCCGCCGGGCTGGTAGAGCGGTTGCCGCACGACGAGAACCCGGATCTGCTGCTCGTCGTGCGGACGACCGGCACGTTGGTCGACCTGATCGAGGTCGCACGCGAGACGAAGGTCCCGCACCTGTTGCTGGACCTCGCGTACCACCACACCGCCGCCGTCGGGCCCTTCGTGGTGCCCGGAGCCGGCGCGTGCCTGGCGTGCCTCGCGGTGCGGGCGGGGCGGCGGTGGGGAGATCCGCCGCCTCCCCCGCGTCCTGGAGCTCTCCGGCACGACTTCCCGATTTCCCTCGCCCTGCAGGCGATCCAGAACATCCGGAGCGGCTCGCTCGCTCTGCTGGACACGGTCGTGACCGTCAACCTCGACGAGTTCACGACGACGCGCGAGAGCGTGCTGCCCGCGGCTGACTGCGAGATCTGCCCGACGGTCGAGTTCGGGCGCGTGTCACTTCCTTGGGGGGACCATGAACGCGACAGCAGTACGGTTACCTGACCAGTTCTCACCCGGTGCGGCCGCCGCCAGCGCCGCCACGCCCACCTGTTGCTGTTGTTGTTGCTGCTGTGCGGTTTCCTCGGTCGGCGCGGCCGTGCAGATCCCTGCCGCGCTGTACGAGGAGACGAAAGAGCTCCCCCGGCCTCGCAGCCTGCTCGTCCTGCCCGCCGCGATCTTCCCGTTGCTCGTCGTCGTGCTGCCGTTCGCCACGGTGGGCGCGGTCTTCGACATCCCCTGGGGCTGGTGGCTCGGCAGCTTCGCGGCGGCACTCGCATGGGCCACCGCCTCCGGGTTCATCGCCAAGTCGCCGAACCCGGTGGGCAGCGTGGTCCGGCTGCTCGGCTGGGCCGTGCTGTGGTGCTTGGAGCCGTTCGTCGTTCTGTTCACGCTCGGACCGCTCGCCAGCGTGGACGAGGGCGTCGCGGCGGTGGCCGGTGTGCTCTACCTCGGCGGGGCGCTGGGGCTCGGGTACTGGATCTTCCGGCGCTACCGGGCGATGCGGTGAAGACCGTCGCGGAGGCGCTGGTCGAGCGCGCGGTCGGCTGGCGGCAGGGCGTCGTGTCGCAACTGCACCCCGTGCCGCACAGCCTGTCCGATGTGGACGTCGAGGGCTGGGCCGCGGTGCCGGAACCGTTCGCCACCGGCGGTACGTCCGGCGGCACCAGCAAGGTCGCCGCGATCGCCGAGGCGCTGGAACGGCACGCGGCCGCGCGGGCGCCACTGGAGTCCGCCACCGACGGCGAGTGCTGGCCGTTGGAGCACTTCAGCCTGCACACGGTCGAGCAGCGCGTGGCCCCGAACTACCGCTACCGCAAGGGATACGTCGACACGCCGTACACACGGGCGTGGACGTTGCCCGGCAACGAACCGATCCGGGTGCCCGCCGGTCTCGTCGGCCTGGACGCCTCGTACGGGCTGCCCGCGACGTCGTCGGGGCTCGCGGCCGGTGCGTCGGCGACCAGCGCGTTGCTGAGGGCCACGCAGGAACTGGTCGAGCGTGACGCGTTCACCACGACCTGGCTGCATTCCCTCGCACCGCAACGGTTCGCCGCCGACCTGCCGCACGGCGCGATGGCGTTCGACCTGACGCCCGCCTACAGCCCGCACCCGGTGGTCGCCGTCGCGGGTTCGCTGCCGATCGCCGGCAAACCCCGGCCGACGCTGGGTCTCGCCTGCCGCGCGACCGTGGCGGAGGCGGTGCGCAAGGCCTACGAGGAGTGGGTCCAGGGCACGGTGTTCGTCGAGGTGTGGCTGGCGCGCAACGGCGACCGGCCCGTCGAGGAGGCCACCGACTTCGACACGCACGCCGTCTACTACGCCACGCACCCAGCGGAATGGGACGCTCTGCCTTGGTTCGGCGGCTTCGAGACCGAACCGCCGCGCGACGCCGAAGCCCGTGGCACGGCAGCGGAACTGACCGAGCTCGTGCACGCCCTCGACCGCGCGGACGTCCGGCTCGCCTACCGCGAGCTCACCACGCCGGAGCTGTCCGCCGTCGGACTGCACTGCGTCCGCGTCCTGTCCCCCGACCTCGCGCCGCTGCACTCGGACCACCGCTGGCCGCACCTCGGCGGCCGCGCCCGCGAACTCGGCTGGCGCTACCCGCACGCCTCACCGGGCGTGTTCCCCAATCCCGCACCGCATCCGCTGGGGTGACACCGATGTTCGACGACTTCTGGGCCGCGAGCCGGTACTCGCCACTGCACCAGCGCAGGCTCGGCGACCGGCTGCGCGACTTCCGGCCACCGCCGGAGTTGATCGACCCGCTCGAGCTGCCCTCGGCGCCGGTCCCGCTCCCGCGGCCGCACGACCGGCTGCAGAAGCTGTTCCAGGCGCGCAGGAGCACGCGGGAGTTCTCCGGTGGACCGCTGACCGACAAGCAGCTCGGCGCGGTGCTGGGCGCCCTGACGGACAACAGCTACCCGTCGGCGGGCGGCCTCCACCCGTTGCGCTGCTACGCGTTCGTGCACGGCCGAGCGGTCCGCTACGACATCCGCCGTCACGCACTGCAGGACATCGGCCCGGCTCCGGCGAACCTCGCCGAGGTCCTCGGTACGCCTGAGGCACCGCCCCTGACGATCGTCCTGGTGTTGACGGACAAGGACTCGTTCGAGAAGTACGGCGAACGCGCGGGGCGCTTCGGCTTGATCGAAGCAGGAGCCGCGGCGCAGAACATCTGCCTCCGTTTGGCGGAGCAGAAACTCGGCGGCTACCTGCTCGGTGGAGTAGCGGACCACGAAATGCTGCACGCGCTGGGCCTGCCCCGCGAACTTCGCGTGGCCACCGCGATCGCGTGCGGGCACAAGATCACCTGACGTTCACCGGATCGTGTCTACCGAGGACAGTCGATCACCAGCTACAACTGGCGAGACCCTGCTCACACTCCGAGGAGCTCGCCATGTCGACGAAAACCCTGCGCTCGGCATTCGTGGGTGCCGCCGCCTCCCTCGCCCTGATCTTCACGGGCGCCCCGGCCCACGCCGTGGACATCGTCGCGGTCACCGACGACTACCTCTACTCGAAGTCCATCAGCCAGTTCACAACACTGCGCGCGCAACAGCCCTACGCGGGCCAGCTCGACTGGTCGTCCGACGGCTGTTCGTACTCGCCGGACAACCCCTTCGGCTTCAAGTTCCTGCCGACCTGCCACCGGCACGACTTCGGCTACCGCAACTACAAGCGGCAGGGCCGGTGGAACGAGACGAACCGCCTGCGCATCGACAACAACTTCAAGTCCGACATGTACAAGCAGTGCGGCTCCAACTGGGCCTGCAAGCGCACGGCCGACCTGTACTACGCCGCCGTGCGCGAGTTCGGTGGCAGCGCGTCGTCCACCGCCACCAGCATCCAGAACGCCGGACTGAAGTAGACGGCCGCTGATTGTCAGACCTCCCGAGTACGTTGAAACGCAGGGGTTCCCGATCAAGGGGGACCCCTGCGTCAGCTTGGGGGAGCTGAGGAATGGGCGTCAGACCAACCGACAACGGCCGTGAAATACCGTGGGTAGACGCCTGGGCCCACCCTGTCGTCCGCCTCCACCCCTCACCGGGCGAGGCCGAGCGCACGGACAGCCACCTCGGCGGCCCGATGCTGTGGCCGCGCGACGAACCCTGGCCGCACTGCGACCACGTCGGCGACTACGACCTCACCGACGACCAAGTCCGTGGCCTGCGCACACCGTTCGCCGGCTGTGCGCAGTTGTACCAGGCTGATTTCCCGGAACTGCCCTTCCCGGACGCCCGCCTCGTGTGGCGCGCCGCCGGCCAGGTCACCGATCCGCTGGACGACCAGCCGGCGCCGGTCCTGGTGGACCCGAGGTACGTGTTCCGGCCGTGCGTGTTCAACCCGTGCCGTGCCATCCAATTCCCGATGGCGTGCGAGCTGTTGCACGAGCTGGAGTTCATCAACTGCGAAGGCGTCGATCCCGCGGGCGACTACAGCTGGCCGACCTTCGGCGCCGCCACCAAGATCGGGGGCGGCGGCGCGTTGAACGTCTTCGTCTGCCCGAACGACGTCCACCACGCCTTGCAGCTGTGGGTGGAGTGATCAAGCCGTTCCCGGACGGTACCGACTAGTCCTCGTCGTCGGCGGGGCCGCCTCCACGCATCAGGTAGACCACGTTCTCGAGCTCGTCCGGCTTGATCAGCACCTCACGTGCCTTCGAGCCCTCGGACGGGCCGACGACGCCGCGGGTCTCCAGCAGGTCCATGAGGCGCCCCGCCTTCGCGAACCCGACGCGCAGCTTGCGCTGCAGCATCGACGTCGAGCCGAACTGCGACGTCACGATCAGCTCGGTCGCCTGCACGAGCAGTTCCAGGTCGTCGCCGATGTCGGCGTCGACCTCCTTCTTCTCGGTGGCCTTCTGCGCCGTGACGCCGTCGGTGTACTCCGGCTGCGCCTGGTTCTTGGTGAACTCGACGATCGCCGAGATCTCCTCGTCGCCCACGAACGCGCCCTGGACGCGCACCGGCTTCGACGCGCCCATCGGCAGGTAGAGGGCGTCGCCCATGCCGATCAGCTTCTCGGCGCCGGGCTGGTCCAGGATGACCCGCGAGTCCGTCAGGGACGACGTCGCGAACGCCAGGCGGGACGGCACGTTCGTCTTGATCAGGCCGGTGACGACGTCGACGGACGGGCGCTGCGTCGCGAGCACCAGGTGGATGCCGGCCGCACGGGCCTTCTGCGTGATGCGGACGATGGCGTCCTCGACGTCGCGCGGTGCGGTCATCATCAGGTCGGCGAGCTCGTCGACGATCGCCATGATGTACGGGTACGGCCGGTAGACGCGCTCGGAGCCGGGCGGCGCGGTGATCTCGCCGGACTTCACCTTGCGGTTGAAGTCGTCGACGTGGCGCACCCGGTTGACCTGCATGTCCTGGTAGCGCTGCTCCATCTCCTCCACGAGCCACGCCAGCGCGGCCGCCGCCTTCTTCGGCTGCGTGATGATCGGCGTGATCAGGTGCGGGATGCCCTCGTAGGGCGTCAGCTCGACCATCTTCGGGTCGATCAGGATCATCCGGACCTCGTCCGGCGTCGCGCGGGCCAGCAGCGACACCAGCATCGAGTTCACGAACGACGACTTGCCGGAACCCGTGGAGCCCGCGACCAGGAGGTGCGGCATCTTCGTCAGGTTCGCGGTGACCATGTGGCCCTCGATGTCCTTGCCGAGGCCGATCACCATCGGGTGCGTGTCCTTGAGCGTGGACGGCGCGCGCAGCACGTCGCCCAGTCGCACCATCTCGCGGTCGCTGTTCGGGACCTCGATGCCCACGGCCGACTTGCCGGGAATCGGGGCCAGCAGGCGGACGTTGTCCGTCGCCACGGCGTACGCGATGTTCTTGGTCAGCGCGGTGATCTTCTCGACCTTCACGCCAGGGCCGAGCTCGACCTCGTAGCGCGTGACCGTCGGGCCGCGGGTGAAGCCGGTGACCTGGGCGTCGATCGAGAACTGGTCCAGCACGCCGGAGATCGCCTCGATCATGAGGTCGTTCGCCTTGCTGCGGGTCTTCGGCGCGTCGCCGTCCTTCAGCACGTCCGGTGGCGGCAGCTGGTACTCGCCCTCGACCGCGCGTACGGCCATCGCCGGTGCGGCGGCGGTCTTCTTCTCCTTCGCGGGCTTCGGGGCGGGCTCCGCGGGCTCCTCCAGCGGGAGTTCGGCCTGCGGCTCCTCCTCGACCGGCTCGACGGCCTGGCGGCGGCGGGACGGGCGGCGCAGGCGAACCGGCTTCGGCTCCTCCGGGAGGTCTTCCCCGTCGGACGAGGGTTCCTGCGTCCGTTCACGGTGCACGAGCGCGCGAAGTCGCTGCGGCACCTCGCGAACCGGCCAGTGCAGCACGCACAGCAGTCCGAAGACGAAGATCAGCACGAGCAAAGGGCCCGCGACCCAGGGGGTGAGACCCTGCGCGAGGAACCCACCGGCGAGGAAGCCGAGCGCGCCACCCGCTTCGCGGCGCGCGAGCGGATCCATCGGCAGGCCGCCGATCAGGTGGAACATGCCCAGCACGCCGATGCTGATCAGGACACCACCGACGACGAGCCGGAACCGTTCTTCCGGCTTGGGGTCCGTGCTCATCAGCAACACACCGATGCCAAGCAACACCACAGGGACGATGACCGCGGGAAAGCCAACCGAACTGCGCACGGCGACGTCGACCCACTGGCCCACCGGTCCGCCGGCCTGCCACCAGACTCCCGCGCCGGTGATGAACGCCAGGGCGATCAGGAACAACCCGATGCCGTCACGCCGGTGTTCAGGTTCGAGGCCTTTGGTGCCGGTGATCGCACGGACCACAGTGCCGACGCCACGGCCCAGTGCACCCCACACGGCGCTGATGGCGCCGCCGCTCTTGCGTGGTGCAGGCTTTCTGGACGCAGTGGACCGCGCCCGCGGCTTGGCTGGTGCTTTGCCGCGTGACGTGGTCTTTCTCGAAGTCCCTGTGCGCCCGGCCATGTGTATAAGGTAGTCCCTCGCGCATCACCAGCCACGTCTGCAACTGGTACGCGTGCGAATCCCCATGGTTCCCTCGATCGGGCACAGTGTCGTTCCGACACGCCGTACGCTGCCCCGCGTGTCCACACCGCTCTTCTGGCGCGTGCTCATGGTGGTCGACCGGGGCCTGATCGCGCTGACCGGCAAGCTCGAGGTATCGGGCGACATCCCGCCGGAGCTGCTCGGCAAGCCGTTGCTGCTCGCCTCCAACCACATCGGCAACCTCGACCCGATGGTGCTCATCGCGGCCTGCCGCAAGATCGGCGTCAACCCGCGCTTCATGCTCGCGGGCGGCCTGCTCGACGCGCCGGTCCTGGGCCCGGCCCTGAAGGCGTGCGGTCACCTGCGCGTCGACCGGCGGTCGGCGAACGCGGGCGAGGCGATGCACCGCGCCGTCGCGGCGTTGCGGAAGGGCGGTGACCCGATCGCCGTCTACCCCGAGGGCAAGATCAGCCTGGACCCCGGCATGTGGCCGGAGCGCGGCAAGACCGGGGTCGCCCGCATGGCCCTGGGCGGCGACATCCCGGTCATCCCCATCAGCCAGTGGGGCGCGCACGAGGCCGTGTACTGGGGCAACCTGCACGTCTCCGGCTGGAGGGACGCGTTGCCCTACCTGACGTCGTGGCTGCGCGCGGTGCGCAAGCGGCCGACGTTCAAGGTCCACTTCGGCAAGCCGGTCGAGCTGTCCGACCTCAAGGCCGAGACGATGGGCGACGCCCGGCGCGCCCACGAGCGGATCATGGTCGCGATCACCGAGGGCTTGGTGCCGTTGCGCCTCGACGAGCCGGACCTGCCGCGCTTCCACGACCCGACGCGCCCGACGACCGGCGTCTCGCCCTGGCGGCCCGCGTGATCGAGTAGCCGATCACCGTGATCAGCATGAGCAACGGCATCGGGTTGCCCCGCCACAGGCTGATCGCGAAGTCGATGATCGGGACGACCAGCGCCGCGACGAACGTGAACGCGCTCGCCGTGGGCAGCTTGACCTTCGGGTCCGCCCACGGCGTGCGGCGCCACGGTTTCGCGACGCTGAGCCACGCCTGGAACGCGATCGCGCCGATCATGAGCGACGTGCCGACGGGCATCCACGCGGTGACGTGCCCGTCCACGGCCTGCTGGAGGTTGCCGCTCAGGACGAAGATGCCGATGTAGAGCTGGCTGACCGTGATCACGAACTTCGCGAGCACCCACCAGTGCCGGAAGTAGCCCCACGGCGTCGTGGCGCTGAGCATGAACCCGCTGAAGGCACTGGTGTTGGCCATGATCGCGAGCACCTCGTGGTCGAGGTAGCGCGCCATCCTGAACGCGTCGAGATCGCCTGTCTTCATGCCGTGGAGCACGAGGGCGAGCAACGCCACGGCCTGGCTGAGCCAGCCCACGGACGTGACGACGTGCAGCCACACCAACAGGGTCCGAGCGCGCTTCTGCATGACATGTAGCTTGCCTACGCATCAGCGCGAGCACATCAGGGATCTCCCCTACTGAGCGACTCGGTCCAGCCACTCCCCCATGAGCGCGTCGAACGACACCGGCTGCTCGATCAGGTCTCGGCGGTTCGCACCACGGCCATGCCGTCGAACTGCGCGGCCAGGACGGGATCGAGTTCGGCGTCGTCCGACCGGCGCACCTCGAACGGCGGCACCGTCCGGCAGGTCGGGATACAGGCGCCGGGAGCCCGGTCTGGTCTCGAAGTGCGGTTCCAGACGACCGAGCATCAAACGGTGGTCGGGAGTCCAGCCGTGAAGGGCGAGCACCGGGACGCCGGCACCGTGTTCCGCGAAATGCACGAAGCCGTTCTACCCCAGCTCGTGCAGCCTCGCCCGCACTTCGGGAGTGAGCGGGTGGTCGTAGTCCTCGTAGATCGTCAGCGCTTCCAGCAGGTACGTCCGCGCCACGTCGGGCTGCCCCGCGCTCGTCTCCCCCAGACCGTGCAACGCCTCCGCGAGGGACTTGCGGTCACCGAGCACCCGCAGGAACTCGATCGCGTGCCGGAACGAGTCACGCGCCTCGACCCGGTTGCCCAGCTTCGACTGCGCCCAGCCGATGCTGACGAGCGCCATCGCCTTGCCGTGCACGGCGTCGTGCGAGTCCATCAGCTCGAACGCCGTCCGCGCCGACGCCAGTGACGCCTCGAACTGGCCGGCCGATCGCAGGATGTCGCTCAGGAACAGCCTCGTGCCACCCTCGCCGAACCACGAGCCGACCTCGGCGTGCCGCCTCAGGGCCTCGCCGAACCTGTCGACGGCGAGGTCGAACTGGCGCAGCCCGCCGTACGCCATGCCCAGGCCCGTGAGGCTCCACGCGGCGCCGACGGCGTCACCGATCTCGTGCCGGATGGCGAGCGCGCGGTCGAAGAGTTCCAGCGCGTCCGCGAAACGCTGGCCGCGGAACGCCGACAGCCCCTGGCCGTGCACCGCCCACGCGCGAGCCGCCTGGTTGCCGTCACGGGTCGCGGCGCGTTCGGCGACGCGGTACGTGCGCGTCCATTCGTCCAGCGCGCTCGACACGATGAAGTAGTTCCACAGCGCCACCGGGATCTGCCACGCCGCCGGCGAATGCCGTTCCTCGGCGAGTCTCGCCACCGCCAGCAGGTTCGAGGACTCCGTGCGGCACCAGGTGAAGGCGTCGTCGTGCGAGGTGAAGTCCTGAGTGGACAGTGGCGGTAGCAGGAACGCCGGGTGGTCCGGCGGCGCGATGACGGTGCCGGCGGCGTTCGCGGTGTCGAAGTACCAGCCCAGCAGGCGTGCCACGGCCTCGCCGCGGCCGTCCGACGACTCCTCGGAGGCGCTGAGCTCGGTGGCGTACAGGCGAAGCAGGTCGTGCATCCGGAACCGGCCGCGCGCGACCTCCTCCAGCATGTGCCCGCCTGCCAGCACGTCCACCAGCGTCCGCGCCCGCGACACCGGCACGCCCGCGAGCGCCGCCACGGCGTTCAGGCTGATCTCGGCGCCGGGGTGCAGGCCGATCAGGCGGAACGTCCTGGCCGCGTCGGGTTTCAGGGCCAGGTACGACCAGGAGAAGGCGGCGCGCACGGCCGTGTCCTCGTCGTCGCCCGTGGCCAGCACGTTCAACCGGTCGTGCTCGTCGGCGAGGTCGCTCGCGAGGTCGGCCAGCGTCAGGTGCGGCCGCGTCACGACCCGTTCGGCCGCGATCCGCACCGCCAGCGGCAGGTGCCCGCACAGCTCGACGAGCTTCGCGGCGGCGGCCGGTTCGGCGGCGACCCGGTCCGAGCCCACCGCGGACGTCAGCAGCGCCAGGCCCTCGTCGCGCGTGAGAGTGGACAACGTCATCGAGTGCGCGCCGTCGCGGGCGACGAGACCGCCGAGGTGGTTGCGGGACGTCACGAGCACCATCGACGTCGACCGGCCCGGCAGCAGCGGACGGACCTGCTCGGCGAGCCGCGCGTTGTCGAGGAGCACCAGAACCCGTTTGCCCGCGAGAACACTGCGGTACAGCGCGGACTTCGCGGGCACGTCCTCCGGGATGCGTTCGGACGGCACGCCGAGGCTCTGCAACAGCTGGTGCAACGCGGCACCGGGCTGCACGGGCGGTGCCGACGAGTCGAACCCGCGCAGGTCGACGTGCAGCTGACCGTCCGGGAACCGCGAGGCCACCTGGTGCGCGAACCGCACGGCCAGCGCGGTCTTGCCGACGCCGCCGGTGCCGGTGATCGCGACGAGCACCGGCGAGTGGTCGTGCGGGACTACCTCGGCGAGCTTCGCCAGTTCCTTCTCGCGGCCGGTGAAATCACGGATCTCGTGCGGCAGCTGGACGGGCACCAATGCAGGTGCCACCGGTTCCGGCTGCGGGTCGGGACGGCCGACGAGCACCTGTTCGTGCAGCTGACGCAGTTCGGGACCGGGCTCGATGCCGAGCTCCTCGATCAGCAGCCGGCGCAGGTCCGTGTAGACGGCCAGCGCCTCCGCCTGCCTGCCGCTGCGGTACAGCGCGGACATCAGCAGACCGTGCAGCCTTTCGCGCAACGGGTGCGCGGTGACCAGCGTCGTCAGCTCCGCCGCCACCTCGGTCTCACGCCCGACCATCAGCATCAGCGCCGCACGCTGCTCCACGGCCGTGAGCCGCATCTCGGCCAGGCGCGCGCGCTCCACCGCCGCGAACGGACCCGGCACGCCATCCAGGGCGACGCCCCGCCACAGTCCCAGTGCCGCGTCGAAGGCGGCGACGGCCTCGACCGGCTGGTCCCGCAGCCGCCCGGCCTCGTCCAGGTGGGAGCGGAACACGGCGGCGTCGGAGCTACCGGACGGAAGCCTCAGCAAGTATCCAGCGTCCGTGGAGAGCAGCACGGCACTCGGCGCCCGCGACGCCCTGTCCGGCTCGAACAGCCGGCGGAGCCCGGCGACGTAGGTGTGGATGCCGTTGTCTGCGCTGGCGGGCGGATCATCGCCCCACACGGCGTCGATGAGTTCACTGCGCGACACCACGTGGTTCGCGCGCAACGCGAGCACCGCGAGCACAGCCCTCTGCCGCGGCGGACCGAGCGTGAGCTCCTCACCGTCCACCGTGGCCGCGAGCGCGCCCAGCAAGCTGACGCGCAACTCGTTCTGCACCAGTGTTCTCACTTCGTCGCTGTCCGCGTTCACCTAGCAACCTACCGTCAGTTTTCGTCCAGAAGCCATCCAGAAGGCGTGCAGAGAGGTTCTCCACACTTCACTCAGGTGGATTGGGTCGAAATGAGGGGCGGGGAAATGAACGCGGCCGAGGTATTCGACACGCTCGGGCTGGAATACCAACGCGCTTGGTCGCACCAGCCGGCACTGCACGGCACCCTCGCCTGGTTCGCCGCGACGCAGCCCTCGGGCTCGCGCGTGCTGGACATCGGCTGCGGCACGGGCGTTCCCGTGGCGCGCACCCTGGCCAAGGCGGGCATGAAGGTCACCGGCCTCGACGTCTCCCCGGTCATGGTCGACATCGCGTCGGCGCAGGTCCCCGACGCCAGCTTCCACAAGATCGACATCCGGGACTTCGAGTCACCACCCGGCTCGTGGGACGTCATCTGCGCCGTCTTCTCGCTGCTGCAGATGACCCAGGCCGAGATCATCCGGACCCTCGGCCAGATCTCGACGTGGCTGCGGCCCGGCGGTCACTTCTTCCTCGCCACCGTGGCCGTCGACGTCGAGCAGGTCACCCTGCCCTGGATGGGCCAGGAGATCCAGGTGTCGTCGTTCTCCGAGGAGAACTTCGAGGCGCACCTGGGCGAGGTCGGCCTGCGGGTCGTGCGCCGGAGCCGGCCGGTCTTCACCCCGTCCTACCCCGGCGCCATGCCCGAGGAGTCGCTGCACCTGGTGTGCCAGCGCCCTTAGTCCGTGCTGATCAGTGCTGCTCGGCCAGCGCGCGGCCGATGAAGTGCGCCGACAGCAGGGCGAAGATGTACGCCTGCAGGACCTGCACCAGCGCTTCCAGGAAGAACAGCGCGATGGCGAGCGCGAAGCCCAGCAGCGACACCGGCTTCAGGTAGACCGGCGCGTTGAACAGCAGGAACTCGCTGCCGAGCGTGAACACCAGGATCAGCAGGTGCCCGGCGAACATCGCCGCGAACACCCGGATCGCGAGGTTCACCGGGTCGAAGAAGAACTTGAGGATGACCTCGGTCGGGATCAGCAGCCCCCACAGCACGGGCTTCGGCACGTCCTTGATGATGAACTGGTTGCGCAGGTAGCCCCTGAGGCCGAACTTGCGAATGCCCACGTAGTGGTAGAGCGGAAAGATGATCAGCAGCGCGACGGCCGCCGGGAACCCGCTGTGCGTGAACGTCGGGAACTGGATGAACGGAATCACGCCGTAGACGTTGTTCACCAGCACGAAGCAGAAGATGCTGACGATCAGCGGCACGTACGGCGCGAATTCCTTGGCGCCGATCTGCTCCCGCGCGATGGTGTTGCGGCCGAAGTCGTAGACCGATTCGGCGGCGAACTGCCAGCGGGTCGGGATGATCTTCATGCTCCTGGTCGTGACCAGGAAGAAGGTCAAGATGATCGCCACCGACAGCACCAGCAAGGCCTGCGGTTTGGTCACCGAGAAGTCGAACGGCAGGCCGAGCGGCTCGTTCCAGGTGAAAATCGGTGGGAGAAGAATGTCGTCTTTGCCCGGTGGGCTGAAAACGTCGTTACCGGCCATTGGGCGAACCCCCTCGTCCATGGTCTGGGAGTAGACCTTATCGGACGAGGGGGACGCAGATCACAGCAGGGTCACGAAGCGACCCGGTTTCACGCGACCGTGTCAGACCGGAATGACGGTCGGCACGATCATCGGCCGGCGGCGGTAGGTCTCCGCCACCCAGCGCCCGACCACGCGGCGCACGGCCTGAGCGATCCGGTGCGTGTCGCTGATGCCCTCGGCCTCGGTGCGCGCCAGCTCCATCTCCACGAGCGGGACGACGGCCTCCAGCGCCTTGGGGTCGTCGGAGAAACCACGGCCGGAGATCGTCGGCGACGTCACGGCGCGGCCCGTCGTCCGGTCGATGGCGACCGAGATCGAGATGAAGCCGCCCTCGCCCAGCACCAGGCGGTCGGACAGCGTCGACTCGCCCACGTCGCCCACGGACAGGCCGTCGACGTACACGTGGCCGACGACGACGCGGCCGGAGACGGCTGCCTTGCCGTCGATCAGGTCCACGACGACGCCGTCCTCGGCGATCACGACGTGGTCCTCGGCTACACCGGTGGCGACCGCGAGGGCCGCGTTCGCGCGGAGGTGGCGCCACTCACCGTGCACCGGCATCACGTTGGACGGCCGCACGGCGTTGTAGAGGAACAGGAGTTCGCCGGCCGGTGAGTGGCCGGAGACGTGCACCTTGGCGTTGCCCTGGTGCACGACGGTCGCGCCGAGCTTGGCGAGGCCGTTGACGACGTTGAAGACCGCGTTCTCGTTGCCGGGGATGAGCGACGACGCGAGGATCACCGTGTCGCCCTCGCGGATCGAGATCTGGCGGTGGTCGCCGCGGGCCATGCGGGACAGCGCCGACAGCGGCTCGCCCTGCGACCCGGTGGAGACGAAGATGACCTCGTCCTCCTCCATGCGCATCGCGACGTCGAGGTCGACGAACAGCCCGTCGGGCACGTTCAGGAAGCCCAGGTCGGACGCGATGCCCATGTTGCGGACCATCGACCGGCCGACGAACGCGATCTTGCGCTTGTACTGCACGGCGACGTCGAGCACCTGCTGGACGCGGTGCACGTGCGAGGCGAAGCAGGCCACGATGACCCGCTGGTCCGCCTTGCGGATCACGTTCTCCAGCACGGGGCCGATCTCGCGCTCGGGCACCACGAAGCCGGGCACCTCGGCGTTGGTCGAGTCGACCAGGAAGAGGTCGACGCCCTCGTCGCCGAGGCGCGAGAAACCCGCCAGGTCGGTCAGGCGACCGTCCAGGGGCAGCTGGTCGAGCTTGATGTCGCCGGTGTGCAGGACGAGCCCCGCGGAGGTGCGGATGGCCACGGCCAGCGCGTCCGGGATGGAGTGGTTGACGGCGAAGAACTCGAGCTCGAACGGCCCGTATGAACGCCGCTCCCCCTCCTTCACCTCCACCAGGCGCGGGGTCTGGCGGTGCTCACGGCACTTGGCGGCGAGCAGCGCCAGCGTGAAGCGGGAGCCCACGACCTGCACGTCGGGGCGCAGCTTCAGCATGAACGGCACGGCGCCGATGTGGTCCTCGTGGCCGTGCGTCAGGACGATGGCATCGATGTCGTCGAGCCGGTCCTCGATGGCCCGGAAGTCGGGCAGGATCAGGTCGACGCCCGGCTGGTCGTCTTCGGGGAACAGAACGCCGCAGTCGACGACGAGCAGCCGGCCGGCGTGCTCGAAGACGGTCATGTTGCGGCCGATCTCGCCAATTCCGCCGAGAGCGACGACGCGGAGGCCGCCTTCCGGCAGTGCGGGCGGCAGTTCGGTCGAGTGGGTCACGCGTTAACTCCCAGTTCGGCCGCGATGGCCTCGATGTCTTCGGCGGCGGCAGGTACCAGCGGCAGACGGGGTTCCCCCACGTCCAGTCCGCGCAGGCGCAGCGCCGCCTTCGTGTACGTCACGCCGGGAACCCGGCGGAAAGGTCGCAGCAGCGGCAGCAATGACTCGTGGATCTCCTTCGCGCGCACCACGTCACCGGACTCGTAGGCGTCGGCCATGTCGCGGAGACGGTCCGCGGCGAGGTGGCCGATGACGCTCACGAACCCGACGGCGCCCACGGACAGCCACGGCAGGTTCAGCGGGTCGTCACCCGAGTAGTAGGCGAGGTCGGTGCTCGCGATCACCCTGCTGCCCGCGTGCAGGTCGCCCTTGGCGTCCTTCACGGCCAGGATCCGCGGGTGTTCCGCCAGGCGCAGGAGCGTGTCGACCTCGATCGGCACGACCGCGCGCGGCGGGATGTCGTAGAGCATCACCGGCAGCTCGGAGGCGTCGGCGATGGCGGTGAAGTGTGCCAGCAGGCCTTCCTGCGGAGGCCGCGAGTAGTACGGCGTCACGACCAGCACACCGTGTGCACCGGCCTTGGCGGCCTGCTCCACCAGGTGGATGCTGTGCGCGGTGTCATACGTGCCCGCGCCGGCGACCACGCTCGCGCGGTCGCCCACGGCTTCGACGACCGCCGTGATCAGCGCGGCCTTCTCCCGATCCGTCGTCGTCGGGCTCTCGCCGGTCGTGCCGTTCACGACCAGGCCGTCGTTGCCCAGGTCCACCAGGTGTTTCGCCAGTTCCTGCGCCTTGGGGAGATCGACCTCGCCGCGCGAGTCGAAAGGCGTGACCATGGCGGTGAGTACGCGGCCGAACGGGCGGTCCGTCCCTGTGTAGGGGCTTCCTGGCATGCGCAGAAACTACCCGAGTTCACACGCTTCGGTTCAACGACCGCACCTGTCGCACCGCGTCGGCGTCGCCGCTGTATTCGACTCGGGCCTCGTCGCGCCCGAACGCCAGCATCACGAGCTCGGCCACCTCGCCGGTGATCACCACTCCGTTCGCGCCCTGCTTGGCGACGACGTGCTCACCGTCGGGGCGCACGAGCGTCACGCCCACGGGCGACGACCTGTACGTCATGCGCGCGGTGAACGGCAGCAGCTTCCACAGCGTCGCCTCGCGCCTGGCGTCGTACGGCCGTGGCTCCCAGCCGGCCTGTGCGCGCCGCACGTCCTCGTGGTGCACGAAGTACTCGCCGGTGTTCACGAGTTCGTCGATCGGCTTGACCCAGAACGGCGGCATGCGCACCAGGTCCAGGAGTTCGCTCCACGCCTTGTGCGCGTAGTCCCCCTGGACCTTCTCCGTCCACTTCGTGAACACCGGCAGCAGGATGCCGGGCGCGGTGTCGAGGCGGCGCTCGCGGATCGCGAGGTGCGCGGCCAGGTCCTTGGTCAGCCACGTGCCGCACAACGTCGGCGCGTCGGGGCCGAGCTCGGTCATCAGGTCGACCAGCGCTTTGCGCTCGTCACGGGCGAGGCTCACTCCCCCATTGCACCACAACCCGATCTCAGGCCTCGTTCGGCTTGTAGCAGCCCTTGAAACCGTCCGGCTTGGCCGAGTTGTCGGCGAGGAGCTTGACCACCTGGTCGCGGTTCAGGTTCTCCGGGTAGCCGGGCCACTCCGGTTCCTGCCCGTTGACGTGCAGCTCGTCGAGCCAGTAGCCGGACTGTCCCGAGATCTTGGCGAACTCCAGGTCGCAGCCCTTCACCCGCACGACGACCTCGATGGTCTTCTCCGAGGACTTGATCGTGCGCTTGCCGACCTTCTTGGACTTCTTCTCCTTCTCCGTGGTGGGCTCGCCGGGGTTGCTGAACCCGGCGGCCCTGAGCTCGGAGACGAACTTGTCCTCGTTGTTGCCGCACGCCGTCAGGGCGGCCGCGCAGCCGAGGGCCAGCAGGGCGGGAACGATCCGGCTCTTCACGTTCAGTTGTCCTTCTTCGTGCTGATGGTTCCGTCGAGTTTGCTGCCGTCCCCGGCACTGGCGATGCACCAGATCTTGCGCTCCGCGTTGCCGTCCTTGTCCTTGGTCCACGCGCTCTCGCTCGGGACCAGGGTCGTGAGCTTGAGCTTCTCACCGTCCTTGACCCACCCCGAGTTCAGCGTCATCTCGCAGCGGGAGACGCCGAGGCCCTTGAGCGAGTCGAGGCCCGGATACGCGGCGTCGGGGAGGTTCGACTGGATCGGCAACGTGTCGATCACGTCGAACACCTCGAAGTCGTGCGGCTTGTCGCACTCCTCGCGGGTGTCCGCGTTGAGCAGCTTGGCCGGTGCGACGTCGCCGATGCCGCACGTGTTCTCGTAGAGACCGAACACCGGGATCTCGGCACCCTCGCCGTAGGTGAGAGCCTGGCTGCCACCGCCGGCGCCGGGCGTCGTGAACGCCTTGTGGGCGAAGATGCCGCCGGTGAACGCCGCCGCGGCGATGACCACGGCGCCGACCAGCGCGAGGACGCGGTTCCGCTTCTTCTTCGCCGGGTCCGCGGCGGGAGAGGCCTGCTGGTACTGCTGGGTCTGCACGGGCGGGATCCCGGTGGGCGGCGTCGGCTGGTTGCCGATGCTGGCGAGCATCGCGCGGGCCTGCGGGCCGGACAGCCTGGCGTTCGGGTCGGCGATCAGCAGGCCGGTGATGACGGCACCGAGCACGCCCGTGGCACGGGTCAGGCGCGGGGTCTCGCTCATGATCGCGTGCAGCGTCGAGGCCGTGGAGGAGCGCTCGAACGGGCTCCAGCCCTCGACGGCGTAGCAGAGGGTCGCGCCCAGGGCCCACAGGTCGGACGCGGGACCGGCCTCGTGGCCGTGGATGCGTTCCGGTGCCATGTAGGCGGGCGAGCCGATCAGGCTGCCGCTGGTCGTCAGGCGCGGGTCGTCGACGGCCTGGGCGATGCCGAAGTCGGTGAGCTTGAGCTTGCCGTCCGGGCGCACCATCAGGTTGCCGGGCTTCACGTCGCGGTGCACGATCCCGGCCTGGTGCGCGGTCTCGAGCGCCGACAACGCCTGCAGCGCGATCGACACCACCTGGTTCGGCGGCATCGGGCCGTGCGTGCTGATCAACGTCGACAGCGTCGCCGCGTCGACCAGCTCCATGATGATGTAGGTCAGGCCGTTCTCGTTGATCGCGTCGTAGACCGTCACGACGGCGGGGTCGTTGAGCTTGCCGGCGGTGCGCGCCTCACGCAGAGCGCGTTCTTCGAGCACACGGCGTTCCTCGTGCGCGATGCCGTCCGGCAGGTGCAGTTCCTTGATCGCCACGAAGCGTCCGATGTGACGGTCCTGGGCGCGCCAGACGATGCCCATGCCGCCACGACCGAGCTCTGCGAGCAGGGCGTACCTGCCCGCGATGATGCGTGGTTCGACAGCCTGTCCGTGCAACGTGCGCTCCTACGAACCTCGGAACCGGGGGCGTTGACGGTACTTGAGACCCGCCAACCGGAGGATCGGTTCCTAGGCTTCCGGTGCTACAACCAGTTCGTGACCTGCGGCACGCAAAGCGAGCACCGCACGTCCCAGGTCCTTGTGCTTCACCAACAGGTGGTCCGTGTCGTAAGTGGACAACGCGAACAGCGAGACGCCCGCCGCCGCCAGTTCACCCGCCAGAGCAGCCATGATGCCGGTGAGCGTGAACTCCAGGGGCCCGCGCACGGTCAGCAACCGCCAGCCCTTCTCCGCCGTGTCACCGTCCATTGCGAACGACGCGGGCGCGATGATCGACAGCTCGGCCGGGGTCCTGGTCACGGAGACCAGGACGTCGGTGAGGTCGAGCAGCCCGCTGGGGACAGGGGCGTCGGGCGCCAGGCGCGTGACCGCGTATTCGCCGGGCCGGACGTCCACGATGAGCCGCTTCATGGCGTCAGCCTTCAACCACGAGTGGGCTGGAGGCAACTTCCGTGCCGTCCGGGAGTGTCGAGATGACGAAGTCCGCGAACGCGTTGGGCGCCGCCTTCGTCAGTTCGCGCAGGCACGCGATGGCGAGCTCGCGCAGTTCGACGTTGATGTGCTCGGTCGCGCGCATCGCGATGAAGTGGCGCCACGAGCGGTAGTTGCCCGTCACGACGATCTCGGTGCCGGTGGCGTTGGGCAGCACGGACCGGGCGATCTGCCGCGCGCGCCGGCCGTTCACGGTCTTCTCCAGGCTCTGCACCAGGTCCTCGTACGCCTTGAGGCTCGCGTCGGTCGCGGCCACGAACCGGGCGTGCAGCTCGGGGTCCTGCGCGATCAGGTCCGGCTCCACGACGTCGGTCGGGTCGGTGCGCTGGGAGAGCTGCGAGTACGAGAAGTGCCGGTGGCGGATCAGCTCGTGGGTGAGCGAGCGCGGCAGCTCGGTCAGGTAGAGCGAGGCGCTGCCGTGCTCGAACGCGGCGAGGTGTCCGACGTCGAGCAGGTGGTGCAGGAACGTCGCGTTGGTGTTCGTCATGGGGTTCGAGCGGTCCCACGACTGGTAGCAGGCCCGGCCGGCGAACTCGACGAGCGCCGCGCCACCGTCCGCGTCGGTCGTCCACGGCACGTCGTCCGGCGCGATGAACTCGGTCTTGGCCACCAAACGCACTCTCGGCATGGGCCGACATTAGCCCTGACGCCACGCGGTGGTTGCACGATGTCGGAAGTGACGTCATAGTGGTGTCATGGATCTGTCGCCGTACATCGCGTCACTGCGCGAGGACCTGGCGACGGCCGCATCCGCGGGGGACGAGAACACCCGTCGAACGGCCGCCGCACTGTCCGCAGCGCTCGAGCCAGCCGCGCGACTGGCGATCATGAACGCACTGTCCGACCTGGCCGCGGAGGTCACCGCCTCCCTGGACGGCCAGGTCGTGGACGTTCGCCTGTCCGGTCGTGACGTCCAGGTGGTCGTCACGGGATCGGCGGAACCGGAGCCGGAGCCCGCTCCGCGTCACGAGATGCCGAACTTCGGCACAGGTGACGCCACGGGTGACATCAGCCGCATCACGCTGCGCATGATCAACGAGCTCAAGTCGAAGGCCGAGGCCGCCGCGTCGGCCCAGGGCATGTCGCTGAACTCGTTCATCCAGCAGGCCGTGGGTGGCGCGGTGCACGGCAAGCACAAGCAGCAGCACAAGGGGTGGAGCGGAAACGCCGGCTCGGGCTCGCGCGTCCGCGGATGGGTGCAGGGGTGAGCGGGATGACAGAGCCGACAGACAGCGAACCGTCCGGCGTCGTGCGCCAGCAGAGCTTCGAGTTCGCGGGCGTCGCCGAGATCGACATCTCACTGCTCAGCGGCCGCGTGCAGGTGCAGCTGGTCGACGGCACCGGCGTGCACGTCGAGGTGCGGCACGACCCGAACGCGGGCAACTCGTGGACCGAGGGCCTGTCCAGCGTGCTGAGCTGGGTCAGCGGCCAGTTCGGCCCGGACAAGACCACTCCCGCGGCAGGCCCCGAGGAGGCCGTGCGCGACGCACGCGTCGAGCTGCTGGGCAACCGTTTGCGCATCGAGTCGTCGAAGGCGCTGCCGTTGCGCGCGGTGCCGCTGTCCGTGGTGGTGACGGCTCCCGTGGGGTCGCACGTGTCTTCACGGACCGGTGCGGCTGATGTCATCGTGACGGGCGGCGCGGGTCGTCTCGACCTGAACACCGGCACGGGCAGCGTGTCCGCGGACCGCGCGACCGGCGAGGCCAAGGTGAACTCGGGCGCCGGCACCGTGCGCCTGGGCACGATGCTCTCGACACTGAAGGCCAAGACGGGCAGCGGGGACGTCGAGGTGTCGTCGGTCGGCGGCACGACCACGCTGATCACCGGGACCGGTGACGTGTGGCTGGGCGCCGTGCAGGGCAACGTCCAGGTCCGCACCGGCAGCGGCGATCTGACCGTGGCCGACGCGGCCACCGGCGAGATCCAGCTCGGCACGGGCTCGGGCCACATCCGCGTCGGCATCCGGCAGGGCACGCTCGCGCGGATCGACCTGGTGTCCACGTCCGGCACCGCGCGCAGCGACTTCGACGTCTCGTCGCAGCCGCTGGGTGACGCCGCTCTGACGGTCACGGGCCGCACGGGCAGCGGCAACGCACTGGTGACCGCCGCTTCGAACTGACCGGGGGTCGGGTAGGCCCGGACGGCGTCCTCACGGCTCCTGGAACGGTTTGGATCCGCCGGGGACGTCGTCCGGGAAGAGCGGGCACCGCAGCTCACCGGTCAGGAACTTCCTGATGAAACTCGAGAAGTTGCCGGCATAGGACCACTTCTGCCGCATGTCCGTGATCATCACGGTCCACTCGTCCGGCTCGCCCTGGGTGAACCAGAGGCAGTGGTCGCCGTTCACCGTCATGCCCCAGGGCAGCAGGCCGGGAGAGTCCGGGTGCACGCGCAGACCCGGCTGGCGCCGCAGTGCCCGCAGCATCTTGGGCGCCGTCGACATCCAGTTCATGAAACCGGCACGTGCCGTCGGGTGCAGGATGCGGACGTAACCCCCGACGATGAGCGGTGGGTAGGCCTCGGCCAGGTGCACGAAATCGCTGGGCAGCGCGGTGCCCACCCGGCCTTTGACCGCGTCCCAGTCAACCGGGTCAGGACGCCGTTCGGGCGCTCCCAGCAGATCGATCCACTCGTCAGGCGGCACTGTTCACCTCCGTGACCCTCAAGCATCGCCTGTGGCACTAGGGGTTCGGTTGTACCGCAGTCCGGCCACGACCAGTGAGACGACGGCGTCGAACTCCTCCTGGATGTGAGGATTCCCCCACTCCTGGGCGTGAGCCGGGTGGTGGAACATCTGCGTCGCGTCCCACACCGCCTGCGCCGTCCTCTGGACGTCGTCGGTCACGAACTCGCGGGTTTCCACTCCGGCCGAGATGATGCGCGCGATCTGCCCCACGAGGTGACCGAGGTGGTACTCGGGGATGATGCGGCTCTCGCTCACCAGCACCTTGAACGTCGCGAACAGCTCGGGTTCGTCGACGTGGGAGAGCCGCTTCCGGTCGAACAGGTGCTGCAGCCAGGCCCTCAGGTTGTCCGCCGCGCTCGCTCCGGCGTCGAGGACCGACTCCATCTCCAAGTGGATCGCGTCGAGCCAGCGCCGCGTCACGGCCTCGCGCAAAGCGGCTTTTGTCGGGAAGTGGCGGTAGACGCTGCCGTGGCTGACCCCGAGTGCCTTGGCGACGTCGACGACGGTCGCCTTGGCCGGGCCGTACCTGCGCAGCACCTCTTCGGTCGCCGCGAGGATCGCCTCGCCGGTCAACGCCTCCGCCACGTCATCTCACCTCTCGCTGTCCAGCATCGCCATCTGCGCGGCCGCATAACGCGTGCCCGCGGCGGCTCCCAGAGGAGCGACGGCCTCGATCTCCTGCAGTTCCTGCTCGGTGAACGTCACGCCGACGGCACCGATCGCCTCGTTCAGCCTCGCACGCTTCGTCGTGCCGACGAGAGGCACCACGTCCTCACCGCGTGCCGCCACCCAGGCGATCGCGAGCTGCGCGACCGTGACGCCCTTGCTCGCGGCGATCTCGCCGAGCTTCTCGACGAGGGCTGCGTTGCGGGCCAGGTTGTCGCCCTGGAACCGGGGTGCGTGGCCACGCCAGTCACCGGCGTCGAGGGTGAGCGGGGTGGACGAGATCAGGCCGCGCGACAGCACGCCGTACGCGGTGATGCTGATCCCGAGCTCACGGGTGACCTGCAGGATCTCCCGCTCGACACCGCGTTCCAGCAGGCCGTACTCGATCTGCAGGTCGGCGATGGGGTGCACGGCGTGGGCGCGGCGGATGGTGTCGGCGCCGACCTCGCTCAGGCCGATGTGCCGAACGCGGCCCTTGTCGATCTGCTCGGCGATGGCGCCGATGGTGTCCTCGATCGGCACGTTCGGGTCGAGCCGGGCCGGCCGGTAGACGTCGACGTGGTCGGTGCCGAGCCGCTGCAGTGAGTACGCGAGGGAGTTGGCGACCGCGACGGGCCTCGTGTCGAACCCGAGGAACGCGCCGTCGGCATCCCTCATACCGCCGAACTTGACGCTGAGCTGCACCTCGTCGCGACGGCTCTTGAGGGCCTCGGCGATGAGCATCTCGTTGTGGCCCTGGCCGTAGAAGTCACCGGTGTCGAGCAGCGTGACGCCCGCGTCGAGGGCGGTGTGGATGGTCGCGATGCTCTCGTCCCGGTCGGCCGGGCCGTAGGCGTTGGACATGCCCATGCAGCCCAGGCCGATGGCGGACACGACCGGGCCGGTGGCTCCGAGCTGACGCTTCTGCATTTTCGAACCCTTTCGTCTTCGGTGGTTCCAGCCTGCCCGATCAGCTGACAGATTTCAATATCTGTCAGTCCATAGTTGTCCGCACGATTGACAAAAGAGTTTTGAACGTTCAAAGTCTTTTTTGCGATGAGAGACGTGATCTATCTGGACCGGATGGAGCAGGCCGAGACCCTGCTCAAACCGCAGCGCGTGGAGGTGCTGCGGCAGCTCGCCGCACCGAGCTCGTGCACCGAGGTCGCCGAGGTGCTCGACCAGACGCCGCAACGCGTGCACTACCACGTCAAACAGCTGGTCAAGGCCGGTCTGGCGACCCAGGTGTCGGAACGGAAGGTGCGCGGCGTCCAGGAAGGCCTCTACCAGGCCGTGGCGCGGTCGTACTGGCTGTCGCCGCGACTGGTCGGCCGGATCGGGTCGCGCGACGAGCTGGCGCTGGGCCACCTCGTCGACCTCGCCGAGCAGATCCAGGTCGACGTGGCGGCACTGGACCGGTCGAGCGAGCTGCCGTCCATCGGCGTGTCCGGCGAGATCCGGGTGCTGCCGGAGGAACGGCAGCAGTTCCTGACCGAGCTGCAGACGACGTTGCAGGACCTCTTCACCCGATACGGCGGCGCGGAAGGGGATGCGTTCCGCATCGCGCTCGCCTGCTACCCCAAAGGAGAAGACCGATGAGCACCGGAACCGTCCGCGTCCGCACGTCCGCGCCCGCCGAGAGGATCTACCGGGCGTTGACGACGGCCGACGACCTGCGGGTGTGGCTGGCCGAGCACGCGCACGTGGACCTGGAGCGCGGCGAGTACGAGTTCTGGGGACGCCACACGCCGGAGGGCGAACGCGGCCGGCAGAAGCTGCTGGGCTTCGACGACAGGTCGGTGCGCTACTCGTGGTTCCTGTACGGCACCGAGTACGCGGTCGAGCTCGGCGTCGAGGAACGCGACGGCGAGACGGTCATCGCGGCGACGCAGTCCCCTTACCCGGAGTGGGGCGACGGCAAGGAGGAGTCGGAGATCCTGCTGACGTTCTGGCCGTTGGTGCTGGGCAACCTGGTCGAGCACGTCGAAGGCCGGCCGGTGCTGGGGTTCTGCGACTTCACGTCGCCCGAGCAGCGGTTCGAGTTCGACATCGCGGCGTCGCCGGCGGCCATCGTCGACGCGCTGACCGATCCCGCGGTGTTCGCGCGGTGGTTCGGGGCCCGCATGGAGATCGAGCCGCACGTCGGCGGCCGGTGGGCGATGGGAAGCCTTGCGGAGGAGGAGAACCCCGCGAAGGTCATCGCACTCGACGAGTCGAACTTCGCGCTGGAGTTCCCCGGCGGGATGGTGTCGTCCTGGGAGCTGGAGGGCTCAGAGGGCAAGACGCGGCTGACGTTCGTGCAGAGCGGCTTCGACACGGCGAACCCGCCCTACGGGCCGTGGATGGGCTGGCTCAGCGGGTTCGCGGACCTGCGCCGCATGCTGGAGCTGCCCGGCTGGCGCCCGATGTGGCACTCGTACGACATCCCCGGCGTACCCGACGGAGTACTCGTTCTCGAATAAACAGGCGTGAAACGGGCGGGTGAGAGTTAGATCATTCGGCTCTCACCCGTTTGCGCCTGGCTTTCGTCGGCGACGGCTCGATAACTTCGGCGTCGTGCTCGAGTCAGCGCGAATCGTCGTGGCCGCAGTCCTGATCGCCTTCTCCGTGACGGCGTCGATCTTGTTCACCTACTAGAACCACGCCATCACGACGGCCGGTGAGGCCGCGAGGAAGCTGAACCTCGCGAAGCGGCCCACCAGGCCGGTGGCGACGAACATCGTCGTGGACATGCCCGCGAGCCCGGCCAGCACGCTCGTCGCCATGAACGGCGGCACCCCGACCAGTGCGCTCACCCCGTGCGTGCCGGCCATCCAGTTCGGGTGCGCCTTGCACTTCACGTGGATCCAGTCGCCCCAGCGGTGCAGGCGCGTGCCGGGACCGAACCAGCGGCTGAGCTTCGACGGCTTGTCGCTCGGTTTGCGGTGCAGGAACTTCGGCAGGTGGATGTCGCCGCGCGCCGCGTAGAAGTACAGGAGCTTGCCCAGCACCTGGCCGACGGCCACGGCGAGGCCGACGATCCAGAACGAGACGTCCGGCCAGCGCACGCAGAGTCCCAGGACGAACATCTCGATGCTGATCAGGGGAACGACGGCCGAGCCGAACGCGACCCCAAAGGTGAGGCCGACGAGGGCGAGCACCTGGCCGAGGTTACACAGATCTCAGTCCGCGAGTCGGACCTCGAGCGGACCGGACACCCGGACCTCGCGCAACGGACGCCCGCCTGCGTCCAACGTGCGCACCGTGCCATCACCCGTCCAGCCCAGTCGCTCGTAGAAGTTCCGCGACGCCTTGTCGGCCTCGGGCACCCAGGCGATGCCCCGCGTCGCGCCCGTTTCGCCGAGCCTCCGCACCGCCTCCGCGACGAGCCGCGTGCCGTGCCCGCGACGGCCCCAGCGCGGTTCCACGAGGACGCTGAGCAGCGCGGTGGTGGCGGCGTCCTCCGGCAGCGAACCGTCCGCCTTGGCGACTTCCTCGTCCGGGGCCTTGCTGGCCACGACGAACCCGACGACCCACTCCCCCTCGGTCGCCTTGAGCACCGCACCGCTCTGGACGGCCAGCGCCCAGGCCTCGTCGGTGTCGAGCGCCTCGAGGACTTCGGGCGGCAGCAGTTCGGCGTAGGCGAGCCGCCACGTCTCCCGATGGATGCGGACGATCTCCGAAAGATCAGCAGCGGTGGCGGTGTGCACGCCGGCGTCGGCCATAAACGCAGCCTATCGACGCCGTGTCGCGGAATTGTCAGGGGTGCGTGGCACCATCGGCGACGTGCAGAGCATGAGTGCGGACGTGGCCCGTCGAATCGCCCTGAGCGCCCAGGGTTTCACCGACCTGCGGCCGTCCGCGGCCACCCGCAGGCACCTGCAGCGCGTCCTGTCCCGCGTGCAGCTGCTGCAGATCGACTCGGTGAACGTGGCCGTGCGCGCGCACTACATGCCGTTGTTCTCCCGCCTCGGCTCCTACGAGCCCACCCTGCTGGACGAGGCGGCGTGGACGCACTCCGTGCGCAAGCCCCGCCTGCTCGTGGAGACGTGGGCGCACGAGGCCTCCCTGGTGCCGGTGGCCGACTGGCCGCTGTTCCACTCCGGCGCCAAGAAGCGCGGCTGGTGGCAGAACTACCAGACGATCCTGGAACGCTCACCGCAGCTGGTCGACGACGTGCTCGCCGCCGTGAAGGAGCTGGGCCCGATCGGTGCCGGTGCCCTGGAGAAGGCCCTCATGGGCGACCGGGGCCGCGCGAAGGGCCCGTGGTGGGACTGGTCCGAGGTCAAGCGCATCTGCGAGGTCCTCTTCGGCGTGGGCGTCCTGACGACCGGCACCCGCCGTTCGTTCGAGCGCCTCTACGACCTGACCGAGCGCGTCATCCCGGCCGACGTCCTGGCGCAGAAGTGGACGGCCGACTCGGGTGCGCGCGAGCTGGTGCTGCGTTCCGCGGTCGCTCTCGGCGTGGCGACCGAACCCGACCTGCGCGACTACTACCGGCTCGACCCGCGCCGTTCGCAGGCCGCGGTGGCGTCGCTGGTGGAGGACGGAGTCCTGGAGCCGGTGGCGGTCGAGGGCTGGAAGGCCGTCGGTTACCGCCACGTCGAGGCGAAGGCCCCGCGCCGGGTGGCCGGGCGTGCCCTGCTGTGCCCGTTCGACCCGCTGATCTGGGAGCGGGCGCGGACCGAGCGCATCTTCGGCTTCCGGTACCGCATCGAGATCTACGTGCCGGAGCCTCGCCGGGTGCACGGGTACTACGTGTTCCCGTTCCTGCTGGACGGTGCGCTCGTGGCGCGCGTGGACATCAAGGCCGACCGTGCCGCCGGGGTGCTGCGGGTGCAGTCGGCGTGGGCCGAGGAGGGCGTGGACCGGCCGCGGGTGGCGGTGGAGCTCGCCGCGGAGCTGCGGCACATGGCCGACTGGCTCGGGCTGGAGGACGTGCTGGTGGTGCAGAAGGGCGACCTGGCGGCGGAGCTGATCGCGGCCGTGCTCACCGCATAGCGAAAACCCCAGGCCAGCGGCCTGGGGTTGTGTTCACGCGTGCAGCTCGATGGCCTTGCGCATGGTCTCGCGCGCCCGCCCGCGGTCCCCCGCGACGTCGTACGCGTAGGCGAGCCGGAACCAGGCCCGCCAGTCCTCCGGCGAGGCCTCGACCTCGGCCCGCCGCTCCTCGAACCACGAGTCCGCGGCAGCCCGGTCCACCCGGCCGGACGGCCGGCGCGGCAGGTGCGAGACGTCCGGCAGCAGGCCGTCGGCATCGAGCTCACGGGCCATCTTCTCGGTCTCCCAGCCGAAACGCAGGTTGGAGTACACGAGCCAGACCCCGAGCAACGGCAGGATCAGCACACCGACGCCGAGCAGGACCCCGACCACCTCACCGGTCTGCAGCAAAGCCACAGCCCGGCCGGTGAGCAGGACGAAGTAGACCGCGAGAGCCGCGATCAGCACCCCGACGGTGATGCGGACCTTCACAGGTCGAGGTACTTGTCGAGGCCGACGGCGAGTCCGGGGCGACCGACGATCTCCCGCACGCCCAGCACCACGCCGGGCATGAAAGAGGTGCGGTGCAACGAGTCCTGGCGGATGGTCAGGGTCTCGCTCTCGCCACCGAACACGACCTCCTGGTGCGCGATCATCCCGGAGATCCGCAGCGAGTGGACCCGCACACCGTCGACGGCGGCGCCACGGGCACCAGGCTCTTCCTGCGTCGTCGCGTCGGGCATCGGGGCCATGCCCTCCCGCGCGGCGGCGATCAGGCGCGCGGTGTGGGCGGCCGTGCCCGAGGGGGCGTCGGCCTTGCGCGGGTGGTGCAGCTCGATGATCTCGGCCGACTCGTAGTAGCGGGCGGCGATCTCCGAGAAGCGCATCAGCAGGACGGCACCGATGCCGAAGTTCGGCGCCACCAGCACGCCAACGTCCGGACGGTCCGCGAGCAGCGCCGCGACCGCGTCCAGCTTGGCCTGGTCGAAACCGGAAGTGCCGACCACGCAATGGATTCCGTTGGCGACGCAGAACTCCAGGTTCCCCATCACCACGTCGGGGTGCGTGAAGTCGACGACGACCTGCACACCGGCGTCGACGAGCGCGGACAGCGGGTCGTCGGCGTCGATCGCCGCCACGACCTCCATGTCCTTCGCGGCCTCGACCGCGCGGACCACCTCGGAACCCATGCGGCCCCGCGCGCCGAGAACTCCGACGCGAATCATGCAATCACCTCGTGTACCTGGTCCGGCAGATCGTCGGCGTGATCGTAAGGGCCCACCACCGCCGCGGCGACGGGCCTGCGCAGCAGCTCACGTGCGAGCAACGCCACTTCGTCGGACGTGACCGCGTCGATGCGCGCGAGGGTCGCCTCGACGCTGAGGTGGTCGCCGTAGTTCAGTTCGGACTTGCCGATGCGCGACATCCGGGAACTGGTGTCCTCCAGGCCCAGGACGAGCGCACCGCGCAGCTGCCCCTTGCCGCGCGCCACTTCCGCGTCCGACAGGCTGCCGCGGGCGACGTCCACGAGCACCTCGCGGATGACGCCGGCGGTCTCTCCCAGCCTGTCCGGCTGGCAGCCCGCGTAGACGGAGAACGTGCCGGTGTCCGCGTAGAGGCCGACCGACGAGTACACCTGGTACGCCAGGCCGCGCCGCTCGCGCACCTCCTGAAACAGCCGGGAGCTCATGCCGCCGCCGATGGCCGCGTTCAGCACGTTCAACGCGAAGCGGCGCTCGTCGTGGCGGTCGAGACCGCGCATGCCGAGCATCATGTGCGCCTGCTCGGTGTCGTCGGTGTGCAGCACCAGCTTGCGGGCGTCGGCGATGCGCGCGCGACCCGCTCGTGGCGCCACCGCGCTGCCCTCCCGCGACAGCCGGTCGCCGACGGCCTTGCGCACCAGCCGCATCACGTGCGTGTGCTCGATGTTGCCGGCGACGGAGAACACCATGCGCGGCAACGTGTAGCGCTTCTTGTAGAACGAGTAGAGCGCATCCCGTTCCATGTCCTGAATGGACTTCTCGGTGCCGAGAACCGGGCGCCCCAACGCATGCCCGCCGAAGATCGCCTCGATGAACGCGTCGTGCAGCAGGTCCTCGGGGTCGTCGTCGCGCATCGCGATCTCCTCGAGCACGACACCGCGTTCGGTCTCGAAGTCGCGCGGACCGCAGATCGCCTCGAACACCACGTCCGCCACCAGGTCCACCGCCAACGGCAGGTCCTCGTCGAGGACGTGCGCGTAGTAGCAGGTGTGCTCCTTCGCGGTGAACGCGTTCAGCTCGCCGCCGACCGCGTCGATCTCCTCCGCGATGGCCGCCGCCGTCCGCCGCGCGGTTCCCTTGAACAGCAGGTGTTCCAGGTAGTGCGCGGCACCCGCGACCTCGGGCCGTTCGTCACGGGACCCGACCTGCACCCACAGTCCGACCGAGGCGGACCGCACGCCGGGGATGCGCTCGGTGATGACCCGCAGGCCCGAGGGCAGCATGCTGCGCCGCACCTCGGACCCGGCGGACATCTCGAGCACCCGCGTGCTGCCCGGGCGCTGGAGGTGCCCGGGAGTTCCGGTACGCGGACGGCCGCGGGTGGATGCACCCGCGGCCGTCACGTTGTTGTCAGTCGTGCTCACTGCGCGGGAGCCGCCTCAGTGGCCTCGGTGGCCTCGACGGCCTCCGGGGCGTCAGCCGGCTTCGCGGCGTCGTCCTCGTTCACGACGACGAGGCTGATCTTGCCGCGCTGGTCGATGTCGGCGATCTCGACGCGGAGCTTGTCGCCGACCTTGACGACGTCCTCGACCTTCGCGATGCGCTTGCCGTTGCCCAGCTTCGAGATGTGGACGAGGCCGTCCTTGCCGGGCAGCAGCGAGACGAACGCGCCGAACGCGGCCGTCTTCACCACGGTGCCCAGGAAGCGCTCGCCGACCTTCGGCAGCTGCGGGTTCGCGATCGCGTTGATCATGCCGATCGCGGCCTCGGCCGAGGGGCCGTCCGCCGCACCGACGTAGATCGTGCCGTCGTCCTCGATGGAGATGTCGGCACCGGTCTGCTCGGTGATCGAGTTGATCATCTTGCCCTTCGGGCCGATGACCTCGCCGATCTTGTCGGTCGGGATCTTGACCGACGTCACGCGCGGAGCGAAGGCGCTCATCTCGTCCGGGTCGGAGATGGCCTCGGCCATGACCTCCAGGATGGTGTAGCGCGCGTCGCGGGCCTGGCCCAGCGCCGCCGCCAGCACCTCGGACGGGATGCCGTCGAGCTTCGTGTCGAGCTGCAGAGCCGTCACGAACTCCTTGGTGCCCGCGACCTTGAAGTCCATGTCGCCGAACGCGTCCTCGGCACCGAGGATGTCGGTCAGCGCCACGTAGCGGGTCTCACCGTCGACCTCGTCGGACACGAGACCCATCGCGATGCCGGAGACCGGCGCCTTCAGCGGGACACCCGCGTTGAGCAGCGACAGCGTCGAGGCGCAGACGGAGCCCATGGACGTCGAGCCGTTGGAGCTCAGCGCCTCGGACACCTGGCGGATCGCGTAGGGGAACTCCTCGCGCTTGGGCAGCACGGGCATGATCGCCCGCTCGGCCAGCGCGCCGTGGCCGATCTCGCGGCGCTTCGGCGAACCCACGCGGCCGGTCTCACCGGTCGAGTAGGGCGGGAAGTTGTAGTGGTGCAGGTAGCGCTTGTGCGTCTCCGGGGCGAGCGAGTCGATCTGCTGCTCCATGCGCAGCATGTTCAGCGTGGTGACACCCAGGATCTGGGTCTCGCCGCGCTCGAACAGCGCCGAACCGTGCGTCCGCGGGATCACGGCCACCTCGGCACCGAGGTCGCGGATGTCCGTGAGGCCACGGCCGTCGATGCGGACCTTGTCGCGCAGGATGCGCTGGCGCACGAGCTTCTTGGTCAGCGAGCGGAACGCGGCGCCGACCTCCTTCTCGCGACCCTCGAACTGCTCGGCCAGCTTCTCCAGCGTGGCGGCCTTGATCTCGTCCAGCTTGGACTCGCGCTCGGCCTTGCCCGCGATGGTCAGCGCCTGGGCGAGCTCGCCGGAAGCGGAGCCCTCGACGGCCTCGAACGCGTCGGCCTGGTAGGCCGGGTACGTCGGGTAGTCGCCGGTGGCCTTCGCGGCGACCTGGGCGAGCTGCGCCTGGGCCTCGCAGAGGACCTTGATGAACGGCTTCGCGGCCTCGAGGCCCGCGGCCACGACCTCTTCGGTCGGGGCGGTGGCGCCCTCGGCGATCATGTCGATCACGTTGTCGGTGGCCTCGGCCTCGACCATCATGATCGCGACGTCACCGGACTCGACCACGCGGCCCGCGACGACCATGTCGAACACGGCCTTCTCGAGCTGCTCGTAGGTCGGGAACGCGACCCACTGGCCCTCGATCAGAGCGACGCGGACGCCACCGATCGGGCCGGAGAACGGCAGACCCGCGAGCTGCGTCGACGCGGACGCGGCGTTGATCGCCACGACGTCGTACAGGTCCTTCGGGTTCAGGCTCATCACCGTGATGACGACCTGGATCTCGTTGCGCAGGCCGTCCACGAAGGACGGGCGCAGCGGACGGTCGATCAGGCGGCAGGTGAGGATGGCGTCCGTGCTGGGACGGCCCTCACGCCGGAAGAACGAGCCGGGGATGCGGCCCGCGGCGTACATGCGCTCCTCGACGTCCACCGTGAGGGGGAAGAAGTCGAAGTGCTCCTTGGGGTGCTTCGACGCCGTCGTGGCGCTCAGAAGCATGGTCTCGTCGTCCAGGTACGCCACCACGCTGCCGGCGGCCTGACGCGCGAGGCGCCCGGTCTCGAAGCGGATGGAGCGCGAGCCGAACTTGCCGTTGTCGATAACGGCAGTCGCCTCGTGGACCTCGATGTCCGTCATTTACTTGTTACTCCTCGTCTTTTGGACACCGCACACGCGATTTGACGAGGCCGGTCTTCGATCGAAGTCCCCTGGGGCGTTTCCACCAGGAGGCCACTACCGAGGACCGGCGCGGAAACTTGCTTCGCGCGTTGCGGGTCCTGATGTTTCGTTCCTCTTTGCAACCAGGGATCTGTATACACCCGGTTGTACGCCGAGGGGGAGTGACCGGCCGGTCACTCCCCCTCGGCAAGTATCACCTGCGCAGACCGAGGCGCTGGATCAGCGCGCGGTAGCGGTTGATGTCCACCTTGGTCAAGTAGTTCAGCAGACGGCGGCGACGGCCGACCATCAGCAGAAGACCACGGCGAGAGTGGTGGTCGTGCTTGTGCTGCTTCAGGTGCTCCGTGAGGTCAGCGATGCGCTTGCTCAGCAGGGCCACCTGCGCCTCGGTCGAGCCGGTGTCCGAGTCATGCAGACCGTACTCACCGAGGATGGACTTCTTCTGATCCGTGGACAGTGCCACTAGGTACTTCTCCTACTTGTTCAGGTCCGTGCGGCCCCACGCCCGCCGAATTGCTGGCCGGGGGTAGCCGGTACTGGCCGCCACGGACCGCAGCCAGACCCAACTGCGAAGGCTATCAGGCACTGTGCTCAGCGGCGCGCTGACGTGCGCAACCCCACCCGATCAAACGGGTGGATGGGGCCATCGGCGCTGCTCACGAGCCAGCGTGAGGTGCGTGCCCATTGTGCTGCGCACCCGCTGTCAGTGCCAACCCAATTAAATGGAGGTGAATTCCCGCCTGCGGAAATTCACCTGCTGGCGGCCCGGATGGCGCGGCGGAGCAGCTCCGCGATCGCCGGGAAGTCCTCGTGCAGCAGGTCCGCTGCCTGCTGGAGTTCGACGCGGTCCGCGACGCGGCGCAGCACCGGGTACGCGACGCTCTCGTCCCCGTTGACCGGAAACGAGTCGCGCGACACCGTCGGCTTGGACTCGCGCACGTCGTCGAGCGCGCGCTGCAACGCCTCCGGCGCCCCGGTCGCCACGTCCGGCGTGAGGACCTTGCGCTCCAGCATGATCATCCGAGCGAGCACGGACGGGTTGCCGATCTTGGCGCGACGACCGCTCATGACCTGGCTCAGCATCGGCGCGCTGATCCCGAGCACGTCCGCGAGCTGAGCCTGGGACACGTTGAAAGCCACGACCAACCGGCGCACGCGGTCACCCAGCGGCTCCCCGTACCACTCCCGTTGCAGGGCGAGGTTGCGCTGAACGATCTTGTGGTCCTCCACCTTGGCCTCTCCGGTAGCCATCAAGTCCGACCCGCATCCTGCCAGGCCGCGGACGTGCAGACGCCCGCTTCGCCCAATCTGACGGTCACGACTCGGTCAGCAGTTCCCTCGTTCGGTCTACATCTCGATGCATTTGTTCGAGCAGGGCTTCGACGGAGTCGTACTTCTCCATCTCACGCAGCCTGTCGACGAAGTCGACGGCCACGCGCTGGCCGTAGTAGTCCTCGTCCACGTCCAGCACGAACGCCTCCACGCGGCGCTCACGGCCGGAGAACGTCGGGTTGGTCCCCACCGACACGGCGGCCTTGAGCGTCTTTTCCTTGGCGTCGGTGAACCAGCACGCGTAGATGCCGTCCGCCGGCACCGCCGCGAACTTGGGCGTGGACAGGTTGGCGGTCGGGAACCCGAGGTCCTTGCCGCGCCCGTCGCCCTTGACGACGATGCCCTCGAGCCGGTGCGGCCGGCCCAGCGCCTCGGCCGCCGCCTTCACGTCGCCGGCGTCGATGCACGCCCGGATGTAGGTCGACGAGTACGTCACGTCGTCTGCGGACACCAGATCAGCCCCCTCGGTCACGAATCCGAACCGCTGCCCGAGCTGGCGCAGCATCGCGACGTTACCGGCCGCCTTGTGCCCGAAGCTGAAGTTCTCCCCCACCACGACAGCCGCGGCGTGCAGCTTCTCGACCAGCACCTCGTGGACGAACTGGTCCGCGGGCATCCGGCTGGTCTCGAGGCTGAACGGCACCACCACGAAGTGGTCCACCCCCAGCTGCTCGACCAGCTCCGCCCGCCGCCGCAGCGTGGTGAGCTGCGCGGGGTGGCTGCCGGGCCGCACCACCTCGGACGGGTGGGGGTCGAAGGTCATCAGCACGCTCGGCAGGCCGCGCTCGCGCGCGAGCTCGACGGCTCGGCCGATGAGGGCCTGGTGGCCTTTGTGGACACCGTCGAACACACCGATGGTGACGACGCAGCGGCCCCAGCCGCCGGGAAGGTGGTCTAGTCCGCGCCAGCGTTGCACGGTGATCAGCCTACGGCTCCGGCCCCGCCGGGTGCCCGCGCGCCTCACAAGCGGTCCGGACTCGGGCACGGCGTCACTCGGCCGGGCTCAGGACCACCACGGGCTTGCACGCGGCGCCCTCGTCCTTGACGAGCGCGATCACGTGCCCGTCCGGCCCGAACACCCCGTAGGTGCCGTCGATCCCGCCGGCGCGCAGCCGCTGCCCGTGCGACAGCGCCGAAGCCTCGTTCGGGTCGATCTCGCGGCGCGGGAACGCCGTGGCGACCGCGGAGTCCAGGTCGAGCGACAGGCCGGGCGTCTCCTCCAGCTGCGCCAGCGTCTTGGCCACGCGGAGGTCGAACGGCCCGACCCTCGTGCGCCGCAACGCCCCGAGGTGCCCGCCGACGCCGAGCGCGGCGCCCAGGTCGCGGGCCAGCGCGCGCACGTAGGTGCCGGACGAGCACTCGACCATCACGTCGAGCAGCACCGTCTTGTCCTCACGGCGCGTGAACAGCACGTCGAACCGATGCACGGTCACCGGCCGTGCGGGGATCTCGACTTCTTCACCGGCACGCACGCGGGCGTAGGCGCGCTTGCCGTCGATCTTCACCGCGGAGACGGACGACGGCACCTGCTGGATCGGGCCGGTCAGCTTCGCGATCTCGGCGGCGACGGCGTCGTCCGCGACACCGGAGGCGTCCTCAGTGGACAGCACCTCGCCCTCGGCGTCGTCCGTGGTGGTGGACGAGCCGAGCACGATCGTCGCGAGGTAGGCCTTGCTGTCGAGGGCGAGGTGGCCCAGGAGCTTCGTCGCGCGCTCGATGCCGAGCACGAGCACGCCGGTCGCCATCGGGTCGAGCGTGCCGGCGTGGCCGACCTTGCGGGTGCCGAGGATCCTGCGCACACGCGCCACCACGTCGTGCGAGGTCATGCCGTCCGGCTTGTCGACGACGACCAGGCCCGGTGCAACAGAGGGTTTCACGGCGACAGAGCTTAAGCGACGTTCAGAGCGTCCCAACGGCGACGCCGGATCTGCACCGGCACCGCCTCCCCGCGCTCCTCCGCCTCGAACACCGCGGCACGCGCCCGGCGCCACCAGACGAGCATCCGCCAGCTGCCCAGCACGAGCACCAGCACGCAGAAGCTGAACGCCACGCGGAACGCCAGAACAGGCGCCAGCACGCCTTCTACGAGGTCCAGCAGGACACCGACGCCCAGCGCGGTCACGGTCACCGCGAGGAAGCCGCCGACGTTGACCAGCCCGCTCGCGGTGGACTGCCGGTGCGACGGGTTGTAGTCGCGGGCGAGAGCGAACGCCACGCCCGAGATCGGCCCGCCGACGGTGAGCACGAGGAACACCACGGCGATGACCGGCGTCGGCACGTGCCCGCCAGGCCACAGCAGCAGCACGCCCCACCCGGTGAACGCGAACGCCAGGAAACCGACCGAGATCGGCATGCGCCACTCGGGGTTGCGCGAGAACAACCCGCCGATGACCGGGCTCGCCACGATCGCGCCGATGACGAGCAGCCCGAGCGTGGAGGACGCGGCGCGCGGCGACATCCCCTGCGCCTGCACGAGGTACGGGTATCCCCACAGCAGACCGATGACGGCGGGCGTCGACATGGTGCTGAAGTGCGCCCAGAACCCGAGCCGGGTGCCGGGCACGCTCCACGCCTGCCGCACCTTCGGCCAGATCTTCTTGAACGGCACGACTTCCGGCTTCGGCGCGGTGAACCCCGCAGGAACGTCACGCACCCGCAGGAACGCCACGACCGAGTAGAGCGCGGTCACGCCGCCCGCGATGAGGAACGCCCACGTCCACCCGATCGAGCCGAGCATGAGCGTCAACGGCACCGTGGCGACGAGGTTGCCGACGCCGCCGATCGCGGCCGTGACCGCGACGACGAGCGAGTACTGGCGCGGCGGGAAGTGCGTCGCGACGAGGCGGATCACGCTGATGAACGTCATCGCGTCACCCATGCCCAGCACGGCCCGTGCGGTGAGTCCGAGCGCGTAGGAGTCGGCGACGGCGAAGAGCACCTGGCCGGTGCCCATGAGCAGGGCGGCGACGGTGAGCACCCGGCGCGGCCCGTAGCGGTCGACGAGCAGGCCGGTGGGGATCTGCATGAGGGCGTAGACACCGATCTGCAGCACGGTGAACACACCGAGCTGAGCGGGTCCGAGCCCGAAGCGTTCGCTCGCCTCCAACCCGGCCACGCCGAGCGTGGTGCGGTGGAACAGGGCGGCGAAGTAGACGAAGACGGCGGTGGTCCAGATCAGCCACGACTTCCGGGTGGCGCGATCGACCGGCGGCAAGGCGGCACTCTCCCAAGCTGGAGGTAGGCGGATATTAGTTACATCGCCTAAACAACCTTCTTGGTAACGATTTCATGCCGTGAGTTCGGCCACAGGGACCTAACGGACCGCGCCCTCGACCGCCCAGTTCCCCGACCGCGTGCGCCACACCACCGCCACGAGCCGCAGCACCATGAACGCCGACAGTCCCGTCCAGATGCCGGCGAGCCCCCACTCGAACGCGTACGAGGCCCACACCAGTGGCAGGAACCCGATCACCGCCGAACCGAGCGTCGCCGTCCTCATGAACTTCACGTCGCCGGCACCCAGCAGCACCCCGTCCAACGCGAACACCACACCCGCGATCGGTTGCAGCGCGACGAAGAACCACCACGCGTTCGGGATCTCGCCGAGCACGCCGGCGTCCGTCGTGAACGCCCGCGGCAGCACGGTGTACAGCGCCGCGAACACCATCCCGAGCCCGATGCCGAACACCAGTCCGTACCGCGTGATCTGCCAGGCGAGCTTCTCCGCCTCACGGCGCCTCGACGCTCCCAGTGCCGCGCCGACGAGCGACTGCGCCGCGATCGCCAGCGAGTCGAGCACGAGCGCGAGGAACGTCCACAGCTGCAACACGACCTGATGCGCACCCAACGCGCCGACGGACGTCCGTGCCGCCACGGAGGCCGCGCTGATGAAGCACGCCTGGAACGCGAGGCTCCGCAACACCAGATCGCGCCCCATGCCGAGCTGCGCGCGCATGGCCGTCCACTGCGGCTTCAACGACACGTGTTCCGCGAACAGCGCCTTGAAGAACAGCCCGGCCGAGAGCACCTGCGCCACGACGTTCGCGATCGCGGATCCCTCAAGCCCCCAGCCCGCGCCGTAGACGAGCGCGGGACACAGCACCGCGCTGATGCCGTTGCCGATCAGGATGTACTTGAGCGGCCGCTTGGTCTCCTGGACACCGCGCATCCACCCGTTGCCGGCCATCGTGACGAGGATGAACGGCGCACCGAACAACGCGATGCGCACCCACTCCACCGCCGCGTCCGCCACGGCTCCGGGCCCGGCGAGCAGCTCCGCCAGCGGCCGCGCGAACAGCTGCCCCAGAAGCACCACGAGCACACCGGCGGCCAGCGCCAGCCACGTCGCCTGCACGCCCTCCTCGACGGCCTCCTGGCGCCGCCCAGCCCCGTGCAACCGAGCCGTGCGCGCCGTCGTGCCGTACGAGAGGAACGTCAGCTGCGTCGACACCTGCGTGAGCAACACACCGCCGAGGGCCAGCCCAGCGAGCGGCAGCGCCCCAAGATGCCCCACGACCGCCGTGTCGACGAGCACGTACAACGGCTCGGCCGCCAGCACCCCGAGAGCGGGTACCGCCAGCCCGATCACCCGCCGAGCGGGAACCCGATCCTCCACCAGACGAACCTAAGTGCTGACAGGCACCGCCGTGCGGTGACGGCGGCCACTCACGATCGTTGGGGCAACCCGAACACCTGCTCGCGCGCCACGGCCAGGGCCGAGTGCAGCGCACCCGCCCGCACCGGGTTCGCGGTGATCTGCGCGAGGTGCACCGGCGTCCGCGGCACGACCAGCTTCAGCAACTCGGCCGCCACCAGCTCGCACAACGTCTCGCCGCCCGCGTGCGCCACCGCACCGGACAGCAGCACCAGTTCGGGGTCGAGCACGCACACGACGTTCGCCAGCCCGAGCGCGATCCGGTGCGCCAGCGCCGTGAGGAACGCACGCCCCTCGGTCCCGGCGTTCAACGCGTGCGCCACGGCTTCCAGCCCGGACGACTCGGTGATGCCGTGCTCGGCCGCGAGCGCCACGATCGCCTCGCTGTCGACCTGGTCTCCGTAGCGCCCGCCGGGCACCTGCATCGAGTCGATCTCACCCGCGCCGCCCGTGACGCCACGCAGCAGCGTGCCGTTGACCACGACCGCCGAGCCGATCTCGTCCGCGGGCCAGAACAGCACGAAGTTGCGCACCCCGGCCGCCCGGCCGGAGCTCATCTCCTCCAGCGCGGCGAGGTTGATGTCGTTCTCGATCGACACCGACGTGCCGAGCAGCTCGCGCAACGTCGACGGCAGGTCGACGGCGGAAAGGCCGGGCAGGTGCGGCGCGAACCCGAGGTGGCCGGTGGCCGGGTCGACCGCGCCCGGCGTGCCGACGACGACGTGCGACAACGCGTCGAGCGTCAGCCCGGCCAGCGCCGCCGTCTTCTGCACCGTCTCCCGGAAGATCCGGAGGGTGTTCTCCTTGGGCATCGGCGCGCTGTGCTCCGCCAGCAGCGACCCGGTGATGTCCGCGATCGCCACGTCGATCAGCTCGGGCGACAACGCCACCGCCGCCACGTAGCCGACGCCACCGTTGACGGCCCACATCTGCGCCCGAGGGCCGCGCCCACCGCCACGCAACCCGGTGCGGACGACCATGCCGTCCTCTTCGAGCCGTGCCAGCAACTGGGCGGTGGCGGGCTTGGACAGCCCGATCACTTCTTCCAGCTCGGCCCGCGTCATCGCCCCGCTGCGCAGCAGGGTCTCGATCGCGGCCCGGTCGTTGATCTCCCGCAGCAGCCGCGGGCTTCCTGTCCGTGTCATGACCCCACCCGCTCCAACGCGCCCTTGAGCGCGGCGACGACCTGCTCCGCGGCCCCCTCGAACGTGAACCCGGCCGCCAGCCGGTGCCCGCCGCCCCCGAGGACCTGCGCCACCTCACGAACGTCGACCCTGCTCACGGCCCGCAGCGACACGGACCAGAACCCGGGCTTGAGCTCCTTCAACACGGCCGCGACCTCGGCCTCGGAGGCGGAGCGCACCACGTCGATCACGCTCTCCACCTCTTCGCTACGCACTCCGTGAGCGTCCTCGATGCTCACGACCGCGTGCGCGAGCCCCAAGCCGTGCGCCGCCTTCTGGTCAAGCTCCGCCTTGGCCAGCACGCGCGACAACATGCCGAGGTACGCGAACGGATGTGCGTCCATCAACGGCCGCGTAACGGCATACGCGTCCACTCCGGTCTCCAGCAGCCGCGCGGCCGTGTGGTGCGCCTCGGGTCCTGCCTTCCGGAAGCCACCGGTGTCCGTCACGAGCCCGGCGTAGATGCACCGCGCGATCGGCTCGTCGACCTCGGCGTCCATCTCGTCGAGCAGCTTGAGTGCGATGAGCGCCGTGGCCTCGGCGTGCTCGTCGATGCAGTGCAAAGTCCCGTACCGCGTGTTCGACACGTGGTGGTCGACGACGATGACGGGCCCACGGCAGTTCGCGACGCGGTTCTTCAGCGGCCCGAGCCGTTCCAGGCTGCCCGTGTCCATGACGACCAGCAGTTCCGGCGCTTCGGGCACCTCGTCGCGGTGGACGAGCAGCCCGGCGGTGTCCAGCGCCTTCAGGCTCTCGGGCACGGCCTCCGGGTCGCCGAACGCCACCCGCACCGCCACACCTCGCCGGTGCAGCGCGAGTCCCACCGCCAAAGCACTCCCGAGCGTGTCAGCGTCGGGATTGATGTGACTCAGCAAGGTCACATCGCGGGCGCCGGCCAGTAACCGCGCGGCCTCGGCAATGGTCGTGCTCAGGTCGTCTGCCACAGGGAGACGTTAGCCGTTAACCGTCTCGATGTGCTGTGCGGCACCCTCAGACAAGACAGTTTCCATCCAATTCCGGCGCCTGTGGACGCCGTGGGCCGCCGGCGAAAACCAAAGGGCGGACACGATCACCGTGTCCGCCCCTGATCACAAAAAGCCTGACGAGAAACTCAGTCCTCGTCGTCGTCCTCACGAGGCGCCTTGTACGGGTCGGCCTCCCCGGCGGGAGTCGCCCCCGCCGACCGCCGAGCCACTTCGGCATCGGCAGCCTGAGCCTTGGCGAGCAGCTCTTCCATCTTCCGTGCCTCGTCCGGCACGGTGTCGGTCATGAACGTCAGCGTGGGCGTGAAGCGGACCCCGGTCTGTGCTCCGACCATGGACCGGAGCACACCCTTGGCGCTCTCCAGGGCCAGTGCGGCGCCGACGTAGTCGGGCTCCACGTTCAGACGCTCACCGAGCACCGTGTAGTAGATGGTCGCGTCGTGCAGATCCCCGGTCACCTTGGTGTCGGTGATCGTGACCCGAGCCAGCCGCGGATCCTTGACCTCGTGCTCCAAAGCCGAAGCGACGATCTGCGAGATCCGCTTGGCGAGCTTGCGGGCACGTGCCGTGTCGGCCACGAGCCTCCCCTTCCTAGTCGTCCTCCGGCCCGACGAAACGCGTCCGGGCGGAGAGCAATTCAAGTTCAGGTCGTCCCGCGACCAGCCTTTCACAGCCGGCGAGGACGTCCCTGACGTGCTCCAAGTCGGCGGCGACCGCCGCCACACCGATCAAGCTGCGCCGATGCAGGTCCAGGTGACCGGCCTCGGAGACAGCGACCTCGAAACGCTTGCGCAGTTCGGCCACGAGGGGCCGGACGACCGAGCGCTTCTCCTTCAACGAGTGGACGTCGCCCAGAAGCACGTCCAATTCCAGAGCACCCACGTACATGGGCGAGATCCTCCAGAAGAAAAGGGTGCGGAGCCACCGGTTAAACGGCTCCGCACCCTTCACCTACCGACTAGGCGCGCGGCTTCTCGCGCATCTCGAAGGTCTCGATGATGTCTTCCAGCTTGAGGTCGCTGTAGTTGCCGAGCGTGAGACCACACTCGAAACCTTCGCGAACCTCGGTGGCGTCGTCCTTGAACCGCTTGAGCGAGCTGATCGGGAGGTTCTCCGCGATCACCTTGCCGTCACGGAGCAGGCGAGCCCTGGCGTTGCGACGGATCTCGCCCGACAGGACCATGCAACCCGCGATCGTGCCGACCTTGGAGGACTTGAAGACGTCGCGGACCTCGGCGCGGCCGAGCTGGACCTCTTCGTACTCCGGCTTGAGGAGACCCTTGAGGGCCGCCTCGATCTCGTCGATCGCCGAGTAGATGACCGTGTAGTAACGGACGTCCACACCCTCGCGGTTCGCGAGCTCGGTCGCCTTGCCCTCGGCCCGGACGTTGAAGCCCATGACGATGGCGGAACCGGCCACGGCGAGGTTGATGTCGCCTTCGGTGATGCCACCGACACCGCGGTGGATCACGCGCAGCTCGACGTCGTCGCCGACCTCGATCTTCATGAGCGCGTCCTCGAGGGCCTCGACGGTACCCGAGTTGTCACCCTTGATGATCAAGGTGAGAGCGCTGGTTTCCTTGAGCGCTGCGTCCAGGTCTTCCAGGCTGACGCGCTTGCGCTTCGCCGCGTTGGCGGCGTTGCGGGTGCGGGCCTGACGACGCTCGGCGATCTGGCGGGCGACGCGGTCCTCGTCGACGACGAGGAACGAGTCACCGGCGCGCGGCACCGAGGTCAGACCGATGACCTGCACCGGACGCGACGGGGTCGCGACGATGACGTCATCGCCGTGCTCGTCGACCATGCGGCGGACGCGACCGTAAGCGTCACCCGCGACGATCGAGGAACCCACGCGCAGCGAACCGCGCTGGACGAGCACCGTGGCGACCGGACCGCGACCGCGGTCGAGGTGCGCCTCGATCGCGACACCCTGGGCCTCCATGTCCGGGTTGGCCCGGAGGTCCAGCGAGGCGTCGGCGGTCAACAGGATGGCCTCGAGGAGGCTGTCGATGTTGATGCCCTGCTTCGCGGAGATGTCGACGAACATCGTGTCGCCGCCATACTCCTCGGCGACCAGTCCGTACTCGGTGAGCTGCTGGCGGATCTTGGAGGGGTTCGCACCCTCCTTGTCGATCTTGTTGACCGCGACCACGATCGGCGCCTGAGCGGCCTGCGCGTGGTTGATCGCCTCGACCGTCTGCGGCATCACGCCGTCGTCAGCGGCGACGACGATGACCGCGATGTCGGTCGCGTTCGCACCACGAGCACGCATGGCGGTGAACGCCTCGTGACCCGGGGTGTCGATGAAGGTGATGAGCCGCGGGTTGCCCTCGAGCTCGGTCTGCACCTGGTACGCACCGATGTGCTGCGTGATGCCACCGGCCTCGCCCTCGGCCACCTTCGCCTTGCGGATGGTGTCGAGCAGGCGGGTCTTACCGTGGTCGACGTGACCCATGACGGTCACGACCGGCGGACGGATCTGCAGGTCGTCCTCACCGCCGGCGTCCTCGCCGTAGGTGATGTCGAACGTCTCGAGCAGCTCGCGGTCCTCCTCCTCGGGGGACACGACCTGCACGACGTAGTTCATCTCGGTGCCGAGCAGCTCCAAGATCTCGTCGGACACCGACTGGGTCGCCGTGACCATCTCGCCCAGGTGGAAGAGCACCTGCACGAGCGACGCCGGGTTGGCGTTGATCTTGTCGGCGAAGTCGGTCAGCGAGGCACCGCGCGGAAGGCGGATCGTCTCGCCACTGCCCTTGGGCAGGCGGACGCCACCGACCGAAGGCGCCTGCATGTTGTCCATGTACTCCTGGCGCTTCTGCCGCTTGGACTTGCGTCCACGACGCGCCGGACCACCCGGACGACCGAAGGCACCAGCGGTACCGCCGCGACCAGCACCACCGCCGCCGGGACGACCGCGGAAACCGCCGCCACCACCGGCAGGGGCACCGCCGCCTGCGCCGCCGCCACCGCCGGGACGGAAGCCGCCACCGCCGCCACCGCCGCCACCACCGGGACGGAAGCCACCGCCACCGCCACCGCCGCCACCGGGACGGAAGCCGCCACCGGCACCGCCGGCACCGCCGCCGCCTCCGCGGAAGCCGCCGCCACCGCCGCCGCCCCCACCGGGACGACCGCCGCCACCGCCGCCACCACCGGGACGGCCACCGCCGCCACCGCCGGGACCAGGCCTGTTACCGGCCGGACGGTTGCCCGGCATCATGCCGGGGTTCGGCCGCGGGGGCATGTTGCCCGGGTTGGGGCGAGGACCGCCCTGACCGGGGCCACCGGGACGAGGACCGCCCTGACCGGGGCCGGGACGACCGCCACCCTGTGCGGCAGCCGGACGCTGACCGCCCTGACCGGGCGCACCGCTCGGACGGGGGTTCGCCGGACGCGGGTCGCCGGGCTTCGCTCCACCTGCGGGGCGGTCGCCGCCCTGCTCGGGGCGCGGGCCGGGACGGGGTCCGGGACGCGGCGACGGAGCGTTGCCGCCACCGACGCCGAAGGGGTTGTTGCCCGGACGCGGGGCACGCGGGCCCGCAGACTTGGGAGCCTGCGTGCGCGGCGGCACCACGGACTGGGGCTGTGCACCAGCGGACGCGGCCGGGGCCTGCGGCTGCTGGGGCTGTTGAGGCTGCTGCTGCGGAGCCGGAGCAGGAGCCGGGGCCGGGCGCGGGCCCGGACGCGGACCACTGCCCGGCTTGGAGCCGGCAGCAGGGGCAGCCTTGGGCGCGGCCGGAGCCTGCGCGGCAGGAGCTGCCGGAGCCTCGGACTGCACGGGTGCCGGTGCGGGCGCCGCGGGGGCGGCCGGAGCCTGCGCGGCAGGAGCTGCCGGTGCGGGCTTCGGGGCCGGCGGGCGCGGGGCGGCCGGACGAGGTCCGGGCATGCCCTTGGCCGCAGCGGGCTTGTTGTCGTCGGCCGCCGGCTTGGCGTCCGCCGGTGCGGCGGGCGCTGCGGCGGCAGCGGGTGCGGGTGCCTTCGGCTTCGGAGCGGACGGCTTGGGAGCCGGCTTCGAGGACTTGGCTTCGTAGGCGTCACGAAGCCGCCGGGCCACGGGGGCCTCGACGGTCGAGGACGCGGACTTCACGTACTCGCCCTGTTCGGCGAGCTTGTTGAGAACTTCCTTGCTCGTAACACCGAGCTCTTTTGCGAGCTCATGCACGCGGGCCTTGCCTGCCACTGCTCTCCTAGGTCGTGAGGCCGGCGGGCAAGTCCCATCGACCTCGTCTTAACGTCGCGCGTTCATGTCTTCAGCTTCACGGCTGACTCATGACGGGTCGACCTGCTTCCTTGTTGCTTGCTGGCCGCGGGGCTGTCCCGAAGCCAATTTCCCTTGCTGCTCGACGTGCTCGCGCAGCGAAGCGACGTCGAGTGCTCCCTGGACCTTGAGGGCCCGTGAGAACGCCCGTCGCCGCTCGGCGTTGCGGAGACATTCGAGATCGAAATGCAACCAAGCACCTCGACCAGGAAGCCGCCGATGGAGGTCCGGAACCACCGAACCGTCCACCGCGACCACTCGCAGCAGCTCGGAGGGCAACGTCCGCGTGCGGCATCCAATACACGTACGAACTGGGCCGATGTGCTGGGAAGCCGCTCCCGACGTTGAACCGTTGATAATTCTATCCCCTGGAGCTCACTCAGCCGAACCGGATGTGACCGCATCGGTGGCCGGAGCCTCCGCGTCACTGCGGATGTCGATGCGCCAGCCCGTCAGACGGGCGGCCAGGCGGGCGTTCTGGCCCTCCTTGCCGATCGCCAGCGAGAGCTGGAAGTCCGGCACCACGACACGCGCCGTCTTGGCGCGCTCGTCGAGCACCCGCACGGACACAACCTTCGCCGGGGACAAGGCATTCCCGACGAACGTGGCAGGGTCGTCCGAGTGGTCGATGATGTCGATCTTCTCGCCACCGAGCTCGTGCATGACGTTGCGCACACGGGCACCCATCGGGCCGATGCAGGCGCCCTTGGGGTTCACTCCGGCAACCGTTGATTTCACCGCGATCTTCGAACGGTGACCTGCCTCACGTGCCACCGCGGGGATCTCCACGGTGCCGTCCGCGATCTCCGGGACCTCGAGGGCGAACAGCCGCCGCACGAGGTTCGGGTGGGTGCGCGAGAGAGCGATCTGCGGCCCGCGGGAACCGCGCGACACGCTCACGACGTAGCACTTGATGCGCTCGCCGTGGTTGTACTGCTCGCCCGGCACCTGCTCGGCCGGCGGCAGCACGCCCTCGGTGTCGCCGACCTGCACGACGACCATGCCACGGGCGTTCGCGCGGGCGTCGCGCTGGACGACACCCGCGATGATCTCGCCCTCCTTGGCGGCGAACTCACCGAACGTGCGCTCGTGCTCGGCGTCGCGCAGGCGCTGCAGGATGACCTGGCGCGCCGTCGTGGCCGCGATGCGGCCGAAGCCCTCCGGAGTGTCGTCCCACTCCTCCCGGACCACACCGTCCGGCGCCAGGTCCTGCGCGATCACGCGCACGACGCCGGTCTTGCGGTCGATCTCCACCTTCGAATGCGTGGCATGCCCATCCGTGTGCTTGTAGGCGGTCAGCAGTGCTGACTCGATCGCCTCCAGGACCGTCTCGAAGGGGATGTCCTTTTCACGTTCGATCGCCCTCAGGGCGGCGATGTCGACGTTCACCTCGGCTCCTCCTCCGGTGCTTTCCGAGTGAGCCGAGCCAGTTCCTCGACCGGCGGCTGCTTGAACTCGATCTCCATGACCGCGCGTTCTATGTGGCGGTACTCCACGCGTCGCAGCTCGTCCTTGTGCAGCAGCTCGACCCCGGTCTCGTCGCACTCGCCGACCCGGCCGAACCACTCGGCCTGGTCGGGCTGCTTGATCTTCACGAGACGCAGGTGAGCGCGCTTCCAGTGGCGCGGGCGCGTCAGGGGGCGGTCGACACCCGGCGAGGTGACCTCGAGGGTGTACGGCCCGTTGATGATGTGGTCGTGCTCGTCGAGTGCGGCGGAGACCACGCGGCTCGCCTCGGCGACCTCGTCGAGCCCGATCCCGTCCTCGCCGTCCACGACCACTTTGACCAGACGGCGGCGCCCAGCCTGATTCACGTCGAGCGCGTCGAGGTCGAAGCCGGCGGCTTCGAGAGCTTCCCGCACAACGGGTGCTAGCTGCGCGGAAAGCTCTCCGCGCGGCGGGCTGGACACGTGGTGTCTCCTTCAGTTCGAACGCATGAAAACCCCGGCCGACGGTATTTCGGCGGCCGTGGACGACCAGACTATCTCGTTCGCCCGGCTCCCACCGCGCCGCACGGCTGCTGGCACCATGGGTCGCGTGATCTCCGAATCGGTCAGCCGCCGCCGGGTGCTGTTCGCGGTGGCCGCCGCGCCGCTCGCCGTCGCGTGCACCGCAGAACCGCCTCCGCCACCGCCTCCGGACCCGCTCTCGGCCCTCGCGGCGCAGGCCCGCGCGGACGCCAAGCTGGCCCAGGCGCTGACGACGGTGCCCGCAGCCGCGGAGATCGCGAAAGCCCGTGAGACGCACGCCTCGCTGCTGCAGGCCGAGGTCGACCGCGAACGCCCGCCGCAGTCGTCCACCGTGTCGCCCGCTCCCACCGCTCCGCCCACGCCGCCGGACCCGCTGGCCGCCTTGCGCACCGCGCTCGACGAGGCCGTCCGCGAGGCCTCGGCCACCGTCGCCTCGCTGCCCGCCTACCGAGCCGGTCTCGTCGGCTCGGTGGCCGCCGGCTGCGCCTCGCTGCGGGAGGTGCTCGCATGAGCGTGGAGTCCGTGCAGACCGCGCTCGGCACCGAGCACGCGGCGTTGTGGACCTACGGCATGGTGTCGGCGTTCCTGAACGACAAGGCCGCCGCCGTCGCGGAGGGCTCGAACCTGCACCGCGCGCGCCGGGACACGACCGAGCGGTGGCTGCGTGACCACGGCGCGACCCCGAACCCGCCCGCCGCGGCCTACCTGCCGCCCGCGCCGGTGTCGGACGGCCCTTCCGCGCTCGCCGCGCTCGTGGCCGTCGAGCAGGACACCTGTGCCGCGTGGCGGGGTGTGCTGGAGCGGACCGACGACTCCTCGCTGCGGACGTCGGCGCTGGAGGCGCTGACGACGGCGGCGGTGCGGGCAACGCGGTGGCGCAAGGCGGCCGGGTCGGCCCCGGCATCGATCACGATGCCGGGTGTCGCCTCGGGCTGACCGGGTGTCAGCCGGCGAACGACGACGCGAGCCTGATCGCGTCGTTGGAGACCCTCTTCATGTCCTTGTTGTGCGCGAGCGCGTCGGCTCCCCTGGTCGGTGAGTCGGACTCGACGATCACGACGAGCTGGTCGCGCTGCTCGGAGGCGTACCCGCCGTTGGCCAGCGTGGTCAGCGGCGGAACGCTGATGGCCTTGTCCAGCACCAGGTCCTTGACGTTGCCGGTGCCGTCCTTCTGCGTGAGCTCACGCAGCTGCTTCGCCTCGTCGGCCGACTTCATCTTCACGACCGACACCGACGAGTACACGGTGCGGCCGTCCGGCAGCTTGGCCGTGTAGAAGGCGCGCGTCAGCTGCAGGCACGGCGTGGTCTTGAAGAACGCCTGCGTCTGACTCGTCGCGTGGGCAGCGCAGTCGCTGTCCTTCACCGGTTCCGGCAGCTCCGGCACGGTGGTGAACTCGAACTCCCCCGCGGTCTTCTGCGGTTGCGCGACCGGCTTGTCGACCGGGTCCGACGGCTGCAACACCCACCAGACGAACCCTGACACCACCGCGACGCCGACGAGCGCCAGCGCCTTGCCCACCCACGTCGACTTGCGCTGGGGCGGAGGCGGCGGCGGGGGCAGCTGCCCCTGGCGGTTGTCCATGATCGACTGCAGCTTCACGAGCTCGTCGGCCGGGTACAACGGCGCGGTGTCGGTGGGCCTCGGCGGGAAGCGAGGCATGTTCTGGGTCACCTCTTCAGGTGACTGGCGTGGTTCCGACACAAGGACCCACGGTAACGGACGGCAGTCACGCGAGCGCTTCGAGCACCCGGTCGACGTCCTCGATCGTGTTGTACATGTGACATGCGTACCGCGTGCGACCTGCACGGACCGAGGACACGACCCCCTGAACGGGTGGCCCGCCGACTGAGACGATCGCCGAGCCGTTGGGCGGTAGCCCCAAACCGGTCAGGAGGCGATCCGTCAGGCTCACGCAGTGCGCGCGCACTGCTTCCAGGTCCAAAGAGGCGACCCACGGGAGCGCAACCGCCGCACCGACGTGGGAGAACCACGTCGGCGAGAGGTCGAACCGCCGTGCGTCCGAACGGAGCACGAGCTCGGTGCCGTAGTTCTCACCCGTGCTGTACCAGTTGGCCGCCAACGGCTTGAGGGACGCCATCCGGTCCGGACGCACCGCCATCCACGCCGCACCGCGCGGTGCCATCAGCCACTTGTAGGCCACGCCGACGACGAAATCGGCCCACGCCAACGACAACGGCAGCCACCCGGCGGCCTGCGACACGTCGAGCAGCACGGGTTTGCCCGAAGCGCGCAACGCTTCGAGGTCCGCGATCTTGCCGTCCGCCGACTGGACCACGCTCGTGGCGACGAGATCGGCTTCCTCCACTGTGGACACGACCTGGTGGCCGGCCGCGACGAACGGCAGCGTGACGCTGGTGAAGTCGCCGGGGTCGACGAAGACCTTCGAGCCGGCCGGCAGGGACTGCGCGACCAGTGACACGAACTGCGACACCGTCGCGCCGCAGGCGACCGAGGCCGCAGGCACCCCGGCCAGCCGCCCGAACGCCTCGCGGGAGGTCTCGACGACCTCGTTGAACGTGGAGGACGTGTCCTGGCCGCGTCGCCACCGTTCGTGCGAGGCCGCCACCGCGTCGGCGACGTGCCGGGGCGGCACGCCGATGGACGCCGTGTTCAGGTAGCCGGGCTCGACGTCGAAGACCGCTCCGAAGGCCTCACGCATGCGCGAGCTGCTTGTCGCGCTTGCGGCGCGCGTAGACCTGCTTCTTCACCCGTGCGATCACGGCCCCATCCTGCCCGACGACGTCCGTCTCGAACCAGACCAAGGCCTTCTCGCCGTCCCTGGTCTGGTCGAGGACCTCGGCGACGTGGTCGTCGGTCAGCCGGAACTCGGCGTACACCGTGCCGCGGCCGGGCGCGACGAACTCGATCTCACCGGCCCGGTCCCACACCACGTGCTCGCCCTTGAGCTGGTTGAACAGCAGCAACACCCAGAACGGGTCGGTCATCGCGAAGAGCGAACCGCCGAAGTGGGTGCCGAAGAAGTTGCGGTTCCAGGGGCGCAGGCGCATCCGCACCCGCGCGTACCGGTAGTCCGGCGAGATCTCCACGACGCGGATGCCGGCGAACAGGAACGGCGGCCACAGGTTCATCCCGAAGCGCAGGCGGCTTGCCTTCATAAAAACAGTGTTACACAACGTCCGCCAGACTGTCCGCAACTTCTTCCGGCGAAGGCGTGTGACGTATCTCCCGGGCTATCTGACCAGCGGCTTCCCGGTAGGACGAGTCGACGAGCAGCCGGCGCACGCAGTCCGCGATCGGCCCGGCACTGAACGCGGCCGGCCGCAGCGCCGCACCGGCCGCGACGAGCGCGTCCGCGTTGCCGAACTGGTCCGCCCCCTGCGGCAGGACGACCTGGGGCACGCCGGCGGCGAGCGCGCCCAGCATCGTGCCGCTCCCACCGTGGTGGACGGCGACGTCCGCGTACCGGAGCACCTCCGCCTGCGGCAGCCACGGGTAGACCGTCACGTTCGGCGGCACGTTGCCCAGCGCGACGTGCGGCGCGGCCACGACCACCTGCGCCTTGGGGACCTTGCCGAGCCCCACGACCGCCTCGGCGAGCAGTTCCCGCGTGCCGAACGCCGTGCCGAGCGTGAGGTAGATCAGCTTCCCGGCCGTGCGCACCGGCACGTCACCGGGCGGCGAGAACGGCACCGCCCGCAACGGGATCCGTTCCTCTCCCAGGAAGTTCGCGTCCTGCAACGAGGGCGGGCAGATGTCGAGGTGCCGGCCACCGGTGGGCCGCACGAGGCCGATCCCGTCGGGGAACATCCGCCCGAACCCGTGCCACAGCGCGGGAAACCCCCGGCGCCGCGCCTCGGAGACGACCTCGGGCACCGCCCACCCGCCGATCACGAGGTCGGGCAGCAACCGCTCCAGCTCCTGCGCGATGTCCCCGGCGTAGATCTCGCCGAACACCAGTCCCGGCCGGAACGGCCGCAGCCCGAGCTTCCCGAGCACCGGGTGCATCTCCTCGCCGACCGCAAAGTGCACCTCGTGCCCGGCTTTGTGCAGGGCCTGCGCCAACGGGATCAATGGGTACGTGTGGCCGACGGCGGCCATGCTGGCGAAGAGCACGCGCATGCCGTGACGATACTGAGTCCTCATGGGAACCAACCGCGAGAAGATGATCAACGGCGAGCCCTACCTGCCGGCGGACCCCGAGCTGGACGCGGACCGGCGCCGCGGCTGGCGTGAGATGGCCAGGTTCAACGCGCACGACCCGGAGGACCTCGACGGGATGTACGCGATCCTCAAGGGGTTCGTCGCGGAGATCGGCGAGAACTCGACGTTCATGCAGCGCCTGCAGATCGAGTACGGCTACAACACCCGCGTCGGCGCGAACAGCTTCATGAACTACGGCGGCGTCATCCTCGACTGCGGACCGGTGACCATCGGCGATCACGTGATGATGGGCCCGAACGTGCAGCTGCTCACGGCGTTGCACCCGATCGAGGACCACGACGCGCGGATCGAGGGCTGGGAGACGACCGCGCCGATCGTCATCGGGGACGAGGTGTGGTTCGGCGGCGGCGTGATCGTGTGCCCCGGCGTCACCATCGGCAACAACACGGTGGTCGGCGCGGGCAGTGTCGTGACGCGGGATCTGCCTGCTCACGTGCTTGCGGTCGGCAACCCCGCACGGGTCATTCGTAAGATCTGAGGTCATGCGCAGCGAGGAGATCCAGATCCGCACCGGTGCCGACGAGGTCGTGCACGACCTGACGAGCGAGTGCCAACGGTTCCTCTCGGACGAGAACGGCGACGGCCTGCTGCACGTGTGGGTGCCCCACGCGACGGCGGGCGTCGCCATCATCGAGACGGGCGCGGGCAGCGACGACGACCTGCTGACCGCGCTGGAGCGCATCCTGCCCCGCGACGTGAAGTGGCGGCACCGGCACGGCACTCCCGGCCACGGCCGTGACCACGTGATGCCCGCACTGGTGCCGCCCTACGCGACGATCCCCGTTCTAGGCGGTGTGCTGACGCTCGGCACTTGGCAGTCCATCTGCCTGGTCGACACCAACGTCGACAATCCCGTCCGCACGGTCCGTCTGAGCTTCCTCGCCGGCTAGTGGGGCTTTCTTCACGGCTAGCAGCACGAGCCCGATGAGCGCGATGCCGCCGAACACCCACCACTCGGTGCTGATGGAGCCGTCGTACTGGAGGCTGCGCAGGCCTTCCGCCGAGAACCGGAACGGCGTCCAGGACCACAGGACCGCCTTGTAGACCGGGTTGAGCAACTCGGGCACCTGGCCCGCGACCGCCGGTGCCATCAGGTAGAGGATGCCGAGAACGCCCATCGCGCGGATGCCGAGGTGCTTGAACAGCCCGGCCTGCAACAGCGCGAACGACACGGCGACGGCGAGCATGAACGCGAGCGCCTGCGCGGTGAACGTGACACCCCACCACGCCAGCAGGCCTGCCGTCGAGCCGGTGACGAGGACGGCGGCGGTCACCGCCGACAGCCACCTCAGCCTCGTGCCCTTCAGCACCACGAACAGCAGTCCGGCGATCATCCCGCCGACCCACAGCAGCGCGGACGCGGCGAGCGGCGCGGTGCGTTCGGCGGCGGTGGGGGTGACGGCCTCGACCTTCACCGGCAGCCCGGCACCCTGCGCGACGCCGGTCAGGGCCTGCTGGGCGACCTGCGTGCCGGACGGGTTGACCGCCGGGTTCAGCCGGATCGTCGCCTGGCCGGGCACGATCTCCAGCACCCCGTAGACCTCCTTGTCCCGCAGGAGGTCCCTGGCCTCGTCCGCGGACACGACCCTGATGTCGACCTCGGCGGAGCCGGCTCTCGCGACGCGTTCCGCTATCGGCGGAGGCGCCACCACGGCGAGCGGCACGTCGTGCGGGTGCACGGTCGCCTGCACGCCGAACGTCAGCAGCCCCAGGAGGAACGCCACCACAGCACCTGCGACGGCGGTGACCAGCACGGTGCGCATCATCGGACCCCTTTGTTCATCAAGCGTTGAATTTAGCGAGAACGCTACGCCTCGTCCATCGCGTAAGTCAACGCGTGATGAATTGAACCGCTGTCAGACCCACCAGGTACCGTTTCCCCGTGACTTACCCAGGTGGCGGCGGACAGGGCGGCTGGAACGACCAGCAGGGCTGGGGCCAGCAGCAACAGGGTGACCACCAGAGCGGTGGGTACCAGACGGGCGGCTACCAGACCGGCGGGTACCCGCAGACCGGTGGTTTCCCGCAGCAGGGCCAGTTCCCGGACCAGGGCCAGTTCCCGCAGCAGGGCTACGGCGGGTACGGCGGCCTCGGCGTGTACGGCGGTTTCGACAACGAGCCGCCGAAGAAGAGCAAGAAGACGCTCTGGCTGGTGCTCAGCGCCGTGGTCCTCGTGCTGCTCGTCGGCGGCGGCCTCACCTGGCTCCTGCTCTCGCGCTCGGGCGGCACGACGGCGACGAACGACCCGTCCCCGTCGCCCAGCACCTCCGCGCAGCCGACCGACGCTGCCTGCCCGAAGAACGAGGGCCAGCAGTGCGTCGAGACGGCGCTCGGCTTCAACTACGAGGTCCCGAAGAACTGGGACATCATCGCCGACGCCAAGATCCCGGTGGAGGGCTTCGCGGGCATCTCGCTGTCCGGCGTCACCACCTACGGCGACTACACCTGCGAGGGCAAGTCGTTCACCAAGGGCACCAACGGCGGCACGCTGCTCCCGAAGAGCGACATCAACACCACGGCCACCGACTTCACCAAGGCCCTCGCCGCGCAGTACTACTCGTCGGGCGGCGACCCGAAGGTCACGACGACGCAGCCGAAGCCGGTGAAGATCCAGCACACCCTGAAGGACGGCAAGAAGGTCACCATCGACGGCGTGCAGGTCGACGCCACCGTCACACAGACCGGCAACAAGTGCCTGGCGGGCAAGGGCACGGTCAAGGTCGTGGTGCTCAACGGCAGCAACAAGCTGCACGTGCTGGCCGTCAACGGCGACCTGGAGGGAGGCGGTGGCGGCACCACCCCGCCGCTGCTCAAGGAGTCCGACCTGCAGAAGATCGTCGATTCGCTGATCCCGACCTCGTAGGCCCTCCCACGCGCCGCCGTCCGACGTGGACGGCGGCGGGTCACCGCGCGAGGTCTAGCCGGATCCACGCGGGTCGAGGCCCTGCTCGCTCAACCCGCATCGTGCGCTTCCCCGGGCTTGCCGCACATGCGCATGCGGTCCGCTGAACTGACCGCTCCCCAAGCGAAATCCGGGCCGCGCAGCCATCCGACGTGGACAGCGGCGAGCCACCACGCGAGATCGAGCCGGACCCACTCGCCATCAACCCGGCCGAGGTTCTACTCGCTCAACCCGCATCGCGCGCTCCCCCCAGGCTTCCCAGCCTCACCGAACACACGCTTGCGGTCCGCCCTGCCCTGTGACCGCTCCCCCGCCGAAACGCCGAACGCCGGGCCGCGCGCCCCAACTTCCAGCGCACTGCCCGGCGTTCAGTTCCTACCTCAGCTGTTGACGACCTGCACCAGGTGCTCGACGGCCTCGGCGACCGGCACCTCGACGCGCTCGCCGGAGCGGCGGTCCTTGACCTCGACCGTGCCGTCCTTCAGGCCGCGGCCGATCACCAGGATCGTCGGGATGCCGACGAGCTCGGCGTCCGCGAACTTCACGCCGGGGCTCGCCTTGCGGTCGTCCAGCAGGACCTTGAGGCCCTTGGCGCTGAGCTGCTTCGCGAAGTCCTCGCCGGCGCCCATGAGCGTCTCGTCCTTGCCGGCGACCACGACGTGGACGTCGGCGGGCGCGACGTTGCGGGGCCAGATCAGGCCGCGGTCGTCGTGCGACTGCTCCGCGATGACCGCGACGAGACGCGAGACGCCGACGCCGTACGAGCCCATGGTGATGCGGACGGGCTTGGAGTCCGGGCCGAGTGCGTCGAGCGAGAACGCGTCCGCGTACTTGCGGCCGAGCTGGAAGATGTGGCCGATCTCGATGCCGCGCGCGGCGACGAGCACACCCTTGCCGTCCGGCGACGCGTCGCCCTCGCGGACCTCGGCGACGTCGATGACGCCGTCGGGGGTGAAGTCGCGGCCCACCACCAGGTCGACGACGTGGTGGTCGGCCTTGTCGGCGCCGGTGACCCACGCGGTGCCCGTGACGATGCGGGGGTCGGCGAGGAAGCGGACGCCGTTGGCCTGGATCGCTCCCGGGCCGATGTAACCCTTGACCAGGAACGAGTTCTTGGCGAAGTCCGCGGCTTCCAGCATCGCGACCTCGGCCGGTTCGAGCGCTGCCTCGAGGCGCTTGAAGTCGACCTCCCGGTCACCGGGGACGGCGATCGCGAGCAGCTCCCAGTCCTTGCCGGGGTGCTTGACCTTCACGAGGACGTTCTTCAGCGTGTCCGCCGCGGTGAACTTGCGGTCGGTGTTCGCGTTGAGGAAGTCCACCAGTGTCTCGATGGTGGGCGTGTTCGGCGTGTGGTGCACCTGGGCCGCGGGCTTGTCGTCGATCGACTGCGCGGGCGGCACGGGCGTCGCGACGGCCTCGACGTTCGCCGCGTAACCGGACTCGGTGCTGCGCACGAACGTGTCCTCGCCCGTCTCGGCGACGGCGAGGAACTCCTCGGACGCCGAGCCGCCCATCGCGCCGGACGTGGCGGAGACGATCACGTACTCCAGGCCGAGCCGGTCGAAGATGCGGATGTAGGCGTCGCGGTGGTCCTTGTACGACTGGCTCAGGCCCTCGTCGGTGAGGTCGAACGAGTACGAGTCCTTCATCAGGAACTCGCGGCCGCGCAGGATGCCCGCACGGGGGCGCGCCTCGTCGCGGTACTTGGTCTGGATCTGGTACAGCGTGACCGGGTAGTCCTTGTAGGAGCTGTACTCGCCCTTCACGGTGAGGGTGAACATCTCCTCGTGCGTGGGGCCGAGGAGGTAGTCGGCGCCCTTGCGGTCCTTGAGGCGGAACAGGTTGGGGCCGTACTCCTCCCACCGGTTCGTCGCCTCGTAGGGCTCCTTGGGCAGCAGCGCGGGGAACTGGATCTCCTGCGCGCCGAAGGCGTCCATCTCCTCGCGGACGACGGCCTCGATGTTGCGCAGGACCTTGAGGCCCAGCGGCAGCCAGGTGTACCCGCCCGGTGCGACGCGGCGGACGTAGCCGGCGCGCACCAGCAGCTTGTGGCTGGGCACTTCGGCGTCCGCCGGATCCTCGCGAAGGGTGCGCAGGAACAGCGACGACATCCTGGTGATCACGGTGGGTACTCCTCGTTCACGGGCAGTTGTAGCAGCGTACTGGTTGGATGTTCCGCGAAATCGCGCGCGGTGCTCCGGTTCGCCTCTGACCTGCGGCGACCGGAATTGTCAGACCCCCTGAGTAGCGTCCTTCCCATGCCGCTGACCATTGACATGATCACGATCGACACGGGCGACGCGCGCAAGCTCGCCGAGTTCTGGACGGCCGCCCTGGGCACCGAGATCCAGAACGACTGGGGTGAGTTCATCGTGCTCGCGCCGAACACCGAGACCGGGCCGGCGCTCGGCATCCAGCAGGTGCCGGACGCGACGCCGGGCAAGAACAGAGTCCACTTCGACTCGCACGTGCCGGACCGGCTGGCGGAGGTCGCCCGCCTGGTCGAGCTCGGTGCCACGGAGGTCGGCGTGCACAGCGTTCCCGGCCTCGTGTGGTCGGTGCTCGCCGACCCGGACGGCAACCAGTTCTGCGTCGGCCAGCCGGGCGAAGAGCTCTAGAACGCCACCGGTTTCCCGTAGTCGATCCAGGTCCGCGTCACCTCGAACCCGGCGCGCTCGTACACGCCGAGCGCACGGGTCGGGTTGGCCGAGTCCACGGAGAGTCCCGCGCGCTGGTAGCCCTGCGTCCTGCCCCGAGCCAGCGTGTGGCTCAGCAGGGCCGAGGCCACGCCACGCCCGCGGTGCTCCCCCAGGGTGCCGACGTCGCCGATCCACAGCTCGCGGACGCCGGTCATCTCCTCGACGACCGGGTAGTGCCGTGCGAGCACGAACCCGGCCACGGCGTCTTGTGAGAGCGCCAGGAAGGAGGACTCCGGAACGAACCGCTTGCTGTCGGTGAACGACGCCGCCCACTCCTCGGGGCTGCGCTCGACCGAACCCCAATGCTGTGCGAACGCCGCGTTGCAGACCAGGCGGACCTCTTCGTCACGGGCCGCGGAGAACGGCACGATCTCGTAGCCGGCCGGGATCGGGGCCTGGGCGAGTGACTCGCCCAGTGCCACCTCCAGCTCGTAGAAGTGGCGGTCCGCACCGAATCCGAGCTTCTCGACCAGCGCGACGTGCCCTTCGGACCGGCTCTCGACCATGGTGCACACGGTCAGCGGCAGATCCGGGTGCCGTGCGCCGTGGAGGTCGCGCGCGAGTGCGGCGAGACGTGGCAGCAGTTGCAGGCCGATGCCCGCGCGCCGGTACTCGGGGTGCACCATCCCGTCGAGCCGGACGCGATGCGTGCCCACGGGGTTGTCGCGCAACGCGACCAGCCCGTAAGCCGCGAGCCGTCCGTCCGCGAGCACGGCCAGCGATCCACCGGGCAGGTCGGTCTGGCCGAACGACTGGGCGAAGTCCTCTTCGGACAGCAGTTCGCCGGTGTCGTCGACCGCCTCGGCCGCGTTGTAGAGCGCGGCCACCGCCGGGATGTCCGCTGTCGTGAGCGGGCGCCACACGAGTTCCACGCCGATCGACGCTACGGAAGGGAGATGGCCCCAACAACCGAATATCGCTTGCCCGGGACGTACCACCAGCGCCATCCTGCGAGCGATGACATCTCCGAAGATCACACCGTTGTACGAGGACGTGACGTTCCACGGACCCCTGTCCGAGGAACGAGCTGCCCGCCTCATCCGCTCGCTCATGCCACTGGACGACGCCCATGTGCTCGACCTCGGCTGCGGCTGGGCGGAGTTCCTCCTGCGCACGCTGGAGGCCGCACCCACGGCCACCGGCACCGGCGTGGACAGGAACGCGACGGACATCGCGCGCGCCCAGGCCAACGCCGACGCCCGAGGTCTGAGCGGCCGCGTCAGCCTCCAGGTGGCCGATGTCGCCGAGTGGCAAGCAGCGAGGCCGGCCGACGTGGTCATCGTCAACGGCGCCAGCCACGTGTGGGGCGGAGACCCGTTGCAGCACACGGTGAACGCGCTCACCGAGGCCAGGAAACTGCTCGCTCCCCGCGGGCGGCTCCTGTTCGGCGAGTGCTTCTGGGAACGCGAGCCCACGGAGGCCCAGCTGGCCGCCATGCCGGTCCCGCGAGACCAGTTGGGCTCGCTGGCGGACCTGGTGGACCTGGCTCACAGCCACGGCTACCGCATGCTCGCCGCGGAACAGGCGAGCCTCGACGAGTGGGACGTGTTCGAGAACGGCCACGGTCTCGCCTGGGAGCGCTGGCTGCGCGACAACCCGGACTCCGAGCACGCCGCGGAGATCAGGGAGACGGCCGACAGCGCGCGCAACCGCCGGCTGCGCGGGTGGCGCGGCACGATGGGCCTCGCCTACCTGACGTTGCTGGCCCCCTAGGTGTATCTGGCCATCAGGTTGGTGCCAGTCGGGTGATGGGTAGGTGGCCGCCGAGTGCGCTGTGGCGGCGTTGGGTGTTGTAGTGCTCGATCCAGGGTGCAAGGGCGGCGGTGCGGTCGGTGTTGCTGGTGAAGGCGTGCCGGTAGGCCCACTCGGCGGCATACCGGCCCAGCCAGGTCCGCACACACTTGCGCGAGATCCCCATCGCGGCCGCGATATGCGCTCGAGGCCACCCTGCCTGATGCCGCTGAACGATCAGCACTCTGCTCAAGAACGTGGTCCGGGCGTTACGGTGGGACACGAGAGCCTCCGGCTGGCGTGGGTCCTAGACAAACCACACCCCAGCCGGAGGCTCTCCCCACGTCAACACCCCATCCACCGCCACCAACGTCGTGGCCAAATACACCTAGGGCGTGTCCCGTAAGCCCGTTCGATGAGAGTCACGGTCGAGAGACCCGGAGGCGGCGCCGCCGCGACGCCCTCATACCGGGCGGCGGTGCCGCCTCCGGGGCACTCGACCGCGACCATCGCGGACGAGACTTACGGGACACGCCCCCAGGGATCGGCCAAGGCGCCGCGCGACGCGGCGCAGACGGCCGAACGCGTCCGTGCCGCGCGGAAGACCCCGCAGGTCCAGCGGTTTTCGGTCGCTGCCCTACCCTTTGACCCGTGCTGGTGCTGCTTCCCCCGTCGGAGACCAAGGCGATCGGCGGCGAGGGCGCGCCGCTCGACCTCGACGCGCTGTCGTTCCCCGAGCTCAACCCGGTGCGCGACAAGCTGGTGTCCGCCCTGGCAGATCTCGCGAAGGACGTCCCGGCGAGTCTCAAGGCGCTCGACATCTCCGAACGCCAGGTCGACGAGGTGCACCGCAACGCGTCGCTGCGCACGTCGGAGACCACGCCCGCGTTGCTGCGCTACACCGGCGTGCTCTACGACAACCTGGACTTCCCGTCGCTGAAGAAGGCCGAGAAAGAACGCGCCTACGAGCGGCTCGCGGTCGCTTCGGCGCTGTTCGGAGCGGTCCGCGGTGGTGACCCGGTGCCGGCGTACCGGTTGTCCGGCGGCACCACGCTGCCGTCCCACGGCAGCCTGCGCACGGTGTGGAAGCCCGCGCTGGAGCCGGTGTTCGAGGAGGCCGACGAGTTCGTCGTCGACCTGCGTTCCGGCGCGTACTCGAGCCTCGCGCGGATCCCGCACGCCGTCGTCGTCCGGGTGGTCACGAGCGAGGGCAAGGTCGTCAGCCACTTCAACAAGGCGCACAAGGGCCTGCTCGCGCGGGCCATCGCGAAGTCCAGCGCGGAGCCGGCGGACCTGAAAGGCCTGGTCAAGCTCGCGCGGAAGGCCGGGCTCACGATGGTGCCGACCGGTGCGAGGACCGCGGACCTGATCACCGGTTAATTCGGTTGCGCGCTTGGAACGCGCGCGCCAAGCTTCTCCCCGAAGCGTGACAACGGAGCTGGAACGAGGAGGTGCGAAATGTCAGAGCCTGTCTTTGGGCGCGGCACCGCACTCGCGACCCGTCCAGCCGCCCTTCGCGCCTGATCAGCACCGTTTGATCGCAGAGCGCCAGTGGGGCGGTCACCTTCATCTCGTAGGAGACCCCACCGTGCGCGAGCACGATCTTTTCGAACGTTACGAATCTGCTTTCGAAGGCGCCGACGACACCATGCGGCGCAAGGGAAAGCGCACCAACCGCAGGGCCGACGACGCGGAACCCACGCGCCGCGGCCGCATGACCGAAGAAGAGAAGCTGCGCGTCGCACGAGTGCGCGAGGACCAGCTCAGTTCGGCGGACACCCCCGAGGACGGCGACCGCTGGTCCACGTGGGGCGACGCAGACCAGGGCCCGACACCGCACCCGGACTGGCTCATCACGGAACTGGCCGCGGTCGACCGCGAGCTGGGCATCGTGAAGACCGGTAAGGAGGCGGACGTCTTCCTGCTGGAACGCGCGATGGGCGACAGGTCGTGCCTGCTCGCCGCCAAGCGCTACCGCAGCAACGACCACCGGATGTTCCACCGCGACGCGGGGTACCTCGAGGGTCGTCGCATGAAGAAGTCCCGTGAGACGCGGGCGATCGCGAACCGCACCGCGTTCGGGCGCAACCTGATCGCGGAACAGTGGACGGTCGCGGAGTTCGCCGCGCTCTCCAGGCTGTGGCAGATCGGCGCCCCGGTGCCGTATCCGGTGCAGCGCAGCGGCACCGAGCTGCTGCTGGAGTTCATCGGGGACGCCGAGGGCAACGCGGCACCGAGGCTCGCGCAGGTCCGTCCCGACGAGGACGAGCTGCTCGACCTGTGGCGCCAGCTGGTCGCGACGCTGATGACGCTCGCCGAGGCGGGCATCACGCACGGCGACCTCTCGGCGTACAACCTGATGGTGCACGACGGCAGGCTGGTCGTGATCGACCTGCCGCAGGTGGTCGACCTCGTCGCGAACCCCCGCGGCGTGGAGTTCCTCGACCGCGACGTCCGCAACATCTGCGGCTGGTTCGCCTCGCGCGGCCTGCCGCCGGAGATCGGCGACCCGTCCGCGCTGGTGGCGACGCTGCTGGAGGTCGCGGGCATGGGTTGACCCACCGTCGCGCGCCCGGCCGTGTCCAACGACACTGCCGGGCGCGCGAGGCATCGCCATTGATCAGCTAGACTGTGCTGTACACCGATGAAGGCCTGACGGCCGTTGACCGGTGTTTCCACCCACTCATCAGCGGCGTGACCATCACGCCGGGCCCGTCCTTGTGATCGGCGCCGCGGTAGCGCGCGGGGCAGCCTCGAGACGTGCCATGTCCCGGAGGTTTGTTTTGCCATCAATGTCCGAAGGTCGTTCCGAGCATGGGCAAAGCCGCAGGTCACCGCGGCGCCGCTCGGGTCGCCAGGGCAATTCCTCGCGTCCGCAGCAGCGGGTCGAGGAACCGATCGTCGCCGAGCCGTTCGAGAGCACGTTGCCGGAAGGCCCGTTGCCCTCGTTCGCTGAACTCGGCCTTGCCGACGCGTTGATCAAGTCGCTCGTCGCCAACGAAATCACCGAGCCGTTCCCGATCCAGGCGGCCACCCTTCCCGACGCCATGGCCGGCCGCGACATCCTCGGCCGTGGTCAGACCGGCTCCGGCAAGACGCTGGCGTTCGGTCTCGCGATGCTGACCCGCCTCGCGAAGGGCCGCTCCCAGCCGAACAAGCCGCGCGGCCTGATCCTCGTCCCGACCCGCGAGCTCGCGATGCAGGTGGAGACGGCGCTCACGCCGCACGCCCGCTCGCTGGGCCTGTGGTGCCGCGTCATCGTCGGCGGCACGTCGTTCCCGCGCCAGATCGAACACCTGCGCCGCGGCGTCGACCTGCTGATCGCGACGCCGGGCCGCCTGTCCGACCACGTCCGCCAGGGCACGTGCGACCTCGGCTCCGTCGAGATCACCGCGCTGGACGAGGCCGACCAGATGGCCGACATGGGCTTCATGCCCCAGGTCCGGGCGATCCTCGACCTGACCCCGCAGGACGGGCAGCGCCTGCTGTTCTCCGCGACGCTCGACGGCGACGTGGACAAGCTGGTCCGCCAGTACCTGCACTCCCCGGTGACGCACTCGGTGGCCCCGGCCACCGCGAGCGTCACGACGATGGAGCACCACCTGCTGCTCGTGTCCGCTGAGGACAAGCAGAACGTGGTGAACGAGGTGGCCGCGCGCGAGGGCCGCACGATCATGTTCGTGCGCACCAAGCACCACGTCGACCGCCTGGCCAAGAAGCTGCGTTCGATGGGCGTCAACGCCGGAGCGCTGCACGGCGGCAAGGCGCAGAGCGCGCGCACCCGCGTGCTCGGCGAGTTCCGCGAGGGCACCATGCCGGTCCTGATCGCCACCGACGTCGCCGCTCGCGGCATCCACGTCGATGACGTCTCGCTGGTCGTCCACGTCGACCCGCCGGCCGACCCGAAGGACTACCTGCACCGCGCCGGCCGCACGGCCCGCGCAGGTCAGTCCGGCACGGTCGTCACGCTGGTCACGCACGACCAGCGCCGCGCAGTCCAGGGCATGGCCGCACGCGCGGGCATCCGTCCGGAGAGCACGAAGGTGCGCCCCGGCGACGACGACCTGGCGCGCATCACCGGCGCCCGCACGCCGTCCGGCGAGCCGATCATCGAACGCGAGAAGCCGGCCCGCCGCACCGGTGGCTCCGGCCGCCGCTTCGGTGCCCCGGCCGCCGCCGGCGCCGCTCGCGGTGAGTACCGCGGTGGCTCCGGCCGTCGCACCGAGGGTGGCGAGTTCCGCGGTGGACCGCGCCGTTCGGAGCGCACCGAGGGTGGTCGCGCGTTCGGGCGGACCGAGCGTGGCGCGGGTCGTCCGCGCCGGGCAGCGCCCCAGCACTGAGCTTGACCTGATCGACGGTGGAGGCCGCTTCCCCTTGGGGAGGCGGCCTTTGCCGTGTGCGGGGTCGTAGGCGAGTGACGCCTCCGCGACGGGCCACCTTGGACGGCGATGACCGCCTCCCGCGTCGCGGAGACCGCCTTCGCCGTGGTCAGGCCGAGCCACCCACCGCAGAGCGGCGACTGTGCCTCCTCGGCGGCAGTTGCCTTTGACCGACAGCGAACGTCGCTTCCTGCCTTCTCGGCGGCAGCTGCCTCGACCGACGGCGACGCCCTCTTCCTGCCTCGACGAGGCGCCCTTGGCGTGCGCGGGGCCGAGTTGTCCACAGATCGGTGAGCGGTGGGTTGACACGCGCGAATCGTCGCTAGGTTTGGGTGGAGGTTGGTGGTCAGCCCCCTGGGAGGGCGGGGCCTCGGCTTCGGTTCGTTTTGGTCGTGGCGCTTAAGGTGCCCCATGGGGCGGAACTGGTACCTGCTGTGGAGCGGCAGCGCCATCTCGGCGTTGGGGGACGGGATCTTCCTGGCGGCGCTGCCGTTGCTCGCCACCACCATCACCCAGGATCCGAAGCTGATCGCCGGCGTGAGCTTCTTCGGCGCACTGCCGTGGCTGCTGGCCGCGCTTCCGGCCGGCGCGGCGGCCGACCGGTACGACGGCAGGCGGCTTCTGCTGGTGGCGTTGTGGGTGCAGTGTTCGCTCATGGCGGTGCTTGCGGCGTTTCACAGCGCGCCCATCGCGGTTCTGTACGGCATGGCCTTTCTGATCGGCACGGCCGAGAACGTGCCGCGGGCCGTGGGGCAGCCGCTCATCAAGGCCACTGTGGAGAACCATCTGCTGGAGCGTGCGAACGGCAGGTTGTTCGCGTCGCAGGCTGTGGCGTTGCAATTCGTGGGGCCGCCGTTGGGCGGGCTGCTGTTCACGATTGCTGTGCCTGCGCCGTTCTGGGTCAACGCGCTGACGTTCGCCGTTGCGGCGTTGCTGGTCAGCAGGATGCGTACCGAACGCAAGGTGCCGACGGCCAGGCCCAAGGTCAGGGAAGGCCTGCTGTGGCTGGGGAGGCACAAGGCGCTGAGGACCATCACAGTCGTGTCGGCCACCACGAACCTGTGCATCGCGATGACGATGGCGACGCTGGTGTTGTTCGCGCAGCAACGGCTCGGACTCACCGGTGCGGGGTTCGGCGTCTTCCTGGCCACGCTCGCGTGTGGGGGTGTTGCGGGCGGGCTGCTCGCTGAGCGGTTGCTCGCCAGGTACCGGAGCACGGTCACGGTCACGGTGGTGCTGATTCCGTTGATGTGGCTGGGAATCGCGACTGCGGCCCACGACCTCGTCACGGTCGCGGCGTTCGCGGTGGTGAGTTCGTTCTGCACGGCGGTGTGGGGTGTGGCCACGTCGAGTTTCCGGCAGCGTGTGGTGCCGGCCGAACTGCTTGGCCGCGTCAGCAGCGCGCAGACGCTGATCACCTGGGGTGTTCAGCCGGTCGGCGCGCTGCTGGGCGGACTTGTCGCGGACTACTTCGGGCTGCTCGCGCCCTGGTACGTCGCGGTGGCACTTCGCACCGCGGTCGGGCTCCTCAGCCTGAAGTCACTGCGCGCGTACGTGCGGGTGCCTGCCGCGGAGAACGCCATTTCCCGGCCGCGGCCCTGAATGTCCGCTTCGCGGAACCGGTGGACTCGGGCGGCGTGAATGCAGAGCCCACCGGCTGCGCGGCATTTGCGGAGAAACTAACTGTTCACGGGAGCGATGCCCGCGACCGGGCCCACCACGATGATCGCCGGCGGGCGAACCTCCCAGGCCTTCACGTCCGCGCCCAGGGTGTCCAAAGTGGACCGGTACACGCGCTGAGCCGCCGTGCTGCCCTCCTGGATCACGGCGACGGGCGTTGAACCGGGACGGCCTTCCATCAACGCCGTAGCGAACGCACCGGCCCGTTCGACCGCCATCATCAGCACGACGGTGCCACGAAGGCGTGCGATCGCGGACCAGTCAACGAGAGAGCGCGGGTCGTCCGGCGCGACGTGACCGGAGACGACCACGACCTCGTGCGCCACTCCTCGGTGCGTCACCGGCACACCGGCCAATGCCGGCACACCGAACGCCGACGTCACGCCCGGCACCACGGTCACCGGGATCCCGGCTTCCGCGCACGCCAGCAGTTCCTCGAAACCGCGCCCGAAGACGTACGGGTCGCCGCCCTTGAGCCGGACGACGAACTTGCCCTTCTTGGCGCGGTCGATCAGCGTCTGGTTGATGAACTCCTGCGTCGCCGCACGGCCGTAGGGAATCTTCGCCGCGTCCACGACCTCGACGTGCGCGGGCAGTTCCTCCAGCAACTCTCGCGGGGCCAGGCGGTCCGCGACGACCACGTCAGCGTGTGCCAGCAAACGCTTGCCCTGGACGGTGATCAGCTCGGGGTCGCCGGGGCCGCCGCCGACCAGGGCCACACCGACGGGCGGCGCGGTCTGGTCCGCGATGCGGCCGTCGCGCAACGCCGCCACGAGCCCGTCGCGCACCGAGGCTGACCGGCGGTGCTCGCCACCCGCCAGCACACCGATCAACATGCCGTCGTGCATGCCGGTGGCCGGGGTGACGGCCGTGCCTTCGACGGCGATGTCCGCGCGCACGCAGAACACACGCTGCGAGAGCGCTTCTTCGCCGATCTGCGTGTTCACCTCGATGTCGGACGTGCACGCCACCACGTACCACGCGCCCTCGACGTCACCGGCCTCGTAACGCCTCTCGTGCCACGTCAGCTCTCCCGCGTCTACCATGCCCTGCACGGCGGGGGTGACGGACGGCGACACGAGCTCGACGACGGCGCCGGACGCGATCAGGCGAGGTAGACGGCGCTGCGCGACCGTGCCTCCGCCGACCACGAGGACGCGCCGGCCCCGGAGGTCGAGGCCGGCCAGGTAGTGCTGTTCAAAGGGCATGCGTAGAAGCATCCACACGGGACACGCCGTGTCCAGCCGAAGGGAACATGGTCACACGGACAGCAGCTCGAAAGAGGTGGCCAGCACCCCTCCGAAGCGCTCCCCCACCGCTTCTGCCATCGAACGGAGGAACGGCTCCGGGTCGGCCATGTCGCCGCTCAACGCCTCCAGGTACGCCTTGTGCGCCCGTAGAGAGGCCACGGAAGCGTCGAACGAGTCAGTGATGTCCACGGCGTGCGTCGCCAACGGCGAGGATGCCGCCGCCACGTACTTCACGCCTTCCCACTTCTCCAGTCCGAGCTCCGGGAAGATCCACCGGTTGCCCGCGTCCCTGACCGCGTCGACGGCAGCGCGTCCGACGGCGATGTGGTCCGCCATGTTCAGGCCGCCGCCGGGCCAGGTCTCGCGGTAGTTGCCGGTGATCACGAACTCCGGCCGGTGGCGGCGGATGGCGGCCGCGATGTCACGCCGCAACGGGATGCCGTACTCGATGGTGCCGTCCGGGTGGTCGAGGAACTCGACCTCGGTGACGCCGACGGCCGCACAGGAGGCGATCTGCTCCTCGACCCGCAACGGCGCGCAGGCAGCCGGTTCCATCGAGTCGATGCCGTTCTCTCCACGGCACGCGAGCAGGTACTTGATGTTCTTGCCTTGGGCGGTCCAACGCGCGATGGCGCCCGCACCGCCGTACTCCATGTCATCGGGATGAGCGACGACGACCAGAGCGCTCGACCAGTCTTCGGGCACAGCTTCCAGATCAGCCATGCGTGCAGGGTGCGCGCCGGAGCACGCACCCTGCAACAGACAGGCTCAGAGCTGAGCGGTGATCACCGAGTAGTACGAGGCGATCCGGCCGTACACGCCGGGGTAGCCGGCGCCGGCGCAGCCGCGGCCCCACGAGGTGTCACCGATGAGCTTGCCGCCGTACACCAGCGGGCCACCGGAGTCGCCCTGGCAGGTGTCGGTGCCGCCCTGCGGGAAGCCCGCGCACACCATGGAGGTGTTGCTGTACTGCGAGTACGCGGTCTTGCAGGTCGAGTCGGAGGTCAGCGGCACGTTGGCCTTGAGCAGGTAGCGCGAGGCGGAACCACCGGAGGAGGTGGTGCCCCAGCCGAGGATCAGCGCCGAGTTGCCGGCCGCGTAGAGCGCGGTGTCCTGCGGCGTGGCCAGCGGCAGGGTCGCCGAGTTGATGCTGCGGTCCAGCGTCAGCACCGCGACGTCGTAGCCCGCGGTCGCGGTGGTGTAGCTCGGGTGCACCCAGATCTTGGTCACGCTCGCGACCGTGCCCGCGGTGCTCTGCTTGTCGTCACGGCCGTGCACGACGCGCGTGCTGGCGGCGGTACGGCCCTTCACGCAGTGTGCGGCGGTGACGACCTTGTTGGCCTTCACCAGCGTGCCTCCGCAGAACTGCGAACCGGAGGTCGAGGCCAGGTAGACCACCCACGGATAGGTCGAGGTGCTCGCTCGCGTACCGCCGACGATCATCGGCGACACGTCCTCCGCGTTGGCCGCGGGGGCGCTGAAGAAGATGCTCGCGAGAGCGGACACCACGACGGACACGATCAGGCGATGCAGGGTTTTCGCCATGTTGCCAGTCCTTCCCGATGACACTGTGTGTGCAGGGTGTACAGCGACAGCACACACAGCGTCACGGGCGGAGATTCAGCAGCACAACCGCCACTTGTCTGTTTAGGGCAGTTTGACTTTTGACTTACTTCTTTTCGATTCCGCGGGCGTCGAAAGCAGATCGGACGATTGCTGCGTCCGTGTCACCGTAAAGTTTCCTGGCGGTCTCCACGGTCGCGGTGGCGGCCTTCGCGAAGTCGGTCGAGGGCGAGTAGGAGAACTGCGCCTCCAGCACGATCTTCGCCGACTTGTCGCGACCGAACTTCTTGTACAAGTCCCACAACGCCCGCGACCAGATCTGACCGTCGAAGTGCACCTCGCCCTTGCGGTCGGCGTACTTCACGTCGGTGTCGGTGCGACGCAGGCAGTGCGGCGTCTCGGTCGTGTAGGCCGTGGCGTCCCAGTCCATGATGCACGCCAACGGGACGGTGGCCGTGTCCTTGGCGTCCGCGGAGGACATGATCAACGCCCACCAGTCGCCGAAGCCCTCACCGATCGAGCCGCCCTCGACGGTGGAGCCGAAGCCGGGCACCTGGGCGTCCTGGATGGCGTGGCCGAGCTCGTGCCACACCACCTCGACGTCCTCGGCGTCGTCCACCCCGCCCGTGCCGAACGTGATCTGGTCCTTGTTCGGGTCGTAGAACGAGTTGTCCTCTTTCAGGCCGATCGTGGTGATCTTCTGCGACTCGTTGTTGACGTCCTTGAACCCGAGGCCCTGGATGTACTTCTGCGACTCCGTCACGCCCCAGTAGGCGTTGACCTGCTCGAAGAGGTCGTTGGCGCGCGTGTACTCGAACTTGTTGCTCTTGTTGTACGCGAGCTTGCTCTTCGAGCCGGTCAGCTGGGCGTAGTTGCCTTTGAGGTAGCCGGATCCGTCCAGGTGGGACAGCGTGACGGACCTGTACGCGGCGGCGGGCACGGCCGAGTCGGCGTCGTCGCCGTCCACGAGGTTCTGGTTCTGCTGCGACGACACGGGGTTCGGGCTGAACACCTTGCCGGTGCCGTCGGCGTGCTTGACCAGGCTCTCGGTCTTCACGACGGCGCCGGACTCGGCGTGCACCAGCGTGCGCTCGGACCCCCTGCCGTTGTCGGAGATCACCTCGTAGACGAGTCCGGTGCCGGGCAGCACCTTCAGGTTCGCACTTTCGGGAGCACCGGCGGACTTCGTCCTGGCGTCCTCGGCGGACACCGCGGGCGTGACGTCGACGGAACCGACCGCCAGCCGGCCGTCGTCCACGGTCTTCGCGCCGGTCGCCTTGTCCACGTGTTCGGCGTAGTACGCGCCCAGCACCGGTTTTCCGTCGTAGATCTGTTCGTACCAGGTGTGCGTGGCGGTCAGCGAGTCGCGGACGGTCAGCAGCCGCAGGCCTTCCTTGGGCGCGGCGGCCTGGGCGGTGATCGTCAGCAGGGACAGTGCGACGCCGGCGGTGCAGGCGACAGCGACGAGACGACGGGCTCTCATGCCGGTCTCCAGTGCTTTCGGGCCCGAGCAGGGTGGGCCGTGTGCATGGCGACGCTAATCAAGAAGACTTCGGTGCAGACCCTACGAAAGAAGGAAAAACATCAGTGTTCCCAGACTCCGGGAACAACAATTACGTCGGCTTCGACCGGAATGTCCAGCGTTGGTCCGGTTCCGAATGCGACGAACGCGACCGCGGCACCCCGAGCGGCCAGGTCGAACGCTCCCTCGTGACCGACTTCGGTGCCCGAGCGCAGAAGCGGGCGCACGGAGTCGATCGCCTCGGGCGACCCGATCACGAACGCCGCGCGCCGGATCTCCGCCTCCGCACGGGGCGTGCGCTGCTCGGCTGGACCCGGACCGAGCCCGACCAGCGCGAGCCGGCCGCGCGGCAGCACCCGTGCCGCGGCCACGGTCACGTTGTCCCGCTTGAACTTCTCGGCCGCCAGCTCGATCTGGCCGCCGTGCCCGACGCTGCGCGCACCACGCAACGCGGCTGCCTCCGCGACGCTCGCGGTGCCCATCGAGTTGCGCACGACCGAGCTCGGGTTCGGCACCCCGATCTCGGCGAGCTCACCGGTCGGGAACGTCAGCAGCTCGGCGGTGTCGCCGTGCCAGAAACCCCAGTCCTCCACCGCGTCCACGATGCCGGGTTCGTCCGCCTTGGCGTCCGCTGTCGCGAACGCCTTGATGGCACGCAGGTCCAGGCCGCCCTGAACGTCCAACTCGGACAGCGCGGCGCCCACGCTCGTGGCCGACGCACCGCGCGTCGACCCCACTCCGACGACGAGCGTGCGCGGCACGATCCGCAACACGTGGTCCTTCGCCGCGGCGGCGCGGTCGTCGACGACGATCACCCACGTCGCGTCCTCACCACCCGCCACGACGTTGGGCGGCAACGCGGGCAGCGGGAAGTTCAGCGGGTTGCGCAACACGACCTTCTCGCCCGCCTCGATGGCGGCGGTGCAGCCCTCGACGTCACCGACGGCGGTGGCGTCGAGCTGCTCGACCAGCTCGTCCAGCATCGAGTCGACCAGCGGACCGGTCGTCACCACGGCCGTGCGGTTCAGCACGTCGGCGACGTGACGGGTGAACACGTCCGCGTCCCCGGCCAGCGCGACGACGAAGTGCTCGTCCACGCACACCACGGCGGGGTCGGATCGCCTGTCCCGCAACAGGGGCGCGACCAGCCTGACCGCGGACCCCGCGTCCAGGAACAGCACGACGGCGCCCAGGCGGGGCCAGAGGCTGCGGACGGCGGGTTTGACCGGGCCGTCGGGGACGACGGCGTCGGCACCGAGAAGCCCGGCCAGGTCAGCGGCGTCACCGCGCTGCGCCGGACCGGCGAACACTCCGATCACTTCTTGTTTCCCCACAACAAGGTCACCGGGACCGCCGGAGCGAATCCCGAGTCCAGCAGGCGCGAGGCGGTCCAGTGCACGCCCTCCACCTCGTACCCGGCGGCCTGCAACGCGTCCCGCGCGGGCACGATCTCGTCGACCCTCTCCGTCGCCACCACGACTCGGCGAGCCGATACCGCCGCCGAGGCCTTGACCGCGCTCAGCTCGCCCCGGCCGACGAACACCGCGTCCGGCCGCGGCAACGAAGGCGCGTCCAGCTCGGACTCCTCGACGCGGACGTCGACGCCGTGCGCGGAGGCGTTCGCGATGATCCGCACGCACTGCACGGGGTCCGGCTCGACCGCGATCACCGCGGCACCGAGCCGGGCGCACTCCACGCCGACCGCGCCGGAACCCGCGAGCACGTCCCACACCAGCACGCCGGGGCGCGGGGCGAGACGGGCCAGCACGAACGCGCGCACCTCGGCGCCGAGCACGTGGGTGCGGCTCGCGAAGGCGTCGTCCGGGAGCGCCCAGCCGTCGTTCGAGCGGAGGAACTCGTTGTCCGCCAGGCACAACACGGCATCCGGGGCGGTCCAGCGGCGCGTCACCGCGTCGCGCGGGTCGACGGGGACCAGCTCGTCGCCGTCCTGCACCGTCAGCGTGCGGCGCCAGCCCGCGAGGCCGGCACCGATCTCGGCGGGGCCGATGCCCTCGGCGAGCCTGACGATCACGGCGGAGTGGGCGCGGCACACGTTCAACGCGGGACGCAGGCCGTCCTCGGCGTCGACGACCTCGACGGGACGGCCCGCTGCCTCCCGCAGCTTCTCCACCGACATCAGTTAGCGGACCGCTTGGGCTTGCGGACCGGCTTCTTCCTCGGCGTGGAAGTCGAGGCGTTGACCGTCGGCGGCTTCGGGATCTCCGCCGCGACCACCGTCAGCTTCGGCTTCGGCGCGGGCTCCTCGGCGGGCCTGCGCACGGACTGCTGTATTTCCTCGACCGCCGTCCACGCCGGGTTCGGCTCGGCCGACGGGGTGGTGGGAACCGCGGGAGCGGCAGCGGGGATCGGTTCGTCCGTGCGCGTCGCGATGCGCGAGGCGGCCCGGCGCGACCAGCGGGTCGGGCGGGCGGCGCGCAGCGGTTCGTCCACCGAGCCCGTGGCCGTCGCCGAGACACGACGCGTGGGCGCCTTCACCGCGGCACCGACGAGGAACAGCGTCGGTCGGTAAAGCTTGTGCTGCTTCACGACCGACTCCAGCTCGCCGATCGTGGTGTGCGCGATCAGTTCGTCGGCCTGGCTCACCTTGTACGCGACGACGACCGGCGTGCTCTCGGAGTACCCGCCCTGCAGGAGCTTCTCGACGAACTGGCCGGTGCGCGCGCCCGAGACCGTGGCGGCCATCGTGGTCTGCAGCGCGGCGAACTCGCTCACGAGCTCGCTGCTCTCCGGCGAGATCAGCACGGTGGAGGACGCCTCGGTCTGCGTGAGCTCGCGACCGATCTTCGCGGCCGCGGCGGCGACGACGGACACGCCCGGCACGACCTCGACCTCGAGACCGAGCCGCACGCACAGGTCGTGCTGCTCCTGAACGCCACCACCGGTCGCGGCGTCGCCCGAGTGCAGGCGCACGACGACCTGGCGCGCCGCGGCGGCGCGGCGGTACACGTCGGTGATCTCCTCGGGCGTGACGCGCGAGAAGTCGACCAGCTCGGCCTCGGCGCGGGCGTGCTCGCGGACGCACTCGGCGTCCACCGCGCTGGGGGCCCAGACGACCACGTCGGCTTCCGCGATGCGGCGAGCGCCTCGGAGAGTGATGAGGTCGGCGGCACCGGGACCGGCGCCGACGAAGGAGACCCGACCGGTCGTCGTCACGACAGCTCCACAGGGGGTTTGGGGAGAGACTTAAGCGATGACCGTACCGTCTGCCACTCCTGCCACGAACGGGTGGCAGGCCCGCACGAAACGGGCTACGGCCTCCGGATCACCGGCCGGGTGCGTGTGGAGGTACGACGCGTGCACGCCACCCACCACGAAGCCCTCGGCGACGGGCCGTGAGTCGACGCCGCGCCACTGCCACGCGGGCGGGGTCGAGTGCGGTGTGGACAGCTGGGTCCGGTGGAACTCGTGGCCGGTCACGCGGCTGCCCGGCGAGTGCAGCGGTGAGCCGGCGGACGCCACCGCGTCGCGATAGCCCAGGGTCAGCTTCGGGGTCATGAACCCCTCGGCGTCGAGCACGCCGCACATCGGGTGCCCGTCGAGCGATCTCGCGAGGTACAGCAACCCTCCGCATTCGGCGTGCACCGGCGCGCCCGATCGAGCGAACCGAGCGACCGCCTCCCGCAACGTCGCGTTGGCCGACAGCGCTTCCGCGTGCTGCTCCGGGAATCCGCCCGGGAGGACGAGTCCCGCCGTGCCCTCCGGGAGGTCCTCGTCGTGCAGCGGGTCGAGCACCGCCACGGCCGCGCCCGCCGCCTTCAGCACCTCGACGTGCTCGGCGTAGCCGAACGTGAAGGCCGCTCCGCCCGCGACCGCGATCACCGGCTCGTCCGCGACGCGTTCGACCTGCGGTTCCCACGCGGAGACCGCCATCGTGGGGACCGACGACGCGAGCCTGCGCACCGCGTCGAGATCGACGTGCTTGGCGACCGCGGCGGCGATCGCGTCCACCGCGGCCACGGCCTCCGGACCGTGCTCCGCCGCCGTCACGAGGCCCAAGTGCCGTGAGGGCAAGGAGAACTGCGGATCGCGCGGCAGTACGCCGAGCACGTCGAGACCGACCTCGTCGCACGCCGACCGCAGCACCTGCTCGTGCCGTTCCGACCCGACCTGGTTGAGGATCACGCCGCCGAGCCGGACCGTCGGGTCGTAGCCGCGGAACCCGTGCAGCAGCGCGGCGAGCGACCGGCTCTGCCCGCGGGCGTCCACGACGAACAGCACCGGTGCGCCGATCAGCTTGGCGACGTGCGCGGTGGAGCCGATGCCCGCGGTGTCGATGCGGCCGTCGAACAGCCCCATCACGCCCTCGACCACGGCGATGTCGCAGCCCTTCGAGCCGTGCGCGAACAGACCCGGGATCCGGTGCTCGCCGACCATGACCGGGTCGAGGTTGCGGCCTGGCCGCCCGGTCGCCAGCGAGTGGTAGCCGGGGTCGATGTAGTCGGGTCCCACCTTGAACGGCGCGACCCGCGACCCGGCCGCGCGCAACGCGGCCATCAGGCCCGTCGCGACGGTGGTCTTGCCGCTGCCGGAGGCCGGGGCGGCGACGACCAGCCTGTTCACCACTCGATCCCCCGTTGCCCCTTCTGCCCGGCGTCCATCGGGTGCTTGACCTTGGTCATCTCCACCACGAGGTCGGCGGCGTCGACCAGCTTCTGCGGCGCGTACCTGCCGGTGATCACGACGTGCTGGTGGCCGGGCCGGTTCGCGAGCGTCTCCACGACCTCGTCGACGTCGATCCAGCCCCAGTGCAGCGGGTAGGTGAACTCGTCGAGCACGTAGAAGCCGTGGCGTTCGGCGTTGATCCTGCGCTGGATCTCGTGCCAGCCCTCGAGCGCGGCCGTGGCGTGGTCGTCCTCGGTGCCCTGCTTGCGGGTCCAGGACCAGCCCTCGCCCATCTTGTGCCACTCGACGGCGCCGCCCTCGCCGGTCTCGTCGTGCAGCCGGCCGAGCGCCTTGAAGGCGGACTCCTCGCCCACCTTCCACTTGGCGGACTTCACGAACTGGAACACGCCGATGTCCCATCCCTGGTTCCAGCCGCGCAACGCCATGCCGAAGGCCGACGTCGACTTCCCCTTCATCTCACCGGTGTGCAGCATCAGCAACGGCCTGTTCCTGCGCTGGCGCGTGGTCAGGCCGTCCTTCGGCACCTCGGTGGGTTGTCCTTGAGGCACTGGGTTCTCCTTATGCGGCCCGGACGACGCCGGCGAGGTGGTCGGCGCTGAGCTGGTCGAGCTTCACGCAAGTGCCTTGAAGCGCTTCAGCGATCTTCTGGGCGAGACCGAGGCGCACGTGGCCCTGTTCGCAGTCGACGACCACGACGGCGGTCTTCTCCAGCAGTGTCGCGGCTTTGAGCGCGTCCTTGGTGGGGTCGCCCCCCAGGCCGGACGACGTCGCGCGGCCGTCCGTCAGCAGCACCACGAGCGGGCGCTTCCGAGGATCGCGCATCCGTTCGATCTCCAGGACGCGGTGGGCCTTGAGCAGGCCGTCCGCGAGCGGAGTCCGGCCTCCGGTGCGCATCTTCTTGAGCCTGGTGGCAGCCGCGTCCACCGAGGTCGTCGGTGGCAACGCGACCTCGGCGGTCTGCCCGCGGAACGTCACCACGCCTACCTTGTCCCTGCGCTGGTAAGCGTCGCGCAGCAACGAGATCACCGCGCCGCTGACGGCCGACATCCGCTTCTGCGCGGCCATCGAGCCGGAAGCGTCGACGACGAACAGGACGAGGTTCGACTCCTTGCCCTCCCTGACCGCCTTGCGCAGGTCGGTGGCGGTGAGCAGCAGTCCGGGCCCACTGCGGCCACGCGCTGCCTGGTGCGGTGCCGCGTTCGTCAGGGTGTCGACCAGATGCAGCCCGTTACCGTCCACTTTGGACGAACGGACGATCCTGCCGGTGCGGGCGCGGGCGCGGGAACGCTTGCCTGGCGCGCCTTCGCCGACTCCGGGGACCTCCAGCAGCCGCGCCTTGAACGCGGGCGCGGGCTCCGGCGCCGGACGGTCCTGAGGCGCGTTCCCGTTGCCCTTGGGGCCTTCCTGCGGCTCGGGCAGCTCGCCGCCGCCGGGGCCGTCGTCGTCCGGGCCCTCCGGCGGCTCCTCCGCGTGTTCGGCCGCCTGGCGCATCGCGTCCTCGAGCTGCTGCTCCTCGATGCCGGGCTCGTCGAACGGGTCGCGGCGGCGCCGGTGCGGCAACGCGAGCCGGACCGCGGTCTCGACGTCCGTCTCCTCGACCTCGGTGGCGCCGCGCCACGCCGCGTGGGCGGTGGCGGCACGGGCGACGACGAGGTCCGCGCGCATGCCGTCGACCTCGAAAGCGGCGCAGACGGCGGCGATCCGGCGCAGCTCACCGTCCGGAAGGGACACCCGCTTCAGGTTGGCGCGCGCGTCGGTGATCTTCTGCTTGAGCTCGGCGTCCTGCCCGGCCCACTTCGCCGCGAACGTGACGGGGTCGGCCTCGTAGGCGAGCCGCCGCCGGATGACCTCGGTGCGCACGGCGACGTCCCGCGCGGCCTTCACCGCCACGGTCAGCCCGAACCGGTCGAGCAGCTGCGGCCGCAGCTCGCCCTCCTCGGGGTTCATCGTGCCGACCAGCAGGAACTGCGACGGGTGCGAGACCGAGACGCCCTCGCGCTCGACGTGCGCGCGGCCCATGGCGGCGGCGTCGAGCAACAGGTCGACCAGGTGGTCGTGCAGCAGGTTGACCTCGTCGACGTAGAGCACGCCGCGGTGCGCCGCGGCCAGCAGGCCGGGCTGGAACGCCCGCACGCCCTCGGTCAGCGCCTTCTCCAGGTCGAGCGACCCGACCAGCCGGTCCTCGGTGGCGCCGACGGGCAGTTCCACGAGCCGGGCGGGACGCCGTTCGACGTCCTCGTGCGGTGCGTCGGGGCAGTCGGTGGTGCCGGGCGCGCAGCCGAAGCGGCAGCCCCGGGACACGTCGAGGTCGGGCAGCAGCGCGGCGAGGGCACGCACGATGGTCGACTTCGCCGTGCCCTTCTCGCCGCGGACGAGAACGCCGCCGATGCCGGGGTGCACGGCGTTCAGCAGCAGGGCAAGGCGGAGGTCTTCATGTCCGACGACAGCCGAAAAGGGGTACATGCTCGGCGAAGTCCTTCCTCGGGTGTCCACGCCCGCGGTAGGTGGTCGAAGAGGGGGACGAGTTCCTGACTCCCGGTTCTCTCGCTACCGGTCACAGTCGCGGGACGGCGCCGGATTCACACCGGCTTCCTCGCACTCCCCTCACAGCCCCGGCATCGTCGCATTTCGCACGGCCAGGTCCAACAGCCAGGTGAGCGACGTCGCCCTAGGCCTGTCCTGTAAGTCCGTTCGATGAGAGTCACGGTCGAGAGTCACGGAGGCGGTGCCGCCGCTATGCCCTCATACCGGGCGTATTCGGGCGTTGCGGCGGTACCGCCTCCGTGGCCCTCGGCCGCGACTGTCGCGGACGAGACTTGCAGGACAGGCCTAGATCAGACTCTGGAACTCCGCCCAGGCCTCCGCGACCTCGTCCGCCGTCCACTCCAGGGCGGGCTCGGCGATGGTGATCTCGTTCTTCGCGAGCGTCCCGTCCCGCCAGAAGTTGCCGAGGAACTGGCCGCTCACCTCGGTCAGCCGCTGCGGGTCGCCGGGCAGGTGCAGCGCGAACTGGTGGGTGTGCGGCTCGGGCAGCCCCATGGCGGACGCCACGACCTTGGCGTGCTCGACGTACGTGCCGAGCTTCGGCAGCACGGTGTCCAGGCCGTGCAACGCGGACAGCGCCGCCGGCCACTGCTGGAACAGCATGCCGCCGTACCGGTGCCGCCACACCCGTGCCTGGTCGACGAAGTCCTGGGTGCCGGCGAGCGCCGCGCCGGAGACGCCTTCGAGGGACTTGTAGAACGACACGTAGACCGAGTCGAACAGGCCCGCGATCTCCGGCAGCGGCTTGCCCAGGCCGAAGGTGCTCTCCCACAGCCGCGCGCCGTCGAGGTGCACGACCGCGTCCCGCTCGCGGGCGGCGTCGACGAGCGAGGTCAGCTCGTCCCAGGTCGGCAGGACGAACCCGGCCTCGCGGTCCGGCACCTCCAGCTGCAGCGTCCCGTACGGCTCCGGGCAGGTCGCGACCTGGGAGTTCGGCACCTTGATCGGGCGCAGGCCGGACAGCACGGTGAGCGCGTCGTCCTCGTGGTTGAGCTGGTGGGCCTGCGGATGCATCGCCACGATCGGGTTGTGCGTGCGGTCCGCCCAGCACTTGAGGGCGATCTGCTGCGCCATGGTCCCGGTCGGCACGAACAGCGCGGCCTCGGTGCCCAGGAGCTGCGCGACCCGCGTCTCCAGCGCGCCCACCGGCCCGCCGTCGCCGTAGCGGTCGGGGTCGACGTCCGGCACCGGGCCGAGCCTCTCCAGGAGCGTCTTCTTGCGGGTTCCGGAGAGCTGTCGATTCATCACCCGGGCATCAAACCTCAGGTCAGCGGGTCACTGCCACCGACTTCGGCGCGCGGAACGACAGCAGGTTCAGCCACTCCGGCTCCGGCCCTGCCAGGCGCAACGACGGCTCGTGCTCGGCGACGGTCCGCAACGTCACGGCGGCCTCCAACCGGGCCAGCCCCGCCCCGAGGCAGAAGTGCCTGCCATAGCCGAACGCGAGGTGCCGGGGGTCGGTTTCCTTGCCGCTCAACAACAACACGAGCTCCGCACCGGCAGGCACGCGCACACCGGACAGCACGACCTCCCGCGCGGTCAGCCGCCGCCACGTCACCACGGGCGTCTCGGTCCGCAGCACGTCCTCGACGAACGACTCGGCCACGCCGGGTTCGGGCAGTCGCGCCCACAGCGAGCGGTCCTGCAACGCGCGGCGCAACGCCGTGGACAACAGCTGGGTCGTCGTCTCCTGGCCCGCGATCAGCAGGAAGTAGCAGAGACCGGCGGAGTCCTCAGCGGACACCCCGGCGTCGGCCAGCGCGCAGAACAGCTCGCCGTCGCGGGCGTGGTAGCGCTTGACCAGCCACTGGTGGAAGTCGCCGACGTCGTCGACCAGCTCCATCTGCCGTTCGCGGGTGATGTCGCCCCAGAAGAACTCCAGCGAACCGGTGCTCCAGCGCTTCAGCGTCGGGATGTCGACGTTCGGCAGCCCCAGCAGGTCCATCAGCACGATCGCGGGCAGGTCCCACGCGAGCGAGCGCACGAGATCCGCGCCACCCAGGCGTTCCGAAACCAGGGACCGGATGCGAGGCTCCGCAGCGGCGACGCGCGCCGGTGTGAAGAACGAGGCCACGAGCCGCCGCAGGTCGGCGTGCGACGAGGACCCGTTGTTCGCGAGCGTCGGCGGCAACGAGAAACGGGCCCTCACCAGGGCGCGCAGGGCGGCCGGAGCCACCGGGGTGACGGCGGTCAGCGCGTTGTCGGGCAGGAAGGTGACCGGATCGGCCAGCACGGCGCGCACGTCGTCGTAGGCCGACACCACCCAGCGTCCGCCGAGGAACTGCACCGGCGAGGTGAGTTCGGCGCGCGTGAAGGTGAACAGGTCCACGAGCGGCACGCTAGCGGGCGGATGGGAGACTCGGTCGGTGACCGTGAGCACAACTGAGGCGAGTTCCAGCGGTGGTGAGTCGACGCTCGACTGGATCGACACCCGCTCCGAAGCGCGGGCCAAGGCCGGTCTGAGCCGGCGACTGCGGCCGCGCACGTCGGACTCGACGGACCTCGACCTCGCGAGCAACGACTACCTGGGCCTCGCCAAGGACAAGCGCGTCGCGGGTGCAGCGGCCGCCGCCACGCTGAAGTGGGGCTCGGGCTCGACGGGATCGCGCCTGGTCACGGGCTCGACGGAGCTGCACGCGGAGTTGGAGTTCGAGCTCGCGAACTTCTGCGGCTCGCAGTCTGCGCTCGTGTTCAGCAGCGGGTACATGGCGAACCTCGCCGCGGTCACGGCGCTGACGGGCCCCGGTACGGCCATCGTCGCCGACCAGCACATCCACGCCTCGCTGATCGACGGCACGCGCCTGTCCAAGGCCGACGTCGTCGTCGCGGACCACTGCGACGTCGGCAAGGTCCGGCACGCGCTGGAGACCCGCGGCAAGCGGCGCGCGATCGTCGTCACGGACTCGGTGTTCAGCGTCGACGGCGACATCGCCCCGCTGAACGAACTGCACGAGGCCTGCCGTGCGACCGGTGCCGCGCTGGTCGTCGACGACGCGCACGGCCTCGGTGTCGTCGGGCCCGGTGGCCGCGGCGCGGTCGCCGAGGCGGGCATCGTCAAGGCACCGGACGTGATCACCACGCTGACGCTGAGCAAGTCGCTGGGTGCGCAGGGCGGTGCGGTCCTCGGCCCGAGCCGGGTGATCAGGCACCTGATCGACACCGCGCGACCGTTCATCTTCGACACCGGTCTCGCGCCGAGCAGCGTGGCGGCGGCCCTCACGGCGATCAAGATCCTGCGCGAGGAGCCGGACCGTCCCGAGCGGGCGCTGACCGTGGCGCACGACCTGAGCAACCGCCTGAAGGAGGCCGGTTTCCAGGTCAGCACGCCGACCGCGGCCGTCGTGAGCGTGCGGGCGCCCTCGCCGGAGCAGGCGTTCCAGTGGGCCGAGACGTGCCGCACGAGCGGTGTCGTCGTCGGCTGCTTCCGGCCGCCGTCGGTGCCGGACCAGATCAGCAGGCTGCGGCTCACCGCGCGCGCCGATCTGACCGAGGCCGACATCGAGCGCGCGGTGCGCGTGATCAGGGAGAGCGCCGCATCCGCAGGTGTGGAATCCCGTCCTCGATGAACTCGGTGCCCTCGGCGACGAACCCGAACGACGCGTAGAAGTCGGCGACGTACGTCTGCGCGTCGAGCACTGACGGTGTGGTGCCGATGTCCACGAGCGCGGCCTGCATGAGCCGGCGGCTGTACCCCCGGCCGCGGGCCATGCGTGCCGTGGCGACGCGTCCGACGCGGAACGTGCCGTCCGGTTCCTCGAGCAACCGCAGGTAGGCGAGCGGGTCGAGCGTCCCCTCCGTCTCCAGCCAGAAGTGCCGTGTCCCCTGGTCGAGGTCACGGCCGTCCACATCTGCGTAGACGCAGTTCTGCTCCACGACGAAGACATCCTGCCGCAGCCGCAGGATCGCGTAGAGCTGGGCGGGGCTCAGGTCGAGCCCCCACTGGCGGCGCAGGGTGGCGGGAAACTGTGTGGTTCGCACCTGGTCGTGGATATCAGAAGCCCAGCGTCTGCCGGTAGTTCGCGAGCCGGGTGTAGACACCGGGTTCATCGGGCCGGGCGCAGCCGCGACCGAACGACACGACGCCCGCGAGCCTGCCGCGCACCACGAGCGGCCCGCCCGAGTCGCCGGTGCAGGCGTCCCGGCCACCGCGCCCGGCGCACAGCATCGCGCCCTGCCGGTAGTCCGGTTCCTTCAGCAGACACTCGGAGTCGGACAGGATCGGCACCGTCACCTTGCGCAGCGACATGGCGGGCGCGCTGTTCTCGCCGGTGCGGCCCCAGCCGAGCACCACGCCGTCGTCACCGACCTCGCCGAGCGCGATCGTCCGGTACGGCACGGCCTGGGCCAGCGTCAGGACCGCCACGTCGTCGCCCTTGGTGACCTCGACGTACTCGGGGTGCCGCCACACGCTCGCGACCACCGCCTCGACTCCCTCGGCCTTGCTCCTGAGGTCCGTGCGGCCGGCGACCACGCGCAGCTGCTCGGCGGGACGCTGGTTCTTGCCGAGCACGCCCTTGAGCGTCACGCAGTGCGCGGCGGTGATGACCTTGTCCGGGGCGACGAGCGCGCCACCGCAGATCAGCTGACCGTCCGTGGTGGTGATCGCCACAACCCAGGGGGTGTCGGCCACCCGCGCGGGTGTCCCCCCGACGATCGCATCGGCGGACGTCGCGCCGCTGACCAGGGCGATCACCGCCACCAGCACGGCAAGCCGCTTACCCCTCACGGACCACTCCTCGTTGCACCAGGTGGACGATCGGTCACCAACGGTAGCGATCGCGCTAGGACGGCGTCAAAACCGGAGATTCTCGTGTTAGTGTCCCATTAGGCCGAAGATTTTGCGGTCAGTGGTGTAGCTCACGGGGGTATGTACGGTGTTGTTCGACTTCGGCCAAGTTCCGGCCTTCCTCATCGCGTGCGCGGTCGTCATCGTGACCCCCGGCGTGGACGCGTTCCTGCTGCTGCGCACGTCGTTGCGGTCCGGCACCCGAGCCGGCCTGCTCGCGCTGGGCGGCATCCACACGGCCGCGGCGGTCCAGGTCGCACTGGTCATCTCGGGCCTCGGAGTGCTGCTCGCGCAGTACCCGATGGTGCTCGTGGCACTGCGCTGGATCGGTGCCGGCTACCTGCTCTACCTGGCGGTTTCCATCACGCGCGGGCTCATCAGGCGCACCGGGGACACCCCCGAGGAGGTCATGAGCGCGCGGCCGTTCCGGCAGGGCTTCCTGACCAACATCACGAACCCGAAGATGATCCTGTTCTCGCTGGCGTTCCTGCCACAGTTCATCGGATCGGGTGAACCGGCGCCGCAGCTCGCGATGCTCGCGGTCGTGTTCCTCGGACTCGCGGCGGTGTGGGAGCTGATGATCGTGCTGGCGGCGTCGCGGGTGGCCGGGAAGCTCAAGCGACCTGGCGTGACGACGGCGCTGGACGCGGTGTGCGCGGCCGTCTTCCTGACGATGTCCGTGGGCTTGGTGCTCTGACCCGGAGCCGGTGGCCCGACGTCGTCGTCAGGGCCACCGTCCACAGCACCTCGACCGCGACTTACGGCTCGACAACCCCGGCATCCACGACCGGGTGCAGGTCCTTGGCGTACCGGGAGATCCGGACGTACACGCCCGGCTTGCCCCTGCGGGCGCAGCCCTCACCCCACGACGTGACGCCGACGAGCTTGCCGTCCACCACGATCGGGCCGCCCGAGTCGCCCTGGCAGGTATCGACCTTGCCGCCCTCGAACCCGGCGCAGAACATGTCCGCCTGCACGAACTGCGGGTAGGTGTCCACGCAGAACTCGTCCGGCAGCACCGGCACGCTCGCCTGCATGAGGAAGCGGGACGTCTTGCCGTTCTCGGACGTGCGACCCCAGCCGAGCGCGCGCAGCATCGTGCCGGGCTGGTAGAGCGCCTGGTCGGACGGTTCGGCGAAGGGCAGCGGCTGGTACGGCAGCGCGTCCCTCAGGGTCAGGACGGCGATGTCCTCGCCCTCGTCCGCGGCGACGTACTGCTTGTGGATCCAGATCTTGGTGACGGCGGCCGTCACGCCGGCCCTGCGGTCCTGCTTGTCCTCGCGACCGGCGACGACCTGCACTTCCCTCGGCGAGCGGCCGATCGCGCAGTGGGCGGCGGTGAGCACCTTGGACGGCGCGACGATCGTGCCGCCGCAGAACTGGGCACCGCGGTCGTCGACCAGGTAGACGGCCCACGGATTGGCCTGGATCGACGCCCGCTCGCCGCCAACGACCTGTTCGTTGGCGGCGGCGGTGCCCGTTGCGGCAAGCATTGCGGAGAGAACCAGCACCAGGAGTCGTCTCATGACTCCAGATGGTAGCTACTCCGCTGGGCCGTTCGGAGCAACCTTGCTCCACAGCTTTCCGGCGGCGCCCATGACCGACTCGCCGATGTCGTTGATCGTCTTGATCAGCGGGTCGGCGGAGTTGCCCATGGACTCCTTGTACGACCGGGCGGCGCCCTTGATGTCGTCGCTGAGGTTCGTCGTCGGCCGGTCGTCCTCGCGGCGCGCGTACGTGCCGGTCAGGATCTCGCGGTACTCCTCGCTCGCCGACCAGCGCTGCAACTCGGCGGCCCGCACCACGACCAGCGGGTGCGTGCGGTGCTCGGTGTGCAGGAGCTTGAGGACGCTGTCGCGGATGTCCTCGACCTCCTCGTACTCCCTGGCCTGGGCGAGGAACGACGCGATGTCGACCTGACCGCCCAGGTCGCCCGCCAGCGCGAGGTGCGTGCGCAGCGCGGCCTGCGGGTCCTGGCAGGCGAGCAGGCCGGCCCGGTCGCAGGAGAGCTCGGTCTTGCGCTGCCACTCGCGCAACGCCGCGATGACCGCGCGCATCGCGATCGCGCCCGCGGGCACCCACGCGAAGGAAGTGGTCAGGTCGATCAGCCGGCGCAGCAGCGTGTTGTACAGCGCGTGGCCCGACATCGCGTGGCCCATCTCGTGACCGATCAGGAAGCGCAGCGACTCGTTGTCGAGCAGGTCGACCGAACCGGTGCTGATCACGATGAACGGCTTGTCGATGCCGTAGGTGTAGCCGTACGCCTGGGCGTTGCGCTCGACGAAGAGCTCGGGCACCTCGGCGAGGTCGAACGTCGCCGCCACCTCGTTGCGGATGCGGTCGAGCTGCGGGTACTGCTTGGGACCGACCCGGACGGACGACGCCACCTGAAGCAGGCGCTCACCCCGCTCGGTGAAGGCTCCGGCGACCGCCTTGAGGATCGGTGCCACGGCGGGCACCGCCCTCAGCACCGCGAGGGCGCCTCGGTCGGCAGGATGCTCATAGGCGCGTGGGCTGATGCCCGGGAACCGCACCCTCGATGACTGCTCAATATCCCCCGTCACTCCCCCAGGTTAGACACGATCCGGACAAGCCTGCAGGGAAACGGCGTCAGACCGTTGCAAACTTGCCCGGTGAGCAGCGACGAAGACACCACGGTTCTGCCGTTGCGCGGCGGAGCCTCAGCGACCCTGGTCCGCCGTCGGGCCGCGGCCAACGACCGCGGCGCCATCCTCTACGTGCACGGTTTCGCGGACTACTTCTTCCAGGAGCACGTGGCCGAGCACTACACCGCCCAGGGCTACGACTTCTACGCCGTCGACCTGCGCGGGTACGGCCGGTCACTGCGGGACGGCGAGGTGCCGAACTACACGACCGACATGGCCGTGTACTTCGAGGAGATCGACGCGGCGATCGCCGTCATCCGCGAAGAGCACTCGCGCGTGGTCCTCATGGGCCACTCGACCGGTGGCCTCACCACGTCGTTGTGGGCGCACGAACGACGCTCCAGCGAACTCATCGACGCGTTGGTGCTCAACAGCCCGTGGCTGGACGTGGTCGAGCCGCCGTTGATGCGGCAGGTCGTGAAGCTGATCGGCGGGCTCGCGCCGAAGGTGAAGATCCGCGCGAACCTCGGCGAGGCGTACGGGGCCGCGATCCACAACTCGCGCAACGGCGAGTGGGACTTCGACCTGAAGTGGAAGCCGCTCGCGGGCTTCCCCGTGCTGGCCGGGTGGATCCGGGCCGTGCTGGTGGCGCAGGAGAAGGTCCACAAGGGACTCGACGTGCGGGTGCCGGTGCTGGTGCTGCACTCCGACAAGAGCATGTTGAACGCTCGCGAGTGGAGCGAGGACGTCTCGAAGGCGGACGCCGTGCTCGACGTCGAGGGAATGCGCAAGTGGGGTCCGAAGATCGGATCATCGGTCAAGGTGGTGGAGATCAAGGCCGGCATGCACGACCTGTTCCTGTCGCCTGAGCCAGTGCGTGCGGCGGCCCTCGCCGAAGTCGACGAGTTCCTGAAAACAGCTTGACCTCGTTGTAGGTCGAGGTTCGAGACTGGTCGTCATGAACATCGACTTCAACGCCTGGTACGCGCTCGAAAGCGCGATGCAGGACGAGAAGAACCGTCGCGTGAGCCGGGCGACGTTGAAGCGTGTCGCCCGGTTCGCCCACCCGCAACGCCGTGCCGTGTACGCGTTGCTCGCCACCAGCGCGGTCGCGGCCGTGCTCGCGGTGGCCTCCCCGGTGCTGGCCGGACGGGTCGTCGACACCATCATCGGCGGCCGTGACTTCGGGCTGGTCGTGTGGCTCGCGCTGGCGATCGCCGGCGTGGCGGTGCTCGAGGCCGGGTTCTCGCTGGCCGAGCGCTGGCAGTCGTCGCGGGTGGGCGAGGACCTGATCCTGCGGCTGCGGCAGGCCGTCTTCGACCACGTGCAACGGATGCCGATCGCGTTCTTCACCCGCACGCGCACCGGTGCGCTGGTGTCGCGGCTGAACAACGACGTGATCGCGGCGCAGCGGGCGTTCTCCGAGACGATCTCCGGCGTCGTCACGAACGTGATCGCGCTCGTGCTGACCCTGATCGTGATGCTGACGCTGTCGTGGCAGGTCACGGTGCTCGCGATGCTGCTGCTGCCGATCTTCCTGATCCCCGCGCGGCGCATGGGCAAGCGTTTGGCGTCCCTGCACCGCGAGGCGGCGAACCTCGACTCGATGATGACGACCCAGATGACCGAGCGGTTCTCCGCGCCGGGCGCGACGCTGATCAAGCTGTTCGGCCGGCCCTCCATCGAGAGCGCCGAGTTCGGGACGCGGGCGCGGCGGGTGCGCGACATCGGTGTGCGGACCGCGGTGGCGCAGTGGCTGTTCCTGGTGGCGCTGACCCTGGTGTCGTCGCTGGCGCTGGCACTGGTCTACGGGCTGGGCGGCTACTTCGTGTTCGCCGGGGAGATGGCACCGGGCACGATCGTGACGCTCGCGCTGCTGCTCACGAGGCTGTACGCGCCGTTGACGGCGTTGGCCGGCGCACGGGTGGACGTGATGACGGCGCTGGTGTCGTTCGAGCGCGTCTTCGAGGTGCTCGACCTGCCGCCGCTGATCAAGGAGAAGCCGGAGCCGGTCTCCGTGCCCGACGGGCCGGTGCGGGTCGAGTTCTCCGACGTGAAGTTCGCCTACCCGTCCGCCGAGAAGGTGTCGCTGGCGTCGCTGGAGGAGGTGGCGTCGCTCGACACCCGCGGTGGCGAGGAGATCCTGGGCGGGGTGTCGTTCGTGGCGGAGCCCGGTTCGCTGATCGCGCTGGTCGGTGCGTCGGGTGCGGGCAAGTCGACGATCGCCTCGCTGGTGCCCCGCCTCTACGACGCGGACTCCGGTACCGTCCGGCTGTCCGGTGTGGACGTTCGCGACCTGTCGTTCGACTCGATCCGCGAGACCGTGGGCATGGTGACGCAGGACGGGCACCTGTTCCACGAGTCGATCGGCGCGAACCTGCGGCTCGCCGCACCCACGGCCACGGACGAGGAGATCTGGGACGCGCTGACCCGTGCCCGGCTCGCGGACCTGGTGTCGTCGCTGCCGGATCAGTTGGACACCGTCGTCGGCGAACGCGGCTACCGTCTGTCGGGTGGCGAACGGCAACGGCTGACCATCGCGCGGTTGCTGCTGGCCAAGCCCCGCGTGGTGATCCTGGACGAGGCGACCGCGCACCTGGACTCGCGATCGGAGGCCGCCGTGCAGGAGGCGCTGGTCGAGGCGCTCGCAGGGCGGACGTCACTGGTCATCGCGCACCGGCTCTCGACCATCCGCGCGGCGAACCAGATCCTGGTCGTGGACAAGGGGCAGATCGTCGAACGTGGTACGCATGAAGCGTTGCTGGCCCTGGAAGGCCACTACGCCAAGCTGTACCGCACGCAGTTCAGCGAAGAGCCGATCGGAGCACCGTGAGCATTCCCTCGCCCGACAACCTCTACCCGTTGCCGGACTACGCCCGCACGGTGCTGCTCAAGCCGTTGGTGAAGAACCCGCAGATCGAGGTCGGCGAGTACACCTACTACGACGACCCGCATCACGCCACGGAGTTCGAGCAGCGCAACGTGCTCTACAACTACGGCGCGGAGAAGCTGGTCATCGGGCGCTACTGCGCGCTGGCGGAAGGCGTCCGGTTCATCATGTCCGGCGCCAACCACAGCATGGCGGGCGTGTCGACGTTCCCGTTCACGATCTTCGGCGGCGTCTGGGGCGAGAAGACGCTCGACATCGCGCTGGGGGCGCCGAGCCGCGGCGACACGGTGGTGGGCAACGACGTCTGGATCGGCTACAACGCCGTGATCATGCCGGGCGTGCGGATCGGCAACGGCGCGATCATCGCCGCCGGTTCCGTGGTGGTGTCGGACGTTCCCGCGTACGGCATCGTCGGCGGCAACCCCGCGAAGCTGCTGAAGACGCGCTACAGCGAGGCGGACGTCGCACTGCTGGAACGCGTCGCGTGGTGGGACTGGCCGGTGGAGAAGGTGACCGAACACGTCCGCGTGATCATGGCCGGCACGCCCGCCGAGCTCGCCGCGGTCGCTCCGTGAAGGCGCTGCTGATCACCGGCCCGGTCGGGGCCGGCAAGACGACGGTGGCGGAGGCCGTCGGCGCACGACTCGCCGGGGCGAAGGTCCCGCACGCCGTCATCGACCTCGACTGGCTGTCGGCGTGCTGGCCCGCGCCGGCCGACGACCCGTTCCACTTCGAACTGCAGCTGCGCAACCTGCAGGCCTTGGTGCGCAACTACACCGACGCCGGCGTGCACCGCGTCGTGCTCGCCGGTGTGGTGGAGAGCCGGGCCGACCGCGAGCGGTACGCCGAGGTGGTCGGCGCGAAGCTCAACGTCTGCCGGCTGAAGGCGGACCTGTCCGTCCTCCACCGGCGGCTCGCGGCGCGGCACCACGACGAGGCCGAGCTGCGGTGGCACCTGAACCGGGCCGAGGAGCTGGAGATGCTCTACAGCACCACCTGGATCGAGGACTTCGTGGTCTCCGCGGACCAGCCGGTGGCCGAGGTCGCGCAGGACGTGATCTCGTGGTGGCTGGCCGCGGAACGGCAACCGATCGAGTCGCCGGCGTCCGGCTGAACGTCAGACCGGGTAGCCGGTCGCCAGGACGTCGCCGGTGACGGCGGCCAGGGACGTGCCGGGGTTGAGCGCGGTCACGACGTCCGCGGTCAACGGCCGCCCGGCGTAGAAGTGCCGGACCGCGCCGAGGTCGACCGGCATCTCGTAGTAGTCCTGCGCCCACTCCTGGAACGCCTCGGGCGTGCCGTCGGTCAGCAGGGCGAACAGCCAGTCGGCCCCGTCGTCGCCTCCCTCGGGGAAGGCGATGTCTCCGTGCCGCCATGCGGTGCCGCCGTGCTCACGCCACAGGCACACCGTCAGACACGGCGTGTCGAACTCGTCGGTGAACGCCGGTTCCTCCACGCACTTCCGGAACACTTCGGGCACTGAGTCGAGAACACCGGGCCACGGTTCCTCGTCGTCGGTGGCGTAGGGGCTCATGGGCGACTCGTGGTCGAAACCGCGCACGTACGCCCCTGCGGCCGTGAACACGATGTCGTACTCGTTGCCCGCGCCGTCCCGCATGGACGCCAGCTCCTCGCCAGGCGCCCACGCGGTGTCGTGGAGGTGGCGCCGGTGATCGCTGCCGGGGTTCAGCACGACGTCCAGAGCCGCCAGCGCACGGCACAACTCGCGCAGCTCCGGGATGGCGGGCAGGAGACGAGCGACGTCGTACGCGGTCACGGCGACATCCAAGCAGGTGGCCGGAACGTAGGAGTGCTGGTCACGGGTGGAGATCGACTTTGCGGCGTCCGAGTGAACTTCGTCGTCCAGCGACGCGGGTCGAGCGATCATCGGCACATGGAGTACGACCGCTACTGCGACCTGACCATGCGCGGCGGTACGACCAGCGGAGTCGTGTACCCGCTCGCGGTCGCCTCGCTGGCCCGCCACTACGAGTTCAAGCAGATCGGTGGCGCGTCCGCCGGTGCGATCGCGGCGGGGTTCACGGCGGCGGCCGAACGCGGGCGCGCCTCCGGTGGCTTCGAGAAGCTGGCAGGGCTGATCGACTGGTTCACGTCCGGGTCGGGCGCCGAGCGGTGGCGGATGGCGCAGCTGTTCCAGCCCGGCGAGAAGACGCGTGCGCTGTACCGGATCGTCGTCGCGTCCATGCAGAAGCGGGAGACGACGGGGCGCAGTGCGATCTCGTGCCTGTTCTTCGCGTTGCTGGGCGCGGTCGGGTGGCGCGCGAAGGCCGTGCTGGCGCTGATGGCGTTGCTGTGGCTGGGCGGGCCCGTGCTGTTCTCGGCCTGGCTCGCGCCTTCGGCGTATCCGGTGTGGCTCGCGGCGGTCGTCGTCGTGGTGGCGCTGGCGTGCCTGGTGATCGTGCTGTGGCCGTTGCGGTCGAGTCTGCCCTGGCCTGCCTGGGTGTTCGCGGCGGTACCGCTCGCGTTGGGGCTGGCGTTCTCCCGGCACCACGCGACGGCGGCGATCGTGCTGCTGGTGTGGCTGGTGCTGTCGCTGGCGGCCGTCAGCGCGCTGTTCGTCACGTACGGATATGCCGTGCAGCGTTTCCTGAAGAACAACGCGCGGTCCATCCACTTCGGACTCGTGCCCGGCACCGGTGACTTCAGGCCGTCGTGGCTCGACCGGCTGGCGGGCGTGCCGAAGTCGACCGGCGTGCCGCCGCTGGCCGACTGGATCGCGGACCGGCTGGACGACATCGCGGGGACCGACGAGGCGTTGACGTTCGGCGACCTCGGCGACATCAACCTCGTGCTGATGACGACCGACCTGTCCGAGGGAAGGCCGTACCGGTTGCCGTTCGAGGAGCAGTGGCAGTACTGCGAGGAGTGTCTCAGCCACGTCCTGCCGCGCAGGGTCGTCGAGCAGCTGAACGGGCGCGAAACGGCGGAGAAGTGCCCGCTGCACGAGTACATGCCGTTGCTGGACCTGCCTTCAAGGGACCAGCTGCCGGTCGTGGTCGCCGTGCGGATGTCGCTGTCGTTCCCCGGCCTGATCGCCGCGGTGCCGTTGTGCCGGGACGGGCGCGTGCACTGGTTCTCCGACGGCGGCATCACCAGCAACTTCCCGATCCACTTCTTCGACGCGCTGCTGCCGCGCTGGCCCACGTTCGGCCTGAGCCTGCAGCCCTACCCGAACGGCGACACGAACGACGTGTGGCTGCCGGAGCAGGACGCGTCGGCCTCGGGCACGCCCTACGCGTCGATCGGTTCCATGCCGCGGTTCCTCGTGTCCATCCTGGACACGTTCCTGGACTGGCGCGACACCATGCAGTCGGCGCTGCCCGGCTACCGCGGCCGCATCGCGCACGTGCGGCAGTCGGCCGACGAGGGCGGCTCGAACCTGTTCATGCCGCCGGCCACGATCCGCAAGCTCGCACTGCGCGGCCAGCGGGCCGGCGACCTGCTGCGCGAACGCTTCCAGCAGCAGCAGAACACCGACCGCTACCGCTGGATCCGGCTGCGCATCGCGCTGCGCGAGTACCAGGACCTCGGCGCGCAGGCCGCCGACCGCGACGCGCTGTACGAGGAACTGCTGCGGCGGTTCGAGATCCCCGAGGAGCTGCACGACTGGTTCCGCACTCCGCCGGCCGACGGTGATCCGTTCCGGGCGGGGATCGAGGTCGCGCTGGACCACGTCGGGCTGCTCAAGGACGACGGGCCGTTCGACGGGGTGCCGCCGGTCGATCCGGATTTGCGGCTGACGCCACCCGAGTAGGCGCGCTAGCCTGGCCCCGTGACGCGATTTAGCCACCCCCGACCCGCGTGGGTGGCGCGCGCCTGAAATTCCCGTCGGTCGGGGGACTCCGCAACCAGGAACCCAGGCCAGAAGAACGGGAAACCCATGTACCGCACCGAAGAACTCGTGCACGCCCTGAACGTCCGCGACCTCACCGATCCCGCGCAGGGCCCGCACGCGATGCAACTCCTGATCGCCGAACTCAAAGCCGCGCTGGACCACCCGCGGGAAGTCCGCCACCACCCGCTCGTTCCGGTGGAGCACAACTACGAGCACCTCGGCTACCCGAGGGACGCGATCACCCGCGACGCCCGCTACACCAGGTACGTCAGCGAGACCTGCATGTTGCGCAGCCACACCACGGCGATGATCCCGCCCGCGCTGAAGGACGTGTCCCCGGACGTGACGCTGCTCTGCCCCGGCCTGGTCTACCGCCGCGACACGGTCGACCGCCTGCACACCGGCACACCGCACCAGCTCGACGTCTGGCGGATCAGCACCGACCCCGAACCACTCGACGACCTCATCGACACGGTCGTCACGACCTTGTTGCCCGGCAAGCGTTATCGCACGATCGACGCCGAGCACCCGTACACCACGCACGGCAAGCAGATCGACGTCGAGCACGACGGCCAGTGGGTTGAGGTCGGCGAGTGCGGAAGGGCCGCGCGGCACGTCCTCAAACACCACCCGCACGGCCTCGCGATGGGCCTGGGGCTGGACCGGGTCCTGATGCTGCGCAAGGGAGTCCCGGACATCCGCCTGCTGCGCAACCCCGCCCCGCGCATCAGTTCACAGATGCTGGACCTGGCCGGGTACCGGCCGATCTCCCGGCACCCGGCCGCGATCCGGGACATCTCGATCATGGCGGACAACGACGACGACGCGGACACGCTGGGCGACCGGATCCGCGCGCTGGTGCCCGAGGACGTCGTCGAGGAGATCGAGGTTCTCAGCGAGACGCCGTCGGAGCAGCTGCCGGGCCACGTCCAGGAGCGGCTCGACGCGAGGCCGGGCCAGAAGAACGTGCTGATCCGCGTGACGATGAGGGCGCCGGAACGCACCCTCACCGACCGCGAGACGAACGAGATCAGGGACAGGCTGCTTCAGGGCTTGCGGCCCACGGCGCCGTAGATGCCCACGTGGGCGTCGTCGAAGGAGTCCGGGCGCCAGTCGTTGACCGCGACGACGCCCGGCTCCAGCACCTCCATGCCCTCGAAGAACCGCGTCACCTCGGCGTGCGTGCGCATGGTGAGCTTGTTGTCCGAGTTGCTGTAGATCTTGGCGACCTCACGTGCCTCGGCGAGTTCCTGTTCGGACAGCGTGTCCCAGGTGGCGTGGGTGATGGCCAGGTACGAGCCGGACGGCAGGTCGGCCATGTACTGCGCGATGGCCTCGTACGGGCTGTCGGTGTCCGGGACGAAGTGCAGCGCGGCGATGACCAGCACGCCGACCGGGCGGGAGAAGTCGAGCGTCTCGCGGGCGCCGGCGAGGACCGTGGAGGTCGCGCGCAGGTCGGCGAGGATCGCGTTCGCGTTGGGGTTGTCGGCCAGCAGGGCGTTGCTGTGCGAGACGGCGACGGGCTCGAAGTCGACGTAGACGACGCGCGCGTCCGGGTTGTCGTGCTGGGCGATCTCGTGGACGTTGCCGACGGTCGGGATGCCCGATCCCAGGTCGAGGAACTGGTCGACGCCCTCCGTCATCAGGTGGCGGACGACCCGGCGCAGGAAGGAGCGGTTCGCCTGCGCGCTCTGGGCGACGCCGGGGAAGATCTGCTCCACCTGCTTGGCGGCGGCGCGGTCGGCTTCGAAGTTGTGCGAGCCGCCCAGGTAGTAGTCGTACATCCGCGCCACGCTCGGGCGCGTGACGTCGACCGTGGACGGGACCCACTTCAGCTCTTCCATCACGTGCGCATCCTCCGTCGTCGCCACACGGGTGTCCACCGCCACACATCCGAACCGAGATGGTTTCGGTCACGTGTGAGGAACCATGCACTCCAGCACTGCCGAACGCCATGCGAGGTTCCGCCTTCTCAGGGAACGCTCGCCGGTGCACTTCGACGCCGATATCGGCGGGTGGTGCATCACCCGTTACGACGACGTACTCACAGTGCTCGGCATCGATTCCGGTGATCCGGAACCACTACCCAAACGGGCGATCGCGCGTGCCGTGAAGCTCGCCCGGCCGGTGATCACCCTGAGCACCCTCGAGATGCTCGACGCCGACGACGCCGCGTTCACGCAGTCGGTCGCGGCGACGGCGGCCGAGGCGTTCACGCTCGCGCACGGCGTGGAAGCGTTCGCGGCCACTGCCCTGGCCACCACGCAGGCGTTCCTCTCCAACGCGTTGCGCGCGCTGCACGACCACCCTCATCAGGCCGAGCTGCTCAGGACCACCCCGGAGCTCGCGAAGGACGCCGCCGAGGAGCTGCTGCGGTTCGACACCCCGATCCCCATCGCTCCCGCCCGCCGGACGCCCCACCCGGTCGTGCTGAGCGGGCGTACGGTCGAGGCAGGCGAGGTGCTCGTGCCGTTCGTGGCGGCGGCCAACCGGTGTTCGGTGAGGTTTCCGGGTGGCGACCGCCTCGACCTGCGCCGCAGACCCGTCGGCGTGCTGGCCGCGTGCCCCACGAGCGCCGCGCTGGCCCGCGCGACCGGTGAGATCGCGCTGGTCAGGCGCCTCCGGGCAGCTGCTCGCTGACAGCGAACACGGCGGGGGAACACCGGCCCACTCCATTTGGTTGAGCGGTACAGACTCAACTTTGGAGGGTGACGAGATGGGCGAGACTCTGGCCCTGCCGGTTCTGCCGCTGGACGACGTCGTGGTGCTTCCCGGCATGGTCGTGCCGATCCGCATCTCCGGCGAGGACGCGAGCTCCGAGGCGCGTGCGGCCGTAGACGCGGCCACGACCGCAGCAAATCATCAAGTGCTCCTCGTCCCACGGCTGGACGGGAAGTACGCAGCAGTAGGCACGCTGGCCGAGATCGAACAGGTGGGCCGTCTGCCCGGTGGCGAACGCGCTGCCGTCGTGCGCGGCACCAAGCGCGTGCGCATCGGCACGGGCACCACGGGACCGGGCGCGGCGCTGTGGGTGAACGCGACGATCGCGGACGACTCCCCGATCACCGACCGGACACGCGAGCTCGCGAAGCAGTACCGCGCTCTCGTGACGAACATCCTGCAGACGCGCGGCGCGTGGCAGATGGTCGACTCGGTGCAGCAGATCAGCGACCCGTCCGCGCTGGCCGACCTCGCGGGCTACGCCTCCTACCTCGACGACCAGAAGAAGATCTGGCTGCTGGAGACGAGCGACGTCACCACCCGGCTGGAGAAGCTGGTGGAGTGGGGTCAGGCGCACCTGACCGAGCTCGACGTCAACGAGACGATCGCGAAGGACGTCAAGGAAGGCGTCGAGAAGCAGCAGCGGGAGTTCCTGCTGCGCCAGCAGATGGCCGCGATCCGCAAGGAGCTGGCCGAGCTCGACGGCAAGCCGGCGACCGAGCAGGACGACTACCGCGCCCGCGTCGAGGCTGCGGAGCTGCCGGAGAAGGTCGCGAAGGCCGCGCTGGCCGAGGTCGACAAGCTGGAGCGCACCTCCGAGCAGTCGCCCGAGGTGGGCTGGATCCGGACGTGGCTCGACACCGTCCTCGAGATGCCGTGGAACGAGCGGACCGAGGACTCCTACGACATCAAGGCGGCGCGCGAGATCCTCGACGCCGACCACGCGGGTCTTGACGACGTGAAGCAGCGCATCACCGAGTACCTGGCCGTGCGCAAGCGTCGTGCCGACCGCGGCCTGGGCGTGGTGGGCGGCCGTCGTTCCGGCGCCGTGCTCGCGCTGACGGGCCCTCCCGGCGTCGGCAAGACGTCGCTCGGCGAGTCCGTGGCACGGGCGATGGGCCGCAAGTTCGTGCGCGTGGCGCTCGGTGGCGTCCGCGACGAGGCCGAGATCCGCGGCCACCGCCGCACGTACGTCGGCGCGCTGCCCGGCCGGATCGTCCGCGCGATCAGCGAGGCCGGTTCGATGAACCCGGTCGTGCTGCTCGACGAGATCGACAAGGTGGGCTCCGACTACCGCGGCGACCCCACGGCGGCGTTGCTCGAGGTGCTGGACCCGGCGCAGAACCACACGTTCCGCGACCACTACCTGGAGGTCGAGCTCGACCTCTCGGACGTGGTGTTCCTCGCGACCGCGAACGTGCTGGAGTCGATCCCGGCGCCGTTGCTCGACCGCATGGAGCTCGTGCAGCTCGACGGCTACACCGAGGACGAGAAGGTCACGATCGCCAGCGGCCACCTGCTGCCGCGCCAGGTCGAACGCGCCGGCCTCACGCCTGAGGACGTCACGTTCGACAAGCCCGCCCTGCACCAGCTCGCGAGCGAGTACACGCGGGAAGCCGGTGTGCGGCAACTGGAACGGGCCCTCGCGCGCATCCTGCGCAAGGCGACCGCGAAGGTGGCACTGGGCGAGGCCGAGTTCCCGATCACGGTCGACCAGCCGTCGCTGAAGTCCTACATCGGCAGCCCGAAGAACACGCCCGAGTCGGCGGAACGCACGTCCGTCCCCGGCGTGGCGACGGGTCTGGCCGTCACGGGTGTCGGCGGCGACGTGCTGTTCATCGAGGCCTCGCTGGCCCCGAAGGACACCGGCGCGTCCGGCGTGACGCTGACCGGCCAGCTGGGCGACGTGATGAAGGAGTCCGCGCAGATCGCGCTGTCGTACCTGCGTTCGCACGACGACAGGGCCGCGGCGCTGGCCGACCGGGGAGTGCACATCCACGTCCCGGCGGGCGCGGTGCCGAAGGACGGTCCGTCCGCGGGCGTCACGATGACGACGGCACTGGCCTCGCTGCTCTCGGGCCGCCCGGTGCGTTCCGACGTGGCGATGACGGGCGAGATCTCCTTGACCGGCCGGGTGTTGCCGATCGGTGGCGTGAAGCAGAAGCTGCTGGCCGCTCACCGTGCGGGCATCACGACCGTGCTGCTGCCGCAGCGCAACGAGCCGGACCTGGAGGACGTGCCGGAGTCGGTGCGTGAGCAGCTGACGGTGCACTTCGTCTCGGACGTGGCCCAGGTGCTCGAGCACGCGCTCTCGAAGGAGACCGTCGCGACGACCGTTGCGGCGTAACGACAAAGACCCCTCGTGGGGGCAGCAGCGGCGACTGCTGCCCCCACGAGGCTTTCGTGTCTAGAGGCCCACGTCGATGACGAGCCGGTTCGGGCTCGTCAGCGTGAACACGCGGTGCCACGAGTAGTGGTTGCTGTACCCGACGGCGATCCCGAGAGTGGCCTCGAAGTCGCACGTGAGCGCGACCCCGCGAACGTGACTCAGGCCGGGCGTCGCGAAGTTCTGCGACCCGGTGTACGTCAGGTTCCCGTTGTCGTCGTGCGCGGCCGCACCGATCAGCGTGACCGACAGGATCTCGTTGACTCCAGGCGCCGCGATGGCGATCGGGTTCCCGGACGCGCAGTGCGCCACGCTCGTGACCTCACTGACCCGGTGCTCCGACGGCAACGCGGAGAGGTCCAGCACCACGCGGCTGAACCCGACGTGCTGTCCGGTCCGGATGTTCGACAGCGTGGGCGTGCTCTGCGCCGACGCGACCGGCACGAAGGTGAAGACCGCCAGTACCGCCACAAGCAGTGCGACAAGACGTTTGTTCATTTTGGCCCCCTCTCAGGGCTCACTTGATGCCCTAAAGACGTGTGACCCACGCCACAGTTGCCTCAGCGTGAGTAGACATCGATGACGACCCGGTCGGGATTGGTCAGCGTGAAGACCTTGTGCCACGAGTCCGGGTCGTCGTAGCCGACCGCGATGCCGAGCGTCGCCTCGAAGTCACAGGTGAACGCGATGGTCTTCACGTTGGTCAGGCCCACCGGCGAGAAGTTGCGCGGCCCCGTGTAGGTGGGGTCGAAGTTCTCGTCGTACGAGGCGGCGTAGTGGAACACCGACTCGAGGATCTCGTTGCCCTGCACGGGAACGGGGTTGCCTGAACCGCAGTTGACGACCGAACCGGTCTCCCGGGACTGGTGGTTGCTCGGCAGCCCGTTCATGTCGAGCACGATCCGCTCGAACCCGTCGTGCTTGCCGGTCCGGATGTTCGTGAGCTCGGCATGCCCCTGAGCCGAAGCCACCGGAACGAACGTGAACACCGCGGCCACCGCGAGCAGCACCGCGCCAAGACGCTTCTTCACCGTCTCCCCCTCTGGATGTCAGCTGTTCTCGACGTCGACGACGACACGGGTCGGGTTGTCCAGGAACGAGACCTCGTACGTCCGCCCCTTGCCCGCGTACCCGATCGAAAAGCCGAGGTGCGCCTCGAAGTCGCACGTGTTCGTGACGCTCCGGACGTTCAAGAGCCCAGGCGTCTCGAACGAACGCGGCCCCGTGTAGCCGTGCGCGTTGGCGGGCAGCATGGTGACGTCCAGGAACTCGTCACCCTTGGCCGAGATCGGTTTGCCGGACCCGCAGTGGTAGGGCTCGGCCGACCGTTCCGCCGTCACCTCGGGCCGCGGCCCGTCGAGCTCGAACACGACCCGGTCGAACCCGGCGTGCCGCTCGGTGCGGATGTCCGTGAGCCGGTTGCCCTCAGCCGCGGACGCGGCCGGCACGACGCTCATCGCCATCCCCACGGCGACGAGCGCGACAGCAATGCGCTTCATCTCTCCCCCTCTTCCCCGAAAGGCCCCTCACGTGGACACGCCCCACGAGCCCTCCGGGTTGCCCCGCTACCCCAGGAAGTCCTCCAGCGGCACAGGCGTCAGCCCGTCCTGCTTCGCCCGGTTCAGAAAAGCCGTGAAGTCCTCGACGAACGTCGTGCGAAAGTGCATGAGCACGATGTCCCCGCGGTTGAGCCTGTCCCCCTGCTGGAACTGCACCCGCCCGTCGTTGACGGCAGCAGTCCAGTTCACCAACGCCTTGAACCCACACCCAGCAGCCGCCTGACGAGTGGCCGAGTCGTAGTTTCCGAACGGCGGCCGGAACAACGTGGGCCGCTTCCCGTAGTCCCCGGCGAGGAAGTCGGCGTTGCCGCAGATCTCGTTCTTCTGGAACTCGAGCCCCTTCCCCATCAGGTTCGGGTGGTTCGACGTGTGACTGTGCACCGTCACGGGCAACCGCTTGAAGTAGTCCTTGTGCCCCTCGGCGTACTTGGTGTTCAGGAAGACCGACGGCCACACCCCGGCCTCGATCATCAACTCCCGAGCCTTCGGATGCTGCACGGCCCCGTCGTCGATGGTGATGAACACGTACGGCTTGTCCGTCTCAATCCGCGTGACAACGGGCACCATCCCGTCGACAACAGCAGGCGCATGCGCCTGCACAGTCCCGTACGAATACGGCGGCTCGAACATCCGCCTGGGCCGCTCAGTCGAACTGGTCGTCACCGGCGCCAACGACGTGGTCAACACCGGACCACCGGACTGCGTTCCAGGCGCGTCCCCACACGCCACAACCCCGGCAACCAGCAAAAAGGCAGCAAGAAGCCGCATCTTGGACATCAAAATCCCCCTCCACGCGAAAGACGTCGCGCAGGCCCTCATGGTTGCACGGGGCTAGGGTCGAAGTGATCACAAAGAAGGAGGACCACATGAGCCTCGAGCGCCCAGTCGCTCCCGACCCCTACGAACTGCTACCGCAGGTCGGCACCTTCACCGTCACCTCGACGGACGTGCGCGACGGCGAGCAACTCCCCGACGCCCAGGTCTTCGAGGGCGGCAACACCTCCCCGCAACTGACCTGGTCGGGCTTCCCGGAGGAGACCCGCAGCTTCGTGGTCACCTGCTACGACCCGGACGCCCCAACCCCGTCGGGCTTCTGGCACTGGGTGGCCGTGAACATCCCGGCGACCACCACCAGCCTGGACACAGGCGCAGGCGCCGAAGACGCCACCCTCCCAGGCGACGCCTTCCACGTCCGCTCCGACTACAGCACCCGAGCCTTCGGCGGCGCCGCCCCACCCAAGGGCGACCACCCCCACCGCTACTACTTCGTGGTGCACGCGGTAGACGTGGACAAGCTGGACGTGGACGAGAACGCCTCCCCGGCAGTGGTGAGCTTCAACCTGGCCTTCCACACCCTGGCAAGGGCCATCATCACCCCCACCTACCAGCACTAACAGCACTAACAGCAAGCGCCTGATCGCACGCGAAGCCGAAGGCGAGCCGTCCCTCGCACGCGAAGCCGAAGGCGAGCTGTCCTTACCGCGCGGTATGGGCGGTGGGTCCCATCACGAGTCGCGCCATAGCTCTTGCTGCATGTGTGAAGGGGTGTCAACTCGACACGCTTTTCGTCGAGTTGACACCCTTCTCACATGTGGCCCGCTCTTGGCTCGGCTCGTGATGGGACCCACCGCCAACGCACTCTCTAACCACCGGCGGCCGCCCAACTCAACAGGCGTGCCATCAACCCACCCGTGGCGTGGACCCCTGATCAGATTGCCGGGGTCTGGGGCAGAGCCCCAGGAAAACGCACGCAACCGCAAGCCCGGCGCCCGCAAGATGACCACCCGCAAGGTCGCGGCAGGCAAAGGCGACCACCCACAAGGTCGCGGCAGGCAAAGGTGACCACCCGCCCGGCCACCACCCGCAAGGTCGCGCCCCCTCGTAAGCCCTCCACAACCCCCTTCAAGGGAACACCCCCACCCCCGAAATGGTTGGATCCTCACGTGAGGCACTTCGACCTGGTCATAATCGGCACCGGCTCCGGCAACAGCATCCCGACGGAAGCCATGGCAGGCTGGCAGATCGCCATCCTGGAAAAGGGCACCTTCGGTGGCACCTGCCTGAACGTGGGCTGCATCCCCACCAAGATGTTCGTCCACACAGCAGACCAGGCCGCAGCCCCTGCAAACGCCAAGAAACTGGGCGTGGACGCACATCTGGACAAGGTCCACTGGCCAGAGATCCGGGACCGGATCTTCAACAGGATCGACCCGATCGCGGAGGGCGGCCGCAACTGGCGCGCCAACGAGAACGCGAACGTGACGGTCTACGAGGGCACCGCGCACTTCATCGACGCGCACACGATCGACACGGGCACCGGCGAGACGATCACCGCCGACCGGATCGTCGTGGCTGCGGGCAGCCGCCCGACCGTTCCGGACATCGCGGACCTGGACACGACGGGTTTCCACACCAGCGACACCGTCATGCGTCTCGACGAGCTGCCCGAGAGCCTGATCATCGTCGGCAGCGGTTTCATCGCCTCGGAGTTCGCGCACGTCTTCAGCAGCTTCGGCGTCGAGGTCACCGTGATCGCCCGGTCGAACCTCCTGCTCCGTCACGAGGACCTGGAGATCGCCCAGCGCTTCACCGAGGTCGCCAAGGGCAAGTGGAACGTCCTGCTCAACCGCAAGACCACCCGCGCCGAGAAGACCGCGACCGGCGTGAAGCTCCACCTGGAAGGCCCCAACGGCGAGGAAACCGTTGAGGCACAACAGCTCCTCATCGCAACGGGCAGGCAGCCCAACAGCGACCTGCTCCAGGTCCAGAACGCCGGACTCGACCAGCACGGCGATGGCCGCGTCAAGGTCGACGAGTACCAGCGCACGAGCCAGCCGCACATCTTCGCCCTCGGCGACATCAGCTCGGACTACCAGCTCAAGCACGTCGCGAACCACGAGGCCAAGGTCGTCCAGCACAACCTGGCGCACCCCGACGACCAGATCAAGAGCGACCACCGCTTCGTGCCGGCCGCCGTCTTCTCCAGCCCGCAGATCGCGAGCGTCGGCCTGACCGAGGAACAGGCCAAGGAGAAGGGCATCCGCTACGTCACCGCCAGCCAGGCCTACGCGTCCATCGCGTACGGCTGGGCCATGGAGGACACGACCGGCTTCGCGAAGCTGATCGCGGACCCGTCCACCGGTCAGCTCCTCGGCGCGCACATCATCGGGCCGCAGGCCTCGTCGGTGATCCAGCCGCTGATCCAGGCGATGAGCTTCGGTCTGGACGCGAAGTCCATGGCACGTGGCCAGTACTGGATCCATCCGGCGATGCCCGAACTGGTCGAGAACGCGCTCCTGAACCTGCCGCTGGACTGAATTCCCTGAAGGACAGGGACTTACGCCGCTGCCCAAAACGAGCGGCACCAACGACGATGCAGCGATGACAGACAGAGTCCTCGTCGCCTACACGTCGAAAACAGCTGCCACGGACGAGATCGCCGAGATCATCGGCACCGAACTCGCGGGCTGCGGGCTGAGAGTCACCGTGCTCCCAGTCGCCGCGGCCGAGTCGCTGCACGGGTTCGGTGCCGTGATCTTGGGTGACGCCGCGGCGCGGGACGCGCATCGGTTCGTGAAGCGGCACAGGGTCTACCTCAAGCACACGCCCATCTGGTTGTTCCACCGCGGCACGCCTCCCGTGCCGAACGACGTCACCCGCATGGTCCGCAGGCTGGGCGCGAGCGGGCCGATCAGCTTCGGCGGGGAGGCACCGGACTGGGACCGCGCCCAGGCCTGGGCCCGCTACCTCGCCGACCAGCTCGCGGTGCTGCACCGCGGTTTCGTCTCCAACTAGGCCGGCTGGGCCTGCTGGATCCGGACCGTGTTCCCGGCGGGATCGCGGAACACGCAGTCCCGCGCACCCCAGGGCTGGTCGGCCGGTTCCTGCACGACGTCAGCACCACCGGCCTGAAGCTCGTCGAACGCGCTGTCGAGATCCGGCGTGGTCAGGTTGATGAACGCGTACGACCCGTTCTCGATCATCTCGGCGATCGCGGTCCGATGACCGTCCGTGAGCCCTTCGGCCATGGCAGGCGGTTCCAGGACCACGGCGGCGCCGCTACCGGCCGGTGCGACGGTGATCCAGCGCATCGTGCCCTGGCCGACGTCGGCGCGGACCTCCCAGCCGAGCAGGTCGCGGTAGAACGCGAGCGAGGCCTCGGGGTCGGTGTGCGGGAGGAACGTGGCTTGAATGGTGATGTCCATGCCGGCAACGCTAGGACCAGCACGAACGTGAAGCTTCTCGATTCCTGACCGGCTGGCCGGGACAGGGCCTAGACGTAACGGGGACGCCCGGCGATCATGCCGAGCACGGTCAGCGCGGCGAGCAGCACCAGCTGCAGCGTCAACGACGTGGTCCACGTCCCGGTGGCCTCGCGCAGCACGCCGAACGCGAACGGCCCGGAAGCCGCGATCAGGTAGCCGATGCTCTGCGCCATCGCCGACAGCCGCGCGGTGTCCGAAGTGGACTTGGTGCGCAGCGACATCACCAGCAGCGCCAGCGGGAACATGCCCATGCCGAACCCGATCAGCACCACCCAGAGCCCCGGTGCGGCGGCGGGTGCCACCAGCATGCCCAGGATCCCGCCGAACGACAGCACGCCCAGCGCGAGGACCATCGGTCCCTGGCTGGAGAACCGTGCGGCGAGAGGCGGTACGAACAGGCTCACCGGAACGCTCAGCAGCATCGAGACGGCGAGCAGCATGCCGGCGGTGTTCCGGTCGACGCCGGAGTCGACGAGCATCGCGGGCAGCCAGCCCATGACGGTGTAGGCGTACAACGACTGCAGCCCGAAGAACACCGTGATCACCCACGCCAGCGGGCTGCGCAGCAGGGACCGCTTCTCCACCGGAGCGACCGACCGCACCACGGTCGACGCGGCACCGTGCCGGGCCCCGGCGAACCACACGACCAGCGCACCGGCCGACAACAGCGCCCACGCGCCGACGGCCAGGCGCCACGAGCCGAGCCACTCCTCCATCCGAGGAGTCAGCGCGGCGGCCAGGGCCGCACCCGCGGAGAGCGCTCCCGTGTACACACCGGTGAGCAGCCCGACCTTGTTCGGGAAGGACGCCTTCACCACCACCGGGATCAGCACGTTGGACACCGCGATGCCCGCGCACGCGATGAAGGTGCCGCCCAGCACGACCCACGGACCGTCGATCACGCGCAGCACGAGGCCGAGCGTGAGCACCCCCAGTGACAGTCCGATCGCACGAGCCATGCCGAGGCGGCGACCCAGCCAGGGGGCCGCGAACGCCGCGAAGCCGAAACAAAGCGCCGGAACGGCCGTCAGCGCACTGGTCCAAGCGGCCGAAACCCCAAGGGCGGCGCGGACATCACCGAGGACCGAGGCCAGACTGGTCACCGCAGGCCGGAGATTCGCGGCAGCGAGGGCGACCCCGATCGCGAGCAACGTGGACCCGACCAGCGGAACGTGACGATTCTTGACGACCGTCACCCTGCGACCTGGATCGGTGGCAGTCTGTGCGGCAAGAGTCGTCTGCTTCATCGTCACGCGAGCCACTATCGCAGACGTAGGATGTTCGGATGAAAGGATGACGCTGTGCCGTTGGCCACTACCCGACGGGCGGGTCTCGTCGACCAGGTGATCGAGCAGATGCGCGGCGCGATCACGACTGGTGAATGGCCCGTCGGGCAGCGCATCCCGCCCGAACCCGAGCTGGTCACCGCGCTCGGGGTGGGGCGGAACACGGTCAGAGAGGCCGTGCGCGCGCTCTCCCACGCCGGACTGCTGGAGGTGCGGCAGGGCGACGGCACGTTCGTCCGCGCGACCAGCGAGATCTCCGGTGCCGTCCGCCGCATGTGCGGGACCGAACTGAAGGAAGTGCTCCAGGTCCGCCGCACCCTCGAGGTGGAAGGCGCGCGCCTGGCTGCGAAGCACCGCACGGACGCCGAGTTGGCGCGCCTCACCGAGTTGCTGCAGAAGCGCGACGCGGCGATGGAGGGCGAGCAGTGGGCCGAGGTGATCGAGCACGACACGGCGTTCCACGTGCTGCTCGTGCAGTGCTCCCACAACACGCTTCTAGCCGAGCTCTACCAGGGCTTGACCGAGGCGGTCAAAGCTTCGGTGGCGGCCTCTGTCGACACCAGCCAGCCCGGCCAGGACCAGGTGTCGCACACCGGGCTGCTGCACGCGGTCCGGGACGGAGACCAGGAGAAGGCGGCGATCGAGGCGGGCGGTTTCTTCGAGGAGCTGATCGAGAAGTTCTGCTGAACCGCGGACAAGGGCTGTCCGCATGAGCTCATAGCGTGGGGGCCATGGAGATCACGCCGTTCCGCATCGAGATCCCGCAGGCGGAGATCGACGACCTCCGCTCCCGCCTGGCCGGCACGCGCTGGCCGGAGGAGGACCTGCCGGGCGTCGGCTGGTCCTACGGCATCCCGCTGAGCTACCTGCGCCCGCTCGCCGAGTACTGGCGCGAGGGGTTCGACTGGCGCGCGCAGGAAGAGCGGATCAACTCCCACCCCCAGTTCACGACCGAGATCAGCGGGCAGCGCATCCACTTCCTGCACGTCCGCTCGAAGAACCCGGACGCGACGCCGCTGCTGCTCGTCCACGGCTGGCCCGGCTCGTTCGTCGAGTTCCTGAACGTGATCGAGCCGCTGTCGGACGACTTCCACCTCGTCATCCCGTCGATCCCCGGTTTCGGCTTCTCCGGCCCGGTCCGCAAGCCCGGCTGGAACGTCCTGCGCGTCTCGTGGGCCTTCGCGAAGCTGATGGAGGGCCTGGGCTACGACCGCTACGGCACGCAGGGCGGCGACTGGGGTTCGGGCATCGCACAGGAGATCGGCCGGGTGTTCCCCGAGCAGGTCATCGGCGTGCACGTGAACATGCTGCAGACCTTCCGGCCGCAGGGCGTCAACGACCTGTCGGACGAGGAGCTGCGCGCGCTGGAGTCGCTCGACCACTACCAGAAGGAGCTCTCCGGCTACATGCACCTGCAACGCAGCCGGCCGCGCACGCTGTCGTACGCGCTGACGGACTCGGCCGTCGGGCAGCTCGCGTGGATCGCGGAGAAGTTCCACGACTGGACGGACAACGACGGTGCGCCCGAGGACGCGGTGGACCGTGACCAGATGCTGACCAACGTGTCCGTCTACTGGTTCACCGGCACGGCGGGCTCGTCGGCGGCGCTGTACAAGGAGCAGTCGGCGACCTGGGGTCAGCAGCAGCCGTCGACCGTGCCGACCGGCGTCGCGATCTTCCCGCACGACCTGAGCCTGCCGGTGCGGTCGCTGGCGGAGAAGATGATCCCGTCGATCGTGCACTGGACCGAGTTCGACCGCGGCGGTCACTTCGCCGCGATGGAGGAGCCGGACCTGCTGGTCCAAGACATCAGGAAGTTCTTCGAATCGCTGTGAGCACAACACTCTCGAACCGCACCCTCAACCGGACCCTCCTGGCTCGGCAACTGCTCCTGGAGCGGACGCCCATGCCGATCGTCGAGGCCGTCGAGCACCTCGGCGGCCTTCAGGCCCAGGCACCGATCCCGCCCTACCTCGCACTGTGGACGCGGCTCAAGCCGTACAAGGTCGACGCGCTGAGCAAGCTCATCATCGACCGCTCACTGGTGCGGATGACGTTGTGGCGCGGCACGTTGCACCTGATCTCGGCCGACGACGTGTACCTGATGCGCACCGCGTTGCAGCCGGAGCTCGACAAGTGGGCGAAGATCGTGATGCCGCCCGCCACCCGCGTCGAGATCGACCTGGAGAAGCTGGCGCGGATCACCCGCGAGTACATCGACGCCGAACCGCGCACGGTCGCGGAGATCGGCGCGCACCTGGAGGAGCACTTCCCCGAGGCCAAGGCCCGCGAGATGTCGACGCAGGCGCAGATGCTGGTGCCGATGATCCAGGTGCCGCCGCGCGGGATCTGGGGCGTGGGCGGCGTTCCGCAGAACGTCGCGATGGCCTCGTGGCTCGGGCGCGAGCTCCCCGAACGGGCCGCGGTGCCGGAGCTGATCAAGCGGTACCTGCGCGCGTTCGGACCGGCGACGCTCGCGGACATGCAGGCGTGGTCCCGGTTGATCGGGCTCAAGGCGCACGCGGCGGATCTCGACCTCGTGGAGTACAAGAACGAGGACGGCAAGGTGCTGCTCGACGTGCCGGACGGCGTGATCGTGTCCGAGGACGTGCCGGCACCCGCGCGGTTGCTGCCCGCGTTCGACAACGTGCTGCTGGGGCACGCCGACCGCAGGCGGATCATGAGCGAGGAGGCGCGGTCGCGCTGGGGCGCGGTGCGCAACGGCGTGTTCCCGCCGACGTTCCTCGTGGACGGGTTCCTGCGCGGCACCTGGAACGTGGTGGAGAACAAGGACGCGGCGACGCTGACGATCGAGCCGTACTTCAAGACCACCAAGAAGGACATGGCCGGCGTGGTCCGCGAGGCCAAGGCGGTGCTGAAGGTGATGTCCCCCAAGAAACCGCACGTGGTCCTCGCTCCCTAGCGGCGCGACTCGGAACGTTGGCGAGGTGATCCACGCTCAGCAGGGCGCCTCGCGGTGCCGCCCCCACGCCCACGTACGACCAGTACGAGGACGTGGGGGCGGCACCACGATGCACCCGTCTGACCGCGAATTCCCCCGGCAACCTTCCGAGCCACACCACTAGAGCACCATCTGCTTGATCACGTCGAGAGTCGCGGTGATGGCGGGCCTGCGCGAGGCCTGGGTCCGCCACACCGCGTACAGCCGCCGCGTGGGCGTGGGCCGCAACGGCACGGCCTTGACGTTGTCCGGCACCTCTCCCCTGCCCAGCCGCGGGATCAGGGCCACGCCGATCCCCTTGGCCAGCAACGCGATCTGCGTCCGGTACTCGCTGATCCGGTACGCCACCACCGGTTCGATGCCGGCGCCGTGGAACGTCCGCTCCAGCCAGTCGAAGCAGATCGAGCCTTCGGTCTGGCAGATCCACCGCTCGCCGGCGAGGTCGATCGGTTCGAGGAACTCCTTGCGCGACAACGGGTTGGTGACGGGGATCAGCACCTCCGCGACGTCGTTGACGAGGAACGCGCGCGACAGCGACTCCGGCACGGGCAGGGGCGTGTTCGCCCAGTCGTGCACGATCGCCAGGTCGAGTTCGCCGCGTGCGACGGCCTCGGTGGCGTAGGGCGGGTCGATCTCCGTGAGCCGCACGTCGAGGGCCGGGTGCTGCTCGGCCAGGCGCACCAGGACGTCGGGCAGCAGGCCGCGCGAGGCCGTGGCGAAAGCGCCGATGCAGAGGCGGCCGATCGCGGCGCCCCGCTGTTCCTCCAGCGCGACCTCGGCCTCCTCGACGAGCTTGAGGACCTGGCTCGCGGTGTCGGCGAGCAGGCGCGCGGCGTCGGTGAGGCGGACCCCGCGGCCACTGCGTTCCAGCAGCGTGGTGCGGGTCTCGCGTTCGAGCTTGGCGATCTGCTGAGACACCGCGGACGGCGTGTAGCCGAGCACCTCGGCCGCGGCGCCGACCGTGCCGTGCACGGCGATGGCGTGCAGTGCCTTCAGCCTTCCGAGATCGAGCATGTAGCAATGCTAAACCTAGAACCTTAGAAATCGGAACTAGTGCTAAATAGTTGTCGTAGCTCAGGCTTGAGGGCATGAGTCCCCGTCACGTCCTGCTCGCTGTGCTGGTTGCCGCAATCTGGGGCTTCAACTTCGTCGTGCTCAAGGTCGGCCTGGACGAGTTCCCGCCGATCCTGTTCTCCGCGCTGCGGTTCCTCGCGGCAGCGGTGCCCGCGATCTTCTTCATCGGCCGGCCGTCGGTGGCCTGGCGCTGGGTCATCTCGGTCGGGCTGGTGCTGGGCGTCGCGAAGTTCAGCTTCCTCTTCATCGGACTGAAGGCGGGCATGCCGGCGGGGCTGTCGAGCCTGGTGCTGCAGAGCCAGGTCATCTTCACGGCGGTGTTCGCGGCGGTCGTGCTGCGCGAACGGCCGAAGCCCGTGCAGGTCACCGGCATCGCCCTGGCCCTCGCGGGGATCGGGGTGATCGCGTGGGACTACGGCCTCTCGTCGCCGCTGCTCGGGTTCGCGCTGATCGTCGCGGCGGCGGTCTGCTGGGGCGTGTCGAACGTGCTGATGCGGTACGCACGGCCGGCGGACACGTTGCGGTTCATGGTGTGGGTGAGCGCCGTCGCGGTGCTGCCGTTGTTCGCGCTGTCGGCACTGACCGAGGACATGAGCGCGCTCGGCCGCCTGGACTGGAGCGGGGCGGCCGCCGTCGGGTACGTCGCGTGGATCTCGACCTTGCTCGGGTTCGGCATCTGGGGATTCCTGCTGCGCCAGTACGAGTCGTCCGTCGTGGCGCCGTTCTCGTTGCTGGTGCCGGTGTTCGGGATGTTCTCGGCGTGGGCGTTCCTCGGCGAGGACCTGACCGGGCTGCAGTCCGTCGCCGGTGGCCTGGTGCTGGTCGGGCTGGCTATTCCACAGCTGCTGGGGCGCCGGGCGGCACGAACGGAAGTCCTGCCGGAGCCCCTCGTTCCAGCAGGTCGATGACGGCCTTGGTGTCGAGGTGGTCGGCGACCAGGTCGCCCAGCAGGTCCAACTGGGCTTCGCGGGCGGCCTGGAAGCTCACCTCGCCCGGTGCGAAGTCGCGGCCCGCGCGTTCGGCCGCCCAGAGCAGGAACCTGCGGCGGAACGCGTCGTTCTCCAGCAGGCCGTGCCAGTGGGTGCCGAGCACGCGCTCGGTCTGGGCCCCTTCGTCACCGATGAGCGGGGTCTCCCCGCTGCGGACGACCTGGCCGTGGTGGATCTCGTAGCCGGTGACGGGCTCGTCCCACGCGGTGCCCGACGGCGTGGCCAGCGTCTTGCGCGGCTGGAAGCGGATGTCGACGTCGAGCAGGCCGAGGCCGTCGACCGTTCCACGCCCCGACTCCACGTCGTCCTCGATCCGCTTGGACAGCATCTGGAACCCGCCGCAGATGCCGAGCACCGGGCCGTCGAAGCGCCCGATCGCCTGCGCCAGACCGGTTTCCCGCAACCAGGCGAGGTCGGAGACGGTGGCCTTCGAACCGGGCAGCACGACCAGGTCCGCGTCGGCCAGCCGGGACGGCTCCGTCACGAACCGCACCGAGACACCGGGTTCGCAGGCCAGCGCCTCGACGTCGGTGGCGTTCGAGATGCGCGGCAACCGGATCACGGCCACCCGCAGCCAGTCCCTGACGGGCGGCTGCGGCCTGCCGATCACGCCGTCCGCGTTGTAGGACAACGAGTCCTCGGCATCGAGCCAGAGTTCCTCGCGCCACGGCAGCACCCCGAGCACCGGCCGGCCGGTCAACGCCCTGAGCTGGTGCAGGCCCGGTTCGAGCAGCCTCGCGTCACCGCGGAACTTGTTGACGACGAAGCCGGAGATCAACGCCTGGTCCGCGGCGTCCAGCACCGCGACCGTGCCGAAGAGGTGCGCGAACACGCCACCGCGGTCGATGTCACCGACGACGAGCACCGGCAGGTTCGCGTGGACGGCCAGGCCCATGTTCGCGATGTCGTTGGCGCGCAGGTTGATCTCGGCCGGTGAGCCCGCACCCTCGCAGATCACGACCTCGTGGTCGCGCCTGAGCCCGTCCAAAGTGGACAACACGGTGCCGAGCAGCTGCTGCTTGCGTTCGCGGTAGCTCAGCGCCGAGACCTCGCCGACCGCCTGGCCGAGCACGACGACCTGGGACGTGCGGTCGCTGCCGGGCTTGAGCAGCACCGGGTTGAACCGGACGCTGGGCTCCTTGAACGCCGCGCGCGCCTGTACCGCCTGGGCGCGCCCGATCTCCCCGCCGTCGAGTGTGACGAACGAGTTGTTCGACATGTTCTGCGCCTTGAACGGCACGACGTCGACGCCCTGGCGTGCCAGAAAGCGGCACAGACCGGCCACCAGGACGCTCTTGCCCGCGTCCGAGGTCGTCCCACAGATCAACATCGCGCCCCGCATGGACGCCAATGCTGCCATCATCACCCCCATGCTCACCGTCGTGCTCATGCACAGCCCGTTCCTCGGCCCGTCGAGCATGCGCCCGCTCGCCGACGAACTGGCCTCCGACGGGATGGCAGTGCTGCTGGTCGACCTGCAGATGAGGATCAACGAGGCGCCCGTGCACCAGCGGCTGATCGGCGCCTTCGCCGACGCCCTGGAGGACGCGGGCGTCGGCGGCACGCTGGTGCTGGTGGGCCACAGCGGCGCCGGCCCGTTGCTGCCGTGCTTCGCCGACGCCCTCGAAATGGACGTGGCGGGCCTGGTGTTCCTCGACTCGGACCTGCCGACCCCGGGCAGGTCGTGGCGCGAGACCGTCGACCCGGCCCTCGTGAACAAGGTCAAGGCGTCGGTGCGGGACGGCAAGCTGCCGCGCTGGGACCGCTGGTTCGACTCGGACCCGCTGAAGCTCGTGCCCGCCGGTCTGCGCGAGGAGATGCGCGACGAGGCACCCGAGGTGCCGTGGGAGTTCCTGAAGGAGCAGCGCCCGAGCGTCGAGTGGTCCGGGGCATGTGGGTACGTGCAGCTGTCGCCGGTCTACGACGACGCGGCGGCTCGCGCCACGGAGCTCGGCTGGCCCGTGGAGCGCCTGGAGTCGCACCACCTGGCGGCCGCGACGTCGCCGTCGGCTGTCGCGGCCGCGCTGAAGGCAGTGATCAGCACACTGTGAGGATCTCCGAGCCGGTGTCGGTCACGACGATCGTGTGCTCGAACTGAGCGGTCCAGCTCTTGTCCTTCGTGGTGACGGTCCAGCCGTCGTCCCACATCTCGCCCTCGTAGTTCCCGAGCGTGATCATCGGCTCGATCGTGAACGTCATGCCGGGTTCCAGCACCGTCTTCACCGACGGCTCGTCGTAGTGCAGGACCACGAGGCCGCTGTGGAACGTGCGGCCGATGCCGTGGCCGGTGAAGTCGCGCACGACGCCGTAGCCGAACCGGTTCGCGTACGCCTCGATGACGCGGCCGACGACGTTGAGCTCGCGGCCGGGCTTCACGGCCTTGATGGCGCGCATCGTGGCCTCGTGCGTGCGCTCGACGAGGAGCTTGGCCTCCTCGGAGACGTCGCCCGCGAGGAAGGTGGCGTTCGTGTCGCCGTGCACGCCACCGATGAACGCGGTGACGTCGATGTTCACGATGTCGCCGTCCTCGACCACGGTGGTGTCCGGGATGCCGTGGCAGATGACCTCGTTGAGCGAGGTGCAGCACGACTTCGGGAAGCCGCGGTAGCCCAGTGTCGACGGGTACGCGCCGTTGTCGCACAGGAACTCGTGCGCCACGGCGTCGATCTCGTCCGTCGTCACGCCCGGCACGACGACCTTGCCGGCCTCCTGCAGCGCCTGGGCGGCGAGGCGCCCGGCGATCCGCATGGCTTCGATGATCTCCGGCGTCTGCACCCACGGGTCGGTGCCGCGCGTCGGCGCGGGCTTGTCGACGTACTCGGGACGCACGATGCGCGAAGGCACCTGACGTCGCGGAGATTGCACACCGGGTTGCAGCGGGGCACGAACAGACATGCACTCCAGATTAGCCTTGTGCGCGCCGCACGCCCTGAACCTGGTCCTCCGCCCTCGGCTCGGGCAGCCTGGGCACCGGCAGCAGGATGCCGGCCCGGATCAGGCGTTCACGGGTGGTCAGGTCCTTGGTCTTGCTCATCACGGCACCGCCTTGAGGAAACTCGCCGCCACCTCCACGGCCGGTGTCGAAGTTTCACCGCTGAGCACCAGGGTCGCGAACGCGAGATCGCCCCGGTAGCCCATGAACCACCCGTGTGAGTGCACGCCGTCACCGAACTGCGCCGTGCCAGTCTTGCCCCGCACGTCTCCGTACGGCTTGAGTTGCGGTGCAGTGCCCGACTCGACGACCTCGCGCATCATGGCGCGCACCGGGTCCAGCGCGGCCACGGGCGGCGCGGTGGGCTGTTTGTCCGCTTTGGTCTCCTTGCCCCGCACCAGCTGGGGCACCGGCACCGAGCCCTTCACGATCGACGCCGAGACGAGCGCCATGCCGAACGGCGAGGCGAGCACCTTGCCCTGGCCGAACGCGTCCTCCGCCCGTTCCACGACGTCGGTCGCGGGCGGCACGGACCCGGTGATCGTGGTCAGGCCCGCGATGTCGAAGTCGACGCCGAGGCCCAGCGACAGCGCGGCGCTCGGCAGCAGGTCCGGCGGCATGTCGACGGCGAGCTGCGCGAACGAGGTGTTGCAGGAGAACGCGAACGCGGAGTGCAGCGGGATCGTGCCCTTGTCGAACTCGTTCGAGTTCGGCACGATCCGCCGGCCGTCGATGGTGGTCTTGCCGGGGCACGGCACCGGGGTGTCGGCGGTGACCTTGCCGGACTGGATCGCGGCCAGCGCAGAGACCGCCTTCATCGTGGAGCCCGGCGGGAAGCGGCCGGTCAGCGCGAGCGCGCCCTGGGCGTCGGCCGGGTCGTTCTGCGCGACGGCCAGGATGTCGCCGGTGGACGGCTGGATGGCCACCAGGATCGTGGGCTGCGTGAGCGGCTCCACGGCGTCCTCGGCGGCGGCCTGGACCACCCGCGACAGCGCGATGTTCACGGCCTTGGCGGGCTCGGGGGCCTTCGAGTGCAGTTCCTCGACCTCCGTGCCCTGCGCGTCGACCGTGCTGACGCGGAACCCCGCGTTGCCGGCGATGTCGTTCTCGACGAGCTTGCGCACCGCGGGCAGCACCTGGGTGGCGAAGTTGCGGCTCGGCGCCAGCAACGACGTCTGCGAGCTGAACCGCACGCCGGGCAGGTCGTAGATCTTCGGCTTCACCGACTGGTAGTCGGCGTCCCGCAGCGCCGCCACCTGGTAGGCCTGACCCTCCGGGGTCTTGCCGACGCCGTCGGTGATCGTCTGCTGGGTGATGGCCTTGTCGAGCGGGTTCAGCGCGTCCGCGAGGGACTTCGTGACGGCCGCGACGTCGCCGGCCTCCTTGCCGACGAGCAGCACCGAGACGACGCGTTCGGGGGCGAGCAACGGCGTGCCGTCGCGGTCGAGCACCGGCGCCGGGTCCGGTGTGAGCTCGGCGAGCTTGACCGTCTGCTGCGGTGCGAGCTTCGGGTGCGCCACCGACGACGCCCAGTGCACCTTCCACGTGCCGCCGTCCTGACGCACGTCGAACTTGGTCGGGTAGGTCCAGTGGCGGTTCTTGCCGAGGTTCCAGTCGAGCGTGACGGACGCTTCGGACGCCAGCTCGCCGTTCTTGCGGATCTGGTCGACCTTGCTGCTCAGGCCTTCCGGCTTGAGCGCTCCGCGGAACTTCTCGAGGGTGTCCTTGGCGTCGTTCGGGTTGTCCGTCATCCCGGCGGCACCCTGCACGTCACCGGACGCGAGCTTGGCCAGGAAGTCGTTGGTGATCTCCGGTGGCCCTGGTTCGGATTCGAACAGCCCACAGCCGCTCACCGTCACCAGCAACACCGTGATCGTCGCGAGAAGGCGCACCCGCGCGAGTATGCCCGTTCAGAAGAGGACAGTGGCGTATTGCCCGACTTGTTCGAATCCAATTCGCCGGTAGGCGGCCTGCGCCACGTGGTTGTAGCCGTTGACGTAGAGGCTCGCGGTCCTGTTGAGAACCCTGGTCAGCCGGTCGGCCACCGCCGCCGTGCCCGCCGTGCCGATGCCCTCGCCGCGGCGGTCCGGGCGCACCCAGACGCCCTGGATCTGGCCGACCTTGCTGGACATGGCGCCGATCTCGGCCTTGAAGACGACCTCGCCGTGTTCGAACCGGGCGAAGGCCCTGCCTGCGGCGATCAGCTCGGACACCCGCGCCCGGTAGCCCGCGCCGCCGTCCTCGGCGCACGGGTCGATGCCCACCTCCTCGATGAACATCGAGATGGCGGCGGGGAGGTAGCGGTTCAGCTCACTCGGGCGGACCTGCCGGACGTGCGGGTCCGGGGTGATCTTCGGGGCCGTCGAGATGGCCATCAGCGGCTGGTCCCCGCGGACCTCCCTGGCCGGGCCCCAGTCGGGCTGCAGCTCCTCCCAGAGGGTCAGGACCTGCTCGGCCGGACCGACGAGGCTCGAGCACATGCGGCCCCGGCGCCGGGCGCGGTCGGCGAACATGCGCATGGCCGTCGCGCCGCCCTTGAGCGGGATCAGGTTCGGCCCGGAGAAGCAAAGACCTTCCACCCTGCCCCTGATCGGCTTGGAGTCGGAGCCCCACATCTCGCCGCCCAGGCGCCACGGGTCGAGGCCCGCCACTTCCACCCGTGCCGCGACCATGCACGCCGCCACGGGGTCGTCGTCGAAGACCCCGCGCACGTCGATCAGGTCGCGCTCGTCGAGAACGCGAGCTCCGGCAAGCCTCAGCACGTCACCTAGCGTGCCAGATGGACCGCGTGTGTGGCATCAGCCAACAGTGCGCACCGACCGTGACGGTACGCACCCGCTCAACTGCACGCGGGGCCCTTTCCGTACCGACATGCAGTACGAAAAGCGCCCCGCGTGCAGTTCAAACGGCGTCAGCCGACGGTGACGGCCGGGGTGCCGCCTTCGACCGGTTCCATCTCCTCGGCGAGGCGCATGGCCTCCTCGATGAGGGTCTCCACGATCGCGTGCTCGGGCACGGTCTTGATGACCTTGCCCTTCACGAAGATCTGGCCCTTGCCGTTGCCGGAGGCGACACCCAGGTCGGCCTCGCGGGCCTCGCCGGGGCCGTTCACGACGCAGCCCATGACGGCGACGCGCAGCGGCACCTCCATGCCCTCCAGACCGGCCGTGACCTGCTCTGCGAGCGTGTACACGTCGACCTGGGCGCGGCCGCACGACGGGCAGGAGACGATCTCCAGCTTGCGCGGGCGCAGGTTGAGCGACTGGAGGATCTGGTGGCCGACCTTGATCTCCTCGACCGGCGGGGCGGACAACGACACCCGGATGGTGTCGCCGATGCCCTGGCGCAGCAGCGCGCCGAACGCCACGGCCGACTTGATGGTGCCTTGGAAGGCGGGGCCGGCCTCCGTGACGCCCAGGTGCAGCGGGTAGTCGCACTGCTCGGCCAGCAGTTCGTACGCGCGCACCATGACGACGGGGTCGTTGTGCTTGACGGAGATCTTGATGTCGTGGAAGTCGTGCTCCGCGAAGAGGGACGCCTCCCACATCGCCGACTCGGCCAGCGCCTCGGGCGTGGCCTTGCCGTACTTCTTGAGCAGGCGCGGGTCGAGCGAACCGGCGTTGACGCCGATCCGGATCGGGGTGCCGTGGTCCTTGGCGGCGGCCGCGATCTCCTTCACCTGGTCGTCGAACTTGCGGATGTTGCCCGGGTTGACCCGGACCGCGGCACAACCAGCCTCGATGGCGGCGAAGACGTACTTCGGCTGGAAGTGGATGTCGGCGATCACGGGGATCTGGGACTTGCGGGCGATCGCCGGCAGCGCGTCCGCGTCGTCCTGCGAGGGGCAGGCGACCCGGACGATGTCGCAGCCGGACGCGGTGAGCTCCGCGATCTGCTGCAACGTCGCGTTGACGTCCGACGTGAGCGTCGTCGTCATCGACTGGACGGAGACGGGGAACTCGCTGCCGACACCGACGTTGCCGACCATCAGCTGCCTGGTCTTGCGTCGCTCCGACAGCACCGGCGGCGGCAGTGCCGGCATTCCGAGCATCACGCCGTCACTCATGGGTTGTGCACCTTTCCGTGGATCACTTATTGCAACCTGATCGGGTTGACGATGTCGGCGGTCACGGTCAGCAGCGTGATGGCGCCGCCGATGAAGATGACCACGTAGGTGAGCGGCAACAGGCGCATGTAGTTGACCGGGGCGCCGGCGGGCTTCCCGCGCAGCTTCCTCACCCAGTCTCGCACCCGTTCGTAGAGGTTGACGGCGATGTGACCACCGTCAAGCGGCAGCAGGGGCAGGAGGTTGAACACACCGACGAAGAAGTTCAGGCCCGCCAGCATAAGGATGAAGAACGCCCACAAACCGCGTTCGGCGGCGTCACCACCCAGTCGTGACGCGCCCACCACCGAGATGGGCGTGTCGAGGTCTCGCTCTCCGCCACCGATGGCCTTGACCACGGCCGGGATGCGCTCCGGGAAGCGCATGAGGCCCTTCCAGGTGTTCACGAACATGTCGCCGGTGAACGCGATGGAGGCCGGGACCGCGGCGAGCGGGCTGTACTCGAAGTTCTGCTGCCAGGTGACGCCGATGGCGCCGACCTCCTTGACCTCGCGGCCGCCCTTGCCGTCCACCACCTCGCGGGTGACCTTCGGCACGTTCACCGTGAGCGCGACCTCTTTGCCGTCGCGCAGGACCTTGAACTCGGTCGGCCCGCTCAGTTCGCGGGTGACCGTGAGCATCTCGGACCAGGTCGAGATCGGCTTGCCGGCGATGGCGGTGACCTCGTCGCCGGGCTGCAGGCCCGCGTCCTTGGCCGGGGCCGGGGCGCCGGGCTGGCACGGCGCGGTGAGACCGACGGTGTGGTTCTGCACGCACGGCGTGATCTCGGCGAGGACCGGCTGGTCCTTGTTGTTCGGCAGGCCCAGCGTCATCGCGAGGATCAGCAGGATGAAGAACCCGAGGATGAAGTGCGTGATCGAGCCGGCGGACAGCACGACGACGCGCTTCCACACCTTCTGGTTGTAGAAGGCGCGCTTGCGGTCGTCCGGGTGCACCTCGTCCAGCGCCGTCATGCCGGTGATCTCGCAGAAGCCGCCTGCCGGGATCGCCTTCAGGCCGTACTCGGTCTCGCCCTTGCGGAACGAGAAGAGCTTCGGGCCGAAACCGATGAAGTAGCGGGTGACCTTCATGCCGTAGAACTTCGCCGTCAGCAGGTGCCCGAACTCGTGCAACGCGATGGAGACCGCGATGCCGAACGCGAACAGCAGCACCCCGAGGATGTTGATGAATGTGTTCACGGAAAGCTCAGTTCCTTCCAACCAGCTCGCGGGCACGTGCGCGTGCCCAGTCCTCGGCGGCCAGGACCTCCGCGACGTCCGCGGGGTCCTTCTGCCAGTCGTTCGCCTCGCCGAGAACCTGGCCGATGGTGTCCACGATCGACAGGAACGACGTGTGGCCGGCGACGAAGGAGGCGAGTGCCTCCTCGTTCGCGGCGTTGTAGATCGCAGGTAGGCAACCGCCAGCGGTGCCTGCCTGCCGCGCGAGCTCGACCGCCGGGAACGTGACGCTGTCCAGGGGTTCGAACGTCCACGAGGTGGCGGTGTCAAAGGTACAGGCGGGGGCCGCCCCCGCGACGCGCTCGGGCCAGGACAACCCCAGCGAGATCGGCAGCCGCATGTCCGGAGGCGACGCCTGCGCGAGCGTCGAGCCGTCCGTGAAGGTGACCATGGAGTGGATGATGGACTGAGGGTGCACCACGACGTCGACGCGGTCGTAGGGGACCCCGAACAGCAGGTGCGCCTCGATCAGCTCCAGGCCCTTGTTGACCAGGTTCGCCGAGTTGATCGTGACGACCTGGCCCATCGACCAGGTCGGGTGCGCCATCGCCTGCGCCACGGTGACGGCCTCGAGGTCCTTCCGCGTCTTGCCGCGGAACGGCCCGCCGGACGCCGTGAGCACCAGCTTGTGCACCTCGTCCGCGGTGCCGCCCCGGAGGCACTGCGCGAGCGCCGAGTGCTCGGAGTCGACCGGCACGATCTGGCCGGGCTTCGCCGCCTTCAGCACGAGCGGCCCGCCCGCGATGAGCGACTCCTTGTTCGCGAGGGCGAGCGTGGCCCCCGTCTCGAGCGCCTTGAGCGACGGCTCCAGCCCCCTGGACCCGTCCATGCCGTTGAGGACGACGTCCGCCGGGGCCGCCTCGATCAGGTCGGCCATGCTGGTCAGCGTCCGGACGCCGGGGACCTCGGCGCCGTTGGCGACGGCGACCACCTTCACGTCGAACTCCGCTGCCTGCTCTTTCAGCAGGTCGAGCTGACGTCCACCCGCGCCGAGACCGACGACCTGGAAGCGGTCGCGGTTGCGCCGGATGACGTCGAGCGCCTGGGTGCCGACCGAGCCGGTCGAGCCCAGGACCAGGACAGTGCGTGGAGTACTCATCGCCCCTCATTGTTCCGGAGAGTGCCTGAGAGCCTCGGCACAGCCCGCTACTTTGATAACGGAGTGGTTTTGGAGGTGTGAAGTCGCCAGTTCGGGGGCATTCCATCGGCGTCAAGTCGTTGGAAGGAGACTCTCCGTGGGCATCCTCGGATGGATCGTGCTCGGTCTGCTGGCAGGCGCCATCGCCAAGGCAATCATGCCTGGCAAAGACCCTGGTGGTTTCATCATCACGATGCTGATCGGCATCGTGGGTGCGATTCTGGGCGGCTTCATCGGATCGGCGCTCTTCGCGACCGACCTCGGTACGTTCTTCGACATCAAGACGTGGCTGCTGGCCATCGTCGGATCGCTGATCCTGCTGGGCATCTACCGCCTGGTGACGGGTCGACGCACGCACGCGTAGCCGCCACAGTCGTTTGAGGCCGTTCGGGTGGCACCCGTCGGGTTCACCGCACGGCACGCAAAGGCCCCGCGTCTCCTCAACAGGAGACGCGGGGCCTTTGCCTTCCCCGGAAGTCAGGTCGCGATGCCCGCGTCCCGCGCCAGCAGTGCCGCCTGGACGCGGTTCGTCAGGCCGAGCTTGGCCAGCAACCGCGACACGTAGGTCTTCACCGTCGCCTCGGACATGTGCAGCTTCGCGCCGACGTCGGCGTTCGACATGCCCTGCCCGAGCAGCGCCAGCACCTCGACCTCGCGGTCGGTCAGCCCCTCGACGGCCTTCTGGGCCTCCTGCCGCTTCGGCTGGCCGGACGTCGCCACCATGCCGACCACGCGCGACGTGACCATCGGCGACAAATAGGCCTCGCCGTTGTGCACCGCACGCACAGCCCTGAGGAGCTCCTCCGGCGCCGAGTCCTTCAGCAGGAACCCGGCCGCGCCGTCGGACAGCGCGCGCACGATGTTGTCGTCCTCGCCGAACGTCGTCAGCATGACGACCCGCACCGAAGGCGCCACGACCCGCAGTTCCTTCGCGCACGCCAGACCGTCCATGCGCGGCATGCGGATGTCGAGCACGGCCACGTCCACCCGGCGTTCGCGCACGATCTGCACGGCCTCGCGGCCGTCGCCGGCCTCCGCCACGAGCTCGATGTCGTCGGCGGTGCCGAGAATGGCCTTGATGCCGGCGCGCATCAGCGGCTCGTCGTCGGCGATGAGCACCCGGATCATTGACCTGTCCTCTGAACGTGGATCTTCTTCTCGACCAGCTTGCCGTCTCGGAAGCAGAAACGCACCACCCTGGTGCCCTTCGCGAGGTACGACTGCTCGTCGGTGATGTGGTAGACGCAGCGTGCGCCTGGTGGTTCGGGGCTGGCCTGGGACTTGCGTTCGCCGTCGGCGACCAGGGGTTCGTCACCGGCCGGGAGCAGCGCGAGCACGTCGGCCTCCGGCTGGCCCACCTCGATCCGGTCGAGGTTCTCCTGCGACACGACCTCGGTGACGGGCTGCGCGCCGAGGTAGGTGAAGCCGCCGATGATGACCGTCAGCACCACCGACGCCCCCGCGATCGAGCCGACGCCCGCCCACTTGCGGATGCCGCGCGGGGACTCGGTCTCGTCCTGCTCGTCCTCGGGCTCGTCGGGGAGCGGAGTCTCCTCGTACGGCAGCACCGCGGCGATGCGGAAGCCTCCGGAGGGCAACGCGCCGACGTGCAGGATGCCGCCGGCAACGCGGACGCGTTCGGTGAGCCCGATCAGGCCCACGCCCGGCGCCTGGACCGGCGACCCGTTGCGCGACGGGTTGTTGCGCACCTCCACGACCAGCGCGTCCGGCTCGTACTTCACCGTCACCTGCACGGCGGCGCCCGGTGCGTGCTTCGCGGCGTTGGTCAAGCCCTCCTGGGCCACGCGATAGGCCGCGTGAGAGACACGGGACGGCAACGGGTGTGCTTGCCCGCCGCGCACCAGACTGACCAGAACACCGGCCTTGCGCGCGTCGCTCACCAACGAGTCGATGGACTCCGCGGTCCGTGTCGCGGGGTCGTCGTCGGGACCGTCCTCGGCTCTCAACACGCCGATGATCGCCCGCAACTCCCCCATGCCGGTCAGTGCCGCCGAGCGCAGCACCCCGATGGCCTCGCGCTGCTTGTCCCCCAGCAACGGGTCCAGCGCCAGCGCGCCGGCGTGCACGGAGATCAGCGAGAGCCGGTGACCGAGGCTGTCGTGCATGTCCTGGGCGATGCGGCTGCGTTCGCGGAGGCGGACCTGCCGCGACAGCATCTTGTGCTCGACGCGCATGCGCGCCTCGCGGTCCTGCATGGCCTGCACCAGCGCCTCGCGTTGCGCCAGGTACCGGCCGACGAGGAACGGCAGCGCCACGCCCACGCCGAAGATCGTGACCAGGATCAGCATGCCGTAGACGGGTTCGATGTCGAGCGGCCGCTGGTCCCAGTCCCACAGCAGCACCACGACGACGAACGTGATCGCGGTCGACACGACGGCCTTGACCCACGACTCGATCCGGCGGCCCGCCGTGTAGCTCAGCACGACCATCATGGCGGGGCCGAAGAAAGGGATCGCCGCACCCGCGATCATGACCGTCGCCGGCAGCAGGTGCCGCAGCGGCAGCATCACCACGTAGACGGCGAAGTAGGCGACGAGCGTCCAGCCCGACGCCTTCGTCTCCGCCCACGGCCCCGGCCACAGGTCCAGCAGGAGCACGCCGACCATGACGAGCAGGTCGCCGGCGAGCCGCACCGCGGTCAGCGCCCGGAGCCGGGCCAGGGTGTCGGCGCGGAACGCCTCGGCCCTGGTCAGCACAGCAGTAGTCACGTTTTCAACCTACGAGACGTCCCATGTCCGCGCGGCACGCTGGAGTATCGAATTCCCGCGACGAAAGTTGACTACACGGCCAGCTTCGCGGCTGATCCCGCCTTCCTCGCCCGCCACGCCGCGATCACCACGCCGATGATCAACAAGAGCGCCGTCGCCGTGACCATCAACGTCGACAGCGCCACGACCTCCGGCGAGATCCCGCGCTTCGACGCCTGCGCGTAGACGAACACCGGCAACGTCGTCGACCCGACGCCGGTCAGGTAGGACGAGATCACCACGTCGTCGAACGACAGCAGGAACGCGAACGCCGCACCGGCCACCACCGCGGGCGCCACCAGCGGCAGCGTCACCGTCCGGAAGGCCACGAACGGCGACGCCCCGAGGTCGGCCGCGGCCTCCTCCAGCCGAACGTCCATTCCGGACACCCGTGAGCGCACCACGACCACCACGAAGCTCAGCGAGAACGCCACGTGCGCGAACAACAGCGCCCCGAACCCCAGAGGCACACCGGCGAGCCTCACGAAGAACCCCAGCATCGCCACACCCATGACGACCTCGGGCACCACCAACGGCAGCGACAGCAGCACCGTCCACAACCCGCGACCGGGAAACGCGCGCCGCAGCCCGAACGCCGCCAGCGTCCCGATCACCGTCGAGATCGCCGCCGACGCCAGCGCCAGCTGCAGGGTCAGCTGCAACGACGCGAAGACGCGCGAGTCGTTGAGCAACTCCGCGTACCACCGCAGCGAAAACCCGCTGATCCGCGACAACGACCGAGACGAGTTGAACGACGCGATGGCGAGCCACGCGATCGGTGCGTACAGGAACAGGAAGACCAAGGCCACCACGGCGCCGAGCGCCCACGGACGACGGTTCACAGCACGTCCTCCCCACGCCGCCCGCGCAGCACGAGCACGAACACCACCAGCACGAGCAGCAGCACCGCCATCGCCGAACCCAGCGGCCAGTTGTTGCCGCCGCGGAACTGGTCGTCGATCACCGACCCGAACGTCGACTGGTCCACCCCGCCGAGCAGCTTCGGCGTCACGAAGTCACCGGCCGCGGGCACCAGCACCAGCAACGACCCGGCCAGCACGCCGCTCATGACCCCTGGCAGCACCACGCGGAAGAACGTCGACACGCGCCCGTGCCCGAGGTCGTACGACGCCTCCACCAACCGCACGTCGAACCGCTCGCACGCCACGTACAGCGGCAGCACCATGAACGGCAGGAAGCCGTACGTCAGGCCGAGCACGACCGCGCCGTGGGTCAGCAGGAACCCGCCGTCCCGGCCCAGCCCGACCCACCCGAGCGCGGTGTTCACGAGCCCTTCGCCGTCCAGCAGCGCCTTCCACGCGTAGATCCGCGCCAGGTAGCTCGACCAGAACGGGATCAGCACCGCCGCGAGCAGCGCCGTCCGGTAGCGCCCGCCGTACCGCGCGATGAACCACGCCACCGGAAACCCGAGCAGCAGGCACGCGACGGTGGTGGCGCCGGCGTACAGCAGGGTCCGCCCGAAGATCGGCAGGAACGCCGGGTCCAGCGCGGTCCGGTAGGCCTGGACCGTCCACGGCAGCACGGCGCGGGCGACACCAGTGTGCCGCGTCGCGAAGCTGAACTGGACGACCACGACGAGGGGTGCGATCAGGAAGAACCCCAGCCAGAGGCCGGTCGGGGCGAGGAGGGCGTTGGCCTTCAGCCAGCGTCGGAGCACGGATCCACATCCTGCCAGTGACGTTCCTGGAAGACGAAGTTCGTTCGGCCGGATGAACACCTGCGTACCGTTGTGACCATGGGTGTTCGCCTGTCACTGACGGCGACATTCGTGCTGACCACGCTGTTCGAGGGGGTTCTGAACTGTTCGGTGGTTTGTGATCATGTGTGATCGAACGTGTTCGTCTGTGAGTGGGATGACCCTTCGCGTTGATGGGAACAGGTGTTCGGTAGGGTGATCGGGTGTCGTGCGTGATCCAGGCGTACCGGTACGCCCTGGACCCCAACCCGGCCAGGAGCAGGCGTTGCGGTCGCATTGCGGTGGTCAGCGGCGCGCGTTCAACTGGGGCCTGGCGCGGATCAAGGCGAACCTGGAGCAGCG